>CAVSKE010000039.1:0-32008 GCA_963728305.1 uncultured Acidobacteriota bacterium
AATCGATCGATGCGTACGCCGGACGCCGTGACGCCGAAGACGTAGGCGGTGCGCCGGTCCCGGAACGTGTCGAGTGCGACGAGGAGGCTCTCTGCCTGCTCGAGGCGATCGCGCCGGCCCATCGGTGCCTGGATCGCGAGCGCCGGGCTTCTTGTGCATGCGAGCGCCGACGTAGAGCGCCGAGGAGTCGTACGCCACACGAATGTCCATCGGCTCTGTGGGCGATGCATTTTCGACGGGTTCCTTCTGAACGAAGTCGACGATGCGCCGGCATCTGCTCCCAGAGGGATTCGTCGAGCTGACCATCGACGCGGATCGCGCCGTCGGCCACGCGAGTGGCCAGTGCACGCTTGGATGGTGTGATGGTGGCCTGCGCGTTCGCGATCGACGCGCAGGCGAGGATGAGGACCGAGGCGAGTGTGTGGCGCATTGCGTATTCGGCTGAGCAATCGCCTCGCCACGTGGTCGTGCTGCGGGCACGCACGCAAAAGCCCTGCGTCTCGATCGTCGTGCGCGCGTCAAAGCGACAGGAGTGTCTGCGCGCGCGAGCCGAAGCGCCATACACGTCGTACGCGTGCCACGACCGTGACGCGCGCGCGCGTGAATAGCGGCAAATCACGCCAGTTTCCGCAGTGGCGCCGCGGGTGCGTTGGAATGCGCGTTGCTATCCCGCAACAACGCTTTCTCCAGGAGCCACGATGAAACGCGTCACTCTTTGCTTCGCGCTCGCAGTTGCAGTTGCATCGGCCGCGATGCTCATGTCGCCGATCGTCGCCGCGCAGGATGAGCCTGGCGGCGGAGGGCGGAGGGCGCCGGCCACGCCACCGAAGCCCGGCGCACCCGAGCCGATCGTTGGTGGGACCCGGCCGCCGATCATCGGTTCATCGGCAGGCGTCTCCGCGGGACATCCGCTCACGTCGGCTGCCGCGCTGGAGATCCTGCTCAAGGGCGGCAACGCCTTCGACGCCGGCGTCGCCGCACTGCTCGTCGGCGGCGTCGTCGAACAGGATCTCTACAGCCTCGGCGGCGAGGCGCTCGTGCTCGTCTATCCGATGAGCGAGAAGAAGGTCACCTCAGTCGTCGGTCAGGGCTGGGCGCCGAAGGGCGCGACGCTCGACTGGTACAAGGCGAAGAACAAGACGCTCGACGGCGAAGGCCTCGACCCCGCCGTGATCCCGGGCGCGCTGCACTCGGCGCTGACCGTGCTCGAGAAGTGGGGCTCGATGACGTTCGAGCAGGTCTCCGCGCGCGCGATCGAGTATGCGGAGAACGGCTTCCCGATGCGCCCGCGCACCGCGAATTCGATTCGCGGCAATCTCGAGTTCTTCAAGTCATGGCCCGACAACCAGCGCTACTGGCTGAAGGCCGATGGCGAGATGTACAAGCCGGGCGAGACCATCAAGCTGCCGACGCTGGCGAGCACGCTGAAGAAGATGGTCGAGGCCGAGCGCAAGGCCGGCAAGCGCAACCGGGCGAAGGGCGTCGTCGCCGCGCGGGATCGCTTCTACAAGGGCGACATCGCCGAGACGATGGTGAAGTTCCTGAAGGAGCATGGCGCGCCATTCGAGCTCAGCGACTTCGCGGAGTTCTACGCCAAGGTCGAGGAGCCGACGTCGGCGACCTACAAGGGCTACACGATCTACAAGCAGGGCTTCAACAGCCAGGGCCCGCAGCTGCTGCAGACGCTGAACATCCTCGAGAACTTCGATCTGCGCGCGATGGGACACGACAGCGCCGATTACATCCACACCGTCATCGAGGCGATGAAGCTGTCCTACGCAGACCGCGACACCTACTACGGCGATCCGGCGTTCGTGAAGAACGCCCGGTGAGGGTCTGCTGTCGAAGGAGTACGCCAAAGTCGCGCGCGGAGCTGATCGATCCCAGGCGCGCGTCGCGCTCGTTCATTGCCGGCGATCCGCTGCCGTTCGATTCGAAGGTGAAGCAGTGGGCGTTCTGGAAGGCCAACGAAGTCGCGGACGAGGCGCTGCTCGAGATCCCGATGGTCGAGCTCCTCGCGTCGAACGGCATCCCGAAGGACACGACGCATGTGTCGGTCATCGACAAGGACGGCAACATGTTTGACGCGACGCCGAGCGGCGGCTGGATCGGCGGCGCGGTGATCCTCGCCGACACCGGCATTGCGATGAGCGTTCGCGGTGAGCAGTTCTGGCTCGACGAGACGCGCGCCAACCAGCTGCGCCCGCGCGCGCGGCCGCGCTACACCCTCACGCCGAGCCTGATCCTGAAAGACGACAAGCCGTTCATGGCCCTCGGCACGCCGGGCGGTGACAACCAGGAGCAAACCATCCTGCAGGCCTTCCTCAACGTCGTCGAGTTCTGGGAAGACTGGTATCCGAACCTCCACACCGCGTTCGCGTGGCCGCGCTTCCAGACGATGCACTTCTATGGATCGGTGTGGCCGCATCGCGCCGGCTTCAACCGGATGAATGTCGAGGTGCCGATTTCGAAGAAGGTGTTCGACGAGCTGAAGGCGCGCGGACACGAGGTGACCGAGACGAGGCAGTACGGCATCTCCGGCTGCGCGACGGGCGTGATGATCGATCCGGCGACCGGCAACCGGCTCGCTGGCGCAGATGCGCGGCGCGACTGCTACGCGATGGGCTACTAGGCGCGTCGCCGAGATCGACGCAGCGTCGCATGTCGCTTGGTACCAACCTGGCATCGCCAGACATGACCAGGACGAGGGCACCCAGATCCTGGAAGTCCGACTGACGACCAGAAACGAGTGCGTCGGTGCTGACTCGCCGCAACTTCCTCGAGCAGTTCGGCGTCGTCGGCGGATCGGCGCTGGTGATGAGCGCGATGCGCTCGTGGGACCTGATGGCGGCGCAGGCCGGGCCTCGCCCGGTTCTCGCCGGCCGGCCGAACGGAACGAACGTGATCGTCCTCGGCGCGGGACTGTCGGGACTGGTCGCCGGTTACGAGCTCGGCAAGCTGGGATACGACGTTCGCATTCTCGAGGCGCGCGATCGCGTCGGCGGTGTGAACTGGACCGTGCGGCGCGGCGCGACGCACACCGAGACCGGTCCGAACGGTGAAACGCAGGTCTGCAAGTTCGACGAAGGGCTGTACTTCAACGGCGGACCGTGGCGTCTCCCGCACTGGCACACCGGTGTGCTCGGCTACTGCAAGGAGCTCGGCGTGCCGCTCGAGCTCTTCGTCAACGAGAACGAGTCGTCGTACTACTACTACGAAGGCGACAACGTCGGCCCGCTGGCGAACAAGAAGGTGCGGCTGCGCGAGATCAAGGCCGACATGCTCGGCTACACCTGCGAGCTGATGGCGAAGGCTGTCAATCAGGATGCCCTCGATCTTCCGTTGACCAAGGACGACAAGGAACGTTTCGTCACGTTCCTCGTCTCCGAGGGCTACCTCGATTCCGCCGATCGTGCCTATCGCAAGAACAGCGGGCGCGGTCCT
The DNA here is from genome assembly GCA_963728305.1 of uncultured Acidobacteriota bacterium. Classification (GTDB taxonomy): domain Bacteria; phylum Acidobacteriota; class Vicinamibacteria; order Vicinamibacterales; family UBA2999; genus Gp6-AA40. The sequence continues at coordinate 3,445 of CAVSKE010000039.1, forward strand.
GGCGACCCGCACGACTTCCGCGCGCTGCTGCAGTCCGGCTTTGCCAATCGCATTCGATCGGTGCTCGACGGCACAGGGCAGGCGCCGATGTTCCAGCCGGTGGGCGGCATGGACCAGATTCCGAGAGCGTTTCAGCGGAAGCTCGGAGACACCATCACGCTCGGCGCCGAGATCACGTCGATCCGTCAGGGCACCAGCAACGTCAGGGTCGCGTACAAGAACGTCAAGACCGGCGCGACCAGCGAGCTCACCGCCGACTACTGCGTGTCGTGCCTGCCGCTCTCGATCCTCGAGCCGCCTCGACGTCGACCTCTCGCCGGAAACGATGACGGCGGCGAAAGCGACGCCGTACAGCCCGAGCGCGAAGATGGGGCTGCAGATGAAGCGCCGGTTCTGGGAAGAGGACGACCGGATCTTTGGCGGTCATCTCTACTCGAATCTTCCGTTCGGCAACTTCTCATACCCGTCGACCGGCTTCTTCGGCGACAAGGGCGTGCTGCTTGGCTTCTACGGCAACGGGCAGATGGCGGGCGTGATCGACATGCCCGTCCAGCGGCGCATCGAGCACGTGCTCACGCACGCCAGCAAGGTGCATCCGCAGATTCGCACCGAGTACGAGACGGCGTACTGCACGTTCTGGGAACGGGTTCCGTACAGCATGGGTGCGTTCGCCGGAGGTGGCGGCGGCAGTGCCGCCGGCGGAGCCAACGCCGGCCGGCTGGCGGTGCTTGGCAAGCGCGACAACCGCATGTTCCTTGGCTGCGCTGCTGTGAGCGGCAATGGGGCGTGGCTGGAAGGCGCTGTTGGCGCCGCGTGGAAGCAGGTGAAGCAGCTTCACGAGCACGTGATGACGGCCGGCCAGTCGGCACACCATCCTTCGTCCTCGCAACTCGCCGGAGCGTGATATGCGGATCAAGACCTACATCGTTGCGAGCACTGATCGCCGCCGCTGGTTCAATGCCGGCGGCCGCGCAGGTCAAGCACATACAAACGAAGGAAGCAGGCATCGCCACCGGAGTGTGGGTGGGCGACATGCTCTATCTGAGCGGGCAGCTGCCGACTCCACTCACGCCAGCCGATCGCGAGAAGGGCACCCCGGCGGTCTACGGAAACACCCAGGCCCAGTCGGAGAGCACGTTCGCCAAGATCGAAGGCCTGCTGAAAGAGCAGGGACTCACGATGGGGAACGTCGTGATGATGCGTGTCTACATGGCGGCCGATCCGGCGATGGGGAACAAGCTCGATTTCGCCGGCATGAACGCCGCCTACGCGAAGTACTTCGGCACCGCCGCTCAACCGAACAAGCCGGCGCGCTCGACCTTCCAGGTGGCGGCGCTGGTGGCGGCGGGCGCGTTGGTCGAAATCGAAGTGCAGGCGGCTCGCACGAAGTGAGCATGCGGCCGATCGCTGCGGCGGCGCTGCTGTTCGCGGCGAGCGAGGTGCTCATCGCGCGTCAGGCGCGGGTGCCGACGGTGTTTACCGCGCAGCAGGCCGCGGCCGGCGGAGTGCGTACGCCACGAGCTGTGCGTCGTGCCACATGCCCGACCTGAGTGGCAGCAACGACACACCTCCACTGGCTGGCCCCGTCTTCACGAGCACGTGGCGCGCGCGCAGCACCAAGGATCTGTTCGAGTACCTGTCGGCGTCGATGCCGCCCGGCGGCGCTTCCCTCAGCACGGAAACCTACGAGTCGATCACGGCCTACATCCTCCAGGCGAACGGCGCGTCTGCGGGTGAGACGTCGTTCCGCGCCACTACGGCTGTCGCGATCAGCGACCTGATCGCTCGCTGAGTGCAGCGGAGGTGACGCTCCGTGATCTCCGATTCCGACAACATTGGGCCCTCCTCTCCACTCGCGCCGAATTTGTTCCGCGCACAGCGTTTCCGCGATCTCCGACGCCTCGCTGAGATCGCCCGGCGGCGATCGTCCCTGACATTCTTGACCGCCGTTGAAATGTCAATCCGACAAGACTGCGTGCTGCGGGCGCGCCGTCGCTCACGCGTCGATGCCGATCCGCTTTCGTGCGAAATCGCCTGTGTTTATGCGGGGAAATCGCGTGCTGCGCTCGATGCCGCTCGCGTCGACGCGCGATGGAACTGCACTTGCTGTGGGCTAGCGGTGAGGAGCTGGAGATGGCATGAAGATACGTTGGGTTCATTTCTTCCTCGCCTGCTCGGCAGCTGTTCGCCTCGTCTGTCGCCGATACGGCCTCTCAGACATCGACCACAGTCGGCGCCTCCCGCGCCGCGCGAGCGCGGTGGCTCGCGGTCCAGGTCGACGCCGATGGCGGCGCATCCCGAAGCCGTCGTTCCATCCAAGACCTTTGTCGACACCTACTGCGTCACCTGCCACAACCAGCGGCTGAAGACCGGCGGTCTCGCGCTCGACGCGCTCGACGTCGCCAACGTCGGCGAGCATGCCGCCGAGTGGGAGAAGGTCGTCGTCAAGCTGCGCGCCGGGCTGATGCCGCCGTCGGGCGTGCGGCGGCCGGCGCAGACGGTCATCGACGAGTTCACCTCGTCGCTCGAGAACGCGCTCGATCGCGCCGCCATGGCCGACCCGAATCCGGGCCGCACCGAGCCGCTCCATCGTCTGAACCGCGCCGAATACCAGAATGCGGTGCGCGACCTGCTCGGGTTCGAGGTGGACGCGTCGAACTGGCTGCCGACCGACGAGATCAGCTACGGCTTCGACAACATCGCCGGCGTCCTGAAGCTGTCGCCGCTGCTGGCCGAGCGCTATCTGAATGCGGCGCAGAAGATCTCGCGCCTGGCACTTGGCACGCCCGCCCCGCCCAACGGCGATCTCTTCCGCGTGCCCGACCAGCTCGATCAGGACGTGCAGGCTCGAGGGCATGCCGGTGGGCACGCGCGGCGGCACGCGAGTCGACTACCTGGCACCGCGAGACGGCGAGTACGACATCAAGGTGCGCGTGGGACGAGGCATCGACTCGGACATCCCGCACTTCATCGGCGAGCAGAACCTCGAGATCAGCGTCGACGGCGAGCGCGTGCACGTGTTCACGCTGCCGGCGACGCCTGGCGAGGACCTCAACATCGAGCGTCAGGTGGCCAGAGCGCCTGGCACCGGCCCCGAGCGTCGGCCGCGCGCGGTTGACGCCAACGGCGATCCGATTCCGGACGAAGCGGCGCTGGCACGCCGGAAGCTCGATGACGACTGGGTCATTCGCGTGCCGATCACGGCCGGCCTGCACGAGATTCGCGCGACCTTCCTGATGAAGACCAATGCGGTGTCCGAAGGATTCCGCAAGCCGTTTCTGAAGCCGTACATCGGCCGCGGGCCGACCGACAACCGCGAGACGCGCGAAGGCGCGGCGCTCCGCGAGATGGAGATCATGGGGCCGATCAATCCCGGCGGCGCCGCCTCGTCCCCCACGTATCAGCGCGTCTTCGTCTGCAAGCCCGCCAAGGTCTGCCGACGAGGCCCCGTGCGCGAAAACGATTCTCTCGAAGCTGGCGCGACGTGCGTATCGCCGGCCGGTCACGGACGCTGATCTGAAGGTGCTCCTGGACTTCTACAACGAAGGCCGCTCGTCGGGGACGTTCGAGACCGGTATCGAGCTCGCGCTGCAGCGGATTCTGGTCAGTCCGTCGTTCCTGTTCAGAACCGAATTCGACCCGCCGTCGCCTGTAGTGTCCGGCTTCAGCCGGACCTCGTCGAGCATCTACCGAGTCAGCGATCTGAGCCTGGCCTCGCGGCTGTCGTTCTTCCTGTGGAGCAGCATCCCTGACGAGGAGCTCCTCGATCTGGCGGAGAAAGGCAAGCTTCGCGAGCCTGCGGTCCTCGCGCAGCAGACCAAGCGAATGCTGGCCGATCCTCGCTCGGCGGCGTTCACCACCAACTTCGCCGGTCAGTGGCTCTCGCTGCGCAGGCTCAAGGACATCGTGCCGGATCCGTTCCTCTATCCCGACTACGGCGACACGCTGGCGCTCGCGTTTCAGAAGGAAGCCGAGCTCTTCTTCGACAGCATCGTTCGCGAAGACCGGCCGCTGACGGATCTGCTCGACGCCGACTACACGTTCGTCAACGAGCGGCTCGCGCATGCATTACGGCATCCCGAACGTGAAGGGCATCAACTTCCAGCGCGTGACGCTGCCCGCCGACAGCCCGCGCCGGGGCCTGCTCGGGAAGGGGGCAGTCCTCACGGTGACCTCGCTGCCGAATCGGACGTCGCCGGTGGTGCGCGGCAAGTGGGTGCTGCAGACGATTCTCGGGTGCGCCGCCGCCGGAGCCGCCGCCTGACGTGCCGTCGCTCCAGGAGAACGGCGAGAAGGTCACCAAGGTCGCGCACGCTGCGCGAGCGTCTCGAACAGCACCGCGCCGGAGCGATCTGCGCGTCCTGCCACAAGCTGATGGACCCGATCGGGTTCGCGCTCGAGAGCTTCGATGCGGTCGGCAAGTACCGGCTGTTCGACGAGAACTACGAACCGATCGACAACTCCGGCGACTACGCCGACGGCTCGAAGATCGACGGCCTGCCCGGACTCCGCAAGGTCCTCATGGCTCGCTCACCACAGGTCAACGCGAATGTGACGAAGACCCTGATGACGTATGCACTCGGCCGCGGCGTCGAGTACTACGATGCGCCCGCCGTCCGCGCCATCCTGCGCGACGCGGCTCCACAGAATTACCGCTTCTCGTCGATCGTTCTCGGCATCGTCAAGAGCGCTCCATTCCAGATGAGGAGATCCGATTCATGATCATCACCAAGAAGGCCTTGTCGCGGCGCACGGTGTTGCGCGGTCTCGGCGTATCACTGGCGCTGCCGTATCTGGATGCGATGGTGCCGGCGCTCTCGGCGGTGACGGCGAAGCCGGCGCAGCGCTACGGATTCTTCTACATGCCGAACGGCGTGGCGATGAACCACACCGGCGTGAACTACTGGAAGCCGCAGACGGTCGGCGCCGACTTCGAGTTCTCGCCGATTCTCAGCCCGCTCGAGCCGTATCGGAAACAGCTGATGGTCGTCAGCGGTCTGCACAATCGCGCCGCCGAGAGCCTCGGCGACGGCAACGGCGATCACACCCGCAGCACCGGCTCGTGGCTGACCGGCACGCACATCAAGCGCACCGAAGGGTCGGACCTGCGCGCCGGCACGTCGGTCGATCAGGTGATCGCGCTCGCAGTTCAAGAAAGACACGCCGCTGCCGTCGCTGGAGCTGGCGATTCTGCCCAACTCGGTCACCGGCGGATGCGACACCGGCTACAGCTGCGCCTATGGCACGACGCTGTCGTGGGCGTCGCCGACGACGCCGCTGCCGACGCAGAGCAGTCCGCGGCTGGTGTTCGAGCAGCTGTTCGGCGACGGTGGCTCGGCCGAGCACCAGCTGGCGGCGGCGCGGACGAAGAAGAGCATTCTCGACTCGGCGATCCAGGAGATGCACGGCTTGCAGACCAAGCTCGGTCCCGCGGATCGATCGACGGTGTCGGACTACCTCGACGTGCTGCGTGAGGTCGAGCGGCGGATTCAGCAGACCGAGGCGAAGAACGCCGAATCGCCAACCGCGGAATACGAGCGGCCGGGCATCGGCGTGCCCGAGCGATTCGACGACCACGCCAAGCTGATGTTCGACTTGCAGCACCTCGCGTTCCAGGCCGACATCACGCGCGTGACCACGTTCATGTATGGCGCAGAGCAGCGCGCCCGCATGTATCCGGAGATCGGGTTGAACGAGTCGCACCACTCGATGTCGCATCACGGCAACGCGCCCGACAGCCTGGCGAAGTACACCAAGCTCTGCACGTGGCACGTCGAGCTGTTCGCGTACCTCGTCGAGAAGATGCGGAGTACGCCGGACGGCGACGGCAGCCTGCTCGATCACTCGCTGCTGATGATTGGCGGCGGCATGAGCGACGGCAACATCCACTCGCACATGGACGTGCCGATCGCGCTGGTCGGCGGAGCGGCTGGCTTCAAGGGCAATCAGCACGTCGCGATGAAGATGGGCACGCCGTTGTCGAACCTCCTCGTCGGTGTCGCCAACCACTCGGGTGTGCCAATCGACAGCTTCGGCGACAGCGCGGGCGCGATCGATCTGAAGACATAGGTTGCGACGGTGCGACGGTGCGAGGTGCGAAGGTGCGAAGGGCTCATCATGAAACACTGGATAGGTTCTGCGACTCTCATCGCTCTGATCGCGGCTCGGGCGGCCTCGCTCGATGCTGCCGGTTCGCCGGTGACGATTGTTGACGCGGCGAAGGCAGGCAACCTCGCAAGCGGTGCGCACTGTTCCTGAAGCAGCCCAAGGCCGCCACCGTCGCCAGCAAGGACGGCACGACGGCGCTTCACTGGGCGACGGATCTCGACAATCTGGCGATGGCGCAGGCGCTCGTGCGCGCGGGCGCCAACGTCAAGGCCGTGAATCGCTACGGCGTCACGCCGATGTACTCGGCGGCCGTGAACGGCAACGCCGCGATGATCGAGCTGCTGCTCAACGCCGGCGCCGATCCGAATGTGGCGCTGCCGGAGGGCGAGACGCCGCTCATGACGGCGGCCCGCACCGGCAAGGTGCCGGCCGTGCGCCTGCTGCTGGCGCGCGGCGCCGCCGTGAACGCGGCGGAGAAGTGGAAGCAGCAGACGGCGCTGATGTGGGCCGCGCACGAAGGCAACGCCGACGTCGCCAGGGTCCTCATCGAGGCCGGCGCCAACGTGAGTGCCCGCTCGGTGTTCGGCTGGACGCCGCTGCTGTTCGCGGCGCGCCAGGGACAGATCGCGACGATCGATGCGCTCGTCGCGGGAGGTGCGCGCATCAACGAGACGTTGCCGGATGGTACCAGCGCGCTCGTCACCGCCGTGCAGGGAAACAACTACGAGGCCGCGGCGGCGCTGCTGAAGCACGGCATCGATCCGAACGCCGCCGGTCAGGGCTGGACCGCCCTGCACCAGATTGCGTGGTCGCGGCGGCCGCAGCGCGGCCAGAACAATCCCGGTCAGCGGCCGATCGGCAACGTCAGCAGCCTCGATCTGGCGCGCGCGCTCGTCGAGCACGGCGCTGACGTCAACGCCAGACAGACGAGGGAGCCCAACTCGGACATGGAGGGCCGCAACAGCCTGAACCGGTTTGGCGCGCACGCCGCTCTTCCTCGCCGCGAAGTCCGTTGATGTGCCGTTGATGGAAGTGCTGCTCGAGCTCGGCGCCGATCCGTTCATCGGCAACGTCGACGGCGATTCACCGCTGATGGTGGCGGCGGGTGTCGGCGTCTATTCGCAGGGCGAGAGTCCGGGTCTGCCCGAGGAATCGGCCGATGCCGTGAAGATCCTGCTCGATCTCGGTGCGCCGGTGAACGACGTCGACAAGAACGGCGAGACGGCGCTGCACGGTCCGGCCTGGCGCGGATCGAACGAGGCGGTCATGCACCTGGTGAACGCCGGCGCGAGGCTCGATGTCCGCAACAGCCGCGGCTGGCTGCCGCTGACGATTGCCGACGGCGTCTACTACAACGCCCGCGTGATGATGAACAAGCACACGGCGCAGCTGCTCCGCGAGCTGATGACCGCGCGCGGGCTGGACGCCAGCGACAAGGGCGCCAACATTGGCGGTGCGCTGCGCGCCGAGCTGGCCGACGAAACCGAGCTCGACGCCGACAACCCGCAGGAAATCCAGCAGCGGCTCGTTGAGCAGGCGAAGAAGCGCCAGGAGATCCTCGAGCAGCTTCAGCGTCAGTCAAAGTGACCACCCATGCGTGACACACGTGCATCGACCATCGGCATCTCGCTCGTCGCCGGCGCGGCAATCCTCGTCGGGCTCACGTCGGGTCTTGATGCGCAGCGGCGGCGAGGGACACGACAACTCGACGTTCGGCGCGCCGGTCGCGACCAACACGATCGTGGACGCGCCCGATCAGTACTTCGGCAAGCTCGTGACCATCACCGCCGGCGTCGAGCGGATGGTCTCGAAGACGACGTTCCTGATGGACCAGCAGAAGATGGCGGGTCCGAAGGACGTGAAAGGAGTCGGCAAGCCGATCCTGGTCATCGCGCCGTATCTCACCTCGTCGCTGGATCAGAAGAAGTACTTCCTGGTGAGAGGCCAGGTCGTGAAGCTCGAGCCGTCCGCGCTGGCGACGCGTGGCGCCCGACTACGTGCTCGATCTGCCGGACGACGTCGGCGCGAAGTACATGGGACAGCCGGTGCTCGTCGCCTCCTCGGTGCTCAACTCGACGCTACGTCGAGCTGGCGAGAAAGCCGATCCCGCCGCCGACGCCGGCCGACGTGGCGCTGACCGCGGCGATGAAAACGATCTCTCCGGCGTTCAACGCACTGCGCACCGCCGCGCAGGAGTCGAAGACAGACGTCGTCAAGACGAACCTTGCAGCGATCGGTCCCGCGTTTGCGCAAGCCGAGACGGTGCTTGGCGACCTTCGACACGCGGCAGCAACACACGCGAAGGAAGCGCGCGTACAGATCGGATCAATAGAAACAGCGCTGGCAGGCGGGGAACTGGGACGCAGTGAAGACGTCGGTGGCCGCGCTGAATCAGACGTGTGGGAGCTGCCACACCGCGTTTCGCGAGCGGCAGGACGACGGGACGTTTCGGCTCAGGGCGCCGTAGGCCGGGTCCTGTTCTGTGGACCCGGCGGGCTAGTCCTCGATGAAAACCTGCTGGAGTCTTTGGCGATCAGCCGTCGTGAACATCCAGTCTTCGGAACGATCGCGGGTGAGTTCGTCGTCAGTCCACACCGCGCGCATGATGCCCGTGCGGCTGTGTCCACGCACGCCGAGCAGCAGGTGGCCGACCTCGTGGGCCAGAGCGCGGCCGAGGAGCTCGCTGCGCGCGACACCGGTACGCCGCGCCACGGCCTCGACTTGATCGTGAAACACGGTCGCCATCTTCCCGACGTGCGTTTCGGGATCGACGACGGCAACGCCGAGGGGCGGCTCGGCGTCGCCTTGCGTGCCAAGCGCTTCGACTGATGGCCGGCGCAGTGACCCGGGCGTGAGCGCCGGCATCATGCGGGCGATGAAGTTGCCTGAACGGCGCGCGTCCTGGCACACCGGACGTCGTCCATTGTCGGTGCAGTCGTACCACTCGACGATGATGCCGGCCAGCTCGACGATCGATGCCGCGGTCTGAATGGCGGCGGTTCGCAACGCGACGTCGGCGGCTCCGGTCTCGTAGACGCGGACGACCACGCGCCGGGTCTCGGCGCTGCCGGTCGGGGCGGTCAGCGAGATCAACGCGAAAGTAACGGCGATCGCTGTGCTCACGCGGACAGCGATCGATGGTCTGGCGCACGACATGGAACGCCTCATCGGTTCGGGGCGCGCCTCGCAGCGGCCCGAAAAACGGCCCTAAAGTAGCACGCTTGTGCTGTGCCGGAGTGGCACCCGACCGTCCTGTCGGTTTGCCTCAACAGTCCTGCAACTTCGTCGGCCGCCGCTCCGCCTAGAATAGCCAGCGCACGTGCCGCTCGAAGTCGTCTTCGCGTTTGTGGTTGGGGTAGCCGTCGCGCTGCTGTGGCATCGCGCCCGCCGCATCTTTTCGGCGCGGGTGAGCGAGCCTCCCGAGGCGCCCCGCTGACGCCAACGCCCCGACGCAGCGTCTTCAGCAACTCAGTGAGCCGGTCACGGCGATCGCCGAGTCGAGCGCGCATCCGCGTGACCTGCTCGACAACGCGTCGTTCCGCGAGGCGGTCGCGATCCTGGAGTCCGACAAGGTCTCGCTCAAGCTCGTCACCGATTACGTCGGCGGTGCGAACTGGCCGCTGGCGACAGCGGCGTGTGCCGCGTTGGTCGCCCGGCCGGATCGCGCCGAGGCGCTGCCCTCGGTGATTGCCGGGTTCCGGCACTGCCGGCCATGGCCGATGTACTACCTGCTGCGCTACTTCGAAACGCTGGACGAACGGCCGCCGGTTGGCGCGCTCGTGCTGCAGGGGTCGGAGTGGTGGATCGATCATCCGTTCATTCCCGGCCTTCTCGCCGAGCACTTCGTCACGCGCAGCGAGAAGGGAGATCCGCCGTCATTCGACGACGGACTCGCGCGCGCGACGACGGTGGAGATCAGCGTCGCCGAGAGCCTGCTTCGGAAGATCGACAGTCCGACATCGCGCCAGCTGCTCGAGGAGCTGGCAACATTCCGCCGCACCACGCTCGATCGCGAGTATCTGCAGTCGTTCGGACGCTTCGTCGAAGACGATGCGGAGCGTCCGCTGCTCGTCGAGCACGACGCCATCCGCGATCTCATCGCGCGCGGCGACGCGTGCATCGTCCAGCAGCCGCCGCGCTCGCTGCTCGTGGTCGGCGAGCCGCGCAGCGGGAAGACCAGCTTTGTGACGCTGCTCGCGATGCGGGCCCAGGCCAACGGCTGGACGTTGTTCGAGGCTGGCGGCGCGCATCTGCAGGCCGGGCAGACCTACATCGGGCAGCTCGAAGAGCGGCTGCGCCGGCTGCCGATCGAGCTCGCCGCCGACAAGCGTGTGCTGTGGCACGCGCCGGACTTCCTGCAGCTGGCGACGAGCGGCATGCATCAAGGCCAGACCGCGAGCATCCTCGACCAGGTGCTGCCGGCGATTGCCGCCGGCCGGCTGGTGCTGCTCAGCGAAATCACACCGGCGGCGCTGACCCGGGTGCTGCAGCAGCGGCCCGCGGTGAGAACCGCACTCGAACTGCTGCGGCTCAGACCGCTCACCGATGTCGAGACCAACCATCTCGTTCATGAGGTGTCGGCACGCATGAAGCAGCATCTCGAGATCTGAGTGTCGAGCCGGAAGCGCTCGAGACCGTGACGTATCTCGCCCGCCACTATCTGAGCTCGGGCCAGATGCCAGGCGCGGTCACTCGATCTGCTGAAGCTCTCGATGCAGCGCGCCCTCGCGCAGGAGGCCACTCGCGTGACGCGGCCCGACGTGCTGGCGACGATGTCGCAGCTGACCGGTATGCCGCGCCAGGTGCTGGACGACCGCGAGCGTGTGGACCTCGCCGAGCTGCGCCGCTTCTTCAGCACACGCGTCATCGGCCAGGACGAAGCGGTCGATGCCGTCGTCGATCGCGTGGCCATGCTGAAGGCCGGGCTGACCGATTCGACGAGGCCGGTCGCCGTGTTTCTGTTCGCCGGCCCCACCGGCACTGGCAAGACCGAGCTCGCCAAGACGTTCGCCGAATTCCTGTTCGGATCCGCCGACCGGCTGATTCGCCTCGACATGAGCGAGTTCCAGAGCCTGGAGTCGATGCGCAAGATCGTCGGCGATCCCGATCGTCCGGACGAGTCGAACGCGCTGACCGATCGGGTGCGCAAGCAGCCGTTCTCCGTCGTGCTGCTCGACGAGTTCGAGAAGGCGCACGGGCACGCCTGGGATCTCTTCCTGCAGGTGTTCGATGATGGACGGTTGACGGATGCGAAGGGACACACCGTTGATTTCCGTCACTGCATCATCATCCTGACGTCGAACCTCGGGAGCACCATCCGGCACGACACCGGGTCGGGATTCGTCGCGCACGTCGCCGCGGCGCTGTCGCCGCAGATCGTGACCAAGGCGATCCATCAGAGCTTCCGTCCCGAGTTCGTCAATCGTATCGACCGCATCATCGTGTTCCGGCCGCTCGGCCGCGAGCATATGCGGAGCATCGTCACGAAAGAGCTGTCGCACGTGCTGCAGCGCCGCGGCCTGCGGCATCGTGAGTGGGCCGTCGAATGGGAAGCGTCGGCGCTGGAGTTCCTGCTCGACAAGGGCTTCTCGCCGACGATGGGCGCGCGGCCGCTGAAGCGGGCGATCGATCAGCACCTGCTGGCGCCACTGGCCGCCACGCTCGTCGAACATCGGTTCCCGGAGGGGGATCAGTTCCTCTTCGTACGCAGCGACGGCCGTTCGCTGCAGGTGGAATTCGTCGATCCCGATGCGCCGGCCCAGATGACGCCGCGACTCGACGTCGAAGCGATGGTCCCCGGCGGCTCGGATCTCACGCTCGGCAGGATGATGCTTCAGCCGACTGGTGCACCGGTCGAACGGTCGGCACTCGTCGCTGAATTGCAGCGGCTGGAGAGCCGGTTCACCGACGACCGCTGGGTGGCGCTCGAATCGGAGCTCGCCGCGCAGATGCAGCGTCCCGACTTCTGGAGCCAGACGAACCGCGTCGCGATCCTGTCGCGCTTCGAGGTCATGGATCGCGTCAAGGCTGCCGCCGGCACGGCCCGCGGCCTGGCCACGCGTCTCGAGCGCTCGGCCAACCTGTCGGGCCGTTACTCGCGCGACCTCATCGTGCGTCTGGCCTCACAGCTCTTCCTCGTCAACCACGGGATCGAGGACGCGATGACCGATGCGCCGGTTGAAGTGGCGCTCGCGGTGCACCCCGTGCTCGACCAGACACGGAATGCCGAGGTCTCGACGCGGTGGTGCGAGCGGCTGCTCGAGATGTACCGCAAGTGGGCGGCCCGCCGTGGCATGCAGGTCTCGGAAGTGAGCGTGCCCGAGTCGCGCCTCGAGCCTCTTCGTCATCTCAGGCTTCGGCGCCGCTCGGCTGCTCAGTCACGAAACCGGGCTGCACGTCCTCGACTACGAGGACTCGGAGGATGCCGGCCGCACGGTTGCCCGCGTCACGGTGAAGCCGACACCGCTCCAGCTGCCCGAGTCGATGACGGAGCAATGGGTTCTGCTGTCCGCGCTGCTCGGCAAGGGGCCGGCACCCGCCGCGATCGTGCGACGCTACCGCGTCGACTCGTCGCCGGTCGTTCGTGACCTCAAGCACGGCTGGCGTACCGGACGCACTGAATTGGTCTTCGAAGGGCACTTCGATCTGATCGCCGAAGTCTGGCCGGCCGCCGCCGAAGAGCGGCGCAGCTGAGAGCAGCGCGTGGGCCACCTGAAGGTGGCCCCTACTTGGCACGGTTGGCGCATCGCCGGTTCCTTTCTGCTGAGCACGATGAGAGGAGGGAGCAACATGACCGTCAGGGAGCTGCAGACGTCGAATGTGAAGAGCGTCGGTCCCGATACCGATCTCGCCGTTGTCGCCAAGTTGATGTGGGATGGCGACTGCGGTGCCGTACCGGTGGTCACCGACGACCGTAAGGTCATCGGCATGATCACCGATCGCGACATCTGCATCGCGGCGGCGACGCGGTCCAAACCGCCGGCCGAGATCCGCGCCAGCGAAGTCATTGGCAACAGCCACGGTATTCATGCGGTGAAATCGGACGACGACGTCCGCGTGGCGCTCAGGACGATGCGCAAGCATCGCGTGCGGCGGTTGCCTGTCGTCGATCAACAGCAGCGGCTGACCGGCATCGTTTCGATCAACGATCTCGCGATCAATGCCTCGTCCTCACTGCCTGACAGCGTGCCCGCCCAGGAATTCCTCGAAACCTTCCAGGCCATCTGCGCCCACGAGAAGCGCGCAACGCAGTTCGGTCAGGACGGCGACCGCGTCTCGATCATTTCGGATCGAGACGCGCGTCTGTGTGGGACGTGTCGGGAGGCATCGTGCGCCTCCCGCCGGTTTGGGGTGGGGTGTTTGTCGCGTCCCAAGAGCGGGTCACGAGCGAGGCTGCCCTGGATAGAGCAAGCGCGGTACCACTCTTAGAATTGCGGAGAACGCCAGCAATTTCGGCAGATTGTCCGCTGGTGCCGCGTTGCACACGTGGGCAAGCTTTTGGCCGCGGCTCAATATGAGTAAGCCACCGGCAGGTGTGAGAACCACGCGTGACAGACACCGCTTGAGCTCGACGAAGGCTCAGCGGTTGTCGAGTGGGCCAGCCTCTTGCACTAGCGCTGGGTCATGGAAACGTTGGTGCTTACGACAGCCATGATGCTGTCAGGTCTTCTGGCGATTGGTGGGACGCGCGCGGTACTCGGTGTCGTGCTGCTCGCCATCACTCGCGGCGCAACGAACCGCTAACGCGGTTCGCGCCTCCTTGGTCCTTGGTGCGGTACGTGGTCCGTTCGTGTGTTCCTCGCGAGGACCGCTATGAACCAAGGACCAAGGACCAAAGACCAAGGACCAAGGACTAGTTTTCCCTTGGCCGATCCATCGTGGTGCCACCCGACACGATGATGCCTTGGCCGAACATTCCTCCACAACGATTGAGATAGTCACTGTCGCCGGCCGGCGCTGGTGGCGGCGAAGCGGGCGGTGTGCCTGCCGGCGTCGGCGTACAGTCGAGTGTCGATGGTTTCAACTGGGGACCGTCGGGCAGGGTTCGCATGCTGCCGCCAACTGCGTCGGGCGGACTTCGCTTGATCGACACGGCGTCGAACTCTGCGCGCGGCGTTTGCGCTGAGATGTGAGGAACGATGGCGAGCGCGACGAAGAGCAGCGCGGCCGCACGAGGCATGGCGGCTCAGATTCTACGCGCCGGCGTCGATCTCCGCTACGACAGGAAAATGGTCCGAGGCGACGCGCGCCGTGCGCGTCGAGTGGGTAAAGATCCGGCGAAGCGCGCGGGTCGGGTGGACCCAGATGCGATCCAGCGCCACGATGGGCCAGGTCACCGGGAACGACGCCGGCCGCTGCTGCCGGCCCAGGCGATGGTCGAGCACGTGGACGACCGAGCGGCCAGGCAGCCAGTCGTTGAAATCGCCAAGGACCACGAAGAACGTGTTCCGCACCGAGTCGAGATAATCGAGGATCTGCCGCACCTGAAACCGGCGCTCGTGCACGCGCAGTCCCAGATGCGCCGCGAGCACGTGGACCAGCTGTCCGCGTACGTTCACGGTTGCCGCAATCGCGCCCCGCGGCTCGCGCCGTTCCATTGACAGATCGATGCGATGGACGTCGACGATGGGATGCCGGGTGAAGAGCGCGTTGCCGAAGCACTGGGTGATGTTCTGCCGTGTCGGTCCGAGCGCGCAGGTATAGCTGTCGAGCGTCGTCAGGACCACCGGACTGCGCGTTTCGAGTGCGACGCTGGCCGGATAGGTGAATTCCTGCAGCGCGACGATGTCGGCGTCGAGCTCGGTGATCACGGTGGCAATGCGGTCAGGATCGTGGCGTCGGTCGGTGCCGATGCACGAGTGCACGTTGTAGGTGGCCGACGCGCACTAGCCAAACTCCGCGCGGGTGCGCTGACTCGAGACCGACGGCGCGAACTGGCGGATGAGGAGCAGGGTCCGCAGGATCGCCGCGGCTGCGGTGAGGAGAATCGCCGCGCCAATGGTCGTCAGCACGTGTGACGTGGTCGGATTGAGCAGCGTCTGGCGGAGCAGCACACCGAGACCGGCGAGCGCAGCGATCGCCGGAATGAACGCCAGCAGCGTGCCGATCATGTACGCCGAGAACGGAACGCGCTCCGGCACCGCAGAGCAGATGAATCGATCCCGACGTGGCGACCGACGCGAGCCTCAGCACGATCACACCCATCACGCCGCGCGCACCGAGCTGACGTGCGGACCGGTACGACCGCCGGCTCATCCACCGCGGCAGCCGCGCCGATCCAATCTGCCGGCCCAGAGCGTAGCCGAGCGCCGCGCCGCCGAGCGCTCCCAGCAACGCCGCCACCGCACCGCGAGGCCCGCCGAGGATGACGCCGGCGGCGATGGCCATCAACTCCAGCGGGACGAATACCAGGCCGGCGATGGCAATCACGGCCGCGATCGTCCAGGTCATCGTCGATATGACCGGAACGGCCGCGAGCCACTCCTGAATGGTCTGGAACTCCGGGCGCCAGATCACCGCAGACGACAACGATGCGAGGGCGATCGCGAGTACCGCGACCGGGATCGTCGGGAACGGCAACGGGCGAAGTCCGTTGGACGCATCGCCTGGTGGCACCAGTTCTTCGACGGTGGTCCCAAACGCAATTGGCTCCTCCGGGTCGGCGATGCGACGCGCCGCCTCTGACGGCTCTGTTTCTTCTTCGGGCGGGATCTCGATCCGCACCAGCGTATGCTCGGCAAGCTGCCGCGAATCGATGAACGCGCGCAGCGAGCCGGCGCGCTCGATTCCTCGCGCGACGTCGTCGGTGGTCAGGCCCAGATGTTCCGCCAGCAGACGATCGCGAATTCTTCGGATGCCGGCACGTGCCTCGGTCTGGGCGGTCGCATCCACGGCGACGTCGCATTCGGTGTCCACGCCCATCGACCGTCGGGAGAAATTCGCCGAGCCAATCCGGACGAGCGTGTCGTCGACGATCATGGCTTTCGAGTGGATGAACGTCGGCACCTGCTGCGTGCGCGATGCGGCGGGATAGACCAGCCGCAGCCGCTTGTGCGTGTCGGCGGCGATGAGCTGCCTGAACACGCTGTAGCGGAACGCCCCCATCGTCGTCTTCTCGAGCCAGCCGTGGCATTCGGCCGGCGAGACGATGACCACTTCAGGGCCGTTGGGTTCGCGCAGACGCGCCGCCGAGGGCCGCTGCGAGCGCTTCGTTGGTGAAGTATTGGCTCTCAACGTAGATCGATCGCTCAGCGGCGGCGATCGAATCGAGGAACAGCGTCTCGCATTCGCGCACGGCCGGTTGTGTGTCGGAGGCAGGGACGGTTCTCGCAATCGCCACGTCGACGTCGATGAGATCCGGCGTCACCTCGTCCGGCCACAGGTCTTCGTCAGAGGGGCGAACCGGCGGCAGCCGTTCCTCGCCCAATGCGCGCCATCGATCGCGCGACAACTGGCCGAGGCTTGCCGCCACGGGTCCAGCGACCATGGCCTGAAGTTCGTGATACGGGCCGTACGGTTTGCCGCCGAACGAGATGCGCGCCGGTTCTTCCACACGGTGCGCGCAGGTGTCCCAGCGATGGCTCGTCAGATCGATGCCGCCACAGAAGGCGAGCTGATCGTCGACAACGACGACTTTCTGATGATGCGAGCCGCCGACCGGATGGCGATCGTCAAAGCCAAACCGCACGCGGCGATGGGTGCGCCACCCCAGCTTCCACCGCGACCACGGGTCTCGCTCGAGCGTGTAGAGCGCCGCGTAGTCCCAGATCAGGACGTAGCAGCGCAGCTGCGGCCGCCTGCGTGCGATGAAGGCCAGCAGTTCATCGAGTCTGGTGGGCGCGTCCTGTGGTCGCCGGTCCTTTGGTCTGTAGGGCCGGTCCTTTTGGACCGGCCTCGTGTCCCTCCGGACCGGCCGGAGTCGGCAGCAAGTCCACTCCAGCGAAGATGTCCCATCCCAGAATGAACACCGTCTTTCGCGCCGACAGCAGCGCCTGTCTGACCAGCTTGAAGTAGTCGGCGGCGTCCTGGACGCAGTAGAACTGGTGCGCGCGGTCGACACGCCAGCAGTTCCTGCCCGCCTGAACGATCGGCCCCGGCGTCGAAGAGGCCGCGGCCGGCGCGGTTCGCGCCGTCGCGCTCATGCAGTTGGCCTCGTTCGCAGCGAACGGTTGATCAGCCACGCCAGCGTCAGCGGAATGCTGACCATCAGAATCGCGCCGATGACCGTCGAGGGTGAGGGGCTGCGCAGCGCCATCGTCAGCTGTATGCCGAAGCCGGCGAGCGTGATGACCATCGCGCCCATGCCCAGGATCGTGCCGACCACGAAGTCGCGATAGCACACCGTCGATGCGCCGACGACGATGTTGGCGAGCACGAATGGCGCAGGGACTTTGCGAAGGAGAAAGACTGCGAGCGTGCCGTTACGCTTCAGCGTGCCGGTGAGCCGGACGACGCGTTCGCCGCCGAGCTCCTGTACGCGCCGCAGTCCCAGCCACCGGCCCAGCGCAAATCCGCAGGAGCCGCTCGCCAGGCAGCCGGCCATCGCATAGATCGGACCCAGGAATGGGCCGAACGCGACACCCGTTGCCGCGATCAACAGCATCACCGGGATCGGCGAGAGTGCGACGAACGCGAACACGACCACCGGCAGCCCGTACCACGCATGGCGATGTGGCGCCAGCCAGGCAGAGACAGCGTCGAGGTCCCACGTCGTAGTGGGGATCAGGCTCCACACCACCGCGACTGCGGCACATACGATCAGCACTCCAGCTACTCGAATCCAGCCCGGCCGGTCCATTGACACCTACTCATCTGCTGTCGAGGCAAGAAAGGTACCGGGTACGCCTGCGGCTCAGCCTTGCGGTATGCTTGCCGCGCCATGAAGAGATACGGCGCGGCTTTCATCGTCACGCTGGCGGTCTCCGCGGCGCCGGCCGTCGGTTCCGCACAGGAAATCGATTTCTCAGGCCAGTGGGTGCCCATCTA
Organism: uncultured Acidobacteriota bacterium; assembly: GCA_963728305.1. Lineage (GTDB taxonomy): Bacteria > Acidobacteriota > Vicinamibacteria > Vicinamibacterales > UBA2999 > Gp6-AA40. The sequence goes on from CAVSKE010000039.1 coordinate 21,538, forward strand.
TCACGAGGATGGCCCCGAGCGGCTGCCCGGCCCCGAGCTGGGCGACTATCTGGGACTGCCGATCAACGACGCGGCACGGTTGCGCGCCGACAGTTACGACGCGGATCGCATCTCCGCGGTCAGCGAGTATCAGTGCCGTCAGCATGCCGCCGACTACGGCATGCGCGGTCTCGCCAACATGCGGGTCACCGCCGAGATCGATCCGCTCAAGCAGCGCATCCTCGCGTTCCACACGCGCATCGGCTTTCACGATGCCGAGCGCACGATTTATCTCGACGGCCGTCCGCATCCCCCGGCGACAGCGCCGCACACCTGGGCTGGCTTTTCGACCGGTGTGTACGAAGGCAACAGGCTCACCATCAAGACGACCCACCTGAAGGCGTACTACATCCGACGCAACGGCGTGCCGGCAAGCGATCGACGGACGATGACCGAACACTGGGTGCGGCACGGCGAGTTCCTCACAGTTGTCACGGTCATCGACGATCCGGTGTTTCTCACCGAGCGTCTCGTGCGCAGTCAGTCGTGGGCGCTCGATCCGGGTCAGACCATGGGTTCGAACTGGTGTGAATACGCGGCGGAGCTGCCGCTGGGCGACGAGGCCGTACCGCACTACCTGCCCGGCACCAATCCATACCTGAAGGAGTTCTCGACCTGGTACGGCATCACCTACGACGCGACGCGCGGTGGTGCCGAGACGATGTATCCCGAGTACCGGTCGAAGCTGCCGCAGACGTGGTCGACGATCGATCGGTGTGACCGCTACTGTCGTTGCTTCAATGCCGAGGGCGGATGCGCACTGAAATGAGCGCGTTTACGCGTGGTCTTGCCGCGGCGGCCGCCGTGATCGTGTGCGCCATCGGCCTGCCTGCGCAGACTCCGACCGCTGCTGTATTGCCCGTGCAGGGAACCGTGTCGATGGTTTCGGTTTCCGGGATGAACGTGACCGTGCAGATCGGCAAGAACGGCGTGCTGCTGGTGGATACGCCGCCGGTCGACGCCGTGCCCGCCGTGATGGCGGAGATTCGCAAGCTCACCGACAAGCCCATTCGCTACATCGTCAACACGAGTGCCGACGCCGAGCACGTCGGCGGCAACGCGGCCGTCGTCTCCGCTGCAGTCGGGCGCGAGGTTCGCGGAGCGCCGATGGGCGCGTTGACTGGTCTGGGCGCGGCGCTGGGACGGCCGGCGATCATCGCGCACACCAACGTCCTCGGCCGCATGTCGAAGGCCGTGCCGGCGCCGTCGGCAGCCGCACTGCCGACGACCGAGTACTTCCAACCGTCGATGGACTTCTTCAACGGGGAAGCGATCGTGCTGTCGCATCATCAGGCCCACACCGACGGCGACAGTCTGGTGTTCCTGCGGCGATCGGACGTCATCGTCACGGGCGATGTATTCACGCCGGGGCGATACCCATCGATCGATGTCGCGCGCGGTGGATCGGTACAGGGCCTGGTGCGGGCGTTGACAGAGATTCTGGCGCTGGCTGTGCCCGAGGCATTTGCGGAGGGTGGCACGAAGATGATTCCTGGCCACGGCCGCGTGGCCGAGGAGACCGACGTCGCCGAGTTCCGCGACATGGTCGTGATCGTGCGTGATCGAGTGCAGGATCTGCTCGCGAAGAAGATGACGCTCGAACAGATCAAGGCGGCGAAGCCGTCGCGCGACTACGACGCCGAGTACGGCGCATCGCCCGCGGACGCCGATCGTTTTGTCGAATCGATCTATCGAAGCCTCACCGCCGCCAGGCCCGCGGGAGGGAAGTCGTGAGGACCCGCGCCCGTAGGGCCGGTCCTTTTGGACCGGCCGCACTCTGGCTCGCCCTCGCAGCGTCGCTTGCGGCGCAAGGTCCTCCGGGCGGGCGGGCCGGTGGTCCGCCGCCGACGGCAAAGGCTGCTGCGCGCGCCGACTTCACCGGCAACTGGGTATCTGTGGTCAGCGAAGACTGGCGATGGCGGATGATCACGCCGGCCAAAGGCGACTACGCCAACATTCCGATCAACGCCGCGGCACGCAAGATTGCCGACGCCTGGGATCCGGCGAAGGATCAAGCGGCAGGCGAGACGTGCAAGGCGTACGCGGCGCCGGCGATCATGCGCGAGCCTGGCCGTCTGCAGATCACCTGGCAGGACGACAACACGCTGAAGATCGAGACCGATGCCGGAATGCAAACGCGTCTGCTTCGCTTCGGGCCGGCCGCCGAGGCGGTCCGGCTGAAGCCGGACACTACGGTGAGCTGGCAGGGCGAGTCGGTGGCACGGTGGGAAGCGCCGCCGCGCGGGGCGGCGGGTAGTTCGATTCCGCTCGGTCTCGGTGCGCGTGCCGGCACCGACAGCCGCACGCTCGAGGTCACGACGACACGCATACGTCCGGGGTATCTGAGAAAGAACGGCGTTCCGTTCAGCGCCGAGACCAGCGTCACCGAGTACTTCGATCTCTTCAAGGATCCCGATGGCGTGGACTGGTTCGTCGTCACGACCGTCGTTCGCGATCCGCAGTTTCTCAACGGCCCGTGGGTGACGACCAGTCATTTCAAGAAAGAGCCGAACGGCGCAAAGTGGAAGCCCACTCCGTGCGCGATTCGATAGAGTCGCGTTGAATTCCCAACGCCCAACTCCCAATTCCCTCCCAATCTCCAATTCCCAAATCCGCAAACAAAGCATTGCTGGGGTTGGGAGTTGGTCGTTGGGAGTTGGCGGCGCGCTGACATACACAGCGCGCCGCATGAGCCCTGAAGGGGACAGCACGGTCTTAACGCTCACCTTACAAACGCGCTAACTTCTCCAGGCGCATCACTTACATGGAGGCGTCGATCTGGCACGACGCTCGCAGTGTCTCCGGCAACAGCCGGACAGGCTGCTTCAAGGAGAAGGCAACCATGAAACCGATCGCGGCAGGAGTGGCAGGTGCGCTGATTTCAGGTGTGGCGATGTACACGCTGGGCGCGAAGACGTCCCAGGTGGATGCGTTCACGCAGGCGCCGGCGACCGTTGCTGTGGACGGTCAGGTCGTACCGGCAACATACACGAACTCGTTCCGACCCGTGTCAGCGCCTTCGACGGCCGCCGTGCCGGTACGCAACACACGACGCACGACGACGCGCATCGCGGCCGGTGTATCGCGCGCCGGTGCAGGAGCGCGAGATTGTGCGTGACGAGCCCGAGGTCGTGCGCGATGACGATCGCTCGTGGGGCAAGACGGCGATGATCATCGGCGGGTCGGCAGCTGGTGGCGCGGGTGTCGGTGGCGTCGTCGGCGGCAAGAAGGGTGCGCTGATTGGCGCGGCGATTGGCGGCGGTGCCGCCTCGATATACGAGGCGACCCAGCGCCGCTAAGCTGCAATCCAAAGCGCAACTCAGAGGGACGTGGCTCCAGACCCACGTCCCTCTTTTTTTGTTTGTGGAACCGGACGCGTGCTCGCAGGCAATGAATAGCGATGCGCGTCCTCATCGCTACGATCCTGATCGCCGGCCTCACGAGTGCTGGTCGCGGCCAGCAGATGACGTTCGAAGCCGCCTCCGTCAAGCCCAACACCGCGGGTGACCTTCTGATGCGCGGAGGCACGCGCGGCCGCACTTACAACGCCGTCAACATGCCACTGCGCCGCATCATCGCGACGGCGTACGCGCTTCAACTCGAAGACTTTCGGCTGATCGGGGAGCAGCCGCTCCTGGCGGACCGCTTCGATATCACCGCGACATTGCCTGAGCGGACGACACCGCGCGATGTGCCGGCGATGCTACGGAGTCTCCTCGCCGAGCGCTTCAAGCTGTCCGTGCACACCGAGACAAGCGACGCACCGGTGCTGTCATTGACCCTGACGCGCCGCGACGGACGGCTTGGCCCGAAACTCCGCCAGGCCGCGGTCGATTGCACTGCGGTCGAAGCTGAGGGTCGCGTCGTTCCACCGCCCGAACCAGGACAGCAGGCGAAGTGCGAGTCGGAAGTCGCCGACGGCATCAGGGGTCGCGGTCAGCGTCTCACTTCTCTGGCAAGGATGCTGACGGTGTTCGTTCAGCGTCGAGTCGAGGACAGGACTGGCCTGACTGGCGGCTACGACTTCGATCTGCAGTTCGAGGGAGCCGCGACCGGCCCTGGCGTCGATGCGAGCGGCGCGCTCGTTACCGCGCTCCAAGAGCAGCTCGGGCTGAAGCTGGAGTCCGATTCGCGCACCGGTGGAGTTCGTCGTGGTCGATGCGGTTGAGCGTCCCACCCCGAATTGACGTGTTGGCGAAGAGGGTCTCGTCCATCGTGTTCCCTCTGTCGTCTCGGCGATAATGGCTGCTATGGATCGGATACGGTCGGTTATTCGAATCGCCGTGCTGCTGGTGACAGTGGGACTCCTTCCGTCGCAGTCCTTCGCCGAAGGTCGGGGAATTCTCCTGCTCGCCCACGGTGGCAGCGCCGAGTGGAACAATCAGGTCACGTCGCTTGCCGCGCAAGTCAATCGCACGATGCCGACCGAAGTGGCGTTCGGGATGGCGACACGAGCGGCGATCCAAGCCGGCGTCGATCGCCTGGTGTCTCGTGGTGCGACCGAGGTTGTCGCGGTTCCACTCTTCATCTCGTCCTGGAGCTCGGTGATCACGTCAACCGAGTATTTGCTCGGTCAGCGGAAGGAGGCTCCGGCCGCGCTGGCGGTGTTCGCGAAGATGAGCCATGGCGGCCACGCGGAGCACGCTCCGGCCGGCGACGGGACGACGCCCATCACGTCCAGTGTGCCGGTTCGGATGACCCGGGCACTCAACGATCACGCCGTCGTCTCGGAAATCCTGACCAGCCGCGCCCGATCGATCAGCAAGAACCCGTCGCAGGAGTCGGTGGTGATCGTTGCGCATGGGCCAACCAGTGATGAGGAGAACCGGCAGTGGCTGACCGACATGGGGTCTCTGGCCGGTCAACTGGCAAAGGCCGAGCGATTCGCTTCGATCGACTACCTCACGCTGCGCGATGACGCGCCCGCACCGGTGCGCGATCAGGCCACGCAGGAGCTGCGGTCGGTGGTGAGCCGCCGTATCGGCGAAGGCCGTCGCGTGCTCATCGTCCCGTTGCTCGTCTCGTTCGGCGGAATCGAGCGCGGGCTTCGTACGCGTCTTGATGGTCTGGCGTACACGATGCCCGAGGCCGCGCTCGTTCCCGACGGTCGGCTGGTCGGCTGGGTGCTCGAGATGGCGCGGTAAGCGGCGTCGCCGGTCCGGCTGAAGCCGGACACTACGGTTTTTTCTTCAGCCGGGTCGGAAACGAATCCTGCGGCACTCCATGAGCCAGGAGGCAGCCACAAGCCCAGCCGTGTGATGCCATGACCGGCCGCCTCCGGTTGTGGCACTCGCGTCGAAGGGACTACTCCTTGAGCGATCCCTCATCCCTGCTGCGGCTCAGGCGATGAACGAGCCGATCGATCGGACTCCCGATGACGAGCAGGAGAAGCGAGATGATGACCACGGTCACGCTCGCGCGCCACAGGCCGGCGCCGACAGCAACACCTGTGGCGGCAATCACCCAGATCGAGGCGGCAGTGGTCAGCCCCTCGACGGTGTGATTGTCGCGGCGGTGCAGGATCACGCCTGACCCAATGAAGCCGATGCCCGCGACGATCCCCTGGATGATGCGACCCGTGGCGCCGGGATCGTTGCCAGGCGGAAGCATGAGCGCGAGGCCCGTAATCGTCGCGAGAGCGGCGCCGAGCGACACCAGCGCATGCGTCCGCATGCCGGCCGGTTTGAACGCCAGCTCGCGATTGATTCCGAGAATGCCGCCGAGGAGCGCAGCCAGCCCCAGCCGCAGGGCGAGCGCCCAGTTGTCGGTCGGAATCGTCACCCCGTCCATCGCGGCTCATTGAGCACGCGGCATGCCATCGAGTGGCGAGCACCGAACGAATGGAACTCCTCCGGTGTCTAAGGCCAAGATCATCGTGGAGTCACTATGCGAAAGCTGATGCTGCTGATTGGCACCGCGATGGCCATCGCGCTCGCGGTTGTCACCGCGCCGCGGCCGCGGGCGCAATCGTTCAACGCCGCGGCCGGCACGGTCCCTGCGCCCGATCCGAATATCCCGCTCTACTTCGAAGCAGCGTCGGTGAAGCCGAGCGACCCGAGCAATCCCCCGGGCCAGGGCATTCGGCGGCAGCCAGGCGGGCGCTTCAGCACCTTCAACTCACCAGTCCGCACGCTCATCACTTTCGCTTATCAAATCCAGGGCTACCAACTGGTGGGCGGGCCCGATTGGATCAACGGTGAGCGCTACGACATCGTCGCCAAGATGGAAGGGGATCCGCCAGCCGTCATCCCCGGCACCGGCGCCGATCACATGATGCTCGCCACGCGCACACTGCTCGCCGACCGTTTCAAGCTCAAAATCCACAAGGAGACGCGCGAGCTGGATATCTACGCCTTGACGATGGCGCGGCAGGGAGGGAAGCCGGGTCCGAAGCTGATGCCCGCGAGAGGCGGTTGCTCACCCGACGAACTGGCCGCGCGGCGCGGCGCTCCACCGCCAGGACCGGGCGGCCCCCCGCCCGTCGTCTGCGGGATCCAGCAGGGGCCGGGCCGCATCCGCTTTGGCAACTATCCGTTGGAGCTGTTCGCGAGAAACATCAGCGGCCGCGTCGGCCGGGCCGTCGTCGATCGGACCGGCCTCACCGGCAACTGGGAGTTCGGGCTCGAGTTTCAGCCCGAGGTTCCACCGGGCCAGCTCCCGCCTGGGGCAACACCGCCGCCCGTGGATCCTGACGCGCCGAATTTCTTCACCGCGATTCAGGAGCAGCTCGGGCTGAAACTCGACGCCACGAAAGGCCCCGTCGAAGTGTGGGTGATCGACAGCGTCGAGAAGCCGATGCCCGACTGAAGGCGGGCCTGACGGCGGGCTCGATGATCTGCCGTCCGCTTGCCCAGGTTCGACGAGTTCTGTTAGCCTGCAACCGTTTACAGAGCTCGTCGAGCAATGCGCCACGTCGCTCTCGGTCACTCCGTTGCTGCTGCGCTCTTCGCAGCGTCGCTCCTCGGCGCGAGTGTTGTCGCGCCTGTGTCCGCTCAGCAAGGCGGTGCGGGCCGCGGCGGATTCGTCGCGTATCCCCAACGTCCACCAGGCAACCCGGTCGCGATCGAACGAGGCAAGACGCTGTGGGGTGTCAACTGCACGTTCTGCCATGGTCCGGACGCACGCGGCGGTGACGGCGGCGGTCCGAATCTTCTTCGTTCCTCGGCCACGCTCGATGATCAGAACGGCGAGCTGATTGGTCCCATCGTCCAAAAAGGGCGCGGCGCCATGCCGGCGATTCCGCTGTCGAATGAGCAGATTGCCGACATCGCGGCGTTTCTCCACAGCATTCCGGTCAGCAGCCGGACCGGGCCATCAGCACTGAGCATTCTGGTCGGTGATGTGAAGAAGGGCGAATCCTATGTCGCCCAGGCGTGTGCGAAGTGTCATACAACCGCCGCGCTGCGCACCTTCGCGAGCAAGCTCGACGACCCGCGGACGATGCAGCAGATGTGGCTGATGCCCGGAAGCGGCGGGCGCGGCTTCGGCCCGAAATGGCGGGATGGCAGGTCAATGCCGTCGCCGGGTGGCAGACGGGCGTCCCGTTCAACATCACCAACGCGGCGGCGCGCGCCAACACGGGCGGCGCCGATCGGCCGAATCTCGTCGGCGATGCCGCGCTCGAGAATCCGGAAATCACAAAATTCTTCAATACCGGCGCCTTCGTGGCGCAGCCGGTCAACACCATCGGCGATCAGATCGTGCCCCGCAACCTGCTCCACGGTCCGTCGCAGAGGCGTCTCGACATGTCGGTGTTCAAGGACGTACCGCTCCGCGGCGCCGCCCGGCTGCAGCTGCGGATGGAGCTATACAACGTGACGAACACACCGAGCTTCGCCAACCCGAACGGGCAGCTTGGCAATGCCGCGTTCGGCACCATCACCAACACGATCGGCACGCCGCGGCAGATGCAGTTCGCGGCGAAGCTGTTGTTCTAGGGCGTAGAGGCGGGTCTTCCTTGGCCTGATCGAAGTCGAAGGCAGACCCGCCTTCCTTCAGACGTATGATGGCGTTTCGTGTCGAACATCTACGAAGTTGCCAAGCGCGCCGGCGTCTCGACGGCGACTGTGTCGCGCGTACTGAGTCAGCCCGACGTCGTTGCACCTGATACCCGACGAAGAGTGATGGCCGCGGTCGAGCGTCTTGGCTACACGCCGAACGCCGCTGCGACCAACCTGCGCACGCTGCGGACGAAGAAGTTCGTCGTCACGGTGCCCGACATCTCCAATCCGTTCTTCTCGCTCATCCTGCAGGGCATCGAAGAGGCCGCGCAGCGTGAGGGGTACTCGGTGCTGCTCGGCGACACGCAGCACGACGAGCGCCGCGAAGAGCGCTACGCGCTGATGTTGCGGCGGAAGGAAGCGGACGGCCTGATTTTCCTCGGGCATCGCCTGCCGAAGGAAGCGGCGGCGCTGGTGCGATCGATGCCGGGGCGCGCGCCGATCGTCAATGGCTGCGAGTTCAGCCCGCGTCTCGGCATTCCCAGCGTGCACATCGACAACGCCACCGCCGCGTCCGATGCGATGGATCACCTCTATCGCCTCGGCCATCGGCGTATCGGGATTGTGACCGGACCGCTGGTCAGTCCGTTGAGCCGCGATCGGTTGCGCGGGGCCACGGCGCGTGCCAAGAAGGCAGGCGCGGAGCGTGACTTCATCGTCATGAACGGAGACTTCTCGATCGAGTCAGGAGCGGTCGCCGGCGAGCGGCTGCTCGGACGTAAGGAGGCGCCCACCGCGATCTTCTGCTTCAACGACGAGATGGCAATCGGCGTCGTCGACACCGCGCGCCGCCGCAAGCTGCGCATCCCCGACGACCTGTCGGTCGTCGGCTTCGACGACATCCGTTTCGCACGTTACACCGACCCCCCGCTGACGACGGTCGCTCAGCCGATGCGGCAGATCGGCGAAGGCACCGTGCGACTGCTGCTCGAGATTCTGCAGGGCAGCGGCACCCCGGAATCCGTCACGTTGCCGCACACCCTCGTCGTGCGTTCGAGCACCGCGCCTCCCGGCCGTCTGTAGTGTCCGCCTTGTAGTGTCCGCCTTTAGGCGGACCCTGGATCTCCTTCAGGCGGACTCCGGATCATCGGCAAACAACTCCAGCTGCCCTCGACCCTGCCGGGCGTGGTCATCGAACACCGTGCGGCCGCCGAGCGATGTCGAGATCGCGCGCTCGTGGGCGATCGTCGCGGGTATATCCGCTTCCGGGCCACGCTGCCGCTTCGATCGCCCGGGTGAACGCATCGAGCCGTTTGAACCCACCGAGCTTGTCGGTGCCGCCCAGCCTGGCTGAGTCGAGCGCGCGGCGCAGCACCGCGATCGATTCGTCGTAGATCGTGAGCGGCACAGGGAAGGGATGACCGTCCTTGCCGCCGTGCGCGAACGCGAAGCGCGCCGGGTCCTCGAATCGTGTCGGCGCGCCGTGCACGACCTCGGCGACGAGCGCCAGCGACTGCAGTGTCCGCGGCCCGAGCTGCTCGAGCAGGAGAAACGAGGCGAAGTCGCGCAGGTCGCGCTCGTGCGCCAGTGCCAGCACCGCGCCGAGGCGTTTCTCGTTGACGTCCGTCGCGCGCACATCGTGGTGGCGCGGCATGGTGAGATGGCGCGCCATCTCACGATGGCGCGGCGGCATCTCGAGGCGACGGGCACGCACTCGGGTGACGTCGGCCATCGTGCGCGAAGGGTCCTCGCGCGTGATGGCGAGCAGCGCGTCCTGCGCTGGCCGCGCCTCGCGATCGACAAGGTTCATGATCGTGCCGGCATGCTCGCCGACGATCGCGCTGTGCGGCGCGGACGTGAAATCGCGGACCGCCGCCGAGTGCCAGTGATAACGCCGCGCCAGCCGGCTGGCTTCGTTCATCCCCTGCTGCACGACCGCCCAGTCGCCATCGCTGGTCAGGACGAACGAGTGGAGATAGATCTGAAAGCCGTCGGCAACCGCATTGTTGTCGACCCGCGCGGTGAGCCGGCTGGTGCGCACCAGGGCGTCGCCATCGAGGTTGATGCGCTCGGCGATCGCACGCAGCTCGCCGGGTGTGTTGCGCGACTGCTTGCCGCGTCCGCCGCAGATATAGACGCCGAGCTCGTGCGCGCGCGGGTTGAGGCCTCGCTTCAGCGCCCCCATGACCGACGTGGTGATGCCGCTGGAGTGCCAGTCCATGCCCATCACCGATCCGAGCGCCTGGAACCAGAACGGATCGCTCAGCCGCGACAACAGCGCCGGCCGGCCGTAGTGCAGCATCACGCTCTCACAGATCGCGGTGCCGAGCGTGGACATGCGCGAGGCCAGCCACGCCGGCACGCGCCCGCCGTGCAGCGGGAGGTCGGCGACGCCCGATCGCTTCATCCCGTGATCGTACACGGCGGGTCCGCAGAACAGGACCGCCCTACACTGTCCAACGACGAACAACCTTGTCCCACGGGCGAACGGG
>CAVSKE010000040.1:0-255278 GCA_963728305.1 uncultured Acidobacteriota bacterium
GAGGGATGGCCGAGCGGTTTAAGGCACCGGTCTTGAAAACCGGCGTGGGCGCGAGTTCACCGTGGGTTTGATCCACTTCCTCCGCCAGCTGCCATTCAAGTGCATGTTTTACTTGACTATTTCTTGGCACTTACGATCCTGCGGACAAACCGGCGTACAGCCGAAAGCGGTTTCTCTACAGAAAGAAAAGCCCGGCCACGTTTCCGTAGCCGGGGAAGAGCGCTGCGAATTGGGAAAGCCGCACTCTCTCCAAAATCGGGGAACCGACCCGTCGTTGAGGCGTTGGCAATCATCGAAACCACAAGGAGAACGGCTATGAAAGCGATCCTGATCGCTGCTGCTCTGGCTGTGGGTACGACTGCATTTGCGACCGTGCCGAGCCAGGCGGCGAGCGTAACAATTACGACCCGCGACGACGGCGTTCGCTATGACAACGGCAACCACTATGGATGGTGGAAAGGCGAGCGACGCGGCTGGTATCGCAACCGCGACTGCGAGGTTCGCCGGCGAGTGATTTGGCGCGACGGTGAACGGATTGTCCGCACAGTTCGCGAGTGCCGCCGATAAGATTGAGCTAGGCCGTATTGCCGGCTCCGACGCGCCTGTGCTGGTCGGGAGAACGGCCCCGCAGGCGTTTCGCGTTCTTGGCACTGAGTGCGCCGATCTCCTCCCTCCAAAGCCAATGCAACAAGTTCCGCCTGCACGACTTTCGAAGTTCGGAAGGTTCTTTCTCTCTTTTTAGATTCAGTTCAGGTCTAGGTTCTGTTCCGTCTCGTGTATCAGTTCCGGCTCTGTCTCTGTGTGGCCGATCGCATCACAAGGCCGAGCTATGCGGCTGAAGGCAGGCGCCGAACGAGCCGCGACTTCACCGTATCGGCGATGCGTTCATGTTTCGCGGCGCCAGTGAATTTGCTAAGCAGCCCCATGAAGACTGCGCTCGTTCTCGCGTGCGACGACAACTACATCCCGTACACGGCGGTCGTGGCGCGGCGCATCGCCGGCTACGCGACGGAAAAATTCCCGATTATCGTGGTTTCGGATGGCGTCAGCGACGAGAACAAGGCGCTTGCCCGCAAATTCTGCCCCAAATTAGTTTCATCGAGGCATCATCGCTGTTTGGGCGTCCGCTGCCTGTCAGCGGCATGATTCAGCCGTGCCGCTCACCTGCGCCTGTTTCTCGACGAGATACTGGCCGATGTCGACCGCGCCGTTTATCTGGACAGCGACATTTCGCCGCTGACCGATGTCTCGCCATTGTTGGCGATGAGGCCGAAAGCCGCCCCCATTATCGCCGCCCACGATCTGAAACTGATGAGCGATATGACCTACGCGCGAGCGGCTTCGGATGTCGGCTCCATATTTCAACAGCGGTGTCATGGTGCTCGACCTGAAGGCCATTCGAGCTGAGCGTATTTTTGCCGTGCCCTGCGATATGGGCTCGAACATCCGGAGCGTTGCGAACTCGTCGATCAGGATGCGCTGAACGCCGTACTCAACGGCCACTGGCAGACCCTTGACTGGCGGTGGAACGCGATGAACTTCCTGAGCGAATTGATGCCCAAGCAGCCATTCATAAGACATTTCGCCGGCTGCAAGCCGTGGTTGCCCAAGAAGGTCGGCATCGAGCGGCGATTCGTTGACCAATGGCGTTCCGACCTGGCCGAGAGCCCATGGCCCGGGCGTTTCCACGAGGAGGCGTTCAACTATCGGGCCCGTAATATCTTCCGCCCGGCGATGTCGGCCGCAGATCGCTTTGCAAAGTCGCTCTTCTACGCGAATTCTTCGGGTAAGCGCGGCAATCGAGCCCGCCTCGTCAACGGTCTTGCGGGAACCTTGTCGGCCATCGAACGGTCGGCCGCGGCTGGCGCTGCAGCAGAACTCGCTGGGCCTTAACGGTTCCTGATACGGACGGCGTCGATTTCTGCTGCGTGTGGTTACGACTTGCGCAGTCTGTGGGCCATCGCAGTTGAAACCGTCTTGTCGGGATCGGGGTCTTTGTGAGGTTGAAGGTGCGTGCTAGGGAGGTTGGATGAACCTGTTCCGACTTCTGACCTCACGCCGTGCGCGCAATGCGCTGCGCGCCAGCCGCATGTTTGCCAAGGCTCCACAGTATTCCGATCTTCAGGGCGCTAAGTTCGACCAGGCTGTGATCGCCACGGTGGCATTCAATCGTTCTGACGTGATCGAGTGGCAGATTCATCTCGTTCGAAAGCACCTCGCCGAACATGACAGCTACATAGTCTTCGACAACAGCAGTCGGCCCGGAATGCGTAAAGCCATCCAGGAACTATGCCAGCGAGAGGCAGTTCCCTACGTCAGCCTGCCACGCATTGGCTTCGAAATGAGCAATTCACATGCGGCGGCGCTGAACTGGATCACGCGCAATTTTGTTGCCCCGCGTCAGCCCGCTTTCTTTGGCTTTCTCGACCACGATATCTTCCCGCTTGCACCATTTTCGATATCCGAAAGACTGGCGGAAGCGAAGGTCTATGGCTTTCGGGTTGCGCGGCAAGGCGCTTGGTATCTTTGGGGCGGTTTTTGCTTCTTCTCGGGGGCTATTCCCACCAACAATCTAAACTTCGACCCCACGACGGTTCCTACCCATGGATTTCTGGATACGGGCGGCGCCAACTGGGATATTCTATATCGACATCTCGGACAGCACGAAGCGAAGTTCGCCTCGGCCCAGTTGGCGGAGACCACCGAGCACGGACGTGCGTTTGAGGAAATCGACGGCTGGCTGCATGCGGGTCAAGCCGGCTGGAGTGACAAGAACTGGTTGAAAGATCGAGGGGCTTTGCTTGACAAACGCTTGCGAGCCGCAGCCGCTGACAAAGCGCCAGCGATCATGCTCGATCGCATCTGAGAGGCGCTAGAGCGCCGGGGAAGTGGCGACGCTTCCCGAGTTTCCATATCGAGCTTGGCGCCGATTTCGCACACTTCACGGCGAAGGACCTCGAACATCAATCTCGAATGGATTTAGAGCAATTCCAGGAAAAGCGGGAACCAGTTTTCGTCCGGAATTGCGATGGAACAAGGAGTTGGGCGGTTCATCGATCCCGTGAAGCGATGAACTGATCTAACCCGCCCCTTACACCGTCAGGTACCGCTTCACCTCCGGCGTATCGAGGTCTTCGGCCGGGCCGGTGTGCACGATCAGCCCGCGGTCCATGATGTTCACCTCGTCGGCGAGCTCGCGGCAGAAGTCGAGATATTGTTCCACCAGCAGGATCGCGATGCCGGCGGTGTCGCGCAGGTAGCGGATGGCGCGGCCGATATCCTTGATGATCGACGGCTGGATGCCTTCGGTCGGCTCGTCGAGCACCAGGAGTTTTGGCCGCATCACCAGCGCGCGGCCGATGGCGAGTTGCTGTTGCTGGCCGCCCGAAAGGTCGCCGCCGCGCCGCGACAACATCTGCTTCAGCACCGGGAAAAGCTCGAACACGTGCTCGGGCACGTGGCGGTCGGCGCGCTTCAGCGGCGCATAGCCGGATTCGAGATTTTCCTTCACCGTCAGCAGCGGAAAGATCTCCCGCCCCTGCGGCACGAATGCGATGCCCGACCGGGCGCGATCGTACGCCGCGCTCCGGTCGAGCGCCTTCCCCTCGAAGGCAACCGTCCCCGATGTCAGCCTGTGGTGGCCGACGATCGATCTCATCAAACTGGTTTTGCCGACGCCGTTGCGCCCGAGCACGCAGGTGATCTTTGCCGGCTGCGCGGTCAGCGACACGCCGCGCAGCGCTTGCGCGGCGCCGTAGTGGAGCGTGGCGTCCCTCACCTCAAGCATGGCGACCCGCCCGCGCCTTGAGCAAAATCCTGGTCCCCCCGCGCCCCTGCCGAAGCAGGGGTGGCAGGCGCACGCGCCGGCCAGAGGGGGTTGGTGAAATGGCTAGGGGTGCTGCGCCGACAAGGCCGTTCGAAATCTTTCGCAGACAAACCCGCCACATCGTCAGCGCCCCAGATAGACTTCGACGACGCGGTCGTCGGCCGAAACGAAATCGAGCGTGCCTTCCGAGAGCACCGAGCCCTCGTGCAGGCAGGTCACCTTGACGCCGAGCTCGCGCACGAAATGCATGTCGTGCTCGACCACGATGACCGAATGCATCTGGTTGATGTCCTTCGAGCAGCCTCGCCGTCTCCACCGTCTCGGCGTCGGTCATGCCGGCGACCGGCTCGTCGACGAGCAGCAGCTTCGGGTCCTGCGCCAGCAGCATGCCGATCTCCAGCCACTGCTTCTGGCCGTGAGAGAGGTTGGCGGCCAGCGTGTCGCGCTTGTCGCCGAGCCGCGTCACGCCGAGGATGTCGTCGATGCGGCGCGCCTCTTCCGCCGAGCGGCGGTGGAACAGCGCCGGGAAGATCGAGCGCGAGCCGTTGAGCGACAGCACCAGATTGTCCTCGACCGTATGGCTCTCGAACACGGTCGGCTTCTGGAATTTGCGGCCGATCCCCATCATGGCGATCTCGGCTTCGTCGTGCTTGGTGAGGTCGACCAGCCCGTCGAAGAACACCTCGCCCTCGTCGGGCCGCGTCTTGCCGGTCACGATGTCCATCATCGTCGTCTTGCCGGCGCCGTTGGGGCCGATGATCGCGCGCATCTCGCCCTTGTCGAGCACCAGCGACAGATTGTTGATGGCGCGAAAGCCGTCGAAGGCTACCGAGACGCCGTCGAGATAGAGGATGGTGCCGGATTTCGACATCTCGCCTACTCCGCCGGCTGCGGCTCGGGGCCGCCGTTCGGTTTCGTCCACTCGCCGGATTGGGCGCCGGTCGGTACTGCACGCGCACGATCTTCGGCGGCGGGTCGGTGTCGGTGCCCTCCTCCGCCGCCACCGATGCTTCGCGCTCGCGCTTCCCGCCGCCGCCTGCCACTGGTCCCACAGGCCGAGAATACCCTTCGGCAGGAACAGCGTGACGGCAACGAACAGTCCGCCGAGCGCGAAGAGCCAGAGTTCCGGGATCGCGCCGGTGAACCAGCTCTTGCCGGCGTTGACGAGCAGCGCGCCGATGATCGGCCCGACGATCGTGCCGCGGCCGCCGACGGCGGTCCACACGACCACCTCGATCGAGTTGCCGGGATCGAACTCGCCCGGATTGATGATGCCGACCTGCGGCACGTAGAGCGCGCCGGCGATGCCCGCCATGACGGCCGATACTGTGAAGGCGAACAGCTTTACGTTCTCCGCCCGCCAGCCGAGGAAGCGGGTGCGGCTTTCGGCGTCGCGCACGGCGATCAGGAGCTTGCCGTACTTCGACGTCACGATCAGCCAGGTGACGAGGACGCCGAGCGCCAGCGCGATGGCGCTCGCGGAAAACAGCGCCGAGCGCGTCGCGTTTGCCTGCACGTTGAAGCCGAGAATGTCCTTGAAGTCGGTCAGGCCGTTGTTGCCGCCGAAACCCATGTCGTTGCGGAAGAAGGCGAGCAGCAGCGCATAGGTCATCGCCTGCGTGATGATCGACAGATAGACGCCGGTGACACGGCTGCGGAAGGCGAACCAGCCGAACACGAAGGCGAGCAGCCCCGGCACGATCATCACCATCAGGGCCGCGAACCAGAACTGGTCGAAGCCGTACCAGAACCAGGGCAGTTCCTTCCAGTTGAGGAACACCATGAAGTCGGGCAGGTCAGGGTTGCCATAGACGCCGCGCGGACCGATCTGGCGCATCAGGTACATGCCCATCGCGTAGCCGCCGAGCGCGAAGAACGCGCCGTGGCCGAGCGAGAGGATGCCGCAATAGCCCCAGACGAGATCGAGCGACAGCGCAAGCAGCGCGTAGCAGAGATATTTGCCGACCAGCGCCACCATGTAGGGCGGCACGTGGAAGGCGCTGTCGGCGGGCACGGCGAGGTTCAGAATCGGGCACGAGTATCGCCGCCGCGACCAGCAGGACCAGCGTGATCAGGATGCGGCGGTCGGAGCCGAACAGGCGGGCTGCGATCATGCTTCCACCGCCCTGCCCTTCAGCGCGAACAGGCCGCGCGGGCGCTTCTGGATGAACAGGATGATCAGCACGAGCACGAGGATCTTGCCGAGCACGGCGCCCGCATAGGGCTCGAGGAACTTGTTGAGCACGCCGAGCGAGAAGGCGCCGACCAGCGTGCCCCAGAGATTGCCGACGCCGCCGAACACCACGACCATGAAGCTGTCGATGATGTAGCCCTGGCCGAGATTGGGCGACACGTTGTCGATCTGGCGACAGCGCCACGCCGGCGATGCCGGCGATGCCGGAGCCCAGCGCGAAGGTCAGCGCGTCGACCCACGGCGTCTTGATGCCCATCGACGAGGCCATGCGGCGGTTGGCCGTCACGGCGCGCATCTGCAGGCCCCAGGGCGTACGCTTCATGACGAAGAGCAGCAGGAAGAAGACGGCGAGCGAGAAGGCCAGTATCCAGAGCCGGTTCCAGGTGACCGACAACTCGCCGATGTCGAACGCGCCCGACATCCATGACGGGTTGCCGACTTCCTGATTGGTTGGTCCGAAAATCGTACGCACCGCCTGCTGCAGGATCAGCGACACGCCCCAGGTGGCGAGCAGCGTCTCCAGCGGCCGGCCGTAGAGGAAGCGGATGATGCCGCGCTCGATCGCGAGGCCCACCGCGCCGGCGACAAGGAATGCCAGCGGCAGCGCGATTGCCAGCGACCAGTCGAACAGGCCGGGGAAGGACGTGCGGATGATGTTCTGCACCACGAAGGTGGTGTAGGCGCCGAGCATCACCATCTCGCCATGCGCCATGTTGATGACGCCCATGACGCCGAAGGTGATGGCGAGGCCGATCGCCGCGAGCAGCAGCACCGAGCCGAGCGACAGGCCGTACCAGACGTTCTGCGCCGGCGGCCCATATCGCCAGCGTCGCGTTCATCCTGCGTGACGGCGGCGGAGGCGGCGTCCTTCAGCGCGCCTTGCGAGCCTGCCTCGTAGCCGGTCAGCAGCGACAGCGCCTCACGGTCGCCGCGCGCGGCGATGAGATCGATCGCCGCGAGTTTTTCCGCCTCGGGCAGGTCGGACAACAGGACGGCGGAAGCACGTGCCTGCTCCAGAACCGCCTTGACGCTGGCGACAGTTTCCTTGGCGATCGCGGCGTCGAGGCCGGGTATCGCCGCCGGATCCGGGTTGCGGAACATCGTCTCGGCGGCGGCGAGCCGGACCGCTGGATCGTCGGATCCCAGGGTCAGCGTGCCGAGCAGGTCGCGGATCGTGCGCCTGCAGGCCGTTGTTGACCTTGACCTTGGTCAGCGCGGCCTTCGGCTCTTCGCCGGCCTCGGCGCCGGTCAGCGGGTCGGCGAGCTTGACCGCCTGGCCGGCCTCCGTGCCGATGAAGACGGCGGAGTCGGATTTGCGGAAATAGAGGTTGCCTTCGGCAAGCGCTGCAAGCGGCCGCTCGACGGACGTGTCGCCGGTCGCGGCGAGTTCGCGCACGATCGCTTCGGTCGCCGGGAAACCCTTTGCGGTCGCGAATTTCGCGATGATCGCCCGGAGCGCGGCTTCATCGGCATGAGACGGCGCGGCAAAGGCCAGCGCCAGAAGGACCGTCATCAGAAGCCGTCTGATCAGGATCGTCACGGGATATGCAGGCCTTCTAGGACAATCGGGTCCTGATGATGGAGACGCTCCGGGCGAAGAGGAGGAAAGTCCGCCCGGAGCAGTGCGCGATTTGGCTCAAGCCTCTCGCGTCAGTTGGTGCCCTTGCCGCCGCATTTGCCGGTCGCGACGTTGAAGTTGCCGCACGACATCGGGGCGCGCCAATCGGCGATCAGGTCCTTGGAATCAGGCAGGTAGTCGGACCACTCGTCGCCGACCACGAGGCCGGAGGTCTCCCACACGGTCTCCATCTGGCCGTCGGCCTGGATTTCGCCGATCAGCACCGGCTTGGTGATGTGGTGGTTCGGCATCATGGTCGAGAGGCCGCCCGAGAGGTTCGGCACGGACACGCCGACGATGGAGTCGATCACGGCGTCCGGATCGATGGTGCCGGCCTTCTCGACCGCCTTCACCCACATGTTGAAGCCGATCACATGCGCTTCCATCGGATCGTTGGTGACGCGCTTGTCGTTCTTGATGAAGGCGCGCCAGGCGTCGATGAACGCCGCGTTCTCCGGCACGTCGACCGACTGGAAGTAGTTCCAGGCGGTCAGGTGGCCGACCAGCGGAGCGGTGTCGAGGCCGGCGAGTTCTTCCTCGCCCACCGAGAAGGCGACGACCGGGATGTCCTCGGCCTTGATGCCCTGGTTGCCGAGTTCCTTGTAGAACGGCACGTTGGCGTCGCCGTTGATGGTCGAGACCACCGCCGTCTTCTTGCCGGCCGAGCCGAAGTTCTTGATGTCGGTCACGATCGTCTGCCAGTCGGAATGGCCGAACGGCGTGTAGTTGATCATGATGTCTTCCTTGGCCACGCCCTTGGATTCGAGGTAGGCCTGCAGGATCTTGTTGGTCGTCTGCGGATAGACGTAGTCGGTGCCGGCGAGCACCCAGCGCTTCACCGCGCCGCCGTCCTCGCTCATCAAGTAGTCGACAGCCGGGATTGCCTGCTGGTTCGGCGCCGCGCCCGTGTAGAACACGTTGCGCTGGCTTTCCTCGCCCTCATACTGGACGGGATAGAAGAGCAGCGAGTTCAGCTCCTCGAACACCGGCAGCACGGACTTGCGCGACACCGAGGTCCAGCAGCCGAACACCGCCGCGACCTTGTTGACCGAGATCAGCTCGCGCGCCTTTTCGGCGAACAGCGGCCAGTCGGAAGCCGGGTCGACCACGACCGCCTCGAGCTTCTTGCCGAGCAAGCCGCCCTTCTTGTTCTGCTCGTCGATCAGGAACAGCATCGTGTCCTTGAGCGTGGTTTCCGAGATCGCCATCGTGCCCGACAGCGAATGCAGGACGCCGACCTTGATCGTCTCTTCCTGCGCCATCGCCGGCGAGGCGAGGCTGATGCCTGCCGCGATCGCGCTCGCGGTCAGGAAGTTGGTTACTGACGAAAAACTACCCCTCATACGGAGATCTCCCACTGGGCGTTGCACCGCAGCAAGCGATGCAATGGCTGTGCCAGTTGGGAAAAAGGATGTGTCTACGCTGCGTTTTTGCTGCGATTTCAGCGCGCTAGAAAAGCCGGCTACACAACCTGCATGAACGGCGCGCTCCCCGTGGGGCCATGGCGTGAGGGAATTTTGCGCAGCGCACAAAACTCTGTCTAAGTTTTAGGCAGACGTTAGCTTGTGCCTATTTTGTGACCGATCGCGCTTGTTCAGCCGTGGCGGAGACGCAGAGGCCGCCGATCCTACCGGTTGTTGCCGCCGAAGCGGCTTTCGTCCATGCATTTGCTGACGCGGCAGCTTTTCGTATCCGCCGTCTGCACGCTTTCCTTGATCGCGTTCTGGCCGCCTTCGCAGAACGACTCGTTCGCGACATAGCGGTCGTAGAGCGGCACGCCGGACTGCCCGGCCTTGCGATAGAGGATCGCCACGCCGTCGCGGTTGACCGAGTCCTGGACCTCGGCGCAGGTCATGTCCTGCACCATGTAGCGAACGACCGCCGACGCCTCGACAGGCGCCAGCGCCACAATTGCTGCCAGTGCGAACTTCTTCACGCGTCGGTCCCTCCACCGGCACTGCGCGGATCGTAGCAGATGTTTTTGTCTCCGAAAGCCCGCGAGCGCCGCAACTCACGAACCGCGAACTGTTTGGGAACAAGGTCGCGTCTCCCCGAGTTTTGCTTGCGAGGCGGAAACAGGTGAAACTGGAACCATGGCCAGCAACGGAAGCAAACGCCGTCGGCGCACGCCCGGCCGCGCAGAAGACCGTGAGACGCTGGAAGAGCAGCTTCGCGAGGGCTTGGAGGACTCCTTTCCGGCCAGCGATCCGGTGTCGGTCGTGTCGACCCTGATTGCCGGCCGGACCAAGAAGCTGGTCGGCACCGACGAAGTGATCAGGGCGCAGCGCGACGCCAAAATGCATCGCCTGTAGAGCAGTTCCAGGAAAAGTGGGAACCGGTTTTCCGTCCGGAATTGCGACAAACAAAGAGTTAGGTCAACATCCCGGCCTGCCCGCAGATGCAGGCAGGCTCCTCCCTTTTCTCTACGATGCCGGAGTGTACCAGATCGGCGACGTGTAGGCGCGCTCCTGCATCTCCATCACGGCTTCCGGCGGCATCTTGACGCCGAAATATTTGGCGTCGTAGGCGGTCCAGCGCGGCGTCGGGATTTCGAGCACGCGGCCGTAGTAGAAGGCGCGCTGCGCCGGATCGAACTCCGGGTCGGTCCAGACGGCGATCAGTTCCGGCGCGCCGATCGTGTTGGTCCATGTCGCGTTGGCGACGTCGACCGTGTTGCCGACCGGCCGGCACCTTGCCGTCGGCGCCGGGCTTGCGGTCGCCCGACCAGGCGACGTCATAGACCTTCTCGTGCACCTCGCCCGCGGCGTCGAGCCAGCCCTTGACGATCTGGTAGCGGTCGAGATTGGCGCCGATCGGATCCTTCAGCGCCGCGACCAGGAAGGTCGGCGCCTTGCCGTCCGGCGCGGCGGTCAGGTCGCCGCCCATCGGCACGCCCTTGGTGTAGCCGGCCACCGCCGGGCTTCGCGTATTGGCGTCCTCGGCGGTGAAGTCGAAGCCGCCGAACAGCCGCACCGCCATGCGCGGTCCGGTCGTGGCATAGGTTTCGCGGCGCTCCATCGCGTCGAAGATCGCCTCGCGCGTGTTCTCCGTCGCCCAGACAGCGGCGTAGCCCGACGCGGTCTGCTCCCAGCCCATGATCGTCGCCTTTGTCGGTCTTGACGAAGGGATGCGTCGCGCGGTCCGGCGCTCGGCTCGCTGCTCGATGTCTTGCCGAAGAAATTGTCCTCCTCGACGCGCGGCCAGCCCGGTGTGCGCGTCGGTCGAGCCGACCATGCCGAACTTGTAGGGGTTGACGCCGAGCTCCTTCTCGAGCTTCAGGCCGTTCTTCAGGGCCGAGCGCGCATATTCGAACTCCAGCATCTCCGGCTTCTTGGCGACCGTCAGGTCGAGATTGCCCTTGTCCCAGCGCTCGAAATTGGCGAACTCGTCATTCGGCGACAGGAAGGGATGCGTCTCGCCGTCGCCCTTGATCTGCGTCACCTCGTAGAGGCGCTCCCACTTGGCGCGCGTCTCGGCATATTCGCGGTCGATCGGCTTGCCGGTGAAAGACTCGATCATCGGGAACATGATGCCGTTGGAGAGATTGCCGTTGTGGGCGATGCGCCAGCACGTCGCCGCCGGTCTTGTCCTCATAGGCCTGCATCCACTTCCACAGGTCGCGCGGATTGTCGCTGCCGGGCGGCAGCGTCGTGTACGGCACGACCTGCCGGGCCAGGTCGCCATTGTCGCGGAAGATGACGTTGCGGTGCAGATTGTTGCCGCCGGTGTTCGATGTCCACTCGTAAGCCGATGAAGGCGGTGAAGCGGCCCGGATCGTTGGCGTCCTCGGCCGCCTTGATGGTCGTCGTGCCACGCCGAGCGGTAGGCGTCGGAGTCGGGCGAATAGAGGATCGGCCCCTTGAACTTGCCCGCGCCGAAGGACGTGATGATGTCGACCGCCGCCTCTGCGCCCTGGCCGCTCTGGATCATGTCGTACCATTTGCGGCCGAGCGGATCGGCGAGCAGCTCGGGCTTGCCGGCAAGCAGGTCCGGGAAGAAGCCCATATTGTCGGAATGGTCGGTGACGACGAGGAAATCGAGCGGCCGCGACAGCTTCGCCGGCTGTCCGGACGAGGCCGTGACCTCCTCGCCCTTGGCGAAGCGATAGGCATCGGCCGGCGTCAGCCGCGCGCCGAACGCGCCGGCGTCCATCGAAAACGACGGTGTGCGTGTGCGTGTCGCCGAACAGCGGCCGCGTCGGGAAGTTGCGCCCGGCATAGGGCGAATACGGCCGCTTCGTTGGAAACAGCTTTGCCGCCTGCCGCCGCGTCGAGGTCGCCGATATCCGTGTGCGTGGCTTCCTGTGCCGCCGCCGGCAGCAGGGCTGCGACCATGGCACAGCAGGCTGAGTTGCGCAGAAGCTGCGACTTGCAAAGGCGTCGGCTCTTCGCTCCGTTTCGCTGCGCATCATGCTCTTCCTCCCTGACCAGAATCTCATCCCGACCGCGTCAGCATCGCGTCCAGGCGCTCCACGCTCCAGAACGCTGCCACCGTTCCAATCCCGTATGCCGACGCGATCACCGCCTGCCGCGGTATCGCAACGAACTGCCTTATCGCCGCGACAACAGCCAGAATGGCCGCGATGAACATCAGCTGGCCGAGTCTCGACGCCGAGGTTGAACGACACCAGCGCCAGCGGGATGTCGCCGCGCGGCAGGCCGACCTCGACCAGCGCGCCGGCAAAGCCGAAGCCGTGCAGCAGGCCGAAGACGAAGGCGACGATCCACGGCCAGGTGATCGTCAGGCTGGTTTCGCCGCGCTCCATCCGGACGACTTCCGCCCCGACCAGCACGATGCGAGAGCGCGATCATCGTCTCCACCGGCGCCGACGGCAGCGTCGCCCAGCCGATCGTCGCGAAGGTCAGCGTTATCGAATGCGCCACGGTGAACGCCGTGATCGTCTTCACCAGCATGCGCCAGTCGCGCACGATCAGCATCAGCGACGGCGACGAACAGCAGATGGTCGAAGCCGAACAGGATGTGCTCGATGCCGCTGACGAGATAGGTCGACGCCACTTCCAGGCTGCTCTGCGCGGCCGGGATCGTCGCGCTCGGGCGCATCCGGCGTCAGCTTTTCCAGCCAGACATTGCCGTCGAGAAACTCGATCCGACCAGCGCGTCGGTCATCGTGTCCTGCAGGCCGTCGATCGATACCGTCTGGCCGTCCAGCGGCTCGACGGCGCGGATCTGCCAGGTCTGCACCATGGCGCTCGCCGGTCGGCCGCGAGACGACAGGCGTGAGCTTCTCGACCTTGCCGGAGAAACTGCGCGGACAAGGCCAGGCGCGCGTCGCCCTGCATCGGCGTCTTGAGCAGCACGCTGAACACGCCGGGCGTTTCTTCGCGAATGTCGAGATAGGCCGGCCGCACCTCATGCGCCGCGGCACCGGCAAGCGACGCCATGACCGCGCACAGAACGGCAAGCAGAAGCGCAGGAAGAGGAAGCGGCCCGGCGTCATCGCATCGACACGTCGACTTGCCGGCTGCGGCTCGAGCAGCGCCTTGACGCTCTCGTCGAGCTCCACGCCGTATTTTTCGCGCAGCCGCGCAAGATAGTCCTGGCTCGATCTTCTGTTCGCTGTCGCGCCGCCACTCGGCAAGCACCTTGTCGCGCACCGTCTTCGAATGCCGGCGTCGCGGCCGGCTCCCTTGCGCCGTGACCAACACGAGATGCATGCCGTAGCCCGACTTCAGCGGCCCGCTCCATTTGCCTGGCTCGACCGCCAGCAAGCGCGTCGGCGAACTCGTCTCCGAACGCGTTCGCGATGGCCTGCCGGTCGGCCATCGCTCATCTCGGCGCCAAGCAGGAACCGGTCGCCGAGCTCCGCCGCGTCGGCGCCGGCACGGCGTTCAGTCGCGGCAAGGCGCAGCCGCAGCATCGCTCGGCCGCATCCTTGCGGTTTTCCGGGTTGAAATAGATCTGCGAGAACGACAGCCGCGGACTTTCCTCGAAACGCGCCGCATTCGCCTCGAAATAGCTGCGCAGCTCGGCGTCGTCCGGGTCGGCCAGCCGCGCCGTGTCCTCGACGAGGAATTTCAGCTTCTGCGCCAGCCGGCGGCGGATGATGCTGTCGTCTTCGCCGAGGCCCATGGCCTCCGCCTCGCGGGCAAGAAGCTCCTCATTGACGAGGTCGGTGACCAGCCCTTGGAGTTCCCTGGTGTCCGGCGGCCGCAGCCACTGGTTCTGGATGAAGTTTTCTCAGCCACTCGACTTCGCCCTGGCCGACCCGCACCGGCTCGACCGCCTCGGCCGCGGCCTGCTCGCCGTTCAGCCAGGAATAGGCGGAAAACAGCACCGTTCCCGCGATTGCGAAGTGAAGCAATGGTTCCCGTAGCAGTTTCATGACCGAAACTCCGAAGCGCCATCGATCCGGTCATCATAGACCGGAGTCTTGCCGACCGGCCATGCTCCTCTATCTGCATACGATGGAGGATGGCACGTAAGTTCGCGTAGCCTCTACCCGACCGGGTCGAATGTCGAGCAGGCCCAGGAATGCGAACGAATTGCCACGACTCGGGGCCGCTGTTAGCTATGTCGCCGTGAACAAGATCGAACCTGTCACCGCCATCGACCAGCACGCCAACGCGCGTCTGGCGGCCATCATCGATTCCTCGTTCGACGCCATCATCGGCAAGGATCTGAACAGCGTCATCACCGACTGGAACCGCGCCGCGGAACGTCTCTTCGGCTACACGGCGGACGAGGCGATCGGCCAGTCGATCCTGATGCTCATCCCGGAGGGGCTGCACGGCGAGGAAACCGACATCATCGAGCGCGTCCGGCGCGGCGAACAGACATCGAGCTACGAGACGACCCGCCGCCGCAAGGACGGCACCTATATTTCCGTGTCCATCACCGTCTCCCCGATCAGGGACGGCAGCGGCAAGATCATCGGCGCGTCCAAGATCGCGCGCGACATCACCACCGCGAAGGAGAACGAGCGCCGCATCCGCCTCTTGATGCGCGAGGTCAACCATCGCGTGAAGAACCAGTTCGCGGTGATCCTGTCCCTGATCCGCGAGACCAGCCGCCGCGCCACCGATCCCCGCGAATTCGAGGAACAGATTCGCGACCGCATCATGGCGCTGTCGCGCTCGCACGATCTTCTCGTCACCTCGGAATGGTCGGGCGCCAGCCTGCTCGACCTGCTTCAGGAGCATTTGAAGCCGTTCGGCCATGACGAGCAGATCACGCTGGCGGGGCCGCTGGTCACGCTGCAGCCGAACGCGGTCCAGCATCTCGGCATGGCCTTCCACGAGCTCGGCACCAACTCGTCGAAATACGGCGCGCTGGCCACCGATAGCGGCCGCATCGCGATCAATTGGCAGATCGTGACTTCTGCCGAAGGCCGCCGTGAATTTCAGGTCGTGTGGGAAGAGACGTCCGCAGCGCTGCCGGAAGACCCCGCAGCCAAGGACGGGTTTCGGCAGCGTCGTGCTTCAGCGGGTAACACCGCAATCGCTGAGCGGCTCCGCCGTGCTCGAGCGCACGCCCGGCCATGTCAGGTGGTCGTTGGCCGCGCCTGTGGAATCCACCCTCGTCCTGCCGCTCAGCGAGCGCGGCCAGACGGCAGAGCCCGAGCTGCCGATTTGAGCCGGCCTTAGAGCAACTCCAGGAAAAGTGGGAACCGGTTTTCCGTCCGGAATTGCTGCAAAACAGGAGTTGGATCGGATCATAGATTCCATGAAACGATGTCTGAGGTACTCGCGGTCAACAACTCACAGCTTCGGCAGCCACTTCTTCTCGATGCGGCAGACCATCGTGTAGGCCGGATCGAAGACGTTGCCGACGTCGTAGCGGACGACCTGTCCCATGAGGTGGCTGGCCGCCGTCGGGCTCAGGCCGTAGTCGCTGGTCAGCCAGTTGAACATGTCGGTCGTCGCGTGCTGCAGGGCCTGGTCGAGCGGCCTCGCATTGCCGACCGAAAAGATGTCGGTGGCGCTCTCGCCGCGCGGCCAGGTCGAGATTGCGGTCCTTTTCGACCGTCAGGCGGACCTCCACCTCGAAGCAGGTCTCGATGCCGGTGCCGACGATCTCGCCGTCGCCCTGTGTCGCGTGGCAGTCGCCGAGGAAGAACAGCGCGCCGGGCACGGCGACAGGGAACCACACTGTCGCGCCGGGACCAAAACCCCGGTAGTCCATGTTGCCGCCGTTTTCGGCGCTGGTCGCGGTGGAGAAGGCCTGCCCTATGGCCGGCGCCACGCCGAAGCAGCCGATCATCGGTTCGAGCGGCAGCACGAGATGCTCCAGGCCCGGCACAGCGGGCTCCAGCGTCGCCGTCAACCCTTGCCGGTCGATCCGCCAGTTCACCTTGTCGCGCGGCGGCAGGCCGCGCACGAATTCCGGGTCGACGACATTGCCGGCGAGCGACGCGCGGGTCCAGCCGGTGGCGCGGATCGGCGTCATGCGCAGGATTTCGACCTTGAGCGCGTCGCCCGGCTCGGCGCCGGTCACGAAGATCGGGCCGTTCATCGGGTTCGGCTCCGGGGCGCGCTGCACGCCGTCCTTGTCGATGCCGTGGGCGTCGATGGTCTCGGTGATCACCGTATCGCCCGAGGCGACGGTGAGGGCGGGAGGCAGGGTGCCCAGCACATTGTGCCAGTTGGTGGCGGTAAAGCGGTGCGTTGTCATGTTCGAAGGCCTATAGCAATTCCAGGAAAAGTGGGAACCGGTTTTCCGTCCGGAATTGCTATAAAACAAGGGTCCGACTTCCGGATTGCGGCAAGTCGCGCGGCCAACCTCAGTGGCTCCCCCGAATTCGGTTGGAATGGTTCTGGCGATGGAGCCTCTCCTTTGCCAAGTTCTCTCAAAATTGCCCGTTCAGCGAATATTGACGGGTCCAGTTGGGGCGCGACGGCATGGCGGTCAGGATCGGCATCAATCCCATCACCTGGACGAACGACGACGTGCCGGAGCTCGGCGGCGACACGCCGCTCGAGACCTGCCTCGCCGAGACCGCGCGAGGCCGGCTATCGCGGCACCGAACTGGGCGGCAAATTCCCGCGCACGAGCGCCGAGCTCGGACCGATCCTCGCCCGCCACGGCCTCGAACTCGTCTCCGGCTGGTATGACGGCCGCATCCTCGACCGCGAGGTCGGCGAGGAGTTCGACGCCATCCTTCCGCACCTGACGCTGCTGCGCGATCTCGGCGCGAAGCACGTCGTCTACGCCGACACGTCGCGCGGCCGCCACGACGCCATCCACGCGCCGATCTCGCAGCGCCCTCGCCTGCCGACGACGAGTGGCAGGCCTATGGCAGGAAGATCACCGCACTCGCCGAACGCATGGCGGATTTCGGCGTCGGCATGGCCTTCCACCATCACATGGGCACCATCGTCGAGACCGACCGCGAGATCGACAGGTTCATGGCGGCGACCGGCGACAGCGTCGGCCTGCTCTTCGACACCGGCCACTGCCTGTTCTCGGGCGGCGATCCGATCTCGCTGCTGCGCCGCCACCTCGACCGCGTCGTGCACTTCCACTGCAAGGACGTGCGCAAGCCGGTGCTGGAAAAAGCCCGCCGCGAAGACATGAGCTTCATGGCCGCCGTCATGGAAGGCATCTTCACCGTGCCCGGCGACGGCGCGGTCGATTTCCTCTCGTTGCTGAAGCCGCTCGCCGAGCGCGGCTACGACGGCTGGCTGGTCGTCGAGGCCGAGCAGGATCCCGCCATGGCGCATCCCCTCACCTACGCCACCAAGGGTTATCGATCTCTGCTTGCAACCGCCAGGGAAGCCGGCTTCGATGTATTGACGCGAAAGGGAGTTTGAAATCGCTTGGGCGACCACATGCGCCTGTCATTGGATATTCTGTCGGTCGACCGCACGTCGGACGATCCGATGCACCGCCAGATCTACGCAGCGCTCCGCCGCTTCATCCTCGACGGCCAGATCGCTCCGCACACGCTTCTCCCCTCGACCCGCTCGCTCGCCGAAGACCTCAAGGTCGGCCGCAACACGGTCATCGCCGCCTACGACCAGCTTCTCGCCGAAGGTTTCATCGAGGCCCGCGCCGGCTCCGGCACCTGGGTCGCGCCGATCAAGCAGGCCCGCCCTTCCGCCGCTCCGCCCTCGCGTCACGGCAATCCGCGCCGGCTCTCCACGCGCGGCCAGACCATCGTCAACGGCCCGCAGCCGCCGCGCAACGCCGGCGTCATCAACTTTCACCCCGGCGTGCCGGAAACCGCGTCGTTCCCGTTCTCCATCTGGTCGAGCCTCCTGGTGCGCAATTCGCGCTCGCGCGACGACAGCCTGCTCGGCTATCTCTCCTTCGCCGGCCATCCCGGCCTGCGCGCCACCATCGCCAGCAACATCAGCGTCTCGCGCGGCATCGACTGCACGCCCGAGCAGGTCATCGTCGTCACCGGCGCACAGGCAGCCCTCGACCTCGTCTCACGCGTCTTGATGGACGAGGGCGACCATGTCTGGATGGAGGAGCCCGGCTATCTCGGCGCCAAGAGCGCCTTCCTCGCCAGCGGCGCAAAACTCGCGCCGCTGAAAGTCGACCGCCGCGGCTGGAATCTCTCCGACCCGGACCTGCCGCCGCCGCGCCTGATCTACGTCACGCCGTCATGCCAGTGGCCGTTCGGCACGATCATGCGCATCGAGGAGCGGCTGCAGCTCCTCGACATCGCCGCGCGCCACGGCGCCTGGATCGTCGAGGACGACTTTGACGGCGAATACCGTTTTCGCGGCCGGCCCGTGCCGGCGCTGCGCGGCCTCGATCATGCCAACCACGTCGTCTACATCGGCAGCTTCGGCAAGACGCTCCTGCCGGCGCTGCGCATCGGCTATCTGATCGTGCCGCCCGAGCTGGTCTCATCCTTCGACAAGGCGGTCTCGATCACCGGCCAGTTCGCGCCGCTGATCCTGCAGGCGACCGTCAACGACTTCATCAAGCAGGGCTATTTCGCCACGCATCTGAAGCGCATGCGCCGGCTCTACGCGCGTCGGCAGGCGAATTTCGTAAAACTCTGCCGCGAGCATCTCGCCGAATGGGTGACGGTCTCGGAGAACGATTCAGGCATGCAACTTCTCGCCAGCTTCACGCGCCCGCTGAACGACGTCGACGTGGTCGCCGCCGCCGTGAAGGAAGGCCTCGACGTCCAGGCGATCTCGATCAACTACCATTCGACCGCGCCCGAGCACGGCCTGCTGCTCGGCTACGCCGCGATGGACGAGCGCCAGATCCTGCGCGCGGTGCTGGCGCTGCGCGCGGCGTTCATGCGGCTGGACCGTTCTTAGGAGACCTCTGGCGTTTCGGGCGAGCTGCACAGGCAGGGAGGGATACGCCTACGCATACTCAGGCGTCGAACTTCTGCAAATCCACCGCCTGCTGGTTCCTGATCACCACCTCGTCCAGCGCCACATCCTCCAGCGCCACCCTCGCCGCCTGGTCGATATTGTGGATGATCGCCTCGATCTCTTCCTCGCTATGCTGCGGGCTCGTCGCCACCATCACGGTTCGGTTCAGAATCTCGAGCGATCCTTTGCACATGCCTTCCGGATAGTTCATCCGCAGGCCCTTGTTCTCGGGCAGTTTGTAGGGGTTCAGCGCCGGATGATGCGCGCCCTCGTGCATCAGCACCTGGTCCCATTGCGTGAACGTATGCCGCCCGGTCTTGCCGGCGATCACCGCGGGCATCGCCTTGACGAAGGCCTGCGCAGCCTCCTCGCTCGGCAGCGTGAACATCACCTGCGTCGCGCAGTCGTGGTCGGCGCTGTTCATCGGGCTTGCGCGCAGGCCGAGATTGTCGAGATGCTTCGTGCCGGCGAGGATCTTCTTCTTCTCCGCCCGCATGGTCCGGATCATGCCGTCGAGCCGGTCGAGCTGAACGTTGAGCATCGCGCCCAGCAACTCCGACGCGCGCGCGCCGACGCCGGCAAACGGCTTCGTCTCGTCGTTCCGGCCCTGCCAGTAGAAATGGCACGGGTCGATGTAGCAGCGCGCCCGCTCGGCCACTTTCGGATCGCTGGTGGCGATGCCGCCGCCCTCGCCGCCCGACATGTTCTTGAAGAAGTTGAAGCTGAATGCGCCGGCGTGCCCGATCGAGCCGAGCTTGCGCCCCTCATAGGAGCCGCCGATGCCCTGGCAGACGTCTTCTAGCACGACCAGCCCCCGTCGCTCGGCGATGCCCATGATCGCGTCCATGTTGCAGGCGGCGCCCCACATATGGACAGGGATGATCGCTTTCGTGTGCGGCCCGATCGCGTCGCGGATGGCGTCCGGACTGATCGTCACCGTCTCGTCGATGTCGACGATGACAGGGATCGCGCCGACCGCCAGCACCGCGGTCGCGGTCGCCATATAGGTGTGCGCCGGCACCAGCACCTCGTCGCCCGGTCCGATGCCAAGCCCCACCAGCCCGGCCGCCAGCCCGTAGGTGCCGCTTGCGCCAAGCGCGAACTCGCTGACGCCGAGGTGCTTTGCATAGCGTTTCTCGAAGCGCTCGCATTCGCTGTCGTCGCGGTAGCGGAACAGTTTTCCGGAGCGGATGACCTTCGCGATGGCCTCGATCTCTTCTTCGCCCGCTAGATACATCGCCGCCTCCGGTCGCTTTCGTGGAAAGGGAATTGGTATCGTGTGATGCACCCGGCAGCCGGTGCTTGAAAGAACCACTCCATCCCAATCGGACCGATCCAGTGGCTCGGATGTCCCCTCCGCAACGCCCGCCTCGCAAGCGTACCCATCAGAATCCGCCGAAGTGGCCCTGTCTCGTGGTACAATTTCGCGGTTCCATCCAATCCAGTTGGGCAACGCCGCTGGTTGAATGCCATCGGCTAAACGGTTGGTTCCATGACTTCAGGAACAAACTTTGGACGACCCGCTTCGCAGGCTGGCCTGCGCCGCAAGGACGGCCGTCGATGACGCGCCGCCTCCAAGCGCCGCCTCGTCCTCCATGAAGACGATGTCGGCATGTGCCATGGCGCCAACACCGCCTTCCTCGAACTGGTGAAGCTCGGCGTCTGCAGCTCCGGCGCCGTCATGGTGCCCTGCCCCTGGTTCCTCGAAGCCGCCGAGGCCGCAGCGGGCGACCCTTCCATCGACCTCGGCGTGCATCTGACGCTCAACGCCGAGAAGCGCCATTACAAATGGGGTCCGCTGACAGCGCCCTCCCGCGCGTCCGGCCTCGTCGACGATCTCGGCTATTTCCACCCGGATGTCGCCACGACGCGCCGGCTCGCGCATCCCGAAGCGGTCGAGGCCGAGCTGCGCGCGCAGATCGACACGGCCTACGCCGCCGGCATCGACGTCACCCATCTCGACGCGCATATGGGCTGTGCGTTTTCGCCGGAATTCTGCGACATCTACATCAGGCTCGGTCTCGAATACCGCCTGCCTATCCTGCTCACTTCGGCCATCGCCGCCTATGCGCCCAACGACAATCTCGTCGGCGTGACCGAGCGGGCGCACGGCAAAGGCGTCGACAGCGCGCGCGCTGCCGGCTTCGAGATCTTCGACGCGGCGATCCAGACGACATGGACCCGGCCGCGATCGAAGCCCGCCGAGCCGGCCTACAGGGCGCTGATCGAAGGTGTGCGCGACGGGCTCACCTTCTTCTGCCTGCATTTCAACGCGCCGGGCGAACTGGAACTCATCGAGCCGCGCTCGGCCTACATCCGCACCGAGGAATACGATCTCTTCCGCAGCGAGGGCTTTCGCGACCTGGCTGCTGTCGCAGGATCTCGACATCATCGGCATGAAGCCGCTGCGCGACGAACTGCGCGCCAGGCTGCCATCTGCCAACAAGGCTACAGGCAAGAAGGAACTCGCACAGGGAAAGCGCGCCTAAGAAGCGCACCCGTTCGACATGCACGCAATCAGACCGGCGTGCACACCAAGGGAACTGTCACTGCAACGGCAAATGGGAGTATCACGATGAGACTTTTAGCCAAACTGGCCCTCGCCGCCCTCGTCTCGGCGAGCTTTTTCACCGGCGGCGCACAGGCCGCCAACCTCAAGGAAGCGAAGGACGTTCGCATCGCCTTCGTCGTCCACGGCTCGGCCTCCGATCCCTACTGGTCGGTCGTCAAGCGCGGCGTCGATGACGCTGCCGCGCTCACCGGCGCCACCGTCGACTATCACGCCCCGCAGGTCTTCGACGTGGTCGAGCAGGCTCGCCTGATGGATGCCGCCATCGCCACCAAGCCGGATGGCATCGCCGTCTCGATCGCGGATGCCGACGCATTGCGCAAGTCGGTGCAGGCAGCACTCGCCGCCAACATCCCGGTCGTGGTCGTCGATTCCGGCGAGAAGCAGGGCGCCGAAATGGGCACGACGCTCTATGTCGGCACGGTGTCCGAATATGACTCCGGCAAGAAGGCCGGCGCGCTGCTTGCCAGCCAGGGCATCCTGAAAGTCGTCTGCATCAACCACGAGGTCGGCAACGTCAGCCTCGACGAGCGCTGCCAGGGCCTGAATGACGGCCTCAAGCCGGCGGGCGGTGGCACCGAGGTGGTCGCCGTGACCCCCGATCCCGCCGACAACCAGCGCCGCACCGAAG
Organism: uncultured Acidobacteriota bacterium; assembly: GCA_963728305.1. GTDB lineage: Bacteria > Acidobacteriota > Vicinamibacteria > Vicinamibacterales > UBA2999 > Gp6-AA40. Next base: position 22,142 of record CAVSKE010000040.1, read on the forward strand.
CGTATCTGACGGCGCATCCGGATGTGCAGGCGGTGTTCGCGCTTGGCGCGACGGCGGCCAACCCGCTGATCCCCTTCTTCCGCGAGAAGGAGCTGTTCGGCAAGATCAAGCTCTACACGTTCGACATCAGCCCGGAGGTTCTCGGACTCGGTCATCGCCGGCGAGATGGGCTTTGGCATGGACGCCCAACAGTATTTGATGGGCTACCTGCCGGTGATCTACATGGTCGAGAACGCCACCCATGGCTTCTGGCCGCAGAACAACTCCTACACCGGTCCGCTGTTCATCGACACGCCGGCCAAGGCCCAGGCCATGCTCGGCCTCGCCAAGGACGGCATCCGCTGAGCTCGGCGCCATCCTCTCCCCCGCGATGCGGGGGAGAGGTGTCCGTCCAGCCGGACGGAGAGGGGTACTCGGTGTCGCCCGCCATCCATCTTGCGATCTGAAATTTTGGGGAGCCTAATGGCGGCTGTGGAACAGCAAGTCACACCGGGGGACATGACATCCCAGGAAAACCGCTTCGGCATCAAACCGAAGCGAGCCGCCGGAGCCGACGAACGCCTCGCCGCCACGGGCTGGTTCACCAAACTTGTTCGCCGCCCCGAGGCCGGCGCGGCGGGCGGGCTGCATCGCCACGATCATCATCTTCGCCCTGCTCCCCGGCGCGGCGAATCTCTACTCGCTGCAGGGGTCGATGACCTTCCTGACGCTCTCGGCGGAGCTCGGCATCATCGCCACCGCCGCCGCACTCCTCATCATCGCCGGCGAGTTCGACCTGTCGGTCGGCTCGATGATCGGCTTTGCCGGCGTCGTCATCGGCCTCACCGTGCGCGAGCTCGGCTTTCCGCTCTGGGGCGGCATCGCCTCGGCCTTCGCGGTCGCGATCCTCGTCGGCTACATGAACGGCCTGATCGTCGTGAAGACGCGGCTGCCCTCCTTCATCGTGACGCTCGCCTCGCTCTTCATCCTGCGCGGCCTGTCGATCGGCATCACCCGCGCCGTCACCGGCCGCACGCAGATCCCCTACATCCTCGACGACGTGCCCGATCCGTGGACCGCCGGCCTCTTCAACGGCCATCTCTTCACCGGCTTCTTCCAGTGGATGGCGGACCATGGGCTGGATCGCCGCCCGCTCCGACGGCGTGCCCTTCGTCACCGGCATCCCGGCGTCGATCGTCTGGTGGATCGGCATCACCGTCATCGCCGGCTACGTGCTCACCCAGACCCGCTACGGCAACTGGATTTTCGCCACCGGCGGCGACCAGGACGTCGCGCGCAATGTCGGCGTGCCGGTCGGCCGCGTGAAGATCAGCCTGTTCATCTGCACCGCCTGCGCCGCGACGCTGCTCGCCACCATCCAGGTCATGGAGGCCGGCTCCGCCGACACGACGCGCGGCCTGCTCAAGGAGTTCGAGGCGATCATCGCGGCCGTCATCGGCGGCGTGCTTCTGACCGGCGGCTACGGCACCGTCTACGGCGTGCTGTTCGGCTCGCTGATCTTCGGCCTCGTCCAGATGGGCATCTTCTACACCGGCATCGACACCGACTGGTTCAAGGTCTTCCTCGGCTTCGTCATCCTCGCCGCGGTGCTGGTCAACACCTACATCCGCACCAAGGCGCTCGGCGGAGGGCGCAGCCGATGAGCTCTCGTCCCCGCCATGGAACTGCGCGGCGTCAGCGTGAACTTCGGTTCGGTCAAGGCGCTGCAGGACATCGACATCAAGGTCTATCCGGGCGAGGTGCATTGCCTGCTCGGCGACAACGGCGCCGGCAAGTCGACGCTCATCAAGGTGCTGTCGGGCGTGCACCGGCCGAGCAAGGGCGAGATCCTCGTCGACGGCAAGCCGGTCACCTTCCGCAACCCGCGCGACGCGCAGGCGCTCGGCGTCGCCACGGTGTTCCAGGACCTCGGCATGATCCCGATGATGTCGATCTCGCGCAACTTCTTCCTCGGCCGCGAACCGACGAAAAGCCGCCTGCCCTTCTCCCGCATCGACAAGGAACTCGCCAACTCCGTCGCGAGGCAGGCGATGGCCGACATCGGCATCGACGTGCGCGACCCGACCCAGGCGGTCGGCACGCTGTCGGGCGGCGAGCGCCAGTCGGTGGCGATCGCACGCGCCGTGCATTTCGGCGCCAAGGTGCTGATCCTCGACGAGCCGACCTCGGCGCTCGGCGTGCATCAGGCCGCGATGGTGCTGAAGTTCATCATCGAGGCGCGCATGCGCGGGCTCGCCGTCATCTTCATCAGCCACAACATCCACCACGCCTACCCGGTCGGCGACACGTTCACGCTGCTCAACCGCGGCCGCAACCGCGGCACCTACGCCAAGTCGGACATCTCGCGCGACGAGGTCATCTCGATCATGTCGGGCGGCGAGGATTTGAAGGCCGTCGAGGCCGAGATCGCCGGCCTGCTCGCGGCAATCGGCAAACGCCTGCTGCGACGGCTTGAAGCGCGCTCGCATGGTGGGCGCGACGTGACGACCCCTCCCCTTGGGGAGGGATAGAGGGTGGGGGTGCAAATTGCGCGCGACCGCCCATAGCCCTTCACTGAAGTCGGATCGGAAATTCAAAGCATGACAAGACTCCGCGTCGGCGTCATCGGCGCCGGCACCATTTCGCAGGTCGAGCACATCCCGAACCTGTCAGCGCTCGGCGACCTCTTCGAACTCGTCGGCGTCGCCGACCCGTCGAAGACCGCGCGCGACTTCGTCACCGCCACCTGGGGCGTGCCCGGCTTCGAGACTCCCGACGCAGCTGTCTCGACCAGAAACTCGACGCCGTCGTCATCGGCTCGCCCCGACCCGCTCCACTACGAACAGGTGCTGGCGGCACTCGCGCGTGGGTTGCATGTCTTCTGCGAGAAGCCGCTTTGCTATTCGCCGGACGAAATCGCCGACATCATCGCCGCGCGCGACAAGGCCGGGAAAGTCGTCCAGGTCGGTTACATGAAACGCTTCGACCCGAGCTACCGTCATGCGCTCACCGTACTCCCCGGTACGGCAAAAACGCTCCGCTACATCTCGGTCGAGGTCAACGATCCCGATGCGTGGCCGTTCATCGCCCATTCCCGCACAAAATTCGGAAATGACGTGCCGGACGACCTCAAGAAGGCGGCTGTGAACAAAAAGCAGGCCCAGGTCGAGGCGGCCTTCGGCAAGCCTCTGAGCAAGCTCGCCTTTTCCGGATACACGTCGGCCTACAGCTCTTCGCTTATCCACGACGTCAACGCCGTGCACGGGATTCTCGACGTGCTCGGCGTGCCGGACGGTGAAGTGGTCGGCGGACAGATCTTCGCCAATGGCGCCGGCGGCCAGGGCACGGTGCGCCTGCTCGACGGCCAGGCGCTCTGGACCATGACGCATCTGACCGTGCCGAAACTCGCCGACTACAAGGAACGCATCTCGCTCTATTTCGACGACGCCATCCTCGAACTTGAATTCCCGTCGCCGTATCTGAACCACCAGCCGACGCGGCTTACCGTAAAGAAATCAGATGGTTACACCCTGTCCCGCAACGAGATTCGCGCCGGCTATCAGGAGGCTTTCGTCGAGGAACTGCGCGGCTTCTGGGCCGCGATCGTCAAGGGCGAGCCGGTCGTCAACCTGCCCGAGCACGCCGCCCGCGACCAGAAACTGCTGATCGGCCTGACCCGCCGCTACCTCGAAACGGTTTAGCCGCCCATCCGTGGACAATTTCGGAAAAACGGGGAGTCCCATCCACGGGCGTACCCTAGATTACCGCTGTGATCGAATCCGCCCCCGCGCGGCAGAGGCTCGAAGATGCATTTGCAATCGCCGAACTGGCCGCGACCGCCGGTCTGCTTCTTGTGACGGCCCTGGACCTCGACGCGCGCCTTGATAGTCTCGCGGTAAGGCACCTTGGGCTGATGCAGGGTCACTTCCACGTGGTAGCGGTTTTTTAGCTTGGCCACCGCGGTCTCTACGTGCTGCTGGCTGGAGCCGCCGAGTTCGAACTCTTTCGTCTCGTCGTTGCGCGTGTAACGCAGCAGCGGGTCCTCGTCGAGCATTTTGTGAATCGCGCCCGAGAGTTTGTCTTCATCCGCTCGGGATTTCGGCTCGATGGCGAAGTTGATCGCGGCCTCGGGGAATTTTACAGGCTGGAAATAGAGCGGGTTCGCTTTGTCGCTAAGCGTGTCACCGGTCTCGGTGTCTTTCAGTTTCGTAACGGCGACGATGTCACCGGCGTGAGCTTCGCCGATCTTCTCGATGTTCTTGCCCTGCATTATATGCAGCGGGCCCAGGCGCTCCTGCGCGGCCTTGCCGATGTTGTAGAGCGTCGCGTCGGATTTGATCAATCCCGACCAGACTTTCATCACGGTGATCTTGCCGAAGTTTTCGACCACGGTTCGGAAGACGTAGGCCGCCGGCGGCTGGCTGTCCGAGACGGCGCGTTCGATCTCTTCGGCGCCCGCGTCCGCGCCGGCTTTCGCGTTGATACGGTCCCGAGATCGGCGGGGTTCGGCGCGTAATCGACGATCGCGTCGAGCAGGGTGGTGACGCCGATCAGGGTTGGCGGATGACGCGGCGAAGACGGGAGTGAGCGAGCGGTCGAGAATCGCCTTCCTCATTCCGCCGATGAACTCTTCGTCGGTGAGCGTGCCGGCCTCGAAGAAATGCTCCATCAGAGTCTCGTCGGATTCGGCGACCGCTTCGATCAGTTTCTCGTGCGTCTCATCAATATGGCCACGCGCCTCGTCGGGCATCGGGATTTCTTTTGGACTTGCCGTTGGCGTCGAATTCATACGCCTTCATTCGGACGACATCGACAACGCCACGGAAGTTCTTCTCCGCGCCGATCGGCAAAGTGAGCGGAACGCAACTGTGGCCGAACCTTTCGCGCAGCGCGTCGAGCGTCGCGCCGAAATCGGCGCGCTCCTTGTCCAGCTTGTTGACGACGATGAAGCGCGGGCGCGGGCGCTGCAGTTCGTCGGCGTACTCCCAGGCCTTTTCGGTCTGCACGCCGACGCCGCTGACGGCGTCAACGACGAACAGCGCGGTCTCGCAAACTCGCAACGCCGACCTGGCGTGGGCGATGAACGCCGCATAGCCGGGCGTGTCAATCAGGTTTATTTTCGACCCTTTGTGTTCAACGTAGAGCCGTACTGATGTTGAGGCTGATTTTGCGGGCGATCTCTTCTTCGTCGTAATCGGTCGTGGCCGTCCCATCGTCCACACGTCCGAGGCGAGAGGTCGCGCCGGTCGCAAATAGCATCGCGGCGACGAGGGAAGTCTTCCCTGCGTCGCCGTGACCTACAATGCCCAGGTTTCTGATCTCCTGTGTCGAATAAACTTTCATGGACATAATCTCCTTTCAAGAGATGGACTCAAAAAGATTGCACAGGATAGAATGCGTTCGTGCACCGTGAACGCTAACGTCTTCTGCAACGCCGCGTATGCTAAATCAAAAGAGCCAAGATTTAAACAATTCCGGGCGCCGCAATGTCTGTATTTGAGTCGCTAATATATTTTGAAACGTCGATCCATAGCCGAGCGTTGATAGAGACGCGAACTTCTCAGACGTTAATTCAGTCAAGGAAAACAAGGAGGAAAACCCATGATCCAACGTAATCCGATTCTGGCTTGCGTGATCAGACAATATGGCACAGGGGTATATCGAGCCTGTGTCAGTTTCGACAAAGGTCATACCGTCTTTCTGAGCTCCCACCATGATGAAGAGAGCGCGAATGAAACGATCAATCGTTTTCAGGAGGCTTGTCGAGATGGGACTATAAAGACGGCTGAAGACTGTGACGGGCTTCGCCAATTCACTAGTATTAAATGGCGACGCCAATCACGTTTTGATTTCGAGGGAGGGCGAGCTTAGTCTCGCCGCTTGATGATCATCGGGAGCGCGCGATCAGCCCAACGCGCGCTCCCTCTTTTGTCATCCGACGAACTTATATCCCATTCCATGGACAGTGAGAATGAATTGTGGATGGCGCGGATTAGGTTCCAACTTCTGCCTCAGCCAGGCTACATGAACGTCAACCGTACGCGTTGTCGGCATCGCATCATATCCCCATACTTCATTCAATAACTCGTCGCGTGAGAGCGTGGCTTCGCGGTGTTCGATGAAGTATCGAAGCAAGTTGAAACTCCTTGGCCGATAGTTCGATCCTGTCTCCGTCCCGCTCCACTTCGGCGCGGCGGAAATCAATCTTAACTGGATCGAATTGATATGTACCTGATTGCTGCGATGACGTGGGTAGAGTTCGCCTTAACAGGGCTTCTACTCGGGCGAGCAGCTCTATCATCTCGAAAGGCTTGGTCAGATAATCATCGGCGCCGAGCTTCAATCCGACAACCTTGTCCACCACTTGCCCGCGAGCGGTCAGCATCAGGATCGGCGTGCCGACGCCGCGCTGGCGCAGGTCGCGGCAAACATCGAATCCGTTTTTGCGCGGCAGCATCACGTCCAGAATAATCGCGTCGAACGCCTCGCTCGACGCGCGTTCCAATCCATTGTCGCCATCGCGCGCCGATTCTACACGGTAACCTTCGCTGGTGAGCCTGTCAGTCAGGGTCAGCACAAGTCCCGGTTCGTCTTCAACGAGTAGAATGCGTTTGCTCATGACTTCTGAACACCATACTTGCGCCGAGCTCCCCAAATAGCCCAACCGAGTAAGGATAACAATATGAAAACAACAATCAGCGCGCGAGAGGCATAAATTGGATTCGGCGACGGCGGTTTGCCGGCGCCGAACGTCGCCAACTCACGACCGGCGAGGCTCAGTTTGTTGTTCGGCCAGACTAAGCCTGGTTCTCAATTCCCCTTCAACCAAACTGGTGTACACAATGTACTCTTGGCCATCTTCGAAAATGTATCCGCAATCTCCACCGAAGATCGAGTGAGTGATTTGAGTTCGAATAGTGACGTCGCCTTTCCAAACTGTAGTCACTTCAAAAGTCGTCATACGCTCGGGCCAAAGTCTTCGTTGAAATAGATGAAAGGCGGTCGCCGTTCGAATCTGAGCCGGTTAATTGGCCAGGTTTTCTGATTCGCGGAGAGGGCTCTCCCCGCAAATACCACGTCAGCCATCCGCAATCCCTCATTCGGAGTTATCTCTATACCAAGCGAACAGGCAGGCGCCACTATTGGGTTCAAGACAACAAGACGGCAATCAAGCCGATAATTCGGGTCAACGAGTGGACATCAGTTTGCGTAGTTAATCACCGGAGCGAGTCTGACTCGTATTTAACTTCCGTTTGCATGTCGAACTTGGCGACGTTTTCGATCCGGCTCTTCACCGCGATCGAAACTGGCAGCCGCAAAGTGAATACGGCTTCCCTGCCCAACTTTGCTCTCGACGCTCACGCTCCCGCCGTGCGCCGCGGCGATGTGTTTGACCAGACTCAGTCCCAACCCGTTGCCGTGAATCTGCGCCGCTAGCACATCCTTACCGCGATAGAACGGCTCGAAAATGCGCTCTAGCTCGGACTGCGCGATGCCCAGCCCGCGATCCGATACTCCGATCTGAACCTCTTCGCCGTATGGCCGTCGTTGCCGATTTCGACGCTCAACCCGATCCAGCGACTGGCGCCGCTGTATTTCATCGCGTTGCAGAGCAGGTTTTGAATCGCGCGCCCGAGCGCCGCGCCATCGGCGTTGATCAATGGCAAATTGGCCGCGATCTTCCTTTCGATCTCGAAATCGCCTTCTACCAGTTGAAGATGACAGGCCGTGATCGCGTCTTCGATCACCAGGCTTAGATCAGTCGGCCGCAATTCGTAACTCTTTCTTCCGGATTGAGCGCCGGCGAACTCCAGGACCTGCTCGACCATTCCCGTCAGCCTGCGCCCTTCGTCACGGATCAGACCTCCATACCGTTTGATCTGGTCATGATGGTCAATCACGCCGTCGGCCAGGTTCTCAGCCGCCGAGCAGATCACAGCCAGAGGCGTGCGCAACTCGTGCGAGACCCCGGCGACGAACTCCATTTGCTGCGTCGCAAGCCGTTGGGCGCGGCGACTGGATAACACGATGATCCCTACGCTCGCGCTTAACAGCAGCAAGATGCCGAAGCTGATCGCGATGTTGCGGTATCTGCCCTTTGTCACAGCGGCGTCGAGTGAACCGTCGCGATGCTTAACGACCAATCGCCACACGCCTTCGTCAATGCGCCCGAGCAAGGATCGTGAAAATTCCTCCAGGACGGGAGCGGCTGTCTGGGATGCCGATGTGGAGTTGTTTTTGTCTCTCGCCGCCTTAAGCTCACTGGTGACGCTGATCGCGATTTGCTGATGCTTCGATTCCATCTTTGATTTGATATTGGATCCGGACGCCATTCGATGGGCAGTCGGCAATTGAGTGAATAAGAACCTGTTCGCCTCGCCCAGGCGAATTTTGAAGAAATCACTGGTCACGTCTCCGTCATTGAGGTCCGTTTCCGAACCGCCGGCGTCCGAACGGTAAACAATCTGATCAGTCTTACCACGCCTGGTCACGGCTATTCTGTATTCTCTGGCGCTATCGCCGAAATGTCGGCCGGCCAGTTCAGGTATCAATTCCCGGCTGATGTAATCCGCGTCGAGCGCGATTATGCGAAATGACTGGTGGATTGAAATCGGAAGGCCGCCGTCTCCAGGGTTATCGTTGACCGCTATGATCAGACCGGGCAGATCTTCATCGACCAGTCCGAGGTTTAAGTGGTAGACCATTTTTTGGGCGGGAGCTTCCCTACGAATATTTATATCGCGCTGGATAGATTCACGTAACATCACCCGCATCGACTCGCGCCTGGCTCGGTTTTCCTCCAGCCTATGACGCAGCTTCGACATGTTTTCGGGCCATTCGCAAAGCTCAAAAGATTCTGTTTCAGAGTTAAAGCGAGCGAGGCGTCCTTCGTTTTCACCTGACTGCGTTTGATAAATCTCCTTGACCAGCTTCGGATGAGCAGCAGTTTCACGCCAGCGTCTGCGCCTCGCCGCGAAATCATCACTCGCCTGATTTTTGCTGTCTGAGGAATTCGGCGCCGGATTGAAATACATGTGTATAGAGGTCAGCTCTGTGTCGAACTCCTGGCAGAAATGCCGGGCCATAGTTGTCAGAGTATTCTTCTTCAACTCGCGCTCGCCCTCGCTCACCTGTCCAAGCCAGTGATACTGCAAGGCGGCGAGCAATGGCAGCAGCGCCAGCAGCGCGATCGCCAGCGCCAACATCCATATTTGTCTTTGCGACGATTTGTGATTCATGATTCCCGTACTCTGGCCATTGAACTGGCGCATCATAGCATAGTAAACAAAGGCTGGAATTGCGTTTACCCCGCCGCGCGAAAATTTAACATCCTTTACAATCTTTTATCGAAATCGAGTCTTACTATCGACACGAACTGGAAGTTTTTATGAACGGACCTTCATCACGCGGTCGCTGACGAGTGCTTAGCGTTTAGGTTTATTTGTGGTGAAGCTTTATCGAAGAGACATTGGAGTAGTGAACTGCCAGCGGTCTTGAACGCGCGCTACGGAAACGATATTACATTGGACCCTCTGCAGAATCCGGACACGCCGGCGGTGGATGAGATCTCCGGGAAGACCAAGCCGGGGAAAAGTATCAGCCGTCAGCGGCGCCAGAAAATCGGTCTCGCATCCAGCCATCTATACGCTTCGCGAAAAAAGTCGCTCTCATCGAGCGGCTTTTTCGCGTATTCCAGGCAGTTTATTATCTCTTCAGTTAAATCGATCTGCCCAGACTTTGTCATGAGCCATCTCGATCAGCGATTCCCGAACACAGTCCATAACCAGGCTCCGGCTCCATCGATCGACAAACAGATCTTCCAATAGAGTGTCGTCCTCAAAGGTATAAAAATTGCATTCCGCTAAATCGGATGCATAATCGCATGATTCTTTCCAAACACGGAGGAGGAGGAGAAACCACGCGAGAAACTCATCCGCGATCTGGTCGAGAAGATCGTTAACGACGTTTGCCCACAAAATAAATAGCCGATTACGAGGCCACAGGTCGGCTACGATAAATAACCTGCCCCGTGTAACGATTTAATCGAAAGGAAACCGATATATGAAGATCTCGTCCTCACCTCGTGAATTGACACCGGCGCAGAAAGAAGCGCTTCTAAAAGCCAAACTCGAGCGATCGGCAACCATACGACAAGTACTGAATCGAAACACTCAAACCAGGGATAATAGTCTCGGACGAAATACATCTGGTAATTCACCGACAGGAAGCCCAATGACTGGGATCTCAAATTGAAATCCAGAGATTAAGCATTGGGAAATATGAGGGAGGTGACTTCACCTCCCTCGGCATGAATGATTAAACCACATTCCAGTTTTCAGGCTCATCTACTCTATTAACACATCAATTTTTCCTGCATAAACTTTCTCGGCTTAGCCGTTCAACGCCTTATTTATGTAACGCTGTCACGTCTTCATCAGGTGACACCTGCTTACACCCTGAAACGGAAACCTTTACAGCTTTGGTGCATATAAAAGAATATCCGTCGCCCTCTCACTCGACGCGGTGAGATTTACATCTCGACTTTCTGGCCTACCACCCCTTCATCACGTAGACTCTCTATTTACCCCGTCTTCATATCGACTGTAAGAGAGAGACTAAAAGTGACCATCTGGAAACTCGAAGGCAAGGAAGCCACCTGCGAGATCTATACGGCTCGCGGAACGAAAGGGGGAAAACGTAACCCTAAGCTGCGCTATTTTTTGCAATTGATCACACGGAAAGGAGATCAGCGGATTCAGATCAGAATCTCCAAGGAAGAAGCCGATCATTGCATATCCCTTCTGACTAATAGCGAGCAGATTGATTGGTGCGCGGAAATGATCGCCAAGGCGTCGGAACCAAGCCGAGATAAGAAATCATGACATTTAAGAAACGCCGACCCTTCGTAGATTATGACAAATCTACGAGAGATAAATCGAAGAATAATTTAGAGACTTCAACCACTCGAAGGACCAGGCAGCGCGAGTTTTAAATCACGGCGAGGGCCGAGGCGCGCGTGTATTGAAAACAATACGCGCCCTATCGGTTAGTTTTCAATCTGTTCAGGTTTGATATCTGATTTGATATCTAACCTTCGTTTGATAGGCGTTTGACTGAACACTGCATATCCGCCCGCAAGCGTGCAATAGATCTCCTGTGAGCTACTTTCTCGTTTTATGAACGCAAGTGTTTCAAAGAATCCAAGCCACTTGCTCACAGGCAGCGCGACCATTCCAGTATGATCAAATTTTTTGAGAATTTTGCGGTGTTCAGCGAATTGTACAAGCGGGCATTTCATAGAAAAAATCTCCAAACGCCCGCTGTTATCAGGTTAATGAGGTTAATGTTGCTGCGCCACTTGATGCTGTTTGATCTATGGTAGGAGTTTGCCTTCGAGAAGAAAGCGTGTCAAGTAATACGAGATAGAGTTTTTATGCAAGCGAAGAACTCTAATTCTCGTCGCGGCGGCGCCGAGATCTCCGCGCCTACGATCTCCAATGCTGCGAACTACCTACTGACAGTGGGCGCATTTGCTTGCGACACCCAAGGGGCATCGTCAGCGCTCCGCCTGACCGAGCCGACTCCCCGTTTTACCCGGACCTCGCCTTCCACCAATATTTCCATACGGTTCTCACAGACCGTTAAGTTTGTAACCCCCTACTATGTTCTCTCGTTTTTGCGCAAACCAGTTCGCCTGCTGTTCGGACAAATCGGAAAATCCCCATTTCTTCGCATAGGTCAAGAACATATATAGAAGCCGCAGACGGCAAAAGTTTATCAGTTCGCTTGTTCGGCGATAGTCCCAAACCGTCTCTTCGCAGTAACCTTCTAGCAGAGAATCCAAAAGCGCTCTTGCCTCTTTTTTCAACCCATGTGGATAAATTGTGATCGCGAGGTCGTAAGCGAACCAGTGGTAACAACAATCATCGAAATCGAATACGCATAAGCGATCATTTTGGCAGCGGAAGTTTGTCGCCCCGAAATCTCCATGGATCAATCCGAAAGACTGTTCGTCTTTTGGAAGTTTTCTCAACCAATCCATAAGAAAATGATACTCAGCCCAAACTGCGCTTTCTGTTTTAGGCAGGTAGTTCTCGGCATTAAGTATGCAGTCATCCACATCCCATTCGAATCTACGAAAATTCGCTTTAGGAACATAATTCCTGGAGAGCGTGTGAATACGTCCGAGAGTCTGTCCCCGCAATCGGAAATGCTCCATGTTCGCTTCATTTGAATTGAACGCAAACGGCTCCCCTTCCGCTTCCTCAAATACGCATGCGAGAAAATCGCGATTTCCGGACTGCATTTTCTCAACCTCTAACCCGTTGATCGATGTCGATGGAAGGCTGACACTCACGCCACCTCTATGAAGAAAACGTATGAAATCCAATTCGGCTTCTATCTGAGGAAGCGAGCGGTGATGACCTGGAGTGAGCCGCAGGAAGCGCCTTCTTTCATCGGCGATGAAACTATAAACATAATTTTCAGAATCGCAGACGCGCTGGACTGATTCGCCCCGCCACAACTTTGCCGCTTCCAGCGCAGGCTGTTCCCGATAATCCGACACAGATAGATACTCATCCGGTTTGAAAAGCCGATTATACATATAGATTCAACGTTGATTTCGGAGGCGCCGGCGTCTCGAAGTTCTCCGAACTGCGTCGAAGGATCAAAACTTTACATCTTTAACAATCTTTTAAAGAAAATATACCTTTATTTTCGCCGTAAGTCCTTAGTTTTCAATGAACTAGCTTTACCTCTATTACCGAAAAATGCCTGCTTTGTGTGTCAATAGCGTGTCAACTTCTTCAAAAATGCTATTTTTCGGCTTTCCGACCACTCTTGATGACACGCTCCATTTCTCGTCCGCGGCTCGTTCTTCCATCTCGTCGGTCGGATGTGTATATGTCCCCAATGTGATCCTCACGTCCGCATGACCGAGTCGCTTACTTACCGTCTTCACGTCCACACCGGCGCCGATCAGGTGCGTAGCAGACGAGTGACGGGCGGAATATGGATTGAAGTTCTCCGGCAACTCTGCCGCCTTCAGGATCTGCTTAAAGAAGTATCGCAACCGCTCTTGCGAGTACGGCTCGCCTGCCTGGTCGCAGAAAATGAAGTCGTGAGCTCCCCAGGCCTTACCCGCCTTCATCCTTTCTTCGAGTTGCCCTTTACGATGGCCATCCAACATATCCACCAGAGCGTAGGTTAATGCCAGCGTCCTACGGCCGTAAGATGTCTTTGGATCGTCGGCGGCTGTTCGAGGTCCCAGCCGCGCGATCCGCGGCAGCCGGCCGTGCCGCGTCCGCACCGCGGTGGCCCGATGGACGCGTTCGTCTTGGGCCGGCCCCAGGCCAGAAGGGCTATTGGATGGCGACCGGCGTGGCGGCTCTCGTCGAAGCAACCGCCGCGAATGTTCGGATGAACGACGAAGGCCTCCTGGTCAATCTCGCCGATGCCGATCGCGTGGCCCCGATGCTGCCCTGGGCCAGGGCCCTGTATATGCTTCGCCAGCGGACGCTGCTCAAGGACGACCCGCTCACCCGCTGCATGCCGCCCGGCGGTCCGCGACAATTTCAAATGCCGAACGGCGTCCAGTTCATCGAACAGCGCGAGCTTGGACGCATCCTCGTGCTGATGGGCGGCGGCAATCGCAACTGGCGGGTCATCTATACCGACGGCCGTCCGCAGGGACAAGCCGCCGAAGTCGTGCTCACCTACTACGGCACGTCCGTCGGCCGGTGGGAAAAGGACACGCTGGTGGTGGATTCGATCGGCTACAACGAGCGCTTCTGGTTCGCCAACGGCGGCCTGCCGCACACCGAAGCACTGCATCTGACGGAGCGCTTCTCGCGTCCCGACCTCAACACGTTGAAGTACGAGGTCACCGTGGACGATCCGCGCACCTACACGCGGCCGTGGACGGGCGGATGGACGCTGCAGTGGGTGCCGGGCGAGGACATCGAGGAATATTTCTGCGAAGAGGGGAACACACCATGACTCGACTCGCGCGCGTTGCAGCCGCGCTGTTCGCCGGCGCTCTCGGTCTCTCCACGCCGGTCTTCGCCCATCATTCGTTCGATGCCGAATTCGATTCCAACAAGCCGATCACGATCACCGGCGTGGTCACGAAGCTGGATTGGGTGAACCCTCACGCATATGTCTATCTGGATGCGAAGACCGCGACCGGCGAGGTCAAGCGATACAAGGTGGAGATGGGACCGCCCTACGCGCTCGTGCGCGGCGGCTGGAAGCGCGACACGCTCAAGATCGGCGACGTCGTCACGGTCGAAGGCGCCGCGTCGGCGAAGGACGGAAGCGACTACGCCGGCTCCATGCCGACGACGCAGATGCGTCTGGCGAGCGGGCAGAAGCTCACGATGAGGTAGGACGTGAAGATTCGATTCTGGGCTGCGGCGCTCCTCGTGATGGCGAGTTCGGTCGCCCTGTCCGGCCAACAAGGGACACTCGGCTCCACGCCGAACCAAAAGGGCTATTGGGAGATCCGCCCCGGCCTCGGCGGCGCACCCCGCGCCGCGGACGTGCCGTTCCAGCCATGGGCCAAAGCGCTCTACGATTACCGCCAGTCGCGCACCGATCTCTATCCGCCGCTGGTCCGCTGCAAGCCCTCAGGTGGCCCCGGATTCTTCAACGCGCCGGGTTTCGAAATCGTCGAAGCGCCGGAACAGCAGCGCATCTTCATCCTCAACATCGCCGGGCCGCACTCGTGGCGGGTGATCTATACCGACGGTCGGCAGCACCCACCCACTCCGCGGCCCACGTATCTCGGCCACTCGATCGGCCGCTGGGAAGGCAACACGCTGGTCATCGACACGGTCGGCTTCAACGAAAAGCAGTGGATGGTCGGCAGCTACCCGACGACCGAGCGGCTGCATCTGACCGAGCGCATCTCGCGGCCTGATGTGAAGACGCTGAACTATGAAGCCACAATCGACGACCCGGGCGCATACACCGCTCCGTGGTCGCTGAAGTGGACGATCAGTGCGACGTCGAAGTCCCAGTGGATCCCCGACGGCGAGATCTTCGAATACATCTGCCAGGGGGATAACTGACGTCGCTGAAGGCGGACGCTACGTCGTCCGGCTGAAGCCGGACACGACAACCTACTCGACGCTCTTCTTCGGCCGCAGGTTCGACGGAAGGATTCGCTTACGCAGCCGGATCGACTTCGGCGTCACCTCGACGAGCTCGTCGTCGTTGATGAATTCAATCGCCTGCTCGAGACTCATGATCCGCGGAGGAATCAGCCGGATCGCTTCGTCGGCGGTGGACGCGCGCATGTTGGTCTGCTTCTTTTCCTTGGTGACGTTCACGTCCATGTCGTTCTGACGTGAGTTCTCGCCGACAATCATGCCTTCGTACACCGACGTCGCCGGTTCGACAAAGATCTCGCCGCGCTCCTGGAGGTTGTAGATGGCATAGGCCGTCGCCACGCCGATGCGATCGGCGACCAGCGCGCCGGTCGCGCGCGACGGGATCGCACCGTGCCACGGTTCCCAGCCGGCAAACAAGTGATTCATGATGCCGGTGCCCTTGGTGTCGGTGAGGAACTGCGAACGGAATCCGATCAGACCTCGAGCCGGAATGCGAAACTCGAGCCGGACCCGGCCGCTGCCGTGGTTCACCATCTTGGTCATGATGCCGCGACGCGTGCCGGCCATCGCGATCACCACGCCTTGAAAGTCCTCGGGGACGTCGATGACCAGATCCTCCACCGGCTCCGACATGACACCGTCGATCTCTTTCGTCACGATGTCGGGTCGCGACACCTGAACCTCGTACCCCTCGCGCCGCATCATCTCGATCAGAATCGAGAGTTGGAGCTCGCCTCGACCGATCACCTTCAGCTGCTCGGGTGACTCCGTGTCTTCGACACGCAGCGAGACGTTGCCGAGCAGCTCCTTTTCGAGCCGGTCGCGCAGATTGCGCGAGGTCACGTACTGCCCGTCCCGGCCGGCCATGGGCGACGTGTTGACCCCGAAAATCATCGACACCGTCGGCTCGTCGATCGCGATCGGTGGAATCCGCACGTGGTTCTCGGGATCGCTGATCGTTTCGCCGATGGTGATGCCCTCGATGCCGGCGAGACAGACGATGTCGCCGGCAGCGGCCTGCTCGATCTCCACGCGTTTCAGGCCGTCGAAGGCAAACAGCTTGGTGATCTTCGTCAGCTCAATGGTCCCACCGAGCTTCAGCACCGACACCGGGCCGTTCAGCTTCACGGTGCCGTTGAACACCCGGCCGATCGCGATGCGGCCGAGATAGTCGCTGGAGTCCAGATTGGCGACCAGGATCTGCAGCGGCGCCGCGGGATCGCCTTTGGGTGGCGGCACAGACTCGACGATGGCGTCGAACAGCGGTCGAAGGCTGTCGCCAGGCTGGGCCAGATCCGTGGTCGCGACACCCTCGCGGGCGTTCGCGTACAGCACGGGAAATTCGATCTGATCCTCGGTCGCGTCGAGGTCGATGAACAGGTCGTAGACCTCGTTCAGCACCTCCTGGGGCCTGGCGTCAGCGCGGTCGATCTTGTTCAGCACGACGATCGGCGGCAGCCCCCGCTCGAGGGCCTTGCGCAGCACGAAACGCGTCTGCGGCAGCGGGCCCTCGGACGCATCGACCAGCAGCATCACACCATCGACCATCGACAGCGTGCGCTCGACTTCCCCGCCGAAGTCCGCGTGCCCCGGGGTATCGACGATGTTGATCAGGACGTCGTGGTAATGAACGGCGGTGTTCTTGGCCAGGATGGTGATCCCGCGCTCGCGTTCGAGCTCGTTACTGTCCATCACGCGCTCGGCGACCTGCTGATTGGCGCGGAACGCTCCGCTCTGGCGCAGCAGGCCATCGACCAGCGTCGTCTTGCCGTGGTCCACGTGCGCGATGATGGCCACGTTCCGGCGAAGCGGGTTGGCGATCTGTTGCGACTTTCGGTGAGCAGACATCTAACCAGTATAGCGTGTCGCTCCCAGAAGGCCCTGCCCCGCTGGCCGGAGCCGCGGATTTTGACCGATCGAACGCGTTAGATGTCCGCTCGCAAGGCGATGACGGGATCGACCTGTGACGCGCGGCGCGCCGGAAGATACGTCGCCAGTAGCGCGATTGCGGCCAGGACCGCTGACACAACCGCGTACGTGATCGGATCCATCGGGCCGACGCCGAACAGGAACGCCGCCATGACACGCGTGAGCACGACCGCGACGCCGATGCCCAGGACGATGCCAGTGGCCGCCAGCGCGAGTCCATGACGCAGGAACATCTTCCGGACATCTCCGACCTGCGCGCCCAGGGCCATCCGAACGCCGATCTCGCGCGTCCGCTGCGCGGCGGCGTAGGCAATCACGCCGTAGATGCCGACCACGCCGATGCACAGCGCGATGCTCGCGGCAATGCCGAGCATCACCAGCGCAAACGATGTCTGCGCCATCGAGCGCGACTGAATCTCCTCGAGCGTCAGCACGTCGGCCAGCGGCAGATTCGGGTCGACCGACCAGACTGCCTGCTCGAGTTCGCCCAGAAAGCCCGGCGTGCCGACCCGTGTCGAACGGACCGCGTAGGCCATCGTGCGCCAGCGATAGGTCTCATTCAGCATCGGCCAGTACGCGATGGCCGTCGCTGGTTGATTCAACCCATCGTCACGCTCCTCGCCGACCACACCCACAATCTCGCGCCACGGATCTCCCGGGTACGACCGAATGCGCTTCCCGAGCGCTCGCGCGGGCTCGCCCCAGTACTCACGCGCCAGCGGTGACGAGATGACAATGACGTGTCGTCGTTCGTAGATCTCGTTCCACGTGAATGATCGCCCGGCAACCACAGGGTTGCCCATGGTCTCGAAATAGCCGGGCGCGACGCTCTTGAATCGCCGGAGCCTGGGCAGCCGACCCTCCGGCACTGGAAATTCCTCGACCTCGATCGCGTTGGTATTGTCCTCGCCGTCCATCGTGATCGAAGACGAGAGACCAACCGACACGACGCCGGGGACCTGGGCCAGCCGTTCAGCGACGCGTTCGTGCGTGCGCGCTGCCTGCTCTGGATCGCTGATGAGCGTTTCCGGGATCGCAAGGGCGAACGTCTGGATTTCGTTCGGGCGAACGAAACCTGGATCGACCTGGCGCATGGCGATGAAGGTCCGAATCATCAGGCCCGAGACGATCAGCAGCGTCAGCGCCAATGCGACCTGGCCGACGACCAGTGCATTGCGGGTGCGACGACGACCGGGCGCATCGCCTGCCGACCGGCCTCCCTCCTTGAGCGCTATGGTGCCGGGATTGCCGAATCGCACGACTGCGAACAGGCCGAACAGGGCGCCGCTGAGCAGGGAGACGCCCAATGTGAACAACAGCACCGTCGCATTGATGTCGATGTCGTCAACGCGCGGCAACTCCGCAGGCGCAATCGTCCGGAGCAGCCCGGTCGCGACCTGCGCCAGCACGACACCGAGCGCACCGCCCGCGAGGGCGAGCACCACGCTCTCGGCGAGCAGCGCGCGCGCCATGCGGCCACGATTCGCTCCAAGCGCCGCACGAAGCGCGAATTCCTGATGCCGACCTTCTGCGCGCACCAGGAACAGGTTCGCCACATTCCCGCAGGCGATCAGCAGGACGACGCCGACAGCGGCGAGGAGAATCCACAGAATCTCGCTGATGTTGCCGATCACGTCGTCGGCCAGCGGGCGCACGTTCGGCTGCAGCTCCAGTCGCGCAAAGATCGGCGGAAGAAGCGAGATCATGACGCGCCACATCGGCGTTGGCCTGTGCCAGCGAGATATCCGGCTTGAGCCGCGCGAGCGCCTGAAATCCAAAGCTGATCCATCGCGGCGCGCTGACGTCCAGCTCCATGGGCAACACCACGTCGGGACGGGTCTCGAAGAAACCTGAACGACGAGGGCAGCACGCCAACGACTTCACCCGGCGTGCCATCGATCACCAGCTGCCGGCCCACGACGTTCCCGGCTCCACCGAACCGGCGCTGCCAGTAGCCGTGGGTCAGGACCACCCGCAACGGACTACCCGGCGCCTCGTCCTCGACGCTGAAGAACCGGCCGAGCGACCGGCTGCACCCGCAACAACGGCAACGTGGCGGCGCTGACCAGCAATGCTTCGACACGTTCCGGCTCACCGGATTGCGTGACCGAGACTTCCGCCGCATCCCACGCGCCGATGGCCTCGAAGGCCCTCTGGTTCTCGCGATAGGTCAGGAATGTGGCCCGGCCATGACTCGTGCCTGCGCCGTGCGGCGCAAATTGCCGTACGGTCACCAATCGATCGGGCATGTCGAACGGAAGCGGCTTGAGCAACACGCCGTAGACGACGCTGAAGATGGCAGTGGTGGCGCCAATCCCGAGCGCAAGGGTCAGGACCGCCGCGGCAGCGAAGCCCGGGTTGCTTCCAGAACGTGCGTGCCGCGTAGCGCAGGTCCTGCCCGAGATCGCCGAGGAGGTGTCCGCCTGGTGCGCCCGGGGTCACGACGGGTGCCGCCTGCGCCTGCCGCAGCGAGGCCATGTGCTGCGCCAGGACATTGCCGGCGCGGAAGTCGGCCAACGCCGCGCGCATGGCCTCTTCGGGTGCTGCGCCTCCGGCGATCAGCTCCTGATAGCGGTCATCCAGATGCTGTGACAGCTCGTCAACGATCTCGTCTTCGCGCGCGGGCGAGAGCGACACTGCCGACAACCGCGAGCGCACCGCGCGTGCCCAGCGCTCTCTCAGCTCCGCACTGGTCGGGTTCGACGGATCAGGCATGTTCGCCTCCAGTCACGCGACGCACGGCCTCGACGAACGCTTCCCACGTTCGCCGTTGCTCGGCGAGCACGCGGCGTCCCGCGGCGGTGACTTTGTAGAACTGTCGGCGGCGCTCTTCAGGCTTCTCGACCCAGGTGCCTTTGATCCAACCGCGTTCCTCGAGGCGATAGAGCAAGGGATACAGCGAATCGATATGGAACGTCAGTTGGCCGTCCGATCGCGCGTGAATGAGCTTGCTCAGCTCGTAGCCGTGACGGGGCCTTGCGTCGAGGAGCGAGAGAATGAGCAGTTCCGCGGAACCCTTCTTCAGTTCACGATCGAAGGCACCGGACTTGATACCTGTCATAGGCAGATATCACATAGACGGATGGCAGGCGTAAAACGTTGGCTCCCCCATCTGGCGGGGGGCGACGACAGCTCTGCTATGATCGATGTCATGCCTTTGTTCGAATACGCGTGCAAGGAATGCGACAAGGAATTCGAGCTGCTGGTGCGCGGGAGCGAGACGCCGGAGTGTCCGTCGTGCCACAGCACCGAGCTGCAGCGTCGCCTGTCAGTATTCGCGGCTCATACCAGTGGCGGCAGCTCGGCATCGGCGATGCCGTCGGTCGGCGCGTGCGGGAGCTGCGGCGATCCCCGCGGTCCGGGATCGTGTTCGATTAACTAGAGGGCGAGGCATGCCTCGCCCTTGCAGGGACAGCGTCGCCCTACGACGCGATCAGCGCAATCACGCCGGCGATTGCCGCAATCGTGAAGGCCACTTCGAGCCAGCGCATGTAGCGTTCCGGAATTGGTCCTGTCATGCTCGTCGTCCTCGCGCAGGACGCTGTCTGCGCCTACTCTGCACAGTTACCCGCCATTCGCAGCGATGTGAGCGTCAGACGCTCGTCGCCGGGCTCGCTGTAAATCAGCCCGCGCGCCTCCATCTTGTGTCCCTGATGCGACTCGGGGCTGAACGGCTTCGCGCTCAGCAGTCGCAAGGTTCGCGTACCGAGCGGGCGCGTCGCCGCCGACGTCAGGCTCTGCGGCGACGGCACGTCGTCACGCGTCACCAGCGGGTCCGATGTGCGGGTCAACACCCACGTGTTGTCCGGGCCACGCGCAAGGCATCCGACGGTCTGCACGAGTGAAAAATTCTGAACGATCGCCTGCTCGCCCTTCTTGAGAATCTGCGCGCTCGCCAGGTCGCTGCCGTTCTGCGTCAACTCGCCTGAGCCGCCCGGATATCCATTGGTCTGCAGAATGTAGGCGACGACGTCGAGCTTGGTCTGGTCGTCGATGCTGGTCCCGAAGTTCGGCGGCATGGTGTCGCGAATCTTCGCAAACAGCGACGCGATCGGCTCGCTGCCCCACGTCGTGAAGAACCGGTCGCCGGACAGGGCCGGCGCGGTGTTGCCCTGCAGCTTGTCGCCGTGGCATCGCAGGCACGACGAGTTGAATGACGCCTTGCCCCGCTCGGCCTGCGCCGTCGTGTATACGCCCTGCCAGATACGCGGCTCAGGGTTCTGTGCGCGCAGGGAGATGGCGCAGACCAGAACCACCGCCACGCCAAGAACTGTTCGCATTTCCCCGAGTATAGGCCAAAAGATTCACATCGAATGCCCGGCAGGACGGAGAGTCAGGAACACCGCGACCCCCGGCGACACCCGGCCTCCATAGCGGGGTGCGAGCGCAGACGGCACCAGGCTTCCGGCGATGCTTCCGCCGATCCCCATCTGAACACCGCGAGTGGGCTGCAGGTAATGTGCGTAGCCCACCTGAATCTTCCCGACGGTGAACACGTCGTTCGACTCGTGCACATGGAGATCGTGCGCGGGCTTTCCCACCACCTCGAACCGCATGAAGCCGACGTGCCGATCGTGCAGTGACAGCGTGGACTCGACGAGCAGCGCGTGCGTCGTGGCGATCGGCTCGTCGTTCATGCCCCATGCAATGGTGGATGCCCACAACGTGGACGCACCGAGCGTCCGGTTGTATGCCGCCGATGCCGTCACGCGCGTCACGTCGTTGGGCGGCAGACCGGCTTCGGCTTCTGCATCATTCAAGCGGCCGGCTGAAACCTGCAGCACGGTGGACGCCGCCGGCGCGACGCTGACGCGCGCCGAATACGAATTGAGCGCGCCGAGATCGAAGTCCGTGCGGGTCTCGTCCGGCTCGCGGCCGTTGAACGCTGACGCCTCGACCTTCCAGCGCCCGCTGTGGACCCCGGTGGTCACGACGCCGAACGTAATGTGTGTCGGGTCGAGCCAGTGGTGAGCGATCGGCGCGATCGGATTCGACATCGCCGACACGCGATGCGGGTACGCGACCGGACCGAGCGCCGGCTCGCCTACCGGGCCGCCATAGGCGAACCAGCGAAGGCCGCCGCGAAGCGGCCGCTCGTACTCGAGTGCCAGCTCCATGAACAGGTCGTGCGGGTGCTGGCGGTCATGAATGGTGTCGCCGTCGCAAAACTCGCCGGTCGCGAGCAGGTCAGGGTAGCCGCAGCCTCCAATCGTCCACGGCTCGGCACTGAGCATCGTGCGCACGCCAATCCGACCGCCGCCGGCCCGGCGGCGCGCCATGCCCATCACCCAGTTGATGCTGCCGGTCTGGTGCGCGCCGCGGTGCTCCTCCGCCGACTCGTGGATGTACTGCAGGAACGCATTGCCGTGCCACATCAACTCCCAGCCGGCGGCACGGCCATGCCCGGCGTGCATCGGACTACGCTCCGGTAGCCACGACGTGCCGGACCCATCGCGTGGGGAAAACAGGCTCTCTTGCGCGTCCCCGATGTGATGCTGATGCTCCTGCGCGGCAGGCGCGGCGCGGATGCTGATGCTCCTGCGCGGCTGCTGGCCATGCAGCCAGCAGAAAGAAGATGAACCCGATTCTGTACATGACCCGTCGAGACCTCGCAATGGCTGTCGTAGAGCGCAGGCTTCAGCCTGCGCGGACGCACGAGGACGAGATCTAGACGCGCAGAGGTCTATGAGCTGGGCGAGGATCGAAGACGGTGCGGCGCTCTCGCGCGCGCACGGGTGACGCGGTGGAGATCGTGGGCGCGGTCACGACGGTCGCCGCGGGAGCCGCCGCAGCGACGAGGGTGGTCAACCACGCATCGACGACGGCCGACGGAAGGTCTCCTGACTCATGGCAGAGCGCCGATGCGTTCGCCTGAACCCCGGCGCCTTGAGGGGATCCTTGATGTTCGTGGCACGGCGTCTCTGTAGACACGGGCGCGCTGCGGTGATGGCTATCCATCGCGCACGTCAGCTCGCAGGTGGCAGTCACCACCGACGGTCCGACGAGGACCAGCACGAGCAAGCCGGCTATCGCGCGAGCAAGCATCTAGGGACCATCGTAGCACTACGGATCTGGTCCGGCTAAAGCCGGACACTGACAGTACTAGCCGGACACTACAACGCGACGCGGCGTAGCCGCAGCGCGTTGGCAATCACCGACACCGAGCTGAACGTCATCGCCGCGCTGGCGATCATCGGACTCAGAAGCAGGCCGAAGACGGGATACAACACGCCTGCCGCCACCGGCACACCGAGCACGTTGTAGACGAAGGCAAAGAACAGGTTCTGCCGGATATTCCTCATCGTGGCGACGCTGAGACGTCGCGCCCGTACGATGCCGCGAAGATCGCCTTTGACGAGCGTGATGTCCGCGCTCTCCATCGCGACGTCGGTACCGGTGCCCATGGCGATGCCGACGTCGGCCCTCGCCAGCGCCGGCGCGTCGTTGATCCCGTCGCCGGCCATGGCAACACGCTGACCCTCGCGCTGGAGACGCTCCACGACTGCGACTTTCTGCGCCGGAAGCACCTCGGCTTCGACGCGATCGATACCGACGGTCTGTGCAACGGCCTCGGCCGTCACGCGGCGATCGCCGGTGAGCATCACGACAGTGATGCCCTCGTTGCGCAGCGCCTGCACGGCTTCGCGGGCGGATGGCTTGATCGGATCCGTCACGGCGAGCAGGCCCGCTGGCCGGGCGTCGACCGCCACAAAGACGACCGTCTGCCCATCCCGATAGTACGGCGCCGCCTGGCGGCCGAGCTCGGTGATGTCGACGCTCAGAGATTCGAGATACGCGAGGCTGCCGACAGCAGCCGAGCGGCCCTCAACATGCCCGGTCACGCCCCTGCCTGTGACTGACGCAAATCGCTCCACCGGCACTGGCGTGATCCCTCGAGAATGGGCGCCAGCGACGATCGATGCGCCAAGCGGGTGCTCGCTCACCTGCTCCAGGCTCGCCGCCAGACGCAGCAGCGTCGCCTGGTCGATGCCGGGACAGCGTCTCGACATCGACCAGCACCGGCTTGCCTTCCGTCAGCGTGCCGGTCTTGTCCACGACGACTGTCGTGACGCGCTCGAGAATCTCGAGCGCCTCGGCATGGCGAATGAGCACGCCCATCTCTGCGCCCCGGCCGGTGCCCACCATGATCGACATCGGCGTGGCCAGGCCCAACGCGCACGGACAGGCGATGATGAGGACCGCCACGGCATTCACCAGCGCGTGCGCGACCCGGGGCTCGGGCCCCACCGTCGCCCACACCGCGAACGTGACCATCGCGACCGCGATGACCGCAGGCACGAACCACGCCGACACCGTGTCGGCGAGCCGTTGAATTGGCGCGCGCGAGCGCTGCGCCTCGGTGACCATGCGCACGATCTGCGCGAGCAGCGTGTCCTTTCCCACACGGCGCGCTTCGAGGACGACCGTCCCCGTACCGTTCACCGTACCGCCAGTCACCGCAGCACCGCGAGTCTTCTCGACCGGGATTGGCTCCCCCGTCACCATCGACTCGTCCACCGTCGTGCCGCCGTCGATGACGTTGCCATCCACGGGAATGCGCTCGCCGGGACGGACGCGCAGCCGGTCGCCGACCTGCACATGCTCGAGCGGAATATCCTGCTCGCTGCCATCGGCCCGGATCGCCCGGGCCGTCTTCGGCGCAAGGGCGAGCAACCCGCGAATCGCACTGCTCGTACGGCTGCGTGCGCGCAACTCGAGGACTTGTCCCAGGAGCACGAGCACGACGATGACCGCGGCTGGCTCGAAGTACACCCCGGCCTGGCCGTGCGCGCGGAACGATTCCGGGAATGCGTCGGGCGCGATGGTCGCAACAACGCTGAACAGGTACGCCGCGCCCACGCCGAGCGCGATCAGCGTGAACATGTTCAAATGACGGCTGACGATCGACGACCAGCCGCGAACGAAGAACGGCCACCCGCCCCAGAGCACGACCGGAGAGGCGAGCGCGAACTGAATCCACGTGGTGACGCGTGACGCGACCGCGCGCTGCAGCGGCTGACCGGGCAGGAATTCCGAGACCATGAACACGAGAATCGGCGTCGTCAGCACGAGCGACCACCAGAAACGGCGACTCATGTCGAGCAGCTCGTGATTCGGCTCTTCGTCCAGCGAGGCCTCGACCGGCTCGAGCGCCATGCCGCAGATCGGGCAAGAGCCTGGCCCACGCTGACGCACTTCCGGGTGCATCGGGCAGGTGTACTCAGGTGCGAGGGTGCGAGGGTGCGAGGGTGCGAAGGTGCCAGGCTGCGAGGGTGCGGGAGCCCCTGAGCGTGGTCGTTCCCTCACGAGCGTCAGCGGCGCGGGCGCCGCATGCATCGCGTGCATGCCGGGGCGATACGCCGGATCGAGATACTTCGCCGGAGCAGTCTGAAAGCGCTGCGCGCAGCCCTTGCTGCAGAAGTAGTAGGTCTTCCCCTCATGCTCGGCGCGGCCGGCCGCCCTGGCCGGGTCGACCGTCATGCCGCAGACGACGTCGGTTTCCATACGGTGTACCCTTGACCCCTACCTCTCACGCCATCTTATGACGCTCATCCGAATCGCCTGGTGCCTGGTCGTGGTTTTCCTCGCCGCCGCTTGCGGTGGCAGTAGTCCGGAAACATCGTCATCATCGACGCCCGCCTCGCCTCCGGCGTGGACGGTGAAGGTCGAGCCGCTCGATCCCCCGGCGGGGGCGACCTCGATGGGGCCGCAGCTCACGACGTCGAGCCGCGGCGTCCTGGTCAGCTGGCTCGAGCAGGCCGACACGGACTTCGCGCTCAAATTTGCCGAGCGGGCGGGTGCGACCTGGTCGCCGGCGGCGACCGTCGCGTCGAGCAAGGACTGGTTCGTCAGCGCCGCCGACGTGCCGACGGTCATGCGCATGAGCGACGGCACGCTCGTCGCCAACTGGTATCCGGCCGTGGACTTCCGGCTCGAGGCCTACGACATCCGCCTCGCCTACTCGAAGGACGACGGCAAGACCTGGTCGCGGCCCCTCGTGCCGCATCACGACAAGACCCGGACGCAGCACGGCTTCGTGTCGATGTTCGAGATGCCCGCGGGCGGGCTGGGCCTCGTCTGGCTCGATGGCCGGAACCAGGGCAAGCAGCCCGAAGACGCGGAGATGGCGCTCTACTTCGGCAGCTTCGACCCATCATGGAAGCAGACCGCTGAAGTCCCGGCTAACGCGCGCGTCTGCGAATGTTGCACGACGTCCGCCGTCGTTACGCCAGACGGCGTGGTCGCGGCGTACCGCGATCGCAGCGCCAAGGAGATCCGCGACATTCACGTCACGCGGTTGGAGAACGGCAAGTGGAGCGACGCGCAAATCGTCCACGCCGACGACTGGGAGATCGACGCCTGCCCGGTCAACGGACCGGCGCTAAGCGCACGCGGACGTCAGCTCGCCGCGGCGTGGTTCACCGGCAAGGACGACAAGGGCCAGGCGTTCGCGGCCTTCTCCGACGATGCCGGACGCACGTGGGGCAAGGCGATCAAGCTCGACGACGAGGCGTCGCTGGGACACGTCGATATCGAGCTGCTCGACGACGGCTCCGCGGTGGCGACCTGGGTGGAGTTCGCCGACAACCGCAGTCAGTTCCGCATGCGGCGCATCGAATCGTCTGGAACGCGATCGCCGTCGATCACTATCAACGGCGCCAGCCGCGTGAGCGGCTATCCGCGCGTGGCGCGCAGCGGCAACGAGCTGGTGTTTACCTGGACGGAAGGCAGCGAAGGCGAGGGCACGCAGAAAGTAAAAGGGGCGGTCGCGAAGTTACCCTAGCGGTCGGCGGGTCTATACAACAAGACCCGCCCTACGTCAGCGTAGAGCGGGTCCGAATTCCTGCGGTGTAGGCCGGGGCTTGTTCTTCAGACCCGGCGATATATTTAGTCGACCGTCTCACCCGGACGCTTGCCCCAGCCGAAGCCGTCCTTCGGACGATGCAGCGTGACCATGCGGACGCGATGATCCTTCGGGTTGCGACCCGGGCTGCCCGAGATGATGACGTGGTCGCCGGCCTTCAGCGTTTCTCTGGTAACACCCTGACCGCCGAGCTGACCAGCGCCGCCCCACTCAACGGCGTAGCGCACCATCGATCCATCCTTCTCCTTCACCATCACGTGCACGAAGGAGTGCGGATTTCGAAACAGGAACTGCACCAGTTCACCCTCGATCGTCACCGTCTGGTCTTCCAGATAGGTGGCAGCGAAGGAGTGATGGGCGTATGCCTGCGCGCCAACGAGGCTCGCTGCCGCGACAAGGCCAATTACCAGCAGACGCTTCATAGTTCCTCCCGTAATGCCGCGGTCTCGCTCACGCTCGCCCGTGGACAGAACCCGTACTTTTCGCAAGAAAATCGTAGCCGACTTGCGCCGGATTTGGTCCTGAAGACTCTCTGAATTCTTCGTCAGGAAGACCGAAAAATTCCCCGCATCCTGCTTCGCGAGAATACACCGAAATCGTGTTTCTGTGCCTATTTATTCACACGGTCGATATCGATCGGTGCTATCGCGCGGCAGCAATATACGCGTTCACCTGCTCGTCCAGGAGGTCCAGCGGCAAGGTCCCGTTTCTCAGCACGACATCGTGGAATTGCCGGATGTCGAACCGCCGCCCGAGTGCCTGCTCGGCGCGGACGCGCAGCTCCTTGATCTTCAACTCGCCGAGCTTGTAGGCCAGGGCCTGACCCGGCCGTGCGATGTAGCGGTCGATCTCGGCCAGCGACTGACCGGGGACGTGCAGCGCGAAGTACTCGCGCGCCCGATCGCGCGACCATCCCATCGCGTGCAGGCCGGTATCGACGACGAGGCGGACGGCGCGAAACTGCTCGCTCGCCAGCTGCCCGAACTTCGTCGCTCCGTCAGCGTAGACGCCGAGCTCGGAACCGAGTGACTCCGCATAGAGGCCCCAGCCCTCGGAGAAGGCTGCAGCCGTGAACACCTTCCTGAACTCGGGCAGCCCCTGCAGCTCGCGCGCGAGGCCGACCTGCAGGTGATGACCCGGCACCGTCTCGTGGAGCACCAGCGCTTCGGTGCGGTACTTCACCTGCTCTGTCGGCCGGTAGGTGTTCATGTTGAACCATGCCGGCCGCGTGCCGTCGGCGGTGCCCGCCGTGTAGTTCGACGCGGTTGACGCCTCGCGATCGGCAGGAATCGGACGGACGTCCACTGTCATCTTCGGGACGTGCAGGAAGAGTTTCGGCATCGCCGGCTGCAGACGCGCCAGCACCGCTCGCGCGTACTGAATCATCTCGGCCTGCGACGAGAAGCGCATGCCCGGCCGCTGTCCCAGCTGCTTCTCGTACTCGGTGACGGGACCGGTGAAGCCATCGGCGCGGGCCAGCCGCTCCATCTCCTTCTCGATCCGCGCCACTTCCTTCAGACCGAGCTGATGAATCTGCTCCGCCGTCATCCGCGTGGTCGTGTAGGCGTGAATGAGCGCGGCGTACGCGGCTCGTCCGTCCTTCAGCGACGTCAGCGCGGTTTGCGGCCGCGTCTGCGGGCGATAGGTGTCGCGCAGGAACGTCTCGAGTCTCTTCCAGCTCGCGACGAAGTGCTGGTCGTACGCCGCGTACGCCTGCGCGCGCAGCCGCTCCTGCTCGCTGGACGGGATCTCATTCGGAAACCGTCGAAACGCGGCCAGCAGCGGCGACTCGCCAGCCGCCGGCCTGCTCTGCGCCGTCACCTGATCGAGTGTGAGATCGACCACGATCGCCGGCTGTGCCAGACCTGCGGCGAGCTGCTCGCGCATCAGATCGATCGACTGATTGATGAGGATCGGCAACGCACGCAGCCGCGTGATGATGTGCTCGTAGTCCTTGACCGTCCGCGACGGCATCTGATCCACGACGTTGAAGACCTCGTTGTGGATGCCGTCGGATTGCGAGACGAGCTGGACGAGATTCAGGTAGTCCTGCGCCTCGAGCTGCGTGCGCAGCTCGTGCTCCATCAGCAGCGAGGTGACCAGGTCGGTGGGATTCAGGTTGCCCGGCGAGAGATACATCGCCTTCTGCAGGAACTCTTCCCGATCCGCGCGGTGACGATCGCGCGCGGCCTTTGAGAGATCGCGCCAGCGATCGTTGTGCTCGGTGCGGCCGACACGCGTCGCGAGCTCAGGCTGGATCGCCAGCCGCCATTCCCAGTAGTCGCCGGTCAGCTGCGCGAGTGTTTGCGACGAGGGCCCCGAGAAACGTTCAGGACCCTGCCCACTCAGGCGGCTGCGCCAGGCGGGCGATGAGGATGGCTGGCGCCAGGCACACGAGCGCCAGCAGGAGTCTCTTCATGTGATCAGCGTAATGTCAAAGTGCAAAAAGCAAAATGCAAGCAGTCCCAGCACCATTTGCATTCTGCATTTCGCATCTTGCATTTCAATTCGCCGGCAGGCGAAACGCCATCAGCTCGCCCGGGAAAGTTCTGACCGCTGATCGCCACGACGATGTACTGGCGGCCGTTCAGCATGTAGGTCATCGGCGAGCCAGTCTGCCCGGCAGGCATGTAGATCGCGCCGGCGTCCTGACCGGTTCGCTTGTCATACGCACGCAGCATCGCGCCTCGCCGGCCGTCGGGCAGTGTGAACAGTCCGCCTTCGCCGGCAATGACCAGCGATTTGGTGACGAGCGTGCCGATGCGGCCCTGCCGTCCGGTGCGGGGAATGGTCAGGCCCTTCAGCAGCGGGTGATTGCGAACGTTGTCCGGCGTCTCGCCGTGCGCGACCTGCCAGAGCAGCTCGCCCTTGTGCAGATCGAGCGCCGAAATGCGGCCGTACGGCGGCTTGACGAGCGGAAGTCCCTGAACGGTCGTCGGGATCGCCGGTCCCTTCGGGTTGGCCGGATCGACGACCTGACCGCGAACGTAGTTCATGTCCGATGCCTTCTGCGGCCGCTCCGATCCGGGAATGAGGCCGACGGCGGCGATGTTGGTGTTGGTGAAGATGTAGAACGTCCCGGTCTCCGGATCGTACGAGCCGCCCTGCCAGTTCGCGCCGCCCGTCACGTCAGGCAGCATCAACGTCGCCAGCGGACCCGGCCATTTGCTGACGACCGGCGGCGTGAAGATCGGTCCGATCTTGAATCGCGAGACGAGCTTGCACGGCCTCCGCGCGGAGCTCCGGCGTGTAGTCGATCAGGTCGTCGATCGTCACACCCTGACGCTCGTACGGCGCGGGCTTCGTGACGAACGGCTGCGTCGGCCACGACTTCTCGGTGGGCACGTCCGACTGCTCGACCTTGCGCACTTCGATCGGCCAGATCGGCTCGCCCGTGACGCGATCGAAGACG
This sequence comes from uncultured Acidobacteriota bacterium, assembly GCA_963728305.1. Lineage (GTDB taxonomy): Bacteria > Acidobacteriota > Vicinamibacteria > Vicinamibacterales > UBA2999 > Gp6-AA40. Next base: position 52,443 of record CAVSKE010000040.1, read on the forward strand.
TAGAGCCAGCCCTGCTTGGTTGGCTGCATCACGACCTTCCGCATCCGCCCGTCGATGGTGACGTCGGCGATGATCGCCGCACACGGAAGATCCCAGTCCCAGATGCCGTGCTGAATGAACTGGTAGTGCCACTTCCGTTTCCCGGTGCGCAAATCGACAGCGACGAGACTCTCGCCGAAGAGGCCCGCGCCAGGACGATGGCCGCCGTAGTAGTCGCCGGTCGGCATCTCGACGGGCAGGAACACCGTGCCGAGCTCTTCGTCCACGCTGATCTGCGCCCACACGCCGGCGTTGCCGGTGTAGGACTCGGAGTCCTGCTCCCAGGTATCGCTGCCGTATTCTCCGGGCTCGGGAATCGTGTGGAAGATCCACAGCCGCTTGCCGGTGCGCACGTCGAAGCCGCGCACGTAGCCTTTCTCGTTGCGGCGGCTCTCGGGCCGGCTGCCCTCGGTATGCGCAGCGCCAACGATGATCACGTCCTTGGCGATCACCGGCGCGGCGTGCAGACCGATGTCGCCGGTGATCAGGTCCATGTTCTGATCGTTTTCGAGCTTCAGATCGACGACGCCGTTCTTGCCGAACGACGTGATCGGCGCACCCGTCCTGGCGTCGAGCGCTTTCATGCGATAGCCCGGCGTGACGTAGATGATCCGCGCCGACCGTCCATCCGACCAGTACGCGAGGCCGCGTCCCGAGAGCTGGCGCGGCGCTTCTTCACCGCGCTTGCCCTCCTCTTCGCTGTGCATCCACTTCATCTCGCCGGTGGCGGCGTCCAGCGCGACGACCGCGCGCCGCGTGCCGGCGGTGGTGTAGATCCACCCGCCCACCATCAGCGGCGTCGACTGGAAGTTGAACTCCGGCCGCGGGCCGAGGTTGTCGGTCTTGAGCCGCCAGGCGACCTCGAGGTTGTTGAAGTTGTCCTTGTTGATCTGATCAAACGGCTTGTAGCGCGTGCTCGCCAGATCGGCGCCGTACGTGCGCCATTCACCGCTGGTATCGCCCTGCGCGTAGGGCCGGTCCTGTGGACCAGCCGCCAGCCAGACGAGCGCGAGTACGAGAAGACCCTTCTTCATCGAGGCCATACGGTTCCCTGCTCCTTGCGCGTCACGGCGCGGAGCCCTTTGTAGGTGAACTTCTGCAGACGCTTTCCTTCGTAGGTCTCTGTCGTGTAGAGGTTGCCCTTCGAATCAACGGCGATGCTGTGCACGGCGTAGAACTGGCCCGGCTGGCGGCCGCCGTCGCCGAAGCTGGTGAGCTCTTCGAGCGTGTCGCGGCGGAGGACGCGAATCTTCATGTTGTTGCCGTCGGCCATGTAGAGATAGGTCTGCGCCGGATCCTTCGAGAAGGCCAGATCGAACACCGCTCCGTCGCCGAGACTGTTCTTCGCGTAGAACGCTTCCTTGACGAAGGTGCCGTCCTTTTTGAACACCTGGATCCGGTTGTTCGCGCGATCGCAAACGTAGACCAGGCCGTCTTTCGATAGATCTGCGCAGTGGACGGGCGTGCGGAACTGCTGGACTGGCGTCGCATCGGGCTTGTAGGGACCGAGGTCGGTGTCATCGGGCTTGTTGCCGTAGGCGCCCCAATACCGTTTGAGCTTCCCGGTGTCGGCGTCGACGATGGCGACGCGCTTGTTCAGGTAGCCATCGGCGAGATAGGCCTCGTTGGCCGACGGATCGACGAAGATCTTCGCGACGCGCCCGAACGAGATTGCGTCGTTGCTGCCGCCGGCGTAGGTCGGCTTGGCGGTCCCCGCCTGGCTCATGCGGGCGTTCGCCTTGCCCACCTGGAGGAGGAACTTGCCGCTGCGACTGAACTTCAGGACCTGCGAATCGCCAGGGCCGTTGCCGCCGATCCACGCGTTGCCTTTGTGGTCGATGGTGATGCCGTGATTCGACGTTGGCCACTCGTAGCCGGCACCCGGACCACCCCAGTGTCCAACCAGCTTGCCGTCGGGATCGAATTCGAGCACCGGCGGCGCGCCGGCGCAGCACTCGTCGGAGAGCTTTGGTTTCGAGCGCCTTCTCCTTCTCGGCCAGCGTCGCCGAGCCGCGATGGATCATCCACACGTGATCCCGCTCGTCCACCGACACGCCGATTGACGAGCCGAGCACCCAGTGATTGGGCAGCGGCTTCGGCCAGAAGGGATCGACCTCGAAATACGGCGCCTGCACCGTGTGCCGGTTCTGCCCCGCCAGTTCGCGGGCGACGAGAAGACCGGCCGTGGTGAAGACGGCCAGCAGCAGGATTGCGCGGCCACGAAGACGCCTGGTGTGCACAGGAAGCCCCCTTGGCCCATCCGAAAAGGGGACGGGCTCTACGCTGAAATGTGGCCGGATTATACAGGTAGGGGCGACGCATGCGTCGCCCTGCGTCAGGGTTTCAGGAGTTGGTCCGCCGTGACAAAGCGCGGCTCGATGTCCACCGGGACGTCCTTCAGTTTGTCCAGCACCGCCTGCACCTGCGGCCGGACGACGCCCATCTTGTCGAACATCCGCTTGCCCGCCTGCACGTCCCCCGTCGCCTGCATGGTCATGATGTCGCGCGTCAGATCGGCGACGTTCTTCCTGATGCGCTCGGGATTGACGGCGAAGGTGCCGTCCTGCGCGACGGTGACGCCGCCGTTGTCGAGGAAGTAATTGAGCTGAATCGCCACGCCGCGGCCGTGGGCTTCGGTGATGCCGAAGCGAATCGAGCGGAACATCGACGCGAGGTAGGTGGTGTACATCGTGTCGTTGAACGACTTGTCGAGCTTCTCGCGATCGACGAGAAACTGCAGCGCGAAGAGCCCCGAGATGTCGGCTTTCGCCTCCTCGATGGTGCTGTAGATCTCCTTGAACTCCTGCCGCACGTTGGTGGCGCGGCCGCCGACCGTGATGTTGTGCGGTCCCAGACCGTGCATCAGCTCGTGCATCAGGATGTGCGTGAAGAAGGCGTCGAAGGCGACGTGCTTGCGATCGTCAGGGGCGAGCGCCACCAGGCTGATCGGCTGAAGCACCATCGTGAACTTCGCCTCCTGGTTGTTCTTCAGCATCACCCGCTTCGAGCCCTTCTCGGTGATGACGCGCTCGTCGTTGGGCAGGTTGAAGGCCGCGGTCTGCACGCCACGATTGGCGTCGCCCGACGAGAAGACGGTGTTGACGACGCGGATCGGCGCCATCGCGCCGAGCTTGGGATTGCGGTACTTCGGATCGATCGGCAGATTGTTCTCGATGTCCTGCAGCTCCGACCCGAACCGCGCCAGCTTCTGCGTCTCGGCATCGTCACGGAGCGTGATGAAGGCTTCGAACGCGGCTTTGTAGTTGAACCACTCGTCTTCGTAGGTCTCGTACGGGCCGATCGTCGGTTCGATGCTGGCGTCGAGGCCCATCCAGGCGATGTCGCTGTCGTAGTAGTCGTTGCTCAGCAGCGCCGCGGCGCGCTTCTCGAGAAAGCTCTTGAGCGTCGGCTGAGTCGTCAGCGCCGCCGCTTCGCGCAGCAGGCCGTTCACCTGCGCAAGCTCACCTTGATACTCGAGCGAGTACGGCACCGCGATGAACTTGCCGTCGGGACCGCGGCGGATGGTCGTGAAGAATCCGGTGGCGCGCGCCCGCTCGGCAGGCGAGAGCCCCTTCATCCAGGCCTCCACTTCTTCCTTGGTGGCGCCGGCGGGATAGAAGTTCGCTTGCGGCGGCTTGGGCGGCACGCCGGCGATGAACGGCTCGTTGTGATCGAGGCGCGACCACGGCCCCTTGTTGATCAGGAAATAGTGGCGCCGCGCGCGTCCGAGCGGCGAATCGTCGCGGGACACGTCCAGCAGCAGCGTCTCGTTGCCGGCCCAGACCTGCCGCAGGAACAGCGCGTCGAAGACCCTGGCGGCCTCGACCATCTTGGCGAGCGCCTGCCGCTCGTTATCCGGCAGCTGTGAGAGGTCGGCGGTGAGATCGACCGGCGCGAAGCGCGCCGCCATCGTCTCGAGCTTCTTGGTTTGAGAATCGGTGACTGGAGCTGTTGGAGTGGTGGTCTGCACGGTTGATGGCGGAGCCTCGCGACTGCACGCAGCGGTGACGAGCGCAAGGCTCAGGAAAAGAGATCTCCATTCAGTGCACTCCCGAACTCACCTGCAGCTTTGCGGGATCGGTACCGAGACGTCGAATCGCCGTCTCCCACATCTGTTCGGGCGGCACGCCGAAGATCAGCGACGGATCCACGTCTGTGGTCAGCCACGACGATTCGGCGATCTCGGCATCGAGCTGGCCGGGCCCCCACACCGCACAGCCGACGACGACACGCGCGCGGTTCGAGGGCGGCGATTGCAGCAGTTCGAGCGTCAATCGGCGTGAGACGGACAGGAGCACACCGGGGCACACTTCCCGCTGCTCGTCGTCGGGGCCCTGCGCTTCGGCCATGACGATCCAGGTGCTGTGTGCATCGACGGGGCCGCCGACGAACAGCCGCAGCTCCGGGTCGACGCGCACATTCGGATCCGTCTTCACGACGGCGTGAGCGAACTCGTCCATCTGCCGGTTGACGATCAGGCCGAACGCACCGCGCTCGGTGTAGTCGCACAGCAGGACCACACTTCGCGCGAAGTTGGGATCCGCCATCTGCGGCATGGAGAGCAGGAGAAGTGGCGCCGGTCCTGGCATGGTCAGTTGATACGGATTTTCTGCAGCCCCTTGTCGTCAGCGTACTCGCGATTGTCCTCGCAGACGTACTCGAGCAGCGTGTAGTCCGGCATGCGGCGATACGCCACGGTGTAGGTGTGCGGCTTCTCGAGTACCACCGGGTCTTCGATCGTGATCTCGTTCCAGAGAACGTTGGGCGTCACCAGCTTCATCCGTTCCTTGATCCGCATCTGCGGCGAGTGCGGCATGTTCTGGAAGCGCACGTTCTCCTTGATCCCGATGGTATCAACAACGAGCGTGTCGGCGTCCCAGCGGCCGACCGAGTGCCCGTAGAAACCGGGCTCGACGTCCTCGAACGACTTCTGCGGCTTGTCCATCAGGATGCGGCGCACCTGCGTGAACGCCTCCTCGATGATGGTGACCTGCCCGCGGCTCTGCAGGATCTCCATCGGGAACATCGCGCCCATCATCGTCGGCATCCCGTCGGGCAGGCAATCGGTGTAGTTCGTGGCGAGCGGCTCGCCTTTCGCGTCCGCGGCCCGCACTGCCATGATGCGGTCCTGCCACTGCTTCGCGTACTGCGGTTGGAGCTGCGGCTGCGGCGCGGGCGGCGGAATCGTCGCATCGCGCGGTCCGCCGGCACGCGCGCCCGGGCCAGCGCCATGCCGCTCCCAGGATCCGGTGATGTCAGGAACCGACGCGGGCCTGCTTTGCGCGCGAGCGCCGGGTTGCGTCGCGACAATGGTCACGAGAGCGACGAGCGGCAACGACAACGTGAGAGGACGTGCCTTCATGATCGCTCACCGCGCCTCTGGTGTCCGCTTGAAGCTACCGGCATTCGGCACCGGCAACGCCTTCGTCGTCCCGTCCGCCATCGTCACCTCGAGCCCGAGACCCACCGGCTCGCCGCTCAACAACGGAGCGACGACAGCCGTGACCTTGTCGCCAGCCTTGATCATGTTCGATCGCCAGCCGGTTCGTTGCATCATGTTGATGCTGGTCAATTCGATGCTGTAGTGCTTCATCGTCCCGTCGGGCTGTGGAATATCCACCTCGAGAAATCCGTGCGGGTTCGTCCACTGAAACTTCGTCACCGTCCCGCGGATCGTCAGGGTCCGCGTGTGATCAAACACCGCAAAAGAGTGATGTGCAGCCGCGGTTGCAACCGTCAGCATCAGCAGTGACAGAACCCCTCCTACCCAGGCGGTTCGTCGTGACGTCATGGTCACCTCCGACGCGACGATCATACCCGAGGGGCGAGGGTGCGAAGGGCGAGGGTGCGAGGGTAACTAGGCTTTCGGCTTTGGCCTCTGGGCGCGTGCCCAGTCCACGTGCTCGCGCACGAGCGCGTCGGCGAGCGACGGCCGGTCATCACCTTCGCTGTCGAGCGCCTCGATGGCCTCGGCGTCACCGCTGTTCCCGATCGCCACGGCGATGTTGCGACGCAACCCCGCAAGCTTGGCGCGCGTCATCGGTCCGCCCCTGGTGAGGCGGCGAAGCTCGGCATCGGGCCGCTGCCAGAGTTCGACCAGACGAGGAAGGTCGAGTCCGACGCGCGGCTGCCATTCGCTGGCGTCGGAACGAGGCGCGGGACGGTTGTAGGGACACACTTCCTGACAGATGTCGCAGCCGTAGATGTGGCTGCCGAGCGCACGGCGGTGTTCGTCGGGGATTTGCGACCGCAGCTCGATCGTCAGATACGACAGGCACCGGTTGGAGTCGAGCACACCGGCTTCGACGAGCGCGTCTGTCGGGCACGCCTCCAGGCAGCGCGTGCAGCTGCCGCACTGCTCGAGCCCCTGCGTATCCGGCTCGAGCGGCAGCGTGCAGATGATCTCGCCCAGGAACAGCCACGAGCCGAGCTCGGGATTGATGAGACAGGTGTTCTTGCCGATCCACCCCAGGCCGGCGTACTGCGCGTAGACCCGCTCCTGAACGGGACCAGTATCGACATACGCGCGCGCGTCGAACGACTCGCCCGACTGCTCGCGCATCCAGTCGAGGAGTTCATCCAGACGCGCCTTCAGCACGTCGTGATAGTCGTCGCCCCAGGCATACCGCGAGATTCGGGCGAGGTCAGGCGAGAGATCTTCCGAGTACGGTCTGTCGGTGTTGTACAGCGTACCGGTGACGATCACACTCCGCGCACCGGGCACGACCTGGCGAACGTCTGCGCGCTTCTCCGCCGTGCGCGACATCCACTGCATCTCGCCCGCATAACCGTTGGCCAGCCAATCCTGGAGATACGCGAGCTCGGGAAAGCTCTCGACCGGCGCGATCCCGCACAGATCGAACCCCAGCGAACCGGCTTTCTCCTTGACCGCTGCGGCGTTCAGCATCACGCCGATCTTACCTGCCTGACGGGTCCGTACCGGACAGGCGGGTCTCAAGACCCGCCTCTACAACCTAGGTACCCGTCTTGCGCCCGTGCGATTCGTCTTCACGTTTCGCCCGTATCACGATCCGAGTCAGGAGGCGGGCCAGCTGGCCCGCCTCCTCGACCAACGGCACGCACTTCTCCTGGGACCCCAGCCGGTGCGCCACGCAAGCGCGCAGCCAGCGTACGGACTCGCTGGCGCCGCGCAGCGAGAGCTCGTTGAAGTGAATGACCTCGCGACTCGAGGATCGGCTCAGCGCCTCCTCACGATTGCTGCCAATCGAGCCTGCCGCATCAACCAGCTGCCCGATGATCCGGCTGGTCGTGGGCCCGATGGGAACCGTCTCGACGAAGGCCACGACATCGCAGAAGAAGCGATAGGCACGGTCGTCGATACCCTCTGGATCCTGTCGTTTCATGGAGCGGCCCAGTGCAGGCGAAATGCCAGGGCCGCTTCGGGAGGAATTCGCGCCGTCTTTCACGCGTGACGGCGCGACTGATCTCGGATTGTGCCGAATCGCGATCGTGCCAAGTACGAAGGTTACGCGACGCTGGCGACGTCGATCTTGCGGGCATCGTCGATGCCGTACCGCAGCATCGCGATCCGTTCGAGCCCGTAGCCGACACCGACCGCGATGTGACGCTTCGGATCTCCGCCGAGATGGCTGACGATGCGGTCGCTGTAGACACCCCAGGCGAGCACCTCGGACCAGCGGCCATCGTCGTCCACTTCGAGCTCCCACGCCTGACTGCACATCGCGTACTCGGTGGGCACGATCTTCACGGTGCGGCCGGGCAGCGCCTGATCGACGGATCGCAGCACGCGCCCGGTCATCTGCCAGGGGTCGAGACGCGCGCGCTCGTCCATCCACATCACTTCGGCCTGATGAAAGGCCTCGAGGTGCATTGCGTCCTGCTGACAGAGCCGGTAGCACTTGCCGGCGGTCCAGATCTGCAGCGGCCGACCTTCGTAGCGGACCGTCAGCAACAGCGGCAACGTCAGGTCGTAGCGCAGGATCCGGCGGTCGTCCACGCGATGGAGCTCCACCGGATCGATGTACATCGCGTCGCTGGCAATCGTCTTCTTCGCCTCGGCGAGATCCACGAGCTCGGGAATGCTCTGCTCGACGAACTCGGGATACGCCGAGCGCAGGAGGTCGAGCATCCTGCCGACCGGGTTCTCGGGCAGATCGGTCAGCCTGGGCCTGGCCAGCAACTCGACGACCTTCGCGGGCAGATCGGCCCGGATCTCGTCGGGTCGGATTGAACGTTGTTCAGCCACTTCCATCTCCTTGCGCAGCTTGTCGCGAATGCGCTGCAGGCGCTTGCGCATCGCGCCGTCATCGACTCCGGCATTCGCCGCCGAGCCGCGCCGTGCTCCAGCCGCCGTGGTATCGCCGATCGCAGAGCTGCCGCTCTTCCGGCGTCAGCGTGAGCAGCGCGTTCGACAACCGAAGGCGCTGCGCCTCGGACCACCGCGTCTCCGCCTCGTCCAGGACCGGAACGTCCGGCACGTCGTCCAGACAGAGGAACGTCCACCGGCGCGACCGCCGCATGTTGAGCGCCGACGTAATGACGATGCGGCGGAGCCAGCCGGCGAACGTCGCCGGGTCCTGCAGGTCGCCGAGGCGCCGGAACGCGCGCAGGTAGGACTGCTGCACCGCGTCCTGCGCAGCGGTCGAGTCCCTCAGCACGCTGAGCGCGACGGCATACGCCATCGTCTGCGTGGCCTGGACCAGCCGGCCGTACGCCTCGACGTTTCCGGTTTGAGCGGCGACGACCAGTTCAGCCAGAGCGTTCATGTGCGTGCTCTGCAGGAGAAGACACACGTGACGAGGAAGGTGTGACTCAGGTCAAAGGGCAAAGGTCAAAGGCCCAGCGCAAACGTCAAAGGCCGGGGACAAAGGTCAAGGTGGAGGCGAGCCTATCTGGCCTTTGACTTTTGCCCTTTGACCTTACGACCGCCCGACCAGCTGTCGTACGACATACGGGAGTATGCCTCCGTGCTTGAAGGCGATCAGTTCCTCCGGCGTATCAATGCGGACGGTGGCCGTGAACTCGCGCGTCGAGCCGTCGCTCTCGGTGGCGATGACCAGGACATCGCCACGCGGCTTCAGGCCGTCGGCCACGCCCTGGATGCGGAACGACTCGGTGCCGGCGATCTTCAGCGCCACGGCGTTGTCACCCAGCTTGAACTGCAGCGGCAGCACACCCATGTTGACCAGGTTGCTGCGGTGGATCCGCTCGAACGACTCGGCGACGACCGCCTTCACGCCGAGCAGGAACGTCCCCTTCGCCGCCCAGTCGCGCGACGATCCTGATCCATACTCCTTGCCGGCAAACACCATCAGCGGCACGCGGGCGACCTGATAGGCGACTGCCGCGTCGTAAATCGTCATCAGCTCGCCGGTCGGCTGATACAGCGTCCAGCCGCCCTCGGTGCCGGGCGCCATCAGGTTGCGCAGACGGATATTGGCAAACGTGCCGCGCATCATCACTTCGTGATTGCCGCGGCGCGCGCCGTACGAGTTGAAGTCCGACGGCTTCACACCCTTCTCGATCAGATACTTCCCCGCCGGGCTGTCGACCTTGATCGAGCCGGCCGGTGAAATGTGATCGGTCGTGACGCTGTCGCCAAGTACCGCGAGCACGCGCGCGCCGGCAATGTCGGTCAGCGGTGCCGGGTCCATCGTCATGCCTTCGAGGAACGTCGGCTTGCGGACGTAGGTCGAGGCACCGTCCCACGCGAACACGCTGCCCTCGGGCACGTCCAGACTCTGCCAGCGCGTGTCACCGCTGAAGACGTCGTTGTAGCTGCGCCGGAACATCTCCGCCGTCACGGCCTTGAGCATCGTCTCCTGCAGCTCGTGCTCGGTTGGCCAGATGTCTCTCAGATACACCGGACGGCCGGACGGGTCATGTCCAAGCGGCTCGGTGGTGATGTCGGTCGTGATCCATCCGGCCAGCGCGTAGGCGACCACCAGCGGCGGCGACGCAAGATAGTTGGCGCGCACGTCCTGCTGAATGCGGCCCTCGAAGTTGCGGTTGCCGCTCAGCACCGAGCACACAACGAGGTTCTTCTCGCGAATCGTCGCGGCAATCTCGTCGGGCAGCGGACCGCTGTTGCCGATGCAGGTGGTGCAGCCGTAGCCGACCAGATTGAACCCGAGTTGATCGAGATACGGCGTCAACCCGGCGGCATTGAGATATTCGGTGACGACCTTCGAGCCGGGAGCCAGGCTGCTCTTCACCCACGGCCGACGCGTCAGCCCGCGTTCCACCGCCTTCTTCGCCACCAGCCCTGCGCCGATCATCACGCTGGGATTCGAGGTGTTGGTGCAGCTGGTGATTGCCGCAATGACGACCGCGCCGTGATCCAGCGTATCGACGGCCGGCTCGGCCACCGCCACCGCCGAGCGCGCCGCGGGCGCCGCACCGCCGGATCCCTTGGCCGGCACCTGCATCGACGGCAGCGCCGTCTGAAACGCGGTCTTCGCCCTGGCCAGCGACACACGGTCCTGCGGACGCTTCGGTCCGGCCAGACTCGGCTCGATCGACGACAGATCCAGATCGATCACCTCTGAGTAGATCGCGTCGGGACTCCCCGACGTGCGGAAGAGGCCCTGCGCCATCGCGTACTGCTCGACGAGCGCCACCTGCGACGGCGTCGCGGCCGGTGAGGCGCAGGTAATCGAGCGTCATGTGATCGATCGGGAAGATCGCAACCGTCGCGCCGTATTCGGGGCACATGTTGCCCAACGTCGCGCGGTCGGCAATGGTCAGGGCGCCGAGCCCGTCGCCGAAGAACTCGACGAACTTGCCGACGACGCCGTGCTTCCGGAGCACTTCGGTGATGGTGAGCACGAGGTCGGTGGCCGTCGTCCCTTTCGGCATCGAGCCGGTCAGCCGGAACCCGAGCACCTGCGGAATCAGCATCGAGCTCGGCTGACCGAGCATCGCAGCCTCGGCTTCGATACCGCCCACGCCCCACCCGACCACGCCGAGGCCATTGACCATCGTGGTGTGCGAGTCGGTGCCGACCAGCGTGTCGGGATAGGCCAGCTTGACGCCGTCGACATCCTGCGCGACCACGACGCGGGCGAGGTACTCGATGTTGACCTGGTGGACGATGCCGGTATCCGGCGGGACGACTTTGAAATTGTTGAACGCGCGCTGTCCCCAGCGCAGGAAGGCATAGCGCTCGCGGTTGCGCGAGAACTCGAGCTCGGCGTTGAGCGTGAAGGCGTCAGGACGGCCGAAGTAGTCCACCTGCACCGAGTGGTCGATGACGAGCTCGACCGGCTGCAGCGGATTCACACGAACGGGATTTCCGCCGAGCGCGATCACGGCATCGCGCATGGCCGCGAGATCGACCACGCACGGCACGCCGGTAAAGTCCTGGAGCAGCACACGCGCCGGCATGAACGAAATCTCTTTGTGGGCACCGAACGTCGCATCCCACTGCGCCACGGCGCGAATGTCGTCGGCTTTCACGAACGCGTCGTCCTCGCGGCGCAGCAGATTCTCGAGCAGGATCTTCATCGAGTACGGCAGACGCGAGACGCCAGGGAATCCAGCCTTTTCGAGCGCGGGCAGGCTGTAAATATAGAAAGGCTGATCGAGGACCCGGATCTCGGTACGGGTACCGAAGCTGTTCAAGGTAGGCATGCACTCCGATGATAACTCGGCGGCAACGGGCAGAGGTCAAAGGGCACAGGCGAGGACCTCACACCTACACCCGTTGACCTGACTAGAAGACGACAAAAACGCTCGCGCTGGCCGAGAAGTGATTGCGCGTCTTGTCTACGACGGTGATGCCGCCGGAGAGAAAGTTCAGGCGCACGTCGCCGCGGGCACCAAGCCCGCGCACCAGTCCACTGGGGCGCATAACCAGCGTACGCCGTACACCACCGCCGACGTAAAAGAGATGCCCTTCCTCGGTCAGGGTCAGGCCCTCGTGCAGCTGTCGCAGGTAGCCTGCACCACCGGCGGCAAACGGCTGCCAGTCCTTCACACGAAATTCATCGAGTGTGACGATGACGCCGCCGTCGATCAGGTACTGATCGAGTCGATCGACCGCCACAACGGTCCCAGGCTGTTCGACGTCGCCCGTCACGTCCGTCTGCATTTCCGGATGTCCGTAAAGCGCGTGTGCCTCGACACCGAAGCGGCGGGTCAGATCAACTGAGGCCCGCAGGTCGAGGGCTGGCGCACTGCTGCCAAGCTGGCTGCTCGTCGCGAAGAGTCGGTACGGAGTGCTCGAGCCACCGGATCGCAGGTTGGCGTCGGCGTCTCCCAACGACGCACCGCCGAAGAACCCGATCCCGGCCGCGAGCTGAAAGCGATGCAGTGGTGGATCGGTCTGCGCGTGAGCAGCGGACGCTGCACACGCGATGAGTACTGCGATGCGCCACGCTCGCAACAAGAGGCGAGCCAGCATCATTTGGGCGACACCTGGATGTCGTATCGCTGACTCGCACCGCCGGCCGGTGCGACAGCCAGTCGTGAGTACACCGTCACCTGAAAATCGACGTCGATGCCAGCCGGCGAGAAGAAGCTCTCCACATCGGCATCGTCCAACGGTTCGACGCGAATGACGTGAGCGCCGGGGGCCAGGCCGGCGATCTGAAACGCCCCGCCCTGCCCAAGCGAGAACCCGCCGACCAGCGCACCGGTCCTCGGATTGAACGCCACGACATGCGCGCCGATGACTCCTGAACCGTTGCTGCGCTGCACGCGCCCGCTGATCGCGCCGGTCGTGTCGCTGAAATCGCCATCCGGGTAGAGATCGGACACGCCGGCGATGTCATCCGGCTGCAGCGTGCGGTCGGCGGTCGAGCCGCGACCCAGCGAGATCGGGAACATCACGGCACCAGACGCCAGCACGCGACGTCCCCCCTCGGGACGCAGCTCGGTTTCGCCGAGCGCGGAATGACCGAGTCCGACGAAGTGGCCAATCTCGTGTGCGGCGACCGACTGCAGATCGAAACGACCCGGATCCCCGGCTGCTGACGTCGACCACGTGAAGATCGAATTGAAGAAGACGTCCGACTCGACGATCTCGCCAGTGAGGGTGTCGACGACGAACGACGTGGCGCCGAGCACCCGATCGAGCTCAGGCTCGGCCTCGAAGCCAAACGTCGAGATGCCGTCGTCCTCGAACGGCGCCGCCGACGTGAACCCTACGAACTGGAAGGCAATCGACGCGGTCGGCACGGCCTCCCATGTGGAAAACGCGCTGGCCACTTCAGTCTGAAATTGAGCGGGCGTGACGCCGGGCACGCCGCGCTCGGTCGCAAACCAGCGGACCCGCGGCACATCCCATTTGAGCGGCGCCTGCGTCGATCCCATCGAGAGCGTCAGATGCAGATACGCCTGAGCGGGCTGTGCGGTCAGCGACACCAACAGCACGAACAGCGTGACCGCGCGCCTCACGGCTGGCGCTCCGCAATCGCGCGCACGTTGCGCGTGAACAGCGAGAGTTCGACCGGGCGTCGCGACGCGTCGCCGCGCACCACACGGCCCGCCGCTTCAGAGACGACCGGCGGAGTCACGAGACTGCGTCCATCAGCGTCGCGCACGACGCGATAGACGCCCTGGCTCAACCCGAACGGGTACGGCACACCGGGCGGCCGGCCCTTCAGGAACAGCACGACTTCGTCCCCGGACGCGAATTCCGGCGCGCCGACCAAGAAGCGGCGGTAGCGGCCAACCTGACCACCAGGCACGCGGAAGTACACCGTCTGACCCGGCCGTCCTTTGATCGCATCGACCACGGCCACCGCGACCACCGTTTCGATCGTGCGGCGCGCGCCGACGATCTGCGGGCGGATGCCAACCACTCGCCCATGCACCACCAGCTCCGACGCGGTCACCATCTGTGAGAACTCGGCCGGCACCACCACCATCGCCGACGTCGAGACCGCGCCGATCAGCCACATCGCGCCAATCACGACAGCCGCATAAGAACGACTCGAACGATCCGAACGATCCGAACGATCCGAACGATCAATGTTCATGTCACTCATTCGATCCTCTTGCCGAGATCGAGCCATGCGCGACCTCGAGCACCGCCTGCGCCGCTCGCGCGCTGGCGCCGGGCGGTCCCAACTGCTGGCGCACGTGGGTCAGTGCCTGACGCGTGCGCTCGTACAGCACGCGGTCGGTCAGGAACTTCAGCGCCTCGCCCGCCGTTCGCTCCGCCGTGAAGTCCGCCTGAATCAACTCCGGGACGATGCGGCTGCCGGCGACGAGGTTCGGCATTGCGTACATGTCGACGTGCCCGAACGGCTTCACCAGCCGATAGGTCAACGGCGACAGCCGGTACACGACGACCATCGGCTTTTCGTGCAGCGTGCACTGAATGGTCGCGGTGCCCGATGCCGTGATCACCACATCGGAGGCCGCCAGCACGTCGTCGGTCCGATCGCGTACGAGCACGACGTCGGCATCGAGGTCGTCGGCGACGAGCGGGGCGAACAGCGAGTCGGCCATCGTCGGCGCGCACGCCACGACGAACTGCGCGTCGGGGACTCGCGCGCGAATCAGCGGGATCGCCTCGGCCATCATCGGCACCGTGCGATCCAATTCGTTCTTGCGGCTGCCGGGCAGCAGCGCCACGGTCGGCGCGGTCGGGCACCAGGCCGCGTTCGGTGAGAAAGGCCTCGCGGGGCTGGCCCGACTTGGCCAGGTCCACGAGCGGATGCCCGACGAACTGCACGTCGACGCCGGCGTCCCGGTAGAGCGCTTCCTCGAACGGAAAGATCACCAGCACCCGGTCGACGTAGGTCTTCATCGTCTCCATGCGCCCGGGCCGCCACGCCCACAGCTGCGGGCTCACGTAATAGACGATGGGGATGCCGAGACGGCGGAGCGCGGCCAGCAGCCTGAAATTGAAGTCGGGCGAGTCGATGGCCACGAAGACGTGCGGACGCAACTCACGTGCCGCGTCAACCAGCCGACGCAGCATCGCAAACGAGCGCGGCACGACGCGTATGGCTTCGGTGAGACCGGTGACCGACAGGCCGCCGAAGTCGCCGATGAGATGCCCGCCGGCCGACTTGCAGACGCTGGCCGCCGAAACCGAAGATCTCGGCGTCGGGCTGGCGCGCTTGCAGCTCCGCGGTGAGCGCGCCGGCATACAGATCGCCTGACGCCTCGCCGCAGGAGATCATGATTCGCATCGACGAAGCCGATGTGGTTACGGACGGGGTGGGCCGTCCGGGCTGACCGCGGCTCGACGCGGCGGCTCTTTCTTCAGCGTCGCGGACATGAGATCGAGCTGATCAATCGGGATGATCTCGAAATCCGTGAAGCCGACGCGCGCGCAGCTGCGACACGAAGCCCTGCGCGTTGCCAACCAGCACGATCGACAGGCGGTCGGGCTTGATGTACTGACGGGCGACCCGCTGAATGTCGTCCGGCGTGATCGCGCTGCACCCGTTCACGGAAGGTGCTGATCTCCTCGAGCGGCAGCTCGTAGAACATCGCGTTGAGCACGATCGTCGCGATGTCGTTCGGCGTTTCGATGGTCAGCGGGAAAGCTGCCGGCCAGATAGGCCTGCGCGTCGGCGAGCTCGCGCTCGAAGACACGCTGCCGCTGCAGCTTGGCGAACTCTTCGACGGTCAGACGCAGCGCTTCGCCGGTGGTCTCGGTCCGCGTGTTCGTCTCGGCGACGAAATCGCCGGCCTGCTTCATGGCCTGACTGTTGGCCTCGGCGCCGTAGGTGAGTCCGCGCTCGGATCTGAGCACGCGGTGCAACCGGTTCGCGCCCTCGCCGCCGAGAATCTTCACCGTCAGATCCCACGCGAGGTAGTCGGGGTGCTTGCGCGGAATCGCCAGCTGCCCGACGCGGATCTCCGTCTGCACCGAGTCGGGCTTGTCGACCACGACGATGCCGGCGCGTCGGCGGCGGCGGATCGACCGGCTTCCACGGCGGCACCTCGCCGCGCGCCCACTTGCCGAACACGCGCTCCGCCTGAGCGAACGCTTCCTCGCCGGTCACGTCGCCGACAATCGCGAGGATCATGTTGTTCGGCACGAAGTACTGCCGGTGAAACAGGCGCAGGTCGTCCTGCGTGATGTTCATCAGCGTCTCGGGCGTGCCGCTGCCGGGCAGCCCGTAGGGATGGAAGCCGTAGACCAGCCGGTCGAACAGGACCGAGGCGACGTAGTCGGGATCCTTGATCGCTCACTTGCAGCGACGAGATCGCACGCTCGCGCTGCCGCTCGATCTCCTCAGGCGAGAACGCCGGATTCCGGACGATGTCGCCGACCAGATCCATCCCGAAGGCGAACGAGTCCTTCATCACCACGGCGTTGACGTAGGTCAGGTCGGTGCCCGACCCGGTGCCGAGCGCACCGCCGATGAAATCGATCTGTTCGGCGATCTGCTGCGCGCGAACGCGTCGTCGTGCCCTGATCGAGCAGGTGCGCGACGAGCTCGGCGACGCCGCGCTTGTTCTGCGGGTCCTGCGCCGCGCCGGCGCGCGTCAGCAGCCGCATCGTGACCGCCGGCTGCTCGTGGTGCAGGATGACCATCACCTGCATGCCGTTCGAGAGCGTGCGAATCTCGTACGGCGGGAACTTGAACTCTTTCGGCGCGAGCGGCCGCGGCGCCGACTCAGACGGCCAGTTGCTGACCTGCGCGTGAGCCAGGGTGGCGCAGAGGACAACTCCCAACGCCCAACTGCCAACGACCAACCACTTCCAACGCCCAACTCCCAAGCGGTGTCTCATCGGGAGCCTCCGGTCTTGGGGAGGATGTGGAGAACGACGCGGTTGTTCGGCGTGAAGTAGGTCTTCGCGACGCGCAGCACGTCGGCCTGCGTCACGTTCATGAAGATGTCGAACTCACCGTCGGCGGCAGCGATGTCGTTGTGGATCACCGCCGAGTGCGCCAGGTGCCGCGCCTTGTCCTCGTTCGACTCGCGGCTGACGATGTAGTCGCGCGCGAACTGGTTCTTGGCGCGCTGGAGCTCGTTGGCCAGCACCGGCTCTTTCGTCAGCTTGTCGAATTCGGCGATGAGCGCCTGCTCCGCTGCCTGCGGCGTCTGTCCCGGCTGGACGATGGCGACCGCGTAGAACAGATTCGGATCCTCGGTGATGTTGCCGCTGCCGAAGGCGGTCAGCGCAATGCGCTTCTTGTACATCAGCTCGAGCGGAATTCTCGCGCTCTGCCCGTCGGACATGATCTTCGCGGTGATGTGCAGCGGGTAGGCATCGGGATGCCCGTCATACGTCACGTGATAGGCGACGACCACAGCGGGCAGCGGCCACGACTCCTCGACCACGGCACGGCGCTCTTTGCGTCTGCTGCGGCTCCTTCGGAATGTCCCGCGGCACCGGCTTCACCGCCTTCGGCACTCGCGCGAAGTACTGCGTCACCATCTGCAGCGACTTGCGCCGAGTCGAAGTCGCCGACGACGGTGATCGTCGCGTTCTCGGGCACGTAGTAGGTGTTGTGGAAATCGCGGACGTCGGTGATCGAGGCGGCCTCGAGATCGGCCATGCTGCCGATGGTCGGGTGCTTGTACGGATGCGTCGTGAAGGCGTGGTCGTAGATGATCTCCGACAACCGGCCGTACGGCTGGTTCTCGACCCGCATCCGGCGCTCTTCCTTCACCACTTCGCGCTCGCGCCGGAACGCGTCCTCGTCGACGCGCAGCGTCGCCATCCGATCGGCCTCGAGCCAGAGCGCCAGCGGCAGGTAGTGCGCCGGCAGCGTCTGCCAGAACACCGTCTCGTCTTCAGTGGTGTAGGCGTTGCTGCGCCCGCCCACGCTCGCGATGATCGAGGTATGGGAATCGGGCTCGACGTTCTTGGAGCCCTTGAACATCATGTGCTCGAAGAGATGCGCGAAGCCGGTGCGTCCGGCGCGCTCGTTCTTCGATCCGACGTGATACCAGACCGAGACGTGGACGATGGGCGTCGAGTGATCCTCGGAGAGGATGACGACGCAGACCGTTGGGCAGCGTCGAGATCTGATACTGGAGTTTCGGCGGCCTCACCGCGCGCGTCGAGCGGCGACAGGGTGATCACGACAAGTCCCAGCATAGCCGTGGCAACGGTGGTCAGGCGGCCCGGGCGAGAGCGCGCGAATCCCATGTAGTGATTATCCCAGAGGTTAGCGGCTCAGCAGGCGAAAGCCGACCGTCGCCCAGCTCGCGGTCCCGAACTGCAGCGGCGACGGATCGACGCGGCGCTCGGCGGCCAGAAAGAACTCCATGGCCCCTCGACGGCCCTCGAAACGCACGCCGCCTTCGCCGCGAAACCCGGTTTGGTCGCCGCGATTCTGTGAATCGTCCACACCGAGACGCCGCAGCGTCCCGCCGAAGAGGACGCCGATCCCCGGGCGAATCTGCACGTCGCTGCGCACGGCCCCTTCGATCTCCCAGCTGTAGTCGACGAACGCTTTCGCGACGACTCCGCGCACATCGACGCGGGCATCGACCCGCGCGCGCCGGGTCGTGATCGCCCGCTGCATCCGCGCGCCCATCATGTTCCACGCGACAGCCACGCGGTTGGCGCGATCGGCCAGGTGCCGCGACTGGTGATAGAAGACGCCGGCCACTTCGACGCGCGCGCGTCCGCATCGACGCCGATCCGCTCAGGATGTAGTTGCCCTTGGTTCGGATCGAAGTGGCGAAACTCATCGCCGAGAATCGCCTGGTAGTTGGCGACGAACGTGGCCCGGCCCGTGCGATAGTCGATCACGTCGAGCTCGCCGCCGAAGTTCGTGTCCCACACGAACATCACGTCCTCGTCCGGACAGATGCTCGGCGGACAGGTGGAACGCCGTGCGCGGCAGCAGCTCGACTCGTGCCGGCTCCGGCTCGTCGTCGTCGGAGGTCTGCGCGGCGGCGGAGCTGGCGCACAGCACGACCATCAGCGCCGCCAAGGCGCGCTGGAGCAGTGCGAACGGACCATGTCACTCTGGAAGACCTTTCCGGTTTGGACTCGGCACTCGACGAGAGGACTCGCGCGATGCGCGTCTCGAGCGCCTCGATGCGACGTTTGAGCTCCGGCAGACGTTTGAAGAGCACCGACGCCTTGCGCCAGTCGCGGCTGTCGATGGCCGGATAGCCGGCAACCATGGCCCGCGGCTCGAGCGAGTTGGTCACGCCTGACTGCCCGACGGCGACCGCGCCGCGCCCGATCGTCAGGTGACCACCGACGCCGACCTGCCCGCCGAACACGACGTCGTCGTGGACGTCGGTGCTGCCGGCAATCCCGACCTGGGCGGCGAGCAGCACGTTGCGGCCGATGGTCACGCCGTGGCCGATCTGCACGAGGTTGTCGATCTTGGTGCCCGCTCTTGATGCGAGTTTCGCCGACGGCAGGACGATCGACGGTCGTGTTGGCGCCCAGCTCGACGTCGTCTTCGATGACGACGGTGGCGACCTGCGGGAATCTTCTCGTGCGTGCCGTCGCCTCGGCGGACGAAGCCGTAGCCATCGCCGCCGATGACCACGCCGTTCTGCAGCACCACGCGATCGCCGAGCGTCACACGCTCGCGGATCGACGACGTTGGAATGAATGACGCAATCGGCGCCGATGCGAGCGCCGGGACCGATGGTGACGTTGGGATAGACGATCGTCCGATCGCCGATCGTCGCGCCCTCACCCACTGCGACGAACGCCGCCGAGCGAGACGTCGGCGCCAATCTGCGCGTCGGCGGCGACCGAGGCCAGCATGTGAACACCGGGGGCGGGACGCGACACCGGCGCGAACAGACCGACCGCGCGCGCAAACGCCAGGTACGGATCCTTGGTGCGCAGCATCGCGCACGGCGCGGCCGGCGCATCGTCCTTGAGGATAACGGCCGAGGCGCCTGTCGTGCGCAGGGTCTTCTCGTATTTGGGATTGGCGAGGAACGTGACGTCTCCCGATTCGGCCGTCTGAATGCCGGCGACCCGCCGGATCTCGACGTCCCCGTCACCCTCCAGCCGGCAGTCGAGCCGCTCGGCGAGTTCGCGCAGTTTCACTTGAGCGCGAGATTGTAATGCTCCGGTGTGTCATCATGACTGGAGCCCACCGACCCTCCACCGACCCCCATGTCCAACGTCGCCTATCGCCTCGCCAGACGCATCGCCATCTCGATTGTCGGCTTCACCGTGCTGGCCATCGGCATCGCGATGATGGTGCTGCCCGGTCCTGCGTTCATCGTGATCCCGATCGGCCTGGGCATCCTCGGTCTCGAGTTCGCGTGGGCGCGGCGCTGGTTGAAGACGGTAAAGGAGAAGGCCGAGGCTGTCGCGCAAGACGGTCACCGGATCAGGGAATTCGACCAGCGCCGCAAGTCCGCACGGCATGTAGTGTCCGCCTTCAGGCGGACGCATGCGGTGTCCGCCTTCAGGCGGACTGTCACCATCATCGGCGCCGCCGCTGTGCAGTCGGTTGGGCATTGACCGGCACAGCCGGCTTCCCCGCTGCTTCCCACGCACCGGCGATCATCGCCGCCGACGCGGCAATCGACTCGTTGAGACGGCGCTCGAGCGACAGCCCGGTTGGCCTTGAAGAACGCCGCGTAATACGCATCGTCGTACTCGTCGCGGCCGCCGATCGCCTCGAGGTCCGACTTCAGGATCGGCGGCACGAGCTGCGTGCCCTGCAGCACCACGTCGAAGATGTAGTCGCGCGGGTTCTTGATCGGCGCGATCGGCTTCGGCGCGATCGTCCACTGATCGCGATAGCGCTCGAACAGGTACGCCTCGTAGCGCGCGTGGATGCCGTGCTGGCTCGTCAGCTGGCCGTCGTAGTTGAGCACCGCGTGAAATGGCACGTGGGCGTCGCTGACGTAGTGCGTGAGCCACGCCGAGAAGAAGATCACGTCGAAACGTCCGAAGGGACCGCGCCGCTCGTACGGATTCGAACGCCCGCCGAAGGTTGCCGTACATCTCCTCGACGCGCCACGGCACCGTGCCGTTGTCGTCGACGCGCTTCTTGCCGAACTTGGCCACCGCCGCCGTGTAGTCGCGCGGCAGCCCGTGTACGGATACTTCCCGTAGCCTTCCCAATCGAGATCGAGGAAGTGATTGGGATCCTCCTGGTCGTTGAAGCCAGCGACCTGCCAGGTGTCAGGATCGATCGCGCGCTCGACGAGTGTGGACTTGTACTGCTCGAAGAAGGGCCGCATCTCCGCAGGCAGCAGGCCGATGGCCCGCTCCATGATGAACTTTGTGGGCTTCAAAGCCCCAGGCGTGCGTCGGGGGTCGGCGCTGCGCCGCCACCGCCAGCACGCCGAGCACGGCGATCACTCGGCGCATTCGCATTCATTATGCCGTAATGGCGGGGGACGTGCAGTTCCAATCGCATTCATCGAACCATCGGCAGAAGGCTTCGCGCGACGAGCGCATGCCGACTGCGCCCGCACTGAGTGCCCAATGCTCAGCCATGCTCAACGTGCCTGACCGAGGCTGCGCAGCGCACGCGCATCTGAAGTCGAGGCGCCGAACCCGTTTCTCCCCGCAAAACGCATGTCGGACACGGTTACGCGAGTGCCTTCCGAGGCGTGGATTCGATGGTCCAGAACGGAAACCGCGACCAGACGAGAAACGCGCGAATATTGTTGTCGCGTCGGGCGGCCGCGACCTGGGGCGCGTCGCTGTTCTTGGGAATCTTCTCGGGAACGAAGCGTGACTGCCCGCTCGCCACCAGGAGAACGTTCCGGTCTCGTAGTGGTCGCCGGCGTCGACGATGACCTGCCGGCTGAATGGCCACAGCGGCAACGGGACCGACCATCAGCGCACGCGGCGTCGGTGCCGTGCGCACTCCTCCAGCTCTCGGTCACGATGCCGCGCGCCGCCCAGCCCGAGATCAGCATCGCCGCGATGTAGCAGCTACATCGCGACGAGCGCCACGCGCGCCGGACGCGGCCGGCCACGGTGTGCCGGCGAGCCAGATACCGGCGGCCAGCATGATCCACATCCACGGATCGACGATGAAGATCGCGTCGCCGTAGAACCACTGCCAGTCGATCGGACTCGCGAGGCGGACGCCGTAGTTGTTCAGGTAGTCGAGAAACACGTGCGAATAGACGCCGACGAACGCGAGCAGCAGCGTCCACCCGGCGTGAAACGGCCGATCGCCCTCCGAGCCTCGCGCGCGCCTGACCCGGTCGAACAGCCAGACCATCGCCGGTCAACGCGACCGGCAAGACGATCTGCGCCAGGATGCCGTGCGTCCAGCCGCGGCGGAATTCAATCCACGGCGTGCTGGTCGCAAAGACCAGCACGTCCACGTCGGGAATGTTCGCCGAGATCATCAACGTCGCGGCGCCGAAGCGGGTGCGACGGTTGAGGCCGGCGGCGCCGCACGCGGCCCCGACCAGGGTGTGGCAGACGTTATCCATGATCGGGTCAAGCCGGCTCGGCCAGGGCAAGGTTCATCATCGCGCCTCTCTCCGAAGACCTGGCTTCGAAGACGAAGATGCGCGCGCCGCGCCGCCAGGCGTCGGCAGCGAGCCCGGCCTTGAGACAGGTGTGATCGAGGAACGTGTCGCGATCCCACCCCTGCTCGACCGGCACCTGCGGCAGCAGCAGGCCCGCGGCTCGTCCCCTGCTCCACGATCAGCCCGTGCCGGCCGACTTCGATCTCATCGACCGACTGGATCTCGCGCTCGCGCGTGAGCACCGAGATCTCGAAGCCGATGCTCGGCGAGCTCCTGCGGCGTGACGCGATCGAATCGGGGATCCGAGTCGGCCACGGCCTGGGCGAGCTCGCGCGACCAGCCGGCGATCGGCAGCTGCGACTTCAGCCGTCCGAGACAGCCGCGCAGTTCGCCGTCGTGAAAGATCGAGACGAACGCGCCGCGGTCGGACGTCCGGGGCCAGTCGGTGTCGATGTCGGGGAGATCGGCATGACGCACACGCGCCTCGAGGGCGCGATGCGCAAGATCGAGGAGACGACGCTGGTCTTCGGGGGAGATCACCATATCGCAGCTGCCATGTAGCCAACGACCGACGACTTGTCACCGGACACGTCGCCGGAGTCCGCATACTGTAGCAGCCGTGCATGGCGTGGCGCCGAGTCGCCGCGCCGCGTCGAGGACGGCGACCATCGGTCCGCCGCCGCACGCGTGTCGCGGTTCGGCTTCGAGCGCGCGCATCAGCCCGTCGGCGTCGAGCCGCTCGACGTGCTGCGATGACGTCCCGATCGAGCGCCGCCGCGGTGTTCGCGTCCTCGTAGTGCGAGAGATCGCTGCTCGCCACGAGCAGCGCGTCCGGCGCATGGGCTGCGACGGCCCGGCGCGATGGCGGCGCCGAGCGCGAAGGCGGTCTCGCGCGTCTGGTGGCCCATGACCATCGGCACGATCGGCACGTCCGGCAGACAGGTGCGCGATGAACGGCATCTGCATTTCGAGACAGTGCTCGCGCCCGTGCGCGGCCGGCAGCTCGACGATCTGCGGACGACGCGGACGCGAGCGCCGCGGCCAGCGTCGCGGTCCACCGGCACCGGCCCGAGCGGCGTCTCCCACTCGCCATCGGGCCAGATCGACACACCGTGAAACGGCACGAAGTGCGACGGCCCGACCAGCACCAGCGCCGAATGCCGATGACGGCGCGCGACGTTGTAGGCGTAGGCAGCGACCGGCCCTGAGTACATCAGGCCGGCGTGCGGCACCACGATCGCGCGCAGCCGGCCGGCCGGATCCTCGATCCGTGCCCGTTCGAGATAGCCGTCGACATGCGACACAAGTCGCGCCGGGTTGTCCGGATACCAGGTTCCAGCGACCGAGGTGCGCCTGACCGATGCCACGACCGATCCTACACATGTACCGCACCTAGACCCGCACGTTGGACCTGCACCTCTTGACCTGACGTTTGCACTTTGCCTTTTGCCCTTTGACCTTGCGACGCATTAGCATCGCAAGGTGTCCACCACACTCACTGTCAAAGACGTCGAGCGGATCGCCAGGCTCGCCAATCTCGAGCTGACCGCGCGACGAGAAACAGCTCTTCACGAGACAGCTCGCCGACATCCTGGCCTATGCCGAGCAGGTGCAGGGCGTCGATACGACCGGCGTCGAAGCCACGGCGCACGTCAACGCGCACGGCGTCGAGCGACCGGATGCAGCCCAGGCCCTCGCTCGAGGTCAGCGACGCGATCGCCAACGCCCCCGACGGCGCGCCGGAGGCCGGACTCTTTCGCGTGCCGCGGGTCATCGGATGACGGCGTTCACGACAGCGCCCGCGAGATCCGCGAGCGCGATCGTCACCGGCAAGGCATCGGCCGTCGAGGTCTGCCGGGCCGCGCTGGCACGCATCGAGCAGACCAATCCCACGCTCAACGCGTTCAATCACGTCGTCGCCGAGCGCGCGCATCGCGCGCGCCGGGCTGATCGATCGTCAGCGCGCGTCTGGCGCGACGCTCGGGCCGCTGGCCGGTGTGCCGGTCGCGCTGAAGGACAACCTGTGCGTCAAGGGCGTACGCACGACGGCGTCGTCGCGGATTCTCGACAACTTCCATCCCGCCGTACAGCGCGACCGTCGTCGAGAAGCTGGAAGCGGCCGGCGCGGTCATCGTCGGCAAGACCAACTGCGACGAGTTCGCGATGGGATCGTCGAACGAGAACTCGGCGTACGGACCAGTGCGCAATCCGTGGGCGACCGATCGCACGCCCGGCGGATCGAGCGGCGGCTCGGCGGCCGCGGTCGCCGCGCAGTGCGTGCCGCTCGCGCTCGGATCGGACACCGGCGGATCGATCCGGCAGCCGGCGTCGTTCTGCGGCGTCGTCGGGCTGAAGCCGACCTACGGACGCGTGTCCCGCTACGGCCTGCTGGCGTTTGCCTCGTCGCTCGATCAGATCGGTCCGTTCACTCGAACCGTCGGCGACGCCGCGCTCGCGCTGTCGGCGTTGTCCGGCCGCGATCCGATGGACTCGACCTCGTCGCCGAAGCGGTCCCCGACTTCACGGCCGCCCTGACCGGCGACGTCCGCGGCGTGCGCATCGGCGTCCCGCGCGCCTTCGTCGCCGACGGCGTGGACGATGCGGTGCGACGCGCGTTCGACGAGGCGCTCGAACGTGCTGCGCGATGCCGGAGCCACGCTCGTGGACGTCGAGCTCCCCCACGCCCGCTACGCGATTCCCGTCTACTACCTGATTTGCACCGCGGAGGCGAGCTCGAACCTCGCGCGCTACGACGGCGTGAAGTACGGCCACCGCGCGCCGACGACCAAGGACGACACGCTGACGACGATGTACAGCCGGACGCGGGACGAAGGGTTCGGCGCCGAAGTGAAGCGACGCATCATGCTCGGCACCTACGTCCTGAGCGCCGGCTACTACGACGCGTTCTATCTGAAGGCGCTGCAGGTGCGCACGCTGCTGCGCCGCGACTACGCGCGCGCCCTCGAACAGGCCGACGTCATCGTCATGCCGACCAGCCCGATTCCGCCGTTCAAGCTGGGCGAGAAGACCGACGACCCGCTGCAGATGTATCTCGCCGACATCTTCACGGTCAGCGTGAATCTCGCCGGCCTCCCCGGCATCAGCGTGCCGTGCGGGTTCACCGAAGGCGCGGCACGTCTGCCGATCGGCTTCCAGGTCATCGGCCGGATGTTCGACGAAGCCGACGATGCTGCGCGTCGCCGATGCCTACGAACGCGCGACGCCATGGACGAGGAGCGTCGGCACCGCTGTAATGCAAAATGCGGAATTCAAAATGCAAACGAGCGGCGCAATTGCTGTCTTTTTGCATTTTGATTTTTGCATTTTGAATTACGATCCCTCGCCATGACCGACATGAATCGCCGCGACTGGATGATGCACGTCACCGCCCTCGGTGTCGCCTCGAGCCTCAGCGCCCATTCTGCCTCGGCGCAGGCGCCAGCTGTCGACACCACGAAGTGGTTCCCTGGCTTCAAGCCGTTCCGCGTCAAGACCAGCGGCGCCGAGATCAACGGCGTCATTGGCGGGTCGGGTCCGCCGATCCTGCTGCTGCACGGCGCGCCGCAGTCGCACATCACGTGGCGAATGGTCGCGCCGAAGCTCGCCGCGACCCGCACGGTCGTGGTGGCCGATCTGCGCGGCTACGGCGACAGCAGCAAGCCGCCCGACGGCGAGATGCACGTCAACTACTCGAAGCGCGCGATGGCGCTCGATCAGGTCGAGGTGATGAAGCACTTCGGCTTCGAGAAGTTCCCGGTGATCGGCCAGGACCGCGGCGGCCGCGTGACGCACCGCATGTGTCTCGATCACGCCGACAAGGTCACGCACGCGGCGGTGCTGGACATCATCCCCACCTACTACCTCTACACGCACGTGGACATCCAGTTCGTCCAGGCGTACTTCCACTGGTTCAACTACCTGCGCCAGGCGCCGGGTCCCGAGAACGATCTCAAGGCGTCAACCGAAGCGCAGAGGGCGAAAGCCACAGACGAGATTCAGCTCGAGTACCTGCGCACCTCCAGCACTCCCGAGAACATCCACGCGATGTGCGAGGACTATCGCGCCGGCGCGTCGATCGATCTGAAGCACGACGAGGCCGACCTGCAGAAGAAGATCACCTGTCCGCTGCGCGTGCTGTGGGCCGAGAAGGGCGCGATGGGACGGATCTACGACGTGATGAAGATCTGGAACGAGCGCGGCACGAAGGTCACCGGCCGCCCGCTGCCTGGCGGGCACAACCTGCAGGAAGATGTGCCGGAGATGGTGCTGGAAGAGATCCTGACGCTCGTCAAGACCTAGCCAGCGTCATTGCTGATCGTTGCTTGGTGACTATTGATTCGTTGTTGATTGTCGATTTGTGATTGTTGATTGAGAGCTCGTTTCAGCTCTCAATCAACAATCTCAACACAATCAACAATTGAATCAACGATCAAAGATCGCCCAATCAAAAATCGATCTGCGCGCTGAACTTCACGAACCGCGGCTGCAGCACTGAGGTCGGCGCCAGCCACGCGACCGTTCGGCGCACGAACGTCTGGTTGTAGCTCAGCACCGGCGCCGAGTTCGGCGACGTTGTAGACGTCGAACGCCGACGTTGGCACGCGTGCGCCCGAAGCGCAGGATCTTCGCGAACCGCATGTCGAACTGGTTGACGCGATCGCCAAAGAGCGTGCCGGGCTCGATCAGGTTGACCGTGACCGTCGTCCCAGCCACGCCGGCATACGGGCGATTGAGCCCGACGGTCGCCGAGTTGGGCGCCGCCCAGTTCGCGGCCAGCGACGACGCCCTGGTCGCTGCGGAACGTGCCCGCCACCAGCACATCGATCTTCGGAATCGTGTAGGTGCCGAGACCGGTCACCCGCGTCACCCATCCCGTGGACGTGTCGCACCACGGATTGGTCGGCGACTGAGCACCGAGCACGGTCCATTCGGGAATCGCGGAACGGACCTCGCAGTAGTCGCTGTCGGTCTTGGCGGTGTTGAAGCCGCCCTGCAGCACCAGGCCCGAGCGCGGACGCGCGGTGACGTTCATGTAGATCGAGTTGGTGCTCGTGCGTGTAGTCGCCGAAGTCGTTCGACAGCGTCTGGAAGTTGTCGTTCAGCCGCGCCGCCGCCGTCGGCGGTGACGTTGTAGAGGCCCTCCAGCACGCCACCGCCGCCGCCCGGCAGCCGCGGGTCGCTGGGAACGTTGATGCCGAACGGACGTGTGATCCGCTGCAGCGCGCGCCAGGTTGTCGGTGACGAGGAAGTTCACCAGCCAGCGCCGCTGATAGCCGACCTCGACCGCCACGCGCGGCAGCACTTCCTGCTGCACCGACGCGCCCCACTGCCAGTCACCGGAGCGTACGCCCCAACCCGAGAGCAGCGCCGGATCGAGCGTGGACTCGAAGACCTCGGTGCCGAAGTTGGCGTTGGTGTTCACGCCGCAGACGTCACCGCCGCCTGCGCTCAGATTCTGCGCAGCGGGATTCAGCAGATCGCAGTCGGCGCGGAAGTTGCCGTTCGAGTCGGTCCACGCCCTCGTCGTCGTCGTCGACAGGCGGCCGGTCGGATTGAGCGCGACGAAGAGTCCCGCCGTTCTGCGCCGCCTCGAGATAGCGGCCGATGTTGACCTTGACCGACGTCTTGCCGTTGCCGAACAGATCGTAGGCGACGCCGCCGCGCGGCCACAGATCGTGATAGCCCTCGACGCCCACGGTGTGCGGATAGGTCTTCGCGTTCGGGAAGAAGCGCACCGGGCCGACCGTCTGCTCGGGGAAGTAGCTCCACGCGTGGTCGTAGCGCAGCGCGCCCTGCAGCGTCATGCGGCCGCGCGTCCACTGCTCCTGCGCGTAGAACGCATCGCTGCGCACGCGCTGGTGGATCGGGAAGGCGCTGATCGACAGCGTCATCTGATCCGGAACGCCGTTGTTGAAGCGGTACTGCAGGAACTCCGAGTTCGTGAAGTTCTTGCGATCGTCGAACAGCAGCGCTCCCTGATAGCCGACCTTGATGCTGTGGCTGCCGGTCACGAGCGACAGCGCCGGCGCTCCACTGCGTGTTCCAGTTGATGTTCGACGACCAGTTGCCCGAGCGATACGTCAAACCCGGAATGTTGCCGTTGGCCGCGCAGCCGGTCGCGCACTGCTCGACGACGCGAATCAGGTCTGCGTCGTCTCGAGACCCGGAACCTCTTTGCCGCCCCAGCGGCTGCGGTAGGAGCCCGAAGCCGGCTTCGAGCAGCAGCCGGTTGGTCATCGGCGCCGTCCACTTTGCCTGATAGACGCGATTGCCGTAGTCGCGGTACGCCGCGGTCTCGGGCGCGAGCGTCGCCGATGCGGACGGCGTCGGCGCGGCCGTCGATCCGCCGTAGACGAGGTCGTTGCCCGACGTGCGGCACGCGCTGCCCGAGAAGCCTGCCGCGGCGCCGCCTTCGCACGGCTTCTGCTCGTCCCAGAAGATGGCGATCTTGTTGCGCGGCGTGGCCTGCGCGGTCAGGCGCATCGACATCATGCGGTACGACGCCGCGTTGACGGCCGGACGGGTCCGGTCGGCGACGTAGGTCCACTTCGTCGGATCGCCGGCGTTGGCGTTGGCGAACATGCCGGGGACCGAGCGCTCGCTGCCTTCGTCGCGGAACGTGCCGAAGAACCACACGCGGTCCGACTTGATCGGCCCGCCGACGCCGAGATTGAAGTCCCACACCTTGCGCGTCTCGCCAGGCGTGGTGAGGCCGCGGCTGCGCAGCTCGTCGCGTGTAGTTGCTGCCGATCATGCCTTCGGTCACGCCGGCGGCGTAGAAGCTGCCGCGCAGGCTGTTGCCGCCTTCCTTCGGCACGATGTTCAACGACGGCCCGCCGCCTTCGGCTTCGCCGAGACCGCCCGACGTGGTCATCGTCACCTCGCGCGCGTTGCCGACGTCGGCGATGTAGGACGACACGCCGGCGCCGTTGAACGCCGAGCCGACGCTGATGCCGTCGACGTTCACGCGGCCTTCGTTGCTGCGGCCGCCGGCGCCGCCGAACACCACCATGCCGGGCACGACCTGCGTGTCCATGGCCGCGCCACGCCTGCGTGACGGTGTTCGGCATCAGCTGCATCAGGCTGTTGTAGGAGCGCGTCGCCGGAATCGACGTGATGATGTCGTTGTCGAGCACCGTCTGACGGCGTATGCTCTGCACGTCGACGATCGGCGACTCGCCGGTCACGGTGATCGTCTCCTCGAGCGAGCCGACCTTGAGGTCGGCATCGACCGTCGCGGTGAACGTGCCGGGCAGGTCGATGCCTTCGCGCCGGACCGACTGGAAGCCGGTCAGCGTGAAGTTGACCGTGTAGGTGCCCGGCCGCAGATCGACGATGCGATAGCGGCCCGCTTCGTCGGTGACCGCGCGTGCGGACTTTCTCGATGAGCGCCGGGCTGGAGGCTTCGACCGTCACACCGGGCAGCACGGCGCCAGACGAATCCTTGACGACGCCGGTAATCGACGCCTGGGCGTGCGCGGCTGACGGCAGCAGCACGAACAGGGCGACCACGACGACACGCGGCTCTCACTCGCATGAACGAACTCCCTTCGTCTCCCGCTTGGTTGTGGATCTGGCGATGAAGCGGGCCGATTGTAGTGGCGGGACGCGGGCGAAAGTCGCTGCAAAAAGCCGTCAAATCGCCCTGCGCACCATCTCTTGACCGCAGGACAAAAAGGCGGCAAATTCCCCCTACGCCACGCGTGCAGGCGCCCATGTCGGAAGTCAGCTTCGGACCCTTTTCGCTCGATCCCTCGTCGACGCGCCTGACTGCGCGACGGCGTGGAGGTCAGACTGCGCCCGCAGGCCTTTCAGGCCCTGCGGACGCTGCTGCGTCACAGCGGTCAGTCGATCGGCTACGAGCAGATGATGGCGGAGGCCTGGGACGGCACGTTCGTCTCGCGTCACACCGTGGACGTCACCATCGGCGAGGTGCGAAAGAGCCTCGGCGAGTACGGACGCTGGATCACCCATCGGCCGAAGGTCGGCTACTGCCTCGAGATTCCCGCGTCGGAGGAGCTGGTTCGCACCGGCTGGCACTACTGGAATCGCCGCACCCGTGAGGGCGCCGATCGCGCGATCGACTGCTTCAAGCGCGCGGCGCGTGAGTGCGGCACCGATTTCCGCGCCTGCGGAGGGCATGTCCACGTGCTACCTGATGCTCGCGACGTTCGGCATGCGTGCGCCGCGCGACGTCTACCCCGAGTTCCTCGAGGCGCACGAGCGGGCGGTTGACGCGGGCGGCCTCCGGCCGGAGCTGCGCTGCAATCGCGCGCACGGACTGCACATGTTCGAGCACCGGCTCGCCGAGGCCGAGGCCGAGTTCGCAGCAGACGATTCGCGAGCGGCCGACCTACGGCACCGCGCTACGTGCGCAGCGCGCTGATGTACGCCACGCTCGGGCGACTCGACAAGGCGCTGGACATGCTCGAGCGCGGATTGCAGGTCGAGCCGCTGCTGCCCACTCTGCCCGCCACGATGGTGCTCGTACGGATGTGGCGCGGCGAGCTGACCGAGGCGATCGACGAGGGCCGCAAGGCGGTGGAGCTGCATCCCTACCTGCAGATCTCGCGCGCCAACTACGCGATGGCGCTCGAATGCGCCGGCCGGCTCGACGAAGCGCTCGAGCAGTACCAGCTCGGCTCGGTGATGTCGCTCAACCTGCCGTGGATGCGCGCGCTCGAGGCGACGTGCCTCGCCAAGATGCATCGGCTCGACGATGCGCGGCGCATTCTCGCGAGAGCTCGAACAGCTCCGCCGGACCGAATACGTCGACGCCTACTACATGGCCATGCTGCGCGACGCGCTCGGCCAGCGGCAGGAAGCGTTCGCGGAGCTCGAACGTGCGTTCCACGAGAACTCGGCGTTTCTGTACTCGATCGAGATCGATCCAAAGATGGAGCGGCTTCGCAGCGACGCGCGCTTCGCGCGTATCCGCCGGGATGTGAGCGCTCCGGGAAGCCGCGCAGTAGATTTGAGTGGTTTTTGGGCGAACCGCACGGATCGTCACGAGCACAATGCTCAAGGCCCAATGCGCATCTGACCAACGAGGAGGTCCGAGATGAGGACGAGGCGTGTGGTCGCGTATGACAGGAGCTCTCGCCGGACTGATTGCCGCCGTCGGTGGCAGCGTCACCTCCGCGCAGGGGCCGGCGGTTCCCAGGACCCCGTGGGGCGATCCGGATCTGCAGGGGACGTTCAGCAGCGAAGCCGAGTTGAGCGTGCCGTTCGAGCGGCAGGCGCAGTATGGCGACCGCCGCTTCCTCACCGACGCCGAGTACGCACAGCGCCGGGCGCAGGCCGACAAGCAACTGGTGTCGGACAACGCCGACTTCGATCTCGAGACCGCCGACCGACCGCAACGCGGGCGCGGTCGGCTCGGCGACGTCGCCACCGCCGCACTGGCTCGAGCGCGGCAAGGTGTCGCGGCGCACATCGCTCGTCATCGATCCGCCGGACGGCCGACTACCGCCGCTCGCGCAGTCACGGCCGGCGGCGGGACGCGGACGCGGGGCGCGGCGGGGGTGGAACGTTTGCCGGGCTGGGCGCGTTCGGCGGCACGGCGATCTTCAACGGCCCCGAGGATCTGAGCCTGTGGGAACGCTGCATCAGCCGCGGCATCCCCGGCGCGATGTTCCCGACCGTCTACAACGCCAACCTGCGCATCGTGCAGGGTCCGGGCGTCGTCGCGATCACCTACGAGATGATTCACGACACGCGGGTGATTCCGATCGGTACCGGCGCGCACGTCGGATCGGCCATTCGCGGCTACAACGGCGACGCACGCGGCCGCTGGGACGGCAACACGCTGGTCGTGGACACGACGAACTTCAGCGACAAGACGAACTTCCGCGGCTCGCGCGAGACGCTGCACATCGTCGAGCGCTTCACGCGCGACGGCGACGGGATCAACTACGAAGTGACGGTGGACGATCCGACGGTGTGGACCAAGCCGTGGACGGCGGCGCTCACGCTGGCCAGACAGCCGGACGACTACGCTGTTCGAGTATGCGTGCCACGAGGGCAACAACTCGATGCGCAACATCCTGAGCGCGTCGCGCGCGGCGGAAAAAGCCAAATAGCTTCGTACAAACGTAGGGCCGGTCCTGTCGGACCGGCCCGTGACGTCGTCGAAGAGACGTCGTCCGAAAGGACGTGCCCTACGTCCCGCTACCTACTGCGCTGAGCTCGCGACGGCCTTCCCTTCCACCGTGTAGGTGAAGAACCCGATCATCATCTCTTCCCACGTCTGATCGCCCCAGCGGACCGTCGCCGTCGGATCCGGGTTGTGCCGGTTCGCGGTGCGAGTTGTCGAAGTGGGCGCTCACGTGGAGCTTCGATCCCTTGGGCAGCACGAGCGGCTTGGCCAGCCAGTAGTCGGTCTGCCATCCGAAGTCGAACTTCGGCACGCGCAGCACGATCTCGCTGCGGCCGTCGGGATAGGTCGCGGTGTAGGTCATGTCCTTGCCGCGCAGGTGCATGTGCGGGTGCATGCTCCACACGTTCACGTCTTCGCTGAAGGTGGCTTCGGCCTCGATCTGATGGTTCGCGGCGCCGGGCGGAATCGCGAACAGCGGATTGAGGATCATCCCGGTGCGAACCTCGCGCTTCGGCGGCTCCTTCGCGAAGATCAATCCGATGCGTGACGGTCGCGTGCCCGGCGTGCCGTTGGTCGTGTAGTGCACCTGGAACACCAGCGACGATCCCTTGGGAATGCGCTTCGCCATTCCCGGCAGGAACACCGGCGCGTCCTCACCGACCGCCCAGTTCACGAGCATCTGATCGCCGGTGCGCGCGACCGGGCGCGGCGCCTGCCTCTGCGCGAGGCGCGGCCGGACGCGGCACTGCGGCGCGGCCGCCGGCGCCGCAGGCGCCGCCGGCGCCGCGGCCATGATCGGCCGGTTCGCTCACGACGCTCGGGCGCGGCCGTCGGGTGTCGGCTCCTTCACGTACACGATGATGTGATGCACGTGCGCGCGATCGCCGGCGCGCACTTCACCGGCCTGCATCCACCGGTCCTCGGTGAAGTTGGTCGGCACCTCGAAGTACTGGTAGTCGATCTCGCCCTGCGCCGGAATCTGATACGCCGGTCGGCATCTCGAAGACGACGTCCGGCGTGCCGATCTGCCAGCCCTCGGGGAACTTCGGCAGCGCCGGCATGCGCGACGGGTCGCCTTCGGGCGCGCCCGCGTTCACCCACTTGACGATGGTGTCGATCTCCGGCTGCGTCAGGCTCTGCTCGTTGCGGAACGTGCCGTACTGCCGATCGGCGTGCCACGGCGGCATCACGCGTGACATCACCTTCTCGCGAATCGAGCTCGCCCACGGACGCACGTCCTTGAAGGTGATGAGCGACATCGGCGCCACTTCGCCGGGCCGATGGCAGCTCACGCACTTGGCGTACATGATCGGCGCGACGTCGCGCGCTGAACGTCGGTGCCGCCGCCGATGCGGGCGCCGACTGCTGCGGCGCGCCGCTCGTGACGGTCGACGTGATCCCGAGCCAGACGATCCCGAGGAATACGAGAACCAGGGTACGCGTGTCGAATCTCTTGAATCTCATGCGCTACACCCTTCTTGTCTATTCCACGCCAAAGGCGAGCAGTACGTTACCAGGCCGTCCGCCGAACGCGCCGTATCCCGAGTTCACATACACCATACCACCGGCGACCACCGGACCGGGGCCGATGAGCGACGCGCCCTTGGCGGGCACGCCGTTGACGGTCTGTGAACTCCTTGTTGGTGTCGAACTCCCACAGGATGGCGCCGTTCGCCGTCGAATACGCGCGCAGCGCGCCGTCGTTCGATCCGGAGAACACGACGCCCGGGAATGGCCGTCACCGCCGCTGACTGCGCGGCGTTGCAGCCGCGGCCGGTGCCGCAGACCGGCGCCGGCGGCGGCGTGAACCACGCCCGCTGTCCGGTGGCGAGTCGCACCGCGTGCATGCCGCCGGGCTTCGGCTGCAGGATGTCGGACACGGCGAAGTAGGCGTGCTCGCCATCGACGGCCGCGCCCCACTCGATGCCGCCGAGCACGCCGCCCTGCCCCGCGCGGTATTCCCACATCACTTCACCGTCGTGCGCCGGATCGAGCGCGAACGCCGATGCCCGACTTCTGTCCGATCACCAGGACGTCGCGGCCATCGGCGCGCGCCAGCACCGGCGGACTGCCGAAGTCGAAGTCGGGTCCGTTCGTCTCGGGACAGTTCGGATTGCCGGCGCGGCAGTTGCTCAAGTAGACGTCGCCCGGCGTCACCTGACGCATCCAGCGAATCGCGCCGGTGTCGAGATCGAGTGCGACGACCGCATCGCTCGACTTGTGCGCCGGCGCGCTGTAGGCGTTGCCGGTCGCGACGTAGAGACGCTTGCGGCCTTCGTCGATCGTTGGCGCCGACCAGATCCCCGATCCCGACGGCCCCCACAGCGCAGCGCCGGCGGTGCTCGTGCCGCGACGCTGCAGCGGATCGGTGATCATCGACGTCTTCCAGATCACGCGTCCCGTCGCCGCATCGAGCGCGCTCACGCTGCCGCGGAACGTGCAGCACTCATAGCGCGGATCGGCGCCCTGCGATTCCTCGTACGACGAGACCGGCACGTAGAGACGGCCCGCATGCAGCGTCGGCGATCCGGTGATCCGCGCGAGCGGATGATCGTCGACCTTGCGCGTCCACACCACGCGGCCGGTTTCCGCATTGAGTGCGTAGGCGTTGGCGGCGGTGTCGCCGAAGTAGATCAGCGTCCCAGCGGCGCCGCTCGCGCGGACCGACCGCAATCGCGGTGCGCACACCGCCCGCGGCGCTGAAGGTCCAGTGGATGCATCCGGTCTTCGCGTCGAGCGAATAGACCGTCCCGTTCTGACTGCCGACGTAGACACGACCGCCCGCGACCGTCGGCGACGACCACGCCACCGACGCATCGGGAAAACCCAGCGACCACTTCAGCGTCAGTCGCGGCACGTCGGCCGCAGACAGTCCCGCCATCTCGCGCGACTGAAAGCGCGTGTTGGTGATCGTCGGGCTCCAGCCGGACCACGCGACCCTGCGCGCCAGCAACGCTCGCACGCGCCGACGCCGCGCATCGGCCCGGTGTCGGCACCGGTCACGTCACCGCCGACGGTCTTGCCGGTGACGAACTCGGCGACGGCGCGACGCTCGGGTCCGCTGAGGCGCGAGCCCTGCGGACGCATGGCGCCGGTCATCAGGCTTTCGATCACGGCTTGCGGCGTGCGGGCCTTGAGCGCGTCGAGACTCGGGGCGCGTGAATCGGGCGCGCCGTTATGACAGGACGCGCAGCTTTGCTTGAAGACCTGTTCGCCGTCGGGCTGCCTGCGCCGACACGGAGCTGCGCGTGGCGCCCGGCCCGAGCAGGAGGATCAGCGCGATCGAGGCAAGGAGTGAGTCGAGTCGTACGGGGATGAGTCTAGCATCGGCCTGAGCGAACGGAGATGGCGGAGGAAACGGATCCACACGGAGAAACGGAGACCGGACATTTGATCAAATTTTTCTCCGTTCCTCCGTTGCTCCGTGTGGATCCCGTTCCCTCCGTACCCTCCGTTCCCTGCTACAGGCATAATTGACGCGGCAGCCATGAAACCCATCCTGACGGCGGCCATCGTCGCGCTCACCATCGCCACGGCCGTGGCACAGCGCGGCAAGCCGCCCGCGGCGCCGGCGCTGCCGCCGATCTCGATGACGTGCGTGCACCATCCCGACGTCCTCGAGTCGAAGCCCGGCACGTGTCCCTACTGCAAGCTGCCGCTCGTTCCGGTGCGCCTCGATTCGGCATGGATGTGTCCGGTGCACACAACGGTCACCGAATCCAGCGCCGGCAAGTGCCGCATGTGCGGACGTCAACTCGTCCCGGTCACGGTCTCGCTCACCTGGACGTGCGCAGCGGATCGCGCCGACCGAGCATCTCGAGCCCGGCGACTGCGCCGATGGTTCGCCGCGCATCGGACGACGGACGCTGCGCGCGCACGGCAATCACAATCCGCAGCACGGCGGCCAGTTCTTCATGGCGCCGGACAACTGGCATCACCTCGAAGGCGTGCATCCCTCGGCGCGCGTCTTCAGGCTCTACGTCTACGACGACTACGGCCGGCCGCTCGCCGTCGGCGAAGGTCAAGGACATCCAGGCGCGGGTCGTCACGAAGGAGACCTTCGACCCGGCGACGCGGAAGACGACCGAGCTCAGCGCGTTTCCGCTGAAGGCCGCACGCAACCGGCCGTATCTCGAAGCGCGCATCGATCCATCGACGCTGCCCGCGGAGATGACGGCGAAGGTGAAGTTCGGCGGCGATCAGCCGGAGTATCGCTTCGACTTCACGTTCGCGTCGTTCTCGAAGGAGCCGGCCGCGCCGGCCGTTCGTCCATCGGTGACACAGCCGCTCTCGCCGCCGACGCCGCCCGCCGCACCGGCACCGACCGCGCCAGCTGTCGCTCGTCCGAGCGTCGATCCCGCTCACGCCGGCGCCGATTCCGACGTCGATGAGCGGCATGCTCGAGCAGCTCGAGCGTCGCGCGAGAAGCAGGTTGGCGAGCTGATCGCGCGCGGTGATTTCGCGGCCGTGTGGGTGCCGGCGTTCCAGGCCAAGGACATCGCCATCGCGCTCGAGCCGCACGTCGCGTCATCTGGCGCCGCAGACAGCGCGATGCCGGCGAGCCGGCGCTGGCGCGTGTCGTCCGCACGGCGTGGCTGCTCGATGCCGCCGGGGACGTCGGGCAATCGCGCGCAGATCGAAGCCGTGTATGCGGCATTCAAGACGGCCGTCGCCGACGTGCTCGCCGCATTCGGTGAGGTTCCGATGACGCCGCGCACACGCACACGGCGCTCGCGCTGCCACGCTCGTCGCGATCGGTCTCGCGTTCACCGTCGAACGCCGGGAGCGCGCACAAGCCGATCACCTCGCCGTACACCTACAACGACGATGTGTTTCCGATCCTGCGCGACCGGTGCGGGCGGTGCCACGTGAGCGGCGGCGTCGCGCCGATGTCGCTGATGACCCACGCCGAGGCCGTGCCGTGGGGCGAATCGATTCGCACCGAGCTCCTGGCCGGGCACATGCCGCCGGGCACGGTCGATGAAGCGCCCGGCTCGATTCCGCAACGCGCCCGGGTTGTCGCCGCGCGAGATGAACCTGCTGCTCACGTGGGTCACCGGCGGCACGCCAATCGGCAGTCCCGACAAGGATCCGGCGCCGGTGACGCGCGAAGCAGCTGGCCGCTCGGAGCGCCCGACCTCGACGCTGCGCTTCCCGACCGAGTCGGTCGTCGGTGCAGACGAATCACGAGCGCACCGTCGAGTTCATCGTCCCGACTGGAACGACCGAACGCCGATGGGTGCGCGCGGTCGATCTGATCCCGGGCAACGCGGCGATGGTGCGCGCGGCGACGATCGCCGTGCGGGCGCCGCCTCGTCCGGCGCCGGCGCAACGCCTCGAGCGCGTGCTCGCGCTGTGGCTGCCGGGCGAGAGCCGCATCGCTGCCGACCCGGGCCTCGGATTCGAGCTGCCGGCGTCCGCGGAGCTCGTGGTGCGCGTGCTCTATCGCAAGACGTGGGAATACGAGCGCAAGGAACTGCGTGATCGAAGCACGATCGGCCTGTATTTCGCGCCGGCGGCCGACGACCGGCGATTCAGGCGCTGCGCCTGGCGCCGGACTCGACACCGTCGTCGCCACTGCCGAGCGCTTCGCGTTCCGCCATACGCTTGCCGAAGACGCACGGGCCGTCGCGATTTATCCCGAGGTCGGACTTGCCGAACACGAGCGTGCAGCGTCGTGGCGAGGCGGCCCGACGGCACGCGCGCCGATCTCATCGCCTTTCGTCCGCGACCGGACTGGTTGCGCCGCTACTGGTTCCGCGAGCCGATTCCGCTGCCGCGCGGCACGACGATCGAAACGTCTGTCCTGTTCGACGACGAAACGCCGCTGCTGCCGTTGAGTCTCTCGCCGGCAACAGCGACGCGTCCTGACCTCTCGTCGATGCGACTGACGTTGAACGTCGTTCCGTAGCAGCGGACTGCCGCTTACACCGTCGCAAGCATGGTGGTCCGCCGAGCTCACGCGAAGGCGGAGGCCCCTATGAGCGGCCTACTTCGCGCGGCCTGCGTAGCCCTGCGCGAGCGTCGGAATCGCGATGACGCGGTTTCGCGCGCTCGGCGTTCCCCAGTCACCGTAGAAGACGATGCCGAAGAGCGTCTTCTTGTCGGGGCCGCCGAAGGCCGTGCCGTGGAGTCCCTGCGGTCCCCGGATGCTGCCGAGGAAGTCGCCCTTCGGCGAGAAGACATCGACTGACGCGCCGGTGGCCACGTAGAGACGGCCCTCCGTATCGATGGCCGATCCGTCGCCGGCCTGACCGCCGCGCAGCTTTCCGAACTCCCGCTGATTGGTCAGCGACCCGTCGGCCTGCACATCGAAGGCGAGCACCACGGCGCCGTTCGTGACGTAGAGCGTCTTCTCGTCTCCGCTCAGGACGATGCCGTTGGCGACAGGCACGTCGCCATACTTCGAGACGACACCCTTCGGGTCGGCATAGAAGAGTCCGCCGCCGGTGATGGCCAGGTAGACACCGCCACGGCTGTCGGCGACGAGATCGTTCAGCACGCCGCCAACGCACTCGATCGGTTCGCCGCGGAACGTGGCGGCGAACATCTTGCGCTGCGGCTCGAGCTGCATGATGCCGCCGTTCAGACCGCGTGCGGCAAGGAACAGCGCGCCGTTCTTGCTGCGCGACAGCGCGCCGCCGGTGTTGGTGTCCTTGTGGATGATCGTGGCCAGCCCGGTCGCCGGATCGAGGCGCATGACGTTGCTCGCGTCGTTGTTCGCAAACAGCATCGTGCCTTTGTCGCCGGCGATGATGCCGTCGGCGTTATTGCCCTCCCACTGCCAGACGACCTTCCAGTTCTGGCCGGCTGCGATCACACCCGGGATCGCCGTCGATGACGGCGGTGGCGCCGGCTCGGGTGGCGCCGGCTTGGTGTTTTGCGCGATGGGAAATCCGAAGGGCGGCGGAGGCGTCTTGCACTTGGCCAGGACGCTCTTGAGCCCCGGGTTCTGCCAGGACTGCTGGCTGCTGCCCCGAGCGAAAGACGACGCGGGGTCTTGAGCGAAGACGGCGGCAACCGCACAGCCAAACAGTGCGGCGACAGTGATTGCGTGTCTCATCATCAACCTTCCACGGTTGTCAGCAGCACCTTACCCGTCGTCCGCCGCGCTTCGAGTTCCTCATGCGCACGGCGCGCCTCCGCCATCGGAAATACGTGGCCGACGCGGATCTTCAGCTTGCCACTCGACAGCCACGCGAAGATGTCGCGCATCCGCGACATCAGCTCGTCACGCGTCGCCATGTATTGGTTGAGCCCGGGACGCGTCAGGAACAGCGAGCCTTTGATACCGAGAATCGCCGGGTCGAATGGCGGCACCATTCCGCTCGAAAACCCGAACAGTGCGAGCATGCCGCGCGGGCGCAGACAGTTCAGGCTGCCTTCGAACGTGTCCTTCCCCACCGAATCGTAGACGACATCAACGCCCTTCCCGTCGGTCAGGCGTTTCACTTCGGCTTCGAAGTTCTGCCTGGTATAGACGATGACCTCGTCGGCGCCGGCTTCACGCGCGAGCTCGGCCTTGGCATCGGTGCCTGCCGTCGCAATGACGCGAGCGCCGACGATGCGCGCGACCTGCACAATCACGGATCCCACGCCGCCGGCCGCCGCGTGCACGAGCGCAGTCTCTCCCGGCTTGAGCGTGAAGGTGCTGTGCGTGAGGTAATGCGCGGTGAGTCCCTGCAGCATGACGCCGGCTGCCACGTTCATATCGAGCCCGGGTGGCAACACCACCAGCTTCCATGCCGGCACGACGGCAAACTCGGCGTACGAGCCGAGCGTCATCGCCCACCCCACGCGATCGCCGACCTTCACATCAGTGACGCCCGGTCCGATTTCGGTGACGACGCCAGAGGCTTCCGAGCCGATCACGAATGGCATCGGCGCCTTCACCCTGCCGATGCGGTACTGAACGTCGAGATAGTTCAGACCCGACGCAGCGATCTTGACTTGTGCCTCACCCGGTCCTGGACGCGGAACCTCCACATCCTCATAGGTCAAGACCTCGGGACCACCCACCGCGTGTACGCGGACCGCCCTCATTCGACACTCCCGGCGGCAGACGGAAGAAGCGCCGCGAGCGCGGCACGTTCCGGGCTGACGTAGAACTGATACGAATACCGTTCCGTAGCTGGCGGCGCCGACGCTGGAATTTCTGCGCCGTGCGCACCATCGGCGTTGACGAACGCGACCGCAGTGTTCGGCCTGAACGGCGCCGTCCTGACGAGATCGCAGCGGTAGCCTTCGTGCTCGGGGAAAAACGTGTTCCGCCGGTCGATCACCGGACTTCGATCGATCGAATAGAAGCTCGTCCCAAACGACTCGTCGTCGCCGCGGCGAGCGAAGTAGATCAAGCAGGTCACCACGACCCTGTCTGGATCGAGATGTGGCTCGAGATGGTAGCCGGGGCGCCTCAGCATCAGCCGCCCCGCCGTGGCCATGTGCGGAAGGGCCGCGACCTGTGCGCCCACCGTCGCCCCGTACTTCTTCACGTACGTCGCGCGCACGTGGGTCTCGAACTTCTGCAACAGTCCGGGCACCATCATCCGCGGGATCACGCACTCTTCGAGAAAGCTCAGGGCCGTCACGGTCCACTCCGGCGCGATGTCGGCCTCGTGCAGCTTGAAGTTCTGCTTGCGCTCATCCTTATCGCTGAAACACTCCACCGGCGGAATCGCGTCGACGAGCGCCTCATAGGTGTCCGGCGGAAGTAAGGTGTCCACGACAAGATGAGGCATGGGATTGGGGTCCAGCGTCGCGCGCTCGATCGCGTCGGCGATGTGCTGCGCGACTCGGCTCTCGTCGAAGACGTCCGAACCGTGCCGGCGTTCGCGATGCTCTGCGTTGAATCGCAGTGCGGCCTGAAGCCGATCCGCATCGCGCGACAGCGTGCGCAGGCGCTGCTCCAAAGCCTGAAGTCGTTCACCCGTATCGGCCGGCGCACGCGGCAGCCCATCAAGCTTCTCGAGGCGGGCGGCAACCGTCGTCATGTGACGGTCGAATCGGGCTTCGACTTTGTCGCTGGACCGCTGTTGATCGTCGCGCCATC
The DNA here is from genome assembly GCA_963728305.1 of uncultured Acidobacteriota bacterium. GTDB lineage: Bacteria > Acidobacteriota > Vicinamibacteria > Vicinamibacterales > UBA2999 > Gp6-AA40. Next base: position 93,968 of record CAVSKE010000040.1, read on the forward strand.
GCCGCCGGAGGTACGGCAGAACACCGATCTTGGTCAGGAGACGCTCGACGATCATGCGGTAGAGCCCTGGCCGGTCATTAGCGGGGCGAACCGCCTGACGGACCAGGCGATGAGCCGGCCAGTGCTTTCGCTTCTGCGTCGACGTCCCGTTCCCATTGGTCAATCAGCGGGAACAACTTCCTGACAATATCGGTGCGCTGACTGGCGAGGTCGTTGCGCTCGCCAATGTCGTTGGCAAGGTTGTAGAGCATTGGATTGCCGGCATCGAGCAGCAGTTTCCAGTCGCCCTGCCGGACGGCGCGCTGCCGCCGCGCCTGCCCGGTGATCCGCCAGAAGAGCGTCCGTTCCGTGCGCTGTGCACCCTCCTGCAGCAGCGGCAGCAGGTTGATGCCCTCGAGGCGCGCCTCTGCCGGCACCGGGGAGTTGGTGACCGCGGCAATCGTGGCCGTCAGGTCCATGATGATGCCAACCTGCGACGAGGTCTTGCCGGCGGGAATCCGGCCGGGCCACCGGAAGATTGCCGGCACACGGATGCCACCTTCCCAGACGGTGCTCTTGCGATGGAACAGCGGCGCATTACGGGACAGCCACTCCCCGCCGTTATCCTGCGTGTAGATGACCAGCGTGTTGCGCGCCAGGCCGAGGCGATCGAGTGTCGCGAGAATCTTTCCCACGCCTTGATCCGCTCGCTCGAGAATGGCGGCGTAGTCCTTACGTGTGTTGGTCGGATCCTCTTGCGGCTGGACGAATCGGCCGTTGCCCGGCGCCGTCGAGGGATGGTCCGGCACCTGGAACGGCCAGTGCGCGGCGTTGAAGGCCACCTCGAGGAAAAACGGCTGCTTGGCATTCTCCTCGATGAACTTCACCGATCGCTCGGTGAACAGGTCCGTCGAGTAGCCAGTGACGTGCGTGGGCTGCGCATTCTCGAAGAGGTCGTGCTCGCCAGCCTGATCGGTGTGCTGGTAGTAGTCGATCAAGCCGCTCTTGAACCCGAAGAAGTAGTCGAACCCGTGCGCGTTCGGACTGAACTCCGGCTTGTAGCCCAGATGCCACTTCCCAACCAGCCCGGTGCGGTAGCCGTTGTTCTTGAGCAGCTGCGGCAGCGTGCGACCGTTGGCGGGCAGTCCCTGCTCCTGCGCCGTGCGTGCAGCGCCGAGCGGATTCTCGATCCGATATCGCTGTTGATAGCGTCCGCTGATCAACATCGCGCGCGTCGGCGAACAATTCGGGGCTGCGTAGAAGTCGGTCAGCCGCGTGCCGTTCTTCGCCAGGCTGTCGATGTTCGGCGTCTTGATATCCGGCGCACCGTAGCTGCCGATATCGCCGTACCCGACATCGTCGGTGATGATGAGGATGACGTTCGGACGCGACGGTGCCGCTTGGACGGCAGCGGGCGTCTGAGCCGCGGCGGACGCGGCACAAGCCACGGTAATGAGGAGCGCGAAGGCGCCGGCGCGCCGCGCGAGCAGACGGCTGAGTGCTGTGCGCATGATTTACTTAAAGATGGAGCGCAGGGCGTCCATCTGAGAGGGATCGGCTTCGCCGAGTTTCATCGGCGTCACCGATACGTAGCCGTTCGACACTGCCCACATATCCGTGCCTTGCGGGGCGGTGCCACCTTCCTCGAATTGATTCCAATAGATCGATCGGCCCGACGGATGCTTGGTCTCGGCGAACGATTCCTTGCCGCCCTGCTGCATCGCCTGGGTCGTGATCATGTAGCCCTTGAAGCCATCAGCCGGCATGACGGGGATGTTGACGTTCAGGAAGGTGTTGGGCGGCAGGCCGTACTGCTTCACACGCCGTGCGACACCGAGCACTTCTTCGGCCGCGAACACGTAGTCGCGCTGCGTACCGGCTTCGGCAAGCGAGGTCGCAATCGACGGAACGCCGAGCATCGCCCCCTGCCGGGCCGCACCGACGGTGCCTGACAGATAGGAGGAGTACCCGAGGTTGTAGCCGCGATTGATCCCGGTGACGACGAGATCGGGTTTGGGCGTCAGAATGTTGCTGATCGCGACATTCACTGTCGTCGCGGGCGTGGCCGTCAGCGAGATCGCCTTCAAGCCATTCGGGAGCGTCAGATCGTTCCGGAATACCGGCTCGGTGGTCACGATCGAATGTCCCTTGCCGCTCTGGTTGTCTGCCGGTGCGACGATGATCACCTGACCGATGGCCTGCAGCGTCTGCGCGACAATCGCCATGCCCGGCGCGCGAACGCCGTCGTCGTTGCTGATGAGAATCCGATACGGAGGAGGTTGCGGGCGTTGCTGCGCTTTCAGCGGCGCAAGCAGGGATGCCAGTAACAGTACGAAAAGCGCAATGTAGGGCCGGCCCTTCCGGACCACGTAGAGCCGGTCCTTGGCGACCACGTAGGGCCGGTCCATTGAAGCCATGTAGGGCCGGTCCTTTGGGACCGGCCAGATCGATCTCGGCATGGCGCCGAGATTATCAGAATGCGGGGTTCGGACGCTTCGTCACTCGGTAGATTGCCCAGACCAGCAATCCGAGCAGCGCAACCGGCAGCAGCGGGGCCAATAGCGAGAGCACCGCGGACAGCAGCGCCCCAATGAGCGCGACCACCACGACGACCATCACAATCGGTGCGATGATCAGTCCCAGGAGTCCGCCGAGCAGACCGAACACCATTCCGAAGATGCCGCCGATCAGCTTGAAGAGCAGGCGAATCGGGAATGTGATCAGCCAGATCACCGCGCCCATCACGATGAACGGAATGGCAACGGCACCGGCAAAGGCCAATGCCAGAGCGCTGAGGACGATGAAAGCGACCATCCTATCCGGACGTTACGCGACGTGCCCGGTCGAGGTTCCCTCTGGTTCGGGGCGGGAGAGTGACTACTTGAGACTCTTCGGGCTTGGTCGACGGTGGGACCTCATACAGGACCAGACCGCGGCGCACTTCCTCCATCGCCACGCGCTCGGCTTTGAACGGCATGGCCCGAGGTGTCTCGACGCCGTCGTCGTCTGAGCTCAGTCGCGGCAGCGCCCCACGGCGCAGCTGCTTGGCACGCATGGCGGCAACGTCCACGTAGAGAAAACGGCTTTCGATGGGAGGTGCTTTCGGACGAGGAGCACCCGGCTCGGTTTGACTGTCCGAACCGAGAAGTTCGTCTGTGTCGGCCATAAGGAATCAGACTAACACACACAAGCAAGGCCTCAGGACTCGGGATTCAGGTGTCAGAACAGGCGAGCTCTGAGTCCTGATTCCTGAGCCCTGAGGCCACCGAGAAGTGGCCGCTCAGGCGGCCACTTCGACGTTGATGGTCCGCGGCTTCGCTTCGTCCTTGAACGGCAGCTTCACTGTCAGCACGCCGTTCTTAAACTCAGCGCTCACCTTGCCGGCGTCCACGGTGTTGGGCAGCGTGAACGACCGAGTGAAGGTGCCGTAGCGGCGCTCGACGCGCCGGAACTGCTCCTCCTTCACCTCCGCCGGGAACTTCTTTTCGCCGCGGAGCGTGAGGGTGTTGTTCTCGACGGTCACCTCGACGTCCTCACGATTGACGTCGGGCAGCTCGACCTTGATCACGAGATCGCGGCCGGCCGTCTCGAAAATGTCCACCGGAGGCAACCAGCTTCCACGCGCGGTCAGATCTTCGTCGCGCAGGTAGACATCGGTCAGCAAACGGAACGGATCGAATCGAGTAATCATTGTCTGGTTCTCCTTACGCATCGACGACTTCGCCATCCTTGACGTCGTCGTTTGTCTCTGAGGCCTGGGCGCCGGGCCCGGAGGCCTGCTGTTTGTAAAGCTGCTCGGCGAGCGTGTGCGACACCTTCTCCAGCTCTCCGCGGGCCGTGCGGATCGCCTGCAGGTTGTCGCCCTTCACCGCCTCGCGAACCGCCGCGATCGCGGATTCGACCTTGCCCACCTCGATCGACGGCAGACGATCGCGGCTTTCGTTGACTGTCTTCTCCACCGAGTAGGCGAGCGAGTCAGCCTGGTTGCGCTCGTCAATGAGCTCGCGCCGGGCTTTGTCCTCCGCCTCGTGTGCCGCGGCGTCCTTCACCATGCGATCGACGTCGTCCTTGTTCAGACCGGACGAGCCGCTGATGGTGATCTTCTGCTCCTTGCCGGTAGCGACGTCCTTCGCCGTCACGTTGACGATGCCGTTGGCATCGATGTCGAACGCGACTTCGATTTGCGGCACGCCACGCGGCGCGGGCGGCAGTCCCACCAGCTGGAAGCGTCCGAGGGTGCGGTTGTCGCGCGCGAACTGCCGTTCGCCTTGCAGCACGTGCACCTCGACGTTGGTCTGGTTGTCCGTTGCGGTCGAGAAGATCTCGCTCTTCCGCATCGGAATCGTCGTGTTCCTCGCGATCAGCGTCGTCATCACGCCGCCGAGCGTCTCGATGCCGAGTGAGAGCGGCGTCACGTCCAGCAGCAGGACGTCCTTCACCTCTCCCTTGAGCACCCCACCCTGAATCGCCGCCCCGACGGCGACGACTTCATCGGGGTTCACGCCCTTGTGCGGCTCTTTGCCGAAGTACTCCTTCACCAGCTGCTGGATCTTCGGCGTGCGAGTCGTGCCGCCGACCAGCACCACTTCGTCGATCTCGGACGGCTTGAGACCGGCGTCGGCGAGCGCCTGTTTCACCGGTCCCATCGACCGCTGGAACAGTTCGTCGGCGAGCTGCTCGAATGTCGCACGCGACAGCTTCATCTGCAGATGCTTCGGACCGCTTTGGTCGGCGGTCACGAACGGCAGATTGATGTCGGTCTCGAAGACGGTCGAGAGCTCGATCTTGGCCTTCTCCGCTGCTTCCTTCAGGCGCTGCAACGCCATCCGGTCCTTGCCCAGATCGATGCCGTCGCTCTTCTTGAACTCAGCGATCATCCAGTCGATGATTCGCTGATCGAGATCGTCGCCGCCGAGATGCGTGTCGCCGTTGGTCGCCTTGACTTCGACGACGCCCTCACCCACTTCGAGGATGGACACGTCGAACGTGCCGCCGCCGAAGTCGTAGACGACGATGGTTTCGTCCTTCTTCTTGTCGAGGCCGTAGGCCAGCGCCGCAGCCGTGGGCTCGTTGACGATGCGAAGGACGTTGAGGCCGGCGATCTTGCCAGCGTCTTTCGTGGCCTGACGCTGCGCGTCGTTGAAGTAGGCTGGAACGGTGATGACCGCATCGGTGAGCTTCTCACCGAGGTAGTCCTCAGCAGCGCTCTTCAGCTTCTGCAGCACGACCGCCGAGATCTCGGGCGGCGAGTATTTCTTGCCGCGCACTTCCACCCAGGCATCACCGTTGTCGGCCTTGATGACCTTGTACGGGACGCGGGTGACTTCCGTGGAGACCTCGTCGTGCTTCCGGCCCATGAAGCGCTTGATCGAAAACACGGTGCTGTCGGGATTGGTCACGCTCTGTCGTTTGGCGACCTGACCGACGAGCCGCTCGCCGTCCTTGGTGAACGCAACAACGGATGGCGTGGTTCGTCCGCCCTCCTGGTTCACGATGACCGCGGGCTCGCCCCCTTCCATGACTGCGACCACTGAGTTCGTTGTGCCGAGGTCGATTCCAATGACCTTGCTCATCTTTTGGTTTCTCCTGCTGGATTCCTGCTGAATCCGATAGTAGCCAATCATATGAGTGTATGTCAAGCATCTAATCTTAGTTATTAACACTCATATAATGTCGTTGCTCGTTTTGACGCTGCTTTCCGCGCTTGGTTCCCGGCTCGAAAGGGCCACAAGGCATGCGATGATGGCCGCCGTGGCCCAGTTTTCCTTTATTCCCTCAGCTGAGACGCGCGATCTCGCCGGCGACCTCCGAGAGCTGTTCGCCGAACTGGCCGCGACGCTCCCCCCCGAGCAACGCGTCTATTCCGGCGAATGCCATCCGGCCATCGACGTGCTCGAAACCCAGACCGGCGTCGAAGTCATCGTGGATGTCGCGGGTGTTCCCGCGCAGGGGATTCGCGTCCTGTTTCGCGGAGACACATTGATGATCGCGGGCGAAAAGGCCCCTGGCCCTACGGCCGCCGAGCCGACGTTTCACCTCGTCGAACGGGAGTTCGGTCGCTTCGCACGCGCCGTCCGCTTATCCGGCGCCTTCGACGTGTCTCGCGCCCGCGCTTCGCTCTCCGGCGGCGAGCTGACGATCGTGCTGCCCCGCCTTGCCGAGCGGCGCGGCGAGCCGCACCTCATTCCCCTCTCCACCGACAACGGTCGTTCATGAACATCCTCTTCATCGGCGACATCGTCGGCCGTCCCGGACGGGACATGATTCGCAAGGGCGTGCGCGCCCTTGCCGAGAAGCACGAGGCTGATCTCGTCATCGCCAACGCGGAGAACGCGGCCGCAGGTTTCGGGATCACCAAGGACATCGGCGACACGCTGCTCGAACTCGGCGTCGACGTGATGACCTCGGGCAATCACATCTGGGACAAGAGGGAAGCGCTCGAATACATCGCCTCTGAACCGCGGCTGCTGCGGCCGGCCAACTATCCTGCCGGCGTGCCTGGCCGCGGCTCCTACGTGGCGCGCACCGGCGATGGGCGCGAGGTCGGCGTCATCAACGTCATGGGGCGCGTGTTCATGACGCCCATTGACGATCCGTTCGCGGTCGTCCTGCGGGAGATCGAAGCGATTCGTCACAAGACCCGCTTCATCGTGGTGGACTTCCACGCCGAGGCGACGAGCGAGAAAGTCGCCATGGGGTGGCATCTCGACGGCAAGGTCACGCTGGTGGTCGGCACGCATACACACGTGCAGACCGCTGACGAGCGAATCCTCCCGAATGGCACGGCCTACATGACCGACGCTGGCATGACCGGGCCGCAGGACTCGATCATCGGGATGGAGCGCGAGCCCTCACTCGCGCGGTTTCTCACCGGCATGCCGACCAAGTTCGAACCGGCCACCGGCAATCCGCGGTTGAATGGTGTGCTCGTGACCGCCGACGACAAGACCGGCCGCGCCACGGCCGTCACGCGAATCAGCTACTCGGATGCCGACCTCACGGCGTTGAGCAGGACGGCCGAGCCGGCGCACGCGAATCAGCGATGAGCCTGTTCGATCTGCCCTTCGAGGAACCTGCCCCGGAGGCCGAGCCCGAGCCGGAACGCGAGCGGCCCGCACGCAGAACCTCCGGCGGCTCACGAGCGCCGCATCCACTACGGTCTCGGAACTCACCGGGCGTATTCGCACGCTGCTCGAGGAGGAGTTCTTCGAAGTCTGGGTCGAGGGCGAGCTCTCGAACTGCAAGGTCTGGAACACCGGCCACATGTACTTCACGCTGAAGGACACGAACGCGCAGATCAAAGGCGTGATGTTCCGTTCGTCGCTGCTCCGCCTCCGGTTCAAGCCTCAGGACGGCCTGCGGGTTGTCGCGCGCGGCCGCGTCACCGTCTACGACCCGAAGGGCGAGTATCAACTCGTCTGCGAGCACTTCGAGCCCGAGGGGCTCGGCGCGCGGCAACTCGCCTTCGATCAGCTCAAACAGCGGCTCGTCGAAAGAAGGGCTCTTCGACGAGCGGCGCAAGCGCGCCCTGCCTGCCCTGCCGCGAAAGATCGGCGTGGTGACTTCGCTCGACGGCGCGGCGATCCGCGACATTCTCAAGGTGCTCGGCCGTCGCTACGCGAACGCGCACGTCGTGATTCGTCCGACACGTGTACAGGGCGAAGGGGCCGCACTCGACATCGCCCGCGGCCTCTCCGCGATCGGTCGCGTCGGCGGCGTGGACGTCATCATCGTCGGCCGCGGCGGCGGCTCGATCGAAGACCTCTGGGCGTTCAACGAAGAAGTCGTCGCTCGCGCGATTGCCGGCTGTCCGGTGCCGACGATTTCCGCCGTCGGCCATGAGACCGACGTGACGATAGCCGACTTCGTCGCCGACGTGCGCGCGCCGACGCCGTCTGCGGCCGCCGAAATGGTCGTGGCGCGGCACGATGACTTCGTCGCGCGCATCGATCGGTTGACGCGCCGTGTCGGCGCAGCCATGGCATCGCGTCGTCATCGGCTCGAGTCGCGGCTGCGCACGCTCGAAGCACGCTCAGGACTCGCGGGAACGCGCGGCCGCCTCGCGATGCGCGGGCGCCATGTCGCCGAACTGACGCACGAGCTCGGTCGCGCCATGCGCGGCGGTCTGTCGCGGCGCGAACGGCGTTACCAGCGGTTGCGGCTGACGCTCGAAACGTTCGACCTCCGGCGTCGACTCGCCGGCGTTCGCACGCGACTGGTGGCCGGTGAAGGCAGGCTCGCCGCATCAATCGATCGGCGTCGTCACGCGCTGGCAGTCGCAGCTCGGCGCGGTCGCCGCCAAGCTCGAGAGCCTCAGTCCGCTCGCGGTGCTCGCGCGGGGCTATGCTGTGTGCTGGAATGGCGATCGGACGGCGGTCATCCGCGACGCATCGGCAGTCGCCATCGGCGACCGCGGTGACGGTGACCGTCCAGCACGGCGAGTTGTCGTGCGAGGTGACCGATCGCCAGTGCCGCCCGAAGGATCCGAAGACCGGAGAATCAGGTAAGCCGTGGATTCAACGATCAAGGATTTCGAGGCCGCGATCGCCGAGCTCGAGACGATCGTCAAGAAGCTCGAAGAGGGCGACCTGCCGCTCGAATCTTCACTGCAGCTCTACGAGCGGGGCGTGCAGCTCTCGCGCTATTGCCATGCGCGCCTCGAAGAGGCCGAGCGGCGCATCGAGATTCTGAACGAGCGAGGGCAGCTCAAACCGGCGCCGGCGACGCTGACCTCTGACGATGAGTCGAAGGTTTGACGGCGACCGAGCTCACCGCGTATCTCGACGCGCGCCTCGCCGAGGTCGAAGCGGCACTCACGTCGATTCTGCCGCCCAGCCCGGACTGTCCTCCCGTCGTTGCCGAGGCGATGCACTACAGCCTGATGGCCGGTGGCAAACGGCTGCGACCGATTCTCTGTCTCGCCAGCGCCGACGCGGTCGGGCGGCGACCGCTCGCTCGCGCTGCCGGCGGCGTGCGCGATCGAACTGATTCACACCTACTCGCTGATCCACGACGACCTGCCCGCCATGGACGATGACACGATGCGGCGCGGGCAGGCCGACGCTGCACGTGGTCGCCGGCGAGGGCATGGCGATCCTGGCCGGCGATGGATTGCTGACCGACGCGTTTCACGTCCTGGCGCGCGAGCCGCGGTCGCGGATCCGGAATTCGTCGCGCGCAAGCTTCGCGTCATCGAGACATCGTCGCCGCGGCGGGGACCGATCAGGCATGGTCGGTGGACAGGCGATCGATCTCGCGTCGGTCACGCCCGATCGATCGGGACAGATGCCTGCTCCACTCGATGCCGACGGGCTCAAGACGTCATGCACAGCAAGAAGACCGGCGCGCTGATTCGAGGCTCGGCCAGGGCCGGGGCGATTATGGGCGGCGGGTGACGTCGCACAGGTTGACGCGATCGATCGGCGCCGCCGGCCGAGTTCGGTCTCGCCTTTCAGATCGTGGACGACATTCTCGATGTCGAGGGTGCATCGACCGAGCTCGGGCAAGACTGCTGGAAAGGACGCCGCAGCCGGCAAGCCGACGTACCCGCAGCTGTACGGTCTCGATGCGTCGCGTCGCATGGCGCGCGAATGCCTCGAGCGCGCGGAGAGCGTCCTCGCCGGCGCGCATCTAGCCGACGCTCGCCTGCTCGGCATCGGCCGCTGGATCGTGGAGAGGTCGAAGTGATTTGGGGTCTGACCCCGGGTCAGACCCGAGATCGACCCAAATTCGTTGCATGGCGCGCGTACGAGCTTGATCAGTTATTGCTCGATCGGAAGCTGGCGCCGTCGCGCGAGCGGGCGCGGGCGCTGGTCATCGCCGGCCAGGTGACGGTGGACGGCCGGACGGTCACCAAAGCAGGAACGGCCGTCGACGACTCCGCGGACGTGGCGCTCGTGACGCCGGATCATCCGTACGTCGGCCGCGGCGGACTGAAGCTCGCCCACGCACTCGACACCTTTCAGATCCCGGTCGCCGGCCGCGAGGGTCTCGACATCGGTGCATCCACCGGCGGCTTCACCGACGTGATGCTGCAGCGCGGCGCCACACGCGTGGTCGCCCTCGACGTCGGTCACGGCCAGTTGGACTGGCGGCTGCGGCAGGACCCGCGCGTCGTCGTCCTCGAGCACGTGAACGCGCGCACTCTCACGCCCGACATGCTGCCCGGCACAGTCGATCTGGTCACGATCGACGTGTCCTTCATCTCGCTGTCCCGTATTCTTCCCGTCGTCCCACCGCTCCTGCGGCCAGGCGCGGATATCGTCGCCCTGGTCAAGCCGCAGTTCGAGGCCGGGCGCGAGGAAGTGCGCAAGGGGATCATTCGCGACGCCGCCATCCATGCGCGCGTGCTCGACGAAGTCGCCGCCACGGGCGCTGAGGTAGGATTGACGCGAGTGGCGTCCACTCCGTCACCGATCACGGGCCAGAAAGGCAACGTCGAGTTCCTCGTCCACTTCCGCGCGTCATGAACCAGGCACAAATCACCCGCGTCGGCATCGTGGCCAAGACCGGATCTGGTTGCGGCCGCCGATCATCTGCATCGTCTCGCGCGCTGGCTGCGCGACCGGCAGCTCGCAGGCGGTCTTCGAGAACGACACCGCAACACTCGCCAGCGACAGCGCCGGCACACGCACCTACTCTCGCGAGACGCTGCCCGCCGAAGTCGATCTCATCATCGTCCTCGGCGGCGATGGCACGCTCCTCAGCATGGCCACGCGGACGGCGCAGTCGGGCCGCGACATTCCGATACTCGGCGTGAACTTCGGCAGCCTGGGCTTTCTGACGGAAGCGCGGATCGACGAGCTCTACACGGTGCTCGAGTCGGTCCTCAACGGCACGGCCACATTCGACGAGCGGGCCATGCTCGCCGCCGATGCCTATCGCACCCGCGAGCACTTCGATTCTCGCATCGTCCTGAATGACGTGGTCTTCACGAAGGCAGCGCTGTCGCGGATCATCGAGCTCTCGGTGTCCGTGGGCAGCGGGCTGGTCATGAAGGTGAAGGCCGACGGGTTGATCATCGCGAGCGCGACCGGATCGACGGCGTACAACCTCGCCGCCGGCGGGCCCATCATCCATCCCAGGGCTGACGCGATCGTGCTCACGCCAATCGCGCCGCACACGCTGACCAACCGGCCGATCATCGTTCCAGGCAGCGAAATCATCGAGATCCGGCCGCAAGTGCAAGGGACGCTGGACGAGATCTTCGTCACCTATGACGGACAGTCCGGATATCCGCTGCAGCAGGGCGACATCGTTCGCGTGCGCCGTTCGGAGCGGACTCTGAAACTGGTGAAAGCCCCGCGCAGCTACTTCGAGCTGCTGCGCGAGAAACTCAAGTGGGGCGAACGCGGCGGCCGCGAGTGAAGCGGTAGCGCGCACGCTTGTGGACCGCGCCGGGAGGAGTCGTGATGTTTCGACGAATCGTGTTCACCACGGCGGCACTCGCGTGGCTTGGTCATCGCACTCGCGGCGCAGCAGCGGCCGGCGGCCGTCAAGAGCGTCCGGCTCTACGTGTTCGAGAACGGCTCGATTCGCGGACTCGACCCCAAGCTGTTCAACTTCACCCGCCAGGAGCTGAAGGAGGTGGACTTCACCAACTCCTCCTACCTGATCGTCCACCCGAAGGGCACGCTCATGTTCGACGCCGGCGCCATCGAAGACAGCCATTTCAAGGGCGACGGCGCGCCGGTCACCGAAGGCATCCTGACCGCCACCAGGCCTCTGCTGCCACAGCTCAAGGCGGCGGGCTACTCGCCGTCCGACGTCACGTATTTCGCCATGTCGCACTACCACTCCGATCACACGGCCAACGCCAACGCGTTTGCCAGTGCGACCTGGATCGTCCAGAAGGCGGAGCGCGACTTCATGTTCGCCGACAAGCCTCAGGGCATCATTCAGCCCGCGCAGTACAACGCGCTGAGGAACGCCAAGACCGAGTTGCTCGAACGACGCAGACTTCGACGTCTTCGGCGACGGGACTGTCGATCGTGAAGTCAGCGCCAGGACATACGCCCGGCCACCAGGTACTGTTCGTGAGGCTGCCGAAGACCGGACCGGTGCTGCTCGCCGGCGACCTGTATCACTATCCCGAAGAGCGCACGACCGGCCGCCTTCCGACCTTCGAGTTCAACACCGAGCAGTCGAAGGCATCGCGCGCGAAGATCGAGGCGTTCATCAAGCAGACAGGCGCGCAGCTGTGGATTGAGCACGACATCGCCACGCACGCGAAGCTGCCCAAGGCGCCGGCATTCGTCGAGTAGGGGCCTTATCGTCGTCCCGCCGCTTGGGCCGCACGCTGGGCGCGGTAGTAGAGCACCTGGTATTGGTACACGTTCGCGTTGTGCTCCTTGAGCGTCGTCGCGAATACGTGTGAGCCATCGTTACGGCTCACGAAGTAGAGATACGGCACGTCGGCCGGCGAGAGCGCGGCTTCCAGGGACGCCCGGCCCGGTGCGGCAATCGGGCCCGGCGGCAGTCCCGGGTAACGGTAGGTGTTGTACGGCGAGTCGAAGCTCAGATCCTCACGCCTGATGTTGCCGTCGTACTTCCCGGCCTTCATCAGCGCGTAGACAACGGTCGGATCCGCCTGCATGCCCATGCCCTGCTTCATGCGGTTGCGGTACACCGCCGCGACGAGCGGACGTTCATCGGCTCTCGCGGTTTCCTTCTCGATCAGTGACGCGAGCGTGACCACCTGGCGCGTCGTCAACTGCTGGGCCTCGGCACGAGCCCGCAGTGTGTCGTCATACGAGGCCCGAAACCGATCCACCATCATCGCGACGACACGCGCCGCGTCGGCGCGGCGCGGCAGCGAATAGGTTTCAGGAAACAGATAGCCTTCGAGGTCCCTGGCTCTCGCGTCGAGGTCTTTGACCAGCGCGCCGTCGCTGGCCGCCTTGATGAAGGCTTGCGCAGGACCGAAGCCTCGCGACTCGAACACCTTCGCCATCTCCCCGATCGTCAGGCCCTCGGGGAATGTGAGGCGCTGCGTGTACACGTCGCCACTGGCCACCTTGTCGACGACAGCGAGCGGACGTGAGCGGCTGATCGAAACGGTACTCGCCCGCCTGGAGCGAACGCGAGCGGCCGGACCACCACATCGCGGCACGCAGGATGAAATCGTCGGAGACGACGCCGGCATCGAGCAGACGACGGCGAATCTCGGGCGAGCCGGCGCCCTGCGGAATTTCGACGAACACTTCCGGCGCCGTCGTAGCCCTTGTACGGCTCGTGGAGACGGCGCCGCAGTTCGTTGACCAGCAGCGCTCCGGCCACAGCCACGACAACGATGATGGTGACCAGCGCGATCAGCAGTTTACGCATCACTGTTCGTCGAGATAGTCCTGAAGGATGATGGCGGCCGCGGCCGCATCGATCTGTTTCTTGCGCACACGCCAGTCCTTCTCGCGGATGCGCGAGACGGCTTTCCGCTTCCCGGCTCGTCAAACGCTCATCCTGGAGGACGACCGGCACGGCCATCCGGGCGCCCAGCGCAGCCGCAAACGCCTGGACGCGCGGGGTCATGTCGTTCGGCGATCCGTCGAGGCGTCGCGGAAGCCCGACCACCAGCGACGCAAGGCCATCCTCTTCCGCCGCGAGTCGCGAGAGCTCGCTGACGGCGCGATCGAGCGCATCGCCGTCGAGCCCGGACGTCTGCAGCACGCCGACCGGCCGGGCCAGGGTGCCCGTCACGTCGCTCACCGCCACACCGATCCGCCGCTCGCCGACATCCAGCCCTGCCACGCGTCCCACGTCGTATAATTCTCGCATTCCTCGCTCATCTTCTCTTCTCCGTCGAGCGGCGGTGGCGGTTGCGGCCGCCGCGGTGACCGCTGCCCTGGCGGCTCAGACGCCACCTGCCCCCGACACCCAGGGGCAACGCATCACCGATCGCATCCGCGCCCTCCAGCGCGAAGCCGATCGGCTGGCGGGTGAAGCGCGAACGCTCGTCGGCGATCTGCGCAAGCTGGAAGTGGAACGCGACCTCAAGGCCGAACAAGCCAAGCAGGCGGCTGCCGAGGCCGCCGCCGCTCAGGACTCGCTGCGGCAAACGACCGATCGACTGGCCAGCCTGGAACTGCAGCGTTTGGCGCAGTTGCCGGACATGAAGCAGCAGTTGATCGACGTATACAAGCGGGGACGCAGTGGATATGCGCGCTTGCTCGTCGGTGCGCGGGACTTCCGCGAGTTCGCCCGCGCGGCGCGTGCGGTCGCCTCCCTCGCCAGCGTCAACCAGAAGCGCAGGGAGGAACACCTGCGGACGCTCGAGGCACTGCGCAAGGAGAGAACCGCGTTCGAGCAGCGGGCGCGTGAGCTGCAGTCGCGTGATGCCGCGGCAAAGAAGGCTCGCGCCGAGGCTGAGCGCGCCGTCGCGGCACGCACCGAACGCATGGCGGAGATCGATTCGCGCCGCGACCTCACCGCCCAGTACGTCGGCGAACTGCAGGTGGCCTACGACAAGATTCAACAGCAGCTCAACGCCAGCGAGAGCCGTGGTGACGCCGTTTCCGTCCCCCTGCTCCCCTTCCGCGGCGCGCTCGACTGGCCGACGACGGGCCGGATCAGCAGCCGGTTCGGCCAGGCCGAAGGCCGGCTGGGTGGAAGTGCCGTCAAAAACGGCATCGAGATCGCTTCGACGGAGGACCTCCCGGTGAGGGCGGTGCACGGTGGCACGGTGGCGTACGCCGACGTCTTTACCGGTCTCGGCACGCTGGTGATTCTCGACCACGGCGGCAACAACTACTCGCTCTATGGGTATCTCGGGTCGGCCGGCGTGCAAATGGGAGCGACGGTGGAAACCGGCGCGGAAATCGGCCGTGTGGGCGCGTCGCCAGCTGGACCGCCCGCGCTGTATTTCGAGCTCCGCGTCGACGGTAAACCGACAGATCCCGTACAATGGCTAAAGTCTCGGTAATTCCCTCATATCGGAGTTCTTGATGACTGCTCGCACCCGCCTTTGGGTTCTCTTCATATCGACCCCGATGATCGTGTTCGTCCTGGTGGGCGCATACCTTGGGCAGGCACTGGCGAAAGACGACACCTATCAGCACCTCCGGGTCTTCGATGATGTCGTCACTCACGTCGTCAATAATTACGTCGAGGAAGTGGATCTCAAGCAGGCGATGCGGGGCGCGATGCGCGGCATGGCCGAGGCGCTCGATGCCGACAGCGCCTTCCTGACCGCCGATCTGGTCCGCACCGTCGAAAGCAACTCGAGCGCCGGTCCTGCCGACGTCGGGATCGAGCTGGTTCGGCAGTATTACCTGCGCGTCGTGTCCGCACGTGAAGGATCGCCGGCCGCCAAGGCCGGCCTCCGCACCGGCGACTTCATTCGCGCGATCGACAACAAGCCCACGCGCGACATGTCGGCGTACGAAGGCGCGCGACTCCTGCGCGGTGCCGCGGGCTCGAAGGTCAACCTCCTGGTCTTCCGCGGCAACGCCGCCGATCCTCACGAGGTGACGCTGATCCGTGAGCGCATCGCGGGACCGGAACTGACCTCGCGGATGGCCAATCCCACCACCGGCTACCTCCGGATCGTTGATTTCACGAAAGAGTCGCCGGCCCGGATCAAGCAGGCGGTCGACGCGCTCGCCAAATCGGGCGCGACGCGCTACGTGATCGATCTGCGGGGTACGGCGCGTGGCGATCTGGACGATGGCGTCGCGGCCGCACGGCTGTTCGTCCGTGCCGGCGTTCTCTCGGTGAAGCAGACGAAGGCCGGGCGCGACGTCGTCTCGGCGCAGGTCGCTGATGCAGTGATCAGCGCGCCGGTGGAGCTGCTCGTCGATCAGGGCACCGCGGCTGCCGCCGAAGTGTTTGCCTCAGCGCTCGCCGACAACGACCGCGCGGATCTCGTAGGCGAACGGACGCTCGGACGCGCCGCGCGTCAGCAGCTCGTGAAGCTGCCCGACGGCAGTGGATTGCTGCTCTCCTCAACGCGATACCTCACGCCGAAGAACGAAGGCATCCACGAGCGCGGTCTCACACCCGACGTCGAAGTCGATCAGCCCGACGTCGAGTTCGGCGCGACGCCGCCGGCCAAGGATGAGACGCTCGACAAGGCGCTCGAACGTCTCGCCGACAAGAAAGCCGCATAGGCGTTCGGATCGTTCGAGTCGTTCGGTTCGTTCGATCAGAGCACTCGTCGAACGACACGAACGATCCGAACGCCCAGAACGATCCGAACGTTTCGAACGCACGAACGATCCGAACGATTCCGTTGTTGACTCCCCAATGGCCGTCGCGTATAACCGCGAGCCATGACGCGCGCGCGAACACTTCACGCGCCTGCGGTCGGAGGAGATCTCGATGAACAAACAGGATTTGATCACGAAGATCGCGAAAGACACCGGCTCATCGAAGGCGGGCGCGGCCGCTGCAGTCGATTCGCTGATCGACGGCATCACCAGATCGCTCAAGAAGGGTGACTCCATCACGTTCGTCGGCTTCGGGACGTTCAAGACGGCGCTGCGGAAAGCGCGCACCGCGCGCAATCCCCAGACCGGTGCGGCCATCAAGATCCCGAAGCGCCGCGTCGTCCGCTTCAGCGCGGGAAAAGCGTTGAAGGAACACGTGCGCTAGCGCGTGTTCCTTCAAGGTCAAGGGTCAAAGGGCGAACGTCAAAGGTCAGATAACGGCCCAGACCGACGCCTTTGCCCTCGACTCACACCTTTGCTTCCGACCAACACCCTGTCGCCTGTCCCTTCGCCCTTTGCCTTTTGCCCTTCTGTTATACTGAACGTTCGTTTTTGGCCTGATTTCGCTGGCTATAGGCGCGTAGCTCAGTTGGTTAGAGCGCCTCCCTGACACGGAGGAGGTCAGTGGTTCGAGTCCACCCGCGCCTACCATCCTTCGACTCACGCCTGCGGCGTCGCATGCGCCGAACCGCAGCGTTCGCGCATGGCGGCGAGCCAGTCGACCAACGACGTCGAACGAGCAACGCGATGGCAGAGTCAGGACAAGCTTCCGCAGTTTCTCCACGACGCTAATGAGCCAGGTCGACGATCACACTTCCCGACGGATCCAGTCGAAGTGTGCCCGCCGGAACGACGGTCGCCGATCTCGCGACGTCGATCTCGCCTGGCCTGGCCAAGGCGGCGCTCGCCGGGAAAGTAGACAGTCGCCTTGTCGATCTGTCGTACCCGCTGAACACGGACGCCTCGGTCCAGATCATCACCTCGAAGAACGCCGCGGAGGCGCTGCCGCTCTATCGCCACAGCACCGCGCATCTGCTCGCCGCAGCCGTGACGAACATGTTTCCCGGCGTGCAGTGCGGCATCGGTCCGCCGACTGACGAAGGCTTCTTCTACGACTTCGTGGTCCCGCGGCCGTTCGTGCCCGAGGATCTGGAGGCCATCGAGCAGAGGATGCGCGAGCTGGCCGAACAGGATCTGATCTTCGAGCGCCAGATGTGGTCGCGCGACGAGGCCAAGCGCTTCTTCGGCGCGCGCGGTGAGCAGCTCAAGGTGCAGTTGATCGAGGAGAAGACCGAAGGCCAGACGCACGTCTCCTGCTACACGATCAAAGACAAGGAGACGTTCGTCGACTTCTGCGTCGGTCCGCACGTCCCGTCCACCGGACGGCTGAAAGCGTTCAAGCTGCTCAGCACGTCGAACGCCTACTGGAAGGGCGACGCGCGCAATCAACCGATGCAGCGCGTTTACGGCACCGCGTTCCTCTCCGAGAAGGAACTGCAGGAGCATCTGCGCCGAGTCGAGGAAGCCAAGAAGCGCGACCACCGGAAGATCGGCCGCGAGCAGCGCCTGTTCATGTTCCATCACTGGGCGCCGGGCGCGACGTTCTGGCTGCCGAAAGGAACGGTGCTCTACAACACTCTGGGCAATTACATGCGCGGACTGCTGATTCCCAACGGGTACACCGAGGTCAAGGCGCCGATCGTCTTCAACAAGGACCTCTGGGTCACGTCAGGACACTGGCAGCACTACCGCGAGAACATGTTCCTCGTCGAGTCCGAGGGCGAGCAGATGGGCCTCAAGGCGATGAACTGCCCCGGCCACTATCTGATGTACGCCAGCGAGGTCCGCAGCTATCGCGATCTGCCAATCCGGTTCCACGAGCAGACGCCACTGCACCGTAACGAGGCTTCGGGCGTGCTGACGGGACTCACCCGCGTCCGGCAGTTCAGCCAGGACGATGGCCACTGCTTCATCATGGAGTCGCAGATAGGCGACGAGGTCGAGCGTCTGCTCGGCCTGGTGCAGCGGGTGCACGACGACTTCGGGCTCGAGTATTCGATCAAGCTGTCGACGCGCCCCGAGGAGTTCATGGGCACGATCGAGACGTGGAACCATGCCGAGGCGGAGCTCAAGGCGGCGCTCGACCGTGCCGGCAAGCCCTACACGATCAACGAGGGTGACGGGGCGTTCTACGGCCCGAAGATCGATTTCGACATCACCGACGCCATCGGCCGGAAGTGGCAGTGCTCCACAATCCAGCTCGATTACATGAACCCCGAGCGTTTCGACCTGAAATACGTCGGCGCGGACAACGCGGAGCACCGGCCCGTCGTAATCCATCGTGCAATCTTCGGCAGCCTCGAACGGTTCATAGCCCTGCTGATCGAGCACTTCGCTGGCGCGTGGCCGTTGTGGCTGGCCCCGATTCAGGCCATCGTCATGCCGATTTCCGACCGCCATCGCGACTACGCAGTCGGGGTCCGGGACCAGCTGGCTGCCGCCGGGCTGCGCGTCGAACTGGACGACCGCCAGGAGAAGATTGGTTATAAGATTCGGGAGGCCCAGCTGCAGAAGATCCCTTACATGCTGGTGACGGGCGATCGCGAGGCCGCCGAAGGGGCGGTTTCGGTGCGCAGTCGTTCGGCCGGCGACTTGGGGTCGCGTGCACTCGACACGTTCATTCAGGACGCGCTCGAGGAGATTCGCCGGAAGGATCAATCGGGACCGGCGCCCGTAGCCGAGCATCAGCCGGCGTAGGAGGACGTTATAGCTTTCGATCGTTCGCCCAGACGTGATGATCGCGTTCGTACCAACGAGCGCATCCGTGTTCGCGAAGTCCGGGTCATCGACGAGACCGGACAACAGCTGGGGATCATG
The DNA here is from genome assembly GCA_963728305.1 of uncultured Acidobacteriota bacterium. GTDB lineage: Bacteria > Acidobacteriota > Vicinamibacteria > Vicinamibacterales > UBA2999 > Gp6-AA40. Next base: position 113,026 of record CAVSKE010000040.1, read on the forward strand.
CCGCCGCCGCAGGCGCTCATCATCGCGCGTCAGAAAGGGCTCGACCTGGTCGAGATCTCTCCGACGGCGGTGCCTCCGGTCTGCCGGATCATGGACTTTGGCCAGTATCAGTATCAGGAGCAGAAGCGCGCCCGTGAGGCGAAGAAGCATCAGCGGGTGATCGAGGTCAAGGAGATCAAGTTCCGGCCCAAGGTCGATGTGCACGACTACGAGTTCAAGAAGAAGCACATCGAGCGATTCCTGGCTGAGGGCGACAAGGTCAAGGCGACCATCTTCTTCCGCGGCCGCGAAATGGCGCACCCGGAGATCGGACGGCGCATTCTCGAGCGCCTGATGTCCGAACTGGCGGACATCGCACTGGCCGAGACGATGCCGCGTCAGGAGGGCAATCAGATGCACGTCATCCTGACCCAGCGGACTGGACGAAAGAGCCCGCCGAAAGCGAAGCCCGAAACGGCCGCCGGGCCGGAGACAGACGAGTAGAGACATGCCGAAACTGAAAACACATCGTGGCGCCGCCAAGCGCTTCAAGAAGACCGGAACGGGCAAGATCGTCCGGGCCAGCGCGTTCAAGCGCCACATCCTGACGAGCAAGACGACCAAGAGCAAGCGCCACAAGCGCGGCACCAAGCAGGTGGCCGATGGGGACGAACCCAAGCTGCAGCGGATGCTTCCGTATAAGTGATGCGTGTAATGCAAAATGCAAAATGCAGAATGCAAGAAGGCGTTCTGCATTGTTTGCATTTTGACTTTTGCATTTTGAATTACGAGAGTCAGTGAGATGCCGAGAGTAAAAAGAGGAACAGTTCGCCGCGCCAAGCGGAAGAAGCTTCTCGCCCGTGCCAAAGGCTTCTATCAGACCAAGAGCAAGCTGTATCGTGCCGCGAAACAGTCGGTCGACACGGCGCTGAAGTACGCCTACGTCGGCCGCAAGAACAAGAAGCGCGAGTATCGCCGACTCTGGGTGGTCCGCATCAACGCCGCTGCGCGCGAGAATGGGCTGACCTACTCGCAGATGATGCGCGGGCTCAAAGCCGCCGGCAGCACCATCGACCGCAAGATGCTGGCCGATCTCGCCGCCACGCAGCCGACCGCGTTTGCCAAGGTCGCCGCGCAGGCGAAGGCCGCGCTGCCAGCCGGAACCGCCGCCTGAATCAATGCCCAATGCTCAAGGCTCAATGCTCAATGCTCAATCCGTTGGGCATTGGGCATTCCGCATTGCGCATTGAGCATTGACCATGTCTGACACCCCTCCCGATCGCTCAACCATCGACGACCTGCGGCACCGCTTTCGCGCCCGCCTCGAGTCGTCGGAGACCGTCGCCGCGCTGAAGGCGCTGCAGGACCAGTTTCTCAGCCGCAAGTCCGGAACGCTGACCGGCCTGATGAAGACCCTCGGCTCGCTGCCGCAGGAGGCGCGCCGCGAATTCGGCAGTCTCGTCAACACCCTCAAGACCGAAATCGAGAACGCGATCGAGGAGAAGCGGCAGTCGCTGGAATCGTCGCGGCCGCCGGCCGGCGCCGTGGACATCACGCTTCCCGGCCGGCCGACGCCGATCGGTCATGTGCATCCGTTGATGCGTGTCCGCCAGCAGGTCGAGGACATCTTCACGCGCATGGGCTACGAGATCCTCGAAGGCGCCGAAGTCGAAGACGACTTCCACAACTTCGAGGCGCTCAACATGCCGCCCGAGCACCCGGCGCGCGACATGCAGGACACGCTCTACCTCGCCCACCCGATCGTCGGCGGCACGTGGGGTGCGCACCGCTCCCCGTCCCCGGCCATGTCCCCGAGGCGCAGGTGCGCGCCGCGACGCTGCTGCGCACGCACACCTCGGCGATGCAGATCCGCTACATGAAGACCTTCCCGCCGCCGGTGCGCATCATGGTGCCCGGCCGCGTCTATCGTCGAGACAACCTGGATCTGACCCACACGCCGATGTTCCAGCAGTTCGAGGTCCTCGTCGTCGGCAAGGGGATCTCGATGGCCGATCTGAAGGGCACGCTCGAAGCGATGCTGACGGCACTCTTCGGTCAGGTGAAAATTCGGCTGCGTCCCAGCTTCTTTCCCTACACCGAACCCAGTGCCGAAGTGGACATCACCTGTCACGGCTGCGGCGGCTCCGGATGCAGCGTATGCAAACAGACCGGATGGCTCGAGATCCTGGGCAGCGGGATGGTGCATCCCGCCGTGTTCGAAGCCGTCGGCTATGACCCGGAGGCGGTCACCGGGTTTGCGTTCGGCATGGGGCTGGAGCGGGTGGCGATGCTCAAGTACGGCGTGAGCGACATCCGGCTGTTCTACGAGAACGACGTGCGCTTCCTCGAGCAGTTCCCCGTCCCATGAAGATTCTGCTCTCCTGGCTACGCGAGTTCGTCGACGTCCCCGGCACGGCCGAGCAGATCGCTGCGACGATGTCGGTGCGCGGGTTTGCGGTGGAAGGCATCGAGTCGCTGCCCGAGCACACGGAAGGCACGTCCACCGACGGAACTGTGGAGCGAGCGCCGGCGTCGAGCGCTGATGCCGTGATCGACTTCGAGGTCACCGCCAATCGCCCCGACTGCCTGTCGGTGGCCGGCATGGCTCGCGAGATCGCGACTGCCTACGGACTGCAGGTGCGGCGTCCGGTCGTCGGCGGATCGTCGCTGGCCTGACGTCGCTCAAGTCGGTCGAGCAGGGCGATATCGACATCGCGATCGACGACAAGGACCTGTGTCCGCGCTACGCCGGCGCGGTCGCCGACGTGAAGGTCGGGCCGTCGCCGGAGTGGATGCAGGCGCGGCTGCGCGCCGCAGGCGTCCGGCCGATCAGCAACATCGTCGATGTCACGAACTACGTGCTGCTCGAGCTCGGTCAGCCGATGCACGCGTTCGACATCGCGAAGCTGGGCGGCGGCAAGATTCGCATCCGAACCGCGCAGCCCGCCGAGACGCTGCGGACGCTCGATGGCCAGATGCGGACGCTCACCCCCGAGATGCTGGTGATTGCCGACGCCGAGCGCCCGGTGGCGATTGCCGGCGTCATGGGCGGATCCGAGAGCGAGGTCACTGCTGACACGCAGACCATCGTGTTGGAGAGCGCCTACTTCACACCGCAGCAGGTGCGCCGCACGAGCAAGCGGCTGGGCCTCAAGACAGAAGCGAGTACCCGCTTCGAACGAGGCACCGATCCGCGGCTGCCGGTGACCGCGATGGAGCGCGCCTGCGCGCTGCTCCAGCTCGTTGGCGCGGGCACGGCGCGCGGTACAGTGGTCGATCGCTATCCGCTCAGGCGTCGAACCCGCCGTCCTTCGCCTGCGACGCGACCGGATCAGCGGTCTGCTGGGGACAACGGTTCCGGATACGGACATCAAGCGAATTCTCGAGAGCCTCGGGTTCGCGCTGCGCGAGGCAGAGCTTGGCTGGGATGTCACCGTTCCGACCCGCCGCGTTGATGTGGTTCGCGAGGTGGATCTCATCGAAGAAGTCGCGCGGCACAACGGCTTCGATCGCATCCCCGGCTCATTCCCGCCGGTGACGGTGCCTCCGCCGCCGATGGACCCGCGCATCACCCAGACCCGCGCGCTCCGCACGATCATGACCGGCGCCGGTTTCTCCGAGGCGGTGACGTTCGGCTTCATCTCCGCATCCGCGGCTGCGCCGTTTGCAGTCGACGGTGACATCGTCCCAATCGCCAACCCGTTGTCGGAGAGCTTTGCGGTGCTGCGTCCGTCGGTTCTGCCCGGCCTGGTCGCGGCGGTCGCACACAATCGCCGCCGCGAGCAGCGCGACGTGCGTTTGTTCGAGATCGGCGCGCGGTTTTCCCGCGCACGCGGTGAACGGCGGTCGCTCGCGTTCGCCTGGACCGGCGCTGTTGGCGCCGATCATTGGAGCGGCGGTACCACGGGCCATCGACTACTTCGACGTCCAGGGCGTCGTCGAGCGAGCCTGCCAGGCGCTCCGTGTGAGCGTGCACATGGAAGGTGTCGCCGAACCATGGCTGGTGCCCGGTCGCGGTGCCGCGATCGCGGCCGATGGCGTCCGGATCGGCGCAATGGGACTCCTTGCCTCGTCGATCATCGAACAGCACGAGTTGTCGGCCAACGACGCCGTGTTTGTGGCGGAGATCGATCTCGATAGCGTGCCGCCGGTGAATGATGACCTGCAGGTGCAGCCGCTGCCCAGACATCCGTCGATGACGCGCGACATCTCGATCCTCGTTGCCGACACGCTGGCCGCGGGAACCGTGCGGCAGACTGTGCAGGAGCACGCTCCCGACACGCTGATCCGCGTCAGCGAGTTCGACCGCTATCAGGGCAAGGGCATTCCCGACGGACAAGTCAGTCTGTCGCTGAGGCTCACGTTCAGGGCACCTGATCGCACGCTCACCGACGGCGAGGTTCAGAAGGCGGTGGATGGCGTCCTCGCCGCACTGAAGCCAACGGCACAGCGCGGTGCAACGCTAGCGCGCAGTGGGCAGTTGGGAGTTGACCAACTGAGAGATGTCGTGGCACCATCTCCTCCACACTCCCAGAGCAAAGGAACCCAGCGGATGGCAAAACAGGCGGTAGCAGCGCGCATTGATCTGGACCCGATCGATCGACTCGAGGAAAAGGTGAAGCTGCTCGTCAGCGTCGTGGCCCAGCTGCGCCGCGAGCATGCGAAAGTCCTCGACGACAACTCGCGACTGATTCGCGAGCTCGACAGCATGCGCTCGCGTCTGGCCGAAAACGAAGTCACCGGCAGCGAGCTGTCGTCGTTGCGTGAGGAACGCGAACTGATTCGGGCCCGCGTCGCCGAGATGCTCGAGCAGCTCGAGGCGATCTGACGTGAACCATCGTCGAGGATGAGCAGCGTGGTCACAGTCGAAATCGCAGGACAGCGATACCCGATTCGCAGTGGGCTCGACGAGCGCTACGTCACAGAGCTCGCTGCCTATGTTGACCAGAAGATGCGTGCCGCCTCAGATGCTGCGCCGGCCAGCGACATGCTCGGCCTGGCCGTCCTCGTCGCGCTGAATATCGCCGACGAGTTCTTCCGTGAACGCGACCGCGAAGTGCATCTCCCGACCGGCGAGTTCCACGAGCGGGCCGCGCGTCTCGAGCGCATCGTGGACGAAGCGCTCGCGCAGGTTTCAGTCAAACAAGCCGTCTAGCGGGCGTCCCTCGACCTGTTGACCGGCCCTGGATCGCACGATAAGATCCCCTGAGCTCCTGCTTTGCTCGTGATGGTTTTCGGAGGCTCGTCTGAGCCAACGTTAATCCCAAGTGAGCCGCGAGGTTGCGCGTTGTGCACGCCTCTGTTTCGAGGAAGCCTGAAGCGCGACCGATAACAGCGGCTCCACCTGCTTTCGCAGGTTCATTCGACCTCCCCACACGGCAAAGCGGGGCTTTTTCTTTTCTCGCCGTTGATCGGCCGGCGGAAGCCGGACACGACATTCCGCGGCGCTTCCTGTGGAAGCGCCGCTCCCTGCGGATCATCTGTGCCCACACTCACTGTCGCTGACATCGGCGAACGTGCGCTCATCGCCCGCATCAAGGCGCGCGTCTCGATGCCGTCGTGGGTCCTGATCGGCCCCGGCGACGACGCCGCGGTGATCCAGCCGGAGCGAGGCACCTACGATGTCGTCACCACCGACGCGCAGGTGGAAGGCGTCCATTTCGATCGACGATTCGTGCCCGCTGATGCGATCGGACATCGTGCGCTGGCCGTCAATCTCAGCGACCTGGCGGCAATGGGCGCGTCACCACGCGCTGCGCTGCTGTCGCTCGCACTGCCTCCATCGCTCGACGTCGCAGATTTCGAGCAGCTGGTCGACGGTGTGCTCGCTGTCGCGGCGACGCATCGCGTCACGCTCGTCGGCGGCAACATCACGCAGACCTCAGGGCCGCTGACCGTTGACATCACCGCGATCGGCTCGGTGCGTCCGCGCAAAGTGTTGACCCGCGCGGCTGCACGTCCGGGCGACGTGATTTACGTGACTGGCGCCCTGGGCGAAGCGGCTATCGGTTTGCAAAGATTGCGGTTGGGCGAAGGCGGGCCGTTGGACGCCTGCGCCGTACGGTATTTGAGGCCCCAACCTCGGGTCCGGGCAGGCCTGTTACTCGGCCGCAATCGTGCGGCCTCGAGCTGTATGGACGTCAGCGACGGACTTGCCGACTGCGTGCGTCAGGTGGCCGAGGCATCGGGGGTCGGGATGACCATCGATGCTGCGGCTCTTCCGATACCGGCTGAGGTTCGGGAGTCGCAGGCACGGCGAGGGCGCGATCCGCTCGAGCCGGCGCTCAGCGGAGGCGATGATTACGAGCTGTTTTTCACAGTACGACCAGCTCATCGGGGACGCCTGCGGATGGTTTGTCAGCAACTGGGCGATCTGCCGATAACACGGATTGGAGTGGTGACGAAGGGTCGGGATCTGCTGGTGCGCGACGAAGACAGGACGCGCCCGCTCCCGACGGGTTACGAGCACTTCAAATAGATGCGACTGATCCTCGCGCGCTACACCTGGCTCAAGGTGATCGTGCTCCTCGCGGCGGTCGTGGGGTTCGTGCTGCTGTACGAAAGCCAGATGCGCGACTCGCGCAACGCCGCGTGGGAAACCATGACCAATCCCGACGGCTCACCGATGCCCGGTGCGCGTCTTCCCTTCAGTGCCACTGCCTACTGCAAGGGCACGACGACGGCGTCCGGTGTCGGCGTACGGAGTGGCATCGCCGCGGCCGATCCATCGATTCTGCCGGTGGGCAGCGTTCTCAACCTCGCGGTTGGCGACACCCGCTACAACGGCGTGTACACCGTGATGGATACCGGCCCGAAAGTGCAGGGCCGCCTGCTCGACCTCTACATGTGGAGTTGTCACGAGGCGCTGAAGTTCGGCCGCAAGGACGTGCAGGTCACGGTACTGCGTCTCGGATGGGATCCACGCGCCACCGCGCCAACGCTGATCGATCGGGTCTTCCGCGGCCGTGCCACACGGAAGCTTCCTTCGCCGGAGCCACCGCCCGCCGATACGCCGCCTGCAGATGGCGAGAGTGAGGACGGGCCGAACGTCCCGGAGGAGGCTCCCACACCTGAGGCCGACTCCACCGCGATCCCCAGCCCCGCGCCGCCAGTTCAATAGTCGGCCCTGCTCTCGACCTCGCTCGGGCGAGATGACGCGTTATCGGGGACCCGCCGTCGCCAGCAATTCTTCCAGCAGCGTCGGATCTGCCGGCTTGGTGAGATGCACGTCGAAGCCGGCCTGCATCGCCTTGTGCTTGTCGCGCTCCTGCCCCCAGCCGGTCAGCGCCACGATCACGAGGCTCGAGCCGAACTCCTCACGAATGCGGCGGCACGTTTCGTAGCCGTCGAGTCCGGGCATGCCGATGTCCAGAATCACGATGTCGGGACGGAACTCGCGGACACCGACCAGTCCGGCCTCGCCGTTGTGCGCGACGCGGCATTCACCGCCGAGCACAGTGACGAGTCGTTGCATCGCTCGTGTCCCCGCGGGGTTGTCGTCGACGACGAGCACACGACGCCCGGCACACGGCGTCACTGCGGCCCGAACGGCACTGCGGACGGGCGCGGCGGCGTGTGCCACGGGGACACGGAGCGTGAAAGTGCTGCCCCGGCCGGGACCGTCACTGTGAACGCCGATTGACCCGCCGTGCATCTCGATCAGATGTCGAGCCAGTGCCAGCCCGAGGCCGAGGCCGGCCTGCGACCGGTACGCCATGGCGTCGTCCTGCGTGAACAAGTCGAAGACGCGGGGCAACATCTCGCTGGAGATGCCCACCCCCGAGTCGGCGATGCGCAGGACAACCTCGCGCGGGCCAGCCGCCGGCGACGCCAGTTCAGCAGACATGGTGATCTGTCCACCCGGATCGGTGAACTTCACCGCATTGTTCAACACGTTCGATATGACCTGCACGAAGCGTATTGGATCGGCATCGATCAGCACTCGCGTGTCGGGCATGTCGATGCTGAGCGCGAACTGCCCGCCGTCGATGGCCGCACGGTTGGCCTGCACTGCCCTGGCGACCAGCGTCGCGAGTTCCGTGGGCCGCTGCTGCAGCCGAATCTTCCCCGACGTGATGCGTGATACGTCGAGCAGATCGTCGACCAGCCGCACGAGCAGCGTCAGCTGCTCCTCCATCTCTTCCCGGACTTCCCGTACCACCTCCGGCGTGTTGCCGGCGATTCGAATCAGCTCCAGGCTGGTACGAAGCGGCGCGAGCGGATTGCGCAGTTCGTGGGCCAGCGTCGCCAGGAACTCGTCCTTCCGTCGATCGGCGTCCTTCAGCCGCTGCTCGCTGTCACGCAGCGAATCCTCGGCCTGCGTGCGCTCGATGAGATCGGCTGCCTGGCGCGCCAGGATGTCGAGCAGCCGGAAATCCCGTTCCGACGGCTGATGCGGCACCGCCCAGTGCGTGCTGATCATGCCCAGTGTCTTGCCCGCGCGCGAGACGAGCGGTGACGTCTGGACGGCCTTGAATACCCGCATCGAGCAGCGCCGTCTGGGTGGCGGAGCCGGCCATGAACTCGCATCGGGCCACGTCTGGCGTAATGACGCGAGCGTTGAGCGTCATGGCGCGAGCGCAGGTCGTATCGGCGTCGGCGGGCACCCACTCCCAGCGCTGTCTGGCGCTTTCGTCGAAACCACGTGAGGCAATGAGATAGAGCGAGCCCCGCGGTCCACGCTCAGGGTAGAACACCTGCAGGCTCGCGAAGTGCGAACGCATGATCCAGATCGCCGCATCGACAACGGTTTCGTACAACGACTCCGCGTCGTGGCCTTCGATCAGCTGCGCGCTGAGCTGCTGCAGCAATTGTGTGTCCGCCAGCTCGAGACTCAAACGCCGTTCGCTCTCCCGCAAGGCGTTCTCACTGAGCCGCCGTTCGATGAGCTCGGCTGCCTGCCGTGAGAGCAGATCCAGGAAGCGAACTTCCCGCTCGGACACGCGGCGCCCGGACTCGCTCCAGTGCGTAGACAGCATGCCGACGGTTCGCCCGGCGCGCGTCACCAGTGGTGTGGATTGCGCGGACCGTATACCAGCGTCCACGAACAGGTGCATCACGCCGTGGGGGTCGGCGACGTCCGGGTCGTCGAAATGGACGACGGCTGCCCGGTTCGTCGCGAGCGCCTGGCCGCACGACGTCGGTGACAGGGCATTCACTCGGCCGAACCGATGGGCCATCGAGGGGTCGAAGTCCGTTGTAGGCCAGGAGCGCCAGCTCGCGAGTCTCGTTATCGAGCAGCTGCAGGCACCCGGCCTGCGCGCCGGTGATCGACATCGCCGCTACGACAATCGCGTCGTAGAACGCCGGCGTGTCGGACTCGGAGACGAGCCGTACGCTCAGATCGCGCAGCAGCTGTGTGTCGCGGAGATCATTCGCGACCGCCTGCTCGGCCAGCGCATGCTCCAGGCGCGCGAACAGCCGATCCGCGAGCTGACGGAAGAGACCGACCTCCTCCACGCGCCAGCGGTGAGGACGCGAGTCACACACAGCGAAGATGAAGGTCCACGCGTCGTCGCGGAGGAAGGGCATGCTCATGAAGGACCGCACTTGCAGCGCCTCATGGGGACCGGCATGCGTCCGAGAGTCGTGGTAGCGTGTCGTCCACGATATGCGGAACGCCGGCTCGGGCGGCCTGACGATACTCAGGCGTCACGAAGTCCGAGATGCGGAGGACGTCTGGCCTGCTCGGCGAGCCGTCCCGGTTCCACACGTGCAGCATGCGGATCTGATCGTTCGGCTCGTCCACGCCCAGCAGGCAGACGGAGGACACACCCAGATAGGCACCGAGCAGAGGTCCGACGACCTGCATGATCTCATCGGGTGACGACACGCGGGCGCACCGGTCTGCGATCTGATCGAGCAGGGCGAGATCGGTATCGCGACGCTTGCGTTTGGTGATATCCGTGGCGACGCCCGTCATCCGTACGGCACGGCGATCCGTGATCGTGTCACGCGACCCCGATTCGGCGACGTCGGTGAAGACCGTCTCTCCCCTGATCTCGAGCCACCGCACCGAGCCACCAGCGTCAAGCACGCGGATGTCTTCGTGCAGCGACCCTGGCCCCGACGGCTCGATCGCACGCGCGAACATCGTCGTGCAGCGTGCGCGGTCAGCCGGATGAATCGAGGCTGTGATGATTTCGTCGAGGCTGAAGGTGCCGTTGTCCGGTAGGCCGAGCAACGTGAGCATTCTCGCGTCCGGCTCAACGTCGTCGTCGTCGACGCGCCAGATGAACGTGCCCATGCCCGACGCGTCGATAGCCGATCGAAGTCGGACTTCACGTTCGCTCAACGCGTCGAACGCGATCGGAACTGCGCCGGACTCACATTGTTCGCTCATCTGCTCTTGGTCAGCGCCGACGAATTCTAACAGCGAGACGCGTGCGATGTAACCGGTGTGTCGCGATATTTCTTTGCCACGACATCTCGTGGGTCGGGTGCTCCGAAGCGAGACAACTGCCCCTACGCACGAAACGGCCAGAGCCTCAGCCGCGCGTTCCATTGTGCCGCTCGATCGCTCCGACGATCAGCAGCACGGGCCGAGCTCGGGGTGCCTAACGACTGCAGGAGTCCCCGGATCACACGGGGGACGGGGTCGCCGCCTTGGACTCGAACTGCAGCTGATACAACCGGTGATAGATGCCGCGCGCCGCCAGCAGCTCCTGATGGGTGCCTGATTCGCGCAGCTCGCCCTTGTGCAGCACCAGGATGCGGTCCATGTCCTGAATCGTCGAGAGGCGATGGGCGATGGCGATCGTCGTGCGGCCGCGCATCACTACTTTCAACGCATCCCGGATCAGCAACTCGGTGTCCGTGTCGACGCTCGACGTCGCCTCGTCGAGGATCAGCACTGTCGGATCGAACGCCAGCGCGCGTGCGAACGACAGCAGCTGCTTCTCGCCCGACGAGAACGTCGCGCCGCGCTCGGTGACCGGTGTGTTGACGCCAAGCGGCAACCGATCGACGAAGCGCGACGCGTGCACCGCATCGAGCGCGCGCCGCACATCGTCATCGCTGATCGACGGATTGCCGAGCCTGACGTTGCCGCCAATCGTGCCGGAGAACAGGTAGACGTCCTGCAGCACGAGACCGAACAGGCTGCGGAGCGCGCCGAGATCCATGTCGCGAATGTCGACGCCGTCGATCGTGATGCGGCCCTCCTGCACGTCGTAGAACCGCTGCAGCAGGCTCACGATTGTCGTCTTGCCGGAGCCGGTCGCGCCGACCAGCGCGACACGCTGCCCCGGACGCACTTCGAACGACACGTCGCGCAGGACGGGCTCGCCTTCCACGTAGGCGAAGGTGACGTTTTCGAAGCGGATCGTCCCCGGCGGATCTAACAGCCGCCGCTCTGCAGCTCGGCGTCCCCGAGCCTCACGGCGACCGCCGGCGCCGCCGGTGACGCAATCTCCACCGGCGTATCGAGCAGCGCAAAGATGCGTTCAGACGAGGCCATCGCGCCTTGTAGCAGATTGAACTTCTCGGACAGATCGCTGATCGGCCGGAAGAAGCGCTGCGAATACTGGAGGAACGCGACCAGTGCGCCCAGCGTCAGCGTGTCGCCAGTCACTACCCACCCACCGCCGACCCACAGGATCAGCCCAGCGGCCAGCGCGCTGACCAGTTCGACGCCCGGATAGAACGCCGCGTAGTAGAAGATCGACCGCACGTTGGCGTCGCGGTGCTGCCGGTCGATCTCGTCGAACGCCTCGAAGTCGCGCTGCTCCCGGCGATACAGCTGCACGGTGGACATGCCGGTCAGGCGCTCCTGCAGGATAGGCATTGATGCGCGCGATCCAGGTGCGAACGTCGCGGTAGGTCTCGCGGACGTTGACGCGGAACCACTGCGTGATCACCGCAATCAGCGGCAGCACGGAAAACGCCACGAGCGCCAGGCGCCAATCCATCCAGACCAGCACCACCATGATGCCGATCAGCGTAAAGACGTCGCCGAATACCGACACCACGCCCGACGTGAACAGATCGTTGAGCACGTCCACATCGGTCGTGACCCGCGTCATCAGCCGGCCGACCGGGTTGCGATCGTAGAAGCGCAGATCGAGCCGCTGCAGGTGCGCGATCATCTGCATCCGCATGTCGAACATGATCCGCTGCCCGGTCGCCTGCATCGTCCAGGTCTGGATGTATTCGAGGATGAACGAGGCCGTCAGGGCGATCAGGTAGAGCGCCGCCATCAGGCCCAGCCCCGAGACGTCTCGCGCCGGGATGTAGCGGTCGATGGCGATCTTCGTCAGGTACGGCGGGACCAGCTCGAGGCAGGAGTGGCCGATGATGGCGATGACGGCGATCACGACCTGACGCCGGTACGGACGCAGGTAGCCGAGCAGCCGCCGCATCAAGCCGGCCGTCGTAGGCCTTTCCAAGGACGTCTTCTTCGTGCATTACGAAGCCGCCAGCTCCTCTTCCAGCAACTGCTTTCGATAGAGCTCGGCGTAGAGGCCGCCGTGGCGCACGAGCGCGTCATGCGTCCCCGACTCCGCCACGCGGCCCTGATCGAGCACGACGATTTGATCGGCGCCGCGCACTGTGGACACGCGATGCGACACGATGATCGACGTGCGCTGACGCATCACTCGCGACAGCCGCTGCAGGATCTCCTCTTCCGTGTGTGTATCCACTGCCGACAAGGCATCGTCGAGAATCAGAATCGCCGGTCGACAGCACCAGCGCGCGGGCGATCGCGGTTCGCTGCTTCTGGCCGCCCGACAGCGTGATCCCCCGTTCACCCACCAGCGTGTCGTACCCGTTCGGGAACGACTCGATGTCCTTGTCCAGGCGCGCAGTCGCCGCGGCGTCTTCGATCGCCGCCTGTGAGCCGCTCGATCGGCACGATCCGACGACGTCGATCGGGGCAGGCCGAACGCGATGTTGTCAGCGACCGACGCGCTGAACAGAAACGGTTCCTGCGCCACGAATCCAATCGCGCCGCGCAGCGTGGCCAGCGGAATCTCGCGGACGTCCACACCGTCGATGAACACCGTGCCTGGCGGCGCATCGTGCAGACGAGGCAGCAGACTGAGCAGCGTAGACTTCCCCGACCCGGTCGCGCCGACGATCGCCGTCGTCGTTCCGGCGGGAATCGTCAGCGAGACGTCGTGGAGCACCTCGATGTCGCCATAGCGGAACGTCAGGTGACGAAATTCGATCGCGCCTTGAATCCTGCCGATCGGTGAGGCCGGCACATGCTCGTCGGTGATCGCCGGCGTCGCGTCGAGAACCTCCAGCATGCGCTTCCACGACGCCATGCCGCGCTGCAGAAGGTTCGTCACCCAGCCGAACGCAATCATCGGCCACGCCGAGCATCATCAGGTAGGTGTTGAACGCCACCAGCTCGCCAACCGTCATGCGCCCGGCAATCACTTCGCGGCTGCCGATCCACAACACGAGCAGCGCGCCGATGCCCATCAGCAGGCCCATGCTCGGGAAGTACATCCCCTGGAGACGGATCAGCGCCCGGTTGCGCTGGACGTACTCCTCGTTCGCGCGGCGGAAGCGCTCGATCTCGAACGACTCCTGCCCGTAGGCACGCACCACGCGAACGCCGGCCAGCGACTCCTGCGTGACCGCGCTGATGTCGGACAGCTGCTCCTGGATCTTCTCGAATCGATGGTGAATCGCTGCGCCGAAGTAGCGAACAGCCAGCGTGACAAACGGCAGCGGCACGAGCGCCAACGGCGGTCAGCCATGGATTGATCGACACCATCAGGGCGATCGCCACGATGAATGTCAGGCCGGTGCTCGAGGCGTACATGACCGCCGGGCCGATCATCATGCGCACCGCGCTGAGGTCGTTGGTCGCCCGCGACATCAGGTCGCCGGTGCGCGTGTGCTGGAAGTAGCCCAGGTGCATGCGCTGGAGCGCTGCGAAGAAATCGTTGCGGAGGTCGTACTCGAAATCGCGCGAGGCGCCGATGATGATGCGACGCATCAGGAAGCGGAAGAATCCGCCCACCAGCGCCAGCAGGAACAGCGCAACCGCGTATTGACGGACCTCGCCGAGCGTCAACGAGCTCTGCAGATCGTCGATGGCGTACTTGAGGACCCATGGCCCGGCCAGCGTCAGGACGTTGGCGACGACGACACAGGCAAAGCCGAGGAGGAACGAACGCCGGTATTTCGCGAGATATCCGCAGGAGCCGGCGCTCCTGGACCCGGGAGAGCACAACTAAAGCGTACCAGACGGCGCGCCGATAGACGAAGTATGCAAATCCGACTCGTGGCTGCCCTTCTGTTGTGTCTCCTGTTGTCATCGCGTGCCGAAGCCCAGTTTCGAGTTCCCGATCCCGCCCCTGGCGAGCAATTTCACGTCGAGCTCGGCCTGATGTTCTGGCAACCCTCGCCCGTCCTGCAGATTCAGACTGGCGCGCTTGCCGCGCTGGGTGAGAACGACGTCGATTTCGTCCAGGAGTTCGGCATCGAGAACGAGCGGTTCAACGAGTTCCGAGCGGTGATCAAGGCGGCGAAGAGACACAAGATTCGCGTCAGCCACGTGCTGGCGGAGTACAGCGCCAGCCACGACGCTTCAGCGGACCATCGTGTTCGGCGGACAGACATTTCCGGTCAGCGTTCCCGCCACAGCGGATCTGCAGTGGCGTGTGTGGCGCTTCGGGTACGAGTGGGACTTTGTCGCCATGGACCGCGCAGTCGTCGGGGTGGTGACCGAATTGAAGTTCAACAAGGTGTCCGCGGACCTCGAGGCACCGGGCTTCGGGAGCGAACTGACCGAGGTGTCCGCACCGGTCCCGACGATCGGCATGCTGGCACGCGTCTATCCGCACAAGACGTTTTCGCTGACCGCTGAATTCACCGGGTTCAAAGTGCCAGGCTTCCTGGCCAATAGGATTACCGACGCCATCGACGACGACGCCGACGCCAAAGTCTTCGATCTCGATCTGTACGGCACCGTGAACTTCGGCAGCCACGTCGGCGCGCAAGTCGGATATCGCTCGCTCACCGCCGACTATCTCTTCGACGAGGACGCCGGCGATCTGGAACTGAAAGGCTGGTATTTCGGCGGGCTGGTTCGGTTCTAGCAAGCGGGTCTAAAGACCCGCCTCCTACGCGTCACCCCGGCTGGTTAGATCTTTCTCGCCACGACAAGCAACGAGCTCCCGATCGGCATCGGCACATGCCTGCCGAGCGCCGCCTCGGCGCTCACCAACGCAGTCAACAGCAGATTCACCGGCCCGGCAGGCACCGCGATGTCGGTGTCTGCCCGGACGGTTCGCCCGAATCGCCGCGTCACGCGCTGCACCAGCCGAACCGACGCCATCAGCGGAAACAGCGACGCGAACAGGAACGACACACGCTCAGGCCTGAGTCCCGCGGCCTCGACAAGGCGACGAGCGGTCGCCGGTGTGTAACGGCGCACTTCCTGCCACACTTCCGCGTGATCGCCACGAAGAGAGTCGAGCGCCGCCAAGCGTGATAACAACCACTCCGCCCGGCCTGACAATGCGCGCCATCTCACGGACCGCGGCGACATCGGCCTCGACACACTGCATGACATCGAACGACGTCGCGACGTCGAATGCACCGGATGCCAGCGGAATACGCGTCACATCGCCGCGGAGCACGGTGAGTCCGGTGGCGTGGGCGCGGGCCGGTCCGGCCTCGCTCAGATCGAATCCGACCGCCTTTCCAAGCGGACGCAACAGTTGCAGGTTGTGGCCGGTGCCGCAGCCGCAGTCCACGAGCCGGAGGCCCGGCCGGCCGTTGGCCAGGTCGGCGAGAACGGGAGCGACGAATTTGCGGAACCCTCGAAACCAGAAGTGGGTCGCTTCGGCGCGACCCGTCAGCTCGAGGAGATCGTCCATCGACTAGCGGCTGGCGGTCAGACGTCCGTTCGGATCGAGAAGACCCGCTCCGTAGAGACGCCTGTAGTCCTCCGCGGTCCCGAGAATGCGCTTCACGTAGTTCTGCGTTTCGGGGAATGGAATGTTGTCGATGAACTCATCGGCAGGGAGACCCGGCGCCTCGGTGAGCCAGCGCGACACGCGATGTTCCCCGGCGTTGTAGCCGGCCAGGGCGTAGTGCGCACCGCCGAACATGTCGACGAGATCTTTGAAGTACTGCGTGCCAAGCCGCACATTGGTTTCCGCCTGGAAAAGGGAAGCGGTGGTGAACGACTTCATCCCGACCTTGCGCGCGTAGATGCGTCCGGTGCCGGGCATCAGCTGCATCAGCCCGCGCGCGTTGGCCGACGACCGGATCTCTGCGGTGAAGGTTGACTCCTGCGCCATCAACGCCGTAATCAGATAGGGATCCAGCCCGTGAATCTTCGAGTACTTCTGAATCAGGGGCCAGTAATCGAGCGGGTAGATGATCTGCAGGACGTCCGGCGGAAGATCCTCTCCGCCCGCGGCGAGGAACTGCGGATATGCACGGCGCATCAGCGTGATGGCACCGCGCATCGCGGTGAAGCGCTCCTGCGCGCGAAGCCCGAGTCCCTGCCGATGCCGGATCCACGCCGTCGTCGCCTGCAGCGGCGCCGAGTCGCCCCACACACGTTGCGCGTATTGAACCTCGCGCAGCGCCTCGTCGTAGAGCTGGAGCGCGGTGAGCTCGCGCATCAACGCCTCGGTCGGCGGCGTCTTCGTTGTCACGACAGAGGAGGTCATGGGTGCCGCAGTGCTCGGAAGAACGGGCTGCCGTCGCGTGGTGAGGAGCGCCGCCGCCAGACGTCCGTAGTACGAGTTGCGGTAGTCAGCGACAACGAGACGATAGCGCTCGTTCGCCGTCGCGGTGTCGTTGAGCTGATCGCGCGAACGGCCGGACCAGTAGAGCCATGATGGGCGATAGTCGGCGCGCGGGAATGCGGTGGCCCCGGTCTCGAAGAACCTGATGGCGTCGTCGAGGCGGCGGCTGCGATACGCCGCCCATCCCGCCTTCCACGCCGCCCGCTCGGCATGGCGATGCCGTGGGAATTTCTGCGCCAGCTCACGGAACACGAGATCGGCTTCGGCGTCCTCGTCGACGACGATATAGTGCGAGGCAAGGCCGTTCAGCATCTCGGCGGCCCACTCGCTGGCCGGGAAATCCTTGATCAGTTCGCGCGCTTCGGTGACGAACGTCTTCCGGTCACCCAGCTCGCGGATCGCGCTGATGTAGAAGTATCGCGCTTCGGGTTCGAGCTCATCGTCGTTCAGCAGCGGCTTCAGCGCGTCGCGCGCTGCGCGATTCCGGTCAAGGTAGTAGTCACACTCCGCGATTCGCAGCGCGACCAGGTCCCTGGTGTCGCCGTCGACGGACTTGGCGATCGCCTCGAAGCCGGCGCGCGCCTGTGCCCAGCGCCGCGCCTCGAACAGCCGTTGCGCGCGACGCTGCGCGCGCGCGACGAGATCCTCCGAAATCCCCAACGAGGCCTGCAGGCGCTCGATGCCGCTCTGTGCGTCAACCGCCTCCGCACTCAGCGGGCTGTCGTAGTAGATGCGGCGGTACAGTTCGAGCGCGTGCTCGCGATGCGCGAGTGTTTCCTCGACCAGCGCCAACGCAAGCCACGCCTCTTCGGGCGACGCGAGGTCTTCGGCGATGAGGCCGCGCAGGATCGCCTCGGCGCGCGCCCCATCCTGCCGCGCAACCGCAACCTCTGCGAGCCGGAGGGGCACGGCTTCGTACAGATACCCTGCCGGGCGTGACGTCATCATCGACGTGAAGATCGCGTCGGCTTCGGGCAGGCGTGACAAACCCACGAGCGCGACGCCTGTGTAGTACCGCGTATACGCGGCCAGCGGCGTGGCATTGAGCTTCAGTCCGCTCAGGAGGGACAAGCCCGCCGCAAAATCTTCCGACGCAACGGCGCGAACCCCTTTGGTGAATCGGGTGAGTGCAGCCGCGTCCGCCCGCCCCTCGGCGGCGGTTCCTCCAGGCATCTCCTGGACGAACCAGTACTGCGAGACGTCGGTGGGCAGTGGTGCATGCCGTGTCGCTGTCAGCTGCACGGCCGCGGCTTCACGCGCGCGCGTCTCGTCGGGCGTCTGCTGTGCGCGCAGACCTTGGAACGCAGCAACCGCACACGCGAGGATGAGAATGACCCTTTTCACTGAATGCTCCCGGAGGACTGACGCCCGATCGACGAGGATGCGAGCCCGGCCGCCCTTCCCGTCATGAGTCCCGCCGCCTGCCTGACCGTGATTCCTTCCAGCACACGTCCGGCGTGTCGGGCAAGAACGTCGAGAAACGCAGCCCAGTAGGGATCATCGTGGTTATCGGCAACGGGGCGGTCGGCATACAGGATCGCCACGACCGACCCACCCACCGACACCGGCCACGCGGCCGGTGTCCGCACCTCATCTGTACGAGCGAATTCCGGAACGGAATTCTCCGCGCGCGGGAAGACCCCAGCGCCGGACCGGACAGCCTCAGCCATGGGCCCGGAATCACTCACGTCAATGTCGAGCCTCGGAGCATCGGAAGGGAAATCGAAACCGACGATTCGCCAGTCGCGGAGCCTGTTTCCTTTGACGAGAAAGACCGCGGCACGGCCGGCTTCACAGCCAGCCCGAAGCGCAAGCGTCTCTAGGACTTCGCCAAAGGTCGCCGCGTCGTCCAGCGCTCGCACTGCATCCGGCAATCGTCTCGCCTGCAAGGCCCACTGATCACTGTTACGGAGCTGGCCCGTCAGTCGGTTTACTTCATTGCGCGCCGTCTCGGACTCGCGTCGCAGTGCCTCGATGTCGCGCAGCGTCACCTCGACATCGTCGCGTGTCGAGTCGAGCTGTGCGCGCGCGTCCGCGATGTCCCAGGTCAGCCTCTCGATTTCCTCTCGAGCTGCCGCCGTTTCCTTCTGACTGTTCTGACTTTCTTTTAGGAGGCGACCCGCATCACCACGCGCCTCATCAAGACCACGCTGGAGCTCTTCGATCTCAGCGGCAAGACGTATACGCTGCTGCTCCAACTCGCGCGCCGCAGACTCACGGACCTCCATCAGTTGCTGCTCGGCTTCCCGCCGAGCCTCAGCCGTGGCGCGCTCTGCGGCCTCGGCAGCCATCTGGGCGGTGGCGGCGCTGCGCAGTGCGGATCAGCTCGTCCTGACAAGAGCTGAGCTCCGACTCGAGGCGGCCTCGCAATGAATCGAGGAGTCGGTTTACCGTCTCACGAATCTGATCATCCAGCACAGCCACGTCTGAGCGCCATTATACGGCTCCCGTAAGCTGTTCGTACATCGACGTTTGGCGGCGATCCCGCGGAACGCCCGCCGGCCATAGCCTGTCTGACGAGGGCTACCGGAAGATCTGGTTGAGCCGCGCTTCGCTGACCAGGCGCACCTGTCGGACGCGCCACTGATTCCCACGAAGCTCCCAGACCTGTGAGACCGGGGAGATGCGCGGCGGCATGGCATTGTCAGATGAGCGTTCGGTCATGACCGCCGTCAGCACAGCCGTATCCGCTGCGATCTGCACGCTGACACGATCGAGCGTGCGGTTGACGTCGACGTTTGCCGGAAAGCGCTCCTCGTTGCGTCGTTCATCCGCAAGCTGCAGGCCTTCGCTCGAGAGCATTGCCATGACCGCACGGTCCTGACGCTGGTAGGCATCGAGCCATTGGCGCGACGCCGTGACGACAGCGGCGACGGGCGTCGCCGGGCCTGGCGTTGGAAGCTCAGCGCGCGGCGCAGCAGGCGGCACAGTTGTTTCCGCGCGCGCGACCGGCGGTGGTCCAGACTCGATCGGCGGACCCGGCGGCGTGGCCGCGACGGGTTGCACGAGCGGGTACCGAAGTCGATCCACCGCTCGCCGAACTCGGAGGTCCTGCGGCAATCGGCGAGGATAAGGGCGCGGCTCTTTGAGTGGGTGTGGCTTGAGGACTCGACGGACCCGGCAGCGGCGTTGCGCTTGCCGCCTGGCGCTCGGGTACTTTCGACAACGAACTGGCGACTGACGACCTGGCCGTCGCGACCAAGCGGTGCCGCCTTGCCTTTGTTCACTGACACGTAGACGGCACCAGCGTCACCGACACGCAGCGTCACACTCTGCTGCGCATTGAGCTGCAGACTCTCACCCTGCGCCAGCATGCGGCCCGAGTCGGACTCTCCGTCCACGGTCGTTCGCAGCCACGACGATCGGCGCGCCTCGACGAGCAGCGAGAGCGCAGATGCAGCGGCCGATGTGTCGGCCACAGCCACGGGCGCGGGGGGCGGAGTTGATGATGCAGCCGGAGCAACGCTCGAAGGCGTTGCGGGAGTCCGTTCGGGTGCAGTCGATTGCGCCGCGACGTCCGACGCGGCCGGCTCTTTGCCGGATTGCTGCCACAAGATCGTACCAACGAGCACGGCTATCCCGGCAACACCGAAGAGCGCCACGAATACCCGAGCGCGCCGGTTCGAAGGCACCGGGACCGCATCGCTCGTAAACGGGGGTGACAACAGCATCCGCGATGCGGCGGGCGACATCGACGGTGTATATGAGTGCACGGGAGGAGACGACGGCGACGACGACCGTTGCGGCGTGGCGAGCAGCGTTTCCTCAGAGAAGATGCTCGGCGGTTCGGGCGGCGGAGGCAGCTTCGCCGGTTCCGCCAATGCCTGGAACGGAACGGTGCGCGCATCCTCGGCGAGTGCGTCCATGTCCGCGCGGGCGTCGTCGAGCATGCCCTTGACCGCGTCCTCAGGAGCAAAGACCGCGTCGCCGAAGTCCTGCTGGTCTTCTATCTCCCCATCGGTATCGCGTCCGCGGTTGAGGAGCACCGTGGGATCCGGCCGCGCCTCGGCTTCACCCAGCGCGGCCTGCACCTGCGCCGAGAGCACGAGCAGCTCACGCCTCGCCTCCATCACGATCTGCCGCACATCGCGTCGCGCTGACGTCACAATCTCCATCGCTTCACGCTCGGCCGAGCCGCGCACTTCGTCGCGCAATCTGGCCAGCTCGTCAGCTTGAGCGATCCAGGCGTCTCGGCGGACGCGGTACTGCTCGATGAGATCGGGAACGGGCTTTCCCGGGGACGCGTTCGGCTTCAGCTCTTTCGAATCAGACATCGTCTTTGGGGGACTGGTCGGGTTTACGACACCCAGCACGCGACATTTGTGTGATTGTCCCCCCGGCAGGTGCCCGAAGTCGAGGCCCAACCATCCGAAATCTGAGCGGTTGACCCGGCCGACCCTGGGGCGTATAAGGGGTCCGCCTCACTTGTCAGAGCGCTTTCTACGCGGGTATTCGTGCAGTTTGGAGGATTCGCGGCTCATTGACCCGGTTGAAGCCGGTCAATAAGGGGGATTCATGCGACGCAAGGTATTCCTAATACTGCTGGGGCTAGGACTCCTGTTTGCCCCTCGTCTCGCACATGCGCAGGCATCAATCACAGGAGTTGTTCGTGACACGTCGGGGGCGGTGCTCCCTGGCGTGACAGTCGAGGCCGCGAGCGACGTCCTCATCGAGAAGGTTCGGACCGCCGTTACAGACGGCAACGGCCTGTATCGCATCGTCGATCTCCGTCCGGGCACCTACGTCGTGACCTTCACGTTGACCGGGTTCAGTACATATAAACGGGAAGGCCTGGAACTCGCCTCTGAATTCAACGCGACGGTGAATGCGGATCTTCGTGTCGGCGCGCTCGAGGAAACGATCACCGTGACCGGCGAGAGTCCCATCGTCGACGTGCAGAGCGCGAGACGCCAGCGGACACTGGATAGTGATCTCGTGCAGTCGTTGCCCACGGCAAAGGGCTATGCGGGTCTCATGGTGCTGATTCCGTCGATGGTGCAGAGCGGCGGCGGCGTGCCCAACGTGCAGTTGAGCCCCGGCATGGTGGTGTTCGGTGGACGCGGCGGACGCGGCAATGAAGGGCGCGCCCAAGTCGATGGCTTGAATACAGGTGCCTCGCTGAACGGCGGCGGCGTCTCGGGCTACCGGCAGGACGTCGAGAACGCGCAGGAGATCGCCATCACGACCGCCGGCGGTCTGGGTGAAACCGAGGTTGGTGGGCCCACCATCAACATCGTCCCGCGCACGGGCGGGAATACATTCCGGTCGCACTTCTTCTTCACCGGCCTTCGCGGCGGCATGCAGGCGAGCAACTTCTCCGACGAACTGCAGCAAGCGGGCCTTCGCACGCCGGCGAAGACAAACTACATCTACGACACCAGCTACTCGCTCGGTGGTCCGATCAAGCAGGACAAGATCTGGTTCTACTTCCTCGGTTACTACCGCGGCAGCGAGAACACCATCCCGGGCATGTTCTACAACCAGAACTGAATTCGATCCGACGAAGTGGAGCTACGTGCCCGACACGAACCGCCCCGCCCTCTCAGGTGGCCGCGGTCCCTTACAGCCGGCGCTCCGCCTCACGTTCCAGTTGTCGTCGCGCGACAAGCTGAATCTGTTCTGGGATGAACAAATCAGCAACAACAGTCTCGGCGCCGGATCGGCGACGAACGCACCCGAGACGGGCGGCCGCAATCACGGATGGCAGCGCGTGCAGCAGGTCAAGTGGACCTCGACCCGCACGAACAAGCTCCTCCTCGAAGCGGGCCTCGGCACGTATCTGTCGAACTGGAATACGCGCGAGCGCTACGCAGAAGATTCACCGTTGTCCGTTGACGCGCGCCGCAATCTCATTCAAGTGAATGAGCAGTGTGCCGCCACGCAGCCTCGCGACGCTTTTGGCCGCGGCGGCACGTGCGCCGAGAACGGCGGCATCGCCGGTCTCAACTACCGCAATCAGGCGTTCTGGAACGCCGACTGGATCGGCGCGCACACCTGGAACGCGGCGGGCACGTACGTGAGCGGCGCCAACAGTATCAAGGTGGGATACCAGGGCGCCTATCATGAGGACAATCGCGCGCAGGAAGGTGGCACGAACGATCTGACCTATCGCTTCAACAACGGGATTCCGAATCAGCTGACGCAGCGGCTCGAGTCGTACCGCACGTACTCACGTGTGCGCTACAACGCGCTCTACGTCCAGGATCAGTTGACGCGCGGGCGGCTCACGATGACCGGCGCGCTGCGCTACGACCACTCGTGGAGCTACTACCCGGAACAGTCGATCGGTGGCCCGGGCGTCAGGTTCCTCCCGGTGCAGTTCACGTGGGAAGAGTCGAAAGGCGTGATCGGCTATAACGACCTGACTCCGCGCATGGGCGTCGCGTATGACGTCTTCGGCACCGGCAAGACGGCGCTCAAGTTCAACGCGGGCAAGTACCTCGAGGCCGCCGTCAACGGCAACGGCAATTACTCGGCGCTGCTTCCGAGCTCGCGGATCGACCTCACGCAATCGCGATCGTGGACCGACTCGAACGGCAACTACACTGCGGACTGCGATCTGCTGAGCGGTGCGGCGCAGAACCTTACCGCAACGGGCGGCGATGTCTGCGGCGCCTGGGCCAATCCCAACTTCGGCAGGGCCGTCGATGCCAACGGCAATCCGATCTACAGCCTTGGTTACGCTGAGAAGATTCTCAAGGGCTGGGGCACGCGGCCGTCCGATTGGCAGATCGGCGTCACCCTGCAGCAGGAGATCCTGCCGCGGGTGTCGATCGAAGTCGGCTACTCGCGCCGCTGGCTGCAGAACTTCACGGTCACCGACAACCTGAACGTGAGCCCGGCGGACTTCGACCAGTTCAGCCTGGTCGCGCCGTCCGATCCGCGCCTGCCCGGCGGAGGCGGCTACACGCTCAGCGGGCTGTATAACGTGAAGCCCGACAAGTTCTCGGTACCCGTGAACAACCTACGCACCTACGCGCCGGACTACGGAACGATCTCGCAGGTCTACAACGGCCTCGATATCAACATCAATGCGCGCATGCGCAACGGCATCCAGGTGCAGGCCGGCACGACGACGGGACAGCGGGTGACCGACTACTGTGATGTCCGCGGTCAGATTCCGGAGCAGACCGGCGGCTTCTCCACCGGAAGCGAAGTCAACGCCTACGGTCCGGTGAACCCGTTCTGCCACGTTGAGCCCGGTATCACCACGCGGTTCACCAGCGCCGGCAGCTACGTCATCCCGAAGATCGATGTCATGCTGTCGGGCACGTTCCAGAGCTCACCCGCCGAGCCGCTGCAAGCGAACTGGACAGTCTCGAGCGCCATCGTCGCGCAGACGCTCGGTCGCCCGCTCGCCGGCGGCGCGCCGAACGTCACCGTCAATCTGCTGGCTCCGGATCAGATGCGCGGGCCGCGCGTGAATCAGCTCGATCTCCGCGTCGGCAAGGTCCTCCGCTTCGCGTCGCAGCGCGCGACCGTCTCGGTGGACATGTTCAACGCGCTCAATGCGGATACGGTGCTGACCTATAACCAGGCCTTCACGCCGGGCGGACAGTGGCTTGTCCCGAACACGGTGTTGACGGCGCGGACGGCCAAGATCACCGTGCAGTACGATTCTAAGCGTTCGGATCGTTCGTAACGTTCGGATCGTTCGTAACGTTCGGATCGTTCGGATCGTTCGGATCGTTCGGATCGTTCATCACAGAACGGTTCGAACGATCGTGGAACGATTCGAACGCCCCGAACGCTCGAACGATCCGAACGCTATTACGTGCCTGGGTCCACCTGAACGTCGCTCGCGACACGCCGCACGCCCTTCACCGCATACGCGACCTGCACGGCCTCGAGGTGCGACTCGAGCGACTTCGATCTGCCACCCAGCAACACCACACCCTTGTTGACCGACGCGACCGAGATGCCACTGTCCTTCACTCGAGCGTTGGCTTTGAACGCGGCCTGCACGGCGTCCTTGACGTCGGCGTCGGCGCGGTCGGCCACTTCGCGCTTCGAGTTCGGAACGATCTGCAGCAGATTCTTCACGCTCTTCACGCCGTCGACCTTCGCGGTGACCTGCTCGGCCTTGGCCTTCTCGCCATCGGTCGCCACCTTGCCGTGGAGCGTGACCACGCCATTGACAGTATCGACGTTAAGATCCGCCGCGCTCACGTTGTCGGCGGTCATCAGCGCGATCGTCGTCTTCATCGTGATCCAGGCGTCGGCCGTGTCCGCGGCCATGGCCGGCGGCCCACCGATGCACAATCCCAGCGCAAGCGCAGCCGCGACGATATGGAAGTGCTTGGTTCGTCCTGTTGTCATCTGAAGGCCTCCCTTGACCATTCAGGACTACGCACTGCAACGCCGGTGCCCATCAATGGCGCGGCGTTACTTTTGCGGGCCGTGGCAGGGGCGGGTCAGATATAGGACTTGCCGGTGCGGCCGGCGAGACTTGCCACGGTCGCGACGAGCTCGGTGGGATCGACGGGCTTGGTGAGATGCGTTTGAAAGCCCGCGAGCAGCGCGCGACGTCGGTCTGCGACGCGTGCGAGCGCGGTGAGCGCCGCCGCCGGCACCGATGACATCGGCGCCTGCATCTCACGCACGCGCTTCATGAAGTCATAGCCGTCCTGATCCGGCATCGCCACGTCGCTCACGATCACGTCGGGCACCAGGCCTTCCTGAATCGTCTGCAGCGCGGCCTTCGCCGTCTCGCATGCCGATACGCGCGCGCCGGCATCCTCGAGCAGCCGCTGCACGAGATCGCGGGCGTCGGCTTCATCGTCAACCACCATCACGACGATGTCGGCGAGCACCGGCTTTGTACGCGACGACGCATCAACGTGCTCGGGCGCGTGATGCTGCGCCGATCGACTGAACGGCAGAGTGACGGTGAACACTGCACCGCGCCCCGAACCGGCACTCGAGGCCTGCACCGATCCGCCATGCATCTCAGCGACGTGCTTCACAATCGCCAGTCCCAGCCCGAGGCCGCCGTGCCGGCGAGTGGACGAGGAATCCCCCTGCCGAAACCGCTCGAAGATGTGTGGCAGCAGCTCCGGAGCGATCCCCTGGCCATCGTCAATCACTTCAATCTGCGCGCAATCGTCCACGATACGCAATCCAACTGTGACAATGCCGTCGCGGCTGGTGAACTTGATGGCGTTGCTTACCAGGTTCCACACCACCTGCTGTAACCGCGGCCGATCGCCATTCACATCAGGATCGCTGTCGTAGACCGTGCTGAGATGGACGCCTCTGGCATCGGCGGCCGCGCGCGCCGAAGCCACGACCTCGTCGATGACCGACGCCAGGTTCACAGCGTGCACGTCGAGCGGCAGCTTGCCCGAGACGATGCGACTGACGTCGAGAAGATCGTCAATGATCTGCGCTTGCCGACGGGAATTGCGATCGATCACCTCGATCGCCTTGCGCAAGGTCTCCCGGCTCTGGTCCTGCTTCAACACGCCAACCCACCCGACAATCGAGTTGAGCGGCGTGCGCAGCTCGTGGGAGACGGTGGCAAGAAACTCGTCCTTCATCTGCATCGCACGCTCGGCATCGACGCGCGCCTGACGTTCACGCTCGAGCAATTGATTGCGCTCTTCGTCGGCACGCTTGTGTTCCGTGATGTCGCGCGAGATCGCCAGCAGCCGCAGCACGGTGCCGCTCTCGTCGCGAATCGGCGTGACGATCACATCCCACCACTTCGGTGTCCCCCGGGCAGTGGCACAGAACGCCTGGAACCGTCCCTCGCCGGCACGCACCGCGTCGGCGAGCGCGGCACCCGCGAGGCTGGCGCTCTCGCCCCACACCTCGACCCACAGCCGCCGGTTGAAGCCCGGCTCGTCGTCCACTTCGAGCAGCCGCGCCGCGGCGCGATTCATGGAGATGAGCCGGCCGTCCGGCTCGAGAATCTGAATGCAGTCTCCCGAGTTGTCGAGGATGCTGCGGGTAGTCCGCTCGCTGCGCTGCAAGTCCTGCGTCGCCGATTGCATCGAGCTCTCGGCGCGCAGACGTCCCGCGATCTCGCGCTCGAATGCGATGCGCCGGCGTTCGAGACTGTGATCCACCGTCGCCGTGACGAGGCCGAGTGTCCCTGCCAACAGCAGGCTCGCGATGGCAAACACCAACGAGATCCGTCTCGCCAGGCGCGCTTCCTCGCCTCGCTGATCGAGCAACGACTGCTCGACCATCTTCATGTCGGCCGCGGCCAGCCGGATGCGAGCCATCTGCTGATTCCCGGCATCGGAGGCAATCCCGCCGACCGCATCAGCCGTGCGCCCGGCCTGATGTGACTCGATTGCCGTCTGCAGCTGATTCAGTCGCTCACGGCTCAACGCGCTGAGCTGCTCTGCACGGGCACGCTGATCGGGATCGTCGGCTTCGAGTGTGGCGAGCGCTGCCGTGGCGGCTCCGACGCGCGGACCGGCGTCCATGTACGGCTCGAGCAGTGAGGCGCGGCCGGTGAGCAGATACTCGCGCGCGCTGTTCTCGGCGTCGAGCAGACTGGTGATGAGCTCGTCGGTCGCACTCAGTGCCTTATGCGCGCGATCGATCTGTTCGGACGCTATTGAGAAACGAAAGTACTGGTGGAAGGCTAGCCCGCCGCACACAAGCAGCAGCGCGATGATCACCAGAAAGACCCCACGCCACTTCGGCACTGGTTGAATGTCCGGGTCTGAGGGGCGAAGTTCGGTCATGCGGCGAGGAGAGGCACACTAATGTCTTCGAAACGCAAATCCACTGCCAGGGTGCCGGGCGGTCGAGCTGGTGGAGGCCGAAAGCACCGACTCAGGCAACGCCTGAGTCGGTGATTCCGCACTCCTTAATCTTGTTGAGGAGTGTCTTATAGCTCACGCTGAGATACTCGGCCGTCTTGCGCCGGTTCCATCTGAAACGCACGAGGGCCTGCTCGATGGCTTCTCGCTCAGCGCGCATCGCGGCCGTTCGCGCCAGCGTCTGGAGGTTGATGGTCACGGCTTCGCCGTCGAGGCCTTCGAGTGCGCTGCCCGCCATCGCCACCGCAGGCATCGCTTCGGCTGCCGGCGCGCTGGCCGCATGCACGACGCCGGCGTACGCCGGCTCTGCGGCAGGCACAGGCACCGGTGCGGGTGGAGGAGCCGCGGCTGCGTTCGACGCCGCGGCCATCTCTTTCGCATGGACCAGCTCATTGAGCACGAAGTTCTCGTCCTGCAACACGACGAAGCGCTTCATCATGTTCTCGAGCTCGCGGATGTTGCCCGGCCACGAGTAGTCGAGAATCGCCTCGATCAGCGACTGACTGGGCCGCAGCGCCGGACGACGATAGACGCGCGCGTACTTGGCGAGGAAGAACTCGACCAGCGAGATGATCTCCTCGCGGCGATCGCGCAACGCCGGGACGCGCAGCTCGATCACCTGCAGGCGGTAATAGAGGTCTTCACGGAAGTTCCCCGCCCGCATCATCGACTCGAGGTTGCGGTTGGTCGCCGCGAGCACGCGGACGTTGGCGTCGATCGGCCGATTGCTTCCCAGCCGCGTGAACTGGCGATCCTGCAGGACGTGAAGGATCTTGGCCTGCAGCGCCGGCGGCATCTCGCCGATTTCGTCCAGCATCACCGTGCCGTGCTGGGCGAATTCGAACTTGCCGACGCGCGTCGTGCCGGCGCCGGTGAATGCGCCGCGCTCGTGTCCGAACAACTCGCTCTCCAGCAGGTCGGCGGGCAAAGCCGCGCAGTTCACTTTCACGAACGGTTTCGATCGCCGATCCGATCGGCGATGGAGCTCGCGGGCAACGACGTCCTTGCCGACGCCGCTCTCCCCGCGGATCAGCACGTCCACGTCGCTGTCGGCGATGCGTTCGACCATGTCCATCACCGGGCGCATCGCCACGGACGGACGCCAGCACAATTGCGCGCCCTCGGGATCATCGGGCATCTGCGCGCCGAGCCGCGCGACTTCGGCGCTCAGCGATTCACGTTCGAGCGCATTGCGGATCGCGGCTTCGAGGGCCATTTCCCCGAGGCCTTCCGGATCGCCCGGTTTGAGCACGTAGTCCGCAGCGCCGAGCCGCACCGCCTCGATGATCGTCGACGGCGCCTGGCGGCCGGACAGCATGATCACTTGCGCAGTGGGATGCGCGCTGCGAATCGCGCGCAGCGTTTCGAGACCATCCAGGTCCGGCATCGTGACGTCGAGCAGAATCACGTGCGGGGCAAGACCACCACGCAATGCCTCGAGAAGTTCGCCGCCGCGGTGAAAGACATCGACGGCATAGCCGCGCGTCTTCAGCAGCGTCTGCAGGAAGTCGGTGAAGGCGGGATCATCGTCGACGATTGTGAGACGGGCGGTCATGGAGCCGAAGCCTCCTCGGGTAATGCCACACCAACGGCCCCCCGTCCGTTGGCCGTAGCCCAAATTCGCCCCCCGGCCTCCGCTATCAAGCGGCAAGCCAGGGGAAGGGCGACACCGTGCCCTCCGCGCCACGGATCAAACGTCTCTGGGGGGGTTGACACGAGAGCGGCGCGATCCTCGTCGCAGCCCAGCAGGAACCGTGCCTCTTTTTTCTCTTCCTTCACTGAGACGCGTACCGCTTCGTTCCGGGTGGATTGCCTGACGGCGCACAGGATTACCGCGAGTGAGTGCACCAGACGGTCAAGGTGAACCCCTCGCACCGTGCCTGTGAGCTCCGGGTCGGCGACGAATACTAAAGGCGAACACCGTGCCGTACACGCTTCGGTCACTTGCTCGACGAACTGCGAAACGCGAAGTGATGTGACCGGCCCGTCCGTGGCCTCTCGCTCGGCAACAAAGGCCGCGGCATCCTCGCAGAGTCGGCCAATACGGCCAAGCGCTTCCATCGACTGCACGAGCGCGCGTGAACGGTCAGCCTCAGACTCGAGCCGATTCTGGTGTAAGAGGCGCAGATAGCCCAGCGCGACACTCAGCGGCGCTCGCAAATCGTGGATGAGCAGGTTCAGCGCTTTCACGCTCTCTAGGTCATGAGTTGCTGGCATACGAGTTGAACCACAAGAATCGCAAGCAGTAGTGACTGATGACTTCAAATCCTCATTCGACCCCGGACGCGCCATCAGGCCCGAGCCTCCTCATCGTCGACGATTACCCCGACGCGCTCGATGTCTGGGGAGTCTATCTCCGTGCCGAAGGTTTCAAGGTCCTGACCGCCGCTGACGGCCAGAGTGCGTTCGCCGAAGCGGTGCGCGAGAAGCCCGACGTGATCATCATGGATCTCGAGCTTCCGGGGAAATCGGGATACGAAGTGGCGCGTGAACTGAAGGCGCGCCCCGATACTTGCGCGATTCCTCTAATCGCCGCCACCGGGTATTCGCACGTCAAGCAACTCGATCTGGCACGTGCGTCCGGCTTCGACGCGGTGATGGTAAAGCCATGCGATCCGCAGTCGCTGGTCGCTGAGATTCGTCGCCTCCTACGCAAACACGACGCGGCTCCTGCGGCGGCGACTGAGTAACAGCCTTCCATTTTAGGGCAAGCCATTACCTCAGCAGGCCGGTTCGGTACCACACGACTCTGGCACGAAGCCTGCTCAGCCCAGCAATCCAAGGAGCGCACATGCCTGCGGATGCCACCATTCAGAACGCGCTGATCGTCATCGCGATCGCGCTCAGTGTTCAGACATTGCTGATGCTCTGCACAGTGATCGCCATCTCGGTGGCCTGGAAGCGGGCGCAATCGACGCTCGACACACAGCTCAACCGCTTTGCCGAGCGCCTGGATGACATGGCCATGCAGACGCGCGTGGCTGTCAGCGCGCTGGAGCGTTCCACTAACCAGGTGAACACAGTGATTCACGATGCCGGCAACGTCCTGCGTGGTGTCGGGTCGTTCGTGGCAGCACCGCGATCATTGTTCATGACCGGCATGGCGTCAGCCGTAACGGCGTTCTCGCGGTGGCGCCGATCGCGTCATCAACAGCAGGAGCACGCGGCAGCGCGGTGAGAGGCGCGCGGCCGCAGGAGGATTCACATGTACGAGCGTCACGAAGATCAAAACGGGGGGTTTGCCGCCGGCCTCATTACCGGCGCCATTGTCGGCGCAGGACTGGCGCTGCTGCTGGCGCCGAAATCCGGCGCGGCGCTGCGCGATGAGCTCGGTGAGTCATGGCTCTCGCTGCGCGAGGCGGTCGGACGCCGTTATCGCGATCTGGCAGAACGCGCCGGCGTCGAGCTGGACAACCTGCAGGAGCGCATCGACCAGACCGCGGACGCGGTGGAGTCGAACGCCACCAAGCTCGTCGAGAAAGCGGCGCGGGAAGCGCGGCAGGTGTGGGGAGAACGAACGCCGAGAAACGATGTGTAGAAGTGGCACTCCGCTTGCTCCTTTGATTGGTCCATCCCCGCTTGGCGCGCGCTCTGCGAGCCGACATTCGTTCCCCGTCCGTGCGAACGGGAGGCAGCATCTGCCTCCCTTCGCTATCCAACAGGCCTAAAAAATCATCGTTTCGCTCCCGCAGTTTGTAACGTCCGGGCGCGAGCTCTCACCACTTGACCGAGAGGTGATGGATGAGACAGCGGGCCACGGTGGGTATTGGGATGCTCATTTGGATGTGCGTGGGTATCGCGCTTCCTCTTGTCGCGCACGCACAACCCTCGTCCGAGACTGAAATCTCGTGCGACGCGCCTGACGCGCTTCAGAAGGCATTGGCCGCAGCCTCGACCGGCGGACGAATCATCATCCGCGCGGGCACCTGCATAGGCAATTTCACGCTCGTGCGTGACGTGCGTATCCAAGGCGGCGGCTACGATCACGTCATGATCCGCGCCGCCGATCCGAGCCAACCCGTCCTCACCGTGCCGCGTGGCGTGATCACGACAATCAGCGGTGTAACGCTCGCCGGCGGACGAGTGGGTGTGCTCATCACGGGACGAGCCTCACTAGCCTTCAGCATGGTTACCGAGAATCTGTCGGGTGGCATCGAGGTCCGCGACAACGGAACATTCGAGGCCGACAAACTCAAAGTCAGTCGCAACAAAGGGCCGGGCTTGATCATCGTGAAAGCCGAGGCTGCGCTTCGCGGCAGTCTCGTCAACCAGAACGTCAGCAACGGCGAAGGCGGTGCCGGGCTGCTAGTGGTCGGCGGACGCGCCGAGCTGACCGCCACGCAAATCGAGGAGAACGACGCGGTCCGAGATGGCGGCGGCGTGCTCGCGCTGCAGAAAGGCGTGCTCGTCCTCGACCGTGTGCGACTCTTCCGCAATACGGCTCGAACCGGCCATGGCGGCGCGATTGCGGTGAACGCCAGCACAGCCGAGATCACGGGCAGCAGCGTGTTCGACAACGTGGCTGACGCGGGCAACGGCGGCGGCGTGGCGGTGCTGAACGGCGCCGAGATCAGGCTCCGCAATTCGACGATCGCCTCGAACGTTGCCTCGTTTCAATTCGCCGACCGGCCAGGCGGTTGGGGCGGCGGCATCTATGTGGACAAGACGTCGAAGGCGTCGCTCGTCCACGCGACGATCACTCTCAACATGGCGCGATTCGCGGCTGGCATCGCCTCGAATAACGCTGTGATCCTCCAGGCTTCGCTGCTGTCGGGCAACCTGGGTGCCACGAAAGCCGGCGAGTGCGGCGGGCCAGGCCGTATCGAATCCAAGGGCTGGAATCTGCTGATGGAAAAGGGGGACTGCCGGTTCATCTCGAGTCCGGGCGACCTGATGGGGGCTTCACCGCGTCTCGGCCCACCCGGCCTGTACGGCGGCGCTTGGAACACCGTCCCGCTGCGGGATGGCAGTCCGGCGATCGACCGAATTCCGCTCGACGTATGTTCGGGCGGTATCGATCAACGGCTCAAGCCGCGGCCGGCGAAAGGGGGCTGTGACGTCGGCGCCTTCGAGCGGCAACCGGACGACGTCATGCCGTAGTGGGGTACGAAATTGCGCTTGACGATGGGCGATTGGCGGATTGATTGAGGAATTCAGACCTCAATCCGCAAATCGTCCTTCGTCCATCGTCAATTTCCCCTTGTCCCGTGTTATTGTCCGCGGCACAGACCGCCCTTTTCCGGACATACATACGGAGCACTCGCCATGAAGACGACAGAAGCGCAGATTCCTGCCGAAGCCATCGAGGCGTACAACCTGTATATCCACGGTGAGATCGACCGGCGCGCGTTCTTTGATCGCGTCAACAAGGTTGCGGTGTCCACGGTTGCCGCGACCGCGATGGTCAACGCGCTGATGCCGAACTACGCGGCGGCTCAGCAGGTCTCGCCGACCGATTCGCGCCTGAAGACCGAGTACGCGACGGTGCCGTCGCCCCAGGGCAACGGCAGCATCAAGGGCTATCTCGTGCGTCCGGCGAGTGCCGGCGCGACAAAGCTGCCGAGCATCCTCGTTATTCACGAGAATCGCGGACTCAATCCGCACATCGAAGACGTCGCGCGCCGACTCGCGCTCGAAAACTTCATGGCCTTCGCGCCCGACGGCTTGACGTCGGTCGGCGGCTACCCGGGCGACGACGGCAAGGGTGGCGAGCTCTTCGGCAAGGTCGATCGCGCGAAGATGTCCGAGGACCTCTACGCCGCCGCGGTCTGGCTCAAGTCGCGGCCCGACAGCACGGGCAAGCTCGGTGTCACCGGCTTCTGCTTCGGCGGCGGCATCTCGAACGCGCTCGCGGTAAGGATGGGCTCCGATCTCGCCGCAGCGGCTCCGTTCTATGGCGGCGCGCCTCCGGCCGCGGATGTGCCGAAGATCAAGGCCGCGGTGCTCGTGCATCACGGCAGCGAAGACGCGCGGTTCGTCGCGGCCTGGCCCGAGTACGAGAACGCGCTCAAGACCGCCAAGGTCACCTACGAGGGCCACATCTACCCCGGCGCCGTGCACGGTTTCAACAACGACGCGACGCCGCAGCGCTACAACAAAGCCGCCGCCGATGAAGCGTGGAAGCGCACGGTGGCCTGGTTCAACAAGTACGTGCGCGGCTGACGCGCGGCGAGGCTGTCATGCACGACATTCATCGCACGCACGAGGCGGGTTTGAAGACCCGCCTCTGTTTCGTTGTTCTGACGACGGTGTTTCTCGGCGCGCTGGGAACCGCGATCGTGTCGGCGCAAGCCAAACCGTCAGGCAAGACGGTGTGGGATGGCGTCTACACTGACGCGCAAGCCGAACGGGCCTCGGCGACGTTCAGCTCGACGTGTTCCAGATGTCACACACTGGGGGCCGACGGCAATCGCCCGCTCAGCGGTGACAAGTTCTGGGAAGGCTACACACAGAAGACCGTCGCCGATCTGTTGGCGTTCGTCAGCAAGAACATGCCGAACGGTCAGGGCGGCACGCTTCCAGCCGCGTCCTACAACGATCTGGTGGCGCTAATCCTCAAGTCGAACGGATTCCCGGCCGGCACCACCGAGGTGTCACCGGAGACGGGGGCCGGCGTCCAGATCATTCCGAAGGACGGACCAGGCGAGCTGCCCGCCAACACGCTGGTGCGTATCGTCGGCTGCCTCGCACCGAAGAGCGGGAGCGACTGGACGCTGACCAGTGCGACGGATCCCGAGCGCACCGAGAAGACGGCGGTCGTTGCTGAGGATGCCACGCGCGCGCTGGGCACGCGGACAACCGCGTTGAAGTTCGTGCTCGGCCGGCTGGATCAGCACGTCGGAAAGCGAATGTCCGTCACCGGGTTACTGCTCGGGAAGGGCGGCGCCGACGGCCTCAACGTGTCGACGATCAACCGGGTCGGCGAAACCTGCCCGTGAAATAGACGATTTTTTGAGCAATTCGGTATAGGTTCGCCGCATATGTCTGGGGGCCCACGCGGCCCCTATCAGGTGTAAAATTTCCTCCGTTGCAACCGTATACAGGTTGCGGGCCGACGAGTTTGCCCGTCGGCTCTATTGCCGCCGTTTCGTGCCTGCCGCACCGTAGCCTTCGGCGAGGGCGGGCGTCGCGCGCGTGTGGGGTTGGTCGCTCGACTTTTCAGTCAAGAGGTGGGGCCAAGATGCGCACCCGGACTTCCACGTTCCTGTCTTCCGTCACTGCCATCGTTATCTTTGGCGCACTCGCCTTTGCGGCTGGCGAGAGTCTCGTCGTTGACGCCGCAAAGCGTCACGATACGACGGGCGTGCGTGGGCTGATTGCCAAACGCGCGAACGTCAACGAGACGTCGCGAGACGGGTCCACTGCGCTGTTGTGGGCCGCGTACCATTCGGACGTCGCGATGACGCGCGCGCTGATCGCCGCCGGCGCGAATCCGAATCTCTCGAACAAGTACGGCATCACACCGCTGCTGCAGGCCAGCCGCACCGGCGCCGATGAAGTCGTGCAGGCGCTGCTTCGTGCCGGCGCGGATCCCGCGCTCGCACATACGGAAGGCGAGACGCCGCTCATGGCGGCGGCGTTTGCCGGCAGTCTGCCGACAGTCCGGCTGCTGCTCGAAGCCAACGCCGACGTCAACGCGGTGGACTCGTATCAGAAACAGACCGCCCTGATGCGCGCGGCCGCTGAAGGCCATGCCGAGGTCATTCAGGCCCTGCTCGATGCGAAGGCCGATCCCAACAAGAAAGCGCACGTCACTGGCCTCGAGGAACGCAAGCACGGCGATCACCCGACCGGGGGATTCACCGCGCTGATGTTCGCGGCGCGTAACGGTCACGAAGCGGCCATTCGCGCCCTGATCAAGGGCGGCGCGGATCCGAAGCTGACCAACGGCGACGGCGCCACTCCGACCATCATCGCCATCGTCAACGATCGATTCGACCTTGCCAAGACGCTGGTCGACCTCGGCGCCGATCCGAACGACGGCTCGCTGTACTTCGCCGTGGATATGCACGATGCGACCAGCGACATGCGCGCGCGCGATGGATCGCGGCTGCGCGCCGATCACAGCAACACGATCGGCGCAGTCGATCTCGTGAAGGTGCTGCTCGATCGCGGCGCGGATCCCAACAAGCCTTTCGTCGGCCAGCTGCACTCGACGACGCTGTGCTGCGGTGAAGAGGTCAATTCGTCGCCGTTCTATCGCGCGGCGGTGGCGGCCGACGTCGAATCCCTGAAGCTGATGATCGCCAAGGGCGCCAAGGTGGAATGGAGCCCCGCCGAGGTGAAGAAGGAAGGCCGGGCGGTGGCGGCCGCGGGATGAACGCCAACGTCGGCAAGACGCCGATGATGATGGCGCTCAACGGCGGCCGTGGTGCCGCGTTCGCCGCCGGTCCCGGCTTCGATCGTCTTGGACCACCGCCGTTCCGCGAAGCGTCGAACCGCGAGCCGGTGGAAGCGATCAAGGTGCTGCTGGCCGCCGGCGCGGACGCCAACGCCAAGGATCCCAGCGGAGCGACGATGCTCCATCAGGCGGTTACGGCGCGGCAGGTCGCCATCATCCGCGAGCTCGTTGCCAAAGGCGCCAAACTCGACGCGGTGAACAAGGACAACCTGACGCCGCTGCTGCTGGCCGAGAAGCCCGAGCCTCCGCCGCCGCCCGGCAACAACAACGATCCGAACACGTATCGTCGCAAGCGCGATTCACGTGACGACGTCATCGCCACACTGCGCGAGCTGATGAAGCTCGGACCGAACGATCCGGCGCCGGTGCCTCCCCCGCTGCCAGCCGACCAACAGAAGAAAGCCGACGAGAAGAAGGCGGACGAGGCGGCTCAATGAAGAAGGCTCTCGTCAGCGCGGCGCTTGTCTGGGTCGGCGCCGCGATGCTGTTCGCGCAGACGGGCAGCACGTCACGTCCCGCCTCGTCGCCGGCGCAGGCCCCGGCGACGGCGAAATCGGCCGCCGCTCCGCAGACGCCATCTGCAAGGCCTGCGTCCCCAGCGGTGACTCCGACTCGCGCCGTTGCGGCCGTGGCGTCGCCGGCCGATGCGCCGAAGCATCAAGCGCTCGTCAAGCAGTACCTGCGTCAGCTGCCACAACAGCAAGGCACCGCAGCCGGCAAACGACCCCGTCGATCTCGAAACCGCCCGTCTCGACAACCTGCTGCCGCATGCCACGACGTGGGAGCGCGTGCTGCGGAAGCTGAGCGTGCGCGCGATGCCGCCGCAAGGCATGCCGCATCCGGCTGAAGCTGACTACACCGCGTTTACGTCGTGGCTCTCGGCGTCACTCGATCAGGCGTGGCAGGGCAAGAGCACACCGGGCCGGTACGTGGTGCACCGCTTGAACCGCACCGAGTACGGCAACGCGGTCCGCGATCTCCTCGCGCTCGAGATCGATGTGGTCGAACTGTTGCCGAGCGACGGCGCCGACTTCGGCTTCGACAACATCGCCTCGTCGCTGCGAACATCCCCGCTGCTGCTCGAGCGCTATCTCACGGCCGCGCAGCGGATCAGCACGATGGCGGTCGGCGACCGCGCGGTGCGTCCCGGCACCAGCGAGTATCAGATCAGCCGCGAGTTCACGCAGAGCGGCCACATCGATGGTCTCCCGCTCGGTACGCGCGGCGGGACGCAGGTGCGGCACGTCTTCCCCGCTGACGCGGAGTACAAGCTGTTCGGGCGTCTGGTGCGTGGCGTCGAAGAAGGCTACGCGGGCGTCGAAGGCAATGAGACGCCGGATACGTTCATCATCACGATTGACGGCGAAGAGGTCTACTCGGCGCAGATCGGCGGCCCGAAGGATCACGAGGTCCAGGCCAAGGACATGAACGAGGCCAAGACAATCATCGACGCGCGCATGACCGGCAAAGCCTTCGTCACAGCCGGTCCTCACGACGTCGGGTTCACCTGGCGCGAGCGTCCGGGGCAGCGGCAGGACGTCTGGCAGCCTGCGCTTCGCGACAGCCAGGAAGTCCACATGATCGCCGGTCTGCCACGGCTCAAGACCGTCGGCGTCGAAGGCCCCTACGACGTGAAGGGCGTGAGCACGTCGGCGAGCCGGGACAAAGTGTTCATCTGCCGGCCAACATCAGCCGCAGATGAATCGGCATGCGCGCAGCGGATCTTCACCAACCTCGCGCGGCGCGCCTATCGCCGGCCGGTCACCGCCGAAGACGTCGACCCGCCGATGCAGTTCTACAAGCAGGCGCGCGACGCCAAGGGCGACTTCGACGCGGGTGTGCGCGCCGGGCTCGCACGCATTCTCGCCAGCACGTCGTTCCTCTATCGCATGGAGCGCGACGCGGCGGGCGTGCAGGCCGGGACGGCGCACGCGGTGAGCGACGTCGAGCTCGCGTCGCGTCTGTCGTTCTTCCTGTGGAGCAGCATCCCGGACCAGACGTTGATGGATCTCGCGGCCGCCGGGAAGCTGCGTCAGCCGGGGGTGCTCGCCGGGCAGGTCCGCCGCATGATCGCCGACGAACGCGCAAACGCGCTGGTCAACAACTTTGTCGGGCAATGGCTGCAGCTGCGCAACCTCGAGTCGAAGGTCGCGCCCGACCTGCTGATGTTCCCCGACTTCGATGACAACATCCGCAAGGCGTTCCGTCGCGAGACCGAGTTGTTCTTCGGCTACATCCTGCGTGACAACCGCAACGCACTGGAGTTGCTGAGCGCCGACTACACGTTCGTCAACGAGCGGCTGGCCAGGCACTACGGCATTCCGGGCGTCTACGGCTCGCGGTTCCGTCAGGTGAAGCTGACCGACCCGAATCGTCGCGGACTCCTCGGCCAGGGCAGCGTCCTGTCGTTGACGTCTGTCGCGACGCGGACCTCACCTGTCTACCGTGGCAAGTTCGTGCTCGCCACCTTCCTCAACACGCCGCCGCCACCGCCGCTGCCGAATGTGCCGGCGCTCGAGGAAGCCGCCAAGGGCGCCAAGGCCGCGCCGAAGACCGTGCGCGAAACGCTGGAACTGCACCGCAGCAGCCCGGTCTGCGCGTCCTGTCATCGCATCATCGATCCTCCCGGCTTCGCCCTGGAGAACTTCAATTCAATCGGTCAATGGCGTGAAAAGACCGAAAATGGCGCCTCGATCGATGCAGCCGGCATCCTGGCCGACGGCACGAAGGTCAACGGGCCCATCGCGTTGCGCACTGCCATTCTGAGCAGACCTGATGCCTTTATTACCGTGCTGACCGAGCGCATAATGACCTATGCGCTGGGCCGGGGTGTC
The DNA here is from genome assembly GCA_963728305.1 of uncultured Acidobacteriota bacterium. Taxonomy (GTDB): domain Bacteria; phylum Acidobacteriota; class Vicinamibacteria; order Vicinamibacterales; family UBA2999; genus Gp6-AA40. The sequence continues at coordinate 151,739 of CAVSKE010000040.1, forward strand.
GAACCATCCGATATGCCGGTCGTCCGGAGCATCGTGAGGAAGGCTGGGCAGAACAACTATCGGCTGGCGTCTATCGTTCAAAGCATCGTCGAGAGCGCACCATTTCAGATGCGGACCCGGCTGGAGCCGGAAGGGACCCCTACTAAAGTCGCTGAAGCGAGGTCACAGCAGCCATGATCATCACGAAGAAGCATCTGTCCCGCCGCACATTCCTGCGCGGTACGTTTGGCGCCGCCATGGCGCTTCCCCTGCTCGATGCCATGGTGCCAGCGCTCACGGCGCAAGGGAAAACCGCTGCGCGCACGCCGTTCCGCTTCGGCGCGATCTACATGCCGAACGGTGTATATCCCGACACGTGGCACCCAACGACGGAAGGCGCGAACTTCGAGTTCAAGCCGGTCATGCAGCCGCTCGAGGGCTTCCGCGACCAACTGGTGACGGTCAGCAAGATGAAGGCGCCGTGGGGTGAATCCGTTCACCTCGGCGCGAGCTCGGCGTTCCTGAACGGCACCGGCCCGGTCGGGTCGCGAGACGAATCCGGTGACGCCTTTGGCAAGATCCAGTCGCGGAAGACCACCGACCAGTACATCGCCGACGTCGTCGCCGACGACACGCCGCTGCGCTCAATCGAAGTGGGCACCGAGGACATGGGCACCGCCGTGGGCGCGTGCGACGGGTTCCCCTGCACCTTCTTCAACGCGCTGTCGTGGCGCGACGATTTCAGTCCGCTGCCAATCGGCATCAACCCGCGCGTCACCTTCGAGCGCATGTTCGGCGAGACCGGATCCACCGAACAGCGCACCGCACGGCTGAAGGAGAAACAGAGCCTGCTCGACTCGGTGATGCAGGAGACGGCCAAGCTGCGGAACTCGCTGGGCGCGCCCGACAAGGCCATCCTCGACGAGTATCTGAGCAACATCCGGCAGGTCGAGCAGCAGCTCGATCGTATGGAGACCAGGCTCGGCACGATCACCGGCGCGCCGGAAGCGCCGATTGGGCTGCCCGAAGCGTTCGACGATCACATGACCGTCACGTATGACTTGATGCACCTGGCATTTCAGGGCGACATCAGCCGCGTCTTCACCTTCATGATCGGTCACGAGGCGAGCGACCGCGGCTACGCGCACATCGGCATTCCCGAGACGCACCACAGCATCTCGCATCACGGCAACGACGCCGAGAAGCTCGCCAAGTACGCGAAGCTGTGCACCTATCAGATCGTGAAGTTCAGCGAGTTCCTCGACAAGCTGAAGGCCACGAAGGACGCCGACAGCAACCTGCTCGACCACTCGCTCCTCTACTGGGGCAGCGGCATGAGCAACGGCAACCAGCACGATCGCAGCAACCCGCCGGCGGTGCTCGTGGGTGGTGCGCACGGCCGCATGAAGGGCAACCGTCACATCGTCACCAAAGAAGAGCCGACGGCGAATCTGCTCCTGGCGATGGCGCATCTCGCCGGAGCCGAGATCGAAAAGCTCGGCGCTAGCACCCGACGCATGGATCTCTAACCGAACGCAACCCGCCATGACGGCGGGTCCAAAGAACAGGACCCGCCCTACGCTGCAGACTCAATGCACTCGTAGGGCGGGTTTTGCTTTTTAGACCCGCCGAATCGCTAGGCAGCCGAATCGAAAGGCAAATCGATGAAACGTACTCGTGATCGCGGCGATAGTCGCCCTCGCCGCAGCGCACATCGTCAGCGCTCAGAACGCGGCATGTGCGCCTTCGGGAGGCCTCACGTTTATCTGCGGCGTCGCGAACCCCGAAGACCTCGTGCTCGTGCCGAACACGCGATGGCTGGTCGCGAGCGGAATGGCGCCGGGCAGTGGACTGCATCTCGTCGACACGCGCGCGAAGACGGTGAAGTCCCTGTACGCGGCGGGCGCTGCCAACACGCGCCCTGACAAGACGAAGTACGCGGCGTGCCCGGGACCACTCGATCCGAAGCAGGCCGTCCTGCATGGCCTCAGCCTTCGTCCAGCGGCGGCCGGCCGCTACACTGTGTACGCGACGAATCACGGCGGCCGTGAGTCGGTGGAAGTCTTCGAACTCGATGCGAGCGGAGCGGCACCGACCGCGACGTGGACCGGCTGCGTGCTCGCACCGGGCAAGATGTCCTTCAACAGCGTCGCCGCGTTCAGCGACGGCACGCTGGTCGCGACCGTGCTGATCACCCCGGACAAGACCTTCGAGGATGCCTTTGCGCAGCGCCTCACGGGAGTCGTGATGCAGTGGGCTCCCGGCACACCGGCATTCACCGCACTTCCCGGCACAGAGCTGTCGGCGAACAACGGCATCGAGACCTCGCCGGACGATCGCGAGTTCTACGTAGCCTCGACGACGACTAAGCGGATTGTCGCCTTCGGCCGCAACAACACGACGAAGCCGCTGCGCGTGGCGCAGCTGAAAGAATTCGGACCGGACAATGTCCGGTGGACCAGCGACAATCGCCTGATCACCGCCGGTATGATCGATGACGAGCCAGCCTGCGGTGGTGCGCCGAAGACCGAGGCCGGCATCCGGTGCCCGCGAGGCTATGTGGTGGCGACCATCGATCCGAAGACGATGGCGGTCACCGAGGTCGCACGAGGGCCTGCAACGCCGGCGTTCACAGGCGCGGCCATCGCGATGATTTCCGGAAACGAGGTGTGGCTGGGATCGTTCAACGCCGATCGCCTGGCGTATCGGGCGTTGAAACCGTAGCCGGGACACCCGGCTACGGTAGCGTGGGGCGCGTCTTGATTTGTAGACCCGCCGGAACTCCGGAACGCCTGTTACGGACGATAGGCCTGCGGGGCGCCGCGGTATTCGTTCTGCGAGATCACGCCGTCGCGATTGGCATCCTGTCGATCGAAGCTGGTATGTGACCATGGCCACTCGTCCAGCCGGATGCGCCCGTCGCCATTCATGTCGACGCGGGTGAAGTTCGTGGTACGAGTCATACTGTCGAACTCGCCCCTGGCCAATCGACGGTCATCGTTGGCATCCAGACGATCGAAGGCGTACTGGCCGCCGTCCCACTCGTTAGGGTCGATGAATCCGTTGCCATTGATGTCGAGGTAGTCGAAGCGATCGTCGCTGGCGACCTCATCGTCCTGTGCGTTGCGATTGCCGCGGCGTTGCGCAGCCACGCTGACTTCCTCACCGGAGAGCCTGCCGTCGTTGTTCCAGTCGTAGGTGTTGAAGGTGCGCGCGTTGCCCCGCCACTCAGTGCGCGCAATGGCACCGTCGCTATTGATGTCCATCCGCCGGAAACGCATGCTGCTGCCATTGCCAGGCAGACTGCTGCTCTGCTGACTTGGCTGCTCGCCCGGTGCGCAGAAGCGGACGCTCGAGCCCGGCACCGTCCAATCACCGAACTGCTGCCGGTATTCAGCCGAGTCGACGATCTGGTCGATGAGCGGCGTCACGCCGCGGCGCGACACCAGGTTGACGGCGTTCTTCAGCCCTTCGGCGTCGGGCCCGCGATTCAGGAGGTGGCGATATATATCGGCCACGAGGGGCTCGCGCGCCTGATTGCCGAAGCGTTGGAGGTGCTCCGGCGATTTCGCGATGCCGCGGACGATCTCGCGGACCGTCGTGCGATTGTTCAAGCGCTCCACCCACCCCGCAGCGCCGCTGTCGGCTGACCGCTGGAGCACCTGGCGATACACCTGTTCAATGACCTGCTGCGCATCCGTCGTGCACGGCTGCTGAGCCCCCGCGACGGACGGGACAACGGTAAGCGCGCCGAAGAATACGGCTACACGCCACATGACATCCCTCCTCGAGTTCTCATTCCACGCACGCACGTGTGCATGGAGCGCCTGCACGTCCAAATGAGAGTGGTGCAAGTGCGGTACCCTCGGCCGTAGGGTCCGCAGTGGGCTGCTCGAATGCTGTTTTATCCGGCTGCGGCACACAAAATGTGTCGATCAGGCTTGCAGCCGCAGTTCGCTGTTGCTACTCTCGCGTAGCCCCTCGCCCTAGAAACATGACTTCAACGTTTGGAGAGCGCCTTCGAACACAGCGCGAACAGCGGCAGATTTCGCTCGCGGCTGTCTCGGAGCAGACCAAGATCAAGCTGTCGCTCCTCGAAGCACTCGAGCGCGACGACCTCTCTCACTGGCCACTCGGACTGTTCGGCCGGTCCTATATCCGCTCCTACGCACAGGCGATCGGACTCGACCCCACTGCCACGCTCCGCGAATTCCTGGAGCATCAGCCCGGGTCCGCCGAATCGGTCGCCATGTCGGAGGTGCAAGCAGTCGCCCCGGACAAGGCCAGCCGCCGTCCGCCGACGCGGCTCGAAGTCCTCATTGACTCGGCGATCGGCGCCTTCCACGCGCGGCGTTCGGAGGCCGCGCACCGAGCCGCCGCTACACCGGCAGCGCCGCCACCGCCGCTCGAACCGCCGCCAGCGATTGCCTACTCGGAGTCAGTGAGACCGCGTCAACGCTCGCAATCCTTCCCGACCCCACCCGCGCACCTGCCGCTGCCGCAGCCGGAAAGCATCGACCTGGCGACAGTGGCGCACCTGTGCACCCGGCTCGGATGCGCGCAGGAAGCCGAAGAGGTCACGGCGGTGCTCGAGGAAGCGGCGCTGATTCTCGATCTCACCGGGCTGATTCTGTGGGCTCCCGACGCCCACGGCGTCGTGCTGACGCCGGTGTTCACCCAGGGCTATCCCGACGAGGTGATCGCTCAGTTGGCCAGAGTGACGACCGACGCTGACAACGCGAGCGCCGAAGCCTTCCGCACCGGCAGGATGTGCATTGTCAGCGGCAACGAGCTCAGTACCGGGGCGATCGTCGCGCCGATGCTGACGCCGATGGGCTGTGCGGGCGTGCTCGCCGTTGAAGTCAGAAATGGGGCTGAACAACGCGAAGACCTGCGCGCCGCTCTGACGATCCTCGCGGCACAGGTCTCGACTCTGATGGGGTTCTCTGTCCTCGCTCACACGATGAGCGCGTAGGGCGACGCATGCGTCGGCCTACTCCTTCTGAGCGCGGCTCTCTCTGAGATAGTGCGGGCTGTACGACAGCCCGTACGAGGTCTTCTGTGTCGCTTCGGCCTTGTGCTTGTTGAAGTCCGTTCTCGACGCTTCGATCGCCTGGATCTCTGCGTCGCTGCACGGGCGCATCGTGATCGGCTCGCGCGGCACGAAGAACACCTGTCCGATCGGAATGCTGTGCTCGACAGTAATCCCCTCGCCGGCCTGCAGCACGTAGCGGAACTCAGTCTCGTGCGCATACCAGTCCGTTTCGACGCGAATTGCCAGCATCGGCGCAACCGGCCGCTCGATCATGTTGAGGATCGGCGAGTAGACCGTGTCCCAGCCGGACGGCGTCTGGAAGTTGGTCGCACCGCGCAGCGCCACCGCGCCGGCCGGCGTACCCATGTCCTCGGGTACGAGAAACGCACGGGTGACCGCCAGTGCGGCTTCGCGTGAGAGCATCGGCGCGCCGACGAAGGTCACTTCTTCCTTCATCATCCCGATTCCGCCAACCGACAGGGCCATCGTCACCTGGAAGATCGGCGTGCGCTTGCCGTCCGACGTGAGCAGGTAGTAGATGAAACGATAACGGCCGTCACCCTCGAACTCGACGAACAGCGATTCCTTGGGCTCCAGCGGGGCGTACACCATGAACCCGAGCATGCTGCCGGCTTCGAGCACCGGACAATGGCGCGCGTGCTGCGGCAGCAGCGGCCGCGATGATTCGCGTTTCGGCGGCAGACCCGTGCCAGGTCGCCTGGTGTTCGGAAAGGTACGGACTTCCATCACCGTATCGTAGTCGCAGTTCCCTCCACTACGCCCCTTGCCGCATCGGCCGGAGCAATGAAGAGGGGTCGGCGAATGCCACGGACACCACCTGCTGGCTGATGCCGCTGGCCTACTGGCCGCCGGTCGCTCGCGCCGGCGTCGACGAGCCTGCCACGTAACCCGTTCGAGTGCGAACTTTCACGTCCCTGTCACCGGATTCGACCATCACGCGCACGTGCTTGACCTTGCCGCTCGACGTATCGCCTGGTTCGTAGGCGACGGTATAGCGGCTGCGAATATCGGCGGCAATCGCCCGGAAGGCCTTCCCGATGACCTCTCTCGGGTTCGGTTCGAACGCCAGGCCTCCGGTCACCTTCGCGAGACGGCGTAGCGCGCGGGGATTGTCGCCGAGGGAAATCGGATCGATCAACGCGATCGTGTAGATCACCACGTTGGATGCTTGGACTTTCTCCAGTAGCTCGTCGAAGGACATCCTGCTCGCGTTATCGCCACCGTCGCTCAGGACGATCAGGACACGTCGCTCGTGACTTCCCTTCCCGAGCCGGTCGATCGCCGAGGAGATCGCATCGTGGAAGGCCGTCTTGCCAAGGACGGCGAGATTGTTCGTCAGCGCCTCTCGCAGCTCCATCCGGTCGCTGGTGAATTCAGACGGGCCGTGCAGCACGCGCGTGACACGCTCGTTGAACACGAGCGGAAGAAATTCATCGTCGGGATTGCTGGCCTCGGCCAGAGCCGTGATGCCGGCAATCATCCGGTTGCGATTGACCAGCATGCTACCGCTGGAATCAATCAGCAAACCGATCGTCGCGGGCGCATCCTGTTCGGCGAAGAATGCGATGGTTTGCGGCCGGCCCTCTTCAAGGACGCGGAAAGCGTCAGCCGGCAAGCCGCTGACAAAGCCGCCACGATCGTCGGTGACTGCAACGTCGAGAAGCACGAGTTCAGACCGCGCCGAAAAGCGCACATCATCTTGTGCCGTGATGAGTGCCGCGCCGAGCGCGATCAACGCTGTCAGCGTCAGCATCGTGGCGCGCATGGTGCCTCCAAATGAACGGGCGCGTGGAACGAGAGCAGTTCCACGCGCCCGCGATAGGGCGCAGACCGAGGTCTGCGTTACGGTTTGCTGCGAAGCAGTCGCAGACCGAGTCCGCCAGTCGCCAGACCAGTCAACAGGATCAGGCCAAGCGGGCTGGCTGTCTGCGGCAGCTCGCTACGATCCGCCGCCGCTGGTTCGTTCTCGAACGGCGGCTGCTGCGCGGGCGGCAGTGCCTGCGCCTGCTGATCGACCTGCGGCTCGACGTCCAGCGCTATCTCGGCGTCCGCCGAAGCTTCGGCCGGAACGCCATTCCCTTCCACCACACCGGGCGAATCCGGGTCGGCGATCGGAGGCACCGCTACGGGTTCGCCTTCCGCGCGGCCAAACGCCTCTTCGGCTGCGGCAGCGACAGGTTCGGGCTGACTGATACTGTTCAATGCCGCGAGCTGCTTCTTCGAGTACATGAACTCGTATCCGGTGTTGTCACCGACATACCACCACGCGTTGATCGCGCGCGGTGCTCCTGCGGGCGTTTCCAGGAAGCGGATTTCCGAGTCCTTAGCGGCCTGGGTGCGATACGCCGGCATCGTCAGCAGCAGTGCGTAGCTCTGCGTGCCTTCTTTGTCACTCACTTGAATGACGCGTCGGCTCGTATCCGGGTCCGCAAGGCGGAACATGTAGGTTCCGGCCGGAAGCGTAACTCCTGGAAGCGCGACCGACTGGTTGAACGTGAAGTACGTCCGCTTGTCGGACGTAAATGCGTCGGCGCCGCTTGCCATCACATGGACAAGCACCACCAACACGGAAGCGGTAAACAGCCTCTTCAACATGCTGGTTCTCCTCCTGCCCTGCGAGTAGGGCGACATGCGAGTCAGTAGGGCAACATGCGAGCCGACTTGAATCGCGACGACACGAAATCACCATCGATAAACGACTTGCGTCAATCCAACTCGACGATGGCGCGCACCAACGGCCGACCTTGTATTGCACGTGACAGGTAAGCACCTACATCCCCTGTGGCATCAGAGCAGCCGAGCTCTCAAAGCTGGCGCGTAAGTTGCCCTGCTCACGGTGAGGTAAGGGAGGACCCAAGATGGTGAGCAAACTCGTCGCGTTCTTGACGCTTACAGTACTTACGTTGAGTATCGCGGGCCGGGCTGAGGCGCAGCCCGCTGACTACCGCACCTATTTCACGTTTAGCGCGCCCGTGACGCTGCCCGGTGTTACGCTCCCGGCCGGCAAGTACATCTTCCGGCTCGCGGATCCCGATAGCAGCCGCAAGGTCATCAACGTGCTGAGCGGTGATGGCAAGCGATCGCTGGCCATGCTCCACACGATTCCGAATCAGGCGACGAGGGCTCCGAAGGACGCTGAGATTCGGTTCATGGAGACCAGCGCGCGGGTTCCACCGCCAGTCAAGACGTGGTGGTATGCGGGCAAGGCGATCGGGTACGAGTTCATCTATCCCAGACAGCAGGCACTCCAGCTGGCCAAGGCCACATCAGAGCCCATCCTGACGACGGCCAGGGAGACGACGGACATCGCGGGCGCGGATCTGTCGCGCGTGAGCGGCGACCAGGCTGCGGCAGTGGCGGTCGAGCAGAACCCGGCTCCGCGTGAGGCCAGCGGCCGCGCGCAGCAGGCTGACGTCGAGGCGCAGGGTGGCGCGAGCGCCAACGCAAACGCCGACGTTCGCGCCGATGAGCGCGCGCGGACGACTGCGCGAACCGAGCTGCCACGTACGGCGAGCTCCACGCCCGGAGTGCTGATGCTGGGTGCGCTGGCTCTTGCGCTCGGCCTGGGCCTCTCGTTCGGGACCCTTGTCGCGCGTAAACTCTGAGTAGCGATATCGCTCGATCGAGGGGTGTCCGAAGTGCTTGCCCGCCAAAGCGCATGAAGCGCGGAGGCGGGCCCCTCGCGTCTCAAGGTCATGCGCACTCTTTGCCTTGCACTGGCGGCGACGATGGTTCTGTTGCCGCCGCGCGCCGAACTACACGGTCAGGAGACGGCCACATTCTCGGCCAATTCCGAGCTGGTCGTGCTCCACGTGACCGTCAGGGACAGGAAGGGCGCCTACGTCAGCGGCCTGACCCAGGACGCCTTCAACGTCATCGAAGACGGCCGGCGCACAGACAGTGAGCCTGTTCACCGACACCGATACACCGGCGACGATCGGACTGCTCATCGACAGCAGCGGCAGCATGTATCAGCACCGTCCGATTACCATCGCCGGGGCCATCGCATTCGCGAGCGCGAGTCATCCGAGGGACGAGATCTTCGCCATTGCGTTCAACGAGTACGTCACTCCTGTGCTTCCGGTGGCGGCACCATTCACGAGCGACGGCAACATTCTGCGGGCCGCGCTCGAGCGCAACGTCAACAGTCGTGGCCGGACCGCGCTTTATGACGCGATCGCCGGCGGCGTTGACTACCTCTCTCGCGGGACCCGAGAACGCAAGGTCCTCGTCCTGCTCAGTGACGGCGGCGACAACGCCAGCCGTTCGACCAAGGACGAGGCCGTGCACAAGGCGCAGGCGTCGAACGCCGTGATCTACACCATCGCGCTCATCGAGCCCGGTGCGCGCGATGCGAACCCGGAGCTGCTGAAAGACCTGTCGCTGGCCAGTGGTGGCGAGACATATCGTCCGAGGGATTCGGAAGGCATCGCGGATGTGCTCGGCAAGATTGCGCGAGACATCAGGCACACCTACACGATCGGCTACACGCCGACGAACACCGCGCGTGACGGCGCCTTCCGCACCCTGCGCGTTGTCGTGACGGCGCCGCCGGGCCGGCCGCTGGTCGTCCGCAGCCGAACGGGCTATCGCGCCGGGACATCCACACGGTGATTCGCATGGTGAAACGAGGGCTGGGTCTGCTTCTGATTCTCGTCGGCACGATCGCCCTGACATGGGTGGGACTGCAGTTTGTGTCGGCCGAGTGGTTTGATCGCCAGGCGAGAGAAACGCTTGAAAGCCTGCGTCACGCTCCCCGCCAGGAGTCACGCCCGACCCCGGACTCGATGGCCGTCGGCGAGCCGATCGGCACGCTCGAGATCACACGCGTGGGACTGTCAGGCGTGGTCGTCGAGGGGGACACTGATGCGGTGCTCGATCGTGCGATCGGCCACCTGCCGGACACACCGCTGCCGTGGAAGCATGGCAACAGCGCGCTCGCCGCGCATCGCGACACGATCTTCCGGCCGCTCAAGGGCGTCCGTCTCGGCGACGTGCTGCGCCTGAAGACGCCACATGGCGACTTCGACTATCGCGTCACAGACACGTTGATCGTCAAGCCGAACGAGGTGTGGGTACTCGATCCCACACCGGTCACGACCCTCACGCTGATCAGTTGCTGGCCGTTCAACTACATCGGCAATGCCCCTGAGCGCTTCATTGTCCGCGCCGAGCGCATTCCGACTGTCAGCGTCGCGACCAACCGTACCGGTACGTAGTGTCGGGCTTCAGCCGGACTCGTAGTGTCCGGCCTTTAGCCGGACCTCTGTGTGGTATCCGGCCTTTAGCCGGACCTCATTCAATCGAACGGCACTTCCTGCTTGTAGGTCTTCCCCGTCATATCCGTGGCGGTGATTCTCACCGCTTTCATGCGCGCGACCCCACGGCGGAACCGCGCACCACCGGCGCCGGAGAACTGATCGAGCTGCACGTCCCGAGTCGCGCCAGACTCGATGCGCGGCATCGGCAGCCGGTATGGCGCGAGCACACCAGCTGGCACGAGTTCGATCTGCCCGTCGGCAAACGCCGAGCCTGAGCGGTTGGCGATCGTCAGGTACGTCTGGGACAGAGTGATACCGACCGGAGCATTCGGGTCGTCGACGACGCCACCGCGACAACCGGCGGCGAGCAGCGGGACGAGGAGGGCACCAACAGCTAGGAGGGACAGGGCACCCGGTGATCGTTTCATGGGCAGCTCCTTCGTGGAAGGTGGATCGAAGAGCGCCAACGCCGCGGGTATGAACGTTCTTTCGCCGAGAGACGACTCGTTAATACGCCCGAACGAGAGTGGAGTCAATGGTCGAGCACAGAGGCCAGCTCACCCTCGGCTGGCAGTCCGCTTGCACGCTCGTGACGCTATGAGTAATGACTCCCGTTCTCTAGGCGAAATGTTCGCGGACCTCGCTCGCGACGCCCGGCTGCTCATCCAGCAGGAGATCCAGCTCGCCCGGACCGAGCTCGCGCAGAACGCCTCGCGCATGGTCCCCAGCCTGACGATGATCGTCGCCGGCGGACTGATTGCGTATGGCGGAGTGCTGGCCATTGTTGCAGCCCTCGTGCTCGGGCTGATCGCACTCGGCTTGCCTGCTTGGGCTGCGGCCCTGCTTGGAGGTGTGGTCGTCGCAGGCATTGGCTACGCCCTCGTCCTCGCCGGCCTTGCGTCGTTCCGGCCCCGGGATCTGACGCCACGACAGACGATTGAAACGCTGAAGGAGGACGCGCGATGGCTCAGGACTCAAACCAGGTAAGCACCGCCATGCTCCGGTCGCAGATCGTGCGGACGCGCGATGAGCTCAGCCACACGATCGATGCCATTCAGGATCGCTTGAGCCCGCGGCGCATGATGCATGAGGTCAAGGAATCGATCAGCGACGCGACAATCGGCCGCGCGAGGCGGCTGGCTCACCGCGTGGCCGACGCGGCGAACTCCGGGAATGGATCGTCAAACGTGTCCGCTGTGCTGGACAAGGCGCGCCGCAATCCGGCGGTGACCGCGCTCATCGGGACCGCGGCGAGCGCGTTGCTCCTCGCTGTCACGACACGGTCGCGACGGCCAAAGCTGGCGAGGAGCCTCGGCGGCCTTGCTTTCTCACTGGCGATGGCGACGCTCGCGCAACACCGGTCCGAACGGCAGCCGCGGGACGAGCAATACCCGAGCGCTTTCTGAGACGACGCGGTTACAACACTTAGCGAATGCGAAAGGCGGCCAGCTGCCGGGGGCCTTCCGGCGCGGCCGCGATCTCGAGCAGGTACTCTCCGGTCGGCAACGGACCCAGGGCGAGATCGATCTGATGTGAGGCGCCCTCAGCCGTCGAGCGAGCAACCTGGACGTCGAACATTTTGCGGCCGGCGCGACTGAGTATTGCCGCGGTCGGCATTGCCGGTTCACCCCCAGGACCAGACGCATCGAAGCGGATCAACAACCGGTCGGTGCGCGCGAAGTCTCGCGTCGTCGCGGGGATCGCGTCCACATCAGCAGCCAGCGTCTGAAACTCCCGTAAGGTCCTGGGCCGATAGAAACTGGGCGTCCCGAGCGCCGCCGCGTCACCGGAAAAATCAGGCACGTCGATCACGCGCGTTTCACGATCGATCGTCTTGCCTTCTCGGTCGGCGAGAACGATCTTCACGTCGAGCGTTCCGGCATCGGCGTCGAAGTTTACGCGTTGCGGCGGCATGCCCGGCCGAAGTTCCACGGGCGGACTCTCGAAGATGGTTCCTGACTGAGGACGCGTTGCGGTGACCGTGAGGTGCGCGCTGTCCACACGCGTCGCGGCAGCGGCGGCGAGGACCTCCGACACGACGGTGACTCGACCCTTGCCGGGGCCTCGCGCGGTTCCCACCCACGTACGGACAATCCGCCCATCCTGGTTGGGCGCGGCCACGGCGGCGAGCGCGTCGAGCACCGGCTGTGGCGTCACCGGCACCGGAGTGGCCGCCCGGCTCGCGTCCTCAGCCGTTGACGCCCAATAGCCCCTACGCGCGCGGACATCGACCTTGGGGCGTTTCACACGCACGCGAATCTGGTGAAATTTTCCGTCAGCCTGCGTGGCTGTCGAACTGTAACCAAGCAGGTAGTGGAAACTCGAGTCGCGAAGAATCTGGTTGAGGCCGTTCTCGAGCGCATTGCGATCGACGATGGCGCGCCCATCCGTCTCGTCCGAGAGTTCGCGCAATGTGTCCTGCGTCATCCGCAACCGCTGGCCAATGGGGACGGCGCCGCATCCCGGCCGGACGGTTGCGGTCGCCTCGCCGCTGGCCACAAGACCGCGCGGGTCGATGGCGTAGATCGAAGTGTTGTGACGGTTCGCCGCCTGCGTGACGTCGCGCAGCTGACGCGCTTCCGTGAGCCAGCTGGCCGGAAATCCCTCGCCGACGAAAATCAGTGACTTGCGTCCCTCACGCATCGATCCGAGACGGACGGAGAGCGCAATGAGCGCGTCTCTGACCACGGCCATCCGAATCCGCTCCGCGCCTCCAAGCTGCAAGTTGTGCTGCTCTTCGATGGTGTTTCGTGGTGTGTAGTCGCCCCGCCGGCCCTCGAAGCGCTGAATCGTCTGCAACACCGCCTCGTGATCGTAGGTGAACACGAGATCTCTCACCGACATCAGCGGTTCCATGACGGCGATCAGGTCATTCGGCCCGAGCTTTCGGATGAAAGTGGCCATCGCGTCCCGAACCGCACGCGAACGCTGAGTGCACACCTGGTAATCGGCCAGCAGGATGCCAAACACCCGGACATCGTCTCGTGCGGCCTCGCGCTCTTCCGTGTCGCGATTCAGGACCTGACGCGGACGTGATAGCGCCGACGCCGGTGCGTCGATGCGGATGTGTCGGAAGAGTTCGATCGTCTGCGGCCGGCCGTCTTCGACGATCTCGAACTCCTCTTTCGTCAGATCGGTGACGGGATTGCCGTCGTCATCGGAGACGATCACGTCCACGCGGACGACATTGACGCCGGTGCGGAAGGTGGGCGGCGCACCACCTTGAGGCGCGGGAGCATTCTGCGTGCTCACCAGCGCCGCGCCGGTGAGCATCAGGACAAGGACGATCGGAAGTCGGAATGTCTGCACGGGTCCTCAGTCGAACTTGAAGAGCTCTTTCTCCTTCGGCCGCTGCATGCCCTTCTCGTGGTATTCCTCCCAGAGCCTCGCCCACGGGCGGTCGAACAGGTTCGGCACCTTGTATTCGATCACCTTCCCCGCCACGACCGGCGTTGCGCGTCCGTTGATCGGGTAGATCGTCTGGACGCACTCGATGAACTCGTACGGCGCACCTTCTTCGAAGCCGCTGATTCGCTCGAGCATGCGAGTCATGCGAATCGGTTCGACGAGCGCTTCCGGATCGTAGAAGACGCCCTCGTGATTGAGGCCGATGAACTTCCCGCTGCCGTCGCGATTCGGCGTGTAGATCTCGATCGTCTGCAGCTGGCCTGAGAACTCAGGGTTGCCATGCACTTTCCACGGTTGGATGTTCGACGTCCAGGTGATCAGTGCGTCACCATCCCAGAATCCGATCGTGTCGCCGTACCAGCGCGGGATCTCACCGGCAAGATTCGGGATGTTGCCGGAGGTGTTGAACGAACGGCCGATGTGAATGTTGGTGATGAAGTTGTCGGCGTCGCCGGCAAGGAACTGCACCAGCGTCGGCGTCACGATCACCGAGTGCGGTTGATTGGTCACGGCGTGATAGTGCCAGCGCCGCATGAAACCCTCCGGCCAGCAGGTCCTGCGCCGGCCACTGCGGCGCATTGGTGTGCGCATCGTGATACGCCTCCTGCACCATCCGCATCTTGTATTCGTCGGTCAGCAGCGACAGGAGCGTCGGATACTGACTCCAGAGCAGCTCGGCGTACCAGTTCTGTCCGCGATGCCAGACGTAGCGTCCACTCCAGTCGCCCGGTACAGTGGCATAGGTGTGCTGCGTTGGACCGCCGCGTTGCTTCGCTTCAGCGAGCAGCGCGTCGTAGTGTTCCTGCGCCGTCTTGAATTTGTAGGGGCTGATCATGCCCTCGCGCGGGTAGTCGCGGTCGCAATAGCCCCACGCCGCCGACGCCGGCGGTTTGTCGCCGACCATCCCGCCGCGCCACTGCTGCTCGAGACCATAGGGGCTGTTACAGCGGAAGTACCGCTTGTCGGTCCACAGCTCGCGATCGGCGTAAAAGTCCTTCGACGTGAAGACATCGACCTTCAGCGGCTCGATCCCTTCGGGTGCTGTGCCACCTCGAGCGGCACCGAGAAAACCTTCCAGACGGTCGCCCGTTGCCGGCCCATCAAGCGGACCGACGAGCCAGTGCTGTTGCGGATAGCCGGCGATCTCTCTCGGCGGAATGGCTTCGATGTCCTCGGCGTTCCGCCACGTCTGCCACGGAATGGCCGGATTGACCGGCGCGCCGCGGCCGGCGCTGGTGATGGCCGCCGCGGGCGGCGTTTCGGGGCGGGAACAGGACATCAATACGACCACGAGCAGCGCGGCGAACGCGACGCGGCTCTTCAAAGGACTCGTCTGCGGCATGGGCGTCATCATACTAAGATGAGCGCGTTCTCAGGAGGACTCACGTGCGCGCAGTGCTCACCTTTACCTGCTTCGTCATCTGGTCGGTCGCCGCCATCGCACAGACTCGACCCGCACCGACTCCCGGCACACAGAAGCCAGGCATGACACCCAGGCCGCCGATACTCTTCAGCGAGCCCTGGAAGCTCCCGCCGCACACCGGCGAGCAGACCGACGAGAACATGCGCTTCACGCCGGCCGTCGTCACGAACCCGCGCATCGAGGCGAAGCTGTATGGTCCTGATGCGAAGGTGATCCGCGCGGCCGTGCACGAGGAGCGCTTCGACCTGTGGAACGGGATGACCGCATCGCCAACGGCGATCACGCTGCGCGACCGCAGCAACTATCTGGACCTGACCGACGCGGCGCGCCTCCGCTGGATCGTGCGGACGAATGCCATTCACACGCTCAACCCGGTCGTGAAACTCGCCGACGGCCGACTCATCGTCGGCGACCGCACCATCACGACGCACGGTGAGTTCCTCGCGGTCGAGATCGCATTCAGCGGCATGCGCTGGTATGGCCTGGATCCGAACAAGGTGATCGTCCTGACCGAGGTGATCAACCCGGACCTGAGGCGGGTGGACGAGGTCGGCCTGGCGATGCTCGCGCCCGGAGGCGGGCACGGCATTGCCGGATCCGCGAATCTCTCGAACGTGGAGCTGTTCGCGTATCCCGTGGCTCGTAAGCAAGCGTCGGGGCTCGAACATCGTCAATACGGCGTGTGAGGTGATTGGATTCCACACGGCCGCAGTCCTGTCCATCGCCCTCGTTCCATGCATCACGGCTGCTCAGGATGTCGATTCGACACTGACGTTCGAAGTAGCCTCGGTGAGGCCCAACGACGGGGGCCACAGTCGTATCTCCTGGCGTTTCGCAACGGCCGATTCACCGCCCGTTACCACACCGTGAAGGAATTGATCCGGTTGGCACGGGCGCGGTCTCCGTCGCAGAACCGTCCTCTGCACGCCGCGGGCGGTCGGCGAGCTCGGCGAGCTCTTCGGTCCGCTGCCAGCGGTTCGCTCACAATTCGGCGGCAGGACGGGCCCAGGAATGCTGTTGTCCACCGGTGGGACGATAGGGGATTTGGTGTGGGCGCTGTCCCGGCCGGAACTGGTGCCTGGAGTCGGACGAATCGTCGTCGATCGCACCGGACTGACCGGGCTCTTCGACATCGATCTGCGATGGTCGCCAGAAGACCCTTCACTGACGGAACGCAGAGCGCGGCGGCGACGCCGTCTGTAGACGGCAACGACGCCGCTCTTCACGGCGATACAGGAGCAACTCGGTTTGAAGCTCGAACGAACAAGGGGCCATTGATGTGCTCGGCATCGATCGCGTCGAGCGCCCGACGCCTAACGAATAGACGCGCCTGCTCCTGTCGCAATCCCCGCAGCCTCGCCGGGCTACTTTTTGATCGCCGGATGGATGTAACCAGCCGGCAGCACGTGATTGGGATCCGGCCGCACGGCCAGATAGTCGATACCCGTCGTCACATCGTCGAAGCCGTGATACACGCCCGGAGGAATGATCACGACGTCACCGGGGCTGACCTTTCGCTTCTGCGCCGGCTCCTTGAAGGTTCCCTGCTTGCTTGGACCAACGACCGTCGTGACGATCTCATTGTCCGCTGGCGTCTGCCGGACGTTGATGACGTCACCGCCAGTGAACAGCGTGCCTGTGCCGGAAATGATGTAGTAGACCTCGGTAATGTGCTCGTGCATGATCGCGCCGACGGGAGCGCCGGGCTTGGTCGGCGTCCGACGCAGCACGCCGACTCCGACGTTGTAGCTCCCCATATCCACTGCGCGGATCAGCCGATCGGCGATCGCCGACGGTGCATTGAGCACCGCCTGCACTTCGGCGGCGGTGATGTCAGTCGCGAGCACCGGGGGCTTTGCCGACTGCGTCAACGTTACGACCTGAGACAAGACGACGAGACCTGCTACGGTTGCGAGAACGCTGCGCTGCATGTGGTTCCTCTCCGCTCCAACCACTCACCACCAACCAGTAACCACCAACCACCAACCACTATCCACTAACCTAGAAATCTACCTGGACTCCAACCTTCGCGAAGCGGGCCGGCAGAATCAGGGTCGGTGTACCCCAGAGCTCAGGGTTCGTCCGCGAGTAGGTGGCGTTGTAGGTCTGCCCCGTGCTCGCGTTCAGCGAGTTGTACACGTCGAGCATCACGTTCGCGCGCATCCGGCCGACGCGCAGGATCTTGCCGACGCGCAGATCGATGCTCGTGATCTGCGGGTAGAACTCCTCGTTGACGTCGAACAGGTTGATTGCGGTCGTCGACGTCGGTCCGGCGGCTCCGGACGGAAGCCGGCCGAGAGTCTGCGCGATCTCCGAGGCGAGGAACTGATACGTCGCGACTTTCTGCGGGCCGGGACGGCTCGTCAATGTGCCGGCGACCTGAACGTCGATCTTCGGAATCGTGTACGTGCCGAGCGCTCTGTATTCGGGCTGCCATGGGCTTATCGTCCGGCAATTGCGATGGCTCGGGCCTTCGACGATTCCGGTTCCGTAGTAGCCCAGGTCCTTGTAGGTGCAGAAATCGTCGCCGCTCGTCGACAGCACGACGCCACCGCGCAGCGCCAGCCCGTTCAGCAGTCGCGCGTTCACATTGAAGTCGACGCCGTTCCACCAGTTCTTGCGATCGGCCCCTTCAATGTTGTTCTCGAGGACGGTCTCGTTCTGCATGAGGCCGAACTTCGCCGGAACGATGTTCCACAAGTCACCGATGGTCCGTCCGCTCGCTGCCCCCAGGCGCGGATCCGCCGGCCCGGTCACCGAATACGGCTGGAAGTCGGCATACGAGTTCGCGACGTTGTTGATCAGCGTCCACTTGTCGATCCAGCGGCGGTGCCAGCCCACCTCGACCGACACGCGCGGCGCGATCTGGCGCTGGACGGAGGCGCCAATCTCCCAGTCCATCGGCCGCGTATACCAGCCCTGAAACATGTCAGGGTCGTAGGTGGTGCTGAAGACCTCGGTGCCAAACGTGGTGTTGTTCCACGCGCCGCAGATGTCACCGCCGGTCGCCGTCAGGTTCTGTGCGGCCCGATTCAGCAGATCACAGTCCGGTGTGAAGTTGCCGTTCGAATCTGTCCAGGTGCGCCCCACCGTGGTCTGGATGCGGCTGAGCGGATTGCCCAACGTCCAGCGTCCGTCACTCGATGCGGAGTCCGTATACCTGCCAAGGTTGAATTTGACGGATGTCTTGCCGTCACCGGTCAGGTCGTAGATCACTCCCGCGCGGGGATTGATGTCGTGAAAACCGGTGATACCGCCCTGCGTGTCGTCCGGGAAATCCAGGATGAGGGGGTGATACTGCGTCCCGCCGAACGTCTGGTGCGGATACATGCTCGTGGCGTAGTCGTATCGCACCGCGCCCTGCATGGTCAGCCGCGCGATCGTCCACTGCTCCTGCGCGTATGCCGATTGACTGAACGATCGCGACCGGTAGCGGATCGGGTTCGCGCCCGTCATCGTCAGATTCGTCGGCCGGCCGTTCTGGAAGGTGTACGAGATGGCGTGGTCGTTGGTGAAGTTCCGGTTGTCCTGGAGCTGGACGAAGCCCTGAAATCCCACCTTGAAGCTGTGTGCACCGGTCACGTACGCGGCCGAACCCTTCCAACGCGGGAACGACAGCATGGTTCTCGTTCCAGTTCATCGAGCGATACGTCACTCCGGAAATGCCGCTTTGCACGCCGGTGTCGGTAACGCGCACCAGGTCGCGGGTCGCGTTGCCCGCCCGCTCGCGACCGCCGTAGTCGTAGGCGCTGGCTGAAAACGCGGCATCGAGCAGCAGTCGTGACGTCCACGGCGACTGCCATGTGACCTGCACGAGATGCTGCGGATACGCGTCGGCTGTCGCGGCCGCTTCCGGCGAGACCGTCGCCGTGCCGCCGCCATTGTGGTTGTCCTTGAGCGACTGCTCGTCGAAGTAGAAACCGATCTTTTGACGGGATGTCAGCTGCCACGTCAACCGGATGTTGGTGGCGTTGGTGCGTGAATCGTTGAAGGCCGGACGCGTCGGGTCGGCCTCATACAACCAGCTCGGCGTGCCGGCATTCAGGTTGTAGAACATGATGGGCGTCTTCTTCTCGGTCAGCTTCGTGCGGCCGCTCCAGAAGAACCACAGCCGGTCGCGCTTGATCGGACCGCCGATCGATCCGGTCATGTCGCGCGAGGTGATGAGATCCTCGGTGGCCGGCCTGACGCCGGCGGCGGCGAGCGCTCGCGATCGGTAGTTGCTGCCCTGGAAATTGCTGTTCGCGTAGTTGAAGAAGAACGAGCCGGACGGCGTGTTTCCACCCGAGCGCGGCACGACGTTGATGACCGGCCGCCCGGACTCTGCTTCGCCCAGCGCGCCCGACGTGGTGACCGCCAGTTCCTGCGCGTTGCCCATATCGGGCTGGAAGTAGCTGGTGCCGCCGCCACCAGAATTGGCGCCGGCGCCGCCAGTCGGCCCACCCACGTTCATGCCGTCGACGAGCAGCCGGCCGTCGTCGACCCTGCCGCCGTGCGCCGAGAAGTTGTTGACCTCGGCGCCGCCGCGCAGACCGCCGACGTCGAGCGTTCCTGTGACGTTCATGCCGGGAATGAGAATGGCGATGTTCTGAATGTTGCGTGCCGCCGGGAGCTCAGTGATCAGGCTCCCCTTCAGCACGTCCTGTCGAACAGTGCTCTGCACGTCGACGATGGGTGCTTCACCGGTGATGGTGATCGTTTCCTGGACGCCGCCAAGGCGCATGTCGACGTTCACGGTCGCGGTGAAGCTGCCCGGAGAGTTCAATCCCCTCTCGATTCGTCGTCGCGAATCCCTGCAGCGCGAAGCTGACCCGATAAGTGCCGGGCGGAAGATCGGTGATCCGATACTGACCGGTGCCATCGGTGACGCCGTCGCGCACCTTCTCGATCAGCGCACTGCTCGACGCGTCGATCGTGACCCCGGGAAGAACAGCACCCGATCCGTCCCGGACCGTGCCGGTGATGGATGCCTGCGCGAATACGGGAACCGGGGCGGACGCCACGAGCACAGCCAGGCAGATCATCAATGCCTTCCATACGCTTTTCACCACACGGACCTCCAGAGTGCGGCGAGTCTAGGGTTTACGCTAAGCGGAATCTCTACCTAGAAAGAGGTAGACACGTGTGCGGCATCACCGGCCCTTCGTCGGCGGGCGTAAGATCGGGTGAAGGTTGGTGACTTGGTTTCGAGAAGGAGAAGGTCCATGGTGCGTAGCGTTCACCTCTGCGTACTGGTCGGGATCGCGTGCATGACGCTGGCAGCCGCTGCCCAGTCGGATAAACGACCGCCGGCGGCGTACAAAGTCCAGAAGACGTCGTTCGGTCACCCGGACCTCGAAGGTGTGTGGTCCAACAACAGCGCTACGCCGCTGCAGCGTCCCGCGGCCTGGGCCAACAAGGAAGTCCTGACGGAAGCCGAAGTCGCCCAGGTCCAGAACGCAGCCAGGCAGCTCGAGGAACAGGGAGACGCCCTGTTTGGTGACGAGTTGATCTCCGACACCCTGCAGGGGCACACGGCGCCGAAATCCCACGATACCGAAACAGGAAACTACAACGCCTTCTGGCTGCCGGCGCGCGACTTCGAGCGGCGGACGTCGCTCATCATCGATCCCCCGACCGGCCGGATTCCGGCAGAGACGCCGGAGGCGCAGAAACGGCGTGCGGCGCTGGCGGAACGGCGGAAACTGAGCCCGGCCGACGGCCCGGAAAGCCGTGGCCTGAGCGAGCGCTGCATCACCTTTGGCGTGCCGCGGTTTCAGGCGGCGTACAGTAGCGTCTATCAGATCGTGCAATCACCGACGCACGTCGTCTTCAACATGGAGACGATCCACGATGCGCGAGTGATCCCAGTCGATGGGCGCCCACACCTCTCCGACCGCATGCCGCAATGGCTGGGCGACTCGAGAGGGCGCTGGGAAGGCGACACACTGGTGGTGGAGACCAAAGGCTTTTCATCAAAGAGCAACTTCCAAGGTTCGTCCTCTGGCCTCCACCTCATCGAACGGTTCACCCGTCTCGATCGAGATACGCTCCAGTACGACGCCACGATGAGCGACCCGACAACGTGGACCAGACCGTGGACCGCGCGACTCTATTTCAAGCGTACCGACGAGCCGCTTCTGGAGTACGCCTGCCACGAAGGCAACATCGGGATGTACGGAATTCTCTCGGGCGCGCGGAAGCTCGAAGCGGCCCAGACGACGAGCCAGCCCTAGGCCACGGGCCCGGCCCGGCCGGCTCATTGACGGTTGTAGGGGCGACGCATGCGTCGCCCTTACACGTGTCCCTATCAGAAGTCGTACTGAACGCTGAATTTCCAGAACCGCCCGTCCTGCACCTGCGTCGGCTGCAGCCATGGCGTCGTCGTGACGGCGCCCGGCGCGGTGTAGGTGTTGCGAATGAACGTCGGCGTGCTGCCGTTCATGCGCGTTGTACAGATCCACGTTGAACTGGAATCGCTGGCGCGGCAACGCGGAACAGCTTGCTCACCCGGAGATCGAGCTGGCGCAGGCGATCGCCGAACATCGAGAACGGCTCCAGGATGTCGATCGTGCGCGTCGCGTTGCCGCAGCGGACGGCCGAGAGCGCCTGTCGGCTGCGAGTTGATCTCGGCGCTCGTGTAGACACGGTTCGCGACGATCAGCGGACCCGGGCAGATCCTGATATACGCCCGCGACGAGCAGGCCGTACCACGGCAGCTCGAACGAGCCGTTGACGCGGAACCGGTGCTGATACGGCGTGCTCACATCGCACGGCGACGACCTCGCTGGTCAGCTGCTCGGGATTGTCGACGACGAAGCAGTTCGACGAGGCGTTGTTGATGAGACCGCCGTTGGCCGAGATGGCGGTGTTCTGAATCGTGTTGCCGACACTCCATCCGCCGTTCAGCGTTCCGCCGCGCGGCAGCCGCGCCGCCAGCGACAGATCGAAGCCGTTGAAGTGCTCCGTCTGGACGACTCTGCTCCAGACCGGCCAACGAATACCTGTCGACGTAGTTGTCGGCGAAGGTCACGAGGTTGCTGGTCGCGACGTTGGTGCGCTGATCGTAGAGACCGCAGAGCTGCTGTCCGCTTCGCGGCAGCCGGGAGTCAACCGGCAGCGTGATGCAGTACGGATCGTAGTCGCCTGGGGTGAGATTGAGATTGTCGGTGACCGTGAAGTTGCCGTAGATCGTGCGTGCATAGGTCGCACTCACCGCGAACCGGTTCATGATCTGCTGTTCGATGCTCACGGTCGCGCGCCAGTTGTAGCCGCGCTTGAACCACCCGCTGGTGAAGTCCGGATCCGCCACGGTGGTGTTGTCGGTGAACGTGGCGACGCTCGGATTGTTGTACGGGCCGCACAGGTCGCCGCCGCTGCCGCGGAGATCCTGCAACGCCGGGTTCCGCAGGTCGCAGTCCGGATAGAAGTTGCCGTTGGCGTCGGTCCAGTTGCGCGTCGTGCTGAAGTTGGCCGTCGGGACCGAACTGCGTGGCCACGCCGGTGGATCCTCCGGCAACGTAGCGGTTGACCCCGCCCTTGATCGCCGTCCTGCCGTTGCCGAACAGATCGTAGGCGGCCCCGAGACGAGGACTCAGGTCCTTCCAGGTCGGCACCCCCTCGCGCGCCGGGGAGCTGTAGGCCGGGAACAGCGCGTTGGCCGGATTGTTCGACCTCGCCAAGCGACTGACTCATCCAGTCGAGACGCAGACCCAGGCTCAAGCGTGAGGCGGCGGAGCGTCCACTGATCCTGGACGAACAGCGCCAGATCGTGATCGAGATGGGCATCGCTGTTGCGGCTCGCGAACAGCGTCAGCGAAGTCGGAATGCCGTTCGTGAACGTGTACGAGATCGGCAGGCCGCCGACGTCGTCGGCGCGGTTGATCGTGTTCCCGGTCACGTTGCCGCGGATTATCGTAAAACCGGCTCTTCACGTTGTGCGCGCCGGTCACATACGACGTCGCGAACCGCGAGTTGAACTGATTGGACACGCCGATGCTGATCGCGCCCACGCCGTGGTAGTTGGCGCCGCGGGCCGCGTCGGCAATGTTGACGCGGAACGGCTGACTCTGGCCGCACTCCTCGTAGTCGGATGCCGTCGAGCGCCGTGCCGAAGTTCGCCGTGCCGAACGTGTTCAGCCCCACCGTGCCGCCGCCCTCGAACAGCAGCACGTTCGACTGCGGCCGGCTCCACGTGAACTGCGTCAGCGAGTCGTTGTGACACATCGCGGCGTTGGCCTCGATCCGCGCGATGCCCTGATCGAGCTGCCCGAAGGCCTGATCCCTGAAGTGACGCTGAATGTCAGTCGAGGCGCCGAACCTGTCCTTGGTCCCGAGCTGGAACGTCGTCCGGAACTGGTGAGAGCGATTGCGCTCCTCGGGATCGACCGGACGGCCTGTATCGGACGTGTAGACCCAGTCGTCGAGGTTGGCATCGTGGAACAGGCTGGCGGCTCGAAGCGTGCTCCCGCTGACGCGGTGCGAGGTCACGAACCACCACCTGTCCCGAACGACAGGGCCGCCGATCAACCCGCTCAGGTCCGCGATGCTGCGCAGGCCGTTGACTGTCGTCAGCCCCTGCGCCCTGAGCGACGTCGCTCAGGTTGTTCGACTGCAGTGCGTGATTCGTCCACGCGCCGAACAGCGTCCCAGACCAGTGGTTGCCGCCCTTCGCGGGGAATCGTATTGACCACAGCGCCGGCCAGCTGATACTGCGCCGACCCCGCTGCGCCAAGATCGATGACGTTCTCCTGAACCGACACCGGGTTGACGAAGTAGAGACGGCCGGCGCCGTCGCCATTGAGATTGCTGTACAGCATCCCGTTGGTCATCTGGCGCATGTCGCCCGGTCTGGCGCCGAACACCGAAATGCGTACCGACTGCTCGCCCTTCGTTCCGCCCGTGTCGACGCCGTTGGCGGGCGACACGGCACCGGGCACGAGCGCGAGCAGACCGCCCACGCTCTTGCTCGTCGGCAGCACGGCCAGCGTTTCCTCGCGTCACCACCGTCCCCTTCGACACGCTCCGCACGTCGACGAGTGGCGTCTGTCCCGAGACGGTGATCGTCTCGGTCACGCGCGCCGACCCGCAGTTCGGCGTTGACGGTGGCGACGAAATTCGACGACAGCTCCAGTCCGTCGCGCTCTGAACGTCGTGAACCCCTGCAGACCGAAGGTGACGGAATAGACTGCCCGGGCGCAGTTCCGCGATCTGATAACGCCCTTCCCCGTCAGTGACTGTTGTGCGAACTTTCTCGATCAGCACGGGGCTCGCGGCCTCGACCGTCACGCCCGGCAGCACTGCACCCGACGCGTCGCGCACGACACCGACGATGCTCGCGGCGCCGATCCCTTGTGCCGAGCTGGTGCGTGGGAATAGCAGCGCGAGAAACACTCCGACGATCGCGAAACAGGGTCGCCTCATATATTGCTTTGTCCTCTCTGACGCAGTGAAAGCGCCCCGAGTCTAGCGACCGCGGCTCCATGGCCGCACTACCTAAGAGGAGGTAGTTGATTAGCGAATGTGGATAATTCCGCGCCGAACGGCGACAGCAATCACCGCCGACCGATCGCTGACATTCAGCTTCGCGAGGATGTTCTTCACGTGGACTTTGGCCGTCTGCTCGCTGATGCCCAGCGTGACGGCAATCTCCTTGTTCCGCAGGCCCTGGGCGATGAGGTGCACGACCTCCACCTCACGCGGCGTCAGGGCCGGCTGCGCCTTGCGCGCGGCCAGCGCCGCAGCCACGTCGGGCGGAATCGGCTTGTGACCGGTGTGCACCTCTCGTATGACGTTGACCAGATCTTCGGCAAGTGTGTCTTTCAGCAGATAAGCGGCAGCCCCGGCCTCGAGCGCGCGGTAGATATCCTCATCGCCCTGATACATCGTCAGCACGACGATGCGGGCATTCGGGTGCGACTTCGCGGATCTCGCTGATCGCCTCGAGACCACTCATGGTCGGCAGCTGTAGATCCATGAGGGTGACGTCCGGCAGCAGACTCGCGAAGAGCTCGACAGCCCGTTCACCGCTCGTCGCCGAGGCGATGACTTCCATGTCAGGCTGGCGGCCGAGCAAGCAGCGCCAGTCCGTCGAGCATCACGCGATGATCGTCGACGCAGAGGACACGGATTCGTTCCTGAGTACGCGGCGTCTGGCCGCAATCGAGTTCGTGCTCAACATGGCTGCTCTGGTCCGTCCGCCTAAAGGCGGACACTACACTGGAACGACGGTTTCGATTTCGGTACCACTTCCCGGCGTCGAGGCGATGGTGATCCGGCCGCGCACTTGTCCGGCGCGCTCCCGCATGCTGACCAGACCATAGTGACCTGGCGACTGCATCGCCGCCGCCGGATCGAATCCGCAGCCGTCATCGGCAACACGCAGCGACATGCTGATCCTCGCGATAGTCGAGCTCGACGGCGACGCGGCTCGCCTGTCCGTGCTGAACGGCATTGTTCACCGCCTCCTGCCCGATCAGCAGCAACTGCTCCTCGATCGCCGCCGCGTAGGTCTGCGGCGTACCCTTCACGGTCACGTCCAGCTCTACCGGCCTGCCGCCGATCACACGCTCCGCGGCTTCGCGGAGTGCCTGCGGCAGATCGCGCGAGGCCAGCGTCGGCGTGCGCAGATCAAGGATCGACCGGCGCGCCTGCCGAATGTAGCCTTCGACCTGACGCCGAACCGCGAGAATCCGCTTCTTGCCGGCAGGCGACGACAAGTCGGGATTGTGCGAGAGATCGTCTACCTGCAGCGCGAGCGCGGCCAGGCCCTGCAGCAGCGTGTCGTGAATCGCGCGGCTCATGCGAATGCGCTCGGCGAGCACGAGCGCAAACTGGCGGCGGACCTGCCGGACGTGCAGCCGCCACGACGCGTAGACGATCGCGAACACCGTCAGCCCGCACAGGAAATAGAACCACACCGTCTGATAGAACATCGGCTGGATGCCGAACGTGAGCAGAGCATTCGGCTCGCCCCACGTGCCGTCGCCCGCACTCGCCACGACGCGGAACTGATACTGACGCGGTGGGAGGTTCGTGTATGTCGCCTGCCGGCCGGCTCCGGCGTCCACCCAATCGCGGTCGTAGCCATCGAGGCGATAGCGGAAGCGCACCCGCATCGGATCCGAGAGCGTGAGCGCGGTGAACCCGATCTGCAGGTGCGACGTGCTGGCCGGAAGCTGCAATGGACCCGAGAGGCTGAAGGCACGCGTGTCGGCGGCGACGGACTCGACGCGCACCGACGGAGGCGCTGGATCCGGGCCAATGCTGCGTGGATCGACGATGGTGACGCCGCTGCTGGTGATGAACCACAGACGACCGTCTGACGATCGAAGCGCACTGCGTCTGCCCTCGTTGTACGGGACACCGGCAACACCGTCTGCTGTATTGAACAAACGGTAGCGGACCTGATGCGTGCGGTCCGCTCCAACCTTCTCGACTTCGTTCGGATCCAGGCGGAGGATCCCGCCGCCCGCACCAACCCAGATCGAACCCTGCGCGTCCTCAACGATTGATTTCACGTCTCCCGGGAAGCCGTTCTCACGCGACACGGTAATCCAGCGATCGTTGGCGAGTCGGCTCAGGCCATTGTCGCCGCCAACCCAGATGTTGCCTCGCGAGTCTTCGTGGACGCAGCCCACGGTTCCGACCCGCGGATCGTAGGTGCGAAGCTCCTGGCCAGGCCTGCCGACGAGCAGCAGCCCACCTGATGACCCGATGTACAGGGTGCCGCTCCGTCCCGCGTCGAGCGACGAGGCAGTCCTTCTGTGCGTCTCGGGAATGTCGTCGGCCGGAGACAACTGGCCGTTGCGCCAGCGAAACAAGCGCAGGTAGAAATCGCGGAACCACAGCGTGTCGCGCGTGCCGGTAATCGTCAGGATGCGCTGCACACTCGGGCCGGGCGCGACGAGCACCGGCGAAAAGCGCCCCTGTGAGAAGCGCACAACACCCCGCTCCGCCGAGACCCAGAGATCGCCGCGGTGATCGGCGTGAAGGGCCAACACGACCGTGCCCGGTAGTCCGTCGGCCTCGGTGTAGACACGTCGGCCTGCCGAGGAAAACCGTACGAGGCCGGCCGCGGTTCCCACCCAGACGCTCCCATCGGGTGTCACTTCGATCGCGCGAGGGATCGCCAGATGCTTGACCGGCGTGACCTGATGCGGCGTCAACCGCTGCAGGCCGGCAAGCGTGCCGAGCCAGATGTTGCCTTCGCGATCCTCGAGCAGGGACTGGACGGCATTGCTCGCCAGTCCGTCCTCAACGTTGATGACCTCGACGCTCGGAGCCGTGCCGCCCTGCTCGCCGCGCACACGCCACAATCCTTGCCCCTGAGTCCCGACCCAGAAATTTCCGCGGCGGTCGTGGAGCAGATCGACGCCCCAGCCGCGGCGCGACGGACGGGCCGAGCGAGCCACGGCGCTTCCGGGGCTTCTGAAGCCTTCACTGAAATCGCTGATCCAGACTCGGCCCGCGGCGTCTTCGCTGAATCGCTGCCAGACGTTGCTCGAGATGGCGATGACGTCGACCTGTTCGAAGTGCTCGTGCGCGGCCTCTTTCCGGTACACCGCGTGTTGCGTCGCGACCCAGATGCGTTTCTGACGGTCCTCGTACAGCGCCAGCACCGAGCCATCGCCGGGGCCAACGTCCGCGTTGACCTTGTGCCAGCGGTTCCCGTGACGACGGAAGAGACCCTGGAACGTGCCGGCCCACATGGTGCCGCGCGAATCCTCGAGAAGGGAGAGGACGTAGCTTCCGCCAAGGCCGTCGCGCGCGCCGTACAAACTCAACTTGCCGTCTTTGATCAGGCCGAGCGGCGTCTCTCCGCTGACACCAACCCACAGCGCACCATCCCGGGCATTAAGGAGTGCCGTGACCGCGCCGCCCGGAAGCCGGGCGTCGCCCAGCGAGTTCCAGGCGGCGAAGCGGACTCCGTCGAATCGAACGAGGCCGGCGTCGGTTCCCAGCCACAGGTATCCATCGGCGTCCTGTTCGATTGCCCGAATTCGTCCCGCCGGCAGGCCGTCGTTTTCGTTCCAGGTGGTGACCGTGTAGTCGTCGAGCAGCCCTCCGACAGGCTGCGCCCGTACAACGGACTCGACCGACGTCAGGACTGCGAAGACAAGAGCCAGCCGGAAAGGCAGGCGGGCAAGCCGCATGGGCGGGTCATCATGGCCCAAGCCGGCCTTTTGTTCCAAGTACCTCGAATGGGGTAGTACCAGGACAGAAACGCGCCGGCGGCTGGATTCTCCCAGCCCGCCGGCCTGTCCACTCAGTGAATTAGATAGCGGCGCTCAGCCCGGCCGACTCCGTCGCACCTGTACGTCGCGAGGAGCTGACATCGAACCGGTCGAGATTCATGACCTTGGTCCACGCCGCCACGAAGTCCTGCACGAATTTTTCCGTGGAGTCCTCGCACGCGTAGACCTCGGCGAATGCACGGAGCTCTGTATTCGAACCGAAGACGAGGTCGACCCGGCTGGCGGTCCACCTCACGTCGCCTTTCGCGCGATCGCGACCAGTGAACGTCTCCGCCGCTGCGGACGTCGGGACCCACTCGGTGGTCATGTCGAGGAGGTTCACGAAGAAGTCGTTGGTCAGCACCCCCGGCCGCTTGGTGAGCACGCCGACGTTCGACTGCGACGTATTCGTGTTGAGGGCGCGCAGACCGCCGAGGAGCACGGTCATCTCGGGCGCGCTCAGGGTCAGCCTGAACGCCCGCTCAACGAGCAGATGCTCGGCGGGGATCTCGTGTCCATTGCCCACGAAGTTGCGGAACCCGTCCGCGTCTGGCTCGAGCACGGCGAACGATTCCACGTCGGTCTGCTCCTGCGACGCATCGGTGCGTCCAGGGAAGAAGGGCACGTCCACCTTGTGTCCAGCGTCCTTTGCGGCCTTCTCGACAGCGGCACATCC
Source organism: uncultured Acidobacteriota bacterium (assembly GCA_963728305.1). GTDB lineage: Bacteria > Acidobacteriota > Vicinamibacteria > Vicinamibacterales > UBA2999 > Gp6-AA40. Next base: position 180,756 of record CAVSKE010000040.1, read on the forward strand.
GCCCAGCACGATCAGGTCGGCAAGCGAGACCTTCTTCTTGCCGCCCGACTGCGCGTCGTTGAACTCCTTCTGAATTCCCTCCAGAGTTTTCAGCACCTTGGCGAGCTCGGGTGGGTTGTTGACGGCCCAATCCTTCTGCGGCGCGAGGCGAATGCGTGCGCCGTTCGCGCCACCGCGCTTATCGGTACCGCGGAAAGACGAGGCGGACGCCCATGCCGTCGAGACCAGTTGGGAGACAGACAGCCCCGACGCGAGGATCTTGCTCGCGAGCGCGGCGAGATCCTTCGCGTCGATCAGTTCGTGATTCACAGCAGGCACCGGGTCCTGCCACAGCTGCGGCTCGGTGGGAACCTCCGGGCCCAGGTAACGCGAGATGGGACCCATGTCGCGGTGCGTTAGCTTGAACCACGCCCTGGCGAAGGCGTCGGCGAACTCCTGCGGGTTCTCGTAGAAGCGCCGTGAGATCTTCTCGTAGGCCGGATCGAAACGCAGCGAGAGATCCGTCGTCAGCATGCCAGGAGCGATCTTCTTCGACTTGTCGTGGGCACTCGGAACCGTGCCTGCACCGGCGCCGTTCTTCGGCGTCCACTGCTTGGCGCCTGCCGGACTCGTGGTCAGCTCCCACTCGTACTCGAAGAGATGCTTGAAGAAATCGTTGCTCCATTTGGTCGGCGTCGTGGTCCATGTGACCTCGAGACCGCTCGTGATGGCGTGGGCCCCCTTGCCTGTCTCGTAGCTGCCCTTCCAACCGAAACCCTGTTCCTCGAGGTTGCCGCCCTCCGGTTCGCGGCCGACGTGCTTGTCGGCAGGCGCCGCACCATGCGTCTTGCCGAAGGTATGCCCACCGGCAATCAGCGCCACCGTCTCTTCGTCGTTCATCGCCATCCGGCGGAAGGTCTCGCGAATGTCGCGCGCGGCGGCGACCGGATCGGGGTTGCCGTTGGGCCCTTCGGGATTCACGTAGATCAGGCCCATCTGCACCGCGCCAAAAGGATTCGCCAGCTGGCGGTCACCGCTGTAGCGCTCGTCACCGAGCCACGTCGCTTCGGAGCCCCAATTGACCTGCTCGGGTTCCCAGACGTCCTCGCGTCCGCCGGCGAAGCCGAACGTCTTGAACCCCATCGACTCCAGCGCGACGTTGCCGGTCAGGACCATCAGGTCGGCCCACGAAAGCTTCCGGCCGTACTTCTGTTTGACCGGCCAGAGCAGCCTCCGCGCCTTGTCGATGTTGGCGTTATCCGGCCAGCTGCCAAGAGGGGCAAACCGGATCTGGCCCGACCCGGCGCCGCCGCGGCCGTCGTGGATGCGGTAGGTGCCCGCACTGTGCCACGCCATTCGGATGAAGAGCCCTCCGTAATGGCCAAAGTCCGCCGGCCACCAGTCCTGCGAGTCCGTCATCAACGCCGCGATATCTTTCTTCACGGCTTTCAGATCGAGAGACTTGAACTCCTCGGCGTAGTTGAACGCCTCGCCCATCGGATCTCCTGCGGGGTGGTTCGTGTGGAGGGCGTTCAGGTTCAACTGATTCGGCCACCAGTCGCGGTTCGACCTGCCGCTACGCGTTGTGGCCGAGAAGGGGCATTTGCTGTCATTACTCATTGACGTTGACCTCTACAGTGATTGGAATGCGGCCCGGTTACCTGGTCCGCGGGCTTCTCTTCGCGGTCCGTTGATGGGACCGTTGGGACTTCGGTGATTGGGCGCCGCCGGCTTGACGACGTCGCGCCGATGCGGTGGAACGGGATCGCGGTTGAGACTTCGCGACACAGTCTGGACACCGCCCCCAGTAAGCGACCTCGGCTTCGTCGATCTCGTAGCCGTTGTCGTCGGCCGCTGTGAGACAGGGCGCGGAGCCGACCGCGCAATCGATATCGACGACGCGGCCACAGACTCGACAGATCAAATGGTGGTGGTTATCGCCCACCCTATCCTCATAGCGAGCCGGTGATCCGGCCGGCTGAATGCGCCGAATCAGGTGCTCGGCAACCAGGACACCGAGTGCGTCGTACACCGACTGGAGCGAGATGGCACCAATCTCGGCCCTCACAGCCTCGGCCACTGCCTCGGCCGTTATGTGGGGCTGACCTGATACCGCCCGCAACACAGCCAATCGCTGCGCAGTGACCTGGATACCACGTTGTCGAAGGACGTCGGCGGGGTCGGTGACCACAGAAACATCTTAGATCCAATAGTTGAACGACTCCAATATTTGGGCATCACAGCGGAGTCGGTGCAACCACGCGCTCTACCTCGATGGAGGGATTCGCAACCAACCTCCCGCGTTGGTAATAGAAAGGTGCGCGGCCGAGGAGTTATAGTCGCCGCGACTCGTCACGCTGAAAGGTCCACCATGACCACCGTGTTCCCGTTGCGCCGACTGACATCCAGCGGGCTTGCACTGCTCGTAGCGCTCGGCGCCATCCACGTCGTCGTCGCCGACGACACCGACTCGAGCATGAGCCCTGCCGTACGCGTCCACCGGCTGGCGCAGAACGTTGAACGCGCTGAGTCCGTGCGAGCCGTGAAGAGGGTACAGGAGACGTACGCGCAGTATTCGCAGTTCGGGCTGTGGACCGAGATGGCAGCGCTGTTCACTGACAACGCCCAGCTGTCGTACGGCAAGGACAACGAACACGGACGCCAGGCCATCCAGCAACTACTTCCTCACCAGGTTCGGCGAGGGCACGCACGGCCTCAAGCCCGGCGGCCTGCACACGCAGATGGTCCTGCGGCCGCTCATCAACGTCTCGGCCGACGGCCAGAGCGCGAAGGGCCGCTGGTGGGAATTCTCGATGACGGGTCAGCACGGTGTGAAGGCCGAGTGGGCGGCGGGCATCTTCGAGAACGAGTATGTGCGCGAGCGCGGCGTATGGAAGATCTCCCGCATGCGCTACAACCAGATGTTCGCAGGCCCGTATGCGACCGGCTGGCGCAACATCGACGAGGACCAGAAGATTGTCCCCTACCACTTCACGCCAGACGAGACCGGAATCCCCGTCCCCGAACTGCCCGCGTCAGTAATGACGCGGGTTGATCCGAAGATGAATCCGGCCACCGCGCTCACCGCTCTCGAGCAGCGCATCGCGCTGATGAACGACGAGGACAAGGTTCGCAATCTGCAGAACGCTTACGGCTACTACATCGACCGGAAGATGTGGGACGACGTGACCGATCTGTTCACGGCCGATGGCGCACTGTCGATCGCCAACGTCGGAATCTATGACGGGCCGAAGAGCATCCGCCGCGCGCTCGAGCGGAGCGGCCCGGCCGGATTGAAGCAAGGACAGTTGAACGAGCTCATGCAACTGGACATGGCCGTTGCCATCGAGCCCGGCGGGATGGAAGCGCGGGCGCGGGGCCTCGAGTTCGGCATGCTCGGCGAGGCCGACAAAGGGACGGCGTTCTACACGCTGGCCATCTTCGAGAATCGCTTCGTGAAGCAGAACGACATCTGGCGGATCCGGGAGATGCGGATCTTCCCGCTGATGAAGACGGATTACGCGCAGGGCTGGGCGAAGAGCCAGGTGGTCGATCCACCGCCCGCGAAGGAGCACGCACCCGATCGGCCGGTGAAAGCCTCCGACGTGATGACACCTGGCGCGATCCCCGTCTTCTTCGCGCCGAACCCCGCCACGGGCAAGCCAGTGAGTCTGCCGTCCGGCACTAGGACGGTTGGCCACGAGCGTCTGCTGTCGGCGCCGGCGACGCCCAAACCTGTCGCGCCGTCTGGTGACCTCGAATCGAGGATCAAGGAGGCCGAGCGACGGCTCGCGGTCTCGAAAGCGTGGGATGGCGCCGAGAACATGAGCACCGCCTACGGCGACTACCTCGACGATCTCGACTTTGGCGGCCTCGGGAAGCTGTTCGCCCTGAAGGGCCACAAGGAGGTTCCATTCAGCGGCTTCTATGTGGGGCGCCAGCGCATCATCGATCGCGATGCGACGGCCCCGCCGCCCGGATCACGCCCGCGGGCGATGCTCCCCCTTCACTGGCGGACCCAGCCTGTGATCCTGGTTGCCGAGGATGGACGCTCCGCGTCGATCCGCTCTCGACTCTTCCAGCCCGGTTCGGCCTACACACGCGCCATGGGTTTTGGCGGCGGCATGTATCACGATCAGGTCGTCCTCGAGAACGGCATCTGGAAGTTCTGGAGTGTCGTCATTGACGAGCACTACTTCTCGTCACCCACGTACGAGGGCGGCTGGTCCGCGGCCAGGCTCACGAAGCGCCAGCCGCCGGCACCAAACACTACGTACCCGCCCGACATCCCTCTCACCAGGCTCGGTGAGCGAGAGCGCGGTTTCCGCGGCGGCGTCGGCGACGAGATCGCCTGGCCCGGCATCCTGCCGATGTGGTTCCACTACAAGAACCCAGTGAGTGGACGCGTCCCCGAACTTTACTGGCCGGACTGCGTCCCCTGCGTGCAGTATCCCGAGACCAGCATGAAGAACCACGGCTACCTGCTGCCGCCGTCCTGAAGGTGGTGGGGTCAGATCTGACCCCATGTCGGACAGCGGTCAGCGTACGGGCAGACCCAGCAAACGGGCTGGTGTCTCCTTGAACATCCGGCTCAGGTCCTCCTCGCTGAACCCGGCGGCCCGCAGGCTCTTGATCGCCATAGCCAGCGCATCCGGATGATTCGGCGTCCCGATCAGGCCGCTGTCGCTCGCGATGAAGACATTCTGAGTGCCCAGTGCGCGAATGGCTTCGAGGGCGCGCGTCTTCGGCGCTCCGTCCCGCGTCACGGTTCCTGCCGTAATCTCAATGGCGCCACCCAGCTTCACTGCCTCCTGCATCTGCGGCAGTGACAGGCTCGTGAACTGCGGGCCCAGCATGGGATGGGTCACGATGATCTTCGTGATACCGCGCTTTCTGGCCTCGGTCATGATCATCGTCACTTCCTCCGGCGTGACGTGCCCGGTAGCCAGGGCGAAATCGTGCTGCTTGATCAGGTCCAGAACCTCGAGCACTTCGGGAATCAGCCTGCCATTGCGCGAAACGAAGGCCTTGGCACGAGTCGCCTTCTCGTAGTCCACCTCGTGCTCGGAATCGTGGGTCGGCATCCAGACGATACGGCCGTAGCCGCCTTCCACATCAGCCAGGTAGCGGACGGCCTGCGGGTTGACGCCGCCGACCGGGGTATCGAGCGTGAGGCTGCCAAAGACCTCGATGCCCTGCGTGCCGTGCTTCCGAATGAGCTGCGCGAGACCCGCCGTCTCGGTCCAGTGGTTCTTCAGAACGATGGCCCGCAGCCCGCGCTCCTTCGCCAGCTTCGCGACTTCGAAGGCGTCCCACTGGCGAGGGTAGCTATCAGGACCGTGGTGCGCGTGCAGGTCGATGGCTCCCGTGAGGATCGGGTCGGTCAGCTTCTGGTCCACTGACGGTTTGGTCGGCCGCGTGCGGTAGGGTTCCCAGTGCGTCTTCGGCTGGGTCTTCGGGTCCGTCTGCGCCGACAGGGGCGCCCACCCGTATTGCACGCCGACCACTGCTGCGACAACGGCGATGCACAGCACTCCCATCAGCAGCCATCTTTTCATCGTCATGCGACTCATCATCCTCTGACTCTGGGGACCGGCGTCCAACACGCCGGTGCGCGAACGGCGCGCCATCTTGGCAGACAGCGCGTTCGAGATCAACGCGCGCCTGGCGACAACCGGGTCGCCCAGCTACCTCTGTCGAGGGATCGCATCCGCCCTCGCGTGTGGATGACAATAAGCGCCAGGCGTGGCCGAGGCGTAGAGACTACGGCAGCTTCTGGCGTCCGGTAGTGCAGTGGGAGCAAACATGCGTGAGATGAAGGACTGTCTTCTGGCGGCTTCCGTGATCACCGCTCTCGCAACCGGCTATGTGGCGGCGCAGAGTCAACGACAGACGGCCAGCGCACCCATCACGATCCAGAAGCAGGGCTCCTTCGCGGTGGGCGGAAAGATCCTCGGCGATCCCAACGCACGATCGCTTCACTGCGATCACGGCTACGTCGAGTACCAGATTCCGGTGAACCCGCGCCGGATCAATCTCGTGATGTGGCACAGCGCCGCGGCGACAGCGTGGCTGAATCGCTGGGACGGCGGTGAAGGTTACCGGAGTATCTTCTTGCGCCGCGGCTTCCCGGTCTACATCTGGGACGGCCCTCACGTCGGCCGCGCCAACTGGGGCTGCGCGGAGCACACCTACAAGCCGGGCGCCGGACGCGATCAGGGGAATTTCACCGCCTGGCGGTTCGGCACGGAGTACCCGAACTGGTTCGAGGGTGTGCAGTTCCCGACGAAGGATCCCGAGGCCTGGAACCAGGCGTCGCGCGCGCGCTACCTCGAGTTCGACACGGTCGAGAACGCGCAGATGCAGTCGGACGCCGCCGCGAAACTGATGGACAGGATCGGTCCGAGCGTCGCGCTCACCAATTCCGCCGGCGGCATGCGCGCCATCCTGACGGCGCTCAAGACGAACAACATTGCCGGCATCGTGATGTACGAGAACGTCGGCTACGTCTATCCGCAGGGCGAGGGCCCAGGAGGGGCGGTCACCGGGTTCGGGCCCATAGAAGTGCCGCTCGAGGAGTTCAAGAAGCTGACGAAGATCCCGATGCAGGTTGTGTGGGGCGACAACGTGGATAAGTCGGCCAACTATACGAACAATCTCAAGAACTCGAGACTGTTCGCCGAGAAGGTCATCAAGTACGGCGGCAAGGCCCAGGTGCTGATGCTGCCCGACGCCGGTCTCAAGGGCAACACGCACATCCCCTTCGCCGACATGAACAACGTCGCCGTGGCGGATTTGCTCTCGAAGTTCCTCGCCGAGAACGGCCTGGACAAACGCTAGCGGACACCGCAGTCGGCTACACTGTCTTCATTCCTTTGGACGGGACGAGAACCGGCCGCTCGCCAGACGCCGCCCCAGTCGTTGTCGGTATTAGTGGCAGGCGGCGCAATCCCGCGGCCGCCGCTGCTGTCGGCGGGCGTCTGCTCGCATTCTGTGAACAAGAACGGCTGACGCGTATTCGCGGAAGGCACCTCGAAGGCGGGGAGATGCCCGCGGAGGCCGTCACCGCCGTTCTGCGGCAAGCCGATGCCGCTCCCGAATCTGTGCTCGCGTACGTCGTCGCCGAGGAGGGACTGTCGGTCACTGCCGGCCTGCCGTCGTTGCAGTTGGACCACCATCACGGACATGCGGCCACGGCATTTCTGACCTCGCCGTTCGAGACGGCAGCTATCCTGGTGTGCGACCAGAACTCAGACGCGCAAGTGAGCGTCTGGCGTGGCCACGGCAACGAGGTCGTCAGGCAGCATTGGCCGTGGAGCGGTTCGGGCTTCGCATCGCTGTTCACCCAGTGCGCGCAGATCTTCGGCTTCGGCCATGGGCAAGAGCATCGACTCGAAGCGCTGGCCAGACTCGATGCCGGCGCGGAGTCGCATCGATTCCGCGACGCGTTCAGATACGGCAACGGTTCGCTGCACGTCGACCCTCAGTGGACGAATACGATCACGGACTGGCTGCACAAGGACGGCCCGCAGTGGCCGGTCGAGCACGCAACACGTGTTGCGGCAGCTTTCCAGTGCGCCCTTGGTGATGCCCTCGTGATGTTGATCGCCGACATCCGAACGTTGACAGGTGCGACACATCTCTGCCTTGGTGGCGGGCTGTTCTACAACACGTACTTCAACACCCGCGTCGCCATGTCGGGCATGTTCGACCAGGTGTTCGTCCCGCCGAACCCGGGGAACGCCGGTATCGCTGCCGGCGCTGCGCTGTCGCTCGGCGCCAGAGCGAGCGGCCCTCGCGAGGCGGTGTCCCCGTTTCTTGGTCCTGAGTACTCGACGGAAGAAATCAAGGCGACGCTGGACAACTGCAAGTTGTCGTACGAATGCTGTTCATACGACGAGCTAATTGACTCGTGCGTGCGTGATCTGCTCGCGGGTCGACTGGTCGGCTGGTTCCACGGACGAATGGAGTGGGGTCATCGAGCGCTGGGCAACCGCAGCATTCTGGCGAATCCATTGTCGCCGTACGTACTCGACAACCTGAACGTCTTCCTGAAACAACGGGAGCGGCGCCGCGCATACGGACTGTCCGTCTGCGAGGAACAGCTCGGCCAGCATTTCGAAGGCCCGTTACGCTCTGCGTGGATGGAATACGAGTATCGCGTGAAGGATACGGGTCTGTTTCGGCACGTCCTCCCCGCAGGCGCTGCGCCGCTCCGTGTTCAGACCGTAGATCAGGCGCCGTCTCTGTTCAGGCAGCTCCATCTGGCGTTCGCCGCGGCCAGCGGAACGGGCGTGCTTGTGAACACCTCGTTCAACGGGTTCTCCGAGCCCATTGTCTGTTCACCTCGAGACGCAATCCGGGTCTTCTACGGCACTGGTCTCGACGTGCTCGTGCTCGGAAGATTCGTTCTTCGGAAGTAACGACGCGGTTAGCGAGGCCGGCGGGGATCGGCGCCAAGCCCTCGGCGCGTGATCAAGGTGTCGCGTCTTCCGACCGATCAGCATCGTCGCGACGACGCGATCAGCACCAAGCTCGCTCATCGCGTTCCCGACAACCGGAAACGGAGTCGACGAGTCGATGACGAAAACCGCGCCCTGCACAAGAGTGGCGAGCGCCAGCTGCGCGTCCGCGGGAGCGTCCACGAGCACCCAGTCATAGCGCGCGGCGCACTGCCCGAGCAGTGTTGAAATTCGCTCGCTCGCGAGTGCGGGCGTGTGCTCACCCGAGGAGCCTGCGGGCAGCACGTCGACGAGTGGAGTGACGCGATGAAGCGGGATGCCGCTTCCTCCACGGAGCACGTCGGCAAGACCCATGTTGTTGCCACATTTTGCCAGCTCGTGCACGCGTGGGCGGCGCATGTCCGCATCGATCAGTAGCACGTGGCGCCCGGACTGGTTTGCCAGCGCCAGCGCCAGACTGAGAGCAGCGCGTGTCCTGCCACCGGTTTCGTCGACGCTCGTCACCATCAGCGTCTTCAATTCGCGCTGCGCCCGGAGGTCGCGCAGATGCGCGGCCACGCGACGGCATCGCTGCACGAGGAGACTCGATCCTGGATCGACGATAACCCCGTCCCCCGCCCTCTGGAGCAGAGGTGCGCTTCCCTCGGCCGGCGGCTGCACGGCTGTCAATCGCGGCGCTGGGACTTCGCTGGCCGACGAGGCGATCGGCGTGATCGAAGTTCCGGTATCGTCGCTCGACTGCCGGAACGCTGATGGCGCTGGCGCCACCGGGTCGACCGGCGTGTCGCTCTCCTTGGTCCCGGACTCCTTCGGGTACTCGTCGATGCTGATGAGAGCAGCGTCGTGGTCGACCGGTTGAAGGTTCTGTGCTCGCCTGAATGCCTGGTGGATACGACTCATTCACCCTCCGCAGCCCCGCTCGAATCCTCCGCAGCGCCGCTCGTCGTTCTACTTGAGCCCCGACCCGAACACGCTGAATCGCCGACGCATCGTCAGAGCCGGACGCTCGTCGGCAGATGCAGGCGTGTCAGCATGCCGCAGGACCAGATCAGGTTCTGCGACCGTCGTCGTTACCGGATCTGCGTGTTCCAGCTTCGTCCCCTGGCGCCGCAGCGCGAAATCGCGCGCGACCTCCTGCACGACGCTGCTGCCGACGATTGGATCGCCAAGCGCCATCCCGGTGACCAATGCATTGTCAGCGAGGACGTTGATCGTGCGCGGTATCCCGCCCGAGTACTCGTGAATTAGCAGGACCGCATCCCTGGTGAACAGCCGGGACGGCACACCGCCCGCCAATTTCACGCGAGACGCGATGTAGGAAGCGGTTTCATTCCTCGTGAACGGCAAGATCTCGCAGCGAAGAGCGACTCGCTGCTTCAGCTGGCGGAGGGACGGTTCTTCGAGACGAAGCCCCAGTTCAGGCTGGCCGGCCAGAACCAGCGGCAGCAACTTCTGCCTCGCGGTCTCGATGTTGGCCAGCATGCGCACTTCCTCAAGCAGCTCAAAACTGAGCCGCTGCGCCTCATCGACGACAAGCGCGGTAATCACGCCGTTGGCGCGGGTCTCGCGAAGGTGTCGCTCGAGATGATCGATGAAGACCGCCTTGGAGCGTGCCGCCTCGGGTCTCAGTTCGAAACGGGTCGCGAGCGTGTTGACGAACTCATCGCGAGTCAGCGACGGGTTGTTGAGGAATACGCATCGTACGTTGGAACAACGTTCTGACTCGACGGCGGTGCGAAGCAGCGTCGTTTTTCCGGTCCCCGCTTCGCCGATGAGGACGATGAGCGACTTCGCGGAGGTAAGGCCGTACTCCAGATTGCTGAGCGCTTCGCCGTGGCGCGAAGTCACAAACAGGAATTTGGGATCCGGCGTGAGCTCGAATGGGAGCTCTCGAAGACCATAGTGCTCTAGATACATGCCGATGCCGTGCTCTGATCGAATGGGTTTATAGTAGGAAAGGCAGGCTATCACACCCGCGGCTGCCGCGCGACCACCAGTTTCGTTAGAAATCCTGCCATTCTGCGGTTTTCAGCGGTGCGCGGTCACGCGCGCATGGGAGGTCTTCTGCGTTTCATTGAAACAGCGCTCGGTGGCGCTTACACGATTGAAATCGAGCCTCGCGGGGACGAGCGCGGCTTCTTCGCACGCGCGTTCTGCCAACGGGAGTTCGAAGCGCACGGTCTCGAGACGCGCATCGCGCAGACGAACATCTCGTTCAACTATCGGAAGGGAACGATCCGCGGGCTGCATTTTCAGTTTCCGCCGGCCGCCGAAGCGAAGCTTGTGCGATGCAGCCGCGGCGCCATCCTCGACGTGATCGTGGATTTGCGGCCCGAATCGCCCACCTATCTGCAGCACTTCGCCGCGGAACTGACGGCCGAGAACCGGCGCGCTTTGTACGTGCCGCAACGGTTCGCCCACGGATACCAGGTGCTCGAGGCAGACTCCGAGACGACCTACTATGTCAGCGAGTTCTACACGCCCTCGATCGAGAGTGGGTTGAGATTCAGCGATCCGCGGCTGGCGATCGCCTGGCCCCTGCCGCCGACCGATATGTCGCCGAAGGACAAGGAATGGCCACTGCTCGAGGAGATTGAGGCATTACTGCGCAAGCGCATGCAGGCAAGCGTCGTAACGTGAAAGACGCGTCGAGCAAGTCGTACAACGAGGCGGACCGGGAGGTCCGCCTTTTCGTTTCCACCTTGTCGCTCCACGCTCGTAGGAGTCGCACACCCGTACGCTCACAGAGTCAGGGTTGGAGCTCGCCACGGAGAGCGACCGAGAACGTCAGCGGCGCCTGACCGCGATGACGAATGACGAACTCCACGGTCATCGATTCGCCGGGCTGAAGCACTCCGTCGCCAACATCGGGCGACACGGTCGCGCCAACCGCGCCCGCACCGCCGTCGGCGTTGACGAGGACGTCGCGGGCATTGAGTTCCGTGACTTCAAAGAATGGAGTCCGGATCGGCATGTCGCTCGTATTGGTGAAAGTTTGAGTGAGGGTGACTCGCCTGCCCTCGGAAGACGCGCCGACCTCGGACGCACTGACCAGGTCGTCGACAATTCCGTACGCATAGATCGCGCGCTGACAGCCGCCGGTGATGTTGTTCTGCGGGTCACGTGGACACGGATCGAGCCCGTCGCGGATTCCGTCGTAGTCGACATCGGACACCATCACGCAGCACTACGTTGAGCTCCGGGTCTGGACCCGACGACGCAATCAATGCCGTGTCGCCGCTGATGGAGGCGTGTGTGAATCGCTGAACCGCCGCCAAATTGGGCCACTCGTCCCCATGCGTTCCGTCCGCTTGGTGGTGGTTGCAGCGGAAGTCCAGACAGTGACGTCAGGATTCCCTGATTTCGTGCGAGAACATCCACCCATGATCCGGCCGGGCCGCAGTTGACGTAAATGGCGTTGTCGCCGCTAATCGAAATACTCCGGGGAGATCCGCGACAACGTTCGGAGAGTGGTGGATGGTTCGGCTCCAATCCCCACGCGTTCTCGCCGCCGATGTCGCGGCCGAACACGCTGGTCGTGCAAAAGAACTCGCCGCCGCCCACGATCGCGATGTCGCCGTCAATCGCCACATCTGTAGGCCGAAAAAACCTGCCAAGGTCTTTCACGAGACCCCAGGTGTCCTCGCCGCCCTCGTCGCCGCTGTCGAACCGTCCGAAAATGTGTGCGATACCGGTTTCAATCTGAGTAATGCCCCCGACAATCGCCGTATCGCCGCTAATCGCGACTGAGGAGGCGTAAGCTCCCTGTTCCGACGCGAACCTGGCGACCTCTGTCCACCCGTGACCGCCGCGTCTGGAGTAGATATATGCGACACCTCCCTGAGAACCTTCCTGCGGCGACACGAGGGGCGCCCCGACGATGGCGTTGGCGCGGTCGATGTCTACACTGGAACCAAACGCCGGATTCCCATCGTCGGGGGCCAGTCGAGTGACCTCACGCCACTCGGTTCGCCCTCGTGCGGGACGCCGGAACACGTAGGCGGCGCCTTCGGCACCCACAATCGCCCTCTTCCCATCGAAGGCGATCGTTCGTCCGAACCCCGGTGCGCTATCGCTCGCCATCAGTTGAGCGACCTCTGCCCACGTATCCATCGAAGCGTCGCGCTCAAACACGTGCACGATCCCGTCTTCTGCCACGACCGCCGTGTCGCCAGCGATCGCCGTGGGTCCCGTCACCGGTAACGTGGCCTGCTGGACGAACGGGCCCGAAGACGGCCTGAGCCGCCGCCCACTCGGGCGTGGCGCCGATAGCGGCACTCGCCACGACGCCCAACGCCAACACCGCCCGGATGTGCGTTCGTGCGGTGTCTATGAAAAGGCACATTGAAGTCCTCCTTGCCATGAATCCCGATGAACGGTGCGACTTTGCCGCGCTCACGTTAGAGTGCGCCATCGGATCATAGTGGATCAAACTTTCCGGTGTCGCCGTCAAGACTGAGACGCCACGAAAGATGAACGAGGTCGGTGCGGCATCGCTCTGCGAGGGGGATCGGGAATGTAAAAGAACCACGATCTTCACGGTTTGGCTCATTGTCAGCGCGACCGTCCGCGTAAACTGCAAGAAAGACCCTCGGTTCGACTGGCCGTGCAATTGCTTGATCGCCGCGCGCAGCCGTTGCGGCTTCCCCCACGGTTATTCATTGTTCATCGAGGCGAAAGCATCTAGCCCGCTCACCGGCACGATATGCGTACGCGTGGCTGATTCTGGAGGGGTGTAGTGCGTTCATTCACGGTTCGACTTTCCAAATGTTCTCCTTTGCTCTACGTTTTCGTGATCGCGGCTGTCCTCGCCTTCTTCACGGAACGATCGGCCACCGCGCAGTCGGCTGACTACGGCGGCTACCGGCCACATTATCAGGGCTACGGCGTCAACACGCCTGGTGGGCGTGGCGGGACAGTTTGCGTGGTCACAAGCCTGAGTGATACGGCCTGGCCCGCCGAGCCCGGAACAATCCGCTACTGCGTGGAGGACTCCTCAGGGCCCCGATTCGTCGTTTTCGAAATCAGCGGAACGATCAAGCTGTCTCAAGGCCCGCTGCACGTCAAGAATCCATACATCACGATTGCTGGTCAAACCGCGCCGTCGCCAGGAATTCTGATCCGCGGACCGGGACTGATCGTGGATACGCACGATGTGGTGGTGCAGCACGTTCGCGTCCGCGTCGGCGCCCTATCGTGGGAACCTATTGGCCTCTGGTTGCGTGACGACGCGAACAACGTGGTGATCGACCACGTTTCGGTGAGTTGGTCCGTTTGGACAAGCGTCGTCATCGCTGCCCTCACGCCTGGTCATCCGCCGGGCGAGATCAGCATCCTCGACTCAATCATCTCCGAAGCGCTGGCCTGCAGCGGCGTGAATAGTTACGTTCCGTGCGACCCGCAGCTGTACCCTGGAAAAGGAACCTCCAATTCGCGCGCGATGCTTATCGGTGACGCGTGGGGCCACCCTGCTCCGTATACTTTGTCGCTGCTGCGAACCATCATGGCGAACAACAACGATCGGCAGCCTGAAATCGGTGGACGGACGCATACGATCCTCGTCAACAACCTTATTTACAACCCTTCACAAACGCCATGGTCAGGCGTCCTTTATCAGGACTCGCCGGCCGAGGCCCGACACTCTCTGTTCTCCAGAGCAACGTGTTGATTCCTGGTCCAACCACTCCGGGCAACAACGGTTACATCGCTCCCGAGTACACGGAAGAAGGCGAGGTCAGAATGGTAAGGGTCGACCCCACCATTCACACGGACTCCCGAATCTACATGGATGGTAACTTCCATGAAAAGCACTGTCGTGGCACAGCGTGTCAGGTCAGCACCGCCGCGCAATGGATGCTCGCAAAGGATTTCAAGATGGACTGGATCGGAGTGAATGTGCACTCGTCCACTCCGCCGTTGGAGTTGTCGAACTTGCCACTCTCTTCGGCTCTACCCTACATCGGGGTGGAGAGTTCCCTGCTGGCCAATGCCGGAGCACGCCCGCTCGATCGGGACGCTGTCGATCAGCGGATCATCAACGAAATCGCGAACCGAACCGGAAGCGTGCCGAACAGTCCGGCTGAAAAAGCCGGTCCGGGTACAGGAGAGGACGGTTTCCCGATCCTTGCTGTCAACTCAAGGGCGCTCACGGTTCCAGAGAACCCGCATGAGGTCATTGATGCTGTCGGGCGGACGCGCATCGAAGCGTGGCTCGAGGCATTCGCCAGCGAGCTGGAGGCGGCCAAATAGGAGCAAGGCACTGCGCCGCACGACACGAACGAGATCGTCCAGAAGTGTAGCCGCTCGTCCCGTATCACTCACGCGCGCACTGTTACTCCTCTCACAGAGGCAGGTCGGAGACCCGCCTCTGTGAATGTAAATGGGTTTTGCTTTTCAGCCGAGAATCGCGAAAACTACTGAGAGCGCAGGTCGAGACAGCACTCCAGACGCGGACGCCGAGTGTTAATGCGCATTCCGAGGGTAGCGAATGGGTCGCCTCGCGCTTTCCGAGAGCGCGCGAGGCGAGTGCTCAGTCACAGGGAGGGCTCGGTCGTGAACTCCAGGCCGTGCGACCGCTCGAAGCAGATCGCCTTTCTCGTCGCTACCGTCTTGCTGTTGTCCAATTCCTTCGCGACGGGACGGTCGGTCGACTACGGCGGGTATCGGCCGCACTACCAAGGCTATGGCGTCAACACGCCAGGTGGACGGGGCGGAGAGGTATGCAGAGTCACGAGCCTCAGCGACTCGGTCTGGCCGCCGCAACCGGGCACACTGCGCTACTGTGTCGAGGCGTCCACAGGCCCGCGATTCGTTCTCTTCGAGATCAGCGGCACGATTCGGCTCGTGCAGGGGCCACTCATCGTCAGGCATCCGTACATTACGATTGCCGGGCAATCGGCGCCATCGCCAGGAATCGTGATCCGCGGCCCTGGCGTCATCGTCGATACACACGACGTGGTCGTGCAACACGTTCGAATCCGCGTCGGAAACCTGCCGAATGAACCGCATGGCCTCTGGATGCGGGATGATGCTCGGAACGTCGTCATCGATCACGTCTCGGTGAGCTGGTCCGTCTGGACGAGCGTCGCCATCGCCGCCCTTACTCCTGGCCACCCCCCCGGCAACATCAGCATTCTCGACTCGATTGTTGCAGAAGCGCTGGCCTGCAGCGGCGTGAATACTTTTGTCCCGTGCGACCCGCGGTCCTATCCGAGGACGGGGAATTCCAATTCGCGCGCGCTCCGGGTCGGAGACCATTGGGGTCACCCCGATCCGTACGCCGTTAGCTTTCTCAGAAACATTCTTGCGAACAACAACGACCGGCACCCGGAAATCGACGGCCGAACGCACACGATTTTGGTCAACAATCTCATCTACAATCCGTCGCAAACACCGTGGTCCGCGATCTACTTCGTCGACACGTTCGGTGAAGGCACGACCCTCTCTGTCATCAAGGGGAATGTGCTGATTTCCGGCCCGACCACACCGGGCCGCAACGGATACATTCCGCCGGAGTATGCGGACGAAGGCGAACTTCGGATGGTCCGGGTCGACCCAACAGTTGACGACAACGCGCGGATCTATCTCTGACGGAAACTTCTATGCGGCGCACTGCAACGGTCTGGCCTGTTTAGCCAACCCCGGCGCGCAATGGATGCTGGCCAGAGATTTCAAGATGGATTGGTTTGGCGTGAGCGTGCGCGCCTCTGCCCCGCCACTTCAACTCGCGAATCTGCCGCTGTCGTCCGCGTTGCCACAGACGATCGTGGAATCGCAACTGAGACTGAATGCCGGCGCACGCCCGCTGGACCGCGATGCAGTAGATAGGCGAATCATCAGCGAGATCGCGACTCGAACAGGAAGGGTGCCGAATGATCCGGCCGAAAGGGCGGGTGCTGGTACGGCGGCGGACGGCTTCCCGATCCTTGCCGGGAACCGGCGGCCCCTCACGCTGCCAGCGAACCCACACGAAGTCGTCGACGCGGTGGGACGGACGCGGATCGAGGCTTGGCTCGAGGTGTTCGCCCGAAACTTGGAGCCCGCCAACTAGACTCGTCTTCTGCAATCGTGTAACCGGTCCGCCGCACCATGTCCTGCTCGTTCGCGAATCGCCGTCGCGCGCGACGAGTAGCTCGTCGCGAGACACGGCCGTAATCTTCCTGGCGCCGCCGACCGATACAGGATGAACCGAGGCTTTCGAGGAGCTTGGATCTCCCGACAGCTGCTCCCTTGACGGGCAGAATGTTGTTCCCAGGATTCATAGAAGACACACTGCGCTCGGCGCAGTGTTTCCCGACCGCCGCGGACGATGGGCGGCTCATACCCGTCGCACGTCCGCCGGTCTACAAAGGACGCGTGACATCAGGAACCGTGGGCTAAGAGCTTTTCAAGGTGACCATGGCAACCTCGAGCAACGGCTGTTCAGCAACTAACGAATTCGTGATTGGCCGACGGAATTTTGAACATCGGCGGAGCAGGTAACTGTTCGACCGTCTGCCGTCTCCGTGAAACGGTGTGCAGGTTCGAGAACGCCGATAAGCCCGCGCTCATGGATCCACCCTGCTCTGCTGCTCGCACTCATTGCGTAAACTGTTTCCCCCAGGACAAGGATCCAGAGGAGGCTCCGTGCGGTTCGAGTTCGCTCGTCGTATCAGACGAGTCACCATCGCAGTGACGATGATGGCGCTCGTTCAGGTTTCGGTGATTCACGCCGCTGAGCCGGTCGACTACGGCGGGTATCGACCGCACTACCAGGGATACGGCGTGAACACGCCGGGAGGCCGCGGTGGCGCGATCCTCAGGGTGACGAACGTCAACGACAGCGGAACGGGATCGGCTGCGCGCCGCGCTCGAGGCCACCGGCCCGCGCTTCGTGATCTTCGAGACCAGCGGCACCATCGCATTGAAGACGCCGATCTTCATCACCAGTCCCTTCGTGACGATCGCCGGCCAGACTGCCCCCTCGCCAGGAATCAACCTCCGCAACTTCGGGATCTACGTCGACACGCACGACGTCGTGATTCAGCACATCCGGATTCGCGAAGGCGACACCCACCAACCCACGCCTGGCAATTACTATTCGCTTGCCGTCGGAACCAACGGCGCCCACAACGTCGTGATCGATCACGTGTCGATCGGTTGGGCAATGTATACAGGGGTTCGCGGCCCTCAATTACCTGGGCGGCACGCCGCATCCCACGCGCGTCGCGCTGCTCGACTCGCTGATCGCCTATTCACTCTCGAAGAATCACCAGTACTACACGGGCTACGGCGCGGG
Organism: uncultured Acidobacteriota bacterium; assembly: GCA_963728305.1. Lineage (GTDB taxonomy): Bacteria > Acidobacteriota > Vicinamibacteria > Vicinamibacterales > UBA2999 > Gp6-AA40. The sequence goes on from CAVSKE010000040.1 coordinate 198,474, forward strand.
CATGGGCCACCAGGGCTGCATGGTCTCCACCTGCGATGTACACGTACGCCAGAAACTTGTTCGTGCACAACAGCTATCGACAGCCGACTCGTGGGCGTCGGCCGCGTCAACGTCGTCAACAACGTCGTCTACGGCTCGGGCCCGTGGTCAACGATGGATGACCAGTGGGGATTCCTGACGTACTGGCAGAACCAGTCCGAGCCGGACTATGCGTGGGCGAACCGAAATCCCTGGGTCGGCTCGCAGGCAGCGATCGTGAACACGCTGACGATCCCGTCGACTGGAACCGGCCAAGGCGCAACTGCGGGAAGCGGCGTCGGTCAGAAGACCTTCAGCTTTGATTTCGCGCTGAACAACATGCAGAACCAGGACACAAAGGTCTGGCTGTCAGGCAACCGCGGTCCAGGCATCTCGGGACCGACAGGACAAGGTCAAAAGGACGGAATCTCCTGGGTGACGTCCCGCGGCGGCGCGACTTTTCCAAGGCCGATCATCTGGTACGCGTCGGAGCCGTCGTGGTACTCCGCGATGAACTTCATGACGATATCCGCTGACAACGTGGCCGACTACGTCTTCGCGCAGGCAGGCGCTCGCCCCCTCGATCGAGACTCGCTCGATGTGACAGCCGTAACACTGCGAGGGCCGGCCTCGTCGGCGACAGGGCGAACATGGGGTCGCGCGTCACCTCACCGACGGAGATGGGCGGACAGATCACGCTCCCGCAGAACGTCCGGCCGCTTCAGGTTCCCGCAAATCCGCACGCGGTCGCGCCCGGACAGACTTTCGGACCAATATCGAGGTCTGGCTGGAGTCGATGGCGCGAGCGTTGGAGCCGGGATCGGCAGTGCCGAGCGCGCCGCCGAGCGCGCCGCCAGGCGCGCCGAAGGCCGTGCGTCTCACCAAGGGGGAGTGAGAGCGCGATTCACGGGGCTTCGAAATCTGCTGATCAGCTCACTTCACCTTGCTGGCCGCCGTGGCGAGGGCTGGGGACGCCTCGGCGCATCCGTCGCGCCTTCGCTGTGGCCAGTGTGCGCCGCCCGAGCAGGCCGAGCACCAGGACTGCACAGGCATGCTGAGCAATCCGGCGACGCACGATATACCCAGGGCGGCACGACACGCATTTTGGCGACGATGCGATGGAAAGCGGCTGCGATGCGGCAGATCATCGCGCGTATCTCGACAAGGAGTCGACCCGGCGCCTATGCCGACGTGGGCGCCGGCTACGGCGGTCGTTCGTCGCGCCTGGTCGGCGAGCTGCGGGAGGCGGGACTGCCGGTGACCGCAGCGTCGCGCACCACGGCGGGGCGTTTGATGACGCCGATGGTGGCAGTGCATCCCGACCGGTCGTTCCGTCACGAGGACTTCCTCGCCGGGGATCGAGCGGTTCGACCTCGTCACGCTCAATGACGTCGTGGAGCACGTGCCGTCGCCGGAGAGGTTCCTGTCAGTGGTCGCAACGGCGCACGCGGTATGTCGCGCTGCACATCCCGCTCGACGACCGGCTGAGCGTCCTGCTGGCAGATCAGTTCAATTTTCGTCTCGAACCGCGTAGGGCACATCAGCTTCTGGAGCCCGGCGAGCGCGCTCACGATGCCTGACTCATCTGTCGTTCCACGCAGCGCCGGTACAAGCGGGGCTCAAGGCACCGTCCGTCGAGACGGCATGAAGCGGCACCCGTCGTCGTTTCGCAAGGCCGAATGTGACCGATCTCGGTCAACGCGTCCGGTGGCAGCTCATCGTCGCTATGCCAGGCACGATCGCTGCGCCGCGGCGCATGCTCGACAGCCGGGATTCCGCGCCAGCGGTCACACCGACGGTTAACGCGCTGGACGCACACCGCGAGCGCGGCCGACCATCCTGGAAACGCATCCAGGTGTCAAGTGCGAGTCCGTCATCGACGACGATGACCTCGAAGGACGGATGGCGCTGCCGCAGGCAGCTCTCGATGGCGCGGCCGACGAGCTATCGCCGCTGACGGTATCGCAGTGAAAGGCGACTCGACGATCATGCAACGTCGACTCGTACGACTCGTGAACGTCGTCGGGCTGTTAGCACGTGCGCCCCGCGATAGGTCGGGACGATCTCCCGCGGCTCGAGGCGGCGATCGGTCCGGCGACCCAGAAAGAACACGGCGCTCGGTCCGTCCATCACGAACTTCTCGTCGGTGAAGCGATCGAAGGTACTGCAGCCAGAAGAACAGTCCCGCCACGACGTTTCCGATTCGGTAGCTTCGGAAGAGCGATGCGACGAGATACCGGATCGACCAAAGCAGGACGGTTGCCGGCCCACGAGTCGCGCCAGACGAGATCTCCTCGAAGTCGCGAAACAGCCACCGGTGGCCCGTTGGAGTAAACCGCGTGAAGTCGAACGCGCCCTCGTGCACCTGTTGCATGAAGGGCGTCTCGGCGTATGACGTACCCACCGTCGCCGAGGATCCGATGGATTTCTTCGACGACGCGGTGAGGCTCCAGTACGTGCTCGAGCACTGCCTGCACCCACACTCCGTCGAACGAGCCATCGGCAAACGGCAGCTGATGACCGTCCGCCACGACAGCCGTCAACTCGCTGCGATAAATGTCCGTCCCGACAATCCTGACGCTCGGGTCCTCATACAACGCCGCCGCGCCGCTGCCGACCACCGCACCGCCGACAACGAGAACGACGGGATGTGGCGATCTCGCCTTGAGCCGCGCCAGAAACTCCTCGGCATTGGCGGCCGACGGCGCGGGGGACGTCGTCAGACGGGACGTCAGCCTCGTCAGCAACGAAGGGTCACGTCGTTTGGTCGAGGCCGCACCCGTCCGCATGATCCAGTCGCGATCGACAATCGAACGATCGAAATCGATCAGAATGGGCGTCTCGCCAAGGACCGGGAAACCACGCGTCGCGTAGTCGCACTCGGACGAGGTGCAGCAAAGCATGCGGCCGCCGGTCCCGTCCGCAGATCTCCTCCACGCGCGCACGGCACCGCGGGCATCTGAGCAGCGCCAGCAGATCGGATTTCACGGCTGTCGAGGCCCGTGACGACGTCGCTCCGCTCGCGAGCGGACGGAGCACCCATCGGTCCTGCGGCAGAATCGTGATCGCCGGCGGCGTAGCGCTCAGCGGCGTGCATCGTGAGTGTCGCAGACTCCACGCTGCGGGGAAACCAGCTTGCGATAACAATCTGCACAGTGCTGGCGGCAGACTCCCTGTCCTCTGTTCATGTCGGCGGGATGACCGGACGCGATGATCGTTCGCCTCATGATGCGTCGCCACTCGGTCGCTCTTACGCGACCGTCAGTGCGTCAGTTCACGATACGCGGGGAAGAACGTTCCCGGCGCCAGGCCGGCGCCCGGCGTGCGGCCAGCTCGGGCGAGGAGCTCATCGTATGCGGTCGCGTCGAGCACGAGGCGCCAGGTGCGAAACGGGAACGTCTGCGGCGAGAATCCGAGCTTGAAGTGGAACAGCGAGTCCCGCCCGCCGCCAACACCGCCGCCAAGGTGCAGCCATCGATTGCCGCGCTGCTTGAACCATTCCGCTGCCTGGTGGAACAGCAACTTGATCGGGTTGCCTGGCAGGAACCGATCGAACGTGCCGCCAAGGTGGTACTGGACAATTCCCTGGCATTCAGTGAACAACGCTCCAGCAACCACCTCTGCGCCTGACCGCACGGTCCACAGATGAATGTGTCCACGCAGCGCATCACGCAGTTCGACGAAATAGTCCTCGGGGAACAGGTAGTAGGATGTGGCTCCAACTCGCGCCATCGTTTCGCGATAGGCGTCCATGAACGCTGGGAGCGCCGACCACGTCGGATCGATGTCGGCGGTCTCGCCCCGCGCTCTGGCCTTGGTTACGTCACGCCGATGGTTGGGCCGCATTTGCTTCCAGAGCATCTGCTCCGGGAGCGACAGGTCGATCGCCACCGTATCGCCCGACTCGATTACCGGCCCGAAGCGGCTCAACACCGCCGGATCCAGAGCAAAAAGAGGGTGCAGCCGAAAGAATGCGGCCACGATTCGTTCGCTGGCCAGGCGGGCGACCATCGCCTCGAGCGCACGGTGCAAGAACGATTCGTGTTCGTCGCCTGTGGACCCGGCACCAAAGAAGATCATCGGACCCGGGTAGCCGTACGGCACCGTGGCGTCACGAGCCGTGCCTCCAGCGCACAGCGGTGATGGCACCTCGCGAAGGATGAGGGGCACAAAGAGCGTGCAATCGCCATCCGTGGCAACAAACCCGCTCGCCTCGCCGCTATCCAGGCGGCTACACAGCCGGGCATACCCGGGAAAGTGGTACACGTCGTGCGGAACCGCGCGAAGGGCTTGCGCCCAGACGTCGCTGTCGGGCGAGACGAGAAACGTGTGCATCGACGGCTATGCGGTCGTTGCGGCGCGCTTCATCGCCACGAACTGAATGCGATTGGGTTCCACGTCCCAGCCGCCACTCGTGCGCCACGTCGAAACGTCGTAAGGGACGAGGCGCTGGTCGAGCGCGAACGACAGTGCTCTAAAGGCAACGTGTTCGAGATCGGTCCACCGACTCAGTTCAGCCTCGAGCTCGCCGATCGCGGGAGGGGCATAGCTGTCGCCCAGGCGTTCACGGGTCTTCGAGACAATAGAACAGCCGCTATTCGGAATCATGCCGATGAGCCGTCCTCCTGGCCGCACTCGACTCCATACCGAGCGGATGGCGGAGGGAAACGGCAGGTACTGCAGCACCTCAGTAAGAAACGCGATGTCATACTCCTCGAGCCGTCGCGCCACATGCGGGTCGTGCAAGCTGCCGCACATCCACCGGATGTGCGGATATTCGCGTTCGTGGTGCGCGATGACCTCGGGCACGATGTCAACTCCAGTCACGGTCGACGCGCCGAGCGCGTCGAGGACCCGGCAAAAATGGCCCCAGCCACATCCCACGTCCAGGCACCGCTTGTCATCCACGGGGCCGGCGGCCTCGAGCGTCAGCCCGAACGTCTGCGCCTGGACACGGTCGTTCGAGTAATCGAGCCAGCGATTCCCCGTCTTCACGACATCGGCGTAATACGTCGACCAGTATTGCTCTTGTCCGTGCATCGTTGTCATGTCCCTTCGTCGGCTTCCACTGGGTAGGCCCGCGGACCCGTCTCCGGTACGCCGGCCGTGCCCCAGAACTCGTCGAACTCGGCCCCCGCCCCCGCGCGTACATCGTTGCGGTCGATCAGACGCCAACACGTCACGATAAGAATCCGGGCATCGAGGGCGAGTGACATGTGCTCGGCGTACCACGCATCGTGCTCGAGACGGGTTTCCCAGTCGGCGGCATTCCGACCGTTGATCTGCGCCCAGCCGGTGATTCCGGGCTTCACGGTGTGCCGAAGTCGTTGGCGCGACGTGTATCGATCGAGGTAGCGATGCAACAGCGGACGCGGGCCGACCAGACTCATCTCGCCCTTCAACACATTAATCAACTGCGGAAGCTCGTCCAGGCTCCTCTCTCGCAACCAGAGACCGATCCGCGTCAGCCGGAAGCCGTCTGGAAGGAGCCGTCCCTCGTCGTCACGAGCGTCGGTCATCGTCCTGAATTTCCAGACGCGAATCGGCCGCTCGTTGAGGCCCGGACGAAGTTGGCCGAACAGTATCGGCCGCCCCATCGACGCCCAGATGAGGGCCGCGACCGCGCCGAGGATGGGTGACAGGAGCACCAACGCAACGAAGGCCGCGACAAGGTCCAGGCTTCGCTTCACGATTCCTGTCAAACGACCTGCGGCGTGGCGGTTCACAGCTTCGTCCTGCTGGCCAAACTTGACGAAGGCCGAGTCTCGATCACCTGACGGCATCAGACATCCAGCGCATTCCGCTCACAAGGCTCACCGAATCAACTCTGGCTGAACGAGTGTGCGCGCGCTCGACCATTCCGTATTGGATCGCGTGCGGCAAGCGCCTCGAGATAGGTGTTCATGGTGTCGCCCACCCAGCGCGAACGTCGCAGCTGCTGGCAGAAATCGACGTCGCGCCGCGCCTTCCTGCGGGCAGCCGTTCCGGCCAGGGCGATGAGACGCTCCGCCCACTCTGTTTCGGTTCGACCTGCGACAAAGAAGCCGTTTTGCCCATCGACCACCAGCTCGCGGCAACCTCTGACGGGCGCGGTCACCACCGGCAGGCCACGCGCCAGCGCCTCCATGACGCACACCGGCATTCCCTCTCTCTGCGTCGGGAAGAGCATCAGGTCAGCGGCATCCAGCCACGGCATCACGTCCTCCCGCACGCCGACACGCATGATGTCGGAGTCGTGCTGGTAGCGTTGCCACTCTCCATCCGTGAGCCCCGTCGGGTGCAGCGGATCGACGGCCCCGAGCACGACGAAACGCGACTCGGGAACCACTTGCTTCAAACGCCAAAATGCTCGCACAGCCACATCGAAGCCTTTGAATGCGACGAGGCGGCCAATGAAAATCAAGACAACGGCCTCGGCGGGAATGCCGAGAGTCCGCCGCAGATTCGAGCGCTCTTCGTCGGAGGGACGCGGCGTGTCGACGAATCGATCCGCACACCCGAAGCCGTAGCCCCGCTGGACCTCCACTGACGCGGAGGGAACGGCGTGGTGCAAGGCCGCGAAGTCGTCGGCGGTGAGTACGTGCACCCGATCGAAGCGGCGCGCGGCGAAGGTCTCCGCCACCTGCAGGAGCGCTCGCCTCGGTCCGCGCACGAGCGGGAACGACAGTCCCTGAAACGTGCCAATCGAAACCCATGGGTCGCCGCGCCGCAATGCCAGTGCGGTGCTGAACACACCCGCGGAAAAATGTGCATGAACGACGTCCGCCTGCCAGTCGGTCATGATCCGCCGTAATGCCCTCGCCGCCATCCAGTGTCGCGCGGGGTTGCTGCCTCGCGGCAGGTCCAGCGGCAACAGCCGGACGGCTCCGGTGCTCGCGCGCTGCGCTTCCGATGGAATCCCGCCACACACGACCGCGGTCGGATGCCCTGCGCTGGCCGTCGTTTCGGCGAGCTCCCGCAGGAATACGGCGTAGCTCGCGTAAGCGGGAATGACGAGTAACAGGCGCACGTCGAGATGTCAGTCCAGCGCGCGCCAGCCGGGCCAACGGCGGGCAGACGGCAAGGGACGCAACGACGATGTCACGGTTGCTCACCCGCGGGCCACTGCGGATTGTCCGGCAGTTCCCCGCGTTCCTCGTTGACCGGCGACATCAGCTCTCTGACCTGCTGGTCGTATGCCGAGCGGTAGACCGCGTGATCCCGCGCTCGCGTCTGTAGTGCGTGCACGAAGGGATACGTGACGTAGAACTCGCTGTTCGGCCGCAGATCGGTATTGAGGCGTGCGTCACCGGTGTGCGCCAGAATCGTGGCGCGGTCCGCGGTGATGCGCCTGACCACCTCTTGTGGTGACGCAGGCAGGCGCGTCCGATCGAAATGAATCGGTCCGCCACTGGCGATATACACGCTGGTGTCCAGACGGAACACGTGCGGGAACACGGTCGCGACGGTCCTGGCCGTCGAATAGAGGTCCACCGTCCGCACGGCCAGAATACCGCCCGTCTCGAGATGGCTCGCCAGAATGCCGAGGAACTCTTTCGAAAACAGGCTGCCGCTGTACGCGTGCGCCGCGTGCAACGGGTACATCATGATCATGTCGAACTTCTCGCCCGCGTTCGCCAGCAGCCATCGCCTGCCGTCGTCGACGACGTAGCGCGTCTTGCCCGACGCCAGGACCGTCTCGCCATGAGTCGTCTGCCGCAACACACGTGCGAGCGTTCCGTTCAATTCGACGACGACGAGCTCCTGTACTTCGCGGCTCTTGACGGCGGTCGCGGCCATCTGGCCGTCGCCAAGACCGATAGACAGTACGCGACGCGGCGCGGGATGTGCGGCCAGTGCCACCTCGATACCCGAATCCGATGCTGTCGTCGCGGCGGCGTCGCCATGATGGGCGCCGTCGATATACAGACGCAACTCGCCAAGGATCGCCTTCTCCTGATCGAAGGCGATAACGCCGTGCTGACGACGGAGAACTGCAACGCCGGTGCGATCCTCGGCGCCGACGAAGTCAACTGCTTCGTCGTTCGCAAAATGCACCGCCCGCAGGATCGTCGTCCGCCCGGGGAACAACACGACCGCGAAGACAATGACGGCAAGAGAGGCGAGGAGCCGCGCACGGCCGACGGGCAGCGTCGCGTCCGACCATTCGAGCCGCGCCGCCCTGCGCGTCGCCAGGAAGATCAGGACGGGAATGGCGCATCCGAGGACGATCAGCGTTCTCAGCGTGTGCTCGCTACCGGCATAGTGAACCAGCAGGAATCCGACGACGAGGCTCCCCAACGTGGAACCGACAATGTTCGCGCAATAGAGGCCGCCAACAGCATGCCCCAGTGTTTCGACGCTCCGTGCACCCTCGCGCATCAGGTTGGTGAAACCGTAGCCCATCAAGACAGCCGGCGGGCCGAGGATCACGCATGTCCAGATGGCGATATCCACGAGTGAGTACAGCGAGTAAATGTCCACGTTGCCGGCGACCAGCTCCGGGGACGGATGAAAGGTCGTAAGGAACGACGCCCCGATCAAGTGCCGCAGCGGCGGAAGCCAGGTGAAACGGCCAATCAGCGTGAACAGGACGAAGGAATATGCACCGATTGCCAGCTGACAGATCGCGAAACGATCGAGACACCGTCCCTCATCAATCCGCGTACGAGCCAGCATCGAACCGAGTGCTATCCCCGACAGAAAGAAGAAGAGAATCGTCCCGAACACGTAAACCGTGCCGTGCAGAATCACGCCGAGGATCCGATACCAGACTATTTCGTAGCCGAGCGCCGTGAAGCCCGAGAGAAACGACAATACGAGAACCCACCTATACGTGAGCGTCGGCCCGTCCCTGTGCCGATCCACTGGTACAGGAGAGTGGCCGGATGACGACGGGCGGCTCATCCTCTGTTTCCAGCCCGGAACGCACTGCCAGAATGGACATGACTAGGGCCAGCACCAGATTGAGCGAAGCGGCGACGTACGTGGCGCCATCCAACCCGAGGAGACCGATCAAGAGGTACGACGACAGGAGCGCTCCGGCCGCGGCGCCAAACGTATTCACGCCGTAGAGCCATGACAGGTGCCGACCGATGTGATTGGCACTGGCCACCACGATCCGGCACATCAGAGGAAGCGTCATGCCCATCAGCGTCGTCGGCAGCAGCAGCAGCGCGAAGTCCACCAGGACCACCGTTGTCAGCGGGCTGCCTGCCAGCCGTTCGCCGATACCGGAGAACACCGGAATGCTGGCGAATCCGATCAGCCCCAGGAGCCCTTCGATCGCCGCGTAGTAAGTACGAGGAGCCCGGACGCGGTCGGCGACGTAGCCACCGAGCAGCGAACCAAGACCGAGTCCGAGCATGAATGTGGCGACGGTGATCGAAGTCGAATAGATGTCGACCCCGAAATAGAGCGTGAGCACGCGCTGCCATGCGACCTGATAAATCAGCGCCGGCATGCCAGCGGCAAAGAAGATCACGTAGAACGCGGCATGCCGGGTAGGACGTGCAGCCGAGACCGCGTGATCAGCGAGAAGAGCGGCAGCCTTCACGCCCGGACCTCCGGCCGATCGCGCAACCAGGCTTCGGTTGCTTCCCGCACGCGCCTGTAGAACCCGAGTCGCCGCTGCTGGAGCACGGCAGCGCGATAGGCCCGGGCCTCGTGAAGATTGCGAGCAGACATGTTCGTCATCCAGGCCGTATCGCCGACGACTTGCTGTAACCGGGCGGCAAGGGCGTCACGGTCACCGCTCGGAACGAGAGCATCCGGCGGGAGCAACTCGGGTATGCCGGCGACATCGCTGCCGATGCAAGGCAGCCCGCGGGCCATGGCTTCAATCATCGCTCGCGGGAGTCCTTCGTGCCGTGACGGCAGTATGAAGATGTCGGCTCGATCGAGCTGAGCGGCGACCGCCGTCGATGGAATCTGCCCGGCGAACACGACTCGATCTCCGCAACCCATCTCACTGGCAAGCCGTTCCAGGTCTCGTCGCCGGCTCCCGTCGCCTATCACCGTCAACACGAGATCGAGACCGGCGCTCACGCACGTTGCCAACGCGCCGATCAGCAGGTCGGGCCCTTTGTGATAATGCTCGAGCGAGCCGACGAAGATCACGGTGAATCGGCCGCGCATCTGCCGTGTACCTGCGCGGCGCGTCAGCAAACGCGTCGTCTTTCAGGTCGATGCTCGACGCAGCGATCGTGAACGCCGGCGACGGGTAGCGTCGCTGCAACGCCTGTGCAGTCACATACGAGGCCGCACACGCGCGCGCACAGTGCACTTTCAGCTGCCGGGTCATCTGCCATCGAAAAAAGGCCCGTAGTGGATGGTCCACCGACCCCGGCGCGAAGACGTCGTAGGGGTCGCCGATGACCTCCACCGCAAAGGGATACCGCAGCGCGTTCAGCCTGCCAAACGCCAGCGCGCCAACATTGCCTGGGACGCGGAGCACGACCGCGTCGCCGATACGCAACGAACGGCGCACTGCGGTCCGGATCTGCCACGCGCGACGGATGTATTCGGCCGGCCCGACGTAGTACGGCAGTGCAGTGAAGGACACGCCAGGACCGTCGGCCCTGTGCCACTCTCCCTCGAGACGCGCAACGTCGCGGACCCGTGCGATACAGTTCACGTGATCGAACACCTCGAGATACCGCTGCCAGAACGGCCACGCGCACTGTACCTGCGTCCACACCGAGCCGTCAGCGAGACGGAGAAACCGGTGTTCGAGCGCGACGCTGACTCTCATGAATTCTGGCGAGAAACGGCTGACCAGGTCGTGCCGAGTGCCTCCTCTCCACGCCAGTGTCAGCCACGTCGACTGACCCGAACGACGTGAGTGCCGAGATGATCTGCCGGTTCCGGCAAGGCGCGCAGTGCCAGCAGGTTCGTGAGGCGGTAATGAGTCACGACGAGCGCGTTCACGGCCTTCTCGTATGATCGAGTAGTTCCAAGCGACGCAGAGATTCGCCGCGAGCCGCTTGGTCACGGGCACGCGCAACGACAAGTGCGCCCGCGAGCTCCCCTACTACACGGGCGCTCGCAAATGCATCGATTGCCGCCGGCTTCGGCTCGTAGTCCTCAATACGACCGCGCTGCCAGGCACTGAACACCGACGCTATGCCAAGGGCCACTTCTTCCGGAGAGTCGTAGTTCGCCGTCAACCCGACGCCGTCTTCTCTGAACAGTCGACCCATCACAGATGTCGGTGAGGTAATAGCGAGAATCGGGACGCCCAGCAGCAATGTAGTCCGGCAGCTTCGACAGAATCGTCCGGCTTGAAGGACGGGAGTAATCCACTGCGATCAACAGACTCGCGGTATCCTGCAACGCGACTGCCTCGGCGTGACTCACGCGGCCGAGAATCTTGACGATATCGCCGAGCCCGCTGAGCGCCGTCCATTTGGGGAGATCACCCGCCGACCATCCGGCCTGTGTAAAGCGGACTCGACCGCGCGCGGCGGGTGTTCGGTCCAGAAACAAGCGCAAGCCTTGTATCAGTGCAGCGGTGGTCTGTTGTTCCACTGAATAGAAATTACCTGTGTGGACGAGATGGAACACATCACCCGGTGGCAGCCGATGGCGGCCACCGCGAGACGGAAGATGTGTGACCACGAAGGCTTTCAGCCAGTGACGCTCACGGAAGCGCCCGAGCACCGCATCCGCTTCATCGCGATTCGTAAAGGTTAGCGCGTCGGCGCTCGTCGAGTATTCGGCGCCGCCATAGCCGGAACAACGGCCATCGGTAAGAGCCAAGCCATGTTCTAGGCTTGGACAGCATCCGGACAGGCGGCCACTCGTCACTGAAATGGGCGACCCACGCGCGCCCTGTCAAGCGCGCCAGGTACCAGGCGGCGATATTCGACGAGATGGGCATCGCGCGTCCGTAGATCACCGTGTCTGCTGGGAGGGACCTCAGAACTCGAACTCCCGCCGTTACTGCTTTACGGACCCATAGGCCCAGGCAACTCGGAATCCCGCACCGAACCAACTGCAGCGCGCCGGCAAGCGCGCCCGGCGGGAGTGGGGCGGGAACCACAGTCACCTGATAGTTGCTGCACTCGAGTTCCCTGTCTGGTCCGCCGGCAGTTAGGACATGTACCCGGGCACCTTCCTCCAGGAGCCTCATTACCAGGCGGCGACCGGCCATTGCTTCGGCGCCACCATTGATGGGATCCCAGTCATAGGAGACGTAAAGGATGGTCGTGCGACGCCAATCCCACTCACGCCAAAGCTGGTCATCCAACCCGCGGAGGGCATCGGATGTTAAGGACACGACAAACCCAAATCAGATGTTGAGCCGCTCCACAAACGGCGGTGCGCCTCTGCTGCGCGGTCGATATGAAAAATACTCGTTCCAAAGCACTGAGCTGCCGTTTCCCTGAGTTTCAGACGTTCTGCTTCGGCCGGAAGCGTACACGCGAGCGAGGCCCACTCACGGTCATCTGCGGTCAGGGAAAGGTATCGAACCAGCTGGAGGCGCGAGGCGATCTCGCGAACACCGGGAAGATCCGTCGCCAGAACTGGCACACCGACGACACACGCCTCCAAGACGACACCCGGTAGCCCCTCAATTATCGAAGGGAGGAGAAGGACGTCTGCTGCGTGGAGAAGCTCCGGAACGTCTTGACGGACTCCCAGGGCCACGACGCGATCGCCGATGCCAAACTCGCGAACGGCCGCGGCAGAGATACCGGCCCGATCGTCAGTTCTAGCGCCCGCCAACACCAGCCAGGCGCTGGGGTCCTTCGCGTGTATCGCCTTGAAAATTGCAAAGAGTCGCCGGTGGTTCTTTTCAGGGACCTCGTTTCCGATGTGGAGAAACACGAGTGCCCGATTCGGGATCCCCAGACGCGTCCTGACGGCCGTCCGGTCCACCGGCTGACGAAATCGCCCGGGATCGAGCGCGTCGTACACGACGCGACAGCGCCGATCGAGACGCCACGAGTCTCCCCACATGGCGTCCATCGCTCCTTCCCCACAGGCGATGATGTCAGTCGCAAATCGATCGATGAGGAAACGACAGACGCGGCGCTGAAGCGCACGGCTCCGTGTCTCGCGCCGGCCGTCGTGCGTGCTGTGAAAATGAGCGATCCGGACCGGCGTGCCAGCCGCCGCAGCGAAAGCCAAGATGACGCCTGACGAGAGGAGCACATGCGAGTGCACGACAGCGTAGTGTTCCCGTCGAAGTAATCGCAAGAAACGGGTCGGAAATCTGGTGTCCAACCGAAGTGGGAACACCCGGCCCCCGAGTGCTCCCACATTGCCGTCGAGTGACCCGTTCAGCCCAGAAAGGGCGCAGACATCCACGCGGAACTCGTCCGGACACAAGCGGCGCATCAATTCCAGCAGGCGAATCTCGGTACCACCCGGCGCCATCCGACCGACTACGTGTAGGACTCGGGCCGCCTTTGCGTTGGCCGTCACTTGGCCGCCGTCCCGACGATCAGTGCCGGATACGATCCGACTTCAATCGGGCGCTCATCGATCAGCGCGCGAAGCGCATCGGGACCGTCGCCCAGCGTCGCCTCGCACCACGCGGCCAGCGTGAACGCGTGCCAGATGACTTCCGGCACCGAACCCTGCAACCATCGACGATACCTGCCGCCTGCCAGCGCCTCGCTCGAGAGGATGCCGAATCGGTCGAGCCGCTTCGCGTCGAACAACCGCTCGCACGCGGTGGCGAACGGCCCCTGCAGCCACTGGCGGACTGGCACACTGAATCCCTGCTTCTTCCGGCGCGCGAGCGTCGGCCCGAAACGGCGCTCGTGCAGCGCCCGGAGCACACGCTTGCCGACGAACGCGGGCGGCGACGGTCCGGCCGTGAACGCCGCGGGCAGGCCGACCCCGAACTCGACGACACGGTGATCGAGGAACGGCACGCGCGCCTCGAGGCTGCAGCTCATGCTCGCCCGGTCCACCTTCACGAGCATGTCGTTGCACAGGAGGTCCGCGAGATCGACGGCCAGCGATTTCTGCAGCTCCGTCCCGCGGGCGCTGGCGAACGATGCGCGCGCCGCTTCCTCGAAGCGCGCCGCCGCCGTCGGCCGGCGCATCAGCGCCGCGGTGCGCGCGAGCGGAGCCCACTGTGCGAGCTGGACGTAGGCCTGCGCATCATCGCCCTCGAGTCCGCGAGCGACAAAACGGACCTTTCTCAGTACCGCGCTCCAGTTGCTGGCGTGCTCGTAGTTGAACGGCAACCGCGCCAGCGCGCGGCCGGTCCAGTCGCGCAGGCGCGACCCGCCGCTGAACAGCCCGCGCAGCTGCGTCACCATGTATCTCTTGTAGCCGGCGAACACCTCGTCGCCGCCGTCGCCGCCGAGCGCGACCTTGAAGTCGCGTCCGACGTGATGCGAGAGCAGATACGTCGCGAGACTCGACGAGTCGCCGAACGGCTCGTCGTAGGCGAGCAGCGCATCCGACGAGCCGCGCGCGTGCCTTCTCCTCGTCGAACGTCTCGATCACGATCGGCACGCCGATCCGGTTGGCCGTCTCACGGGCGAACGGCGATTCGTCGAACGCGCGCTCGCGAAAACCGATCGAGTACGCCGTGATGGGAGCGGAGGACTCCTCGTGGGCGTAGGCGGTGACCAACGAGGAATCGATCCCGCCGGAGAGGAACGTCGCCACCGGCACGTCGCTTTCGAGATGCTCCTTGACGGCGCGTCGCAGCAGCGCATCGACGTGTTCGCACGCCGCATCGAGCGATCCGATGCGCGCCGCCTCGGACGACGGCTGCAGAGTCCAGTAGGTCCGCGTCTCCCGTTTCCCGCTGGCGAGGTCGATCGTCAGTCGCGTCGCCGGCGCCAGCCGCTGTACGCCCTCGTAGATCGTGCTGTTGCCGGGCACGTAGCTCCACGACAACATGGCGTGCGCAGCGTCGTGGTTGATGGAGAACAGACGCGCAAACGGCTCCCGGTTTCGATCGAAGCAGCGCAGTTCGGAGCCAAAGGCGAGCGCCGTGCCGGCGTCTGCGACGAACAGCGGCTTGATCCCGAACCGGTCGCGGCTCAGGACGACACGGCGTCGCCGCCGATCGTGGATCGCGAACGCCCACATCCCGACGAGCTGTTCCTCGACGTGGTCAGGGTCGTTCTCGTACAGTCGCAGGATGACCTCGGTATCACTCCGCGTGCGGAACCGGACGCCGCGACGCTCCAACTCGCGACGGAGCAACGGGGCGTTGTAGACCTCACCGTTGTAGACGATGACGACCGACTCGTCTTCGTTCGCCATCGGTTGCTGGCCGTGGGCGACGTCGACGATGGCGAGACGCACCATCCCCAGCGTCGCGTCCGCATGGGCAACGACACCGCCCCCGTCGGGACCGCGGTGCGTGATGGAGGACGCCATCGCACGCACGAGGGCCTGGCTTCGATCGAGCCCCGCGTCAACGCCGACGAGACCGACTATCCCGCACATCGTTGTCTCGGAGTTTCCAGCAGCGACCCGCGTCAGCATCTGAACTCTGATCAGGTCCGAGCGCCAGAACGGGCACCGACTCTGCAGCGCGATCGCGGCCATCGTGACGCGATGACACGGCTCACGACGAGACAGCCCGCGAGAAGCGCCAGACCCTCGGCGATCGTTGCCGGCACGGCAAGCCAGTCACCGCGAATGTTGAAGTAGAAGACAAACATGACGACCCCGAGCGCCACGCATCCCGCCGCGGTTTTCGTGCAGAAGCGCTCGAGCCAGCCGAACAACGCGCCCACGAACGCGAAGTACAGGAACGGACCGATCGGGCCGAAGTTGTAGTAGGCCTCGCCGGTGGCGGAGCCGCCGAAGGGCCCCTCGCGCTGCACCATCAGCCGTTGGGGCACGCGTTCGTCCTGCTCGTACGGGATCGGTTCACGACCGGGCACTACGCCGGATCAGCAACTGCCGGTCGAACGGGAGCCCAGTAGGTGAGCCCGAGCAGGTACGGATCACCATCCTCAATCCAGTCGACGTATGCCTTGGTCGCTCGCAGGGACCCACCCAGCTCGAGGAACGTGTCGATTGGCGTCAACATCGGTCCAGTTCACCGCGGAACGGTTGGCAAACCCGACGATCCGGAACGCCTCGATCGCCGGAATTGCAAAGAGCGACAGCCAGCACCGACGTGAGCGATCAAGCCGCGCCTGAATCGTACTCCGCGGTAGGTCAGGACGACGGCAAAGCCCAGGAGCGAAATCATCGCGCCGGACCGCGCGCCGACAAGCAGCATCGGAAGGGCAATACAGGCGCCCCACACGACGCAGGGCTTGATCCAGTCGGTCCTCCGCGCACCGCATACCGCCAACAGACAACCGAGGTGCGACAGACCGAGGGCGGTGCCGAGAATCGTGCCGCTCGACGACTTCGAGAGCGTCGATATAGCCAACGGAAAAGACATCGAGACCGACATAGCACGGCAACGACGGCGATTGACGCGGCGATCCCCACCAGCATGATGAGCCAACCGCCGATATACAACCTTCGATCTTCGCTGCCGTCGACGGATGTGGGACGTGCCCGACGGCTGACGATCGGCGAAGATCCCACGCCGAATACGAATCCAGCAGCGCCGATCAGTCCGAGAATCATGGCCATCCGCACGTTCGGCCAGTAGAACCACTCGATTTGCCAGTCCTGAAGTCTCAGCAACGCGGAGGGAAAAACCGCCGCCGTAAACGTCATACCGAAGTGGAACATCCAGAACAGCATCAGATAGACAACGGACGCGCTGAGCCACGGCAGCCTCAGAAAGTACCGGGCATACGCAATCAGGCCGATCGCCGTCGCCCCTGTGGCAACCGCAATCGGGTCGTGACTCTCCGGAGATTCGTACAGCTGCAGACCGATAGCTCCGACACCAACGACCGCCACGAGCGTCGTCACCACGATGTGCAGCGGCAGGAACGCGACGGCCTGCTGGTCGGGTACGGCGTTCACCACCGACGGCACAAGAGGTCCGCGAGCCGCGTCGCTGTTGGTCGAGACCGGAGTCATTGATGTCTGGACGGGATCACACCCGATCAAACGTGCAGGGCCGACACTGGGAGCGACGAGATCGTCTCGCACACGCGATCGACCTGCGCCTCACTCATCCTGGCCGAGAACGGCAAGGCCAGACCCGACGAGCCGAGCCGCTCAGTGATCGGGAAGTCGCCGTCGCGATAGCCGAATCGCTCCGCATAGAACGGCTGAAGGTGTATTGGAGAAAAGTACGGGCGCGTGGGGATACCTTCCGCGGCAAGGCGGTCCATCACAAATTGGCGGTCGATGTCGTGGGCAATCCGGACGACGTACGCAAACCAGGACATTCGCGTCGTGCTCGGCGCCACAGTTGGCAACTGCAACCATGGCACATGCGACAAGCGGTCGAAATACCACTGTGCAACGCGATCGCGAGCCGCGATGAGATGGTCGAATCTCGACATCTGCGCGACGCCGAGCGCAGCACTGAGCTCGCTCATCCGATAGTTGTATCCGAGCCGATCGTGGCGCAGCCAGGCGTCCATCGTGTCCCGCCCCTGATTGCGCAGCGACCTGAATTGCGCGGCCCAGTCGTCACGATTCGTGACGATCATGCCGCCCTCACCGGTCGTCAGCTGCTTGTTCGGGTAGAACGCGAACACGCCGACATCGCCCAGTGCGCCCACCGGGCGACCCTTGTACGTCGCACCAATCGCCTCGCACGCATCTTCAATGACGGTCACGCCGTGCGTGCGGGCTACTGCGACGATCGGGTCCATGTCGGCCGGCTGCCCAAAGGCGTGCACCGGAAGGATCGCCTTGAGCGTACCGACACCGGCCTTGTGTCGCAGCGCCGGTGGCAGCCACCGCCGGGCGGCCGAGCCACCTTCTTGCAGATCGCTGGCGGCCTCGGCGACGCGACGCGGGTCGATGTTTCCGGTCGCCGGGTCGACGTCGACAAACACCGGTATCGCGCGTTCGTAGAGGATGCAGTTCGCCGACGCCACGAACGAGAACGGAGTCGTGATGACAACATCGCCGGCATCGACCCCCGCGGCGATCACCGCCAGGTGCAGACCGGCGGTACCGCTGGACACTCCGATGCCGTGTCGGGCGCCGCTCAGACGCGCGACCTGGCGTTCGAACTCCTCAAGCTGAGGACCGATGCTGAGACACCCGCTGCGCGAGCACTGCCGCGACCGATGCCGCCTCGACCTCGGTAATATCGGGGCCAGACATCGTGATCGGAGCGATGTCGGTGGAGGCTGAGCTGGCGCGGCGGGCAGTCATACGCGTTTACCAAACAGACTCGATGAAAGGGACCGTGCTCGATCGACGGATGTCGTTTCGAGCGAATCAAAATAGTCGGTCGACGAATACGGTTCGAAGTAGAACGGATGATGAGCAATGTCCGCCCGATTCAGCACCACCCCCAGCAGACGGCCGCCGACCCGCTGCAGCTGCTCGATCGCGAGCCGGGCGGTGCGACCTCGCGTGACCGCGGACGCGACAACGAACACGATTCCGGTCGTGTGGGGGGCGATGATGCTCGCGTCCGTCACGGTCAGTACCGGCGGGGAGTCGATGATCACCCAATCGAAGTCCTCGTGCAGCACATCCAGCAGCTTCTCGAATACGGGCGAACCGAGCAGCTCGGGCGCTTCGCTCGACGGCGTGCCTGCCGCAAGGACGGTGAGTCCCGGGACGGACGCCGACTGTAAGGCCTCGTTCAACGGTGCTGACCCGGTCAGCACGTTCGACAGGCCGGGTTCGAGACGATGGCCCGTTATCTGATCGTGCACGGCGGGGCGTCGCATATCGGCATCGATCAACAGCACGCGGTGCTGCGCTTGTGCGAGTGCGATCGCCAGATTGGCTGCGACGTGCGTCTTGCCTTCGCGTTGAGCGGCGCTGGCGATCAGGATCGATCGCCGACCTTCTCCGAGCATCAGGGACATCACGCTCGTGCGCAACGCGCGGAACGTCTCCATCAGTTCCCGCGGTGCTTCCCGCTTCGCCAGCGAGACCCGGACCGCGTCCGGCGATTTCACTTCCGGTACGAGTCCGAGAATGGTGTGGCCGAGCTCGCGGACCACGTCCGGCGGCGCCTTGAGACGCTCATCGAACATCTCGAGGAAGAACACGCTGCCCATCGCGAGCAGTGTTCCGGTGATCAGCGACATCAGCATGTTGAACGTGGTGCGCGGCCAGACGGGGCGTTCCGGTGTCCGGGCAGGATCGACGATCTGAAGGTTGGTGGAGCGGAGCTCCCGGGACACGCTCGTTTCCTTGGCGCGTTGCAGGAGCGTCTGATACACGAGCCGAACGCTCTCCGCTTCCCGTTCGAGCGCTGCGTACTCGATGCCTCGCCGATTCAACGCCAGGGCTTCGCGTTTCTGTTCGTCCAATGCTCCGGTCAGCGTCTGTTCTTCGTTGAGCGCCGTCCGGTACGCGTTCGATGCTGAGTCGACGACGCGGGCAATCTCCGCCGCCAGTCGCTTCTCGGCTGTCTCGAGCGCGGTGCGCTTCTCGACCATCATCGGGTGCAGCTCGCCCAACGTCGCGGAGAGCTCCGCGTACTCGCGCTGAAGCGTTGCGATGGTCCCCTTCAACTGCTGAATGAAGCTGTTCGAGAGAATGGCAGGAAACCCATCGAGAGCGTCGGGGCTTCGCTGAGCGCGGAGCAGCTCGCGGTACTCAGTCTCCTTGGTGATGCGTTCGGTCTTGGCTTTCGTGACGGCACTGTTCAGATCAGCGAGCTTCTGCACGACAATATTCTGGCCCTCGTCGAGGGACACGGCGTCATGGCGTTCGCGGAACGACTGCAACGCCGAGTCGCTCGCTTCGACCCGTTTGCGCTCCTCGGCAAGCTGAGTGTCGAGCCAGTCGGTGGCATCCTTCGAGGCAACGAAGCGCTTCTCCAGGCTCTGCTCGATGTACTGGCGGGCATGCGCGTTGATGATCTCGGTAGCCAGCTTGGGCTCGGGCCACCGGAAGCGAAGATGCACCAGGCGAGTTCCCCGCAGCGGGAACACCTGCAGTTTACCCTGCACCGCATCGACAGCCGCTGCTTCTGTCGGCGCTCCGAATTCGGGTCGCTTCCACAGCTGCAGTGCCGCAACCGTGCGCTGCACGAGCGCGCGGCTCTTCGAGCAGCTCGTGCTGAGTCTGCGCGTACGCCGCCATCCCCCGATCTTCGTCAAGGACCTGCTGAAACTGGACGACATTCGGCTCGTCCGCGTCGATCAGGATCGCCACCTGCGCCTGATACAACGGCACCTGGCGGTAGGTATAGATCGCAGCACCGATGACGACGCTCAGGAAAACCGCCGCCGCCAACCAGCGGCGGCGGTAGAACACCCTGAGGTAGTCAACGAGGAGAACCCGCGCGCCGGAAGCTCGCGCAGGGTGAAGGGGGGGAGCGACATATCAGAAGCGCCTTTCCGGCACGACGATGGTATCGTCGGGCCTGACCAGATCTTCCATTTCGACACTTACTTCACGCTGCTTGCCGTCTTCCTTGCGCAGGATCTTGATGCGGTTGGTAGCACCGAACTCCGACGCGCCACCAGCCATCGATAGTGCCTGGCGCACGGTCGTCTCCTCGCGGATGCGATAGGAGCCCGGAGTACGAACCTGCCCGGACACGTACACCATGAACGCGCGTGGAACGTGAATCGTTTCGCCACCGAGCAGCTTCACCGGTGGCAACTGTCCGCTATCGAGCTCCCGGAGGTCGACGCGCGTGACACTGGCAGACGGATCCTGGCCGGGGAGCACCGGCCCCTCCGCGTCGGCCGAGCGGATGATCAACACGGTCTCCGCAGCATCCGGCGTGGTCGTACCGGCACGCGCAAGCGCCTCGATCAAACTCATCTCGCCGGTCAACGGATACGTGCCAGGCTGACGGACCGCTCCCATCACGTGCACGCGTTTGCTGCGGAACTCGAGAACGGCGACTGTGACCTGAGGATTCTTGAAGTAGCCGGCATTGAGCAGACGCTTCAGCTCCGCCTCGAACTTCGTCAGTGTCAGGCCGGCGGCAACAACCCGTCCGATCAACGGGAACGTGAAGGAACCATCCGCGCTGACCACATAGTCACCGCTGATGTTGTCCTGCTTCCATACGGTGATTCGCAGCCGATCGTTGGGCCCGATCACATAATTCGGCGAGCTCGTGAGCGTCTCGGCCGCGGGGACGCTGGCGGACGGCGGCGCTCCCGCTTGGCTCTCCTGCGCGACGACTCGAGACGACATCAGCGTCGCGAGCACACAGCACACGACCAGGCACTGTCGCGCGTTGGTGAGCGGTCGTCGTTCACTCCAGGCCATGCAGAACATACTCTCCCCTCGTCGGCCGAACTCCGTCGAGCCGCCGCGATCCAGGCTGTGATGCTGAGCCGTCATACCACGTCCTCACCTTTCGACTGGCGTTCCGACCAGGAGCTTGCTAAATAGGCGTTCACGTCAAAATCCATACACCATAGTGGCTCCCGCCCGAAGACCGTTGTACCTCCGCACGATGAACTCCGAGCGTCGGTCCTGATACGAAACAGCAAATGAGAGGCGCGTACGTGGCCGAAGATTGTGGCCCAGCGCTGCCGTGGCACTGACCAGTCTGTCGGAACGATTGAGTAGCCCGTCTTCGGTTCCGATGACGCCGCTCTGATAGCGATGAAATGTCCGCTCGCCGCTGAGCGTCATGTCCCAACCGGTCATCAGCTGGCGCTGAAGGAACAGACCGACGCCCTGGCGCACGTAATACGGCGTGCCCGGCAGGTACGAAAACGAGACGCTCCGCTCGAACGTCGCGCCAATTGTCGTAAGGCTGTGGAGCCGGTAGCCCAGCGTTCCTGCGCCAACGAGCCCACGGAAATCGGCGACGACGCCGGAGCGTGGCTGGAAACTTCTGATATCCGAACCGTGCAGTTCCGGAGATCAGCGCGCGGGGGTGGAGCTCCACACGAACGTCCGTTTGTTGCGAATCGGTATCGCGGGCGGGCACCAGCGTCGAATCGCGTCCTCGACACCTCGGTGCCAACAATGACGGTGGTCAACGGAGTCACTCGTGTAGCGGACGCCCACGAAAACCGCTCTCGTCCGGCGATTGAGCTCTTCGGCCAGCCAATGGCCGTCGAATCTGGCGTCGGCATCGAACGACATCCGGAATACGTCTCCACGTACCACCGCTGCGACCTTCGGCGTGACGGCGAACTCGACCCCCACCGCGCCGCTCCGCTCGACGCGCCGGGCGCGCGCGTCGATTTCGTCGGTGACGCGTTCGCGCGTGTTGAGGTAGCGCACATCGGCAAACGGCGTGATCCGACCGAAGACGGCACGAGCCGATGACGAGAAATCCTCATTGACCGATCGCTCCGACGTCTGCTCGGAAAAATAGACGAAGTCGGTTGCGGAGCGCACTCGCAGGTTGGCGCGCCGCGGGCCGACGAACGCCGTGAAGGTAGGCCCGATTGTGAAGGTGAAATCCATGGCGGTATCACGACCGCTCTCGTTGTACACGTTGGTATCGATGCCGACGTCACGAGCCTCGATGGTGGGCGTGAGATAGACGTGACCTATGCGAAAGGGTGCAGTCTTGACCGCGTCGTCTGGGCCCTCTTGCGCTGCCGCACTAGCAGCGTGACACGACAGGATCAGCGCGCCAATACACGCGCAGCGGCCGTAGCGCAGCGTCATATTCCGGACGCGCTTCACAAATGGCACGGGTAGATTCTCCGATCGACCATTAACGTGCGAAGGAGCGAAACGGGATTCAGCTCCTTCACATCACCAACGGCATCACGAGCGGTGCACCAGGAATGCCTTTCCGTGGAACGGAAAGTCGAACAGCTCATCTGCGTGAAGCGTGCCATCATCGGCCAGCCACTCCTCGAACGCCTTTCGTTCGCCGAGTCCCTGGGCGGCGAGCGGGTACCAGTCATCGAAGAGGATGACGCTGCGATCGACGATCGCCGGCCCGCAGAACCGCAGCGCTTCCTTCGTGGATTGGTACAGATCGCAATCGATCATGATGACGCTCGCCCGCTGGATGCGAAGGTCACTGCGGGCCTGGTCGGTCAACGAGGCGTCGAAATAGCCCTTCACCAGTGTCACTCGGCTAAAGTCGACGCCCTCGTATTCCAGCACGCGGCGCGCGAACTCGAGCGATGAACTGAATTCGCCAGGCTGCCAGAGCCCGGCTGAATCCGACGCCGCCAACGCCGGCAGCCCCTCGAACGAGTCGAAGCCGATGAGACGCGAATCACGGTTCCCAACCGCTCGCAGCGCGCGATGCATACAGCACATCGAGGTCGCGTTATACACGCCGAACTCGAGGTAGTCCCCCACCTCGATGCCGTTCGCGGCGAGCAGCCGCAGCACCTCGACGAATCTCGCGGTCAGCGATTCGGCATCGACGAGCCGGGTGCGGGTCCGGATCTCGCGGGTGTTGAGCTGCTTCATCCACTCTGGCGCACGCTCGAATAGCCGTTTCGCGGGCGCTTTTAGTCTCAGCCCGTCGAGAATTCGCACGGCAACGTCATCGACACGAACCATGGCGACTTCGGTCTCCTTGTCCACAGCGCTGATAATCTGGCGTTTAATCACAACCGCTAACGGCCCACGTTTCAACAACAGCCATCGCGGGATTCAGAAGTCGACGTGCGCATCCCATCGCCGTGCGCCGGCGACGTCGCCGTTCGGCAGCAGAGAATTCTTGCGAAGCGCCACCCATTGCCCGCCGATGCCGAGTTGCCAGTCGGGCGTGGTGATTTCGGGTTTCAACTTCGTGTGGAGCAGTGGCTCGACCAGGCGCAGCTTCCACGTTTTTCGTATCGAGTCGTCTGGAACGTGGAAGAGCGACGAGTAGTCGCGGTTGCAAACAGCGAACCGCACCAGCTTGCTGACGCCCGGATAGGTGACATCGTCGAAGACGATGACGCCGCCAACGTCCAGCATGCGATCGATATAGAAGAAGTCGATGAATACCGCCTCGAAGGTGTGATAGCCATCGATGAACGCGAAATCGAATCGCTGACCCTCGGCGGCCATGCGCGGCAGCGCGATCTCCGATCGTTCCGGAACATGCTCCACGAGCTGTGCGTACCCGGCGCGGCGCACGTTCTCCACGCCAATTCCCTTCCATCCCGTGAAGGAAGAGAAGTTGACCTGATCTTCGGCAGGCACGTCGTACTGATAGGGATCGATCGCGACGTGACGTTCGGCGTCGACCTCGGCCAGCGCATCACAGATGTAGAGCGTTGACACACCGTACGCGAGGCCGATCTCGATGCTCCGCCTCGGCCGGACGTCGCGAATGACGCGCTGCAGGAACTCACCCTCCTCGGCGGAGATCTGTGAATGCACCGCAATGCGCTCACCGCTGCTGGTTTCGACCGTGCCGGTCGTGATGATCCGGTCAAGCACTCCGTTGTGGACAGTGGCGCTCATCGTCATCTGTTTGCTATTGGCTATCGGCGTGTGGTGAGAAAGTCGATCAACATCTTGCGCGTGGTCGCGTCTTCGATGCCGGGCGTGCGCATCGACGTTCCGGGCGCGAATCCCTCGGGGTTCTGCAGGAAACGATGGAGACGCTCCTCGGTCCACGAGCCATCGACGCTGCGCAGTCCGGCTGAATACTCGAACCGCGAAGCGGACGCAATGCCGCGGCCCACGACTCCGCGCAGATCCGGACCGACGGCGTGGTCGCTACCCGTTCCGATCCGATGGCAGTCCTGACAGCGGCGAAAGAGCGCCTCTCCTTCGGGAGGCGGCGATTCCGAGAACGTCGGTTCGGATTCAGCCGGCGCTCGCTCGATGATGCTGATGAGACCGTCGTCATCCTGGAACAGAATGATGCGCCCGTCGGGAGCTTCCACCATGTCGCGGATCCTCGTGTTGGTGAACACGACGTGCTCCGCGAAGACGACCCTGTCGCCGCTTACCCGCAGGCGGATGACATGGCCCTTCAGCGAAGAGACAAGCAGGTCGCCCTTCCAGACCGGAAACAAATCGCCTCGGATCCTGAGGATCGTGCTCGCGGCAATCGACGGCACCCAGGCGAAGCGTGGCTCGACGTAGCCGTCGTGGAACCCGTCGCGTGCATTGGGCGGCCATGTGTGCTTGTCATACGCGGCGCCGTACGTCACTCGCGGCCAGCCGTAGTTGGACCCCTGGATCAACAGATTGAGCTCGTCGCCGCCCGCGGGTCCCTGTTCCGTCAGCCATACGCGGCCGTCGTCGGTCTGAACGATACCCTGCGGACTGCGATGACCGGTCGTGTATATCTCCGCGGCGCCGCTGTGAAGGTCGATGCGGATCGTTTTCCCGTAGTGCGACTGCGGATCCTGGGGCGCGCTCGTCTTGGCGGAGAAGCCATCGAGGTTGTGGTCGCCAGTCGTCAGCAGGAGCGTCCTGTCGTCGAGGCGGGCCATTTTTCCGCCGTCCTGCTCGAAACGGATCTCAATCAGTTTCAGGCAAGGCTGCGAATCGTAGAGACGCTTCCATCCCAGTTCGGCAGTCTCGTTCAGGAGCGCATCGCGTGCGAATTCTGTCACCGACACTCGCAGACCGACGCAGCGTTCCTCGCCGTTCCAGTAATGATGTGCGGCTAAGAGGCGGACACGATCGCCGAGATCGTCGGCGATGATATCGGTGACACGGAAGGGATCATTGCCGTAGATGTTGTCGGGCCGATCGGCGAGATACTTGTCACGGTCGAGCGGGATCTCGTACCGCAGCCTGCGCACCGTACCGGCCGGTGTGCCGATGCCTTCGACGTAGTACAGATGTCCTTCGGCCGAGGCGACCAGGACGCCGCTTCCAAGCACCGCGAGCGCGCCGCCGCGGATTGCCGACGGCACCTTGAGGCCGCTCTCGACCAGCCTCACCCGGTAAAACGCCGTATTGCTGACCCCATCATCAGCCGGCCAGCCGGCAAACGCGACCGTCACCATTCCCGTGCTCGCCACGAGAAGAGCGGGGAGCAGAACCTTGTAGAGACGCTGCATCAAATCGAGCGCGAGCGAGCAGAGGACGAATGAGGCACCGACCGCCATCCCGAGAACGGATCGCGAGTAGCCGAGCTCGCCGATCTCGGAGAGCTCCAAAGCCGCGAAAAGGCCGGCGTACGCCACCGCTACCGAGAGCATCACGGTCGGTATTCCAACCGTGCCGCGGCGAAGCGCCAGCACGGAAAGAAGAGCGGCGGCACAAATGTGCGTCAGCGCGAGGCTCACGAGGAACGCGCGCACCGGGAAGGACATGTCCCAAAGCGCGATGTTCAGCCGGATCTCGCTGAGTGTGAGCGGGATGCAGATGGCCGATAGCAGATGCCAGATGACCCACACCGCGACATTCGTCGGGGTGCCGAGCAGCGTGCCCGATCGCGACGAAGCCATCGTCACCGCTGATCCGCCCGTCATCGTGTTGGGTCGACCTCCACCGATTGCGACTCGTGAACCGGACTACCAACGTGCCGCTTGCTCCGGACCAATCCATATTTCACGATGCACCACAGCGCCCTGACGCCGTCACGCCACCCAATCTTCTTCCCCTCGTCATAGGTGCGCCCGTTGTACGAGATTGGAACCTCGTAGATGCGCACACCGAGCTTGGCGACCTTGGCGGTGATCTCCGGCTCGAAACCGAAGCGGTCTTCTTCCAGTGTGATCCGATTCAGCACCTCACGACGAAACGCCTTGTAGCACGTCTCCATGTCAGTCAGGTTCAGGTTGGTGGTCATATTGGAGAATATGGTCAGCAGACGGTTGCCGACGGAGTGCCAGTAATACAGGACGCGATGCGCACCGGCACCACCGAGGAATCGCGATCCAAACACCACGTCGGCTCTGCCGTTCAAGATGGGATTCAGGAGCAAGTAGTACTCGAGCGGGTCATACTCCTGGTCCGCGTCCTGAACCATGACCACCGGCGCCTCGGCGGCCGTGAAGCCCGTACGCAAGGCTGCACCCTTCCCCCGGTTCTTCGCATGTCGCAAAAGCGTAATTCGAGGATCGCGACGACCCACCCGCTGCAGAATCGGCCAGGTGTCATCGGTCGATGCGTCGTCGACGATGATGACCTGCTGCACCGGCCGCTGCAGCAGCACTCTCCCGACGAGCTCTTCGACGGTGGCCGCTTCGTTGAACACCGGAATCACGACGGACAAGCACGTCGGAATGTCGTCGTTCGACGTTCCCGCACCGAGGTTGACGGCGTTATCGAGCCGGGGAATCGGGTCGACTGGTCGGTGCCCGGGAATCAGCGAGTTCCCTTGTTGTGGAGCGCTAGACATGATATGCCTCCGGAACAGAACGTCTCAGGGGACGGAAACCACTCCATCGCCGCTCGTCGATCAACCTCATCGGGGTTCTGTGCGCAACAGGACGAGCACCGCAGCCTCGGCGGGTACGGACTCCGTCCCGTCAAACCCTATCTCGAGACCGACGCCGACTTGCTTCTGTATTGCCGACCAGGCGAGCGGTTCGAACATGCGTAGCTCGAAGTCTACGTAGACGGCCTTCACGTTCTCGCGACTCATCCATTCCCACACTTCTTCGGGCGACTGCCATCCGCGGGCGTTGAGGATCGGCACGTGCATCATGTTCGCGGTCCATACCGCACCCGGCGAATACGCTGCGACAGTGGTGCCCGGCGGAAGTCGGCTCCGCAGGTAGATCGTCGCGCGTTCCGCAGGAGTGAGTTCCGAGCACTCGCGCTTCCGTGTGGACGATCCCGAAGCGCACGACGAGCGCAAGCGCGAGCAACACCAGGGCGGGTACGGCGACCGTTGTGCGGCGCGCACCGGAGTAATCGCTCACGATCCAGGTGAGCCACAGACCAAGGAGCAGAACGATGGGGGCTGCGAGCAGATCGTTCGGCTTGCCGTAGGCTGCCGCACCAGCGAGGAACAGCGCCACGAGACCGATCGACCACATCCGTCGCTCCATCCGGCCGTCCAGATTGCCCAGGATTCCAGTGACGCCGAGAGCCGCCAACGAAAACACGGAGAGAAAAGGCATCAGCAGATGTGCGGCCTGAAAGCACAGCAGAACATAAAGGATGCTGTACGCGGGCCAGAGCGCGAGGATCGCCAACTGCATCAAGGACCGCGTTCGAATGAGCTCGAACGCGCCACGCGCCGCCAGCACGAAACACAAGAACGCGAAATGCCAGCCGTACATCCCAACCGCGTACTTGAAGGCGCTCTTGGTGAGGCGGGGGATCCGCGCGGCGTATGCTGATGGGTTGCGCTGGATCGCCCGCAAAACCGAATGTCGGTTTTCCTCCGCGGTCCCGAAAGAGGCGCGGCGCGTCGTGTTGACCTTCCACGTACGGTTGCAGCGTGCCGTACGACTCGGCAAACGCCATCCCATGCCCCTGTTCGAAGGTGATGTACGAGCGCTGCGCCACTCCCGTCGAGTAGTCTCCTGTGCGCAGCCCTTGCGCAGCGACGAAGCCAACGACGAGAACCATGTACGGGACAGCGATAGCGCCGAGGCCCGCCGTCAGCGTTCTCTTCAGAGTCCACGAGCGCAGACACATCAGGAGCGAAAGACCGAGAAACGTAACGAACAGCACCGGACCCTCGTTCCTCGAGAGCGCGGCCAAGCCGACAAACGTGGAGCACAGCCACAGATGGCGGATCTGGCGTGTCTCGTGGAAGGCGAGGATCTGCCAGAGCGCAAAGCCCGTCATCGCTGCAAACAGCGCGTTGCTGCCGTTGTTGAGCAACCCGGAGAGTGCCGGCGACATGGCGACCAGGACGACCATGATCCACGGGCTCGTCAATCCCTTCAGACGGTGGGCAACGAGGAAGCTGGCCAACCAGAGTAGACCGAACAACAGGAAGCGGCCGATCGAGCTGCTGTGAACCAGCCAGTACGGCGAGGACTGAACGGGCAGGTAGGTCAGGCGCGTAGAAAAGAGCAACGGCAGGATTGTGCGACAGCCGTGGCCACGTGCCCGCCGTAACCAGTTCCCGTCCTTCATTGATGTAGACGGACTCGTCCCAGCCGCCTATCTGCTGCAGCGACGGGAAGAACACCGGCGCCACCATGGCAGCGTTCACCAGGAACACGATCAGGGCCATCACCAGCGGCCAGCGCTCGGATCGCACGGCCGGTATCGCGTCGACCCGAACGCCCACGGGCACGCTCGTCATGAAGCCTACGTCGCGATTCACCGTATTTCCTGTAGGGACCGGCTCGAGAGACTCTGAGCGACTCAAGCGACACTAATCGTGATCAAGCACAGGCGGCGAGATGTTCGCCGGTTGTGTCCGGCTGGAAGCGAGCACGATATCCGCCGGCAATTAGACGGCGGCTCCGACCTTCGGAGACGACGCGCGATTGGAGACGATCTGATCGTAGATCCAGCGATACGTCTTTTCGAGCCCGTCGCGAAGGAGATTTGCGGAGCCCATCCCAGACGCTCGGTGATGAGCGTGTTGTCGCTGTTTCTGCCGTTGACGCCCTTGGGGGCCGACAGGTTGTAGGTCCGTTCAGCCTGATACCGGCGATCTCTTCGACGATGTCGACGAGCTGGTTGATCGTGACCGACTCGTCGCTGCCGATGTTCAGCGGCTCCTCGACGTCGCTCTCCATCAGCAACTGCGTACCCTTCAGGCAATCGTCGATGTACATGAAACTGCGCGTCTGCTCGCCCGAGCCCCAGATCTCGATCGTCTTGTGACCGGAGAGCTTGGCTTCGACGACCTTGCGGCAGATGGCGGCCGGAGCCTTCTCGCGGCCGCCGGTCCACGTCCCTTGGGGCCATACACGTTGTGATAGCGGGCGACTCGCGTCACGAGGCCGAAGTCCTCGCGGAAGTGCCGGCACATCCGCTCGCTGAACAGCTTCTCCCACCCGTACCCGTCTTCCGGCATCGCTGGATACGCGTCGCTCTCCTTGAGCGGGGCGGGATGTTCGGAGACCTGCTTGTCGGCGGCGTATACACACGCCGACGACGAGAAGAAGTATCGACGAACTTCGTTGGCGTGCGCCGCCATCAGCAGATGCGTGTTGATCAGCACCGACAGCATGCACAGCGCGCGGTTGTTCTCGATGAAGCCCATCCCGCCCATGTCGGCCGCGAGGTTGTACACGAGGTTCGCGCCACGCAGCGCCGCGTCACACGCGTCGCGCGACTGCAGGTTCAACCGCAGGTTCTCGACTTCCGGGAACTGCTGGTACCACTCGTGGTCCGGCTTGCTGTCGACCGCCCGGATCCGCCGATGGCCCTGGCGAAGGAGTTCCGCAACCAGGTGGCCGCCGATGAAGCCGCCGGCGCCACAGACTACGACCAGTTCGTTAGTATCTGTCTTCATACCTTCTCCAGGGACGGTGACGCGAGAGAGTCGGAAACGGACAACGAGGACCGCGAGTCGGACAGCGGGATCAGACTTGGACCGAAGTCGATCTCGTCGAGACAGCGTCGCACCCAGTCGGCAGGCGTCCGCCGAAGCAGCCGCGACAGCGTGTACTCGCGGGCTGCGGACGAGCCGGTGCACAGCTGGCCGGCGAGGCGGGCCGCGCGGCGGGGAAACGAAAGGTGCCGCCGCCGCGACGTCTCAAGCGTGAACGCGCGCAGGTCCTGTGCCTCCGCCATCCAGCGCGCCGCAAGCCGCCGGCGTACGGGCGGAGTCAGCAGCTCGCGGCAGGATTCGACGGCGTCCTCGATCATCGCGTCCACGATGCGGCTGTGCTCCGGCGATTCCTGCCATACGCCGGCTGTCGCCTGACTCGAGTGAATGCGCCAGCCTCCCCAGGTATCCGGCACGTGAACGGTGTTCGCCGTCAGCCCCGCCCGCATGTCCCAGTTGAAGTCGCCGACCGACCGCCACGTCGACTGAAAGAACCCGATGCGGTCGAACAAAGAGCGCCGGATCAAGAGCTGCGTGATCGAAGTGTAGACGGTGCCGCCGAGCAGGTGCAGCAAGCCGTCGTGCGGCGCCAGCCGGATGTGCGGACGCGAGAGCAGGGCGCCGCTGCTCTGTGCGAACAGCGACCCGGCGGCCCACCACTGCGCCAGCGAGTCGTGCTCGCGGCCGTTCTCGTCGATCACCTGCAAGCGGCAGTGCGCGAGGTCGCAGTGCGGATGCGCATCGAGCGCGGCGACCAACGCCTCCAGACAGTCCGGCGCCATCGTGTCGTCGCTCGTGGCGATGTACACGTACTCGCCGCGCGCGGCGCGAAGGCATGGCGTCCAACTCCCCGGCGTGCCCTCTTTGGGTCCTTGCCACGCTCGGGCGCGCGGCTCACGCGCCGCCATCTCGACGATGTATTCCCACGCGCCATCAGTCGAATAGCTGTCGTAGACGAGCAGCTCCCAGTCCTCGAAACGACTGCTCGAAAATCGTCTGGAATCGCTCCGGAAGAAACGCGCGCGTGTTCAGATTGGGGACGCAGATCGACACTCGCGGCGTCGATGCCGTCCGACCGTTGCTCGTCATCGCAGCAGGTATGGCTCCCAGAAGGCGCGGTCGTAACGAGGCCACGCGTGACACCCGAACGGCAACCGGCGGCCGTTCCGCTCGAAGCACAGTCTCGGGGCGACCTCGAAGGCGAAGCTCAGGCCGGTCTCCACGGAGGCAATCTTGAAATCGGGCCAGTACTTCACGGCTTCGTCAGACCAGAAGTAATCACAGTTTCCGGTGCCATCCTTCCGCAGCGGCCAGGTTCGCATCTCCCATCTGACGTTGTTGAAGAGATGAAGCCGCTTGAGATACTTCCGCGGGAGGTGCAGCCACTGACGATGCGGTGGATTGACGGCGCAGAACTGCCGCCAGTACTCGTCCGGATCGATCCCCCGGCGCTTGGAGCGAATCACGTTGAGAAAGCTCTCGACTCTCATCAACGCGAATCCGCTGTTCCCGACGCGCGGTCGGCGTCACCCACGGGCTGTCGGCGCACGTCAGCCACGGAGCGCCGATGTAATCGAGATCCTTCGAGCACCACTCCATCAGCTGATCCGACAGGACCAGCGCATCGAGGTGATACATCAGGATGTACGTGTAGCTGCGAAACCGTGTGTAGAACTCCGTTCGAGAGCTGCAGGCGAGCGTGAGCCGTCGCGCTCCCGAAGTAGCGCCGCGCAAATGGAACCACCTCGAACCCGGCACGAACAAACCGCGTGCCGTGCGGAGCAATGAAGTACTTGTCGTACCTGCCGAGAAAGTGCTCGAGGTGGCGCAGCGACGTCTCTTCCTCGACGGTGAACCGCCCCTCGGACGACAGCGGCACAACGACGGCGACACTCCCGCTCCTCATTCCGGCCAACTCACGAGCGCGAGGTGACGCCGGACCTCATCGCGGCCGCCAGCTGACGATAGCCGCGCTTGACAAACGCCGGCGCGATCCGTGACGCGGCGATCCGCAGCCTGGATGGGGGCGGCGGTTCCAGTCGCGGAAGGATGATCTCGCGCAGGAAATCCCGATCCCAATCCCGGCTCTGGATCACATTCGGCGGATGCTCCAGCGGAAAGGTCATCGCCTGCGCCGGCACGTTTCCGATCGGATCGTCCGCAACGAGCGTGTGCGTCCCATCGGGGCCACAGCCGATATTCGAGACGAGGTTGACCCTCGGAGCGACAGACAGACCGCGGCTCGCCCAGCACGGCAAACGTCCACTGGTGGTCCCAGTAACTGACGTTCCCGTCACGTTCATAGGCAGTCTCGAATTCCCGGGACCAGTAGCGCACCGCTCTTCTCGTCCTCGACGAGGTCCTTCAGCCAGGAGGTGCTCCGCAATTGTGGCCAGAGCTTCAGCGACGCGTCGAAATGACGCCACGCGCGCCGCCACGTGGCCCAGCCCCACCCCGCGGGAACTGGGAGAACACGTAGCTGTAGGCGGTCGGAATCGGCCGCCGCTGATACGTGCTCCCGCCGATATGCATGACCCGCTCGTCATCGCGGTACCTCTCCAACATCTCCTCGCAGAACCGGAAGAACGTCGGATGCGGCACGCAGTCATCTTCGAGGATGATCGCCTCATCGACGCGCTCGAGCGCCCAGCTGATACCGGTCGCCGGGCGGCGGCCGCAACCGAGGTTCACGTCGGAGTAGTTCCGCACAACCTCACAGTCCCAGTCGACGCGCTCGATCACCGCACGCGCCGCCGCACACGCCTCGACATCGTCCGGACGATCGGGCCTCGGTCCGTCTGCAACGACGAGTAGAGTGCGCGGCCGCACGGCAGCAATCGCCTTCAGCACGCGCGCGGTGAGGTCGGGACGGCGGAAGATGATGAGGACGACCGGTGTATTGATCATGTGAGTCCCAGCGTTCGCGCGAGCCTGAACGTCCAATAGCTCTGGCCGCGGCCTTCGACGACGACGCGTCCGCACACAAGACCCAGCAGGTTGGCGAAGTCGATCGACAGGAAGCGCACGCGCCCCTGCAGCGTTCGGCGGATGAGGAACGCGGCGAGGCTGGCCGCGTCCCGCCATGCCGCCGACGGCGCCGAGCGCCCGTGCGGTTGCGGGGGGAATGACTGAACGAGCGCCGGATGATAGCTCATGCCGCAGCCGAAAGCGAGCCGCTTCATGTAGGTGACCGAAGCGCGGCTTCCCGGAATCAGATGCGTGACGCGCAGGTCTGGATGCACGCCCGCCGCGGTCCCCATGTTGATGGCCTGCCAGACGATCTGAATGTCGCCCGCGCTGGCGAAGCTGCGGCCGGTGCGGTCGGTCGCGTTCAGTATGCCGGCTTCAACCGCGGCGCAGTAGCGCTCGGCGACGTCCCGGCGGATGACCTGTCCCATCCCAATCGGATAGTAGGACTGCCACGTGCCAGGGACATAGCCGTAGTGCGGACTGCGGCACGTGCGTTGGCTGTGCGCCTGCCGCACGCGCTCGCGGAGTCGGTCCGGCACGGCGTCGAGCAGTTCCACGTCGATGTTCCCCGCGCCCCAGACACCGACCCACGGCATCTCCTGCAAGCACGTCACGACGGTGCACAAGTACTCACTCGACGGCACGTTGTCGTCGTCGAAGACGACGACCGCCCTGCCCGACGTCGCACGGATGCCGGCGATGCGGGCGAAGGTGAGCCCCGGCTTCTCCTCGCGAACGACGCGCGCATATCGGTGTTCGGACAGGAAGCTCCGCACACACTGCATCCCTGCGACGGGCGGCTCCGAACGGTTGTCGACAATCACGCACTCGATCTCGACGCCGGCGGGTACGTCGAGAGCGGCGACAGCGTCGAGAACCCTGCCGAAGATACGCTCTTGCGGGTTATAGGTCGGGATGACGATGGAGAGACCGTCGGCCATGAGTGTCTATGCGTGAAGAACCGTCAGACCCGCGCCAGCCGCTTTACCCTGGCCGCCACGGCGGTTGCAGTAGCAGCGCCGTACCACCTCAGCGGCATCATTCCTCGTCGCACCTGTTCCAGATTCGCCGTCGCCGCCAGGTGCGCACCTGCCGCGACGAAGTCCGGTAGAAACTCGGGATGCAGCACCGCCTTCAGCCGGGGTTCTCGTCCCGCGACCGAGGGGTCGCGCATGGCAACGAACATGTTCTGGCGGTACCACACTTCGACGTGGGGATCGTCCCAGATCTCCCACCGCACGTCGTCGTCACAGACGAAGCCGTTCGCATTGAACAACCGCTGCCAGAACGCCGGCCATTGGCAGTTCACGTGGTGCTGGCCCGGCTGCCCAGGACACGCCGCCGAAAAAACGACGCGATCGGCGTGACGGGTGAGCGCCTCGACGAGCAGTGGCGCAACGGCCGCGTCGAGATGTTCGGCCACCTCCAGACACAGCGCGACGTCGAAACGCCGACCCAGGTCCCAGGGCTCACTGAGGTCGACCACGCGGAAGCGCGTCCGCGGAACGAGCAACGTCTCGGGCGGGATGTCAATCCCGTCGATCCCGCAGATCTCCTGCACACCGACGTCGGCTGCCGCGCGAAGCCAGGTGCCGATGCCGCAACCGACATCGAGCAACGTCCGCGGCGTGCTCTCGCGAAAGAGCCGCGGCAGCACGGCGCGCGGGCCGCCCAGCGTGTGCCAGGGGCCGCGATGGTCGTAGTCGATCGACACGCGAGCACCTACCGTGGTGGACGACTGTGGAACCGGCATGGTAAATCGTACGCAGAATAGAGGAATCGTTTCTTCAATGGCCCTCTCGGCTCAGTTTAGAGTCCCGAGAAACCGGCGGTGCTCCGGGCTTGCGGAAGATACCGATGACGCTGCGGCCGACGCTCCGCAAAAGTAGAGGATCTATGGCGCGTGACAACGGGACAATCACCCGATCCCAGAACCGAATCTGACCAATGGTGGGGGTGCTTTGTCGCAGGCACAGCTTGTTCGCCAATGATGTCGCGGCACCAAGAGCGTCCAGGTAAAAGATCCGCTCAACCTCGAGGTCCGGGGGGACGACGTTTCTGAGCGTCGTGCGCGTATACCGCCGGAAGTGTCCGACCTGCCGGTCAAAAGGACTGAACAGGGACTGATAGGCCGGGGAAAGCACGATGACCCGCCCCCGTTGCTCGAGATGGCGACTCGCCAGGGCCATCTCGCCGCCAGCATCTTCGATGTGTTCCAGTACGTCGATGTAGACGATGGTGTCGAACCGCTCTTCCGCCGGGATATCGCCGAGCGTGCCGAGGCGCACGCACACATTGGGTGCGCCAGGCTGAACCGGTTGCAAAGGGATCTGCGCGGCCAGCGACCGATCGGGCTCGAGACACGTCCAGCTCTTGGCCCGGCCACGATTGAGCGCGGTCATCGTCGTTCCGGAGCCCGCGCCAACCTCCAGGACGTGCCCTTGTACGAAGGGGTGCAGCGTCTCACTGAAATAGGTTTTCCAGTTCTGAGCGTGCGCGAATACGTCGAGTTCCTTGCCGACGTAGGCGAAGCGCGCGTCAGCGCCCATCCGCCACCAACACTTCATCCGCAACCCAAATCGTGCGGTGTTTCAAGATGAACGGCACGTAATCGAGCATCGGGCAGAATCCGGACCCCTGACGGCCCAGGAGGACCGCCAAAACAAAAATCAAACTCGATGACACGAACTGAATCAACAGCAGGAGCAGGATTCCCGCCGCGAATGTCGCCCATCCCGGTATCGCCAGCGTGGTCAGGAATCGGATCATGACGACCGCGACGATGCCACACCCCGTCAGAAACGCGCCGAGCGCCGACATGATGAGCAAGCGGACCCCGATCCGGTCGCTGAACACACTCATCGCGCTGAGCCCATGAATGACGAGCATCTCGACGTTCATCGTCGACCGACCGGCCAACCGCTCTCCCCGCGTCGTAGGCATCAGGGCGTATGGGATCCGCAAGCGCACCACGCTTGCCGCGTAGTGGCTCCAGACTTCTTGAGCGACGACGAGCCGTTCGACGGCGGATCGTCGAATGACGCTGAAGTTGCCGAAGCGGATCGGAAACCCGACGAGCAGTCGATGCAGGATGCGATAGAACTGGTAACCGATTCTGAACATCGCGCCTTCGGAACGCCTTGCCCGCTCGGCGAACACGACATCGACGTCTTGTTGCTCGATGATGGCCTGGACCAGCCGCGGAATGTCAGCCGGCTTGTCCTCGCCGTCGGCGTCCATCACTACGATCAGATCGCAGTCCTGAACCTCACGAAGTTGGCAAAGGCCGATCGCCAGCGCCCGTTGATGGCCCAGATTGCGCCGCAGCGTCGTGAGCTGGATTTCCTGCAAGCCGGCACCGGTGAGTCCAGAACCAAGCGCATCATCCGGTCGGTTGTCCGGCGATCCGTCATCCACGATCGTCAACCGCACATCGTGACCGGCTTGCCGCAGCGGTGTGACCGCCGCATCCACAAGCGGCACCAGCAATCGTAGCGATCCCCGTTCGCGATACGCCGCCGCAAGTATCCGGATGTTCATCGAGCACGCCCAGCCCTCGCGTTGTCGAAAGAACCGCGTTGAGTGGCATAGACTCGGAATCCGTCATTTCGGAACGCTAACTGCCAAGTCGGTGACGACGGCGCCCACCTTTGCTCGGGACCTCGGTTGCTCAGAACGATGACATCGAGGGCGCGTCTTCCGGACTCGGCGTTCGTCACGTTCTCATATGCTGTTGTCAGCCGTCGGAGGTCGCTTTGCGGAATGACGGGAAGCGCCCAGATATCCCAGGCCTGAACAATTCTCTGCTGTTCCTCCGACGTGTAGTCGTCCAAAGACGAGTACGTGTACCAGTGAGAGGCGTGATATTTCAGCAAACCGAGCCAGAACATGTTGATGTACGGCTGTTGAATGAAATTGCGGTAGTCTGCGGGCGACATCCCCAGCTCGCTACAGAGCAGCGCCAGCCTGATTTCCAGCTCGCGATCCGAAGCGCCCGATACGAATGGTTCGGCGAGAAACGAATAACCCCGATGAAACGTCAGCCACCACGAGAACACCTGGTGGTCAAACGATGCGACGACGGCTGTGTCCGGCACACCGCTGTTGAGAAACGTCGTCAGTTCCGCGAAGGATTCTCGGTAGGACGGGCGTGTTTCAGCCGTATGGCTACCAAAGAACTGTGGCCTCAGATGCGATTGGAATGCGGCCGTCTCGCGGACCCTGTACCCGAGTCCGATGGCGAGCACAACGAACAGCGCGGCATACAGATACGGGCGAGGCTTCGGCAGGCGGCGCCACATGAAGCGGTCGACGCACAGGGCCGATAGCACGATGACGACGTAACTGTAGACCTTGAGCGCACGATCGTCGAAGTGGGACGGCTGCACGGTCGATCCCAGGATCAAGATGGACAGCGGGTAACACAACACAGCCGCGCCCAAAAGAGCTCAAGGCGTAGAGCAGCAGTTGACGAGCACGGTTGCCTTCCTCGAGATGAGCAGCGGAACGCGAACGCGCCTGCCCTGCTATCGCAATCAACAACACGAGCGACATTGCTGCGTGGCCGACCAGCCACCTCCACCGCATCGTTCCGCGAAAGAACTCCACCACCGCGTCCCGTTCGACTGGAAAGACTCCCCATCGAACCGGGACGTCGGGATGCTGAAGCAGCTGTTGGGCGATAAACGGCGAAATCAATACGGTCGCGAACACGCCCGCATAGACACTCCCCTGCAACGTCCGCAAGAATCCGTCCCGTTTGAGGACGAAAAACATCAGGACGGGACTCGCGACAACGAAGATGAACGCTGCGTGGACATCGCCTTGGACCAGGAGGCCGAACGCAGCGGCCAGCAGCAGCCAGTGCGTCGGTCGCGGCTGCCTGGTAGTGAGAAGCGCCAAAGCGCCGGCGACCGTCATCACGAGATACACCTCGGAGACATACGGCCGCGGAATTCTCATCTCCCACAACTTGAACATGTCCGGGAGACCAGCTGTATCGAAGAAGTGGGCGGGTAATCTCAGTGCGAAAACCAATGCCGCGAGTATGCTGAGCGGTGGTGATATCCCAGCAATTCGACACAACAGCACCACGGATAAGAAATACGCGAGCGCAACGAGCACGTCTGCAACGACAAATCCGAATCGCCCGAACGCGGCGACCGAGAGCGCGTGCGGCAAGAGCGTCGCGAATGGGAACGAACGCAGGCTCGTCCCTTCTGTTTCCTTGAGCGTCCCGTCGGTGATCGTTCCGCGCGCGAGTTGAGCGATGAGCGGAAAATACTGAATGTCACCTTCGGATGAACGATAGATGACTGAGACGTCAAACGGCTCGTCGGGAAAACTGACGCGGGAAGCAATCCACGGAGCTAAAGCGCTTAACAGAATCCCCAACACCGCGACAGGAAGTAACTCCCACGACCTGTACCTGCTCGTGACCGTGTCGAACTGACTACGCAGGTAGCCCACGAAGCGCAGTCGAGACGAGCTGCGAGCAGAGTCAGGCCGCTCGCCTACCTGCAGCACCGTGTCCCTAAGTGACGCGGCAGAGTCCTCTCTCATGCGTGAGATTGAGGAATCACAGTTCGGAGGTGCCCACTGGTCACGGCGCGAGCGTCGTCCGCCAGATTTGCGCCATGGACTGGTATCCAATTCCGTTCATCAGGATGTCATCCGCGTACTCTTCGGGGTGATTCCGGAAGTATGTATAGAAGTCGGGCGGCGCCACTGGGATGCCGTTCGTCGGGATTTGCCGCAAGTTCGACCATCACCGCGTTGTACTGCTGGACCGCCGAGTCGAAAGGTCCATCGAACGGCATGATGGCGGGTGCCTTCGCCAGAAGAGGCGTCTTGCCCGCCGCCCTGACCGCATTGATGATGCTCTGGATTCTTTCCTTGAACGAGCCTGCGTAGCCGATATCACCCGGATTCAGGCCCAACCCGCTCGGGACACCGTCCTCTGCGTCGTTGTGCCCGTACATCAGCATGAAGTACTGAGCCTGAGGATGCTCCTGCAGCAGAGCCTGAATGATGCCCACGCCGTTGGCAGACGGTGCACCCGAGACTCCTTCGTTCACAACAGTCAACCGGATAGCCCCTGACGTCTGTCAGCAGGTTCGCCAGAATCGGCGTGAACCCGCCCAACATGTTGCGTCCATCGGTCGAATTGTCATCATCCGGTTTGTTGTCTCCGAAACCAATGGTCATCCCGTCGCCCATGGCGACGTAGTAGTCCCCCACGCCGACCGGCGTGGCAACGTCGTAGGTGGTATCGCCACTCACGATGTTGCCAGCCCCGTCGATCAGATACGCCTCGACGACATGCTCCAGTCTCGTGAGACCCGCAAAGCTCGTGGAGTAGGGAGCTGTGTAGTCGTCGGCTTGCGCACCGCCCGCACCCGGACCGCCGTCGATGACGAACCTGACACCCTGCCCGACGGTGGCGCAGGCGGTGGCACTTGCGCGCAAGCGTCGTGGATGTCTGCAGGTGCAGGGACATGGGCTGCAACAGCGTCACCGAGGGAATGGGACACGACCCCGGAGAGAGCACGGTCTACCGTGCGCGACACCGCTGCGGTCTTCCCGAGCGCGTCAGCAACCGTCAAGGTCACGATGAAGGTGCCAAGTCGGTCGAACTGGACGTATCCCGGCTGCGGCCCCTGCCGATCCGTGATGCCGGCATTCGGTCCAACGCGCCATTGATACGTCAGCGGCAGGTGCCCGTCGGGATCGCTTGCGGTGCCGGAGAGGCGGATCGCGCTCCCGGCGACGATCGTCAGATCGGCCGCTGGAGACGTGACCGACACGGTCGGCGCCTGGTTACTGCCTGTGCCGGCACGGAACAGGTTCAGCTCGCCGAGTGCGGTGAATGTGTACGCTCCATTGTTGACTTCCGATAGCGCACGGAACCTCACGTATCGGCCGCTCGTCGGAACGAACAGCACATCGCGCACTGCACCACTGTTGGTGTCCGGGAATGCTCCCGCGGCCACAGGATCTCCCCACACGAAACCGTCCATGCTGACGTAGAACTCGTACGCCCCGACGCGTCCGGCCTGGAATGCCTGATGAGGCAGATACCGGAATTGGGTGAGGTTCTCGACGGCGCCGAGATCGATCTGTATCTCGTGCGGCAGGCCCGGTCCCCCATCGGTGAACTGGGTCACCCACGATGTGTTGGGATTGTTATCGAACGCGTTCGTGCCTGCTCCATCCCAACTGAACGTCTCTTCGCTGTCGACGAAACGCAGCGTCCAGCTCGCCTGCGGGATCAGCGTGATCGGGCCGCTGCCGCTCCCGACTGTGATCGTTCGTGTCGCCGGTGTCGGGTCCGCCAGCCCGAGCGAGTCGGTGACCGTGAAGGTCACGGTGTAGACCCCGGTATTGGGGAACGTCACCGCGCCCGGGTTCTGCGCGGTGGAGTTCGGCGGTCCGCCCGCACCGAAGGTCCAGAGATACGTGAACGGCGTGTTGTTCTCCGGGTCGGTGCCGCTGCCGCTGAAGCTCACCGACTGCCCCGGCGCAATCGTCACATTGCCTGTC
Source organism: uncultured Acidobacteriota bacterium (assembly GCA_963728305.1). GTDB lineage: Bacteria > Acidobacteriota > Vicinamibacteria > Vicinamibacterales > UBA2999 > Gp6-AA40. Next base: position 239,290 of record CAVSKE010000040.1, read on the forward strand.
GGCGCCGTGATGGTGCTGTTGGGCGGCTGGTTGCTCGAGGCCGTGTCCCCAGCACGTTGAGCTCGGCAACCACCGCATACGGATGTCCGTTGACTTCGGACAGCGCCCGCAGACGCACGTACCGGCCCGTCTTCGCCGCGAACGTCACCTGCTGTTCCGTCGCGCTGTTGGGGAACGTCCCGCTCGCCACCGCCGTGCCCCAGTCGTGCCATCGGCGCTGACGTAGAACTCATACTGCGCGATGCGGCCGATGTCGCCGTTCTGCTTCGGCAAGTACCGGAACCCGCTCACCGAATATGTGCTGCCCAGATTGATCTGCAGTTCGTGCGGCGGCTGCGCCGGCGTCCCCGACCACCGCGCATTCCACTGTGTGGCCGCCTGGCCGTCGAACGCGTTGGTCGCCGCGCAACTGCACCCCGCCGTCTCCTGACTGGACACAAAGTGCACCGTCCAGTTCGTCTGCGGAATCGCCGGCGGAGCCCGAGGTCTGGACCGTGATGGTGCGCGTGGCCGGTGTCGGGTCGGCCAGCCCGAGCGCATCGGTGACCGTGAAGTTCACCGTGTAGACGCCGGCGTTGTGGAAACGTCACGGCGCCCGGGTTCTGCGCGGTGGAGTTCGCCGGTCCACCCGTGCCGAAGGTCCACAGATACGTGAACGGCGTGTTGTTGTCCGGGTCGCTGCCGCTGCCAGCTGAAGCTCACCGACTGCCCCGGCGCAATCGTCACATTGCCTGTCGGCGCCGTGATGGTGCTGTTGGGCGGCTGGTTGCTCGAGGCCGCTGTCCCGAGCACGTTGAGCTCGGCAACCACCGCATACGGATGTCCGTTGACTTCGGACAGCGCCCGCAGACGCACGTACCGGCCCGTCTTCGCCGTGAACGTCACCTGCTGTTCCGTCGCGCTGTTGGGGAACGTCCCGCTCGCCACCGCCGTACCCCAGTCGTGCCATCGGCGCTGACGTAGAACTCATACTGCGCGATGCGGCCGATGTCGCCGTTCTGCTTCGGCAAGTACCGGAACCCGTTCACCGAATAGGTTGCGCCCAGATTGATCTGCAGTTCGTGCGGCGGCTGGGCCGGTGTCCCCGACCAGCTCGCATTCCACTGTGTCGCTGCCTGGCCGTCGAAGGCGTTGGTCGCCGCGCAACTGCATCCCGTCGTCTCCTGGCTGGACACAAAGTGCACCGACCAGTTCGTCTGCGGGATCGTCGGCGGAGCGCCGGTCTGCACCGTGATGGTGCGCGTTGCTGGCGTCGGGTCCGCCAGTCCGAGCGAGTCTCTGACCGTGAAGTTCACCGTGTAGACGCCGGCGCTAGGAAACGTCACAGCACCCGGGTTCTGCGCGGTGGAGTTCGCCGGCCCACCCGTACCGAAGGTCCACAGATACGTAAACGGCGTGTTGTTGTCGGGATCGCTGCCGCTACCGTTGAAGGTCACCGACTGCCCTGGCGCAATCGTGACATTGCCCGTCGGCTGCGAGATCGTCCCGTTCGGCGCCTGGTTACCCGAGGCCGTTCCCAGCACGTTGAGCTCGGCGACCACCGCGTACGGGTTCCCATTGACCTCCGACAGCGCCCGCAGACGCACGTAGCGGCCGGTCTTCGCCGTGAACGTCACCTGCTGCTCGGTCACACTGTTAGGGAACGTCCCGCTCGCCACCGCCGTGCCCCACGTCACGCCATCGGCACTCACATAGAACTCGTACTGTGCGATGCGACCGATGCTGCCGTTCTGCTTCGGCAAGTATCGGAATCCGCTCACCGAATATGTGCTGCCCAGATTGATCTGCAATTCGTGCGGCGGCTGGGCCGGTGTCCCCGACCAGCTCGCATTCCACTGAGTGGCCGCCTGGCCATCGAACGCGTCGGGCGCCGGGCAACTACATCCCGTCGTCTCCTGACTGGACACAAAGTGCACCGTCCAGTTCGTCTGCGGGATCACACTTTGCGCCGCTGCGCGAGTCGTGCCGATCGCAGTGAAGCAGCAGCTCAATGCGAAGAGTCGCAGGATGAAGGTTGCGACCACATGCGTTGAAGACCTGGAAGAAGTGGAAGGACGGTTGCCGCAGACGCTCATCTATTTGCTCCGAACTTGTGCGGCTCAACAGCAGCTCGCATTTCTGGAAGGCGTTCCTCACCTGGGTGTTATGGAGCCCCGCGTGGACACGTTGCGCGATGCAACCGAACCCACCACTCGAGATTCGTTTCTGGAAGTCGAGATCGGAATGACCGTTACGATGCCGGCGAACACGCGCGAAGGTCTGCGATGGTAACAGGCTTAGAAACGAAGCGCTGTCCTCGGTCAGTGTGCCGTCGCCGTCGAGACTGACAGTTCGCTCAACCCAAGCTCCGCTTTCAGAATCGGTTCCAGTTTTTCCGCGAAACGCGAATGACCGAGGGCACTCGGATGCGCATCAAACGGCAGGTTCGTATTCTCGCGCTGCCTCTCGTCGAAGGAAATGTCGACGTGGGAGAGGTGGTGCGAGGCGAAGAAGTCGAGCATCGGCTTCCCCTGAATCGTGGCAACGATGAACCGCACGTCGTGTTGCCGCGCCACCGCCGCCATCTCGAGGATGAGCGCTTGCGTCACCTCGCGACTGCGGAGGCGCGCGTATTCGTAATTGTCGTACTTGATCTCGAGGAAGTGCGCCAGCGCCAGCTGCTGCATCATCGGGAACTCCCGGTACTCGACGTCCGCGACCTCGAACCGGAGCTTCCCGGCGTCATCCAGTCGCGCGTAAGGCTGCACGAGCGGACCTAGCCGGTTCCAGGGCGCGATCAACTTCCGCCGGATCCGTGCGAATGTATTCCGCTCGTCGTGGAACTCGGCGTACGCGACCACGGCCACTTTGGGCTTTTGGCTCTTGAGCGCCTCACGGAACTGCAGCAGAGAATGGATCTCGCCGTAGCCGCTCACGCCGAAGTTCACCACGTCGTAGTTGGGGAAACGTTCCTGCACCAGCCACGGGTACGTCTCGTGGTCGCTGACACTCCAGCCGTGTGTCCAGGAGCAGCCGAACAGCCAGATCCCTGGACGGGTGTCTTTCACTGCATACGACGCAAGCGGCCGGGTAATGCGCAGCGTAGAGGGCAGATGCGTTACCTCAGAGCGGAGCCGGCGCTCGTCCGCAACGGGAGAACCAGGCGCGGCGCCGGGAATGCCGGTCGTGACAACGAAGCGGCCGGGGATATGCGTATATCCGAGCGTCGGGTGCGGCTGGAACAGCCTCCCGCCCGGCTCGACGCGAATCGCCGAGACGTCATCGCTGCCGGCATTCCACGGGGTGACCCCTTTTGCTCGCAGGACCAGCTCGGCGCCTCCGACAAACAGCAGCATCAAGACGAGGAGATACAGCGCATAGAACACTGCCCGCGTCGTCGGCGTCGGCGTCGGCGAGGTCGTGGTCATCATCCCATCCGCTCGAGAGAGCCCGCGTCCACCGTCCGCGTGCGCGAGACCCACGATGTCTGATGGGCGCGGCGCAACGACAGCGGATCGCGGAACCACAGCGCCAGCCGGAACACCGGGACCACAATGAGATAGCACGCGCCGAAGAGCACGGTCACCGCGATCGTGTGCAGCGTGTCGGCAAATCGCATCCAGAGCGCGAACAGCGCAGCGGACGCGTGCACCACGCTCATCCACGCCAGGATCGCGAGGATGACGACCGCCAACGTCCTCAACGGCACGATCCCTGGCGGAACCAACGCGACCGCCACAGCCGCCGCGGCAAACATTGGTGCGCACACTCGCGCAGCTATGGAGCCGACGAGCCGATTTGTGATTGGGGCGGCCATCAGAAGAGCGGATAGATGAACGGCGCGAGCGGACCGAGCGAGGTGCCGGCGATGACGAGCGCTGCGAGGCCGAGCAACAGTAGAACAAGCGGCAGCAACAGCAACTTGCGATCGCGCCGTGCGACGAACAGCATGTCGGTCATCAGACGTCGCACCCATCCTTGGCGGCGAGCCGGGTGGCGGCCTGCATTCACTTTCGTCGATGAGGAAGTGTAAGTCGGCACAGCGGGTCTCCTCTAAACAGTCAACGACGGCGCGCCCAGACGACGATCGAGTCGGCGGGCCATCGGCGGCGGTTCAATACCTGGCGTACGGCGTGTTCCTGCCGGCGCTCGAGCGCTTCGGCGGCTGCCGGCGATGGCGGCCTACGGAACCGGTTGAGGCTGGTCGCCTCGATCTCGCATCCGACCGACTGGAGCAGCTCGTCGATCTCGGTGTACGTGAACGGGCGTTCGCGCGGCTGCAGGATCTGCTCGCTGAACCAGTCGCCGAGCACTGCCTCGTCGCTGACCTCAGGGTGCAGCCGACTGAACTCGGCGAATAGGAGATCGTCGGACGCGCCGCGCTCCCGCAGCCGATTGAAGTGCGCGAGTATCGACAGCCGTGACGGCCGATGCGGCAGCGCCACCTGCAGATAGCCGCCCGGCTCGATCCATTCGACAAGGCGCGCGAGCGCCGCCGCCGGATCGAGTGCCGCCGCCAGGCCTGCCGTCGCGCTGACGACCGCAGCGGGGTGCGGCGGCATGAAGTCGAAAAGGCTGGCTTCGACCACGACACAGCGGTCTGTGATCGCAGCGAGCCGTGCGACCGACTGAGCCTGGGCGGCGGCGATCCGGTCGCTCTCGACGCCGATTGCTCGCACGTCGTAGTGCAGCGCGCAGGCGTGCGCAACCCATGCCCGGCCGCAGTTGACGTCGATCACGCGGGCGCCTGGCTGTCGCCGAAGCAGAGTGTGCAGCGGCCGATATGGCTTGATGTGGTTGGCACTACGGAGCTGCGCGGCGAAGTCAACCGCTGTGGCGTGCGCCGCCATCGTCGGCTTGAGCGGATCGATGATCCGCAGCGCCGGCGCGGTGGCCGGGATCCGCCCCGGCGTGCTCGGCCCCTGGCCACTCGCGAGGCCGTCCGTCGGAAGGCGGACGCTACGGGGATCCGAGCCCGGGCGCGCGGCGGCGGTCGGCGCGACGGTGCCGACGACACCAGCGGCTGCCCGCGGCCTGGCGCCGATCGTCGCTTCCAGTGCATCACTCCTCGCGTACCCGAGCTGCACGTCGAGCTCCGCTCCGGTCTTTTCCGTGATCAGGTAGTTGCCGAGCACCAAGGCGTCGATGCCGGTCTGCAAGAAGCAGTTGATGGCGTCGCCGGGTCCGCACACGATCGGCTCGCCGCGGACGTTGAAGCTTGTATTCACGATGATGGGGACGCCGGTGCGGCGTTCGACCGCGCGCAGCAGCGCGTAATACGCGGGGTTGCTGTCGCGCGTGACCGTCTGCACGCGCCCGGTGCCGTCCTCGTGCGTAACCGCGGGAATCCGCGCCACGGCCTCAGGTCGCACGCGCGGCACCTTCAGCATGAACGGCAGCGACGTGCCCGGCGGCACGTCGAAGTAGCGGTGCACGTCCTCGAGGGGCACCGCCGGCGCGAACGGACGGAAGTACTCGCGATACTTGATCTTCCGGTTGATGATCGCCTTCATCTCCGGATTCGTCGCGTCGGCGAGGATCGAGCGCGCACCGAGCGCGCGTGGCCCGAATTCCATCCGTCCGCGGAACCAGCCCACCACCCGGCCGGCGGCGATCAGATCCGCCGCCTGCTCGACGAGCGCATCGTCTTCGAGGCGAGTAAAGGACAGCGAGGCGCCGTGGAGCGCGTCGAGCACGTCCTGCTCCGAGTACTCGGGTCCGAGACACGCATCGGTCAGCTCAGGGCCGCGCGGAGTGTTGAAGACGACGTGTGACGCCAGCAGCGCCGCGCCGGCGGCGCCGCCATCGTCGCCGGCCGCTGGCTGAATCCAGACGTTCTTGAAAATGCCGTCGCGCTCGATCTTCCAGTTGGCTACGCTGTTGAGGCCGACGCCGCCGGCGATCACGAGGTTTTCGCTGCCGCTGGCCCGGCGCGCTTCCCGAGCCAGGTTCAAAATGATGTCTTCAACGACCGCCTGGCCTGATCGCGCCAGATCCTCGTGGTGCTGCTCGATCGCGGCCTTCGGCGGACGCGGCGGGAAGCCGAACAACCGTTCCCAGCGGGCGTTGTGCGCCGTCCATTCCGACGAGTAGTGGTGGACGAAATAGTCCATCCGCAGCGAGAAGCTGCCGTCCGGTTTGATGTCGACGAGCTCGCGGAACTGGTCCACGTAGCGCGGCTCGCCGTACGGCGCGAGTCCCATCACTTTCCACTCGCCATCGTTCACCTGGAAGCCGAGATAACTGGTCAGCGCGGAATAGAGCAGCCCCACTGAATGCGGAAAGCGGATCGCGCGATCCAGCCGGATATCGGTGCCGCGGCCGACGCCAATCGCGGTCGTCTCCCACTCGCCCACTCCGTCGATGGTGAGGATCGCAGCCTCGTCAAACGGGCTGCAGTAGAACGCGGAGGCGGCATGACTCAGGTGATGCTCGGAAAACAGAATCGGCCCAGTGTAGGCAGGCAGGATCTTCTGGATGACGCTGTAGATGTTGAATTTTCCCGTGAGGAACCCCGGCAGACCGCGAGCGAAGATACCGAGGCCGCGCGGCCAGACGTCGATCAGCGTTTCGAGCAGACGGTCGAGTTTTAGGATCGGTTTCTCGTAGAACACGATCGCATCGACGTCGTTGATCGACCCGAGGCCGCCGGCCGCGAGGCAATACTCGATGGCCAGCTTGGGGAACTCGTTCGTGTGCTTGCGACGGCAGAACCGCTCCTCGGCGGCGGCCGCCACGATCCGTCCGTCACTCACGAGCGCCGCGGCGCTGTCGTGAAAAAAGAAGCTCAGGCCGAGCACGTGAACGGGACGGCTGACCGGGGCGACGTCAGTCTCGATCGTCCGTTCACGCGTGGCGGCGCCAGCGGAGACGCGCCGCTCGTTCAACGTGCGGCCTTTCAACAGCGCGGTCGAGTCGATTGCCACGTTAACTCTTCGGAATCTGATTCAATTGGATGCGCCTAACACCGTGAGCGACGGCTCGCGGTGCGGCGTTTCAGCCGTGCCGCGTTCGGCGCTCACCTGCCAGAGACCCTCTTCGAGGTACTGGCAGGTACCTTCCTCCCACGGCCAGTTGCGCTCGTGCCCGTGCATGACGACCTCGAACGGACACACGTTCTCGATGCTCTGGAAGTACCCACCCCTAAACGGTTCGCTGATATGCGCCGTCACGACGTAGCGGCCCATGTAAAGGCGCAACCGCGGGATGTCGCAGACCAGTCGATAGCGGCCTGGCGTCCGGCACAATGACTGCTCGGAGTCCGGCACCCACATGTGGACGACTGCCTGCATCATCGAGTTGAAGATCTGGAACGAGAAGAGCATGGCCGACCCCATCGCCACCGGCGCCGTCACCTCGAATTCGAGCCGCATCGGCCGGCCATGGATATGGGTGTTGTTCGGCTCTGAAGTGTGGACCTCGACGCGCGTTATCGTCGGCGCGTGCGCCGCCGGAGAAGCCGCAAACATCCGTTCGCCGCTGAAGCCCTCTAGGTAGGCGGCAATGACGCTCCGAGGCGGCCCTTCGAGCACGTTGCGCCCCTCGCGCAGCAGAACGCAACGCGTCGTCAGGGTGGACACGGCCTGCATGTTATGGCTGACGAACAGCACGGTCCGGCCTTGCTGGCGGGCGACGTCCTGCATCTTACCGATGCACTTCTTCTGGAACTGCGCGTCGCCGACCGCCAGGACCTCATCGACGATGAGGATCTCCGGATCCAGGTGCGCGGCGACGGCGAACGCGAGCCAGAGACGAGCAGACCCTTGTCCGCCAAAGCATCTGCGGCCGTCTGAATCTCCGCGAAAGGCATCTGCGCTTGCTGAGCGATCTGCAGAAGAGAGTGATTGCCATCGGAGAGATTCAGTACCCATAGCATGGCCATCTGTAGCGCTTGCGTGTCGGAGCGTCCACCGATGGATGCATAGAGCCCGCGCTTGCCGAGCTGTGGTTCGCCCCTGGGGCTGAGGTTCACGTACACGTAGTTGTTCTCGAGGACGGCGAAGATCGCCAGGCATGTTCGTAGTGATTCGACGAGGGACTCTACCTTGACGAAGTCGAGGTTGTCGCCGGACGTGTGGTATTCGGGATACTGGCCGAACGGGGTCCTCGAGAGGTTACCAACTGGAAGGTTGAACCCCGGCGAGCAGTACTGCCGCTCGTCATAGCCGTACGGCTCAAAGTCCTTGATGACATTCGCCTCACTCTGGGTGCGGAGGACGTGTTCAGCTGCGAGGTCGATCTCAGCGGTGTGGCGGCGGCTTCGCTTGTACGTAAAGCTGCCCGAATCGCCGAGGCCGGACAATACGAGACCGTGCTTTATCCGGCCAAGCCCCTCTTCATTGCGTGCCAGCCAGGTAATCGAGCCGATGGTGGCTGGGATGAAGAGAAACCGGTATGTGAAGCGATGCCCTTGCCGCGAGAGGATCTCGGCCAACCGGCTCGCGACTGCGATGCCGGTAAGATTGTCGTTCGCCCAGCGAAGGGTGACAGACATGAGTCGAGATCAAGACTTCGTCCGTGGTGTCACCGGGAAGGATGCACTCTCCGTAGGTCAAGTAGCCCGGCTCCAGGGTGGAGTCGATTGAGACCTCGTACTCGCCATCCGCCATGCTTCTCCGCGTATCGTCGCTCAGGCAAAAGCCCCAGGCTTCGTTGTAGTACGAGGTCCGATATGGGATCAGCGAGGGCCGGTCAGGCAGGGAGTAGAGGTGCTCATCCAGCTCCTGCCTGCTCAGACGGGCATGGACCGGCACGCTGTAGCTGACCACGTGGAGATTGCTGGCACGGAAATCGACGACGCGCTTGCCCGACGCGTCTTCGATGTAGGCGTCGCGGACGTTCCACTCAGGGGGAACCGTCCAGTCGAGTACAGGCGTTCCGGACGCGATCTCATTGCACATCGAGGGGGACAACTGCCGCTACGTGACGCAGGGTCTCTCGGACGCCGTTTCCCGTGATGCTGCGGCAGATGGGGTATAGCTCTTCGATCTGCGCCGCATGGCTCGACTCAATAATCGATGTCCAGGCCATCGATGAGTTCGAAATAGATGTCCGCTCTGGAATCCAGGTTTCAAGGCATATCAGTCTCTGTCAGTAGTCTCGACTGCAAGGATGCGAGGGTAGCACTCCTTTGGTGGCTGTTACGTAACCACCATTCACGACCGTGGAGGGTCGAGGAGCGAAGGCCAAGGGATAGCCACTGCTGACCATTGTCCGATGCACTTTGCCCCGTTCCCCTAGAACCTGTCATTTACCGGCTGTCCCCTCCCATGCCGGAACCTCGATTGGCCGGTGGCAGGCGGGTCCTGCTCCCGGCGCCAATCCTGACCGGGAGTTTTCTCATGTTTCGGCGCACGCACCACGGCACGCTTCTACAACGACATCCACGCATTCGCTACAGGCTCGAGCGATGTCACCCAGCTGCCTCTGGAAGATGGGGACTTCTGGCGTGAGGTTTTCGAGTATCCGGTGGAAGTAAAGGCCGGCGCAACGCGGCAGTGACAGTGGGCATCGAGGGCCTGCTGCATGAGAGGCTCGACTTCACGGCTGTGGAGGTGCGGCGCTCTACGGCGATTCAAGTGCTCGAAGGCGGTGAGCCACCCGCGCGCGGCGCCAGGCGATGCGCTGTCTTGCCGCCGAAGGCCCGACGCCGGACGTACTCGTGGTCGCTCGCCGGTGGGCCTTCAATCCTGACATCGGCGTTGGCGAGCCCGCGGTCAACCTGCTGGTGGAGGGCAAGCCTGATGACTCGGTCGACCTGTTTCTCAGCTTGCTCCGCCGGACGAGGACGACGTCCGCGCTACCATCGCGGGTGATGTCGATCAGCCGGATCGAGGGTGAGGAAGCGCTCCCCGGGCTGCCTGGGAAATGCTGGACGACCGACGCGACCATCAGGTGGCGGGCGACCCGTTGCCTGACGCGGTGGCGCGGAGGGCGGCAGTCACGCTGGAGCCACTTATCGAGGCCTTTCATGATGATTCGCCGAACGTTGCCCAGGTCGCCGCCGATGGCCTGGTTGCCCTCGGCTCCCGGCAGCGATACCGACGCTTCGGTCAGTGCTTCGAGCGCCGCTCACGGAGTCGACGATCAAGGCGCTGCATTCCTTCTCCCTGCACGCTGCGCCGTCCGCGGTCTTCCAACCCGTGGCCAGAGCGACGATCGGCTCGGCGGTCAGCTCGTCCACTCTGACGGCCGTAGACAAGGCCCTGGAGAACCTCGAGACGCAGGGATGACGGTCCAGTACGCAGGCCGGGGAGAGGGCCCGCGTCCGGTTTGATACAACGCTGTGACGCCTGTGATTGGCGATCCGGCGTCACGGTGCCAGACGGGATACTGCCTTCGACCTCGGGTGCAACACGCCCGCCGGGAGACTGATACGTGAGAGGCACTCATGGTCCTTCGATTCGCAGTTGGTTTACTGGTCTGCCTGACGATGTTCGGCGTTGTTGCCTGTAGCGGATGATGATGATGGTGGCAGCACGAGCACAGGTGGTTCCACAGGTCCCGGCAACGCTCTCACTCCGAGCGGCCAACCTCCGGCTTCGCAACCCGACTACTGCGACGACCTCGACAAGGTTAAGACCGACGTGGACGACCTGCAGGCCGCCGCTGTCAGCTTGAATCGCGAAGCCGCGCAGGCCGCGGTGACAAACCTCAAGGCGGATATCCAGACGTTTCGCGATGAGGTGCGCGAATCAGGCGACGACAACGACGAGCTCAATCAGGCTGCCGGTGACCTCTCGGGCGCCGTAGACGGCCTCGAAACTACCCTGCGCGAGGCAAGCCAGGGGACGACGAGCATTACCGGAATCATCCAGGAGTTGCGGAGACCCAGATACCCGTCATCGTGTCTTCGCTGGACGAGATCAGACAAGAAGCCCGGTGTAACTGACTCAGCAGGATCATGGTCATAAGAGGGGGCAGTCGCGAAACTTCGGATACCTGAAACAAAGGGGCATTGACCCCCTTGGACGGGGTGCCGATAATCAACCTGTCATGACTGTGGAGCCTATGCATCGGAGGTAGAGCACCTGGCGGGAGCCGGGTGCTTTTTGTATGTGGAGGCAACCGTGAACTCAAGCGTCATCGGCAAGATCGAAAAGGCAAAGCGCTACGCACGAGAGCGCGACCGGATGCAGCTCAAGGGACTGAGCGTGCACTTCCGGGGCGAGAACGACGACCATGAGGTCAGCCTTTCCAACGGTAAGTGGCACTGCAGCTGCGAATTCTTCGCCGGCCACACCACATGCGCACACACCATGGCGCTGGAGCACGTGCTGGAAGGCATGCTGCCCGGCAGAAGCCATGTCCGGTTATCTGCAACACGTCTAACCGATAGGCAACTCAGGATCGAGTTCCCCGGCCGAGACGCTCGGGGCCTCGATGCTCTGATCGTCACCATCAAAACTGCGGACGATCCCTGATCCCGCGCCTCTTGCGCCTCGATTAACCTTTCTTTTCGTGGAAGCGTTGTTATGGTCAGACGCCCTGCACGAGTGGGGCAGTCTGCGTTCGAGTTGGACGCGATGACGCGCGAGGGATATACTTGGCTCGTTTCCCCCTTGGTAACAGGATGACGAGAACATTCTCTGAATCGGGGACCAGTGCAGACTGGGAACCCCAGCGTCGCGTTGTCGAAGCCGCTCAGTCGGGTGACCTGGAGGCGCTTGCCTCCCTGTACGACACACACATCAACCAGGTCTACCGCTACTGCCTCGCCCGCCTGGGCAACGTCCACGACGCTGAGGACGTGGCGGAAGAGGATCTTCATCAAGATGCTCAACGGCCTTCCCAACTACCAGTGGCGCAAGGTCCCCTTTGCCGCCTGGCTCATGCGCATCTCTCACAACGAAGTCATCACCTTCACGCGCCGCAACGGCCGCCGTTCACAGGACACGGAGCTTCCGGAAGATCTGCTCGACCAGGGCATGCAGAACGATCCGGCGAGAGAACGCCGAACGCCAACTGGCGCTCGAGGACCTGCGCAAGGCCGTCGAGCTGCTGCCGGAAGCGCAGCGCGAGGTGATCATCCTTCGCTTCGCGTCCGGCCTTTCTATCGCCGATACCGCCAGGGCGCTCGGCAAGCCGAAGAGAACAACGTCAAGGTGTTGCAGCACAAGGGCATGCAGCGCCTGCAAACTTTGATGACTCCGAAGTACCCCGAACTCGCGCAGAGGCAGGACCGATGAGCAGGCAGCAACTAGAGCACCTGCTGCAGGAGTGCCTCGAAGGCTACGACGCCGGCCTTTCGCCGGAAGAGTGCCTGTCGGCCTACCCGCATGTCCGTTCTGAGCTGGAGCCTATGCTCCGTCAGGCGCTGTCGCTGCGCTTTGCCTTCGCCGCTGCCCCCAGCGAGGAGTTCAAGAGCCGAGGCCGAGAAACGCTCCTGTTCCATGCCGGCCGCGACGTGAGCAAAGCACTCTCAAAAGAGCCGGATCGCGAGTTTGTCATGGACGCTCGCCAGCGGTTCCTGAGCGCTGCCGGCGCCCAGGCGCAGGAAGCCCTGCGTGACGTGCCGCCTCCGCGCCTGCCGTTCTGGATGAACGCCCGTCGTCGTCTCCTCGATGCTGCCGCCACCCGGCGCCTCAGCCGGCGCGTGGCTACGCCTTCGCGATGCGTTCTGCCATGTCTGCACGGTGGCGATCATGCTCGCTGTCGGCGTCGCGACACTCGGGTTCTTCCTCAGCAGCAACCAGGCTAATGGCCCGGGAGCCGCACGCACCGCCAGCGCCAACATCGACTACATCGAAGACACACTCGACCAGGCATCGAACAGCAGCGTGCCCAGGGCCTCCAGACGTCGTCGTCACTGCTCACAGAACTTACGAACCGGACGACCACGGTGGTGCGCAGTTGCCGCCGGCGAGGTCGAAGGACCAGCTCGCCGCCCGCGTGCCGGCGCTCATCGAGCGTCGAGCGGGAGATCGTGAATACGGCGGTCGTCGCGGAGAAACCCGCCGGAACTCATTGAGGCGTCGCAGAAGCTTGAGCAAGCGCAAGTCGTTGTCGCCGCTGCACGGGAAACGCCGGTGCCCACTAGCACGACTGGCGTTGCTGTCCTCGGCCCGACTACGACCCTGACTCCACGGGCAACCGTTACTCCGACCGCTCAGGCGACCCAGGAGCCGAAGCCTACCGGCACAGCGGGGCCCTCGCCAACCGTTACGCCCGTCAAGCTTGAGCCTGGTCAGGTGCTCGTGGCCGTCGACCTCGAGGACAAGACCTTCGCCACCGCTTCGAACCCATTGCCCTGGCAGCGCGTGACGACATCTGGCATAACCTTCCTTATCGCGTCGGACTGGGAAATCGACAACATAGAAATCGATGAAGATGACCTGGCTGTCATCGGAACCAGTAACTTGACGTCGTAACCGGCTCTTCAGACGTACGCGCCGTCATTGTTAAGCAAGATGGTGAAGTCATCGCCCTCATGGACGAGCGAAACGTCCAACTGCGAAGCGAAGACGGCGATGTCATAGAAGCAACTGAATTGCTCGAGTTAGTTCCCAATAGGACCGGCCTGCTCCTGCACCACTTCCTCATGTCAATCGAGGTGGAAACACCTGACGAGGACGAGTAAGGCGACACATCGGGGAAATCCCGCGACTTTCGCCGTAACGCCTGACAGGCGCCGAAACCCCTAAAAGTATCCCTCCCGAGGCCGATATTAAGTCCGAAGGCATGCGCTCGCATGGTGGCTGTGCATTGCCTCTCGACTCAAGGAGGGATTCCCCGTGGTGCAAGCCGGAGCCCCATACGATTACCATGATTGTGTGGACGAGAACGCCGAACCGTCCTGGACGAACGTCATCAAGGATGCCGTCAAGGAGTTCGTAGGCGCTGTCGCAGAGTCTTCTAACCAACTCGCCAGCGCCGCGGAGAAGTTCGCGGCTGACTCAATGCACACGATCGACGAAGCGGCTGCCCGGGCCGAGCGCTCTGCATCCAGCGGCGCGGACATGGCGCAGATCGCCAGAAGGCAGCTGAAGACGCCCGCCTCGCCGCGGATAGCCTTCAGAGCGCCGTCAATGAGGCGAGTGAGCGCATCCGAAGCGAAGCCAGCGACGGCGCCGCGATTCACTTGACGCAGGTGCAGAACCGGCGAACGCCTGCGCACGGACCTCCAGGGTCATGTCGACGAGATGGTCTCCCGCATGACCGCCGCCGCGGGCTCCAACGAAGACGCCATCGCCGCGGCGGACGCGGCTACGACCGCAGCCCGCGAGGCCGCGGACCGCGTGCAGCAGTCTGTCAGCGCCGTCGAGGCAGCCGTTGCCAATGCCCAGCGCGCCGCCGATGAGGCCCGCGCAGCCGCGGAGCGCTCGGAGCCCGCGCCGGGAAGTCGAATCCAGCGATGCAGTCTCAGCGGCGCAGGAAGCTGCCGAGGCTTCTCGTCAATCTGCTGAGCAGGCCAGCATGCAGTCGACCGTCCTGGGTGGGGAAGCAAACATGCTTCTCGAACGCCTCGAGACCGATTACGACCTGCTGACCCCGGCTTGTTCGCGAGCTTCACGGCCGAATCGCTTCGCTTAGCTTGCCCTCTGTCCCCTCCACTGAGGCAGCACCCAGCCCCGAAGCCGCCGAGGATGGTGAGTCCGCAGTCGAGGCGCCGGTGGGCTTCGAGTGAATAAGATACAATCGGTCGGCAGTTCAGGAGGTCCCACGGAAGCGCCGGAAGAGCCGGAACCCGCCTACTGGCCCGACATCAACGATGAGAGCACAGTCTGGGAGACTCCTGCCCAGGAGCCTGTGGCCGAAGCGGCTCTCGACGATGAACCTGCCGTAGCATCGACTTACGCGCCACAGGTCTACGACGAGAACGCAGTCTTGGAAATCTCCGCTGAGGCCGCGACCGAGCCTGAGGCCATCGTTGAGGCGATGACCGAGGCCGAGCCCGAGTCGGGATACTCGCCACTGGTCAACGACGAGAAGACAGGCGTGGAGACCCCGACCACTGAGGCCACGAGCGAGCCCGAGGCCATCGCTGAGCCGGTGACTGAGGCCAAACCCGAGTCCACCTACTGGGCGCACCTGAACGACCAGAGTCCGGACTGGGAGGTCCCGACTGATGAGGCCGTTTCCGAGCCCGAGGCGGTTGCTGAGCCAGACGCCGTCGCCGAGCCGGTGGTTGAGGCTGAGCCCGAGTCGAACTACTGGCCCCACATGAGCGATGAGAACACCGTGTGGGACATCGCCACCACTGAGCCTGAGATGATCGCCGAGCCCGAGGACATCGAGCCCGTGGTCGAAGAGACCTCCTCCTACACGTGGACGCCCGCCCAGCCGGTCGAGGAGACTCCTGCACCGGCCTGTCGAAGCGCCGGCGTATGAAGACATCGACGCGCCGGCTTACGAGTCGCCGCGGTTCGAGGAACCTGTCTACGAGACCCTGGCACCCGCAGCTTCGCAGGAACACCGGCGTATGAGCCTGAACCTGAGCTCGTTTCGGAGCCGGCCGCAACTGAGGTCAGCGTGAAGGGCCGTGTGCAGGTACGCATTGCTCCAGTGCCGGACTTTGATCGTCTCCTCAACCTCGACGGGGCCCTCGGCCGGGTCAGTGGAGTGGACAGCGTTACCCTTGCCGACTACGCGCAGGAGGAAGTCACCTTCCGCGTCGAGGTCCTGGGTGAGAAGGATGCCGGCCTGTTCACGCGCAATCGCGGTCGCGGCCGGTGTTGAAGCGACTCTGGTTGATGCGGCCGATAACGGCCTCGTCATCCGGATTGATACGGCGGACGCCTTGATGTCGTTCGCGGTAGCCCGCCGAAGGCGGACAGAACTCTTCTCTGGCATTGCCGGGCTTCTGCTCATCGTTGGCCTGGTATCACTCATCTCCGTCGAAGACCCGGAGGGCGCCACGCTGCGCATCGGCATGATCATGGTCACCCTCGGCGCAAGCCTCTGGATGACCCGCTCGTGGGAGCTAATCCCCGTCGCCCTGCTCGCGTGGTTGGCGCCGAACTTCGGCCGGAGCCTTGTCGATGACACGTTTGTATTGTTCAGCACCACCA
>CAVSKE010000041.1:0-56082 GCA_963728305.1 uncultured Acidobacteriota bacterium
CGGCACCCAGCAGCTTGAGCTGCTGCAGCACGCGCATGATCTTCTCGCGCGCCGCCGGGCTCGGGCGGCACCATCGGCAGTCGATAGCTCTCTTCGATCAGCCCCATCGCCGCCATCGCCGCCTTGCACGGGATGGGATTGGTCTCGATGAAGTTGACCTGAATCAGCGGATACAGCCAGTGATGCAGCTTGCGCGCCGCCGCGTAGTCGTTCTTCTCGCACAGCTCGACGATCTGCGCCATCTCCGCCGGGGCTTCGTTCGAGGCGACCGAGACGACGCCCTTGCCGCCGACCGCCATCGCCGCCACCGTGAGCGGATCGTCGCCGCTCAGGAGGTGGAATCCCTCGCGCGCGCTCGAGACGATCGTGGACCAGTGCTCGGCGTTCATCGCCGCTTCCTTGGTGGCGACGATGTTCGGAATCTCCGACAGCCGCAGCGTCGTCTCGACCGACATGTTCACGCTGGTGCGCGTCGGCACGTTGTAGAGCACGATGGGAATGCGTGACGCTTTCGGCGATCGCCTTGAAGTGCTGATACAGGCCTTCCTGCGTCGGCTTGTTGTAGTAGGGGGTGACCGAGAGCAGACCGTCGGCGCCGACGCGCTCCATGTC
Organism: uncultured Acidobacteriota bacterium; assembly: GCA_963728305.1. GTDB lineage: Bacteria > Acidobacteriota > Vicinamibacteria > Vicinamibacterales > UBA2999 > Gp6-AA40. Next base: position 613 of record CAVSKE010000041.1, read on the forward strand.
GCGCGCCAGCTCGATCACTTCGCGGGTGTCGTAGCCGCCCGCACCGGCCAGCACCGGCACGCGGCCGTTGGCCTCCTCGACGCACCAGCTCGACGACGCGCAGCTTGTCGCGATGGCTCAGCGTCGGCGCTTCCCCGGTGGTCCCGCAGGGCGAGAGGAAGTGGACGCCGCCGTCGATCTGCCGTCGCGCCAGACGCTTGATCGCGGACTCGTCGAGGGAGCCGTCCTTGGTGAACGGCGTAATCAATGCGGTGCCGACGCCCGTGAATCGCGTACGCATGTTCTGCCCCTGCAATGCTCAAGCCGATGCTCAATGCTCAATGCGACAGTCGCGCGTCATGCACTTGGGCATGGGCTTGAGCATCGCGCCTTGGCCTCGGACCCCGTCAGACCCCCAACACGTCCTGCATCGAATACCAGCCGCTGCGCCCTTGATCCACCGCGCGGCGACGAGTGCGCCGCCGGCAAACCCGCGACGGTCGCGCGCCGTGTGAATCAGCTCGATCGTATCCGAAGGACCGTCGAATCCGATCGTGTGCGTGCCGGGAATCGTTCCGGCCCGGCTCGACGACATGTCGATCGGACGATCGAACCCGGCGGCCTTCATCGCGTCCCTCAGCTGGATGGCGGTCCCCGACGGCGCATCGCGCTTGGCGCTGTGGTGGATCTCATGGACCCACGCGCCATACTGCGGCTGGGCCTGCATCATCCGCGCGGTTTCCGCGACCACGTGCTGAAAAATGTTCACGCCGATCGAGAAATTCGCCGACAGCGACGACGCCCAGGCCGGCCTGCTCGGCATCGCGACGCAGCTTGGCCGCGTGCTCGCCCCAGCCGGTCGTGCCGATGACGACGTTCAGTCTTCGACTGCATGTACTTCGGAAAGTTGGCGAGCAGCGCGCCGGCCGTCGTGAAGTCCACCGCGACATCCGCCGGCGCGCCACTCGTCGCGGCCGTCGTCCACGCGCCCGACGATCTCGATGTCCTGACCGGCGGCCATCTCCTCGACCATCCGGCCCATCTTTCCGTAGCCGACGAGGAGCAGCTTGAGTACTCATGCGAAGAACTCCTCGTGCAGCCGCTGCATCGCGTGCGGCAGATCGCTCTGTCGCAGCACCACGGTGATGTTCCGCCGCGACGCCGCCTGCGAGATCATCTTGAGCGGCACCTCTTCGAGCACGCTGACGACGCGCGCGGCAATCTCGGGCTCTTCCTGCAGGCTGTCGCCGACGGCGCACAGCAGCGCCAGGTCGCGCTCGATCGACACCTCCGCAGAACTCCGACAGCGCCTGGACGATCGCATCGAGGTTGCCGCCGGTCGTCGACGGTCACCGACACGCTCACCTCGGACGTCGTCACCATGTCGACCGCGGTGCGGAAGCGCTCGAACACCTCGAACACGCGACGGAGGAATCCATAGGCCATCAGCATCCGCGTCGACGTGATGTCGATGACGGTGACGTCGTTCTTGCTGGCCAGCCCGGTCAGACGCGTGCCGGCTCCGTCTGCGCCGCGCCTGGCGCGCGGTGATCAGCGTGCCGGCGCCGTCCGGCTTCCACGAGTTGAGAATGCGGACCGGAATGTTGCGCTCGACGGCCGGCAGGATCGTGCTCGGGTGCAGCACCTTGGCGCCGAAGTAGGCCAGCTCGGCGGCCTCGGCGAACGACAGCTGCGCGATGAGACGCGGCGACGCGATCACGCGCGGATCGGCGCTGAGCATGCCGTCCACGTCGGTCCAGATCTGAATCTCGCGCGCGTCGATGCCGGCGCCGACGAGCGCGCCGGAATAGTCAGATCCGCCACGCCCCAGCGTGGTCGTGTGCCCATCGGTCGTCGCGCCGACGAATCCGCCAAGCACGGCGACCGTGCCCGCGTCGAGAATCGGCGTGACCGTCTTGCGCAGCGCCGCGTTGGTCTCCGGCGCCGAGCGGCGTGGCTCGCGTGTGCTCGCCGTCGGTGACGATCGCGCAGCGTGCATCGACCCAGTCGGCGGGCACGCCGGCTTCGGTCAGCGCGGCGGCGACGATGCGCGAGCTGAGAAGCTCGCCCATCGCCGCGACGACGTCGAGCGTGCGCGGCGAGACTTCGCGAAGGATGGCGAGCGCACGGACGATGTCGGCGAGCTGATCGAACTGACCGGCGATGTGCGCGAGCAGCGGCGGTCTGCGCCGGACCCGATGACCAGCGCGCGCACCGCCGACGCGTGCCGCTCGCGCAGCGTCGTCCACCGCGGAAGCGCGTCGCCCGGACGGCCGGCGCCGGCCGTCGATGCGATCGCCAGCAGTGCGTCGGTGACCTTGCTCATCGCCGACACGACGACGACGGGACCGCGGCCGTCTCGCGTGCGCGCGGATCCGGACGATCTCGATCAGACGTCGGATAGCTTCTGGATCGGCGACCGACGTGCCGCCGAATTTTTGAACGACCATGGAGTCTGGCTGGTAGACTAGCCTCATCGCTGTTATCACCGGCAGGCCTGCGGCCTCCCAGGCGGTGATGCCGCCGGTCAGTTCGGTCAGGTTGACGCGACCACTGTCGCTGCAGCACGACCGGCGGCAATCGACGAGCGATAGCCGCCCGCGCAGTGGACGAGCAGCGGCCGGCTCGCCGGCACTTCGTCGATTCGCTCGGCGAGATGATTCAGCGGGAATGTTGACGCTGCCCGTCGATGTGCGACTTCTGCCACTCCTTCGGCGCGCGGATGTCGACGACGAGCGGCGGCGCCGAGGACGCCGAGCGCCGCAGCGGCTTCGGCCGGCGTCACCCGCGTGGTGCCGGTCATCAGGTCGGTGCGCGATTCGAGCGCGCTGATGCCGTCGCGCAGATAGCCGACGACGCTGTCGAAGCCGATGCGGCCGAGCCGCATCGCCGCCTCTTCCTGGCGCCCGGGCTCGGCGATGATGACGATCGGCTTCTCGCGATCGAGGATGGTGCCCGCCCACGTCGCGTAGCTGCCGCCGAGCCCGATGTTGAGGCTGCCCTTCAGATGCGCGCGCGCATACTCGACCGCGTCGCGCACGTCGAGCACCTGCGCGCCCACCGACTGCAGCGACAGCAGCACGTCGATGTCGAGCGGCTTGAGCTGGTGCTCGAGCATGTGCGACAGCGTCGGACGCTCCTTGGTGTTGAGCACGGCGTCGTAGGTGAAGTACGACGGCGCATCGGGCTGATCGGCGGTGACGAGCTCGATGAACTCCGGCTCGCTCATCGGCTGCAGCGCGTAGTTGGTGCGGCGCTGCTCGCCGATCGTCGAGACCGTCTCCTTGCTCATGTTCTTGCCGCACAGCGAGCCGGCGCCGTGGGCGGGATAGACCAGCGTCGCGTCCGGCAGCGGCAGCAGCTTGTCGCGGACCGAGTGATACAGCATCTTGCCCAGGTCGTTCGCCGACCATCCGAGCGACGCGCGCAGATCGGGACGGCCGACGTCGCCGACGAACAGCGTGTCGCCGGTCAGGATCGCCTGTGGCTGCCGCGCGTCGGCGTCGAGATCGAAGACGAGGATCGAGATCGATTCGACGGTGTGGCCCGGCGTCTCGAGCACCGTCAGCCGGACGCCGCCGAGATCGAGGCTGTCGCCATCGGCCATCGCGCGTGAACGCGAACTCGGCCTGGCCTTGGCGCCGAGATGGATCGTCGCGCCGGTGCGATCCCGCAGCTCGAGATGTCCGGCCAGGAAGTCGGCGTGGAAGTGGGTGAGGAAGACGTGGCGGATCGTCAGCCCAGCCCGTCGCGTCCTGCGACGTAGGCGTCGATGTCGCGCTGCGGATCGACGACGACGGCCGTGCCACTCGACGGGTCGCCGATGAGGTAGGAGGCGTGGGCGAGGCAGTTCAGGTAGTACTGTTTGAGGAGCATGGGTATTGGTCCGGCTAAAGCCGGACACTACAGACGGTCCGGCTCAAGCCGGACACTACAGACGGTCCGGCTCAAGCCGGACACGACGCGAAACACTACGGCATTGGCTTCGACGGATCGCGCCCGCCGGCCGACAGCCAGTGATATCGCGCGGTGTCGAGCCCGGCATAGTCGGGATCGAGATAGATGAAGCAGCGCTGAATCAGGAAATCGCGCACCTCGAACACATCGCACCAGCGGCCGGCGTGAGAGACGCCGGCGCGCCAGGGCCCGTCCTTGTATTCGCCGGCACTGGTGCCTTCGACGGCGAAGACATCGGTGCCGGTCATGATCCAGTTGAAGGTCGCGTAGTCGTGCAGGATCGATCTGATCCCGCCGCCGAAATCGGTGAAGAGCTGACCGATCTGCTTCTTGCCGGTCGCCAGCCCCCACTTCGGAAAGAACACCTGCGCGTCGTCGGCGAAGAGGTCGAGAATGCTGCCGCCGCTGGACGTCACGCCCTTGTTATCGAAGGCTTTCAGATACTCCAGCGCCACCGACTTGCGCTGCTCGTCGGTCATCGCCTGCCGCGTGATCGCCATTACCGTGCCGGCGCGACGCAGCTGAAGTTCGCCGCATCGTCGATGCTGCCCTGTCCCTTGTAGCGCGCGACCTGCGGATACGGGCACAGCGGCCGCGTGCGAACGACCTTGTTGTCGGTGACCTTGCTGGCCAGCAGGGAGTCCGGGGCCTTGCCCTTCTCCACCCAGTCGATCACCGCGGTCACGGCGTCGTTGCGATCGGGTCCGACGCCGCCGCCGCAGTGGGCGACGCCCGGCATCATGAACAGACGCGCGAAGTTGGTGGTGTCCCGGCCATTCTTCGTGACGACGGCTTCGTAGTAGTTCACGCCCATCATCGGCTGGAGAATCTGGTCCGCCCATCCGTAGGTCATGATCAGTTTGCCGCCGCGCTTGCGGAACTTCGACAGATCGGTCTCCTTGGCGTCGGCCAGCTTGCTCCATCGCTGCACGACGGATCCAGCTGTGTCGTAGTCGAACTTCAGGGCGTCGTACTCGGGCTGCGGCGGGTCGAGGATCAAATAGCGCATCACGCCCTCGGCCAGGTTGAAGTCCGCCGGCTTGGCGCCGGGCTGCGCCGGAACGATCGCGCCGACCCAGCCGCTGTTCGTCGCGCCGTTGGGCGCCGTGTTGAGCGCTTCGCTGCCGGGCATGAACCCGGCGATGAAGGGCTTCCCCTGGCTCAGTGGTCCGCTATACACCTTGTTGATCGCAGCGGCCTGCGCCGGCGTCAGGCAGTCGGCGCCGTTCGAGGTCGCGCTGCACGCCGGGACGTCGCGAGCGGCATCGAAGCGGCAGGCGCGCGGGTCGTCGATGAGGCCGTCCTTGAGGCCGTCACCCGCGTCGCACTTGTCCATCACCTTCTGCGCCACCAGCGCCAGCGTCGCCGGTGTGACCGGCGCCTCACTCAGCGCCTTCTGATTCCACATCGCACCGACCGTGAAGCCGGTCTGATCGACCCACGGCGCGACGGCGACGATGCCGTCGAAGTCCTCCGGGTAGCGCTGCGCTTCGAGCAGCCCCTGACGGCCGCCATTCGAGCACGAATTCCAGTAAGAGAACCGGATTGGCTGCGCGTAGTAATCGGTGGCGATCTTTTTCGCGGTGTCGGCCGTCACGTGCACGGCGCGATACGCGTAGTCGATCGCCTTCTGCGGATTGCTCAGGATGAACGAGCCGCTCGGCTCCTTGCGCGCGTCGTGGCCGGTGTTGGTCCGCGCGATGCACGAAGCCGTTGGTGAGCGCCGAGGTCCGGTCCGGGTTCGTCGGGCCATCGAGCGCGTCGCCGGCCAGGCCGCCGTTGCCGGTCATGTAGAAGCGACGGTTCCAGCGATCGGGAAGATTGATCTCGAACGCGACCTCCGGCGTGATGGTGCCGGTGACGCGGCAGTGCTGCGGCGTATCGGCCGTCGCCGGCACCACGCGGGCGTTGATCGAGACGATGCCCTCTCCCTTGTATGCCGACAGGCTCTCGCACGGCTTACCCGGCATGGTGTCAGCGACCGAGTAATTCGAGAGCGACGTCTTGGCGTTGGCGAACGGCTGCGCGAACGCGGGCACCGCCGACGCGCAGAGGATGACGCTAAAAGCGATCAGACGCATGGATAGCTCCCGGTTTGATGTGGCCACAACAATAGCCCTGCCCGGGCGTCACCGTCCATGGCCAGATGGCAGCCTTAGTTGTGAATGTCAAAGACGACCTTCGATCTTTCCGCCCAGGCCAGGACCCGGCCCACCGAAGTTGCCGTGGTTGTGATCGAGCTTGGCGCCCCACGGATACGCCGTGGTCGTCCCCGCCCGCGCCGCATACTCCCACTCTGCCTCCGACGGCAGCCGATACGCATCGTCCTCGCCGGTCTTCCAGTTCAACCAGCCGACGAAGTTCTGTGCGTCGAACCAGCTGACGCCGACAACTGGCCGCGTGCCACGACCCCAGTCGACGAAGGTCTTGTTCGGCGTGCCGTCCTCGTTGGTGCGCAGGGCGAGATCGATACCCGGGCCGTCGCACCACCGATCGCGAACGCACGCTTCCCACTGGTCCCATGTCACCTCGGTCTTGCCGATCGCGAAGGGACGCGCGATGGTGACCTGGTGCTGCCGCTCGCTGTCGCGGCGGTCGGGTTCACTGGCTGGCGACCCCATCATGAACGTGCCGGCCGACAGCGCGACCATCTCGGGACAGTTGCGGCACTCCTTGAACGACTGGCCGGTCTTGATCGGCGGACGCGCGGCCCGCGGCTTCGTGGCCTGCGCCTCTGCTGGCGCCGCGCACACCAGCATGCCCATTGCCACGACAGCGATCGTCGTCAACTCGCGCATCAGCTTCTCCTGATCATCCAGGCAAGTCGACAGACCCGCCTCTACGTCTTCGTCTCTACGTCTTTGGCTTCAAGAGGTCGGCAACCGTCGTTTGCGCGAGCGGGTGATACCCGTCGCGTGCCTTCGCGAAGATCTTGTTGGCCAACGTCAGGCCCTCCGGGTAGCTCGCCAGGTCGCGATAGAGCGGCACGATCAGCTTGCGGCGGCCGATGCCAATCATGTAGCGCTCCATGGCCGGATACGCGGCAGCGTATCGGTTGGCGATCGCCAGGCGATACCAGACGTGCGCGATCTCCGAGTTCATCGACTGGGTCAGCTTGAACCGTTGATCGAGCGCGGCCAGACGGCTCGCCTCCATCTTCCGCGGCAGCGAGTCGACGAAGTGGATCCACTCCTGCGTAGACCACGCTGACGCGGTCTTGGCGAGCGCGTCCATCGAGCCGCCCTTCAGCCACTCGTCGCGTGCCTGCTCCACTTTCGCGAACGCATCCGACGTCGGCAGCACGGCAAACGCCGGAATACCCTCGGTATGCAGCCACTCCTGGATCTGCGCGTCGGTCACGGCGCCTGGCTTGGTGTCGAGCAGGTTGGTCTTGAGGAACGCCAGGAATTCCTCGGTGGTCGCACTCTGGAAGGCGTGCTCGTCGAACCACTTGCGGAGGAACGCGTCGAATGCGTCGCGGCCGAACTTCGACTCGAGAAACACCAGGAACAACCGGCCCTGCTCGTACGGCACGTTCGAAAACGCATCGTCTGGATCGCGACCGGTGAGATCCGGGAGCAGCGTGCGATCGCCGGGCACGTCGAGGGTCTTGCGCGACTCGGCGAGATCGCTGACGCCGATCGCCGCCTGCATGTCGGCGACGCGCGCACCGTACAGCGCCTCGACGACGCGGCGTTCGAGGTAGGTGGTGAAGCCCTCGTTGAGCCAGAAGTCGCGCCAGGTGGCGTTGGTCACCAGGTTGCCCGACCACGAATGCGCGAGCTCGTGCGCGACCAGTGCGACCAGCGACTTGTCGCCGGCAATGACCGTCGGCGTCGCGAATGTGAGCCGCGGATTCTCCATGCCGCCGAACGGGAACGACGGCGGCAGCACCAGGATGTCGTAGCGGCCCCACCGGTATGAGCCATACAGCTTCTCGGTGGCGACCATCATCTTCTCGGTGTCGTCGAACTCGCGCGCCGCGGCGTCCACCATGGATGGCTCGGCCCACACGCCGGTGCGAGCGCTCATCGGCTTGGAAGCGAGATCGCCGATGGCGAGCGCGATCAAATACGAGGGGATCGCCTGCGGCATCCTGAACTTGAAGACGCGGTATTGGCGCCGTCCGTCGTGGCCGGCCGGTCCGAAAGGACCGGCCCTACGGTGGCGGGCTCCATCTCCGCCGCCATGACGGCGACGAGATCCTTCGGCGTGCGGATCGTCGCGTCGTAGGTCATGCGCACACCGGGCGTGTCCTGCAGCGGAATGAACGACCGCGCCTGGATCGCCTGCGCCTGGCTGAAGAGAAACGGCTGCTTCTTGCCCGCCGTCTGACTCGGCGCCAGCCACTGGAGCCCGCGTGCAGACGGCGACGTCGCATACGTGACGCGCACGCGATCGGCGCCGGCAGGCATCGCGATGTGCAGCGCGCTGCCGAACGCCGGTGTCGCCGCATCGAGGCGGTGCGTCGTTGCCATCCATGAGCCCGACGCCGGTTGCCGCTTCGACCTTGTCGATCTTCAGATCGCGCGTGTCGAGCACCACCTCGGTCGCATTCGGATCGCGCCGATCGAATCTCAGCTCGGCGGTGCCCGACAGCGTCTTCGCGGTGAAGTCCGCCGTCAGATCGAGCACGAGATGCTTCGCGACGAACGCGTCGAGGTTGGCGTGTGTGGATGCGTCCTTGGGCACAGTGTCCTTCGGCAAGGCGGTCGGCCTCGAAGAAGTGGATTCAACGGGCGTGCGACTGCAGGCCGTCGCCAGGATGAGGAACAGAAGCAGGGCGGGTCTTGCTGTGCAGACCCGCCGGGTCGTAAGGCTTTTCATCGTTGCTCCGGGAGCGCGAATGCATAGAGCGCGCTCCCGCCACCAAGGATGACGTACTGTCGGCCGTCGAGCTCGTAGGCGATCGGCGAGTTGCCGACGCGGCCGATGCCGGCGTGCCACAAGCGTCGTTCCATCGATCGTCCGCAGCGCCAGCGCATTGCCAGCCGAGTCGCCGCTGAAGGCGAGCCCGGTGGCCGTCGTCAGCACGCCAGCGCCGCCTGCGCCTTCGCCGATGTCGTGGCTCCAGCGAATCTTGCCGGTCTGATACTCAATCGCCCGAAGCACACCTTTGCCCCAGACGCTGTAATTGGCACCCGCCCACCCGTATGCTCCGTGCTCGGGCTTGAAGAAGTAGATGCCGTAGGCGTCGTGCGCGCTGACGACGAGCAGCCCGGTAGTCTGGATCGAAGCTCGGCGATCGATAGTTGGTGCCGCCGGCTTCGTTTGGCGCGACAAGACGACCGTCGCGCTGACGGCTCCTTCGACGGATCGGGAACGGGCCGGCCATCCTTGTCGACACCCTTCGCCCAGTTCACGGTCGTGAATGGCGTGGTCACGAGGCTCTTGCCCGTGGTGCGATCGAGGACGAAGTAGTAGCCGTTGCGCGAGGCCTGCAGCAGCAGCTTGCGCGGCGCGCCGTTGATGGTGCCGTCCACCAGCACCGGCACTTCGGCAGCGTCCCAGTCGTGCGTGTCGTGCGGCGATGCCTGAAAGCCCCACACCAGTCTTCCCGGTATCGGGATTGAGCGCGACGATGCTGCAGGTCCACGGGTTGTCGCCGGGCCGCGCGGGTCCGTTCAGTACCGGCGTCGGATTGCCGGTGCCGACAAACACCAGATTGAGCTCGGGATCGTACGTGCCCGTCATCCACATCTGCCCGCCGGTCGCGCCGCCGCTCTCCGACCCGGGCGTGCCTGGCGGCGGCGTGCTGTAGAAGGTCCACTGCACTGCGCCGGTTTCCGGATCGAAGGACTTGAGCGTGCCGGGAAGGTTGTCGAAGTCGCCGGCCACGCCGACCAGCAGGTGCGAGGGTGCGCCGGTGCGAGGGTGCTTGACGAGGAGCGGCGCGTTCGTCGACCAGAAGCCGCGTGCGCGAATCGGCGATCTCGACGTTCCAGCGAACCTTGCCGGTCGCGCGCGTCGAGCGCGACCAGGTGCGCGTCGGGTGTCGTCAGGTAGACGAAGTCCTTGTAGACGGCGACGCCGCGATGCCCGATGTGAAAGCCCTCATTGGCCGGATACGTGTAGCGCCAGATCTGCCGGCCCGAGCGCGCATCGATCGCCCACATGTTGTCCGGCGTCGTGATGTAGATCACGCCGTTGACCAGGATCGGCGTGGCTTTGATCTGCTGCGGCTGATTGGTTTGAAACGCCCACGCCAGCGTCAGCTGGTGCACGTTGGCCGGCGTGATCTGCGTCAGCCGGCTGTGCCGCTGTCCGGTGTAGTCGCCGTGATACGTCGGCCAGCTGTCGGCGCGCTGGCTTCGAGCAGCGCGGACGGATCGAGCGACTGCGCGAGCACGCGAGGCGCCGAACGCGAGCAGCGAGGAACAGCACCGTCGCACCCTCGCACGCTTCGCACCCTCGCACCTCTACCGCAGCGTCTGCAGATACGCCAAGACATCATGCATGTCCCCATCGGTGTACTTTCCGAGCTGATCGACATGGGCCTGAAGCGGATCGTTGACGACGAACTTCACCTGCCGCGTCGGCCAGGCGCGATACCAGCCGCCTGCGTCGGTGAGCGCGATCGTGAACTCGTCGCGATAGGCGAGACGGCCGGTCACCACGTCGCCGGAGGCGAGCGTGACGGTGACGGTCGCCTTCGATCCCTCGCGGCCGGGAGCCGGATAGAGCATGCGCTGCAGCAGCGCGAGACCTTGCAGCCGCTTGCCCACGCCGGCGAGATCGCCGGTCGCCGAATGACATGTCACGCAGGCGCCGGCGAAGTACCTGCGGCCCGCTTCGGGATCGCCGGTCTGCAGGTCGGCGACGTCCACCAGCGGCGGCCGCCGGTGAGCGATTCGGCTTTGATCTTCTGGTCGTGCACGAAGGCGACGATCGCAGCCGAGGTCGGCGGCGCTCAGCGTGAACGCCGGCATCCCTTTGTCGACGCGGCCGGCCCGCAGAAGCGGGCCAATCTTGTCGCCGCGCACGTCTTCCGCCACGACCGTCGCACGCGTCAGGTCGGGGCCCGACTCGCCGCCCATCGCGTCGCGCCCGTGACAGAAGCCGCACTGCGCGGTGAAGATCCGCTGCCCTGCCGCTGATCTGATCCACCGGGTAGGTCTGCGGCGTCGTGGATCGCGGCGGCGGCACCGACGCGGGGCTCGCCTGTCCCCGTCCCTGGGCATGCAGGAATGAGCCGAGGACAGGATGCAAGGCGATGACCTATGAGCACGCCTAACGAATAGCGCATACGGGGGAAGTATTATCAACCGGATGTCGATCACCGCGTTCGCACCGAAGTTCATGCAGGTCGGCGTGCTCACCGCGGCCCTCCAGGAACTGACGCCGCGCGACGTGCGTGACGCCGATCCCGATCGCGCCGTCGAGGACTGGCTGGTCTTCGGCCGCGAGCTCGGCGCCAGCCACATCCAGCTGTCGGCGGCGCTGCACCCCTCGGAAACCGATGTGCCGCCCGAGGCCATGCTCGATCCGGTGGCCAACACACTCGACTTGCGCCGCCCGTTCGACGCGGCGCGCGCCAGGCGCGTCTGCGCGGCGATGAAGTCGAGCGGCGTCGGCATCTCGGACGTGGCCTACTTCGACAACCTGCTTCATCACGACCGCGCGACGCGAGAGAAGAAGCACGACTTCCTGATGCGAGTCCTCGACGCCGCGGTGCTGCTGGGCGTCAACGCCGTATGCGGCTTCGTCGGCCGCAACCAGCAGCGGAGCATGGACGAGAACCTCGTGGACTTCGAGGAGCACTTCGTTCCAATCCTGCAAGGCCGCCAAGCAGCGTGGGCTCACTATCGCGTCGAGCAGTGTCCGATGCCCGGCTGGACGACCGGCGACAACTGGCACAACAACATCGCCTACACGCCGGGCGCGTGGATCGCACTGCACCGCATCTGCGAGAAGCACGGCGTCGGCGATCAGTTCCGCATCCACTACGACCCGTCGCACGCGATCCTCATGGGCCAGGACACCCGCGCGATCTTTCAGTTCCTCAAGGACAGCGGTTACGCGTTCCTGATTGGCGGCTTCCACGTGAAGGGGCAGGTGATCGACGCGAAGGGCGTCGCCGCGTGGGGCTACGGCGGCCAGACGATGGAGCGCGGGGATTGGATTGCCGGGAAGCCGTCAGCGAAGCCGGCCGATCAGCTCAACGCGTGGAAGAAGCAGGTGGTGCTGTGCGAACACGAGCTGCCCGGCACGGCGCGCCACGATCCGCTTGCCTATCTGCAGAACCGGAGCGTGGACTGGCTCGATCACCAGCTCGCCGCGCGCGAGCTCCTGCCACTCGACATCGCCAACACCCACCTCGTGGTCGAGCACGAGTACCCCGCAGCACGCATTCAGGACCGCGAGCGGCTGAAACCGATCCTGCAGGGCTCAATCGCGTTTGTGAGAAAGATCGATGAAGCCGCGGCGTGCATGTACGCGCTGCAACACGAAGTCCTTCAGGCCCAGAACATCCCCGTCCAGGGCACCGGCCGTCAGGCATATCGCTCGTGACCTCGACAATCTCAAACTGACTGGCGTCTGATATCGCCCGTCGGCCGCCGCTCGACGCGGTGGAAAAACATCGCTCCAGGGAATTCGTCTTGGCGTGCTCCGTGAGTGTTTCAACGCGGTGCGGAACCGTAGGTCGCTCCGCAAACCGACTTGATCCACTCAACTCAGCTTCGCTTTCGATCAACGAGGTATGCCAATACACTCCCCACGGTTTGCTCCGGACCTACAGTTCCACACCGCGTTGAAACGGGCACGCGTCCGCCATGCGGTATGCCATCAGCGACGCAAGTCCAACCACGTGTGAGGACGTCGCCGGTGTTGCCGTGGCGAATCCCTGTGGAGGTCAGACCGACACGGATCGCCTGACCGCGCGAGAAGCCAGTGGGGATCAGCGAGGTTGAGGGCGTGCTCTGAGCACGCCCGACCCGAGCGTCCAGCGGCCGACGACGGCATCGCAGCGCGTGTCCGGCCACCGTAACGGGATTCGCAACGGCAACACCGGTGACGTCCTGCTCCAACTCCGACAGCAGCGTTGGCCGTACACAGAAGGACCGCCCGAAGGCGGCCCTCCTTTGACCTTTGACCTTTGCTCTTTGACCTTCGATTTCGTCAGAAATCGAACGCCCAGCTGAACTTGATCAGCCGCGCGTTGAGGATCTCGACCGGGCGTAGATACGACGCGTACGCCTGGTTCTGAACGATCATCGCGTTCGAATTGAGCGCGTTGTAGAGGTCCATGCTGAGGACCGTCTTCGTGGTGCCGAGCCTCACGACCTTGCCAATTCGCATATCGAGCTCGTTGCGGCGTTCGGTGAACTGTTCGTTCGGACGCTCGATATTGATGACGATGTTCTGCGCGTTTCCAGCCAGCGGCCTGCCAAGCGTGGAGGACGTCCCGAGGATCGCGTTGGTGGCGGTATAGCCCGCGGTCAACGTCGTGCCCGGTGAGCTGCGGAACGAGCCGGACACCTGCACGTCGATCTTCGGGATGATGTAGATGGCCAGCGCCTTGAAGCCGGTCAGCATCGGCTGCTCGCGATGACAGAAATCGGCGGGACGCCAATGCGCCGGCGCGCCAGCCGTGCTCGCCGCCACCGCGTCGGCGCCACTGAGGTTGAGCATTTCCGGCAGTTTGGCGACGATCTCGCAGTTGTCCTCGACCTGTTTACCGGTGCCCATACCACCTTGCAGCGTCAGCCCGTTCTGCAGACGCGCGTTGATGCTGATGTCGAAGCCGTTCCAGTGGTCGATCTGCTTCCCGTACTTGTCCGACAGCGTGTTCAGGTTCTGGACTTGCCCGAACTTGGTGGGCACGACGTTATACAAGCCGGTCAGCGTTTCGCCGCTGGTCGAGAGCCGCGAGTCGGTCGGCACCGTCATACTGAACTTGGTGAAGTCCTCCGGCGCGAGCAGCAGATTGTCGGTGACCTGGAAGTTCTTCCAGACGCGACGGAAGTAGCCCACGTCGAGCGCGACGCGCGGGATGATCTCGCGCTGCACGCCGACCGAGAATTCCCAGTTCGCCGGACGATGGCCCCAGCCGGTGGTGAGGTCGGTGTCATACAACTCCGCGGCGCGCAAGGTGCCGAACGACAGATCCGAGATTTGCCCGCAGGTATCTCCGGCGCCGTTCGCCAGCGGATTCAGCAGATCGCACTGCGGCACGTAGTCACGATTCGTATCCGTCCACGACCGGTTGACCGCCTGCGTGAGCGCCAGCACGGGATTCGGATTGCGGCCGATGCCGTTCAGCGTCTGGCCGAGCAGATACTTGTTCATGCGCGACCTTGATCGCGGTCTTGCCATTGCCGCCGAGGTCGTAGACCAGGCCGGTGCGGTAGCTGATGTCCTTCCAATTGAGGTTGTCGGTTTCCGGGAAGGTGATGTTCCGCGCCGGCACGAACGGCGCTGGTCCCACCGTCTGCTCGGGGAAGCTGGTCTGGAACGCGTCGAAGCGCAGCGCCAGATTCAGCGTCAGCCGATCCATCGTCCAGCGATCCTGCGCGAAGATGCCGAGATCGTTGTCCATGTTCGAGATGGCGGTGTACGGCCGGTTCATCATCGTGATCTGATTGGGCACGCCCAGGTTGAACCGGTAGCTCACCGGGTTCATCGCGTACTGATACTCCTCGAGGAACCCGTGGGTGCGGTTGAAGCCGACCTTGAACGCGTGTGTGCCGGTGACGTACGACATCGCGGCGCGGTAGGCCCAGTTCGGCACCAGCGTGTTGTTGTTGGTCTCGCGGCCACGGTAGATCAGGTTGTTGCTCTGCTCGGTGACCGAGATCAGCTGAGGCAGCAGCGCCTCGATCGCGGGATCGTCGAGCGAGCCGCCCTTGGCGCGGAGGTGCATGTCGCCCCAGCGCTCGAACAAGTGCATGGCCACTGCCTCGAACAGCAGGCGGCTGGTGATCGGCGAGGTGATCTCGGCGTGCTCCTGGCGGAGGCGAGGGAACCGCCGGTCGCGTGCGGCCTCGGGGGCGCGCGTCGCGCTGATCTGGTTCGGACAATTGCACCACTTGTCCGCCTTGTAGGTGCCGGCGATCTTGACCTTCGGGTTCACTTGATACGTGACGCGAAGGCTGTTGTTGAACTGCTGACCCTCGTTGACGGCCGGCGAGGTCGTCGGCACATAGAGCCACTCGTTCACCTTGAAGGCATTCGCGTTCTCGAAGATTCCCGCTTCGCCCTTGACCGAGTTGAAGCGCGTCGAGAACCAGAACCACACTTTGTCACGCTTGATCGGACCGCCGAACGCTTCGTTGAGATCGAAGTTGTTGACGATCTTCGTGGGCGTCGCCAAACCGGCGGCGCGCAGTTCGTCGGAGAAGTTGTCGCCCTGCAGGCTCTCGGTCGCGAAGGTGAAGAACGCTGAGTTGGCGAACTTGTTGCCGCCGTCGCGCGGGATGAAGTTGATGCGCACGCCGCCGGTGGGCAGATCGGCGGAGAGCGAGGTCGTGTCAATCGAGACCTCAGCCGCCGAACCCACGTCCGGAGTCTGGCCGCCAATGTTTCCGCCGGCCTGCAGCGTCATCGTGTTGATGCCGTTGGCGGTTACGCGCTGATCGGTGGCGCGGCTGCCGTGGACGGTCATGCTGCCGCCGACGTCCTGGATCAACGACCCGCCGACGTCATTGGAGCCGATGCCGGTGGCGGTGGTGCCAGACACCATACGCGCCAGACTGACGTAGTTGCGCGCGCTCGGCAGCGCATCCACCACGTCGGAGCTCAGCACCTGCTGTCTGGTGAGCGAATGCGTGTCAACGACAGGTGCCTCGCCGGTGACCGTGATCGTTTCTTCCAGCGACCCGATGCGCAGGTCGGCGTCAACGGTATTCGCGCTGGTGCCGGCGAGAACGACGCCGTCGCGTTTGAAGGTGTTAAACCCGGCAAGCGTGAAGGTGACGGTGTAGGTACCCGGACGGAGATCGACGATCTGGTAGCGGCCGTTGTTGTCGGTCACCACCGTCCGCGCTTTCTCAATCAGCACCGGGCTAGCAGCTTCAACTGTCACGCCGGGCAGGACCGCACCGGACGCGTCCTTCACGGCCCCTGTGATCGACGCTTGTGCCAGAGCCACTGCAGGCGCAAGCAACACGAGCGCTCCTGCGAGGGCGCCGAGCTTCCCGAGAATCCGCATACCTAACCTCCTGTACTACCGTGGTGGGCCCCGCGTGCACGAACTCAACTACCCGATGTGGTCACCAAACGAATGATCAGGACGGCCGAAATATAGGGCGGATTGGAATATCAGTGCGCGCTAAGATACCCGAGGTCGTCCGAACGGCAAAGGGCAAAGTCAACGCACCCGATATGCGACGGTTTGGGCGTTGAAATCGTTGACATCCTGAGTCTGCTGGACATGGATTGCGCCACCATGCCGCGGGGATTGCTCTGACCGTCGCATCGTGCCGATCGTCTGGGTCTGCTCGGCCGTCATGGCCGCGTGGACCGATCATCGCGCGCCGCATAACAGACTCCGGCGCCCGCGGCACTCACACCGCGCGATCCATCACACCTCGCGCGCGCGGTCCACTGCGGACTACAGCGGCGGCACGGCGGTAAGACAGGCATCACGTCGGGTCGGGAGATGCCCAACAGTGGCCAGCAAATCGCCGACGCGACGCCATTCCCTTTGCAGGCACTCGGCTATCCGCGCGCGCAACTAGTTCTTCGCGCTCAGCAGCTTACGTGCGCCTCGCCGAAGGCTCGTCATATCGGTACATCATTTGCCTCCGCCTCGCTCCGGTTGCAATGTCGCTATCAACTGGTGTCGCGCGATGGCATACGATTCCGTTCCCGGCCACCCTAAGACCGCCGACACCGTAACGTCACCCGAGACCCGAATCACGGTCCCGCGGTTCGTCGTCGGCATCGGCGCGTCCGCGGGCGGGCTCGATCCGCTCGTGCGCTTCTTCGAAAACCTGCCCAAAGACACGGGGATGGCGTTCGTGATCGTTCAGCACCTGTCGCCCGACTTCAAGAGCCTGATGGACGAACTGCTGGCGCGGCACACGCCGTTGCCGATCCATCTCGTCGAAGACGGCATGCCGGTCGAAGCCGATCACGTCTATCTGATTCCGGCGAAGAAGGAAATGATCGTCTCCGGCGGACGGCTGCTCCTGAGCGAGCGGGACCGCCAGCAGGAGCTCACGCTTCCGATCGACGTGTTCTTTCGATCGCTCGCGCAGGATTACGGCTCGAAAGCGGTCGCGATCGTGTTGTCGGGTGGCGGCAGCGACGGTTCGCGCGGGATCTCTCACGTTCACGAAACCGGCGGGCTGGTCCTCGTCCAGGATCTCGAGAGCGCGCAGTTCGACGGGATGCCAAAGGCGGCGATCGAGACCGGCGTCGTCGATCACACGCTTGCGTCCCGAGGACATGCCGCGCGTGCTGCTCGAACGCGCGGACGGCTCGCTGGCCGCCCCGGACACGATCGCGGCAGCCCGAGCCGACCACCGCGCGGCCTCGACGCGCTGTACGGCGTGCTGGAAACCGAGTTCGGCATCGACTTCAATCACTACAAGCCCAGCACCGTGACGCGCCGGATCGAGCGGCAGGCTTGGCCTGGCGCAAGTCGCAGAACGTCGACGAGTACCTGACGCGGTTGCGGTCGGAACGTGACGAGCTCGACGCGCTGTATCGTGACCTGCTGATCGGCGTCACGCGATTCTTCCGCGATCCCGATGCATTCGCACTGCTCGAACAGCGCATCCTGCCCGAGCTGCTGACGCGGGAGCCGCGGAACGCTCCGTTGCGCCTCTGGGTCGCCGGGTGCGCCACGGGCGAGGAGGCGTACTCGCTGGCGATTCTCCTGCAGGAGCTGATGGCGATCTACGGCGAGCGACCGATCAAGATCTTCGCGACCGACGTGCACCGCGGCTCGCTCGAGCAGGCGACGCTCGGCGTGTACGGCGAGGAGGCGATCGCCAACGTCTCGCCCGATCGGCTCGCCCGATACTTCATGCAGAACGGCAACACCTACCAGGTCGTGCCGGAGCTGCGGCAGATGATCGTGTTTGCGCAACACAACGTCATCAGCGACGCGCCGTTCACGCGCGTCGATCTCGATCAGCTGCCGAAACCTGCTGATTTATCTGCAGCCGCCCGCGCAGCAACGCGTGTTGTCGTTCTTCCATTTCGCGCTCAACCAGGCCGGCGTGCTGTTCCTCGGCCCGTCCGAGATCGCTCGGTCCGCTCGCGGACGGATTCGAGATCATCGACAAACACTGGCAGCTGTATCGAAAGGGCACCGAGGTTCGGACGCCCGTCGACGCGCGGCACCGATCGACCGTCGCCGTCAACACGCGCGCTCGCCGTTCCATCGGTGCGTGGCGCCGGCCGAGCATTCCCTCGGCCAGCTGCTGTCGGTCTACGACGCGCTGCTCGAAGAGACGATGCCGCCCAGTCTGCTGCGTGAACGATCGCGGCGAGCTGGTGCATGCGCTTGGCGGCGCGGCACGCTTCCTTCGCGTGCGCGACGGCCGCCAGAGTCTCGACGTGCTCGATCTGGTCGACGCCGATCTGAAGATGATTCTCGCCGGCGGAATGAAGCGCGCGCTGGCCGAGCGGGCGCCGGTCGTGTTCAACGGCGTGCGCGTCCAGGCCGACGATCAGCTGTATCGGGTGACGATTCGCGCCGATTGCCGGGCGGCGCCAAGCGCGCGTCACGCCGTGGTGTCGTTCGAAGCACCGAGCCCGCGCTGCCAGGCCGGCCGTCGGCGCCGCCGATTCAGATCGACGTCGATCAGGTGTCGCAGCAGCAGCTGGCCGCGCTCGAAGCCGAACTGGGAACGACGAAGGAAAGCCTGCAGGCGGCGATCGAACAGCTCGAGGCGAGCAACGAGGAACTGCAGGCGTCGAACGAGGAACTGCAGTCGTCGAACGAGGAGTTGCAGAGCACCAACGAGGAACTCCAGAGCGTCAACGAGGAGCTCTACACCGTCAACGCCGAGTACCAGCGCAAGATCGCCGAGCTGACCGAGCTGACCAACGACATGGACAACCTGCTGGCCAGCACCGAGATCGGCACGATCTTCCTCGACGGACAGCTGCGGATTCGCAAGTTCACGCCGCAGATTACGCGAGACGTTCGGCCTGCTGCCGCACGACGTCGGCCGGTCGATCGAAACGTTCGCGCACAAGATGCGCCATCCCGGAGCTGGTCGAGGATCTGAGGCGCGTGCTGACGTCCGGGCAAGCCGTCGAGCGCGATCTCATCGACCCGCAGGGCAAGTCGTTCTTCCTGCGTCTGCTCCCGTATCGCGCCAAGGGCGTGGTCGACGGCGTCGTGCTGACGCTCATCGACGTGACGCGGGCTCAAGACGGCGGAGGATGCGCTGTTCCACGAGCGGTATCTCCTCAACAGCCTGCTGCGCACCGTCCCGGACGCGATCTACTTCAAGGACGCTCGCGGCCGGTACATCCGCTGCAACCACGCGATGGCCGCGCGGCTCGGCGTGCACGACGCCGCCGATGCCATCGGCAAGACGGCCTTCGACCTGCCCGATCAGGATGCCGCGATGGCGCTGCACCGCGAAGACGAAGCCGTGCTGCGCGTCGGGCCAGCCCCAGCACTATCGCCTCGAGCGCCGGACCGACCAGGACGGCACCGAGGCGTGGGACATGGTGACGCGCCTGCCGCTGCGTCGATCGCGAGCAACGCGACCGTCGGCGTGATCGCCATCTTCCGCGACGTCACCGAGCAGGTGCGGGCCAAGGCCAAGATCGACGAGGAAGTGCGCCGGCGCGATCAGTTCCTGGCGATGCTGTCGCACGAGCTGCGCAACCCGCTCGGCGCGGTGGTGACGGCCACCGCGATGCTGAAGGCCGCCGAGCCACAGACCACACGCATGCGCCGCACCGTCGACGTGCTCGAACGACAGTCCCGCCAGATGGCGCGGCTGCTCGACGACCTGCTCGACGCGAGCCGCGTCACGCAGAACAAGATCGAGCTGCGCCGCCGCGTCGTCGATCTGCGCCTAATCGCAGCCGAGGCCGCCGATGCCGTTCGGCCGCAGATGCGGGAACGAGGGCCTGGAGTTCACGCTCGATCTCGACCCCGAACCGTTGTGGGTGCATGGCGACGCCACTCGCCTGCAGCAGATTCAGATCAATCTGCTCAGCAACGCCATGAAGTACACGCCGCGCGGCGGCCGCGTGACGCTGCGGGTCGCGCCGCGACGGCAACGGCGGCGGCCGTCATTCGCGTCAGCGACAATGGCGCCGGCATCCCGCCGCACATGCTCGACTCGGTCTTCGACCTGTTCGTTCAGGCCAGACATACGCTCGATCATGCCGACGGCGGACTCGGCGTCGGACTGACGCTGGTTCGCGCGCTCGTCGAGATGCACGGCGGCACCGTCAGCGCGCACAGTGACGGCGACGGCAAGGGCAGTGAGTTCGCCGTGCGGTTGCCGCTGACCGCGCTCTCCGCGGCCGCTGCAGGATGACGTCGACCGTCCTCGGCATCCCGGCGCCGGGCACGACGGTCGTCGTCGTGGAGGACAACGCGGACAGCCGGGAGATGCTCTGCTCGATGCTGAGGGACGCCGGGCTCGTCTGTCACGGCGCCGCCGACGGCCAGTCGGCGCTTCGGCTGATCGACGACGTGTCGCCCGACGTCGTCATCCTGGATGTCGGGCTGCCCGGGATGGACGGCCTCGAGGTCGCGCGGCGCATTCGCGCCAATCCGCGCCACGCGAGGGATCCGCCTGATTGCGCTGACCGGCTACGGTCAGTCCGAGCGATCGTGAGGCGACCGCACAGGCGGGCTTTGACGACCATCTGGTCAAGCCCGTACATCCGTCCGAACTACTGCGGGTGCTCGCAGAGACCAGGGCCTCGTGATGGCTCATTGTTCGAACAATTGACATGACAGTGGCACGGGGCGTAGATTGCGCCACCATGCCGCGGGGACTCCTTCATCGCGCCGCACCGCTCCTCATCATCGCTCTCGCCGTAGTCGGGGCGATCGTCGACCGCGCCGTCTCTGCGCAGCAGACACCGCCAGCCGCGCCACGCACGCCGCGGACCGCTGCGCCCGTCGATCTCACCGGCAACTGGGTCTCCGTCGTCACGGAAGAGTGGCTGTGGCGGATGACCACGCCGAGGAAGGGCGACTACACCAGCATCCCGCTGTCCGATGAAGGCCGCCGCGTGGCCGATCAGTGGGATCCCTCGACCGACGGCTCCTGCAAGGCGTACGGCGCCGGCGGGCTGATGCGGATTCCCACTCGCCTGCGGATCTCGTGGCGCGGCGACGACTCGCTCAGCGTCGAGACCGATGCCGGACAGCAGACGCGCGTGCTGCGCTTCGATCGATCGCCGGCGACAGGCGCGCGATCGCTCCAGGGCCACTCGCTCGCCGAATGGGAGCCGATCGGCGGTCCGCCGGTGCTGCGCAACGGCCGGGCCATCGGCGCTGCGCCGCCGCAGGGCGGCTCGCTGAAGGTCGTCACCACCAACATGAGCGAGGGCTGGCTGCGCAAGAACGGCGTGGCTTACAGCGACAGCGCCACGCTGCTCGAACACTGGGATCGCGTCGCGTTTCCCAACGGCGACGTCTGGCTCATCGTCACCTCCGTCGTCAGCGATCCGCGCTATCTCGTGAACGACTACACGACGAGCATGCACTTCAAACGCGAGGCGGATGGATCGAAATGGAGGCCGAGCCCGTGTCGCGCGTAGCTCATCGATACCCTTGCTGCTACCGCCGCGATGCTGCTCGCTGCGGCATCGCTCAACGCGCCCTCGTCTGCGCAGGGCCAGGGACAACCCGCGCCGCCGACGATGGTCGACCTCGCCGGCTCGTGGACGATGTCGAACGAGGAAGAGCTGCTGATTCGAGTCGATCCCGGACCCGAGCTTGGCAATTTCACGGGCTTTCCGATCAACGCCGCCGGCCGGCAGAAGGCGCTGTCCTGGAACTCGACGATCCAGGCGGTGCCGGAACATCAGGCGCGGCCGCATCCGGCGCAGTACTCGATGCGCGGACCCGGCCCTAACTTCCACATGGGCGAGATCATCGATCCCGTCTCGCGTCGCCTCGTCGGCTACACGATCACCGGCCTGTTCGAAAACGCCAACCGGACGATCTGGCTCGACGGCCGTCCGCATCCGTCGGAATTCGCCGAGCATCTCTGGAACGGGTTCTCCACCGGAGTGTGGGAGAACGGGATGCTGAAGGTGACCACCACCCACATGAAGCAGGCGTTCCTGCAGCGCAACGGGATTCCGTCGAGCCCCTATGGCGTGATGACCGAATACTTCATCCGTCACGGCAACCTGCTGATGATGATTTCGCAGGTGGACGATCCGATCTACCTCGAGGAACCGATGGTCCGCACGCAGACGTGGCGATGGAATCCCAATCAGCGCGAGGGGGCGATCGGGCAGGTGGAGATTGCCGAAGAACTGCCCAACCTGAAGCCCGGCGACGTCCCGCACTACCCGCTCGGGACGCGGCATCCCGAGTACGCGGACGCCAATGGCCTGCCGTTCGAATCGACGCTCGGCGGCAAGGAGACGCTCTATCCGGAGTACGTCGATCGCCTCAGAGAAATGATGCGGGCGACTGAGAAGCGAGGGTCGCGGTGACGCTGGCGCGGATGGTCGCTGCGATCGGCCTGTTTGCGCTCGGCGTCGAGCTCTTCGCCCAGCAGAATGCCACTGCGCCAACCCATCGCCCCGTGAGGCCGACCTACGCCAGCCGCGGCGACATTCAGGTTCTGCCGGTCCAGGGATCGGTCTACATGCTCGCCGGGGCCGGCAGCAACGTCACCGTGCAGGTCGGCCCCGAGGCGGTGATGGTCGTCGACTCGAACGAAGCGACGATGTCGCCCAAGGTGCTCGCCGCCATCCGCACGCTGTCGGCGGCGCCGATTCGCTACATCGTCAACACCAGCAGCGATCCCGACCACGTCGGCGGCAACGAAGCGCTCGCCAAGTCGGCCGAAGGCAGCGTCAATGCCATCCTCGGTCAAGGCGCGCGTGTCTACGCGCACGAGAACACGTTTTCGCGCATGGCCAACCCGCGTGATGGATCGGCCGCGATGCCGACGGCGATTCTGCCCACCGACGCGTTCCTGGCTGCGAAGAAGACGCTCTTCGTCACCGGCGAGCCCGTCGAGATGATTCACCAGCCGGCGGCTCACACCGACGGCGACCTGATTGTCTTCTTCCGCAAGTCGGATGTCGTCGCGGCCGGGCGACGTGTTCGTGCTCAACGGCTATCCGGTCATCGATACGGCACGCGGCGGCAGCCTGCAGGGCGTGATCGACGCGCTCAATCGCATCGTCGACATTGCCATCCCCGAGTTCAACACGATGGGCGGGACGCGTGTCATCCCCGGCCACGGCCGCATCGCCAACGAGATCGATGTCGTCGAGTACCGCGACATGCTGACGATCATCCGCGATCGGATTCAGGTGATCGCCGAAGAGGGCGGCACGCTGCAGGACGTGAAGGCCGCGCAGGTCACGCTCGACTACGACGGCCTCTACGGCCTGAGCAGCGGTCCATGGACGACGGACCGGTTTCTCGAGACGGCGTTCAAGGAAGTCAGCGCGCACGTCGCGAAGACCAGGCTGTCGTCGCGCGCGGCACCACGCGTCCGTCCGACTCCCGCTCCGTCGCGAAATGCCGCGGCCGAGACTGCAAAGCCGGCGGCGACCGCGCGACGTAACAGCTCCGAGCCGTTCGATGGCGAGTGGGTACTCAACACGTTCAAGTCGCAGTACGTGCCGTCGAATACGATGCCGTATCGGCGTGAGATGACGCTCGCGTTCGCGGATGGCGGCTTCACGCACACGACGTCCACCTGGCGCCGTACCAACGGCAATGACTCCCCGCTGGCGCGCACGACCTATAGCGCGAAGCTTGACGGGAAGGAATATCCGGTGACGGCGTCTGCCGCGAAGGTCGTCTTCAAGCGCGTGGACGCCAATACCATCGAGCGGACCGCATCAGGAGACCGCGGCGCCACCGAGAACGCCACCTGGACCCTCACCTCCGATCGCAACACGCTGACTGTCGTCACCAAAGGCAAGGACGCCGCCGGATCGGATTACAGCAGCACGCAGGTCTACGATCGGCGTTGACGACTGGTCCGGCTAAAGCCGGACACTACATCAGCAGCGTAGTGTCCGGCTGTAGCCGGACCTGACCTACCGGGCGAATTCCCGATACACAGCTTCGATGAACTGATCGGTGGTCCACGCGCCGGTCGTGGCGCCGTAGCGGCCGTCGTAGTCGCGCGTCGGTCCCGCGGCTTTGACCTGGGCGAGCGACATCCCCTTCGCGATCAGGTCCTGAATGCGATCGCGAACGATCGTCAGCATGTCGCGGTACTCGACCACATCGGCCTCGTCAGCGAGCCGCCCATGTCCGGGCACGACGTAGGTCCCGCCTTCTGCCTTGTCTTTCGGGATCGTGATGTCGAGCAGCCGGTTCAGCCCGTTGATGATTCCCTGCACGCTGCCGCCGCGCGCGGCGTCGATGACCGGATAGGTCGTCGTCATGAACAGATCTCCGCTGGCAACGACGTCCGACCGGCGGAAGAACACCACGATGTCACCGTCGGTGTGGCCGGGCTGATACAGCAGCTGAATCGCTTCGTCGTTGAAGAAGATCTCCTTGTCTTCGCCGAAGAACGTTTCATTCGGCCAGGCGCCGAATGGCCTCGGTGACGCGGCGCCGGTCGGCGCACTCATTCGCGCCATGACCTTCTCGTGGGCAAGAACACGGGCCGTCGCCAATCCCAGGCCGGAGTTGCCGGGAGCGTTCCCGCCGAGCCACTGGCCGGCGCGGGCCAACGTCTCGTTGGCGCCTGAGTGATCGGCGTGGGCGTGCGTGTTGATCACCACACGAATCGGCTTGTCCGAGATCCGGCGAATCGCGGCCAGCAGTTCGTCGCCGCGCGACTCGAGCCCGGTGTCGATCACCAGGACGCCCTCGTCGCCGGCCTGGACGATGATGTTGCCGCCGTCGCCGACAATCATGTGGACCTTGCCCTGCACGTGCACGACGCGGAGCGGGCCGTCCGATGTTTCCCCTCGATCCGCGTTCGAACGAGCCGCTGACCGGCCGACGGCGTCGCACATCCGGTTGCCCTGAGCCCGGGAAGGGCTGGCCGCTTCAGCACGCGCTGATATTCCGGGTAGGTCGTTGCCACGCCACCGCGCGCCGCATCCTGCGGCAGCCCGAAGCGCGAGGCAAACTCGGTGAGCTTCAGCCGCGCACCGGGCGAACCAGGCAGGTGATGAGGCACGTCGCCCTTCCGCCGCTCGGCGACTTCATCCACGACATCGAACTGCGTGCGTCGGACCTCCTGATCGGGATTCAACACCCAGTTCGTCGTGCGGACGAACGGCTCCTCGAGGTAAATCGGATCGTCGACGATCGAGACGACCATCAGGTGATTCCCATGACGGATGAAGCGCTCGGTCATCGTCGCCTGATCGCTGTGCGCGACGCCGTTGCGCTGCAGCCAGCCGGCCTTGAGATGGGTCGTGAGTACGGTCAGCGCGTTGCCGTCCCAGCGCGCCGTCGAGAAGCCGGCCCAGGTATGGGCGGCGTGCTGCGGAGGATGCGGCCGTCCATCGAGCCAGAGCATGCGCGTGGCCTGGCCGAACGTGCCGAACAGCTCGTAGCCGACCGTCTGCTGTGTGACCGGATCGACTTCCCTCCTGATGCGGATGTTCGCCGGGCCGCGCAGCGAATAGGTGGAGGGATGCGGCTTGGCCTGGTGCTCGCGCAACGACAGAATCGACGCGTCCCAACTGTCCGCCTTCAATCGTCCGGCGTCGTTCAGCGGGATGCCGGTATAGTCGCCGAGCTCAGGACCAGGGATGCGGTGCGGCTGGTCCTCGTGATAGAGGGCGGTCCACTCGCCGGCGATATCCCGCTGGGCAAGGGCCGGGCGAGCGGCCAGCACTATCAGCGCGAGGACGAGGCTCGTGCGTCGCACGGGGTTACATTATGGCCATGAAGCCGATCGTTGTCGCGGGTCTCCTCGGCCTGGCGATTGCCAGCGGACCGTCGTCGCGCGCCGCCGCGCCAGTTCCGGTGATGATCCTCGACGGCGAAAGCGGCGGACTGTATCACGACTGGCAGCGGGTCACGCCGGTGCTGAAGAAGATCCTCGACGAGACCGGCCTCTTCACCGTCACTGTCGTCACGGCGCCCGCAGCCACCGGAGAGCTGACGACGTTCGCGCCCGAGTTCGGCAAGTACAAGGCCGTCGTCATGAACTACGACGCGCCTGATGAGCGCTGGCCCGCCGTGCTCAAGACGTCGTTCGAGGAGTACATGAAGACGGGCGGCGGCCTGGTGTCGGTGCACGCGGCGGACAACGCGTTCTCGGGATGGCCGGCCTTCAACGAGATGATCGGCGTCGGCGGATGGCGCAACCGGACCGAGCAGGCCGGACCAAACTGGTACGTCCGCGACGGCAAGGTGGTTTCGGACTCGGCACCGGGGAAAGCCGGCAGCCACGGTCGCCGCGTGCCGTTCAGGATCACCGTGCGCGATGCGAGTCATCCGATCGTGAAGGGACTTCCGCGGGTGTGGATGCATCAAGGCGACGAGCTCTATGCCGCGCTGCGCGGACCCGGCAGGAACATGAGCGTGCTGGCCACGGCGTACTCGGATCCCGGCAATGCAGGGACCGGCCGCGACGAGCCGCAGCTGATGGCGCTGCGCTACGGCCAGGGCCGCGTGTTCCACACCACGCTCGGCCACGATGTCACCGGTATCAGCTCGGTGGACTTCGTCGTCACGTTGCAGCGCGGGACGGAATGGGCCGCGACCGGTTCGGTGACGCAGAAGGTGCCGGCCAGCTTCCCCACTGCGGATACGGTCAGTTATCGATCCGATCTGGCCGCGATGGGACCCGAACTACTCGCGCGGCCTCGACAATCTGGATCGCAAGTGAGGCAGGTGTAGGGCGCGTCCTTTGGACTGCCGCCGACATCAATTCTCCGTCGGCGGCTGGATCGAATCGATGACCACGACTTCGACCGGGCCGCGCTGATTATCCAGCTTCAATCCCAGCTGTTCCTGGATCGCCGTGAAGAACGTCGGTCCATCGGGATCGATCGGCGGCGGAGCCGGCGCACCGGGAGGCGGCGGACCCTGCGGCAGTTGATCATCTGTCGGCGTGTACGTCAGCGCGATGTCGTAGTAGCCGGTGAGCCCGGTCTTGTCGACGACGACGCGCTGCGCGGTGCCGGAGATCGTCGCGGCGAAGTCCGCTCCATCGTCACGCCGCCTGCGCGCATCCGCCCGAAGCCGCCGCATCGCTGACCGCAGACTGGAGCCGCATCGAAGTCCGGCAGCGGTATAGGACCACCAGCCCGGCCCCTGGCGCCATCAGGCGGCCATCACGACCGTCGGTGGTCCACCGCGGCCAACAGCGGACCCACCGCGCCCATCCGGCGCCGGTCCGCCGCGGCCATCCGGCGCGGGTCCGCGCCCGCGCGCGGTCATCATCGTCGAGCACTCCGGTGACGCCGGCTTGAGGTTCGGACCCAGTCGCCCGTCGCTGCGGGCCAGTACCAGCGCGTAGATCGGCAGCTCGCGCGTCTCCTTGTGCGCCTTGAGCGCGAAGCGGTCCTCGAGGATCTGCCGGAAGATTGACTGCAGCACTTGCGGACTCATTGGCCCGCTGCCTTCCGGCTTGGCTTCGATGTCAAATCGATCCGAGGAGATCCAGTCCGGTCCGCCAACCAGCTGAAAATCCTGCAGCTGACCGTACGCCTGCCGGATCAGGATGCGCACCGGCATACCGTTGACCGAGATCAGCCCGGGCGCGATCCGAATCTGACCGCCGAAGCCCGTGACGTTCTTCTTCACCGACGCGACATACTGAACCGGCGCCGGGTCCTGCGCATTGAGGACGACGATGATTGCCGCTGCCGTAATCAGTGAGCTCAGAATCTTCTTCATGGGCGTTCCGCCTGATCGATAACGATAACGTCGTAGGGCGCTTCAGATTCGACGAGCGCCAGGCCCGAGCTGGTCTGGCCAGCGCGCGTCGGCACCGACGTAAAGCCGAGCGGCTCGAAGACGTTCTTCAGGAATGGGAACCGCGACATCAGCGCCGCGGTTGGATAGAACGCGCTGAACTCGACGTCGTAGCGTCCGGAAAGCCCGGTGCGGTCAACGATGTCCGGTGCTTGTACCGCGACGAGCGTCGGGCCAAGACGTGCTCGGCCGAGGACCCCGCGGCGTCGGCGTCCACCCCCTCACGTAGTCACGGAGCTCGTCTGCGAGCTGCGGCATCGTGATCGACGCGTACTGCGTCCATCCCAACGGGCTGTCGATTTCGCCGCCGCACACCGGCACGCCACGCCGCTCGGGCAATTGGTCAGGAGGTTGCCCCGCGGCGATCCATTGCTGCACATCGAAGCATGCCCGGCTTGCGACACGGAGACTCGGCCCGAACGCACGATCGTCTCGCGCCATCACCAATGCCAGCACGGGGAAATCGCGCTTCTCGACGTGCGTTTTCAGCTGCAGCCTGTCTTCGAGCGCGGCACGGACGATGCCCGGCATTTCGTCCGCACGCGGGGCTGAATCGAGATTGACGACGATGTCGAGAATCTGCTCGTCGAGCCACGAGGGTCCACCGACAACCCGCGCTTGTGGAATCTGATAGGCGAAGCGGACCAGATCGCGCCCCCGATATCCGATGAAGCGCATCGTCGAGTCGGCGTGATTGAAGACCATCGACCAGGCCGCCGGATCACCGGCCGTGCCCTGCGCAGGCTGGGCACGTCGGTCGGGCTGTGCGGCCAGCAGATAGGCTGACGCGCCAGCCACGCCCACCAACGCAACGACACCGGTAATCACCATGGCGCCGAACGACCGCGGACGATCGACGGCCGGCGCGCCGAGCAACCGGCGAACCCGCGTCATCAACGTTCCGCCTGTCGCGGCCATCGCCAGAGGTGCGTGCACTCTTCGCCGGCTTTCGAGCTCGACGAGCGCCTCGGCGTAGCTGACCGCGTCGCCGCAGACCGAGAGGGCGACATCGTCGCAGCAGTGCTCCCGTTCGGCGCGAATACGCGCCGAGAGCCACCAGACAGCCGGGTGATAAAAGAGCACCGTCTCGGCAAACGTCTGCAGCAGATTCACGACGAAGTCGTGACGACGGATATGGGCGAGCTCGTGCGCGAGGATGGCCTCCACCTGAGACGAGGACAAGCCTGAGAATGCGGCGATCGGCAGCAGGATGACTGGTGTCACCCAGCCGATGACTGTGGGAGTGTCCACGAGCGGCGAGTCCACAACGTGCACGCGGCGCGACAGACCGAGCGCCGCGGCAAGTCGGGTCGACGCGTTCGTCCACAGCGACGGCAACGCCGCCCGCGACGCGCGATGGAGACGATGGATCCGCCACCAGCCGCCGAGCAGCCGGATGAGCAGCACGACGACGCCGGCGACCCACGTCAGGACGACCAACGGGAGCCACGAGCGCGGGGGATCCGGAGCGAGTGCCACGCTCGACAGACTGCGAGCCATGGCGAGGTTCGTGAGCATGGCGCGTGCATCCGGAACCGTGTCCGCACCAGGCCCCGCCTGGTACGGGACCGATAGCAGCGCGCCCGAACCGACGACCGAGACCGAACGTGACAGCACACTCGCGGTGACGATCGGCGCGGCCAGCATGGCGAGCAACGCCGAACAGGCCACGGCGTAGCGCGTCTGCGGCGAACGATGCCGCAGCAGCCACATCACGGCAGCGGCAGCCGCCGCAAGAGCGGCGCCTTGCCAGACGAAGTGCACGAGCGTCCAACCGGCGAGATCGATCCAGGCGTTCATCGGCTTCCTCCGCGACGCGCGTCGAGCAATTTGCGAATCTCGGCGAGTTCCTCAGGCGACGTCTTCCCGGCGTCGAGCGCCTGCAGCACGAGCTTGGCCGCCGATCCGTCGAATACTTTGTCGAGCAGATCGGTGACCAGCTGCTTCTGCATCTTGTCTTCGGACGAGGTCGCCTTGATAGACGTGCGTGCGCGACGAGTCGTCGCGCTTCACCAACCCCTTGTCCGTCATGATCTGCATCAGCTTGAGGACGGTGGTGTACGCACCCTCGCGGTCCAGTGCCTCGGCCACCTCGCGCACGGTGCTCGGCCCGCGGGTCCACAGCACGCGGAGGATACCGAGCTCGGCATCGGTCGGCTTGCGACGGGATTTCACGACGGCGATCTTGTACGACATCCTTCGTAGATGTCAATACGAAGGGTGTCGTACTTGAAAACGCCCAACTACCAATGCCCAACACACCAACCACTTTCAACTCCCACGCTCCAACTCCCAACAGCTTTCAATGTTGAGCGTTATTGGGAGTTGGGAATTGGGAGAGGTTGGTAGTTGGGCGTTGGTGGTTGGGCGTTGAGCAGTAGCCTAATGCACGAGCTCTTCCTGCCGTCGAGCACGGCGATGGCGCGCAGGGCTTCGTCGCGGCGGCTCTGGAGATCGGTCAGCTCGCGCTGATGACGTGCGCTCTCGCGCGCTTTGGCGGTATCGCTGCCAAGCCCCGCCTGAATCTTGGCAATCGCCTCGCGGCGCAGCGCGATCGACAGGTCGTAGCATTGCCGCGCCTGCTGAAACGCGGCGAGTGCTTCGGCCGGCTTGCGCCGCTCGTCGCGCACCACGCCGAGGTCGAGCGCGGCTTCACACTCACCGAAGTCGATAGCGATGGCCGACTCGAACTCTTTTTCGGCGCTGTCGAGACGCCGCAACCGCCACTCGATCACACCGGACAGGACGAGCACCGCGGCATTCGACATCAGCGTCTTGGCGCGATCGGCGTCGCTGCGGGCGAGGTCGTGCTGCGCAAGGCCCAGCCGGTTCCAGCCGCGCCAGTAGTACGCCTCGCCGAGATGCCACTGCCCCGCGTCGATCAATGCGGTGGCCGTCTGAATCGCCTCGTCCGGCCGTTCCAGCCGCGACAGCGCGATCACGCGGCCGATCAGCGCTTCGGGATGTTGCGGCGACCCGGCGAGCACCGCGTCGTAGGCGACGAGCGCGTCGGACCATTCCTCCCAGCGGCGATACACGTTGCCAATGGTGACGCCAATCGCCGGCGAACGCGGAAACGCTGCGTACGCCGATCGCAGACGACGGATGGCCTCGTCCTGATCCGGATTGACGGCATCGTCGAGCGCGTAGCGTCCGAGCGCGAAGTCGGCATCCACATAGGCAGCATCTGCCGCGCGCAGTGTCTTCAGACGCTCGGCATGGGCGCTGTCACAGGCGCCGACGCGGTATTGGTAGATCGGCGCGCGGACGTCGGCGGCCAGCGGGCCCATGAAGCTCTGATCGGTCTCTTTCAGCGTGCCGAACCCGCAGATCAGCGCCACGTCGAGATACATGCGGAACACGTTCGACGTCGGTCCCGTGTGGAGTGAATCGCGCCAGGCTTGCAGCGACGACCGCGCCTGACTGCGGATGCGGACGTCGAACAGCGCATCGCGATCGTCGCTCATCGCATGCGGCGGAATCGCCTCGACCATGGTCAGGTAGGAGGTCAGCGACGCGTCGGCTGCGGCCCGCGTTCGCGCGTGTCCGAGCCAGGGTTCGGTCGGGAGTCCCAGTTCCTTCGATCGCAGCACCAGCAGCGCCGCCGCTTCAAACGCCTGCCTGGCCGCGCCGCCCGCCTCGGCTCGAGCGAATGCCTGCTCGAGACAGCGGTAGCAGCCGTGACGAATCAGGTCCTCGACATCCTCGGCGGGTTGCGTCGGCGGACGACTGGCGACGTCCGCGGGCCGGCGAGCCGCGCATCCGGCCAGCATGGCGATCGCCGCGAGAACAACCAGACATTTCCTCATAAGATCCGGACAGCCCGTGCGCATTCATCTGGTTGACGGCACCTACGAACTGTTCCGCGCGTATTTTGGCGCGCCGAAAGCGACTGGCGTAAACGGCGTCGAGGTTGGCGCGACGCGCGGGATTCTCTGGTCGATGCTGTCACTCCTGCGCGAAGACAGAGTAACCCACGTCGCCTGCGCATTCGATCACGTCATCGAGTCATTCCGCAACGACCTGTTCGCGGGCTACAAGAGCAGCGACGGCGTCCCCGAGGACCTGCTGGCGCAGTTCCCGATGGCCGAACGCGCCACGCACGCGCTCGGGCTGGTCACGTGGCCGATGGTGGAATTCGAGGCCGACGACGCCCTGGCGACCGCGGCGGCGCGGTGGGGCGCCGACGCTGAGGTCGAGCAGATCTTCATCTGCACGCCCGACAAGGATATGGCTCAGTGCGTCCGCGACTCGCGCATCGTCTGCCTCGATCGCATGCGCCGCAAGCTGATTGACGAGCTCGCCGTGATCGAGAAGTACGGTGTGCCGCCGCTCTCCATTCCCGACTGGCTCGCGCTCGTCGGCGACAGTTCCGACGGCTATCCCGGCGTCGCGAGGTGGGGCGCGAAGTCGGCGGCAGCTGTGCTCGCGCGTTACGGACACCTGGAAGCGATTCCCGATCACGAGCGTGAGTGGGGGCTCGTCGTGCGTGGCGCATCAGCGCTCGCGGCGAGCCTTCGCGATCACCGCGACGAGGCGTATCTCTATCGCCGCCTCGCGACACTCCGCACGGATGCGCCGCTCGACGAGTCACTGGACGATCTGCGATGGCGAGGCGCGCGACGCACGGAGCTGACGGAACTCTGTCGTGAGCTCGGCAACCAGGAGTTTCTCGAGCGCGTACCGTTGTGGCGCGATGACTGATCGCCGAAACGAACGTGTCCGGCTCTCCGAGTCGGTGCGACAAAATGTTTGATCCAACTCGGATCAGGAAAATGTAGGACCTTGCAGTCGAGGCGAAACCCGTTTATGATTGGGCGCACCCAGTCAGCCGATCGTCGGTCCCACCGGATTCACCCGCTGTCGCGACCCGGGCACCGGGAATAGAAGTGGCGCGCGTCTTGCTCGGTGCTGGGCTTAACTGTCGGTTGGTGTTCAATCATCGCGGCGGGTCGCAGAGACCAAAAGTGAGGGACGTGATGGCCAGATTGATCCTGTCGAGTTGCCTGGGACTCGTGCTGCTCGGCTCCGTGACTGCCATTGCCGAACCCTCGGCCGGCTCCGATTTGAGCGGTGTTTACGCCTGCGAAGGCACCAATCCCGACGGCTCCCCGTATACGGCGGTCGTTGAAATCGTCAAACGGCAGGACACATATCTGGTTCGCTGGACGCAGGAGAACGACGAGCAGGTCATGGGCGTCGGCATCCAGCAGGACGGTGTGCTGGCGGTCAGCTATTTCGGAGGCGCCCCCGCAATCGTGGTGTATTCCGTCGCGACGGACGGGCGCCTGTCGGGTCAGTGGACCATGGGCGGGGCCGGCCAAGCTGTTCAAGGAAACGCTGACGAAAGTCTCCGCCAGCGAGGTCGAATCCAAGCCGGCCAAGCCGGCCAGACCGGCGCGACCGGCCAAGCCGGCATCCCGGCCTGCATCATCGGCGGGCTCCATCAGCGTCTAGACCAGCCTTTCCACAACAAATTCGCGCCACCGGGCCCCGTAAGGGGCCCGTTTTGTAGCCGTTCGTCGCGCTCGAGGACAGCCGTCAGCGGACGCTGCACCCGTGCGCCGACTTCCACTAATAGGTCGCACACGGGATCCGGCATTTCGTGCAGGTGATCGTCCAGACGGTCGGCGCCGATATGACGCGACCATCTCAGGGCTGTTCGGGTGGGAGAGGGTAGAACTCCTCCAGGCGCTGATGGTGCCGCAGCCCGATGGCCTCGCGCTGCACTTCGAGATACCAGCGGTACTTCACCGCTTCCTTGCGCAATTCGCGATACACGCCGACGTCACGGACGCGATCTTCGTCGCCGCCATGCGCGATCCGCTCCCGCGTCGCCTCCAGCTGCGCGAGGAGCCGCTCGAGACGACGGCTGATGCGCGCCAGCGCCGCGGCCCGCTCCTCCTGCAACTCCTTGAGGAGACTCTGGTGCTGGGCTCTGGTTTCGTCGATGCCCATGTGCCAATTATGCCGGACTAGCCACTAGCAGCCTGACGTCGCCCGCTTCAGGGGCACATGTACCTGCACCTGGATCGGCGCCGGCGGGTTGCCCGAGCCGGGCGGCAGTGCGTTGACCGAGACCTCAGCCGGGGTGTAGCCGGCGCTGGACGCCCGCAGTCTGAATCTGCCCCAATTGATGTTCTCGAGCCGATATTTACCGTCGGTGCTGGTCGACGTCATCCCGGCATCGGGACCATCGACGATCTCGACGCGTGCACCGGTCACGACACCGGAACACGGCGGCGCCTCCTCGACAGCGCCGTTGATCTCGATGCGGACTCGATCGAGCGCGATATCGAGCGTCGCGTTCGCGTTCAGTGACAGCGGCAGCTGCGGCGTGCGATACCCGAACTTGATCGCGCGCACGATGTAGTCCTGCGCGGGGAGGGTCGGAATGCTGTAGACGCCGCTACGGTTCGTCGTTCCGCCGCCGGCGACACGCCCGCCGTGCACCGCTTCAACGCCGACATCATCGATCGGCTCGCCCCACAGTGTGGTCACGCTGCCCGACAGCACAAACCCTGGCTCGGGACCGCGATCGAGACGGACCTCGAGCGTCGTGTCGGCGTGGATGTTCTCGGTGCGGCGCAGGTCGAGATATCCCGAGCTCGAGAACTGCAGCGTCATCGCCCCAGCCATGAGATTTGAGAACTGGTAGCGGCCGGCGCCATCGGTGAACGTCTCGCGGCCGGCGTTTGCGCCGTCCACGATCTGCACGCGGACATCTTGAATCACGCGCTGACTGGCCGCGGCGTACACGGTGCCTGCGAGGAGCACGCGCTGCGCGGGTTGTAGCGAGGGGCCAGTGTCGCTCGAGCAGGCGGCATGGACCAGAGCGCCTGCCGCCAGAACGACCAGTAGGACGCGTCGCGCTGAGGCCATGACCGCATCGAAGCAACTCGCGCACCACACTCGATGGCCCGTGAAATCGTGCCGCGAACATCGCAGGATGTGCGTCTCGAGACGATCGTGTCATCGATGCCACAACCAGCGTGGTTTCCGGCCCACGTGATCTTCTCTCCGCGTTCTCCGTCCTCTACAGCTTGACAGGCCTCACACCACCGGCGGATCCCGACCCAATAGCGCGAACCTGACCATCAATCAGGTCGAGCCCGGCTCGATGTACGGCAATCGGGTCAATCAGCTCGACTTCCGCGTTGCCAAGCTGCTGCGCTTCGGCAACACGCGGACGATGGTCGGCGTCGATCTATTCAACGCGCTGAACTCCGGCGCGATCCTGAGCTACACCAACGCGTTCGTGCCCGGCGGCACGTGGCTGCAGCCAATCACGATCCTGACGGGTCGCAGGGCCAAGTTCAGCGCCGAGTTCACGTTCTAGCGTGCAGTGTCGGCTTCAGTCGGACGTCAGGGGCCGGCTTCAGCCGGACGTCTGTAGGGGCCGGCTTCAGCCGGCCCTTCTTTGTGGCTGGATCGTCTTCGTGCTCGTCGTGGCCATCCATGTCCGTTCGGCTCGCACGATGAAGCGCTCCGGCGCAGCGCCGATGTAGTTGAACGGAAAGCAGCTGATCAAGGTGAGCATCGTGACTGGAGTGGGATCGAGCACCCAGAGAGCATCTGGCTTGACGATCAGGATCTCTCGAACGATGTACTCGAAGTCCCCGTGCGGGGTTCTGAGTCGTAGAATGTCTCCGAGACGAACCCCCTTCAACGGTCTGAACAACGCGTCTCGATGGGCGGCCAGGGCGCTGTTGCCGGTGTGCCAGGGGAGCGGTGTGTCAGGTAAGTGTCCGATGGCCCGATCCAGGACAACATCGTCGTCGCCTTCGACCACGACGCCTGACAGGCCCACGCGCGCGATTTCCAAGGTACCGATCGGCTTGCCGATCGCCAGCGCTACCGGCGCGGTGCGCTCCCCGTCTGTCGCCGGCGACGTTCGCATGCGTTCCAGCGCCGCTTCGTAGTGGCGCCGAGACGACGACGTCAACACCAGATCGGCTGCCACCCACAACAGGGCTGCGACACCGCCGGCGATCAGCAACCGAGTGAGCCAGCGCCTGATGGTGTGGATCACCGTGGCACCTCGGTCGTTCCAGCCACATAGCCGCGCCGGCTTCGGACGACCAGTGGCCGCCCCTGAGGTGCCGTCACCACGACCCGGACACTCCTGAAGGTGCCGTCACGTGCGGTGTTAATGGGGATATAGCCGACCGTGTAGGTGTGCCTGATGTCGCGAGCGATCTGACTCAAAGCGCCAGCGATCTCGCGGTCACGCTCGGGGTGAAACGATTCGCCTCCGCTCACCTGCGCCAGCTCCTTCAGCAGCCTCGGATTCGCCTCGCTGGACCCCGGGTCGACGATGGCAATGGTGTAGATGACGGCGTTTGACGCCTGCGCCTTGCGGACGGCCTCGTCCCGCGTCACCCGGCTGGCGTTGTCTCCGCCATCGCTCAGCACGATGAGCACTTTGCGCTCGCGGCTGCCACCTGAGAGGTAGTCAACGCCGGTCGATATCGCGTCGTAGAGCGCCGTACGTCCCCGGCCGTTGACGGTGCGTTCGAGCGCAGCGCGCAGCACCGTGCTGTCGCTCGTGAATGGGGCGCTCGGTAAGAGCGCTGGGGTGACGGCTTCGTTGAAGGCAAGCGCAAAGATTTCGTCACGAGGATGGCTCGCTTGCGCGAACGCGGTGGCGCCGGCAATGACCAGATGCCGGAGCGGGTACATGCTCGCACTGCTGTCGATGAGGATGCCGACGGTCACGGGGGTGTCGAGGTCGGTCAGCAGGCGGACGGTTTGTGCGCGGCCATCTTCGATGACGCTGAATGCATCCTGCGGCAGGCCTGCGACGTACGCGCCGTTCCTGTCCTTCACCGTCACGTGCAGAACAACGAGCTCCGCGTCGGCCTTGAAAATCGGCGCTGCCTGGCCCTCAACAGTGCCGCGGCCAAGCAGCAGCGACGCCATTGCGACAAGCGCGATGCATCGACAGGCCATACCAGTGACGCGGTCGAGGAGTGCGGCACGTGCCGCACTCCTCTGAAAGATCCGTTCAGATGCGTCTAGGTGAGGGCTTCGCCGAGAGCCACAGGACAACACCCGCACACATCGCCAACGCGGCCAACAGCATCACCAACGGCATCGCGCCGGCCGTCTGCGGTAACTGCGTCCGCGCCGTGCTGCGCGCGCGCTCGTCAACCCGCGGGTCCGGTGCGGCAGCCGCTGTCGCGCCCGCAGCCGGCGCCACCTCACCCTGCTGTGCCCTGCCGCTCGCCTGCACCGGGGCAGGAGCTTCTTCGACTGTCACCGGGGCTGGAACGCCCGCACCGTTGATTCGAGACAGGTCCGCCGTCGCCACATCCTTCGTCTCGGCCCTTGTCGTCAGCACTGGCTCGGATGTCACCTTGGCAAGCTGCAGCGCCTGCGCTCTCGGATAGATGAACTCGTATCCGATCGATTTGCCCGGATACCACCAGCCTTTGATTGGCGGTGGCGTATTGCCCGAGATCTCCAGGAATCGAACCTCAGGATCATTTGGCGCCTTCGGCAGCTGGTTGGGGATCGTGTGGAGCATCGCCAGCGGCGTCTTGCCATCCTCGCTCAGCACGCTGATGACTTTGCGGCTCGAGTTGGGATCGGCCAGGCGGAACAGATACCTGCCAGCGGGAAGAGTGACGCCCGGCAGCGTGACCGGCGTACTGAATGTGAAATACGTTCGATAGTCGGACGTTTGTGCGTGTGCCGTGCCGCCCATGCCCAGCACGAGCATCGCGAGCGTCGAGAACACAGTGAGTCTGCTCAACATTTGGTTCCTTCCATGTGTCGCACCCACACCCGCTACTACGACGTGCGCGCCAGCTCTCGACGGAGCTCGCCCGCAGTGTCAGGTTGGTTGCGACAGATGTGCAGCGGGCCTGATGCACCACCGTAGCGGATCGCCGCAAGCGCGTCAGTGCAATGTCGGACACCGCTTCGGAAGGTGCCGCATGTCCAGAGTTGGACTGCGCACCGTTGCCTGAGTACGTACGGTCAACGAGGCACGCGCTGAGTACGTCGAGCTCAGTTCCGCAGCGCGAACGTGAGAAGCGAGTTGCCCGAGATCACGGACACGTATTGCTTGCCGTCAACGGCGTAGGTGATCGGACCGTTGACGATCTGCGCGCCGAGTCTCGTCTTCCACAGCTCGGCGCCCGTCCGCGCATCGAGCGCGTAGAAGTACCCTTCGCGCCCGCCAGTGAACAGCAGGTCCGACGCGGTCGTCAGAATGCCGCTGTCCGTCACGTCGAACTGGGCGAAGGTCCACTTCTTCTGCCCCGTCTGCGGATCGATCGCCATGACCGTGCCGTGACCAACGGCGTCGGTCCAGTTGTTGATCGGCGTCGCCCGACCAATGCGGACTCCGGGAGCGCCGGGTACGGGCGTGACCGGCGTGGCGCCACCACCTGCGAAATTCCGCCCGGGCACATACTGCGCCGGCTCCTTCCGGAAGACCGACGCGTATCCTTCCCACGCCGAGATGTACATGAGCCCGGTTCGCGGACTGAATGACGGCGAGTACCAGTTGGTGCCGCCCTGATTGCCCGGCCACGTCGGTTGTCCGGGAGGCTGTGGTGTCGGGATCGGCCGTCCCTTTTCATCGAGGCCGCTGGCCCAGTTCACTTTGACGAACGGCGTGCCAAGCAGGAAGCGACCGTTGGTTCGATCGAGGACGTAGAAGAATCCGTTGCGATTGGCCCACAGCATCGCCTTCGTCGGCGTGCCGCGCCAATCGAGATCGGCGAGGACGGCGATCTGCACCGCGTCGTAGTCGTAGGTGTCGTTCGGCGAGAACTGGAAGTGCCACTTCAGTTGTCCGGTGTCGGCGTCGAGCGCCACCACCGAATCCGTATACAGGTTGTCGCCAGGCCGCAGATCGGAATTCCAGTCCGGTCCTGGATTGCCGACGCCCCAGTACGTCAGGTTGAGTGCGGGATCATAGGACGGCGTCAGCCAGATCGATCCGCCGCCGGTCTTCCACGCGTCGCCTTTCCACGTCTCGTGCCCACGCTCACCAGGGCCCGGGATCGTGTAGAAGCGCCAGACCTCCTTCCCGGTCCGAGCATCGAAGGCGGCAATGAACCCGCGGATGCCGTACTCGCCGCCGCCGGTACCGACCAGGACCTTGTCCTTCACGACGAGCGGCGCCATCGTGAGCGAATACCCGAGCTTCGGATCGCCGACGGCGACATTCCACAGCGAGCGCCCGGTCTTCGCGTCGAGCGCGACGAGGTGACTGTCGAGCGTACCGAGGAACAGCGTGTCGCCGAGCATCGCGACGCCGCGATTGTTGGCGCCGCAGCAGACGCGCGCATCGGGTGAGACGCGTGTAGCGGTACTGCCAGAAGACACGGCCGCTTTTCGCGTCCAGCGCCAGCACGTCGTTGGGACGTTGCGTGACGTACATGATCCCGTCGACGACGAGCGGCGAGGACTGCCAGGCGCCGAAGACCTGATTCGGCAGGATCCACTGCAAGTCGAGGTTGCGGACGTTGCCCGGCGTGATCTGCGTCAGGAGACTGTGTCGCTGGCTCGCGTACCCGCCGGAGTAGGTCAGCCAGTTCTGCGGCTCTTGCGCCGCTCGCAGCAGGCGGTCCGGTGTGACCTGCGCGTCGAGCGCCATCGAGAGCGCAATGAGCGTCAACGCGACCGAGGACAGGATGCGATGCGTCATGTTATGGCGTCCTCAACGTCAGCAGATACGCGACGACATCGGCGATCTCTTCGTCGGTGAGTTTGCCGGCGTAGGCCGGCATCGGCGACTTCGTCTCGACGTTCATCGTCCGGATGTCCGTCTTCGCGAGGGACCGCAGCCGCTCCTGGTCGTCGATGATCTGCACGCTGTGGGTGTCCTCGTTCAGCCGTCGTCCGCGAATCGTGCTGCCGTTCTTCATCACGATCTGCACCGGCCGATTGATCGGCATCATCCCGGAGGACGGATCACGAATGGAACGATCGAGCGACGCCGGCGCACGCGCCATCCCGATGTCGCTGAGATCAGGAGCCAGACGCGGGCCTTTGCCGGCCACGCGATGACACGTGGCGCACTGCCCCTTGCCGTCGAAGAGTGGTCCGTCCGCGTGTCGCATTGCCGACGCGGATCGAGGCGGTGGTGTCGAACCCGGCGCGAATGAAGGCGACGATGCCCGTGAGTTCCGATGGCTGGAGCGCGAAGGGTGGCATCCCGCTCGACGTCCCGCGCGTGATCACCAGCGCCAGGTCCTCGTCGGACTGCGCGCGCCGGAACTGACCGCGGCGAAGATCGACGCCCGATATCTGGTCGCCGTCCCTGCCGTGGCACTGATTGCATTGGGTGCTGTAGAGGACGGCGCCCCGGGCAATGTCTTCCTGTGCGTATTGGCCTGGATGATCCTGGGCGAGCAGCTGTGCACCGGACGGCGTTGCCAGCAGGAGGAGTGCGACGAGGGCCATCAACCACGAGCGTGTGGGCATCTCGCGACCTTGTACACGAGGTTCACGGCGCTGTCTACCTTCACCGGTCGATGTAGTGTTCGGCTCTAGCGGACATGTTGTGTCCGGCTTTAGCCGGACCTGAGGCCCCTGAGGCCTGTATGCTTGAGAGCTGATGCAACGTGTTCATATTTCTCCCGGCAAGGCGCTCTGCCGATATTGCGGCGTGCAAGTGGGCATGAACGACCTCTCTTCTCACATCGCGAAGCAGCACCCCAGGCCCGCGCGCGCGGACATGACGCCCACGCTCGTCCGAAAGCGCACGGCCCCGAAGAAACCCACACATCCCCGCTGAACGTATTTGCGTCCATGGTGCTCATGCTGATGCCCTTGAACCAGCGGGAGCCACTGCACCTTCGGCGAACCGGCACAAAGAGTTCACCAGCCGCATCTGGCCAACCGATCGACACGGCACGTCGAGAAGATGCGGGCTGCACACCAGGACGGCAAGCGCCTTCGCCCTGGAGATCGCCACGTTGAACCGGTTGCGGCTGAAGAGAAACTCCAGCCCCCTCGGCACATCCTCGCCGCTCGATGAAGCCATCGAGAAGAACACGACGGAGCTTCGCGGCCCTGAAACTTGTCCACGGTCCCGACCTCAACGCCGGCGGGCAATGCCTCGCGAAGGCAACGCACCTGCATGTTGTACGGCGCGACCACGAGAATGTCGCGCTCGGTGAGAGGCCTGACCTGGCCGTCGATTCCCGTGAACGTGCCACCAGCAAGCAGGCCGCGAACCGCGGCGGCGACGGCGTTCGCCTCTTCGACGGACGCCTGCGCGTTGCCGATGTGCTCGACGGGCATGAACCGCAGGCCGGCTCCGTCGAACACCGACGATGTGATCCGCTGACGGTCTCGTCCTTCGGCGCTCCTGAGACGGCCGTCGTACGACAGCTGCGGAGATGAACGAGCAGACGTCGGGATGCATGCGCCACGTCCGGTCCAGAAACACGCCGCGATCCTCGGGCACGGTGGCCCGCCCCGCGAGCAGATGCTCGAGCACGGAACGTCCGGAGTCGCCGGGATGAATGCCCTGACGCACCTGCGGCAACTGCTGCGGGTCGCCGAGCAGGACGATGTTTCGCGCGGCGGTGCCCATGGCGATGGCGTCGGCCAGTGACACCTGACCGGCTTCGTCGATGAACAGGTAGTCGAGCTGTCCGTCCATCTTCTCGCGCGAGAACAGCCATGACGGTGCCGGCGACCAGTGCGGCAGAGCCCGCCTCGCAGTCCTCGTTCTCTTCGGTGTCCTCGATCAACGTGCCGTTCAGCCGATCGTCCTCATCCGAGCACTTCTTGAGACCCTTGAAGACGACGCGCTCGTCGCGAGCGACGGACTCGACTTCGGCAAGGAGGTTGTTGATCGCCTTGTGGCTGTTCGCGGCAACACCAACGCGCTTGCCGGCCGCGATCAAGGACACGATCAGTCTCGCGCCGGTGTACGTCTTGCCAGAGCCTGGCGGGCCCTGGATGAACAGATAGCTGGAGTCGAGAGACGCGACGAGAGACTGCTGCGCCGCGAGATCGAGCGTCTGAAGCGACGACCCGCGTGCACGGCCAACGACGCGCGGGGGAGCGGCGCGGAGGATGTCGAGTATCGCGGGGTAATCTCGATCGGCCACGCGACCGATGGCTTCGCGCTGCGCGCTGTTGTCGAGAGGCTTGCCGACGCGTGATCGCCGCAGGCAGCGGTTCGTCGCGTCGCTTGATGCCTCGCTTGAGTCCCAGGCGACGCGTCGCCGAATCGAGCCACTCGATCGTGCCGGCACGTTCCTGCCGAAACGGGTCCTCGACGGCCTGACCCGGACCGAGCTTGAACTCCTGGTCGGGGAACTCGAGCGTGTACACGAGCGACTGCTTCACCTTCTCAGGCGCGACACCCTCGACAGGCGTGAGGTAGGCGATGGCCTCGGTGTCGTCGAGCAGATCGTCCAGCGATTTCTTCTGACGATCGAAGTAGGCCCACCACTCAGGCTTCGCCTCGCGACGATGGTAGTTGAGGAGATCGGCGAGGAGGAGCGCCTCCGGTGTGCCGAGCGCCTGGAGTCGCTCGCGGCGGCGGGCGGTCAGCGCGTCTTCCTCCGCACGCTTCTCGGTCTCATCGTAAGGCTTGGTCGTCTTCCACGGAATGGCGACACCGGACGTCCGTTCGGCCTCGGCCTTCCGCTCGAGCAGCCAGTCGCGCAGTTTCACCGTCGAAAGGCAGTCCTCTTCGTTGTAGTCGGTGATCGCCTGCAGGATGGCGGGGTCTCCCGTCCGCCGCCACCGCTCGAACTCCAGGATCGAGTCACCGCCTCCTGTGACTGCACCTTGCCCGGCGCCCTCCATGAAGAAGGTCCTCACCTTCTTGATCGAATAGCTCGGGTGCGAGATGCGCATCGACTGCCGCACGACCTGATAGAGGTCCACGAACACTTCGCGCCGAAGCAGGTCGTCCAGCTCGTCCTCGCGCGTCGCGTGCTCGGCCATCAGCCGCTTCAACGCCGAGGGCTCGTACGCCGCGTAGTGATAGACGTGCAGGTCGGGCCATTGCTCGAGGCGCGCGCACACGAAGTCGATGAACTGCTCGAACGCGGCTTTCTCCTGAGCTCGATCGAGGCCCTGGAACGCGCGGAATCTCAGCGTCGCCCTCGTCGATGGTCGTGAAGCCGAACAGATACTCGAGCCCTCGTTCGGGCGAGAAGTACGGATCGCCTTCCATGTCGAAGAAGACATCTCCAGGCGAGGCCGCCGGGAGCAGTCGAAAGCCGGTGCGCTCGTCAACGGGCAACAGGTCGTATCGATGCACGCCGGTGCGGCGGTGCTCGGTCTGCAGCGCCGCTTGATGGCGCAGCCGCTCGAGCGCGACTGTCCCGATACCGATTCGTTTCGTTGAGTCGATCTCTGAGAGGCCCTCAACCGTCAGGACGCCAGCCTCGTTCAGACGCTGCACCTGATCGCGCGTCATGTGAGCGACGCGGCTCAGATGATCCTCGTCATCCCATCGGCGCTCGCAGCCGTGCGATGTATTCACACATCGCGCAGTGGGCAACGGGATACGGATACGTGACGCGGTCGGCGCTCGCCGCCTCGACGAAGCGCCGGCGGACGGAGCGGTAATAGGCGTCGAAGTCGCGATACAGCAGCCGGTCATGCTCTCCAGTGCCGAGCACGACGACCATCCCTTCGGGCGCCACACCTTGAAGGCGCTCGAGCTGCTCGCGTGTAGAAGCACAGTTGCAGGACGAAGTACGGCTTGGTGTAGCGCGCGAGCTTTGTGTCCCACGCTTCGTAGCTCCACGGGCCCAGCGCAGACGGCCGCTCGACGCGGACGAGGAAATCGCTGACGCCGTGCCATTCATCGTCCGCAAACACGGCCTGGTAGATCACATCGGCGCCACTGCGCATGGCCGTGCGCGTCCGTTCGGCATCGGCGGCCCAGTCACGGTCGCGGCCACCGGATTCAATCGTGACGATGGACTTTCCGTCAGCGCGAAAGCGATCGAGCCACGCGCGCTCGTGCTCGGCGCCCTTGTCGGCGAGCAGGTCCGCGTGCGCGTCCCGGGGAGCCCGAGGGGCATGCGGATCCCGGTGCCGTTCGAGCTGAATCAGATGCTCGCACTCGAGGAAGTGATTCAGGTCGCTCGGGGAGAAGACGAGGCGGTCGTCAATTCTTTGCATCTCTTGCGATCGTCGCCGTGGCGTGGGACAGCCAAGGTCCTACGCTCTATCTTCGTTCCGCGCAACAGTGGCAGCAGCCGGCAATATACTGAACCTTTTCAGAGGGACGAGAGCCGTATGAACACCAACTCAAGGCGGACGCCTCGCTTGACGCGTCATGATCTGTCGCGCTGG
Organism: uncultured Acidobacteriota bacterium; assembly: GCA_963728305.1. Classification (GTDB taxonomy): domain Bacteria; phylum Acidobacteriota; class Vicinamibacteria; order Vicinamibacterales; family UBA2999; genus Gp6-AA40. Next base: position 44,882 of record CAVSKE010000041.1, read on the forward strand.
GCGCTCTTCGTGATGCCTGCGGCTGGCAATGCAAACCGACGCGTCGCATGCAGGCGCTCAGACCGATGCTGGCCAGCCGGCGTCAGCGGTGCCGAGCCGTCCTGGAGCACGCGGTAGCAGCGCGCACAGGGTCAGGGCCGCGAGCGTAGCTCGGACGCCTGTTGACACGCTCGGCGCAGGGCCGTGGGACTCTCCTCCTGACGCGGGCGCTGTCTTATACTGAGCATCCTGGTCTCGTCCGCCTCAAGGCGGACACTACGCATGGTGGTAACGGTGAACACGAACTCATGGCGGACGCGTGCGCTTGCCGCGTCGTGGTGTGTGGCGCTGGGCGTCTTCGTGATGCTGGCCGCGGACAATGCGGGAATCGCACAGCAGGCGCCGCAGCGGGTCAGCCCGCAGCGGCAGCCAGCCCCGGGCGGACAGGCGCCGGCGCAGCCGGCGCCAGGAAGACAGGGCGCGGCGCCGCAGGGTCAGGGACGAGGACGTGGACCGGCACCGGTTGACACGCTCGGCGCGGGACCGTGGGACTTCCCCGCTGGCCGCGGCGCACGCATCCACGTCTCCGTCGTGACCAAGGGTCTCAATCACCCGTGGGGCATCGCGTTCCTGCCCGATGGCGGCATGCTCGTCACCGAGCGCCCGGGACGGCTGCGCCAGATCAAGAACGGCGTGCTCGACCCGACGCCGATCGGGCCGCTGCCGGAGATGCTGGCGACGGGACTCGGCGGCCTGCTCGACGTCTCGCTGCATCCGCAGCTTCGCGCAGAACCGGCTGATCTATCTCACCTACTCGAAGCCGGGCCCGAAGGGTCCCGGCGATGCGACGACGGCGGTACTGCGCGCGAAGTGGGATGGCGGCTCGACGCTCACCGAGGTCAAAGACATCCTCGTCGCCGATGCGTATCACGGTGGACCGGGATCGCCGCAGGGCCTCGGCCCGGCGAGCGGCAGCTACGGCTCGCGCCTGGCGTGGGACAGAGCCGGCTTCCTCTACGTCTCGCTCGGCGATCGCAACTATCCGCCCGCGTCGCAGGACCCGGCCTCGCACATCGGCAAGATCCTGCGCATCCGCGACGACGGCAGCGTGCCGGCGGACAATCCGTTCGTCAGCAGGCCGGGATACAAGCCCGAGATCTATTCGCTCGGCCATCGCAATCCGCTCGGGCTCGACGTTTCATCCGGTGACCGGCGACCTCTGGTCCACCGAAGCAGGGTCCGCAGGGCGGCGACGAGCTGAACAAGATCGAGATGGGCAAGAACTACGGCTGGCCGCGCGTGTCGCTCGGCCGCAACTACGACGGCACGCGCGTCGGCGAAGGCTTCAGCGCGCCCGGCCTCGAAGAGCCGGTGGTCTTCTGGGTGCCGGCGATCGCCATCTCAGGGCTGTCGTTCTACGACGGCGACAAGTTCCCGGCAGTGGAAAGGCAACGCGCTTCGTCGGCGGGATGCGCAACAACACGGGTCAGCACATCCAGCGCGTGCAGTTCAACGCGAAGGGCGAGCCGACGGGACGCGAGATCTGTCCTCGGCGAGCTGAAGCAGCGCATCCGCGAGGTGAAGCCGGGACCCGACGGGTTCATCTACGCCATCACCGACGAGACTTTCGGCGCCGTGCTGAAGATTGAACCGGGACAGTAATCAATTTGAGGATTGATGATCTGTGATTGGTGATTACTTGTTGATTGGAGATTGCTGATCGTTGATTGACGCGCACGCGCGAAACGATGCGCGCGACGACCATCGCCAATCTGGAGTCACCAATCAACAACGATTCGACAATCGAAGATCCTCCCAATCAACAATTACACGCGAGCGGCCTTGAGCGCCGCGAGCACGCGGTCGTTGCGGAACGGCACGCGGCGCAGGCGCACGCCGGTGGCATCGAAGATCGCGTTGGCAATCGCGGCCAGCGTCGGCTTGCAGACCGTTTCGCCGGCCCCGTAGTGCGGCAGGTCGGGCCGCTTCGGGTTCGGGATCGCCGTTGACAATCACGATCTCGATCGACTCCGGCGTGTCGAGATGCGTCATCGTCGGATACGCTGGCCCAGTCGACGCTGGTGACCTTCTCGGTGTCGAACCGCACTTCCTCATGGAGCGTGCGGCTGACCGAGTGCAGCACGCCGCCTTCGAGCGTGCGGCGCATCGCCTCCGGATTGATCACCAGCCCGCAATCGTGCGCGCAGACGATGCGCTTCACCCAGACGCGGCCGGTGCGGCGATTGACCTCGACCTCGGCGATCTGCGCGACGACGGTCTGACTGCGGTAGGTGTAGGCGATGCCGCGACCGGTGAGGATCTCGCCACTGCCGACGACGCTTCGGCGATGGCCGCGTGTCCCACTTGAATGCGTCGGCGGCCGCCTTGAGGCACGCGATCGACCGCGCCCGCTTGAACCCGCTGTCGTCGTCTTTTGACGCGGTCAGCAGCTTCATCCGGAACTCCACCGGATCCGTCTTCGCGGCCGCAGCGAGCTCGTCGATGAACGACTCGGAGGCGAAGGTGGACTGCGGGCCATTCGGATCGCGCAGGTTGCCGGTCCGCAGCGGCGACTCCCACACCGGTCGGCAGACTCACCACGTGCGTCGTCATACGACGGTTGGGGATCGCATACATCTCGGTCGGGACCGCGGAGCTGCCGCGATTGGGCGTCGAGCGGTCTGATCCCCATCAGCTGCGCAATGAGCACCGTGTCGGGCTCGTTGTAGCCGAGGTGAGCGAAGTCGGCGGCGCGTGCGTCGTAGTCGAACGCAACGAGATTGCCCTGCGCATCCAGACCGCCGCGCACCTTCACGACGAACGCCGGACCCTTGGTGTCCCACGCGGTCTCCTCGTTGCGCATCCACTGGACGCGAACCGGCCGTGCCAAGCTCGTTCGCCAGATACGCCGCCTCGAACCCGGCATCGTCGGCCGCGGTGCGGCCGTAGGCCTGCGGTCCTTCCATCCACACGACGCGAATGCGGTCTTTCGGCATCTGCAGGAACTGGGCGACGCCCTCGCGCATGCCGTACGACTTCATGTCGTTGGAGTAGATCGTCAGCTGGTTGTTCGAGGGATCGGCCATCGCGTGCGCCGGACCGATCGAGGTGTGACCCTGGAACGGAACCTCGTACTCGGCTTCGACGACCTTGGCCGCCGTCATCATCGCCGCGTCCGGGTTGCCGATCACGCTCGGCGGCGTGCTCGATGTCGGCTTCGCGGTGCGCATGAAGCCGTACAGGTTCTCCGAAGACGGGAACGCCGCGGTCGCCGGCTTGTCCCAGTTCACCTTCAGCTGACGCGCCGCCTGAATCGCCTGCTCTTCACGCTCGCACACGACGGCCACGTAGTTGCCCTTGCTGACAACCTTGACGAAGCCGGGCACGTTCTTCACCGACGACTCGTCGATGCTCACCAGCTTCGCGCCGGCAACCGGCGGCCTCACGTTGCGCGCGTGCAGCATGCCGGGCACCTTGGCGTCGACGGCCCACTTGAGCGAGCCGTCCACCTTCCCGGGAATGTCGTAGCGCTGCGGCGACTGGCCGACGATCTTGAACTGGTTGACGTCCTTCGACGCGCGCCGCGCCGGTCGTCGCGTTGATGTTGGTGCCGGTGAGCGTGATGTTGAACTTGCGTCCGCCGATCAACTCGCCGTAGGTGACGCGCTTCGACGGAATCGGCCGCAACCGACACCACGCCGTCGCTGACCAGCGAGCTGCGCCACCGGAACGCCGAGTCGAGCCGACGCCATCTCCAGCAGCACGCGGCGAGCTTCGGCCGCCACGCGCCGCATCGGATAGCCGTCGGTCTGCAGCGCGTCCGATCCGCCGGAGCCACCCTGATCGACGGTGACGTCGGTGACGCCCATGACGCAGCTCGTCTTGTCGTACGGCATGTCGAGCTCGTCGGCCATGATCTGGCGGAACGCGGTGCCGGTTCCCTGACCGAGGTCGGTCTTGCCGACGAAGAACGTCGCCGTGTTGTCGGGGCGGATCACGATCCACGAATCGAGCTGGCGGTAATCGAGATCGGGATAGGGACCCGCAGCCGTGCCCTGCGCGTCGAGCACGATGTCGCCGGCCACGCTGAGTCCGACGACGAGCGCGCCGGACGTCTTGATGAAGTCTCTGCGAGTGGCGGTCATGCGATCACCTCGCTCTCCGTGCGGGCGGAGGCCATCGTCTTCGACGCGCGTTTGATCGCCGACTGGATCCGGTAGTACGTCATGCAGCGGCACAGGGTGCTGGCCATGCCCTGGCGGATCTGCGCGTCGGTCGGCCTCGGGTTCTTGTCGAGCATCGCCTTCGCGGTCATGATCTGACCGTTCTGACAGAAGCCGCAGGCCGGCACCTGCTCGTCGATCCACGCCTGCTGCAGCGGGTGCAGCGTGCCGTTCTGCGCGAGGCCTTCGAGCGTGGTGATCTCCGCTCCGGCCACGGTCGAGACCGGCCGGATACAGGAGCGCACGGCTTCGCCTTTGATGATCACGGTGCAGGCCCCGCACTGGCCGAGCCCGCAGCCGAAGCGCGGGCCCTGCAGCTCGAGGTCGTTGCGGAGCACGTAGAGCAGCGGCGTCGCCGGATCGACGTCCACCGTGCGCGACGTCCCGTTCACGCGAAGAGTAATGCTGGCCATCAGTTATGAACTCCAGAGACGTAGTGTCCGGCTTCAGCCGGACCGTCGTAGTGTCCGGCTTCAGCCGGACCGTCGTAGTGTCCGCCAAATCCCCGTTACGTCTCAAGGCGATAATGGTCAGCCTATGTCTCCTGCCTCAGCTTGCTTCATCGCCCCCGACGCGCTCCTGACACACTGGCAGGCGCACCGCCGGCTCACGCGCCGGACCATCGACGCGTTCCCGGACGACAAACTCTTCACCTTCTCCGTCGGCGGGATGCGCACGTTCGGCGAGCTGTCGATGGAGATGGCGACGATGGGCGCGCCAATGCTGCGCGGCCTCACCGGAGGCGAGTGGGACACCTCGCGCGATCGGGCGCCGCGACCGAAGACGGACCTGCTGCGCCTGTGGGACGAGGCGACCACCGAGATCGACGCGCTGTGGAAGAAGATCCCTGCCGACAAGTTCTCCGAGACGATGACCGCGTTCGGCCAGTACACCGCGCCGCTGCACGACCTCATCCTCTACGTCATCGACAACGAGATTCATCATCGCGGTCAGGGCTACGTCTACCTGCGCGCGCTCGGTATCGAGCCGCCGCCGTTTTACGACCGCAGCTGAACGGCTCCGTAGAGGCGGGTTTAGACCCGACTGAAGCGTCACGTTACAATCGGAGCCCATGAAGACCACCACACTCGTTGCTGCCGCGATGCTCGCGCTTCTCACTGTCGTTGCCATCGCTCAGGGCCCGATCCGCGCTGGACGCTGGGAAACAACGATGCAGATGCAGATGGCGGGCTCGCCGATTCAGATGCCGGAGATGAAGAGCACGCGCTGCGTGACGCCGGAGGACGCGAAGGATCCGAGCAGGTCGATGCCGACCGGACCGGATGGACGCGGCGGTCAGAAGTCGGACTGCAAGATGGCCGACTACAAGGTGTCGGGCAACACCGCCACGTGGAAGATGGTCTGCACCACACCGCAGCCCATGACCACCAACGGTGAGATGACGTTCACCGACGACAGCTACACCGGGACGATGAAGGCCGACACGGCGCAGGGCCAGATGACGATGAAGATGGCGGGCAAGCGCCTCGGCGACTGCAAGTGAGCGCCCTCGCCTCTACTCCTGATGCAGCGCGCGCACCGGGTCCAGCCGAGTCGCGCGCAGACCTGGCACCACGCAGGCCGCAAGGCCGACGAGCGCGAACAACGCCAGGGCCAGGCCCGCGGCAGGATCGGTGAGCGGCACGTCGACGAACTGGGCCGACACGACCCGCCGCAGCGCGAACGCCGCAAGACTGCCGATGACGAGACCCGCCACGATCAGGCGAGCGCCACTGGACACGATTCTCGCGAGTATCTCGCGCGGATGGGCGCCCAGTGCGAGACGGATGCCGATCTCGCGCGTCCGCTGCGTGACGACGTACGACATCACGCCGTAGATCCCGAGCGCGCAGAGCCACAGCGCGATGCCGGCAAACACGCCCATCACCCAGGTGATGAATCGCGAGAGCGACGATTGCCGGCGCACCCGCTCGTCCATCGGAGCGATGCCGTAGAACGGAATCGATGCGTTCAGGCTCGGATCGCCGTCACGAACCGGGGCAACCATCGAGGCGGGTGGCACGGTGGTGCGGATCGCAAAGGCGATCTGCGCGTTGCGGTCCGCGAACGGCAGATAAATGTCAGGGTCGCGGTCGCGGTCTGCCCGCGAGGCGGCGATAGCGGACTTCGCGCAACGACGCCGACGATCGACATCCACGGATCTTCCGTCGACTGCGCCGAACTTTATCCGCTTCCCGATCGGATCCTGTCCGGGCCAGAACCGGGAGGCCACACGCTCGCTGACGATGACGGCTGATGGCGATGGCGAGATCTCGGTGTCGAGAAAGGTCCGGCCAGCGCACGAACGGGATGCGCAGCGTCGCGAAGAAACCGGGCGACACCCGGTGCACGTAGGTTCGCGGCCGGGTCTGTGCCGTGAACGGTGCCCTGGCCCTCGGCCGCGTAGGACACTGGCGCTGGCGTTGCCATCGAGCGGGACGTCGTTGCCGAGGCCACGGCCGACGACACCCGAAAGCGCGCCAATGCGATCGAGCAGCTCGCGGCCGGTGACCACGGGACGGCGCCGGCGTGCCGGGCGCGCGCGGCGTCGTGCGCACTCGGCACGCTGATGTGCATCGTCAGCAGCGACTGTGGATCGAAGCCGGGATCGACGGCCGCCAGCTTGCGCACGGACTGAATCATCAGGCTGGCGCCGACGAGCAGCACGATGGCCAGTGCGACTTCGGCCACCACCAGGCTGTTGCGAAGCACGCTGCGATCGCAGGACCATCGCTGCCTCGCGACGACTCCTTCAGGCGCGCGCTGAGGTCGGCGATGCGAATCTGACAACCACGGCGCGAGTCCAACGCCACGCCACAGACCAGCGACACTGCGATCGTGAACACCGCTGCGCGTGCGTCGAGCCCTGGCGTGAAACTGATCGGCAACGGCACCGGACTCTGCGTCACCAGCAGCGCGGACGGTGACTTCCGCCAGGAACAGCCCGCCAGCGGCGCCGAGCAGCGGTCAGCACGCAGCTTTCGGTCACCAGCTGCTGCAGCAGCCGCGCCGCGACCGGCACCGATCGCCATTCGCAGCGCGATCTCGCGGCGCCGCACTTCGGATCGAGCGATCAGCAGATTCGCCACGTTCGCGCACACGATGATCAGGCACGAACGCGATCGCGGCCATCAGCAGCCGCACGTGCGAGACGCAGCCGGCCGAAGTACCTCGGTCGCCAGCGGACTCACTTCGATGCCGCGCGCTTCGTTCGTCGTCGGATACTCGCGCTGCGAGCCGCGACGCGACGATGGTGTCGACTTCGCTCTGCGCCGCCTCGCGTGGACACCCGGCCTCAATCGGCCGAGGACGAAGAATCCGCGACTGCCGCGTGCGCCCATCGTCTCGGGCCGGCGCCCACTGCGCGAACGGGATCCACAGCTGCGCCTCGTCGGTGACGCCGGTGAAGCCCGGTGCGGCATCACGCCGAGCGACGGTGAACGGCTGGCCGTTGAGCGTGACCGATCGGCCGACGACCTGCGGATCGGCCGCGAACCGGCGGCGCCACAGACCGTCGCTGAGCACGACGACCGCCGCGGGCTTCGCGACGTCGTCCTCGTCGGCGCGAAACGTCCGGCCGAGCGCCGGCGTCGCACCGAGGAGCGAGAAGTAGGACGCGGACACGAACTCGGTCTCGATGCGCTCCGGATTCGTCGCGTGCCGGCGAGCGTCATCAACTGCGAGTCGACCGCCGCGAGGTCCTCGAAGGTCGCGTGGCCTGCGCCCGCCAGTCGAGGAAATCGGGATACGACGCACCCCGACGCTCGACGGTCGCGCGCCTGGCCGTGCCGATGAGATGACCAGCCGCTCGGGGTCGTCGTAGGGGATCGCCTGCGCCCGTGTGGCGTCGATGACGCTGAAGATGGCGGTGTTGCCGCCGATCCCGACCGCTAGCGCGAGCATCGCCACGGCGGCAAACCCCGGCGATCGGCGAAGGCTGCGCACGGCGTGCCGCACGTCCGTCCGGACGTTGTCAAACCAGGCGCGCATCCTCATGAGGGCTGCTGAAGTCAAACCTCGTGCCGCAAGAACCAGCAGAATGCGCCGAAATTATGACGCCAATTCACGAGCCCGTTCGCCCGTGGGACGAGGTCGTTCGGCGCTGAACAGTGTAGGGCGGGTCCTGTTCTGTGGACCCGCCGTGTACAATCACCGGCATGAAGCGTTCGGGCGTCGCCGACCTGCCGCTCCACGGCGGCCGCGTACCGGCGTGGCTGGCGTCGCGCATGGCCACGCTCGGCACCGCGATCTGCGAAAGCGTGCTGCTGCACTACGGCCGGCCGGCGCTGCTGTCGCGGCTGAGCGATCCGTTCTGGTTCCAGGCACTTGGCTCGGTGATGGGCATGGACTGGCACTCCAGCGGCATCACCACGTCGGTCATGGGCGCGCTGAAGCGAGGGCTCAACCCGAGCGCGCACGAGCTCGGCGTCTATATCTGCGGCGGACGCGGCCAGCAGTCGCGCAACACACCCGGCGAGCTGCGCGCGATCGCCGAGCGCATCAGCCTCGATGGCGACGCCCTGGTGCGCACCAGCCGGCTCACCGCGCGGGTCGACAACAATGCGGTTGCCGACGGCTTTCAGATCTATCTCCACTCGTTCGTTCTGACGCGCGATGGCGACTGGGCGGTCGTGCAGCAGGGGATGAACGAAGCCAGCCGGCTGGCGCGGCGTTATCACTGGCACTCGGCGGCGGTCTCCGATTTCACGTCCGCGCCGCACAGCGCGATCGTCGGCGAGCATGCCGGCACGATCATGAACCTCGTCGATCGCGAGGCGCGGCCGGCGCAGGACGCGCTGCTCGCCATCACGCGCGAGGATCCTTCGCGCACGCTCGCCGACGTCGCGCGCCTGCACGCACGCCCTTACGATGCCGCCGCGCCATCGTGAGGGGGGACGACACCTCACGATGCCGCGCCACCACGACGTGCGCGCAAAAGACGTCAACGAGAAGCGCCTCGGCGCGGTCCTGGCGCTGGCGCACGAGCGCGACCTGAGCGATTTCGCCTCGTTTCTCCTGCTCGAGCAGCTCGGGCCGCGTACGTTGCAGTCGCTGGCGCTGGTCGCCGAGGTCGTACACGGGGCGCCGACTACGATTCGAGGACCCGGCGCGCTTCGCATTTGCGCACGGCGGCAAGGACGGTCACCCCTTCCCCGTGCCGCTCAGGGTCTATGACGAATCGATCGCGGTGCTGCGCCGCGCGCTCGACTCGGCCAGGTTGGGCGACACCGACAAGCTCGGTGGGTTCAAACGGCTCGATGCGTTCACCCGGGCGATCGAAGCGCAGCGTGGTCCGGAAGCGGATATACCCGCGACGATCGCGCACGAGCGCGCGATCTCGACATCACTCGGCGGCCGCACGGTGTTCGATGACCCGCACGCGCGCGCCGACGGGAAGCCCGCCAGGGCAGCTGGAGTTGTTTGCCGATGATCCAGAGTCCGCCTGAAGGGGATCCGGGTCCGCCTAAAGGCGGACACTACGCGGCGGACACTACAGACGGCCGGGAGGCGCGGTGCTCGAACGCACGACGAGGGTGTGCGGCAACGTGACGGATTCGGGGGAGCCGCTGCCCTGCAGAATCTCGAGCAGCAGTCGCACGGTGCCTTCGCCGATCTGCCGCATCGGCTGCGCGACCGTGGTCAGCGGCGGGTCGGTGTAGCGTGCAAAACGGATGTCGTCGAAGCCGACGACCGACAGGTCGTCGGGGATGCGCAGCTTGCGGCGGCGCGCGGTGTCGACGACGCCGATCGCCATCTCGTCGTTGAAGCAGAAGATCGCGGTCGGGGCCTCCTTGCGTCCGAGGAGCCGCTCGCCGGCAACCGCGCCAGACTCGATCGAGAAGTCTCCGTTCATGACGATGAAGTCACGCTCCGCGCCCGCCTTCTTGGCACGCGCCGTGGCCCCGCGCAACCGATCGCGGCTCAACGGACTGACCAGCGGTCCGGTCACAATCCCGATACGCCGATGGCCGAGGCGATAGAGGTGATCCATCGCATCGGACGCGGCGGTGGCGTTGTCGATGTGCACGCTGGGAATGCCGAGACGCGGGCTGAACTCGCAGCCATTGACGATCGGCGCGCGCCCCGGCATCGATCGCACCAGCGCCGCCGCTTCCTTCGGCAGGCGATGCCCGAGGAAAATCAGGCCGTCCGCTTCCTTCCGCCGCAACATCAGCGCGTAGCGCTCTTCGCGGCGCTCGTCGTGCTGCGTGTCGCCGAGCAACACCGAATACCCCTCACGCTGCGCGGCCTCTTCGATGCCCTGCAGGATGAGCGAGAAGAACGGATTGGAGATGTCGGGCACCGTGACGACGAACTTCTTCGTCCGCAGCGTGCGCAGGTTGGTCGCAGCGGCGTTCGGCGTGTAGCCAAGACGCTCGACCGCGGCCATCACTCTGCGTCGGGTATCAGGGGCAACGACGTCGGGCTGACTCAGTACGCGGGAGACGGTCGCCGTCGAGACACCGGCGCGCTTGGCAACTTCGTAGATGTTCGACACGAAACGCCATCATACGTCTGAAGGAAGGCGGGTCTGCCTTCGACTTCGATCAGGCCAAAGAAGACCCGCCTTTACGCCCTAGAACAACAGCTTCGCCGCGAACTGCATCTGCCGCGGCGTGCCGATCGTGTTGGTGATGGTGCCGAACGCGGCATTGCCAGGCTGCCCGTTCGGGTTGGCAAAGCTCGGTGTGTTCGTCACGTTGTATATCTCCATGCGCAGCTGCAGCCGGGCGGCGCCGCGGAGCGGTACGTCCTTGAACACCGACATGTCGAGACGCTTCTGCGACGGACCGTGGAGCAGGTGCGGGCCACGATCCGATCGCCAATCGTGTTGACCGGCTGCGCCTGGAACGCCGCCCTGTCGAAGAACTGAGTGATGGTCGGATTCTCGAGCTCGGGATTGCCGACGAGATTCGGTCGGTCGGCACCACCAGGTGGCAAGGCGCCGCGCGTTGGTGATGTTGAAGGGAACGCCGGTCTGCCACCCGGCGACGGCAT
>CAVSKE010000042.1:0-47524 GCA_963728305.1 uncultured Acidobacteriota bacterium
CATCCCTGCGGGTGTTCCTCGGCAGCAGGTGGTTGGCCACCTCATCGGCATTCTTGCCGGCGCGCTGGCGACCGTGCCGCTCTTCTTCCTGCTCTTTCTTCCTCCGGGGCCGGACGGCATCCGTTCGCCCTCGACGATCGTGTCGGAGCAGTTCGCCATGCCGGCCGCCGTTCAATGGAAGGGCGTCGCGGACCTGATCACGAACGGCTTGAGCCAGCTTCCGACATCGGCGGTGATTTCAATGATCGTTGCCGCGATCCTGGCCGTCGTCTTCGAAGTGACGCGTATTCGTACCAAGGGCCGTTTCCCGCTTTCCGCGGTTTCGATCGGACTGGGTGTAGTGCTCCCGCCGGAGTCGTGCCTCGCGATGTGGGTGGGCGCGATGATCTTCTGGTGGCAGGGCCGGAAGAAGCCGGCACCGGGCACGCGCGCTCATGCGATCTGGGTCGAGGGCTACGAGTCGATCTGCGCGGGACTCATTTCCGGGGCGGCCCTGGTGGGAATCGGCAACGCGATCGTGAATGTGCTTATCGGGTAGTGAAGAGATGGAGGGTGACTTTATGCGCGCTCGATTGTTCGTGCTCGTGCTCGTGCTCCTGCCTGTGATCGTGCAGACACAAACCGCACTACCGCCTGACATCAACCCGATCACGCTGTCGCGGCTGCCGCCGGTGACGGCGGACGATCTCGACGAGGAGGGGCGTCAGCTGCTGGCCAAGAACCCGGTGACGAACCCGGGGCCGGGACCGACCCACGTCACGAGTTACAGCCCCAGCGGCCGCACCCTCGGAATCCCGACGGGCACGAACAGCCCCGTTGGCCCGCGTTACTTTCAGCTCGCGGTGCTCATCATCGCGAGGGAGATCGACCAGCAGTACGAGTGGACGGCGCACGAGCCCGCCGGCTTGCGGCAGGGACTCGAGCAGCCGGTGATCGACGTCGTCAAATACAACCGCGACGTCGCGGGGCTGTCCGACAAGGACGCCACGCTCATCACCTTCGGGCGCACGCTGTATCGCGAGCACCGTGTGAGCAGCGCACTCTGGCAGAAGATGATTGGGCACTTCGGCCGGCAGCACACGGTGCAGCTCATGATGATCATGGGCGACTACTTCAGAGTGGGCTTCATGATGAACGCCGTCGATCAGCAGCTGCCGGCGGATCGGAAGCCGCTGCTGCCGCCGTTGAATCGTTAACGAATATCCTTTCGCGCTCTCTCGTAACCTCGTAGGGCACCCTTCAGGGGTGCCAGCACCTCTCGTAACCTCGTAGGGCACCCCTTCAGGGGTGCCAGCAAGGGAGTGACCCCGTGAGCATCCGCGTGCGCCTCTTGAGTGGAGTTGCCGGAGCGATCCTGCTTGGCGCTGTCGCAAGTCACGACGCGGGCGGACAGACGGCCCGGCCGACGATCGCCACGGACGCCGACTTTCGCCGCGCCATGAAGGAGCTCTCGAACTGGGGCCGCTGGGGCGACCAGGACGAACTGGGCGCCGCCAACCTGATCACGCCCGCGAAGCGGAAGCAGGCGCTGGCGCTGGCGAGAGAGGGGAAAGCGATCTCGCTGGCGCACGACGTTCCGCAGGAGAAGGCGGTGGACACTCCCGCCTTTCTGGACCGCGCGGTCGTGACCGTCGCTCCGGGAGTCGCCCTGGACCGGTACCAGTACACGGGCACCTACCACGGCGTGATTCACAGCCATCTCGACGCCGTGGACTGTCACATCATGGTGGACGGCAGAGGCTACAACGGCGTCTCGATGGAGGAAATCAAAGCCGCCGGCGGCTGTCCTCGCGGCAGCATCAACGCCTTGAAGGACGGTGTCGTGACGCGGGCAGTCTTGTTCGACGCCACGAGGTTGCCAGGCAAGGCGACTCCGCAAGGGTGGCTGGAGCCGGGAACCGCCATCCGCCGTGAAGACCTCGAAACGCTGGAAAAGATCCAGCGCGTGAAAGTCTCGCCGGGCGACGTGATCCTCCTGTACACCGGACGGTGGAAGCGTCGCGCGGCCCTTGGTCCGTGGCCCAACGCCACCGGGTTCGCCGGCTACCACATCGACGTCGCCTACTTCCTCAAGGAGCGCGGTGTCTCGTTCATCGGCGCCGACGGGCCGAACGACGTCTCGCCGTCGGGCCTGCCTCAGGGCGTGGGACTCCATCAGCTGGCGCTCGTCGCCATGGGGATCAGCATCTTCGACAACCTCGATTTCGAGAGAGCCGTCGAAGAGGCACGACGGTTGAATCGTTACGAGTTCCTGTTTACGGCCGCGCCGCTGCGCATCGAGAAGGGCATGGGTTCGCCGCTCAATCCGCTGGCGATTTTTTAGAGCGCGATTCAATAGCTCGAGCCCGGATTCGTGGCTGACCTAAGCTCAGGCGTCACGCCCGGACGCGCGACGTAGAATCGAGCCGACAGTTGAGTCGACCGAGCGACGCATGACAGAGAAGGACGTGAATGCTTCCCCGCCGCGAGGGGCCGAGATCCCTTGCCCGAAGTGTCATCGACCCGCGGGCGAGGTGCACCCCGGCGTCGGCGTGCTGGAGTTCAAGTGCGAGGCGTGTGGACACAAGTGGTGGCTGTTCGATCGGTCACCACAGGTGGACAGTGAGCGTTGAGCCACACACCGCAGTGAACACTGCTCTCCTCCTGATGCCGGACGGCACCACGCTGCGCATTCCGTGGCAGCGCGAAGAGCTTCGCAAGGCGCTTCGCGACGCGGAGGAGTCCAAAGCGTCGCGATAAACCGATGAAGGTACGACGAACATCATGAAGCTGCTCGCCGTGAGCGTTGGTGAACCGCGCGAAGTCGTGGTCGAGGACCGTCTGGTGCGCACATCGATCTTCAAGTCGCCAGTGACCGGCCGTGTTCCGATCCGCAACAACAACCTCGCTGGCGACGCGCAGTCAGACCTGTCGGTCCACGGGGGACGGGCCAAGGCCATCTATGCGTATCCACATGAGCATTACGCGTTCTGGCGCGGACAGCTTCCGGGCGTCGAACTGCAGCCGGGTCATTTCGGAGAGAACCTGACCATCGAGGGGTTGCTCGAAGAGGACGTCCACGTCGGCGATCGTTTGCAGATTGGCTCGTCGGAGCTGGTCGTCACACAACCGAGACTTCCCTGCTACAAGCTGGGCATCCGCTTCGGGCGGGCGGACATGGTCAAGCGCTTCCTCGCCAGCAGGCGCACAGGCTTCTACCTGTCGGTCGCCGTCGAAGGCGACCTCGGGGCCGGTGACACGATCGAGATCCTCGAGCGGCACCCGGCCGCCATCAGCATCGCGGATCTGCTGCGCATGTATCTGAGGGAAGAGGTCGCGCCAGCCCGATTACGCGAGGTGATTGCCATCCCCGCGTTATCGGATGCGTGGCGCACAGAATTTCAGAAGCAGCTGGCCGATCGCTGATCGGCCCGGCCGAAATCTCCCTGACCGCTACGGACGCCTCAGCAACGGGAGGACGACGACGTCTGACGCCCCCGCTGGCGCGTTCGCGGCCGATGTGCGAACGGTGAGGTGTGGCAGCGGACGACCGGCAAAGAGCCGACGACAGGGCACGGCCATCAGCCGCGCCCATCGCGCCGATCGATTGACGCGCGCGCTGTCGGTCGCGATGCCGGTGTTCGCGTACATCTGGCGGTAGATCTTCGAGATCAGCACGAATGCCAGCCGCGACTTCACCGATTTCACGGCGCTGCCGGATCGCTTCCAGACGTTGCCGAACGCGTAGAACCGGTCCCACACGGCCTGGGTGCGCTGACGGATCTCGTCCGCGCTCATCTTCGGGTGCTCGATGTAGACCTTTGGACGGAGCGCCTGCGGAATGAGCCAGTGCCGCGACACCGGGATGCCGTCGATCTGTGGCGGTTCCGACCCGAGTGACTTCTCCCACGCGGCAAAGTCGAGCGTGCCCGGAAACGGCGTCAGCATCACGAACTGCGCGAAGGTGATGTCGGCCCGTTCGGCGACCGCGAGCGTGGCATCGAACGTCTCGGCCCGGTCGCTCGGCAGGCCAAAGATGAAGGACCCCAGCACGTGGACGCCGTGCTTGCGAAATTCGCGCAGCCGCTCGACGAGCGATTCACCGCTTTCGTTGAAGTTCTTGTAAATGTCCTTCAACCCCTCAGGGGTGACCGCCTCGACCCCGACCAGCGCACCCTTGATGTGCGCGCGGTTCATCGCGTCGAGGAATTCCGCGTCCTCGGCCGCCTCCATCGTGATCTGGGTAAAGAACACCGTGTCATTCGGCAGCTGGGCAAGCCCCTCCATCAGGTCGAAGCGCTCCTTCCGGAGCGCCTGCAGCCGCTCGAGCTCACTCTTATCCTGCCGTCGCCCGGCCATCCGGAGGTCTTCGAGCGTCACGGGATAGAAGTTGTCGTCGGCGAGCGCGATGAACCTGAAGCCGCGCCGGCGCAGGTCGACGACCTCCTCGATCACGCGCTCCACGTGACGCTGGCGTGGCCGTTGTCCATCGGTCCGCCATACCGAGCAGAAGGAGCAGTGCTTCGGACAGCCGCGCACCGTCTGCACCGACGCCCACATGTACCTGCCCGCGGGGAGGAGATCCCACCGTCCCGGCAGGAACGTCTCGGCCTCGATCTTGCCGCCGTCGTATCGTGGCTGCAGGCGATTGGCGGCGTGGTCGCGAAGTACAGGCCGGCCAGGCCTGCTCGCCGTCTCCCGTGACCACCGCATGTGCCCCGCCGCGCTCCGATGCCTCGTCCGGATACAGCGTGGCGTGAATCCCGCCGAACACGACAGTCGCGCCCGCCGCGCGGGCGGCCGTTCCAACCTCATACCCTCGAAGCGCGTTGCCGGTATGAATGCCGATGCCCACGATATCGCCCGATTGGATAGTCGTGAGATCGAGCGGCTCCAGGGTCTCGTCGACCAGGCGCGGCTGTCCGTACGTCTCTGGGGTCGCGGACGCGAGGACATACAGCCATCGCGGCGTGATGACGCCGATTCCGAAGGAAACGTGGCTTGGATTGATGAGGTGGACTGTCATTCGATGGCGGGTTCCTCTGCTGAGGCCATGGTGAGAACCCGCGGCGTGCGGGAGGCTCAGAACAGCTCGACAACCATAGCACGCGTGAGATACTGACGCGACCCGCTTTCGTGAGCCTGCTGTCGCCTGGCGCGCCACGCAGTCCACCCCAGACTCATTGAAGCCCTTCAGTAGTCTGGAGTTGCGACATGCGTCAGCGTGCAACCGCGGTTCGTCCACCTCCCGCCGAAACGTTCCCAAAGACCACCGGGCTTACCGCGACAGCGCTAACTGCCTGAAGCGGCTTCGTCGAGGGGAGACACCGCATGTCACTCAGACCGCCGGTGGTGCTGATCGTGGCCGACGATGCCGAGTTGATGGCGATGTACGTATTTGGCCTTCTGGCGATTGGATTTCAGCCCGTCACCGCCTCCACCGTAGACGAGGCGCTTATGCGGGCCCAACAGGTTCGGCCGGACGCCGTCGTCACGGACATCGCGCGCTCAGCCAGTTCAGCCGTTGACCTTACCCGGCAACTGCGGGCCGGCGCGGTAACGAGAGATGCGGCGATTCTGATACTGACTGATCGGCCGGGTCCCACGGGACCGTCGGCATTCGGGGCGGGATGTGATCGCATCGTGCTCAAGCCGTGCTATCCCGACGCGCTCGCGCTCGCGATTCAGGAAGCGCTCGCCGCCCGGAGTCCACATCTCCCGCCAGCACAAAGTGATTGATTTCGGGCGTCGGCACCGCCGCGCTTCCGCCTTCGGACAGTCCGGATAGAGCATAATCGCGCACCGTATGCGCACACTGACGCTCTCCGCTGCTGTTCTTACCGTCCTCTTTGTCTGTCCCGCGGACGCCGCCCAGATTACGGTGCTTTCCTCCAACGGGGTGCGGGAAGCGGTGAACGAACTCCTCCCGCAATTCGAGAAGGCCACTGGCCATCGCGTGCAGGTGGTGTGGGATGGCTCGCTCAATATCAAGAAGCGGATTGGCTCGGGCGAGGTCGCCGACCTTGTCCTCCTGCCCGCCGAAGAGGTCGATGCGCTGATTGCGTCCGGCGGGCTCACGGCGGGCAGCCGCGTTGACCTTGCCCGGTCGATTATTGGCGTTGCCGTGCGTTCGGGCCTGGCGAAGCCTGACGTCTCCACCAGCGAGAAATTCAAGACCGTGCTGCTCGCCGCAAAATCGATCGTCATTTCGAGCGGGCCGAGCGGCGTTTATCTGCTCGAGCTGCTGGAGAAGCAGGGGATCCTCGGAACGCTTCGACCGAGGATCAAGCAACTGGCGTCCGGGCAGCCGGTTGGTGAAGCGCTGGCTCGCGGTGAGGGCGACCTGGGCTTTCAGCAGGTCAGCGAGCTCCTGCACGTGAGCGGCATCACCTACGTCGGCCCGCTTCCGGCGGAGATTCAGAAAGTGACGATCTTTTCGGGTGGCGTTCCGAAGACCGCAAAGGATGCCGCAGTAGCGCGGGAATTCCTGACGTTCTTGAAAAACCCACGCAACGTTGCCGTGTTGAGGAAGGCGGGGCTCGAACTCCCCTAGTCAGAAGTGCCCTACAGGCGGGTGATCTCGAATGCGCCGTAGGTCTGCTCGAGTTCAGCCATCAACCGCGTGAATTCGGACTCCTCACGCAGGTTCTCGAGATACGGATCGATCCGAAAGAACGGCCAGCAGGCCCAACCGGCGGCGACGCTGCGCTGCAGCCATGCCATCGCCGTCGCCGTGTCGCCCAATATCGCGTGCGCAGACGCAATGTAGTGGTAGACGTGATGCGTGTGGCCGAACGACCGCGGCGATTCGAGGGCGCGCCGGACACTCTGCAGCGCCAAGTCGGGTTGACCGCGGCGGGCGTGCAGTATCGCCTGTTGGCCGAGAAGAAGCGGCTCGTCCGGCGCGGCCGTCAACGCCACGGCCAGACGCTGCACGGCGGTATCGAGATCGCCACTCCAGAGGGGCGCGAGCACGCGGGTCTCGAGCGCGCCCAGGTTGCCGGGGCGTTCGAGGAACCACGCCTCCGCCGCCTTCTCGGCCTGCGTATACTCTCCGCTGACCAGATGGATCCATGTCAGGTTGCCCGTTCGAGTCTTTGGATTCGAGCGAAGCGCCTCTTCGTGGGCCTTCCGGGCCTCCTCGAGCCGGCCGATGTGCCAGCAAATCGACGACATGCGGTTGTGTGCGCGCTCCAGGTGGGGGCGGATGGCCAGCACCCGTTCGAGGGCGCCGATGGCCTCGAGGTGCTGGAAGTTCTTCGCTGGACTCCAGAGGATCCACGATCGGGCCAGATGCGCTTCTGGAAGGTCGGGCGCGAGCGCCAGCGCACGGCGACAGTGGTGCTCGGCCCGCTGGACCCAGGTGTTCTGCGGATCGAATTCGAAGTGGATATTCATCGACACGAACGAGAGCGTCGCGTGGGCCAGCGAGAACTCCGGATCGTGCTGAACGGACTTCGTCAGATGGCCGACTGCACGTTGCAGCGTATCCGGCTGATCGGAGACGCTGTCGCGGAGACCGGCCATGAATGCGCCATACGCCTCGGCGTTTCTGCTGTATCGATCCCGCGATTTCGGCGCGGCCGGGGCGATGTGGCCCTTCAGCAATGCGACGACGTGACCACCGATGTCGTCCTGGACGTCGAACACCTCTGCCGCGTCGAACTCGTAGTCCTCGGACAGCGCGGTCGTATGGGTCGCCGCCTCGAAGAGACGAATCGAGACACGCCAGCGTGCGCCGATCTTGTGGACCGTACCCTGCAAGCTGTAGTGCACGCCCAGCTCGCGGCACACGCGGGCAGGATCGCTGTCGGCGGCATAGGCCAGAATCGCCGCAGTTGGCGAGGCGACGATGTCCTGCAGGTTTCCGAAGATCGTGATCAGCGCATCGGCAAATCCCAACGAGAGCGTCCGGACGTCCTCGCTGTCGCTGGGACAGGCAAACGGCAGAACCGCGATCGACGTCAGCGCCGGCACCGGAGCCGCGAACGCATCGCGATCAGCCGAGGCCGCCGTCAGCGCGCGCAGCGCGATCTCGGCCGTTGCGTAACGCTGCGCCGGATCCTTCCGTAGCAGCGTCCACACCACGCCGGCGAGTTCGGCGCTTCCGTCGGGCCCTGCGTCGAGCGGCGCAGGATCGTGACCGAGGATCGCGAGCAGCGTCTCGGACGGTGACGCGCGACGCCACGGATGCCGGCCCGTTACTATCTCGTACAGCATGATCCCGAATGCGAAGAGGTCGCTACGCTGATCGACGGCCAGGCCCTTGATCTGCTCCGGCGACATGTAGGAGATGGTTCCGAGGATCGGGCTGCGGTCGGTGGCGGCCGTCGTCAGGCTTGCATCGATCCGGCCCGCCGGCAGCCAGGTCGCCAGGCCGAAGTCGAGCACCTTGACGTAACCATCAGCACGCACCATGACGTTGTCCGGCTTCAAGTCGCCGTGGATGACGCCGGCCCGATGGGCCGCGGCAAGCGCCACCAGGACCCTGACGAGCGATGCCAAGGCCGCGTCCCAGTGGCAGGCGCGGCTGCAGACACTCCCGCAACGTCGCGCCGGCAACGAGCTCCATCACCAGGTAGTCATCGCCGATGTCGTGCAGCGTACAGATGTTCGGATGATTCAAGGTGGCGATCGCCCGCCCCTCGCGTGACGCACTGTCGTTGGCGATGCCGCTCGACAACAGCTTGATCGCCACGGTGCGATCGAGCCTGGAATCGCGGGCTTTGTACACCTCGCCCATCCCACCGGCGCCGAGCCACGACTCGATGACGTAGGGGCCCAGCATGGTGCCGGGTGCGAGCGGAGGCACCGGCCCTCCCACCGGCGTATCACCAAAGCCGCGGCCCTGGTCATAAGCGCTCAGCAGCTCCGCGACCTCCCGCTGCAAGGCAGGATCGCCGGCGCAGGCCTCGGCAACGAAGATGTCGCGATCGGCGCCGCGGCGCACCAAGGCGAGGTGGAACGTCGCGCTGACGTGGCGCCAACGCTCAGGCGTCATCGTCGCCCGGCCGATCGGTGAGGCGTCGATAGAGCCAGGCGCGGGCGAGCCGCCAGTCGCGCTCCACCGTTGCCCGCGAGCGCCCCTCTGTGTGTGCCACCTCCTCGAGCGACAGGCCACCGAAAAATCGCAGCTCGGCGACGCGGCTCCGGCGAACGTCGAGCGATGCGAGCTCGTCGAGTGCGGCGTCCAGGTCGAGCAGATCGACGTCGCGCGGGTCGATCTGCGCCGCTCCTCCTCCCAGCGTCACCCGGGCCCACCTGCCGGAGCGCTTGGTCATCTTCCGGCGCCGGGCGTGGTCCACCAGGATGCGGCGCATCATCTCCGACGCCACCGCCAGAAAGTGCGCCCGATTCTGCCATTCGGTCTGGCGCTGGCCGACCAGTCGCAAATAGGCCTCGTTGACCAGCGCCGTCGGCTGCAGGACATGTCCCGGAGGTTCGCGACGGAGCCGGGCGGCCGCCCGGGCGCGAAGTTCCTCATGCACGATCGCGAGCAGCTCATCCCGCGCGCTTGCATCCCCACTACGCCAAGCGTGCAGGAGCTCTGTCACGTCGTGGTCCGAACCGGTCAATTTGGCCCTCAGAGTGGGGCGATCTTGGCGCTCGGCATGGTTCGAGTCAAGGCGCCGCGCGGCCCATGAGCACGTTTGGCCGCGGTTCTCGCGTCATTGGATCAGGAGGGCAGAGATGAGAGTTACCTGTCTGTTCACAATGAAACAGGTCGCTGTGGGGGCGATGTGTGCCGGGGCGCTGGCGGCATCCGCGTGCGCCGACGGACCGGGAAGCCTCACCGGACCCAGCGCATCGGCGGCCGGGAATCAGATCTCGGCGCCGACCGCGTCGGCGCCAAGAAGCGGCGAATTCCACGTCAAGAAGAACTGTGAGGACGACACCGGCCTCGCTGGCGGCTTTTGCACGATCACCGAGTCCAATGTCAAAGCGATCGAAGTGAACTCGAGGGTGATCTATCTGAAAGACTCAGGCCCCACGTCGTTCGACGGCGACATCGTGCTCGACACGCCAGGTCCCGGCAACAACCGGGCGTTTGGCCATTGCGTACTCGATTTCCCGACCCTCACCGGCGTCTGTACGTTCAACGGAGGTACCGGCAAGTTCACCGGGTTCCAGGCGAGTGCCGCCGTGTCGTACTTGGACGGTTTCGACTGGGCGTGGGACGGAACATTCAGCTTCAATGCTCGGAATTGATCCGAGCTTCGGCGTCGTGGCTATCGAGCATCGCGACGATGTCGCGATGCCCTTTCTTCTCTGCCCACGCACGCGGCGTCGCCCACGGCTCGGCGTCCGGCTCGATCGGATCGACACCGCGACGCAGCAGTTCCGCCACGATCAGCGGGCGTCCCCAGCGGCACGCCCAGCCGAGCGGCGTGCTCTTCAGCAGCTCGTCGCGGACGTCGGTGCGTGCGCCGGCGTCGAGCAGCGTGACCGCGAACGCCAGCGCCTCGTCCTCGGTAATCCAGCCCGAGGCGCCGTCGTGGAAGCCCATGGCCATCACGTCATGCAGGATGGTGCGCCCTAACGAGCCGCTGACGTTGGCGTGACAGCGCGCGAGGATGAGCCGAAAGCTCTCCAGGTAGCCGCTCCGTCTCGGCTGCCAGAGCGGCGACACGATCCACGGGACATAGCTCCAGAACGACAGCGGGCCACGCATCGCGCTGTGCCACCGCGGATCGTCCGGCGGCCAGTCGATGCGCCCGAGCGCCATACGGACGATCTCGGGCTCGCCGCAGTCGCCGTGCAGAAGCTCCTCCGCGACCGTTCCACCCGGCGCTACCGCACCGGCGGGAAGGCGCCCGGCGTCCTCCTCCTCGATGCGCAGCCGCGCGATCCCCACGTCGCCGTGGTGCGCAGCGGTACCGGCCGACACGACTCCGCCAGCACGAGTCAGCAGATCGAGCATCGCCCGATCCTTCCGCCGATACGCAAGTGACATCCCCCCGTTCGGATCGGCGCCGTGGTCGAGAAGCACCTGTGCCATCGCCAGGTTGCCCTTCGCCGCCGCACGACCCAGCGGAACCCCACGCGACTCATACACATCGTCGCCGCCGACGACGCGCCTGCGTTCCTCGACGTCGAAGCCGAGATCGAGGAGCAGCTGCAGCATGTCGAGGCGTCCGTGCTCGACAGCCGTGGTCAGGAGACCGTCGCCGTGCGGCGGATGCGCGAGCGTCCCTGCCGCATGCTTCGCACGGATCCAGTCGGCTTTCCCGAGGGCGACCGCGGCCGACGCGGGCAAGGTGGCTCCGCGCTGGAGCAGGATGTCCGCGAGGGCGGCGCGCCGTTCCGTGAGGCAGTAGTCGAGCGGCTTCCCGATCGGGTCGGCGGGATCCGGGCGTTCGTCGGGATCGAAACCGAGATCGAGCAGCAGCGTCAGCATCTCAGGACGATCGAGGCGTACGGCGAACGTCACGAGCCCGCCGACGTCGCTCACCCGGTTCGCGAGCCGGCCTTCGGCATGTCGTGCGCGGAGCCAGTCGCCCTTGTTCATCGCCACGGCCCAGAACGCGGTCGGTTCGGCGCCATGGCGCACAAGCAGATCGCTCAGCTCGTCGAGACGATCGTGCGGGTGCCCCGTCGGCCAGCGGCCGAGCATGTCGATCGGCGTGAATCCGGGTCCCGATCGCGCGTGGACATCTGCGCCGTGCGACAGCGCCCAGGAGGCGACCGCGGGCATGAGACGGGCCGACGCGAGATGCAGCAGTGACGTGCCGTCGGGGCCACGGTTGATCAGCTCGGGATGTTCGCGCAGCAGCGGACTCGATTCCAGAAACGCGATCATCGCGGTTTCGTCACCGCTGTTGAGCGCGGCCGTGAATTCGGCGGGTGGTGGAGGCCATCGACGACGACTCGTACCGGCGATTCACGTTTCCACGCTGTGCTTCGGCGTCCCGGATGGTGGCGACGATGTCGTCGTAGCCGCGTTCGGTGGCGATCGCCCATGCGGTGGTCGGCACGCGATGCGGGTAGATGCCGATGCGTGCGTCGGCGCCGTGCGCCATCAGCAGACGGACCATCGCCGTGTCGCGCGCGAGCACGGCATGGTGCAGCGCGCGATGCTCGTCGCTGGCGGCGATGTCGCCGCCTACGACCATGTTGATGATCTCGGGACGCGCCTCGAGCATGGCCTCGACGCGACGCGGTGTCGCCGGCGCGCACCGCCTCGAAGAGGCGCGACACGGTGGCGCCGTCCACGAACGCCTTCAGCTTCGGCCAGCTGTCGAAGCCGTAGGCGCGGGCCAGCACGAGCTGCGCGTCGTGCAGCGCGAACGTGGCCGCATCCGCGCCGCGATAGTGAGAGGCGACTTCAGCGACCGCGTCAGCGCTGCCCGCGCGGAACGCCGCGAGCAGTTCCTTCGCTTGCCGTTTCAGCTGATGGAGGTCAGGACGATCGGGAAGCGAGCGGGTAGACGGATGGATAAACACGATGAGCTCCTTCTGACAGGCAGCTGATGCCCGCCGATGGGCCCGGTGTCCGCTCGCTCGGGCCGAAAGAGTTCATCGAGGTGCTCGATGCTCTTGCGCAATTAGCAGATGGACTCAGTCCTTCCCGCGGACACGGAGGCGCTCTGGACGCCGCGAGAAGGATATCGAGAAGTCTGGATTCCGACCGGGACGTGGCGTCTATCGCGCGGCCGGCCGCGGCAGGTTCTTGCGCAGCCACACCCGAAACGGCTCGAGGTCGCTCATCGCCTTGACCACGCCTCGCAGCACGATCGGCGACGCCACCTCGTCCGGCCCGAACAGTCTGCCGACGTAGATGTCTTTCATGCGCAGGAGGTCGGCGCGTGGGTGCGTCACTTCGTAGCCGCGCGGCGGTTTCTCGAGACGCGCGTGTGTATCGACCTCGAGGCCTGTGCGCTGCAGCGACGCGATGATCTTCGTCAGCTCGCGTCCTGACGTGTCGCCCGCCATCGCCTCGCGCAGCTGTCGAAGCACCGCGGGCTCAGGCTTGTAGATTCCCGTGCCCACCCACAGGCCGTCCTTCGACAACGAGACGTAGCTGCCGCCAAGGTGCCGTCGCAAGATAGCTCGTACGGCTTCTCCTTCTGGAACCGCATGTCCTTGTTGATGCGTGACAACCGGCCAGCGCCGTAGAGTGGTGCCAATTCGTCGATCAGCAGCTGCAATCGGCCGTCTTACAGCCTGTTCGTACTGCTCTTTGTGACCCTGAAACCACTGGCGATTGTTGTTTCGTTCGAGACCCTTCCAGAAGGTGAACGCCTCGCGCGTGAAGCCGGTGAACTCGTCCGCCATAACAGCATTCTTACGTAGACGAGGGTCGGGCAAACGGCGGCGACGCCCTGCGGCGACGCCCCTGCTTGACTCTGACTCCAGACGATGAGAACGTCGTCGTCAACCGGGCAGAAAGTGGCGAAGCTGTGGACAATGGGCACTGGCCCCGCGCGTTGCGCGAGCGGCTGGGCGACAACGGAAGCGCTGCCCTGGCAGACGTTTTCGACGAACGCGATGGCGCGTTGATGACCGTTGTCACCGAGCGGTTCGAACACCGTCTGACAGACGAGTGCGCCACGCTGCGCTCGGAAATGGTGCAGCTTCGGGCGGACCTCCGCGTCGATATCGCGAATGCACGCGCCGACTTCATCAAATGGTCGTTCCTGTTCTGGATCGGTCAGGCCGCGA
This sequence comes from uncultured Acidobacteriota bacterium, assembly GCA_963728305.1. Classification (GTDB taxonomy): domain Bacteria; phylum Acidobacteriota; class Vicinamibacteria; order Vicinamibacterales; family UBA2999; genus Gp6-AA40. The sequence goes on from CAVSKE010000042.1 coordinate 13,642, forward strand.
CGGTTGCGGGGCTCTTCGTTGCTCTGCGCTAGCAGGTTCGGGTTCGCGCTCTTTGTCGCCGGCGCGACGTTAGCCGCCCAGGATCGGCCGCTGCCCGATCAGGAATCATTTCTCAAAGAAACACGCAAGCACCTTCAGACCGACAGCACGCTTCGGAGCAGTTACGTCTACGTGGAGACGCGGCGTGAGCAGAAGCTCGACAAGCAGGGGCGCGTCAGCGAGGAGTCGGTCAAGGTCTTCGAAAGCTACCCGGGCTTGCCGGGCGACGCGCGATGGGAGCGGCTCATTGCCGAGAACGGCCGGCCGGTGCCGGCGGAGGAACTGACGAAGCAGGATCGGGAACGCCAGACGAAAGCCACGGCAATGGTGAGGCGGCTGACCGAGGACGGTCCGAAGGAGCGCGCACGTCAGGAGCGTGAGTATCAGAAGGCTCGTCGTGAGCGCGACGACGCCGTGAGCGACGTCTTCGCCGTCTTCGACATCCGGATGATTGGCCGCGAGCGAATCGAGGGCCACGAGACGATCGCCTTCTCGCTGACGCCGAGGGCTGACGCACAGCCGCGGACCGCCGAAGGCCGGCAGATGCAGCACTTCAAAGTGCAGGCGTGGATCAGCGAAAGCGATTACGAACTGGTCAAGCTGGACGCCGAGGCCATCGACACCCTGTCGTTCGGCCTGGGCGTGCTCGCCAGGCTGCACAAGGGAGCCCGGCTGTCGTTTCTGCGCCGCAAGATCAACGGCGAGGTGTGGCTGCCCGCGGTCGCCAGTTACAGCGGCAGCGCCCGGGTGAGTCTGCTGTTCACGCTCCGGCGCGCCGGGTCGTCGGAGTATTCGGGGTATCGCAAGTATTCGGTGGATACCTCGTCGGCGGTCGCCACGCCGAAGTAGCTGGAGGAGCATCGCTTCGAGCGGACCCAACCGAGTGTTTTATCTCGTCGCCAATCCCATGGCTTTCAGGCGCTCGACGAACCTCGGGTCCCCGCGCAAGCCGTCCCACTGCGGCGCGACGGCAAGGTGAACCAGCGCCGGGTCGCGGAAGGCAATCGCCTGGTCCAGACAGGTAAACGCCTCGTCGAGCCGGCCCGCGGCGCCGTACACGACGGCACGTCGGAACGCCATCTTCAGCAGCGCGTCGAATTCCAGACGCTCATTCGTGAGCTGCTCGGCCATGAACCGGTTCACTCCGGATAGACCAGCGGCCGCAAACGCGTCCTGCATTTCTGCCACGGCCTGCTTCAAGTGCGCCAGTGCGTCGGCGGGAACGCCGAATACGTCGGCCTGTCTCAGGTTCGGCCTCTGCAAACCCGGCGATGTCGCCGAGCTTCCAGTAGACGCCGGCAATGAATTCGCCGGCGAGCAGGTGTTTCGGATCGATCTCGAGCACCCGCCGCGCCCACCTGAGCGTGTCCTCGTATTTCCGTTGGTGCCAGGACGAGACAGCGATTTGCATGAGGACCAGTGCCGATCGCGGATCGCGCGCGAGCGCCTGCTGCTTGAACCGCAGTCCCTCGTCGAGCCGCCCGAGCGCCTCTTGCAGCGACCCGTACTGCAGCAGCGCTTCCGTGTGATCAGGATTAATCTCGAGCGCCCGTCGCAGGCTTCGCTCCGCCGCGGCCCAGTCCCACTCGCTGAGAAACAGCACGCTGCCCAGGGCGACCTGCGCATCTGCGCTGTTGCTGTCCATGGCCAATGCCCGGAGCGCCGATGCCTTCGCCTCGTTGAACGCCTCCTGATGCGGCACCGCACGAAGTGCCGGCCTGCGCGCAGCGTGCGCGCGCCAGCCCGGCGTGCGCCGGCGCATACGTCGGATCGATCGCGACAGCGGCGCGAAACGAGTCAACAGCACCGGGGAGCTCGAAGTACGAGCCCGACAGCAGATGCGACCGTCCGCGCCCCGACGAGCTCATACAGCTCGACGGGCCGAGTCGACCGCAGTCACCGCTGATCGCTCGTCGTCGGCGTGATCGCGCGCGACGCTGGTCGATGAACCGATAACCCGAGCGCGCAACCGTTTCGATGTGGGTGGGCGGCTCGTGTCGTCGCCCAGCGCCTTGCGCAGCGCCGACATGTGAACGTTCAGGATGCCTTCTTCGACAAACGATTCCGGCCAGACGTGCGCGAGCAGCTCGTTCTTCGTGACCAGACGTCCCTGTCGCTGCACCAGCGCCGTCAGCACGTCGAATGCTTTTGGTGACAGCCGCACGGCGTCCGGTCCGGACGTCAGCCGTCGCTCCCGCACATCGAGCGTGAAGTCGCCGAATGAAAGACCTCCCGCAGGGCCATTCGCTGGTTTCGGCGAATCTTAACAAAACATTCGGGACAGGCCGTCCGCCGGATTGCTACGGTTGCTGCCTCAAAAGGGGGACGCGATGACCGACACAGTCGAACAGATTCTGCAGCGCGAACACGAGCTGGTCCATGCCAAGCGCTCGCTCGACATCGAGGCGCTCGGTCGCCTCTACGCCGACGACCTGCTGATGAGCGGCGTCATGGGCGAGCCGACGTGCAGCAAGGCCGCCATCATCGACGAGATGAAGCGCGGTATCGCGGAGCGCGACGACGCCAGCGCCAGCGGCCGCGCGTTCGAGATGTCCGTGGAAAACGAGGACATGAAGGTCGCGGCGCACGGAGACACGGCAATCGCCAACTATCGATTTGTCGTCAAGGCCCAAGGCCCAGGTGTCGACTTTCAGCGTCGATATCGTGCGACGGACGTCTGGCTGAAACGAGGCGGACAATGGCAAATCGTTGCCGCACACACGGCCTTCGTGCTGGATCCGAAGCAGGTGGCCATGCTCGCCGGCCAAGGGACGTAGTGTCCCCGCCTCCAGCATTCTCGACGTTCACGATCGTCGACCGATGGATGCGGACGAACTGGGCGTGTGGCCTCGCCCGATCTCGCGGAGGAGCCAGGCCTTCGCGGTCTTCCAGTCTCGCATGACAGTCTCGGGCGAGATGTTCAAGACGTCGGCTGTTTCGGCGACGGTCAGACCGCCAAAGAATCTCAACTCGACAACCTGGCCCATACGCGCATCGACCGTCGCCAATCCGCTGAGCGCATCGCTGAGGGCGACAACGTCGTGCTCGTTCGAGTCCGGCAGCTCCTGCAGGTCATCGAGACTGACGCGAACCGCACCGCCACCGCGTTTCTGGCGCTGCCGGTTGCGGGCGAACTCCACCAGGATCCGTCGCATCATCTGCGCCGCGACAGCGAGGAAGTGCGCACGATCGCGCCATTCGACGCGATTGACGTCGATCAGCCGCAGGTACGCCTCGTTCACCAGTGACGTCGCCTGCAGCGTATGATCGGGCCGCTCCTGGCGCATATAGCGCCGTGCAAGACGGTAGAGCTCTTCATAGACCTGCGGGACCAGGCGGTCGAGGGCGGATCCGTCGCCCTGCCTCCACGCGCGGAGGAGCTCGGTGGGTCCGCTGTCGGAATTCGGCGACATGACAGTTTTTCCGGTCGGATGGCGCCTTCTATAAGCAGCGGACGGTATGGTACACCGCGCCAACGCGGTTCCAGCCCCCGCATCCGGGAGTCCGACATGAACCAGTCTGTGATGGACCATTGGACGACGGTCAAACGCATTCATCAGTCCGCTCTCGATATCGACCCGTCGGAACGTGCCGCATTCGTCGACTCATCATGCGGCGGTGACGAAACGCTGCGCCGCGAGGTGCAGTCCCTCCTCACCTACGCGGCCGAGGCCGAGTCATTCCTGGAGCGGCCGGCAGTGGACATCGCGCCCAAACCGCCCGGTGAGTCGTATGAGGCGACGCTCGTCGGCAGGACCATCAGTCACTATCAGGTCCTGTCGTTGCTCGGTGCGGGCGGCATGGGAGAGGTCTACCTCGCGCGCGATCCGCGACTGGACCGGACCGTCGCGCTGAAGATTCTGCCTGGTGATTTGGCGGTGGACCCGGACCGCATGCTTCGCTTCGCGCGCGAAGCGAGGGCCGCGTCCGCACTGAATCATCCGAACGTCGCAACCATCTATGACGTCGGCGAGAGCGATGGGATCCACTTCATCGTCATGGAGCACGTGGAAGGAGAGACGATCGCAGCAAGAATTGGCCGCCCATTGACACCCTCGGAAATCGTCGACGTCGCAGTGCAGGCCGCTGACGCATTGGATGTCGCCCACGCAAAGGGCATCACGCACCGCGACATCAAGCCCGCCAACTTGATGCTGACGCACCGCGGTCACGTGAAGGTGCTCGACTTCGGCGTGGCAAAAATGGGGCGGAACGACGAGGCCAGCCCGAATGGCGACTGGGGCGTTGAGCCACTGACTGCCGTCGGCGGTGTCGTCGGGTCTGGCCCGTACATGAGCCCCGAACAGATCGCCGGCAGCGACGTCGATTCGCGCAGCGACGTGTTCAGCCTGGGAGTCGTCATCTACCAGATGGCAACACGTCAGCTTCCGTTCTCCGGAAAGACACGGGCGGAGCTGGCGCAATCCATCCAACAGGCGACCCCGGAGCCCATCACACGGCTCAATCCCGAGATCCCATCGGAGCTGGAACGGATTGCGTTCAAGTGCCTCGACAAGAGTGCCCAGGCCCGCTATCAATCGGCGCGCGAGCTGTTGAGCGACCTGTGGCCGCTGAAGCGTCAGGTGGATGCGAAGGCAAGGCGGGGGACGCCGACCACCGATGTATCCCCCGCGTCGGAAGCATCCGAGCTGGTTGCCCGCGGTTGGACGCATCTTCGGTCGGGGTCCTTCTTCGAGGTATCCCACGCGGTGTCGGCGTTTTTGGCGGCAACGGCGAGCGATCCAGGCTACGCGGCCGCACACGCCGGACTCGCGCTTGCGAAGATTGCACAGGCGACTCTTCGGGCCGGGGCGCACGTCGAGGCGTTTGCCGACGCCAAAGCTGCCGCGCTTCACGCGCTTGCCCTGGATGATCAATGTGCCGACGCACAAGTGGCGCTGGGGCAGTTGATGCTTCTGAGTGAATGGGATTGGCTCGCCGCAGAGCGGAGCTTCCAGCGCGCCCTGTCCATCAACCCGAATCACGCCGAGGCGTATCTCCATTACGGCGACCTGGTGGAAGCGCTCGGTGAACTGGATCGTGGACTTCAACTGAAGCTGCGTGGTCTCGAGTGCGACCAGACATCGGCGCTCGCGCACGTGGCGGTTGCGGTCTCGTTCTGGAATCAGCGTCGGTACGACGACGTGATCGTGTGGGTCAACAAGACGCTCGACCGGGATCCGCAGCATTTATTCGCCCGCGGACTGCTGGTTGGCGCGTATTGGAAGAAAGGCGATTTTGCACGCCAACTCACCGAGGACCTTCGACGGGGCGAAGCGCTCGCACCGAACGAAGAAGTTCGGGTTGCTCTAAGAGAGATGGTCGCCGACATCCTGGACGTCTACCGTCACTCAGGGTACGACGAGGCGCAGCGCTGCATATTCAAGCTTCTGCCGCGAATACGTGAGTTGATGCCTGAAGACCGGTCATTCGAAGGTGCCGATGCCGATCTCAGGTTCGCGGTGCATTACGGCGAGAAAGGAGATCTCGACCAGGCCTTTGCGCATCTCGAACACTTACTCGACGCACGCGACCCCGCGTTGATCCATCTCGCCGTGGCGCCTCAGTGGGACAGCTTGCGCGCGGATCCGCGGTTCAACCAGTGCCTCGTAAGGATGAAATTGCGATCGGCGTAGCGACCGCCGGAATCTATTTTCATGTCGTAGTGTCTAACGCCCGGGTCCTCAGTTCGTCGCCCATCACATGACGTTCACCCATTTCGTTCAACTGATTGCGATCGGCCTGCAGGCGCGCATCCCGATGCACATGACCGGCTTCCCGGGTGTCGGCAAGACCGAGTTCACCAAGAGCCTGGAGGCCGGATTCGCGCGCGCGGGAGTGAAGTGCAAGGTCTTCATCCTGGTCGGGTCCATCCGTGAGCCGCAGGACTTCGGCGGCTTTCCCGTGTCAACGCCGGACGGCGTGCGGCTGCTGCCGATGGCGTGGGCGCGTGACGCGAAGCGGCTGGCCGAGGACGGCTACATGGTCGTCGTCTTTCTCGACGAGCTGACGACCGTGCCGCCGACGACGCAGGCGGCGATGCTGCGGCTGCTGACCGAAAACGTGTGCGGTGAGCTGCAGCTGCCGGATTACGAGCCCGGGAACGGCGGCGTGGTGTATCTGTGCGCCAGCAATGCCGTCGAGTGGGCGGCGGGCGGACAGGAGATCCAGGCGCCGATGGCGAACCGGTTGTGGCATGGCGAGTTCCCCATGGACCACGAAACCTGGTGCGAGATGATGGTGAGCGACTTCCCCGCTCCGAGCGATCTGCCGGTCCTGCCGGCCGATTACCTGCGCACGCACCATCATCGCCAGCGGGCACTGATCGCGGCGTACGTGAGGGCGGCCGGGCGCGATGCCTGGCTGGCGCCGCCGGACGATCCGGCGCGGCGCAGCGGCCCCTGGCCCTCGGGTCGCACGTGGTACCTCGCGTCACGATTGCTCGCCGCCATCGAAGCCGTGTCGCCGGGCAATCGCGTGCTCCAGGGTGCGGCGCTTGCCGGCCTGGTCGGCGATCAGGCGCTGCCCTTCCTCGAGTACCGCGAGACGTTGAACCTGCCGGATCCCGAGGACATCCTGAAGGACCCGCGCAGCCTCGTGCTGCCGGACCGCATCGATCGCGCCTATGCCGTGTGCTACGTCGCTGGTCGGCGCCGTGCTGAACAACAAGACGCCGGAGCGATGGCAGGCCGCGATGATCGCGCTCGGCGTCGCGTGCCGGAAGAACGCCGACATTCCAACCGCGGCGGCGCGCACGCTGTGCGACAAGCGGAACCGTCCCGAGGGGCTCACCAGGCTGCCCGACGAGTGCCGGCCGTTCTATGAGCTGATGCAGCTGGCGAAGCTCGTGCCGAGGGACTGACGCGTGCTGGGCCGGCTCGCTGAACTGATTCGCGGCCTGGAGCGACGTCGGCGACGGCTACTCGCGCGCGCTCCAGGCCGCGCGGGTGCGCGCGTCGTATCAGCGCGCCTACTTCGCGCCGGCGCTCTTCAATCTGATTCCGGTCAAGACCGATCTGATTGGCAGCATGGCGGTCGACTCGCGCTGGCGTCTCTATTACAACGACGCGTGGGTGGCGGCGCACACGGTGGAAGAGAACGCGGCCGTGCTGATCCACGAGGTCAGCCATCTGCTGCGCGAGCACGAGGCGCGCAAGCAGGCGGCGGCGGTCAAGGACCTCACGCTCTGGAACACCGCCACCGATTGTGAAATCAACGACGATCTCATGGCGGAGGGATTGCCGCTCCCCGACGATCCGCCGCAGCCCGGCAAGTACGGACTGAAGACCGGCGAGAACGCCGAGACCTACTACCGCCAGCTGCTGAAGCCCGCTCAATCGGGCGACGCAACCCAGGGTGCGGGAGGCCCTCCGGCGGCGTGCTCGCGATTGCGGCTCCGGCGCCCACGGCGAACGCCGACCGTGGGAGCTGCCCGATGACGATGGGAGCCCGGGCTCGACACCGGGAGTCGACCCGGTGAAGGCGGAGCTCGTGCGCCGCGACGTCGCGCAACGCATCCTCGATCGCTCTGGCGACGCGGGCGACGTCCCCCTCGGCTGGCGCCGCTGGGCGCGCACCGTCCTGACGCCGAAGGTGGACTACATGGCGACCATCCGCCACGCGGTGCGCAAGGCGCTGCGCGACAGCACGCTCGGGCAGATACGACCGCACGTACAGGCGGCCGCATCGCCGGCAGGCGTGCTACGGCGAGTTCATCATGTCGTCGTTCCACCAGCCGCGGCCGCGGCCCGGGGTTTCTGATCGACACGTCGAGCTCGATGCAGGAGACGCAACTGGCGAGAGCCGTCGCCGAGCTCGGCGGACTGACGCGTCAGCTCGGTTACACCACCGAGGTCGTCGTCGCCTGCTGCGATACGATCGTGCACGACGTGAGAAAGGTGTTCACGGCCGCGCAGCTGGAGTTGTACGGCGGCGGCGGCACGGACATCGCCGCCGGCCTGCGCTGGTTCACGGAGCGAGAACGCTCCGATCGATCTCCTCGTCATCGTCAGCGATTGCCAGACGCCGTGGCCGCAGGAGGCTCCGCCGTTTCCGGTGATCACGATCCGCGTCGGCGATGGCACACCGCCGCCGTGGGGAGATCGAGGCGCCAACAAAGTCATCACGATCGAGGAGCCGTCGAGGCGATCGCGCGGGTCGCGCTAGGACAGCGACCGACAGTCGCAGGCACCCCGTCAGCAGGCATCGTAGAGCGATGGCGCAGGGCTAGGTCCGATGCACGGACATGAGTCCGTGGAAGCGACGCTCGCTGACCATTCCGCCGAACTCGCTGCAGGCGTGGATCCGGCTCGCCGTCTGGGAGATCTGGATGGGGATGCTCGTGTGCGTCATCCTCGGCTTCGGCGTCAGCCTCATCGTCACGTCACCCGATCGCATCGTCGCCGGTGTCGGACCTCTCGAACTGCTACGCGCCGCCTGTCACGGTCCCGTGCGAACGGATCGTGTATCGAGGCGGCGCGCTGAACGTGGCGTTCACGTCGCTCTTCGGCCTGATGCTGATTGGCGTCGCGGCGTGGTTCCTGTGGGAGTTGTGGAGCGCGGTCGAGCCGAAGCCGATCACCGACGACTTCCTCCGGCTGCTCAACGACTCGTTCGGCCGCGACTGGCGCAACCCGCTCACCTGGCCGTGGGCGCGGGTGCTGTGGGCGTACGGCTTCACCGTTGTCGGCGCGACCGTGACGGCGGGCGTCGGCATGATGATCTGGACGCTGGTCACCCGTCGGACTCGACCAGGGCACCGACCGTCGAGGTCGACACGTCACAGAGCTTCAGGGTGGGTCAGTAGCAGGCGGCGTCGGGACTACAGGGTCTTTCCAAGCTGTTCGGAACTTTTATTTCGTAGCCGGCGGTGACTGACAGAAGAGTGCGCCAAGCTGCGCTCGGGAAATGGTGCGGCTTCGTGCCGACCTCCGCGTCGACATTGCGAATGCGCGCCGACTTCATCAAGTCGTCGTTTCTGTTCTGGATTGGTCAGGCCGCGACGGTTGCGGGTCTCCTCACGCGCTGCGCTAAAGAGCTCTTTCGGCCGCAGTGCGGCGCGGACGTGAGCGTCGCAAGCGGACGATGGGCCAGGCGCGGCAGCAGGTGTCGCGCGGAGCCGGCCGACTTGGTCGCCGGGGGCAGGTGCAACGAGCCTCACGCTGGGACAGCCGTTCGTCTCGTAGCGACACGTCACCTCTGAAATCTCACGCGTACCCATTTTTGCCAGTCGAACCTCTGCGGGCGTGCCGAGCGGCCGGCTGAGCGGGACACCTGCTGTCGCGACTGGCCTACGTGCCTTCGCTTACGGCTGGTCCGCCTGAAGGCGGACACTACGTCGTGTAGCGACTACAGGGTCTTTCCCAGCCTGGCCTGCAGGCCTTCGCGGTAGCCGCGGCTCAGCGTGAGCCGCGTCTTGTCGTGCAGCAGCACCACGTACTCGCCGCCAAAGGACGACTGCAGCTCCTGAATGCGGTCGACGTTGACGATCGTCGACCGATGGATGCGGACGAACTGCGCGGGATCGAGCTGCGATTCAATGTGCGCCATCGTCCCGCGCACGAGATGTGTCTGCGCACCGACGTGAAGCCGGACGTAGTTGCCGGCCGCCTCGCACCAGTCGATGTCCCGCGTGCGGACGAAATAGATGCGGCCGCTCGACTTGATGACGAGCCGATCGCGGCCGTTCATACGCCGGTGGATGACTGCCCGACGTCCGCCTGGCGCTGAGGTGCTGGCGTGCGTGCACCAGCGCCGATTTGAAGCGGTCGGCGCTGTAGGGCTTGAGCAGGTAGTCGAGCGCGTGCACCTCGAACGCGCCGAGCGCGTACTCGTCGTACGCGGTGACGAAGACGACCGCGGGCATCGTGCGGCCGAGCGTGCGCGCCAGCGTCAGGCCGTCGATCTGCGGCATCTGAATATCGAGAAACACCAGATCGGGCGACGTGCGCTCGATCGCCGACATCGCCTGCGGACCGGTCGCGCATTCGCCGATCACCTCGATGTCCGGCTCGTCCCGCAGCAGCGCCAGCATCCGTGCCCGGGCGATCGGCTCATCGTCGGCCACGAGGGTCCGGATTCGAGTGGTCATGCGGCCCCCGCCACGCCGCCGGCCGGCGCCTGAACCTCGAACGGAATCCGAATCGTGACGCAGAACCCCCGCTCGAGATTCGAAAACGTAAACTCGAAACGGTCCCGGTAGAGATGCGCCAGCCGCGCCCGCGTGTTGTCCAGACCCACGCCACGGTTCAGCGCCATCAGCCGATCAGGAGGCAGGCCGTCGCCGTTGTCGAGCACCTGCAGGACGAGCTCGTCGTTGTCACGGTCGGCGTGAACGGCGATCCAGCCAGGCCGCGCGTTGGGCGCGATGCCGTGGCGGATGGCGTTTTCGACGAGCGGCTGCAGCAGGAGGCTCGGCACCTGAGCGTCCAGCGTCTCGGGTTGCACGCGCATGTCGATCGTGAGACGGTTCCCGAAGCGCGTCCGTTCGATCTCCACGTACTTCCCGAGCACGTCGAGCTCCTCCTTCAGCGACACCTCCTGGATACCCGACTTGTGCAGCGTCATGCGGAGCAGATCGCCGAGCCGGTCGATCATCGCTGTCGGCGGCGTCCGGATCGGTGCGAATGAGCCCGGACACCGTGTTGAGCGTGTTGAACAGGAAGTGCGGGTGGAGCTGCCGCTGCAGCGCCTGCAGCTGCGCTTCGACCAGCCGCGTTTCCAGCTGGGACGTGTTGAGCGCGCGCGCTTCCGACTCGCGGCGGTACGCCAGCGCGTAGGCGAGGCCGATGAGGAAGAGGTACGTCATCAGCAGCCAATCGAGCTGCGTCAGATAGCGTCAGCAGCGTGTAGTTCCGCCAGCCCGGAAAGTCCGGTGGCAGCGGCTGGCCGATCAGGAGCAGCGCGCGGACCGCCATCATGATCGTCGTGTGCACGATCGAGTACGGCCAGCGCGCCGGCTCACGTGCAGCGCCAGCTGTCGCGGCCAGCGAATGCGATCGAACGGATGGCGCAGCGCGAACGCCATGATGATCGGCGCGAGCAGGGCCGGGATATACCAGTAGACGAGATTCAGCGCGAGCAGGCGCGCGATGGCGTTCTGCATCACGTGCGGGTGAAGCTCGAGCTTGTCCATCCAGTGCGCCTGGATCGTGGACGAGATGCCGAACGCCGTCGCGATGACGAAGAGCGTCGGCGCGGGAATGAATCTGCGGCCTTCCACGGCAAGTACTATCAGAGGCAGTGCCGGTGCCGGTCAAGACGGCCGTGCGCGTGGACGGCCCGGATCCGTCGTTCATCACCCCGGAACCGCCATTCGTCACAGCTAACATCCGCCACTCCCAGTCACCGACTTGCCAGCCGGCTTGTCCGCCGGAGCTTGAGCGAAGGCGGAAGCTTCAGCGAAGGCGAGTGACCGCCTTGGCGAAGGCTGATCCCGCCCAGCACGACGTTCGTGTCGGTATGACGTCGGATTCGTCACATTCCGGTTGGCTGCCCCTGCGTCGCCGCCGGAACATGGCCGTCATGCTGGCTCAAGGCATACTCGCCCTCTCGTTGGTCGTTCGCATCCACGACGCGTACGGCATCCCGGGTGATCACCTCGCGAGAGCTCGAGCGACCGCCGAGGGAATCATGAAAGCCGCCGGCGTTGCCGTGACATGGCCGCAGTGTCCATGTCTCTCGCCCGTCAGGCCGGACGAGCTCGTCGTCCGGATTACTGCCGCGCGGCTCCAGCAAGCACGCCAGGGTCTCTTGGATTCTCGTTCGTCGACATCGGGCGGAAGGCCGGCACGCTCGCCACGGTGTTCGCCGATCGCGTGCAGGCGCTGGCAGCGATCGCCGGAGTCGACGACGGCGAGCTGCTGGGACGCGTGATCGCTCACGAGATCGCACACCTGCTGATCGGCACGTCGCGACCACGGCCCTCGCGGACTGATGCGCGGTGAATGGAGGGCGAGCGAGCTGGCGCAACAACGGCCCTCGGACTGGCGTGCTCTCGCGCTCCGAAGGGCGCAGGATCCGTCAGGCGATCAGGCGACAGATCGTCCGAGTCGCGACCAGCGCTGCTGATCGTCGACGCCGATCCGGTGCCCGACGTCAGCGCGCAGTAGCCTGCCGTCAGCGCCATCCCAGTTCCGGCGCGACAAATCTCAGGATGCTGTCGATGACGTGGGCGTTGTACTCCACCCCGAGCTGATTCGGGACGGTCAGCAGCAGCGTGTCGGCGGCGCCGATGGCTTCGTCCTGTGCGAGTTGTTTCACCAGCACGCCGGGTTCGGCGGCGTACGAGCGCCCAAAGATCGCGCGGGTGTTCGCGTCGATGTAGCCGACCTGATCCTGGCCGCGGCCTTCGCCCCCGAAAAAGGCGCGATCGCGGTCGTCCATCAACGCGAAGATGCTGCGGCTCACCGAGACGCGCGGCTCGCGCGCGTGCCCGGCCTCCTTCCACGCAACGCGGTACGCTTCAATCTGCTTGCGCTGCTGCACGTGCAGCGGCTCGCCGCTCTCATCGTCCTTGAGGGTGGAGCTCTGGAGATTCATGCCCAGCGTCGCAGCCCACTGCGCCGTCGCGTTCGAGCTGGACCCCCACCAGATTCGGTCGCGCAGCCCTTCCGAGTGCGGCTCCACGCGCAGCAAGCCCGGTGGGTTGGGGAACATCGGGCGCGGATTGGGTCGGGCAAACCCCTCGCCCTTCAATGCCTCGAGGAACACTTCAGCGTGGCGGCGCGCCATATCGGCCACGGTCTCGCCGTCGCGAGGCGCATACCCGAAGTAGCGCCAGCCGTCGATCACCTGCTCCGGCGACCCCCGGCTGATGCCGAGCTGCAGCCGGCCACCCGCGATGATGTCGGCCGCCCCGGAGTCCTCCACCATATACATCGGGTTCTCGTAGCGCATGTCAATGACAGCGGTACCAATCTCGATCCGCGTCGTGCGTGCGCCGACGGCTGCGAGGAGAGGAAACGGCGACCCGAGCTGGCGGGCGAAATGATGCACCCGGAAGTACGCACCGTCGGCACCGAGCTCCTCGGCGGCCACGGCCAGCTCGATGGATTGGAGCAGCGCGTCCGACGCCGTGCGGACCTGCGAGTGGGACGACGGCGTCCAATGCCCGAACGACAGAAACCCGATTTTTTTCATGGACGCCGAATTGAAACTGTTCACACGTCCACGTTCTCAGTTCCAGGTTCGTGTTCACGTTCGACAACTCCGAACCGAACAGACGAACCGAGAAGTGAGAACTCGGAAGCGTGAACGTCAGGAAACGCGCTATTGCGGCAACGCGAATGCGATGTAGGCGCTCGGCAGCTGCGGTCCGCCGCCGCCGCGTCCACCACGGCCGCCGCCCGGGGCCTGTCCACCCGCCGGCGCGGCGCCTGCTGCTGGTGCTGCGCCGGCTGCCGGGGCGCGGCGCCCGCTGCTGGTGCAGCACCGCGCTGCCGGAGGCGCTCCGGGCGCTGCCGGAGCCGCCGCAGGCGCTGCCGCCGGACCCGGGCCTGCGCCTCGCGCGTTGAACGTCATCGGGAACGTGCCGGTCGGCTGTGCCACCGGCAGCACGATGAACTGCCGTCCGTTCACCTGATACGTCGCCATCATTCCTTCGGCACCGTTGGGCAGCACACTTGATTGCCACAGCTCCTTGCCGTTGTCGCGATCGTAGGCGTGTAGTTTCCGCTCGGGACCGATGGCGAGGAACACCAACCCACCGGCCGTCACGAGTGGTGCGTTCCGCGGGAACTGCACACCGGTGGTGTTCGGGATGTTGTATTCGGGCGGCGCTTCCTGCACGCCCGTTGGAATCCGCCACACGATATCGCCGGTGTTGAGGTCGTACTTCACCATTTCCGACCACGGCGGTGCCGCGGCAGTCATCGCCCCGCCGGCGAAGTTGATCTGCATGAAGCTCACTGGCGAGGTGAACTCGACGCGCGCACCCTTGGCTGCGTCCACGAGCGCTTTGGCCTGAGCCATCAGCTCCGCCTTCTGTTCAGGCGTGACGATCGCATTACCACGGCCACCGCCGCCGCCACCGCCACCTCCCCCGGCGCCGCGGCCGCCAGCAGCAGCGCCCGGTCCGGCCCCGCGGGGCGGGTTCGGCAGCGTGATGCGGTTCACGATCGGCAGCGACTTGTGGACGACGTAGAACTCACCCCGATCGGGATCAACGGCGCTGGTCCCGAAGTTCGCGCCGCCGTTGTGTCCAGGCATCGACACCGAGCCTTCGAAGCTCGGAGGCGTGAACAGCCCCTCGTTGCGGTAGGACCGCAGCCGTGCACGCAGCTCGTCCTGCGCTTCCTTCGGCAGGTACGGGTTGATGTCCTTCTCCGTGAACGACTGCTTGGCGAACGGCGCCGGCTTGGTCGGGAACGGCTGCGTCGGCGACGTCCACTCGCCGGGCACGTCGGTCTGCGGAACCTTCCGCTCCTCGATCGGCCAGATCGGCTGGCCGGTCCTGCGATCGAAGACGTAGAGGAAGCCCTGCTTCGTGGCCTGCGCGACGATCTGCCGCGGCTTGCCGTTCTGACGAATCGTCAGCAGCTTGGCCGACTGCGGAATGTCGAAGTCCCAGAGGTCGTGGTGAATGAGCTGCTGATGCCAGATCCGCTTGCCGGTGCGGGCGTCGATCGCCACGAGCGAGTTGGCGAACAGGTTGTTGCCCTTGCGATCGCCGCCGTAGAAGTCGAAGCGCGGGCTGCCGAAGCCGACGAACGCGATGCCGTTCTCCTCGTCAACGGTGAACTCGCTCCAGTTGTGACCGCCGCCACCGACCTTGTAGTGGCCTTCCGGCCACGTGTCGTAGCCGAACTCCCCTTCATGCGGGATGACGTGGAAGATCCAGGCGAGCTTTCCGGTCCGCACGTCGTAGGCATGCACGTCGGAGGGCGCGCCTCCGTAGCTCGCTCCGCCGGGCAGCGGAATGATGTAGAGGTTCTCGAAGATGCGTCCGGGGTTGCTGGTCCCGACCGGGTTGGCCGGCGGCCGTTCCATCGCCTCGCGGATATCGACGCGGCCCATGTTGCCGAACGAGGTGATCAGCTCACCGTTCTGCGCGTTCACGGCAACGACGGCGCCGCGCTGCAGGTAGATGAAGCGGCGGTCGGATCGATCCGGACTCTCCCAATAGTTCATCCCGCGCGCGCCGTTGGGCGCCATGCCGTCCTTGCGCCAGATCTCCTTGCCGGTCGCCGCGTCAATCGCAACCAGTGCCCCGCCCGCCGGGACGTACATCACGCCGTCGATGATGACCGGATTGAAGATGCTGTTGCCGGTAATGGGAAAGCTCCAGGCCACCTCGAGCTTCGCCACGTTCTTCTTGTTGATCTGATCGAGCGCGGAGTATTGCGACGAGTGCGCCCCGCCCGCGTAGGAGTGCCAGGTCGTGTACGGCTTTGCCGTGGCGCTATTTGCCCCGCCCTGCCTGCCCTGAGCGAGCCCAACCGGCGAGCCGAAGGGGCGCCCCTGTCCGGCCAAAGTGACCAGTGCGATGGCCACCACGATTCCCGTCAGCGAGACGATTCCACCCACTCTGCGCATGAGAAAACCTTCCTGGAAAGTTGAAGACTGGCACCAAATCGGCGCGCCCAGGATTGTACAGCGGAGCTTCCCTACCCGCGTCGCGGTGTAGACGCAGCATGCCATGCTCCTGTGGCGGCCATGTCAAACCTGCCTTCAACCGACGCGTTCACAATTCGCCGTCCCGTCCGGGCCTCGCGGTTCCGGGCTTGACATGCTACATCCGTAGCACTAAGATGCTACACACGTAGCATGACATCGCCGGAGAGGCAGGAATGATGACGGAACTTTCGATGCTGGTCAAAGCGACGGCGATCCTGATTCTGGCGCTTCTGGCAGCGCGGCTCGGCAGCCGTCAGTCGGCCGCCGTGCGATCGTTGATGCTGGCCTGCGCGTTCGGACTGCTGCTGCTGGTGCCAATCGCGTCGCTGATGCTTCCGGTTCGAGCGATCGAACTGCCCGCCAGGCAGTCGTTGCCGTTCGCACGCGAGTCCTTCACGGGTCTGGCGCCGGTCGACACGTCGTCAGTCCCCGCCGACATCGCGCAGGATCCTCCGAGCCGCTTCGGAATGCCGTCCATGCGTGCCGTCCTTCTCCTGCTGTGGGCCGTGGTGGCGACCGCCTTCGTAACACCACTCGTCGCCGGCCTCTTCCGCGTTCGACGAACCCGCGCGCACGGACGCCCCTGGGTTCATCCGGCGTTTCCGGCGCGCGTAGACGTCGTGCTGCATGACGAAGTGCGGGTCCCGAACACATTCGGTGTTCTCCGGCCTGTGATCGCCCTGCCAGTTGATGCGCCTCAATGGCCGCAGCCGGACCTGCGCCGGGTGTTGCTCCACGAACTGGAGCACGTGCGCCGCCGCGACTGGCCGGTGCACATGACGGCTCGAGTGATTTGTGCGCTCTACTGGTTCCATCCGCTGGCCTGGATCGCGTGGCGCCGGCTCTGTCTGGAATCGGAGCGTGCGTGTGACGATGCCGTGCTGCGCGAGGAGGATGGCGCGGCATACGCGGAGCAGCTCGTGTTGCTGGCACGGCGCATCACGAAGGACGATGCGCTGCCGCTTCTCTCGATCGCAGGACGGAGCCATCTCTCGACGCGCGTCGCGGCAATGCTCGCGCGCAACGTGGCACGTGGTCGCGTTCGCAGCGCCACCGCCGTTGCCGCCGCCGCTGTTGCGGCCGTAGCCGCGCTCGGCATCGGACCCCTTCGACTCGCTGAAGCTCGCTCAGGGCTAGCGTTGCAGGCTGTGACAGCGTCGCCGCAGTCTTCGCCGCAATCATCCAGCTCCGCGCTGGCGTTCTCGTCAACGTCGATTCGGCGCACCAATCCGTCGACGACACAAAAATCGTACGTCGGCCGGGTGAACTATTCGGCAGACGGACGTGTCTCGGCGGCCAACGTCGACCTGGTCGATCTCATCGTGTCGGCGTACGACCTGTACCGCTGGCAGGTTGTCGACGCGCCGAAGTGGGCCGACGCCTGGGAATGGGAAAAGGCCGACCGCTTCGACGTTCAGGCAACTGCGCGGCGCGGCGCAAGTCGCAACGACCTGCGTCAGATGCTGAGGACGGTGCTTGCGGATCGTTTTCGTCTCACCGTCCGTCCTGAGAACAGGGTTCAAAAGGTGTATGAGCTGGTCGTCGAGCCTGCAGGCCACAAGCTCCAGCCACCCGGCGAGACGAAGTATGTTGCCAGCGAAGACATCTGGATGAAGGTCGACCCGAAGACCATGATCGCGACGCTGAGTGTGGAGCAGATGACGATGGCCCAGCTCGTGCGCAACCTGGGCTTCCCGATGCTGACGAGGGTATTCGATCGCACCGGGCTGGAAGAGGCCTATCGGGTCACCGCGCGATGGAATGCCACCCCGGGCAGCCGCGAAATCTTCGAGGCCTTCCCCGCACAGCTCGGGCTCCGGTTCCGGGAGGCCACTGGCCCCGTGGAGTACCTGGTTATCGACCGCGCGGAACAACCGAAACTGCGGCCGTAAGTCGCTTCAGCTTCGCGCTCCGGTCGCGGCTCGCGCTATACTTTGCAAAGCAAAGTGCATTGCCACGCCACGGCACGACGGAGGCCTGATCGATGACCCGAGCCACGATCGTTGGTGGCGTGTTCATCGCCGGCCTGCTCATCCTCATCCTGGGCTTTCTTGCTCGCCGTTCCGTTCCCAAGGAAGTCGAGGCCGCCGCGCCAGCGCCGCTCGCGAGTACCACCGAGGTTCAACCGGGCTTCCTCTACGGCCGCATCGTCGCCGTTGACGGCGATACGTACGAAGGACGGCTGCGCTGGGGAGGCGACCAGGAAGCGTTCTGGGACGACTCATTGAAAGGAACCAAGGACCAGAACCCGTGGGCTCTCCACGCACCCGAACGAAGAGGCAGGACACGCGAGCCGATCGAGGTTTTCGGGTTCAGGATTGGCGGCCGGGATCGTGTGAACGACCGCGACCGGCCGTTCATGGCGCGCTTTGGCGACATCGTGCGGATCGTGAGGCACTTCAAACAGGTCACCGTGACTCTCAAGAGCGGCACGGTATTCATCCTGGACCGCTTCGAAGCCGGCGACATCGACGAGGGAGTCCGCGTCTGGGACAGGACGCGCGGCGTTGTGGACTTCGATTCGCTGCAGATCCGCACGATCGAGTTCCTCCCCACCCCACCGATCGCCAATGTCCCCGATCGACTGCACGGGACGGTGCGTACGCGGCACGGCGACTTCACCGGTTTCATCCAGTGGGACCGCCAGGATTGCGTTGGCGCCGACGAGCTCAACGGCCGCACCGGGGACGGTGAGCGGAACGTGCGATACGACGCTATCCGTTCAATTGTGCGCCGTTCACGCGAGAGCGCCCTGGTGACGCTGCGCGACGGCCAGGAGTTGCTGCTCTCCGATACCCGCGAGGTTGGCCGCGACAGCCGCGGGATCAACGTCGACGACCGGCGGTATGGCCGGGTGCTGATTTCCTGGGACGTGTTCGACCGCGTCGAGTTCAGTCCGAATGGCAGTGGCAGCGGCGCCGGCTATGGCGACTACCCGGCGGGACGGCCGCTTGCGGGCACGGTCACCACGCGCGACGGTCGTCGCCTTGCCGGGCGGCTGGTCTACGACTTCGACGAGAGCGAGAACACCGAGACGCTGGACGCCTCGTCACAGGGCATCGACTATTCGATTCCGTTCGATTTGATTACGTCGATCATGCCCCGCGGTCGCCGGGACGACGCGCAGCGCGCCAGCATCATCTTGCGAACCGGTGAGGAGCTGCACCTCGAGTACACCGGCGACCTTGGAGAGAGTCACGGCGGCATGTTGATCTTCATCGACGGTCGTGGCCAACCTGAGTACGTTCGCTGGGCCGACGTCCAGCAGATCGACCTCGATCATCGAACCGGCACGGCACGAGCTGGCTCGACTCGTTGACGGAACACGTCGACGGCCGCGCCCGTCGATAGCGGGCATGACCCGTACTGCCGTCATCATCGGTGCGTCTTCGGGGATCGGCGAGGCCCTCGCCCGCGAATTGAATCGTGACGGTTGGCGCCTGGGACTTCTGGCCCGCAGGCTCGATCGACTCGAGGCCCTCCGGGAAACACTCGCACCAGAAACAGTCGTGCGCGGCCTCGACGTGGCGCAACCCGACGCCGCGACGATTCTCGAGCAGCTGCTCGACGAGCTTGGCGGTGCTGACATGGTGATCATCAGCGCCGGCACAGGACATAACGGGGCTCTGCACTGGGAGCAGGATCGAGAGACCGTGAGCGTGAACGTTCTTGGCTTTATGGCCGTGGCTCAGGTAGCGATGCGCCACTTTCTCGAGCGAGGCCGCGGTCACCTGGTCGGGATTTCATCGATTGCCGCCCTGCGCGGCAATCGTGCCGCCACCTACGCAGCGTCGAAAGCCTTTCAATCGGTGTATCTCGACGGCCTGCGGGACGTCGCCCGGCACAGCGGACAACCGATCGTCGTCACTGAAGTCCAGCCGGGCGGCGTCGACACTGCCATGCTGAAACCGGATCGCCCATTACCGGCTGTGATCAGGCGACTCTTCGTCGCGTCTCCTGAAAAGGCAGCCAGGCAAATCCTTCGAGCCGTCCAGAAACGAAAAAAGCACGCGTACATTACGAGACGCTACGGACCTGTCGCCTTCGTCCTCAAGCTCCTGCCGCGACCGGGATAACAGGAGTCCTGGTTCGCGACAGCGTCGAAGCGCCGACGCCGGATTGAGCTGCAAGCTCAGTCGGGAACGACGTAGCGCTGATACCACTGTTCCACAGTGAAGCGATGAAGCGACATCCATGCCTCGTACACCGAAAGAACGTACTGGGTGCGGGTGACGGGAACGGCGACTCCCCCTCCGCTAAAGAGATGCCGGATCGTCAGCGCGCTGCCAGGCGATGGGGGCGTGAGTTTGAAAAAGACGCCCTTCTGGCGAAGCGCACGGCCGAGCGCCCAACCCGGGCGCGTCGTCCCGCCAGTAATGATCCCGTGCACGTTCAGCAAATGAACGGCGACGGACTGAATCGCCTGCGGTGAGTCATCGCCATGATGCTGCACGCCGTAGGCATCCCCGAACAGCGCATCAAGTGACGCGTCGGTGCGTGCTGGAATCGCGACCGGCGTTTCGCGAACTCGCGATTCCGTAAGCAGTTCGATCGCTTCAGGATCCTGTCTCACTACAGTCGCGTTAAACAGAGCCCAGCACGCTGCCGATGCCCCGATATACCGGTGCGTCGGCCCGTCGTATAGCGGGAAGAGGGCTCCACAGCCTTGGCAGGTTGCTAGCACGATGGTGGTCTGGCGTTCTCGGCGACCGCCAGCCTGTCCAGCGGAGGCTGGAGTCGAAGCGATTCAGGATGCTCAGATCCGCGGTGCGGCTCGCGGGGCGGGTCGGGGTTCACACTTCAGCAGCCGCCGTTGCGCGAAGAGTCGCTCCACGTGCACTCGCCGTTCTTGACGCGGTTGTAGAGACCGGATCGGGGCTCCAGTACGCCGCGCCTCGGCATTCTCCCGCTCGTATTTCGCGCGGGCGGCACTGCCGTCGTCATATGAGGGGCTGGGACCGTCCGGCGCGCTGCCGCCGAAGTCGAAATCGATGCCCCCACCGGACGCCACCCTTGGACGGCTCAGGAGGGCGCCCAATCCCCGTGCAGCCTTCTGCCATTGCTGGTTGTAGTCGCAATGTATCCAGCCACATCGAACGTGATGATCTCGCCCGACGTGCCGTTCACCGTTCGCCCCTCGCCCTGATCGGGACGAACCATCCGTGCCAGCACGGGAGGCGACCAGCGCTGCGGCAGGCCGTGGCCGCGAAGCTCGCGTGCCAGTGGGTCGCCCGAACCTCGCCGCGACAACGGACTTCGAAACTTAAGTCTGACTATGTCGACCTTAGCGGCGGGAGCGGTAAGGGCAACGTCCCCCAATATCGAGCTCAGCGTTTGGCCGCTCAATTGCTTATTTTTGCACGCCGAGGTGATCGATTTGATGAGACTTCCGGTTGCTGCCGTGGCCCTCGCGTTGCTTTTCGGAAGCGCTCCGGCGAATGCTTCCACGATCACGATCAGCACGCCGGTGACAATTAGCGGACCTGGTCCGCACGTCTTTGGCGACTGGATCTTCGAGTTGACCGATCCTGCGAGATCTCCGCTGAATCTCATCAACGGTTCGCCGGACTTTATCGTTTCGAACAGCATTGCCGGTGGCGACTTCAGGTTACGGCGACTTGATGATCAGCTCTTCTCGCTGTTGTCCATCATGTATGCCGGCGAAGGAGCCAAGACGGTAGGCGGCGTCGCTGTCCCGAGCGCCTCAAACGCCCCAAACTTTCAGAGTTTCCTGTTTTCGAATCAGGCCGGCGTCACCGACGTCGCGTCCGTAGTGTTTTCGCCGATTTCAGATCCTGTTACAGGTGTTGGAAGTGTGTTCCAGCTTGCAAGTGTCGACTTCGCGCTCCAATCCACACCAGTCCCGGAACCCGCCACGTTCCTCCTGCTCGGAGGTGGACTCGGAATGTTGGCCAGGCGTCGGCTGAAGAAAATCGTCTCGGGAAGAGGACGATAGAACCATTCCATCGTCAGAGCCGGCGCTGCGAGGCCATCCGCCCGTGTGCCGTCCACTTTGACGGTGATCTGATAGCCGCCCTTCGTTGTCGGCGAGTACGCGCGCACTCTGACTTGCGGCCCCTTCATAGACTTGCGGCCCCTTCATATTCGGCGCGTTCACCTGCTGATAGTCGATAAAGACATTCAGCGCGTCGGAGCGCCATCGTCTGGCAATCTGCATCGCTGCCGTGCTCAGTTCCGGCACGTCCTTCGGCACACCCGACAGCGTGACTGCAAAGCTTCAGCGATTGTGGAAGCGCGGAAATCCGCGACTGTGACGGGGCTGCGGAGGATGCATCGATGACCGTCAACCCATCGCACAGACAAGTAATCTTTTCAGGAGGGTTACCTCCGTGAAGGACGGAACCAGTGGGGCCGGATGCGTCCGGCCCCACCCGTGTGTACGTTCCGCGGTCAGCGCTTGTTCGACGTGCCGACGTGATTGTCGCTGAACGCCCACCGTTCGGTCGCAGGAGGGGAAAGCAGGTCGGCTTCGATCAGCGCCCAATGGGAATTGGGATTCAGGTTCTGACCCCAGGTCATGGCGACACAGAGCAGGCCGTCACCGTTTTCGTCCAGTGACGCGACGAACCCGAGGCGCTCCGCGATGAAGTCGTCTTTCGAAAAACCATGTGCTTCATACCATGCGTTGGTGATCTGCATCACTGACCGTTCGACCGCTTCCGCGGGCGACAGGAGGCCGACAAAGGTCATCCCTGAGTTGTCGCCCTTATTTCCCAGTGCCGGGCAACCGCTCTTCGGTTCTTTGGCCGCTGCGCCAGCTGTGGAGACGGCAACGACACTCAATCCAATCACCATTGCGGCAGACGCTGCTGTCGCACGAAACGCGATTCCGAAATTCATGAAGGGGACTCCTTGAGGGACCTGGTGTAAGTAGGTGGGTGGACGGGGCGACACTTCACCATATGTCGACGGTCAGCGCAAGCACGACGGCCGTGGCGCAAGAGTTGTTTGCGACCAGCGCGACTTCGTTGATTTCAGACGGAAATGCAGAATGATTCGTTGTCGGCGCGTGAATCGGAGAAGGGCAGATAGAATTCCGCTCATGAAATCCAGAGAGCTGTTCATCGTTGTCGTCGCGTTTCTTTCGGCCATCACCGCCGGTTCGATTGGCGCTCAGGGCCGCGGCGGCATTCCGGTTCCGGCGTTGCCCGACCAGCCGTGGGAGTACCAGACGGCCAATGCCAAGATCCGCGTCCGCGTGCTCACCGCGGGCCTCGAGAACCCCTGGAGCCTCGAGTTCCTGCCCGACGCGTCGATCCTGATCACCGAAAGAAACGGACGGCTTCGGCATTTCAAGGACGGCAAGCTCTCCGCTCCCGTGGCGGGTCTGCCGGCAGTCGTGTCCGACAACTTCATCAGCGGTCTGCACGACATCAAGCTTCACCCCAACTTTGCGCAGAACCGGCTCGTCTACTGGGTCTACAACAAGGGCGATGCACCCCCGCCAGCAGCTCCGGCAGCAGCTCCGGCAGGCGCAGGGGCAGGCGCTGCCCGGGGCGGCGGTCGAGGCGGCGGCACGAGAACGCTGACCGTGGCCCGCGGTGTCTTCGATGGCACGGCGCTGACGAAGGTCGAAGACGTGATCAGGAT
Organism: uncultured Acidobacteriota bacterium; assembly: GCA_963728305.1. Classification (GTDB taxonomy): domain Bacteria; phylum Acidobacteriota; class Vicinamibacteria; order Vicinamibacterales; family UBA2999; genus Gp6-AA40. The sequence continues at coordinate 36,907 of CAVSKE010000042.1, forward strand.
GCAGGGCGCGAGCACGGTGTCGCGAATGCTGTTCCTTCCGGACGGCACGCTGCTCGTCAGCACCTGGGGTGAGACCGGACAGGTGGCGCAGGACAAGATGGGTCTGAGCGGAAAGATCCTCCGCTACAATCCGGATGGCACCGTCCCGAAAGACAACCCGTTCGTCGGCAAGGAAGGCTACCGGCCGGAGCTCTACACGCTCGGCCATCGCACGCCAGAGAGCCTCGTCTGGCACGAGCCGTCGAAGACGATCTGGGAGTCCGAGATGGGCCCGAATGGCGGCGACGAGATCAACGTCATCAAGGCGGGCGGGAACTATGGCTGGCCGCTCGTGAGTCTCGGCCGCTCCTACGCCGGGCCGTATCAGCCCGGTGGCTTTCACGCCGAGGGCATGACCATGCCGGTCGTCAACTTCGTTCCGTCGATCTCGACGACGGGGATGACGTTCTACACCGGGGACAGATTCCCCGAGTGGAAGGGCAATCTGTTCATCGGCGGCGTGCGTTACGGCGAGGTGCCCGGCACGGGCCGCATCCAGCGAATCGTCTTCAACAGCGCGATGGAAGAAACCCGTCGCGAGACGCTGCTCGAGGACAAGCGCTGGCGCATCCGCGACATCCGCCAGGGTCCGGACGGGTTGCTCTACGTGATCACCGACGAGCGCAACGGGGCATTGCTGCGGATCGAACCCGCCGATTAGTTGGTAGTTCGTAGTGGTAGAGGCCGGCCAATGGCGTTCTTCGGTGAGACTTTTCTAGAAATTCGCCGCCGCCGATTAAGTAGTCTGTGCATAAATAGCCCCCGCGTCGTTTACAGAGACAGGTCGCGTCCTAGAACGAGGAGGTGTACATGTCCGCCCTGTCGTGCCGGCGCATGGCTGCAAGCGTGGTTCTTGCGTTCGTCTTCATTTCCTGTGACCAGAGTCCCGTCCGCCCGCTCGGTGCCGACGTTGTCGGTCCCACTGGCATTGTCAGTCTCAGACTGACGGCGCCGACGGACCTCCCCCCGGGGGCCTCCAGTCAACTGAGCGCCCAGGCGTACCGATCCGACGGTTCCGTCGTAGAAGTGACCGAGCAGGCCGAATGGTCGGTTGCCGCGGTCCCGGCAGCGGCGCTGGCCCTGACCGCAAGCGGGTACGCCGCCGCGAGGGAGATTGGACGAGCGACCGTGCGGGCTCGCTTTTCGAATCAGTCAGCGGAAGCAACGATCTTTGTCGTCTCTCCCGGAACCTTTCGCATTGCCGGATTCGTGAGAGCGTGCGGTATCAGTGGACTTTCGAACGCCACTGTTTCTGTGATCTCAGGCCCGCGTGCAGGGCTTGCGGCGCAGACCGATTCGAACGGCTCGTTCGAGCTCTATGGCCTTGCTGGCGCCGTAACGATCCGGGCGACGAAGGACGAGTTCATCACTGCGACGCGCGAGATGCAGGTGACGACGCACGCGGAGATGATAATCCCCATGGACGACGTAAGAGGGGGAGGCGCGGGCTGCTGGGACTAGCGGGAAGGTGGCTCACCAGTCCAGCTTTGCTCCGACGCGTAGAATCCGTGGCGCAATGATGTTCAGCGGCCGCAGGAATGACGGCCCGGACGTCCAGCTCACGGCCTCTTCCGGATTCACGTTGAACACGTTGAAGACGTCGGCAAACGCGGCGACACGACGACCGTCGAAAAGCCGGAATGCCTTCTCCGTCCGCAGATCGAGAATCGTGACGTTGTCCATGCGGCGCGAGTCGATCGGCTCCGCGAGGATCCGCAAGCTTCGTCCGTAGTTCAGATTCGCCGTAAACGTGCGCCCGTAGGGCTGACCGGACTGGTGGCGCAGATACGGCGTAATCTGCAGGTCCCAGGGCGCGGCATACGTCCCGTACATCTTGGCTGACCAGGTTCTGAATTCATACCGGCCGTGGTGACTGGCGTGAATCAGGTCATTCGGCGTGACCGGAAATGCGTTCTGCCGAACGACCTGGCCCGCGTACCTGTTTGCCTGGTCGCGGTTCCAGGTGTGCGTGAACCCGGCAACCAGCGACCACCGGTCACGGAATCGTCTCCGTGCCGTCAGCTCCCACGTCCAGAAATGCGTGTCGGAGTCCGGCACGTTGCGCACCACATTGACCTCTGGCAGCCTGAGAACCTCCGTCGGCAGCTCCCGGCCCTGGATGATGGTTCCGTCGTCGCCTGTGCCGAGGAGGCCATCCGCGCCGGGATCCGGAATGGTCACCGGAACAGTAAACGCGGTGAACGGCCGGCTGCCGTTGTGGCGGAGATAGTGATTAGTTTCGCCGCGCCATACCGCGCCGGTTCGAATGGCGACGCCGGCAATGAGATCGTGGTCGATCGACGCAGCAAATTCCTTGACGAGAGGAAGTTTCAGCTCCGGGTCGAGCGATTCGAGCCCCACTCCTCCGCTGCTGTCGATGAACACGCCGCTCTCGTCAGGTTCCCAGATGCCGTTGCGATTCGGATCGGACCACGAATAGTGCTGCCACCACTGGCTCGAGTTGGGATTGACGTTGGGGCCGAATTCAGCACCGGTACCGAACCGATAGTGGCTGTAGGAGACTTTCAACAGGGTGTCGCCTTCGCCTGTCACATCGTAAATAGCGCCGATCCGAGGGGCGATCAGATTGAAGGCAACCACCGTCTCGACAGCAGGAAAGAATTGCGCCGCTGGATTGAATCGACCCTGCGGATGCGACTGCTCGGGCAGGAACACACGATAACGGTCAAAGCGCACGCCCGGATTCAGTGTCAACCGGGCGTTCAGCCGCCACGAATCGCTGGCGTAGGCAGCGTACCGAGCGGAAACCGTGCTGCGATCTCGACGGCGTCTCGAAGAGATAGACTTCGCTGGGCTGCGCATCGCGCAGCACGTGCAGCACATCGCCGGCGTAACTGCTTCGCCAGGTTTCAGTTTCCAGATTCCGGACCGTTTCGCCGCCAATCTTGAAATCGTGGCTGCCGAGCCACCCGCTCTTGAAGTAGCCGGCTGAGCCGGTCGCGTAAACACGACGGGCGTTCAATTCCCAGTCGCGGTTCCCGCCACGGACATCGGACGTGATGAGATCTTCGAACCGGACCGATGTCCCGTTGGGTGCTTCCACTCGATCGGCGCCAAACCCTCCGACGCGTACATCGAAAACAAGACGGTCACTCACCACCGAATTCCATTCGGCCTTCCAGATCCCGCCCCACGTGAGCATGTTCGCCGTTGAATCCTCGCTCGAACTGACAGCCGCCGTGCCGAGCCTGAAGCTGCCAAGCAGATTCGGCTGATGATTTCGGCCGGCAGTCGCGAACACGATCGCCTTGTTCCCGGGCGATACCTGGTACGTGGCCTTGAGGGTGTAGTTGGACGTGTGGGTACGGCGCGGTTTGACTGGAAAGGTCACTTGCCGTGCCGCAACTTCCTGTTCACGGAACGACGCGTACCACCACAGCCGATCCCGCTTTACGAATCCGCCGACGTCGGCATTCAGATCGTGGTAGCTCCAGAGCCGATTGGCCTCGCGCGCCGAGACGGCGCTTCCACCTTCGGCCCCTCGCACGATCTGGGAAGTATCGATATTGAACGCCTGCCAGTCGCGCCGCTGGTAATCAGCGTAGAGCGTGCCCTTGTAGCTGTTGCCTCCCGACTTGCTGATGAACTGCATCTGGACGCCGGGTAGTGGCCACTCGACGCTGTGAGCCCCGGTGCCGACCGTCACCTCCTCGAAGGACCCATAATCGAGCGTGACCCCCATCGGGAACATCCCGCTGACCGGAATGCCTTCAACCATCGGCCGATTCGCGCGCGGCGTCCCGTACGCGCTATAGAGAATCGCGGTGTCGCCTCTGTTGCCGCCGATTTCAAACTGACTGACGTACACGGCTGGGGTGGCGCTGAGAATCGCCGCGGCGCTGCGCGACCCGGGCAGGCTTTCGAGCAGGTGTCTGTCGAAATGGCTCGTGCTCGCGGTTGATCCCGTGTCCAGCACTGCGAACCGCCTGCCAGGCACCTTGACGTGCTCATTGAGAGTGACGATTGCGAGCGTGGCGTTCACGGTCGCGGCGGTGCCGGCGCCAACATACAGGCCGTCGTGCTCCACCGCTCTGTCGTTGCGGGTGAACCGGTACTCGGTAGTGGCCGGGCGACAGAGCGGGGATGCGATAGTAACCGTCGCTGTTCGTGGTCGCCGTGCGCGGTGCGCCGATCAGCGCATCGCCAAGCACGGTCACGGTGACGTCCGGCAGGACCGCACCGGTCGCGTCGCTCACGGTGCCGGTGATCGCACCAGTAGTCACGCCGGCAACCTGGGAGCCGCTGATGGACGCCGACAACGACCAGATCGCGAGTGCGATCAGAACACTACGCACTGTACCTGAACGGATCCTAATGCGGCGTGAGGGTAAATGTATTGTTCGACGAGGTGCACTCTATTCGAGGCACGCGACAATAGAACGCATCAGCCGGATTGTCATCGGCATAGTAGAACTAGTGCCGCGTGAGGCTGAAGGTATGGCTCGAAGACGTGCACTCGATAAACGGGACGGCACACTGCGGTTGGAACTGCACGCCAGAAGCGTTGGAGCAGTAACCGAACGTTCCTGAGAAGGGCACTGACACGCTCGCCGCTCCCAGCGACACACCGACGTCATACGTCAACGTGAATGAGGTCGATGGCGTCAGGAGCTCGACAATCGGCCCATAATCGCCCCACGGCTCGACCCAGAAGCGCGCGAAGTTGTTCACAACATGAAGGGGGAAATGCGGGTTGAAGAACGTCCCCTCCTTCAGCCTCACATCGTATAAGTAGGATTCAGTCGTGCGAGTCATTGCCGCCTGGTACGTGCGCTCTCGCGCCGCCGCTGGAAGCTGCGTGCATGCGCTGGCCGCCTTGAACGTCAGCGTGTACTCGCCAGTCAAATCGATAGCCGGACTGCGCGAATCCAGATAGAAAGAGAGTCGCGCATATTGATTCAAAGTTTCCGGGCTGTAATTCCGGGTCTTTGTCAGATAGCCATCTTTTGATGCACGGACGGCAATCGTGCCGGTGAAGGTGCCGGGAAGTTGGAATCGGCCGACGGAGTCGGTTGTCGCGGACCGGCCCGTTCCCGAACCGTCGACGACCTCGACCGCCACGCCGGCAATCGGCCGCTGCACCCAGTCGTAAACGTTACCCAGGACCGGAACCCCGACGACGGGCTGGGGCACGGGCTGAATCGACCCAGGCGACGAACCCTGGGTTGGCGCCGTCGGCGCCGAGCATGCGACACATCCGGCCAGGACACAGACCGCGGCGACAAGTCGAGACATCACTCCCCCCGATTCCTTAACGGCGGGGGCTCCACAACCGCACAAACGCTTATCGCCGGAGCTCGAAATCCAGATCCCAGCCGAACCACGGAAGGTTTTGCTCGGAAGCCGTGAGATACCCCGCTTTACGGGCTGACACGACTACGGCAACCTCCGGGTTGCCGACGGAGCACAGCAGGTACCGGCCGTTGGCATCGGAGAGGGTGGCGTACTGTTCATCGTTACCTCCCACGGCAACCGTCGCCGCGGGCACCGGTTCGAGTCCACCCGCGGTGCGTTCGACGACCCGTCCGGATATCAAGGCTCGATATCCACCGCTTTGGCTTTGTGTCGGATATGACGGCGGCGTCCCGGCTGTCGACAGGATTGCGCCCGAGACAACGTGCACGTCGAGCTCCACGCGCGTCGGCGGCAGGCTCCAGGTGAACGCGGGACAAGGGGTGAAATAGGCCGAGCCGGGTGCAGTTTGCGCTGTGACAAAGTGGATGGGGTCGCGTCTGGCGACGTTGAAGGAGCCATCAGCGCCACTGGTGACATCCACGACCTGGTGCCCCCGTACATCTGATAGCGCCTGGGACACCCGAAGCCGCACGCCCGCGAGCGGACGCGCTCCGGACATGGTGTGCTCGAAGACCGTGCCTCCGATCGACGACGCCGACGATGGGGAGGGCGGCGCGAGAGCCTCCGGAGCCTCGGGACCTGTGATCGGGGCCGATCCGCCGCACGCCATCCCACCAATGACCAGGGTAAATGCCAACAGGGAGGCACGATAGTCAGGACACATCACTCCTCCTGCTTCTAAAACGGTAATGCCCAGCGAAAGTGCACAATACCGGCAATGACGGAATCGTCCCTGACCTTGCTGGAGCGCGCACGCGCCGGGGACCGTGCCGCCCTCGAGGCGCTGATCGCGCGCTACCTCCCCCGAATGCAACGGTGGGCCAGCGGCCGGCTGCCGCCGTGGGCGCGCGACATGGCCGACACCCAGGACCTTGTGCAGGAAACCCTCTTCCAGACGTTTAAGAGAATTGACAGATTCGATCCGCGCGGCGAAGGGGCGTTGCAGGCGTATCTGCGGCAGGCGCTGTCGAACCGCCTTCGGGACGAGCTGCGGCGAAGTAAACGGCGGCCGCCGCACGGCGAGCTGGATTCACAACTGGCCGATCACGACCGCTCGCCGCTCGAGGCGGCGATCGGAGCCGAAGCCCTGGAGCGGTACGAGCGGGCGCTTTCAACGCTGCGTCCGGAGGATAGCGAGATGGTGGTCGCGAAAATCGAGCTTGGATACACGCACCAGGAGATCGCCGAACTGTTCGGCAAGCCGACCGCTAACGCTGCCCGCATGGCGGTAGAACGAGCCATCGTCCGGCTCGCCAAAGAAATGTCGAAGCCACAGGACTGATGGCGTCCGATCAGGTTCTCACTGAGCTCGCTTCGGCGATGCTCAAAGGCGCGTCGATCGACTGGACGTCGGCAGAATCGAGCGCCGTCGACGAGTCGACGCGGGGAGTCGTCCGCAATCTCAGTGTGATTGCGGCGATTGCCGCGGTGCACGGCGATGGATCGGCCGAGGAACAGGGGGATCCGACCACCACCGGAACATGGTGCGGCCTGCAGCTGCTGGAGAAGATCGGCGAAGGGGCGTTCGGCGAGGTCTACCGGGCATCAGATCCGAGGCTGGCCCGGGAGGTCGCTCTCAAGCTGCTTCGCCGTTCGGACTCGGACCATTCACCCAGCGCCACGGTGGCCATCGACGAAGCACGGATGCTGGCGCAGGTCCGCCATCCGAACGTCGTCACCGTGTACGGCGCGGATCGCAGTGCGGGTCGAGTCGGTCTGTGGATGGAGTTCATCCATGGACGCACGCTCGAGCACCTCGTACGGCATGAGGGACCGCTGACCACGACCGCCGCGATGCGCATTGGACTGGATCTGTGTCGAGCGCTCTCGGCGGTGCACAAAGCCGGCCTGGTCCATCGCGACGTCAAGGCGCACAACGTGATGCGCGAAGACGGCGGGCGAATCGTGCTCATGGACTTCGGGACGGGGCTCGATCGCAGCGACGACTCCGATGGTTCGGGACGTGGTCTCGCGGGCACGCCGTTGTACATGGCACCGGAGATTCTGACGGGACACCAGGCGACGATCGCGTCAGACATCTACGGTCTCGGCGTGCTTCTCTACTATCTCGTGACCGGGTCGTATCCGGTGTGCGGAAGCAATATCCGGGAGGTCCGCGAAAAGCACGCGTCACGGCAACGAACAGCGCTGCGCGATTCGCGCGCAGATCTGCCGGAACACTTCGTTCGGGTCGTCGAGCGCGCCACACAACACCAGCCTGACGATCGCTACCAGAGCGCCGATGCACTCGCCGAGGCATTGACGACGCTCACGCCTCGAGTGCGGGTCGTGCCGCTGCGGTACGCACTCGGTGTGGCAGCTGTCCTGGCGCTCGTCGTCGGCGGGGCATGGGAAATCGTCGGTCGCCAGCTTGGCTCGCCACGAACACCGAGTGTGCTGCTTGGCGGTCTGGCGGACCTCTCCTCCGAGACGGCCGCCGCAAGACACGTGATCGCTGTGATGCCGTTCAGCAATCTCAGCGCAGCGTCGGACGATGCCTTCGTCGAGGGACTGCGGGCGGAGGTCATCCGGCATCTGGCAACCATCGACGGCATTGCCGTCAGGTCGTCGACATCGTCTGCGGAAAAGACACCAGGCAATACTCGTCAGCTCGGCCAGCAGTTGCACGCAGACCTGCTGCTGGAGGCATCGGTCCTGCCGGCCGGCACCCGTATCCAGGTGAACGCGCGACTTATCCGCGCGGCAGACGGCATGCTGCTCTGGTCAGACGCGGTCGCCGGCCATCGGAAAGACGCCTTTGCGATTCAGGGGGACATGTCGCAATCGATCGTCAAGGCCCTCGGTCTGAAGCTGCAACCCGGCCAGCGCCGCTACGATTCGAACCTCGAGGTCTACGAGCTCTATCTGAGAGCGAGGGGCCTGCAGGCGCGGCGCGAGCAGGCGGACCTTCAGGTCATCAACCTGCTCTCCGACGTCGTGAAGAGGGACCCCGGCTTCGCGCCCGGCTATGCCGCCCTCGCAAGCGTGTACGGAAACCTCTCGTATACGTTCCCTGACCGGCGGGCGATGACGATGTCCCCGCGGCAGGCGTACGGAATCATGCGATCTCTCGCACTCGAGGCAGTTCGACTCGACCGCAATCTTCCCGAAGCGCACGCGGCAATGGGGTGGGTGCACTCGATGGAGTTCGAATGGGCAGAGGCGGAACAGTCCTTTGAGCGAGCACTGACGCTGAATCCAAAACTGACGACCCTCTACACCGACTTCGTGCTGACGACGCTCTATCCCCAGGGAAAACTTGTCGATGCGCTGCAACAACTTGAACTGGCACGCCAGACCGAACCGTTGTCGCTGGATGTGCAACGGATGTTGGCGACGATCCAGATCAGCGCAGGCCGGTATGACGACGCGCTTGGCAACTGCCGACGTGTAATGGCGATCGACAAGGACTTTCCCTACGCGCAAATGCGGTGCGACCAGGCACTGATGCACCGAGGCGATGTCAATGAAGCCATCGCGATGATGGAAAAGTTCCTGCGCGGGCGCTCGGACCGCCATACCTACGGTTACCTTGGATGTGCATGGGCGCTTGCCGGCCGGCCGGATGATGCCGAGGCCATGGCCGCGCAGAATCCCGGGTTGCCGCACATGCAGGCACTGATTTACGGATGCCTCGGCGATGCGAACCGCGCGTTCTCAGCGATCCAGAGGCTCGCGGACCTCAATCCGGTGCGCGCCCTCACGTTTCTCACTCGTCCTGAGCTGGTGTTGTTGCGTCAACACCAGGGTGCTAGCGCGCTCCGCAGAAAGTTCGGCCTTCCTGGCTAAGGAGGCAGTATGAGGATATCTCTGCGGTTCTGCGCGTTTTGTGCAGTGGCGCTGCTTACCCTTGCCGGCTGCGACCAACGATCGATCTCCGCACCGCTTCAGACCGCGCCAGCCGCAATGCCGACACCAGCCGAACCCGGACAGATTACCGTCCTTCAGATGACCCCTTTCGCGGGGCCTGGCTATGCGATCGTTTGTTACCGTGCCGGCAATTGGTGCAACACGATGCTTGTCGTCGATGTGCAACTCGACCAGGACGTGGCGGAACCGTGGATCACCGCGTCTTTCTATAACGGTTCGCAGCGGTGCGGAGGCACCCTGGCGGTGCGGGACTCCAACTCGATTGACCCGCTTCACGCCAACACCATCACCAGATTCACGACGGCCGGCCTGAGGATGTCCGCGGACCAAAACGGCACTTTTTGCCCGGCCACAACAAAGATGGTCGTGCAGTTGTGGGGCGATCGTGGCCGATCGCCCGCCCCGTTGTTAACGCGGGAGTTCGCGCACAGCTGGACCATTTTCTGGAGTGACACGTGGGACGAGTGAAACGACAGGATCTGGTGTCTCGTGCCGACGTTCACGAGCGTGAACGTCGAACCGGTGGCCGCTGGCGTGACGCTGACGATGGCGTGATGGCAGGTTGCCGATGACCTTTCGAAATCGGTTTCAGTCCCTGGGTCATCGCGCTAGCTCTGACCCAGGTCTCCGGCTTCGTTCGATCAGTGCCGCGGGTATTACGAGCCGCTCTGCGAACCTGTCTCGGTGTGAAGCGTCACAGACTGCTTGTTTTCACCCGGCTTCAGTCTCATCGCCTCGGCGCTGGAGCGATATCCCGGCGTCCGCACCCACCACTGCGTTGTCGCCAAAGGCAGATCGGCGACCACTACGACACCCTTCTGGTCTGTATTGACCGTGCGGGGGCCGTACATCGTGTAGACAGTCACGATCGCGTTCGGCAGCGGGGCGTTGGTCTCGTCAACGACGGTCAGCCGAAGCTGGGCGCGACCTTCGTTTTGCGCGAAAGCGGGAACCTGGAGCACAGAGAGCGAGGTCAGGAGGGCGGCGGCAGCAATCATCTTCATTCGCATACCCTCATTAGACGGTTTGCCTTTCGGAATGTTGTCAATCCGCCGCAAACTCTTTGTAAACGATGCAAAGAGTTCGCAAAGACTATCTATATGGCCGAAAACAAGACCAAAGCCACCGACGCCAGCGTCGATGACTACATCGCCTCGAGAGCCAATGCGCAGCAATGCACCGACTGCCGGGAGCTGATGGTTCTGTTCAAGAAGGTCACCCGGCACTCACCAAGAATGTGGGGGCCCAGCATCGTCGGTTATGGCTCCTACCGGTACACCTACGAGAGCGGACGAACTGGGGAAGCCCCATTGGCGGGCTTTGCCATCCGTGG
>CAVSKE010000043.1:0-35654 GCA_963728305.1 uncultured Acidobacteriota bacterium
ATCGCCCACGGCGACGCGGCTGATCTTGAGCGCCGCTGCGAGATAACGCTCCATCGCTGCCGGCGAGACGAACAGCGTGTCAGCCAGATTGTCGAAGCCGCTGCTCGCGTTGTCGGATGGCAGCAGCGTGGTGTAGTCGAACTCCTTTGGCAGATCCGGCAACGCAAGCAGATCGCGGATCACGTTGGCGTACTCGGTCCGCGTCAGGCGGTGGGCCAGCGGCAGTGAGCCAGGATTTGGGCGAGCCACGGCACTGGTCTCGAGCTCGCGCGCCAGGTAGCCGGCCGCGCGCGCGTAGAGCGCCTGCGGCGGACGAGCGGCGCCCGGAGGCGGCATCGTTCCCGCGCGCAATTGTCGCAGAACCTTCTCCCAGGTCTCGGACTGATCGCCGGGACGGGCGACGCCCGTCGGATCGAGCACGAGGCCCGCGGTCTTCAATCGCTCGCTGTGACAGGTGGTGCAGTACTTCGCAATGGCCGCCTGCGTTTCGGCGCGGGCGTCGGGCGGGTTCTCTGTCGTGGCAGCCGGCGTCTGGGCGCGAGCGTTTGGCGTGCTCTGCGAGAAACCCTGCGAGTGGGCGACGAGCAGGGCCCAACCCAATCCCGCGAACGCGATGCCGGCGAGGAGACGCTTTCGCGCCATGACGCCGCATGATAGCGCGTCGTTCTTCGAAAATCCTAGACGCTTCGGAGCTCGACCGAGAACCCGTCGGCGTCGCGGAAACGCAGGACTTTCCCATCGATGGACGGCAGCATGGTGACACCGATCGCGCCGAGTTTGCGGGTGACGGCCTGGCGGTCGAAGGCCGCCACACGGATGCCGAAGCGATCGACGTGCGGCGTCTGACCCTCGCCCATCTTCTCCAGCCCCAGGCGTGTGCGCGCGGCAGTGAACCAGATGCGATCGGGCGTCCGGTCCCGGGAGGTCTCCATGCCGAAAAACTTGCGGTAGTAGACGGCCGACTTCTCGAGATCCGGTACCTGCAGCACGACGTGATCCAAGCCGACCGCTTCGCAGATCGCATCGTCCTGCGTCACGCGCGTCGAAGGGATGATCGTCTGCAGCAGCCCGCCGGGTGTAGCCATGAACTGCATGCGAATGCCGTCGGGATCGGTCACCGCGTTGAAGCCGGGTGAGCCCGTCAGATTGAGGCCATGGGTTTTGAGCTCCGCTTTCATCTCGTCGAGGCGATAGTCCTCGACCGTCGCGCAGAAGTGATCGATCCGCGCTGCCGCAGTGGGATTGGCATTGGGATTGGGGCCAAAGGCCACGTAGCCGATGCCCAGCCGACAGTAGTAGCGCAGCGGCGGCATCATTTCCTGGAAGATCTGCGGATCGAAGATCCGGCCGTAGAAAGCCGCAGACTTCTGCGGGTCGGGCACGGTGAAGCCCACGTGCTCCAGACCCGAGGTCCTGAGTGGCAACTGCGACGTCTGCGCGGCAAGCGCAGCCGGCGCGGCCGCGGCGGCCGTAGCCGCCGCGATCATCGCCAGCGCTTCGCGCCGTGTGAAGTGAATCGACATTCGGCGGGAGCCTACCGGCAACTCAAGTTCCCGTCAATTGACGTTGCAGCGACCTCCTGAACCTTTCGTGATTCAGGATCGGCTGTAACATCTTCGTTCTTGTTCGTTCGTCGTTCTTCGTTCGGGAGGATTCATCGATGCGACCGCGTCCCTGGCACGTGCTTCTCGGGCTATTCGTAGCAGCGCTCGTATGGCCGCATTCCGGCGATGGTCAGAGCGCCGCCCCGCCCGCTGGAGAATGGCGCAGCTACGGCAACAACGAGAGGAGTACCAGGTACTCCGCACTCGACCAGATTACGCGCGACAACGTCCAGAACCTGCAGATCGCGTGGACGTGGAAATTCGACAACTTCGGTTCGCCCGCCGAGACCGTGACGACTCAGGCGACGCCGATCATGGTGGACGGCGTGCTGTATTTCACCGCCGGGCAGCGGCGGACCGTCGTCGCTGCGAACGCGACCAACGGCGAAACGCTGTGGACGTGGCGGCCCGACGAAGGCGCCCGCTTTGACCGCTCGCCGCGCAAGATTCATCGCGCGGTCGCCTACTGGAGCGACGGCAAACAAGGCCGCATCATCGTCGTCACGCCGGGGTACCAGCTGGTGTCGCTCGACGCGAAGACCGGCCAGCCGAGCCCGGGCTTCGGCGAGGACGGCATCGTCGATCTGTTCAAGGAAGTCGAGGACAAGCGGTTCGCGGATCTGACCGGCCATCTGGGCAACAGCTCACCGCCGGTGATCGTCGGCGACACCGTGGTGGTCGGTCCGGCGATGCTGGTTGGAACCCGTGTGAACAAGGCGAACCCGAAGGCCGACGTGATGGCCTTCGACGTCCGCACCGGCAAGAAAGCGCTGGGCGTTCCACACGGTGCCGCGGAAGGGTGAGCCCGGCTACGAGACCTGGGAGAACGGGTCGGCCGACTACACCGGGAACGCTGGTCTGTGGGGACCGTTCTCGGCCGACTCGCAGCTCGGTCTGGTCTACCTGCCGATCGAGACGCCGACCAACGATGTCTACGGCGGTCATCGCCCCGGCGACAACCTCTATGGCAACACGCTCGTGGCGGTGGAAGCGCGTACCGGGAAGAAGGTGTGGCACCAGCAACTGATTCACCACGACATCTGGGACTACGACATGCCGGCGCATCCGATCCTGCTGGATGTCACCGTGGACGGCCAGCGGATCCCGATCATCGTGCAGCTGACGAAGCAGGGCTTCGCATACGTGTTCGATCGCCGCAACGGCCGTCCGGTGTGGCCGATGGAGGAGCGCCCGGTGCCGCAGTCGGACGTACCGGGAGAGAAGACCGCGAAGACGCAGCCGTTCCCGACAAAGCCGCCCGCCTTCGACGTGCAGGGGATCTCGCACGACGATCTGATCGACTTCACGCCGGAGCTGCGCGCCGAAGCCATCAAGGCGATCGCCAGCTATCGCATCGGTCCGCTCTACACACCGCCGACACTCGTCACGCCGACGAACCGCGGCACCATTGTGGTTCCCGGATTCGGCGGCGGCGCGAACTGGCACTCGGGCGCCGCCGATCCGGAGACCGGCTTCGTCTACGTTCCGTCGGTCACGAATCCTGCCGTCATCGGTTTGAACAAGAACGATCCGGCGCAGACGAAGCTCGACTCCGACTACACGATGAGCGGCGGCGCGCCGCAGCTTGGCGGTCTGCGCCTGATGAAGCCGCCATACGGACGCATCACCGCGTACAACATGAACACGGGTGACATCGCGTGGATGATTCCCAACGGCGACACGCCGCCGGAGATCAAGAACCACGAGCGGTTGAAGGGACTCAACGTCCCGAAGACGGGCAGCCCCTCGCAAGCCGGCCTCCTCGTGACCAAGACGCTCTTGATCGCGGGTGAAGGACCCGGGGGGCAGGCGGTGTTCCACGCCTACGACAAGGCGACCGGCGCAGAGATCTGGCAGACACCATTGCCGGGACCGCAGGTGAGTTTGCCGATGACCTACTCGCACAACGGCCGGCAATTCGTCGTGATGGGCGTCCGCGGTACAGCGAACTCCGGCGCGCAGCTCGTGGCGTTCGCGCTGCCGCTGCCGCAGCCTCCCGGTGGTCGTGGCGGCCGCGGCGGCCAGAGGGGAGCAGGCGCCGGTCCGGAATAGAAACGACGCGCGCGCGCCGCGCCGACGAGGAGCTCGGGGGCCGACGTCCTTCTCGGACGCCGGCCGACCGGTGACGACGCCACTGACGACGCCACATATAATCCGCACCGGTGGCTCAATCGACGGCGCCGGCGGCTTCGACCGAAGATCCGCGGGTGACCGCTGACCTGTTCGTCTGCCCGAACTGCGAAACGACGACGCCGGGCCCGTTCTGCTGTCATTGCGGCCAAAAGCGGCCGGTCGATGCCGACTTGAGCCTGCGGCACGCCGGCAGGTACGTCGTCGAGGAGCTGCTCAACCTGGACGGGCGGCTCCTGACCACGGGGAAGCTGCTCTTCACCCGGCCGTGGCGGCTGACGCTGGATTTCTTCGAGGGACGCCGCGCCCGCCACATCCACCCGCTGCGCCTCTTCCTCGCGTTCAGCGCGGTCTTCTTCCTCGTGCGCGCCTCGACGATGACGACGGCGTTCGACAGTCGTCTGGGAGTCCGCGTCACGTCGAGCATGCGCGCGCAGGCGCAGGAGGAAGGAGTGCCGTTCGAAACGGTGGTCGCGCGGAACGATCAGCGGCTCGCGATCGTGTACAAGATCACCTTTATCGTGGGAACCCTGCTCACCGGCGTATGGCTGTGGCTGTTCTTCCGGCGGGATTACCCGTACCTCGCGCAGCACATGGTAGTCGCGCTTCATTTCTCATGCATCGCCATGGCGGCGGTGGTCACCGCAGATGTCGTTCAGTTAGCGATGAGGAGCGGTCCCAGGAATCCCACGGCGCTCGGTGGCGGCCGCCTCGGCACCTCGCTGATATTACTGACGATCGTCTTTTTTCTGGGCCCGATGATCACCCGGGTCTACCAGCGCGGGAGGAAGGGCGCGACCACTCAGCTTGTGATGGGGGCGGTCGCCCTGCTCGTGATCATGTCCGCGATGGTGCTGCCTGTCTTCGCCTCGAGCCGCTATCTGCAATCCCTGCTGCGATAGCACGCGTCATTCGAATCGGAGCGCTTCGATGGGATCGAGTGCCGCTGCCTTTCGAGCCGGGTAGAATCCGAAGAACACGCCGGTCGCGGCGGCGAAGCCGAATGCCACGGCGACGGAGTTCAGCGGAACGCTTGTCGGCCACTCCATCCAGAACGTCAGCCCGCGCGACAGCGCAAAGCCGAGCGCGATGCCAATCGAACCCCCGAAGGCGCTGAGCACGAGGGCCTCCACGAGGAATTGCAGGAGCACGTCGCGGCCCTTCGCTCCGATAGCCATGCGCAACCCGATCTCGCGAGTGCGCTCGGTGACCGAGACCAGCATGATGTTCATGATCCCGATGCCTCCGACGAGCAGCGACACGCCGGCGATGCCCGCCAGGAGCGCGGTCATCGTCTGGGTAGTTTCCCTCCGCACGCTGGCGATTTCGTCCATCGTGCGAACCATGAAGTCGTCCTGGTCACCGGGTTGGACCTTGTGTCGCGCACGCAGCACCTCCGTGATGGCGTCAGCGACCTGAGTCGTCTCGGCCGCCGATGTCGCAGAGACCGTGATCTGCTGGAGGCTGGTGGTGCCCCTGAGCTTCTTCATCACAGTCGTGTACGGCACGTAGATGACGTCGTCCTGATCCTGACCGGTACCCGACTGGCCTTTGACGGCCATCACGCCGACGACGGTGAATGGCTGGTTCTGGACGTTGCCACCGGCGCCGCCCGATGAGATACGAATGATCTCCCCGACCGGGTCGTAGCCGAGCCCGAATAGTTGATCGCGGACGGTGCTACCGAGCACGGCCACTTTGGCCGCCGTGGCAACGTCCTGCGTCGTGAAGAAGGCGCCCTCCGATGTCTGCCACGAGCGGATGAGCGGAAAGTCGACGTCCGTGCCCTGGATCTGCGCGTTCCAGTTCTGGTTGCCGGCGACGATCTGACCGCGCGCGTTCGACGCGGCTGCCACGTACCGCACACCGTCCACCTCCGCGATCGCCTGGGCGTCCTCGGGGACGAGCGTGCTGGCGTTGCCCTGGCCCTGACGTACGCCACCCTGTCTGAAGTCACCGGCCGACACCATGATCATGTTGGTGCCTGCGGACTGGATTTGAGCGTCGATCGAGCTCTGCGCGCCGGCGCCGAGTGCCACCATGGTGATGACGGCGCTCACGCCGATGATCATGCCCAGCATCGTCAGGGCCGTACGCATCTTGTTTCGGCCAAGAGCCTTGAGCGCGATTCGAAAGATCATCAGGATCGACATGTCGCTCCTTACGTCAGCGATTCGGCGGGCAGAGCCAGCAACTCGTCCTGGGCGAGCCGCCGCCGCGCCACCGGACGATCCGTCACGACCACGCCGTCGCGAAACGACGCCGTGCGTGTCCCGGTACTCGGCGATATCGTGTTCGTGTGTGATGAGCACCACCGTGATGTTCCGCTCCAGGTTCAATTGCTGGAAGATGCCCATCACTTCAATGCTGGTTTTTGTGTCGAGGTTCCCGGTGGGTTCATCCGCCAGGAGAATCGACGGCTCGTTGATGAGCGCCCGGGCAATGGCCACGCGCTGCTGCTGCCCGCCGGACAACTGGTTGGGATGGTGATCGGCGCGATCCTGCAGACCGACCGCCTCGAGAGCTTTGAGCGCACGTCGGTGACGCTCGGCCGTTTTCAATCCGCCGCGATAGAGGAGCGGTAACTCGACGTTGTCGAGCGCCGTCGTGCGGGACAGCAGGTTGAATCCCTGGAACACGAAACCAATCTTCGTGTTGCGGACCTCGGCCAGCGCATCCTTCGACATGCGCGAGACGTCTGCCCCGTCGAGAAAATACTGACCTGACGTCGGCCGGTCCAGACACCCGATGATGTGCATGAACGTCGACTTGCCGGAGCCCGATGGTCCGGTGACCGCAAGGAACTCGCCCGTCTGGACCTCCAGGTTCACGCCGCGAAGCGCCCTGACGTTGACCTCGCCAACGACGTAGGTCTTGACGAGGTTCTTGACCGAAATGACGGTGGACATCGTCGGCTAGAAGCCCGGGCCGCCTCGCCCACCGCGCCCGCCGCGCCCGCCCTGTTGGAACGGATTGCCCGCTGCCGCCGGAGCGGCCTGTGACCGGGTCTCGAGACCGGTCATGCCCGTGACCACTTGCGCGTCGGCGCTCAGCGACTCGCTGTCCAGCAGCTCGGTAAACGTACCGTCGGTGATGCCAAGACGGACATCTACGGGCTTGAGCTGTTTATCGGCGAACGTCCAGACGCGACCTCGAGATTCGACCGGGGGCAGCGGTGCAAAGAGCGCGTCGATCGTGTCGGCACTCGGCGTCGCGGCCCTCGGCTGTGGCGCCGCCGGGGCCCCCTCGCGTCCTCGTCCGCTGCGCCGGCCACCTCCGCCACGGAATCCGCCACCCTCGCCACCAAATCCGCCGCCGCCACCCCGCCGGCCTCGGCGCACGCCACTCGTTTGCCCGTCGCCGCCGCCGGCACCCTGCGCTGAGCCGGAAGGAGGACTGTTCGGCGGCCTCGCCGGTGGCGCGTTGGCTTCTGTGCGCCCGGTCCGGCCGCCCGCGCCCTGAGCGTTCGGCTCGCCACGCCCACCGCCGCGAGCTCCTCCGCGGCCGCCGCGCCCGCCGCCGAGCGCTTCAGGCGGTACTGGCTGATTGAGTGCGGCGAACACGTCCGCCGACGGCCGGAAGCGGAGGGCCGCGGAGGGCACACGAAGGACGTCGGTCTTCTGGGATACCTCGACGCGCAGGGTCGCCGTCATACCGGGCCTGAGTTTCAGGTCGGAGTTGGGGGCATTGATGATGGTGGCGTAGGTCGTCACGTTCTGAACGACAACGGGCTGCAATCGGACCTGCGCAACCGTCCCTTCGAAGGTGTCCTCGGGGTAGGCGTCGACGCGGAACGTGGCGCGCTGCCCCGGACGAATACGACCGATATCGGCCTCGTCGATGTTTGCGCTGACCTGCAACTTGGTGAGGTCGACGGCGATGATGAACAAGGTGGGCGCCTGCATGCTCGCCGCCACCGTTTGCCCGACATCCACGCTTCGCTGCGTGACGATGCCATCGACAGGCGAGGTGATGATGGTGTGATCGAGGTTGACCTGCGCCTGGTTGAAGTTGGCTTGTGACTGGCCGACGGTTGCCTTTGAAGAATTCAGCGCGGCCTCGGCCGACTGCAACGACGATTGCGCCGAGTCCACCGCGATCTTCGCCGCATCCAAATCGGCCTGCGGCGCGAGGCCCTTCGCCTCGAGCTGCCTGGCCCGCGCGTACTTTTGCTGGGCGTCGAGCAGCACGACACGAGCGCGCCCCAGGTTGGCCTCTGACTGGGCGACGTCGGCTTGCGACCTGAGCACGTTGGCTCTGGACTGCTCGAGCTGTGCCTGGAGGAGGGATGGATCGAGCCTCGCGATGATCTGCCCCTGCTTCACGATCGAGTTGAAGTCAGCGCCCAGGTACGAGATGTTCCCCGACACCTGACTGCCGATCTGCACCGTCGTGACAGCCTGCAGGGTACCGGTCGTGCTCACCGCATCCACGATGTCTCCGCGCGTGATTGACGACGTGAGCGCGCCGATCTCGGGTCCGGCCCGCCTCACGTAGTAGAACCACGCGCCGGCGCCGGCGCTGGCCATGATCAGCAGTGCGATGACCGCGCGCTTCATGGTCGTCCTACGCATGCCGATGTACCGTGACCGCTCATGGGGCTGAGTATACTTGGACGCGTCCGTGCCTGGGCGGGCCGCACCTGCCCGACAGGCGGCATCCCAACGACATGGTGGATGGACTGAGCTGGCCCTGGATCGCGCTGATGTGCACAGCGCCGCTTCCCCTCGCCGCGGGAGTGGCCACCCTCCTCTGGCGCAGGAACGAGCCGATTCTCGGCAACCTCGCCGGCACCGTAGTGATTTTCGGATCCGCACTCGGGTTCATTTTGAGAGAGTCCGTGGCGCTGGCATCCCGCCCTGACGCGGCAATGTCTCGACGCCGGGTTGACGTGCTGGCCGCAACCGAGCGCATTCTCCCGTTACGCGATCTACGCCGCCATCGGACTGCTCGAAGTGATCGCGCTGTTCCTGGTCAGCCTCACCGTTGAACGGCGGATGCGGCGGCGCCACTACGCCCCGGAATGGCAGCGATGAGATGGACTATGGAGTTCGAGAGCACTTACATCAAGTTGCTGAGCGGGGAGAGCGTTGTCACGTTGTCGGGCAACACGCTTGTCTTGTCGTCCGCGCGAGGAGTGCTTCGCTTTACGCGATGACGTCGTATCGACCGTCCAGGCTCCCGTCACCCGCATTGATGACATCGTCCCTCCGGACAACAGACTCATGCCGCGTGGGCGAGACGCCGCTAATACGGCGTATCCGCGACCTCCACACTTCGTCTTTCAGGCCGTCGCGCGGCTGCACCAGTTCTGGAACCCATGCTAACGTGCCCACGAACCGCAGGGGGTACGCGCGTTGATCTCCAAAGCGTGATGAAACAACTCAAGGCGTGGGAGCATCCGAAGATGCGCGCCGTGAACACGAAGCATGGCGCGGGCGACAATCAGTTCGGCGTGAATCTCGGCAAGCTTCGCGGCCTTGCCGGAAAAATCAAACGCGACCACACACTGGCGCTGGAGCTTTCGGACATCCGGAAACATCGACGCGATGAATCTGGCAACCCTGATCATGGATCCGACGCCGCCGACGCAGCCGGAAGTCGAGAAGCTGGCGAAGGATTTGAGCTACTACACAACGACCGACTGGTTCGTGAAGAACGTGATCAAGGCGCTGCCATTCAAGAGCGAGCTTTGCAGGAAGTGGGTAGCCTCGAAGGATGAGTACATAGGCCGGGCCGGTTGGACGCTGATGGCCGGGCAGCTCGAGGAAAACGACCCGGAGGCGTTGCTCGACACCATCGAGAAGAGGATGAAGGCCGCACCGTTCCGAACGCAGGAACCGATGAACTATTGCATGGTCAAGATCGCGGTCGATTACCCACAGCTGCGCAAGCGCGCGATTGCAATCGGCAACAAACGGGAAGTGCTTAGAGCGCATATCAAAACCTCGATTGCTCCCTTTCCTATAAGAGCCGTGGCGGCGCGGTAACGTTGAACAGGTATGGCCACCGCGCTGCTTCCGGATCCGTTGGCGGATTTTCATCGAACCGTTCCTGCCGATTCCACCGCGCTGCAAAGGGCGGAAGGCCACGCGTACCTGATCCAGCGTGTCTCACCGGCATTGTCTTTGTCCTTCGCAGTGGCATTCCCTGGCAGATGCTGCCGCAGGAACTCGGGTGCGGATCCCGGATGACGTGCTGGCGGCGGTTGCGCGATTGGCAAGAGGCCGGCACTTGGGATTTGATGCACTTCGCGCTGCTCGATTGGCTCGCGCGTCACGAGCAGATTGATTGGTCGCTGGCTGTTTTCGATAGCTGCTCCGTCCGCGCAGTGTCCGGGCGACCAATCGGGCCCAATCCCACGGACCGCGCCAAGCGCGGGAGCAAGCGTCATCTGATTTGCGACGGGCGCGGCGTGCCGCTCGCGGTTCCGTTGACGGGAGCCAATCGGAACGACTCGCAAGAAGCGCTGGCGCTGGTCGATGCGATTCCCCCACTCCAGGCAAAGAGGGCGGCCGCGGGCGGCATCCGGACTGCGGACCCTGGGGATTGCGGCTACGATGCCGTGGCGCGATCGGGCGCGGGCTGCGGGCGCGGCATATCGCGCCCTGGCTGGCCACGCGCCGCACCACGCACGGGAGTGGCCTGGGCCGGTGGCGCTGGGTCGTGGAGCGCACGTTCGCGTGGCTGAACCAGTTTCGCCGCCTGCGCGTTCGCTATGACAAGCGGGCCGACATCCACCAGGCGTTCCTCTCTCGGATGCGCCCTGATTCTGGTGGAAGCTCTACGAAGGCGCTGGGTGACCGGATAGCCGTCCGATCACTATCCCGCTGCTGGCTGAGCCGCCCGAGGCCACTACAATGAGCGCCAGCAGTACATCTGGACCTCCCTTGTCTCTTGCTTCCGGCGATCGCCTCGGCCCTTACGAAATCGTCAGCCCGCTCGGTGTCGGCGGGATGGGCGAAGTGTATCGCGCGCGCGACACGCGACTCGGGCGTGATGTCGCCATCAAGCTCCTGCCGGAAGCCTTCACGGTGGATCCGGAGCGCCTCGCACGCTTCGAACGCGAGGCGCGAGTCCTTGCGTCCCTGAATCATCCGCACATTGCGCAGATCTACGGTGTCGAGGAATCGGCTGGCGTCCGCGCGCTGGTGCTGGAACTCGTCGACGGCGAGACGCTCGCCGATCGGATTCGTCGCGGACCGCTACCGGCCTCGGCCGCAGTGGACATCGCTGGCCAGATCGCCGACGCGCTGGATGCGGCCCACGAGAAGGGGATCGTCCATCGCGACTTGAAGCCAGCGAATATTGCGCTGACGGCGGAAGGCGCGGTGAAGGTCCTGGATTTCGGGCTGGCAAAAGACGCGAGCGGCGCCGGTGCACGGTCGGATTGGCATCCGCCCACGATGCTGGCGCCGACGGTGAGCGGGATGATGCTCGGCACCGCGCCGTACATGTCGCCCGAACAGGCGCGCGGCAAAACCATCGACAAGCGAACCGATATCTGGGCCTTCGGATGCGTGCTGGACCAGATGCTGACCAATCATCGCGCGTTCAACGGCGACACCACCTCGGACACGATTGTGGCGATCCTTGAACGTCAACCTGATTGGACCGACGTGCCGAGCTCACCGCCGGCTCACGTGCGGCACCTTGTCGAGCGCTGCCTGGAAAAATACCGAAGCGCCGCCTGCGCGACATCGGCGACGCGAGAGCGATGCTCGACGAAGGGCCGCCGGTTCCCGCCAGTCAGCCGCCGGCATCGAAAGCAGGCGTGGCGCGCGCGGGCTGGATCGCTGCCGCCCTCTTCCTGTTTGCCACCATCGGCATCGCCGGGGCCTGGCTTCGAACTCTCGCGCCGTCCGGACCGTCTGTGTCGCGACTGATTCGCCTGACGAACGGTCCCGCCAATCATTTCTCACCGGCGATCTCGCCCGATGGCAAGTGGGTCGTGGGACCGGTCCGACGCTCGAGGCGCTGTCGACGTCTGGGTCAAATTCGTGACCGGCGGCGATCCAGTCAATCTGACCGCGTCAACGAACCTCGATGTTGCTTCCCAAATAGACAGCGGCGGACTCGCGATCTCGCCTGACGGATCCCTCATCGCGTTCGCCGCCGCTCCTCGCGGCGGCGCTAGGGCTGCCATCGGCACGTGGGTGCTGCCCGCTCCGCTGGGCGGCGTGCCTCGAAAACTCCTCGACGTCGGGCGCGCGGCGCGGTGGTCGCCCGACGGCCGACGCATAGCGTTCATCGTGCAGGGGGGCAGTGGTGGTGACGCCATTTGGGCGGCGAACGCGGACGGCGCCAACCCGCGCGAGTTGGCGCCAAAGCGCGGCGGCATGCACAAGCACTGGGCCGCGTGGTCGCGTGACAGCAGGCACCTTTATTTCAACTACTCCCCAACCGGGACCAACGTTGAACCATCGTCGATTTACCGCGTGGCGGCGACTGGTGGTCCGATTGAACCGGTAGTCGAGACCGTCCGTCTCGCTATGTTTCCCGCCCTGACCGCGGATGGCGATGGTCTCATCTATGCTGACCGAGAGCGTCGACCTGGGTCTGTGGTGGAAGCCGCTGGGAGCAGCTGCTGACGCGGCACGCAAGCTGACGATCGGTGTCGGCGAATACGCGGAACCGAATCTGTCCGCGGACGGCACGCGGCTCGTCGCCACTCTTATTGACAGCCGGCAGGCTCTCATCAGCATTCCGGCCGGTCCCAGCGAGTTCGCCGTCGATCGAGCGCTCACGCTTACTGGCGATACGGGCGATGTCGCTCCAGCGGTGTCGTCCGACGGCAGGCGGCTGGTGTTCAGTTCGACGAGATCAGGCAATCGGAATCTGTGGATCGCTCGCGTGGACGGCACAGAGCCGCGCCCGTTGACCTCAGGAGACGCAATCGACGACTGGCCCGTCTTCTCGCCCGACGGCGGACAGATCGCGTTCGTGTCCGACAGGGGAGGCGATCGCGGGATATGGCTGATCAATGCCGACGGGGGCTCGCTAAGACTCGTGGCCAAGGCCGCGGTTCTCGATACCATCAGCTGGTCGCGCGATGGCCAGCGGATCGTCTACGCAGAGCCTGGCGACGAGGCCCCGCGATTGTCCGTAGTTACCGCCGGCTCCGGGAGAGTGACGCCACCGCCGACGCCGGGGCCGGCGTCAGGACCCGTGTGGTCGCCAACGAGCGACATCATCGCATATATCGAAACTCGGCCGGCTGTGAACGGGCCGACCACGACGCGGTGTACAGTTCGTCGATGGTGCCGGGAATGCGCTGCAGATTCCGGTGTCTCACCCTCCGAACATCGGAACAAGTCTGCTTGCATGGGAACCAAGCGGTCGCTTACTGGCGGTTGGCGGCAACGCGGGCAGCGCGCGGAGTGTGGCGTGGGTTGTCGAGCCGGGCAGCGCCGCAGCGATCCGCAAGGTCACCGAGTTTCCGACCGACACACGGATCCGCGGATTGGCGTGGTCGCCCGATGGTAAGTCCCTCATCATCGGCCGCAACCGACGAATCGGCGACCTGATCCTGATGGACCTCGTGAAATGACGCTCCTGGCCAATGGCGCAAGTTTGGCGGCACGAAACGTTAAGAGAAAGCACTCTTTGCGAAAAGGAGTGGTTTCTTCCAGATCTGGATCTCGACGGCGGTTTTGTTAGAACCTCTTAAGGACTACCCCGTGCCGAAGGGGTGCACGTCACCCTTCGCGCCGATCTGGATTGCCTACCTCCTGGAGCACCGGAAGTAGCCGCCACTCCTTCTCAGGGAGCCCTACGTCGGCGGTGTCTCTGCCCGCGTTCGGCCTACGCCGATGTCTCCGAGAAGATCGTCAGCAGGAAACCGCTTGGATCGCTGACCTCGAACGCGCGGCTCTTCCACTCCGTGTCGTGAGGGTCCGACGTGAGCGTGATGCCAGCGTTCCTGGCCCGCTTGGCGATCTCGTCGACCTGACCCGGCGTCGTCGAGATGGACAAGCGCACGCCGGTTCCCTTCTTGCGGTCGCGCCCCTTCTTCCAATCGTCCTGGTTCAAGCCGATCTGGGTCCTGCCCGCTCGCAGCATCACGCCGAGCAGCGTCCCTTTCTCTTCCCAGCGCTCGTCGATCGCGAAGCCGAGCGCCTCGTAAAAGGTGATGCTCTTTTGTAAATCGTCGACAGTCAAAGTGGGAACGATGGCGCTGACCTGCACAGCTTCTTGCGTTGTCGCCACGATAGCCTCCTTGTGTTACGTCGTGTTCGTTCATCCGCAGGCTAGCGAGCCGCGCCCGGATCTTCAAGCACGGCCGTGCGAAAGGAACTTTTTCGGGGACGCGATCGAAGCGATTGAGATTCAGGTCGCGTGGCCAGAAGTCTCTCTTTGACTCGGGAGCGCCGCAGGCGCGACGCCGGCGGGTCCCTACTTGAACGTTGTCACACCGCTGGTCGGATCGACATTGCGGTTGTTTTCCTCACAGACGAACTCTTGGAGCTTGAGATCCGCGCGGTACCGATAGGTGCGCTTGTCAGTCCACGGGGCGACGTAGGCTTCGGGGTCGTCGTAGGTGATCTCATAGGCCAACATCCCCGGCGCGGTCTGGTGAAACCGTTCGATGAGCCGCAACTTGCTGCTGTGCGGCAACGGCGGCCGGCCGCCGAACGCCACGTCAGTACGGATCCCTACCGTATCGACCACGAGCACGTCGCCCTCCCATCGGCCAATCGAGTGGCCCACAAAGGTCTCGTCCAGCTCGTCGGCCGGCGGGTGCGTTTTTTCGTCCATCCAGATGCGCCGCGTCCCCGACTTGAATTCGCTGCTGATGGCGATGATCTTCGGCGTCTGCAAGATCTCAAGCCCGTAGATCGCCCCCATCATTCCGGGCATGCCCTGCGGGAGACATAGCGCCCCAGGATCCGGCAGCGGCGTCCCGGCCGCGACCTGTTTCAGGAGCACTTCATAGCGCTCCTTGTAGGGCGACTTCATTTCGGGAACATTTGCCGGACGCTGCGTCTGACCCGCCCAGTGGGTTGTCGGCGAAGTCCGACATAATGAGCGGCATGAAGATCTGGCGCAACATCGTCATCGTCTTTGCTCTATCAGCGGTTGCCCTCGCGACCAGTGCGTGTCCTGAAAAAGGCCCGGCCGAGAAGGCCGGAGAGAAGATCGACAAGGCCATCGACGAGACGAAGGACGCGGCAAAAGACGCGACGAAGTAGCCGCCGACGTCGAGCGGTTTCGGCAGGACTGCGACCCCTTGCGGCACACGCTCGGGCGCTGATGTCGACATCAGCACAGGCAACATCGACAGCCTTGGGTCTCGCTTCATCTCCTCGACATCTTGGTGCCCGTCATGCGCGGCATCCGAACGTCGAGAATCACGAGGCAAGGTTGCGAGTCAGAAGAGTCGTAATGATCGGACGCGTGCCCACGTCTGGCTGGTCAGCTTCATGGAGTACGGGCTCGGTATTTCGACGATGCTCGATGCCGGCGCAAAGGACCTGCCCGAGACCTTGGTGGACCTGGGGTCTGAATTCGGTTCGTGCGTCTATAATCCGGCACGGGACTGGCCAGAGCACAGAGGCATATGGCTCGGGAGCCGACGGGAGGACCAATGCGTCACGTTGTCACGCTGTTCGTGGCCATCAGTTGCATCACGTCTGAGACAGCCGCTTCCCAGACCCGCTCGGGCGGTCCTGCAGCCGGTCAGCCGACTGTCCGTGCTTGCGCAGTGCTGACCAGGGACCTTGTCGCCCCATTCACGGAGAACAAGAAAGTACTGGACCTGATCCCGCCGCAAGAGGAGGCACTCGGGACGTCGGGCACTGCATGCCAGTACGGCGCCGTCCGGCTGCAGTTGTTTCCGGGGCGTGGTGGGAAACGGACAGTGTCCGCCAAGGACCTCCAGCCAATCTCAGGAGCTGGTGAGGGCGGGTACTTCCGCAGCAACCGGGACCGTTATGCGGAGCTGATGGTCTGGACGGGCAAGCATTCCCTCGATCTCCAGGTGAGTGTGCCGTCAGGACGCACCGCCGAGGCCATCAAGCCCGACGTCGTCGCCCTCGCCAACGCCATCCTCGCGAAGCTCCCCTGACCGACCGGCTCAAGATGGCCGGCGCATCGCCACGTCCGCGTGCGCGCGTCAACAGCACGCGGCGGAGTTCGTCGCGTTCGCGTTGCCTGTAAGTCAC
The DNA here is from genome assembly GCA_963728305.1 of uncultured Acidobacteriota bacterium. Classification (GTDB taxonomy): domain Bacteria; phylum Acidobacteriota; class Vicinamibacteria; order Vicinamibacterales; family UBA2999; genus Gp6-AA40. Next base: position 15,899 of record CAVSKE010000043.1, read on the forward strand.
GCGGCGGCTTCAACGAGCCGTCGTCCACGTTTCATCCAACCTTCTCGGCCCCTCGGGTCCGCGTTCGTCGCTCTCGCCACGGTCCCAACCAGAATCGGCGATGGCAGTCCGTGCATCGGTAAGGCCTCCGCGGAAACAGCCGCACGGGCTGTTCCCACCATCGCACTCGAGATCGGCGAGCCGGGGCAAGGTTACGGCAATTCGGGCACTCGGTCCGCACTTCGCTCCCACGTCGCTCCGGCACACGTAGCATGTCAGGCAGGCTACGTACCGCCATGGGTGTCTTCAAGCTCATCAGCGTCAAAACCGTGCAACCCGATACGCCGAGCTGAAATAGGCACCTCCAGAAAAAAGCCCGCGGGATGCGACGCGCATCCCGCGGGCCAACCTCTCGTTCTTCGTGCTCTCGCTTAGAAGTCGATTTGCGCGCTGAGCTTCGCGAAGCGCGCATCGAGCACCGATTGAGGCCTGCCCCACGTCGCCCCGTACGTCGTCACATAGGTGAGTGGCACGTTCGAGTTGAACAGGTTGTAGACGTCGATCCCGATGTTGGCGCGCGTGCGGCCAAATCGCAGGAGCTTGGCGATGCGCATATCGACCTGAGTGATCCGGTCGCCGTAGAGCTCGCCGGCGGTCAGGATGTTGGTCTGGATGTTCGCCACGCTGCCAGACGGCAGGCGGCCGAGCGACTGCGCAATCGTGGCGGCCGGCACGTTCCAGAGCGCGGTGATCTCAGGCCCGGGACGGCTCTGCATCGTGCCGCTCAGCAGCACGCCGACTTTGGGCACCGTGTAGATCGCCATGCCGCGAATATCGGTTTGGAACGGATACGCCTTGTGGCAGTCGTACTGGGTCGGGTTGTCGATGGCGAGGTCGCACGTGTCGTTCACGATGCGCCCGGTGCTCGTGCCTCCCTGAACCGTCACCCCGCCGCGCAGCCGCGCGTTCACCTGCACGTCCACTCCATGCCAGTAGTTGGTCGGCGAGCCGTAGTTCGCTGGCCCGAGCGATGAAGTTGTCGGTCCTGCCGAACATTGTTGGCGAGATGTCATAGAGGTCTTCGACGACGTATCCGCCGGATCGGGGCAGTCGCGGGTCGGCGGGTACCGGCACGCTGTAGCGGTTGTAGTCGGCGGGCGTCACCGCACGGTTGTCGGCCACAGTGAACGTGGTCGTCAGCGTGGAGGTCGAGGTCACCGGGTCGGGGTTGATGAACGAATCGAAGTTCCGGCGGTGGTACCCGGCTTCCACCGACACACGCGGGAAGACCTCGTGCTGCACCGCGATGCCGAACTGCCAGTTGCCCGGCCGCACGCCGGAGCCTTCCAGCAGCGACGGATCGTAGGTGGAGGTTGGCGCCACCAACCGCCCGAAGTTCTGGTTGGCAGTCGGCCCGCACTCCCCGTTCGTCGCCGGGTTCAAGAGATCGCAGTCCGGAATGTAGTTGAGATTCGAATCGGTCCAGGACCGAGTCGTCTGCGGCGGTACGCCACCGCCGAACTGCCGGCGCGCCGGATTGGGCTCGATGAAGATGCCCGCCCACTGCGCCGGATCCATGTAGGTGCCGGCGTTGATCTTCAGCGACGTCTTTCCGGTGCCGAACACATCGACCGCCACTCCACCGCGGTAGGTGATGTCGTTGAATCCCTTCACGATGTCCTGCTCCGGGAAGACGATCGGTGTCGGCACCATGCGCGACGGTCCGATCACCTGTTCGGGCGAGCCGCTCGACGCGTTCTCGTAGCGGATGCCGCCCTGCAGCGTGAACCGCTTGATGGTCCAGCGATCCTGCACGAAGAGACCGATGTTGCGCACATGGGCCTCTTCGGTGAAGTCGCTCAGCAGCATCGTGATCTGGTTGGGCACGCCGTTGTTGAAACGGTACTGCAGCGAGTCGCCGCGCTGGTAGTTGCGGTTCGAGATGTTGTTGTAGGTCTCGATGCCCACCTTCATGTTCTGCGATCCGGTCACGTAGGAGAGCGACCCGCGGTAGCGCGGCGCGAACGAGTGCACCTGATCCCAGAACATCGAGCGGTAGGCGATGTTCGGGATCGGGGCGGTCATGTTCGGGAAGTTGCCGCTCTGATCGACGACGCGAACTATCGAGCGGTCGAAGCCCTCACTCGGATTGCCGTAGTCGGGCACGACCGCGCCGACGCCGGCTTCGATGAGGAGCCGATCGGAGAGGGGCGCCGTATAGGCGGCCTGGTAGGCGCGGATGTAGTTGATGTTCTGCGACCCGTCCTGCGCCTCCGGCGATGTCGTGGCGCTGCCGCCGCCGGTGCAGTTGCGGCACATGTCCTGCTCGTCCCAGAAGAGATTGAGCTTCTGCCGCTGCGAGATCTGCCACGTCGTGCGGAGCGTCGCGCCGCGCCACTGCCCGTCGGAGAGCGCCTGTTGGCTGTAGTCAGGGTCGTAGACCCACGAGTTCGGGTTGCCGGCGTTCTTGTTGGAGTACATGCCGGCCACATAGCGGTCGGTCCGCTGATAGCGGCCGGTCAGATAGAACCAGAGACGGTCCTTCACGATCGGCCCACCGAGCGCGGCGTTCACGTTCCACAGCTTCTTCAGCTTTCCTGGTTCGCGCAACCCGGCGGCCACCAGCTGGTCGTCGAAGTTGCCGCCCTGCAGCGAACCGTTCGTTCCGTCCATGAAGACCGACCCGCTGAAGGTGTTGCCGCCAATTCGCGGCACGACATTGATCACCGGGCCGCCGGCTTCGGCTTCGCCCAACCCGCCGGTGACATCGATGGAGACTTCCGAGACGTTCTGCGTGTCGGTGACGTAGAGCGTGCCACCGCCGCTCGTGCCGTTCACGCCGAGACCGTCCACGTTGAATCGGCCTTCCGAGTTGGCGCCACCGTGACCGCCCACGTTCAACGGGGCCGGGCCATTGATGCCTCCCACGTTCTGTATGTTGCCGACCGACAGCCCCGGCACCAGCACGACGAGGTTGTGATACGACCGCTGGCCCGGGATTGAATGAATCGCCTCGTCATCGATGACGCGCTGCTGCTTGATGCTCTGCACATCGACGATCGGGCTGTCGCCGGTGACAGTCAGCGTCTCTTCTAGCGCGCCGACGCGCATCTCGATGTCGATGGTCGCGGTCAGCGATCCGGGAAGGTCGATCGCTTCGCGCCGCACGGTGTTGAAACCGGCAAGCGTGAAGGTGACCGTGTAGCTGCCGGGATTCAACGCGATGATCCGGTAGCGTCCAGTGTCGTCGCTCACGACGGTGCGGCTCTTCTCGATCAGCACCGGGCTCGATGCCTCGATGGTGACACCCGGCAGAACGGCACCGGAGGTGTCGCGCACAATGCCAGTGATCGATGCCTGAACGGTGCCCTGCGCGAAGGCGTTCGTGCACCAGATGCCGAACCCGCCGACGACGACAAGGGCCAGAGACAGTAATCGAGTGATGGTCTTCATGCTCCTCCTCACAGAATTCCGGTGTGCCGTGCCTTCCGCAATCTCTCAGCTTCTCGGTGTCAGCAGCCGCGCGAACGCCGGGACGCTCTTCACGCGTTCGAATTGATGGATCTCGTCGAGGATCTGCCCGAGCCGCGCCGCCGGTAGCTTCGAGTCGGGCATCAGCGCGCGATACTTGGCGTCCACGTCGCTCCACTCGATGCCGCGCGGACCCGATCCCCGAGGCGCGTCCACGGTGTTCGTGAACCGCTGACCGGACGTTGTCACCAGCGTCACGCTGCCACCCCAGCTCCATTTGTATGTGACCGGCGGCGGCGCGGGATCGAGTTCCACGAGGCCCATCAGCCGTGCGACGACGGGGTCGAAGATCTTCCCCTCCGTGGCATGGATCCAGGTGAACTCCTTGTCGGCGACCGCAGCGGCCACGAAGTAGGGAAGGCTGTGGATTGCCTCCACGAGATCGCGCGGACGGCGGCTGCCGCCGACGGTGGTGCGGTCGGGCCCGGCGATGAGAATCTTTGCCACGCCATCCGCAGGCACCTTCGCCTGCCGCGCCGCGTTCATTGCCGCTTCCACCGTGCCGGAGAACGGGTGGGCTCCGGGCCAGAGCTTGATCGCCAGGAACTCCACGATGTCCCAGCGCTGGCCGAGATCGCTCGAGAGCAGACGCACGGCGTCTCTGCCGCCGCCGAACACGTCGACAAACCCACCACGGGTTCCGAGCATGTCCTCGTTGACGGTATAGCCACGCGCCGCCGCTTCGGCAGCATCGACGCCACTCCCCGCCGCATTTGCTCCCATATACTCGCGCGCCCAGCTATTGGTTCCGATGGCGATCCCGCCCATCGTCGTCGCCACGATACCCAATGCGTGCGCCATCTGTTCGTCGGTGAGCTTCAGGAGACGGGCCACAGCGACGGCGCCGCCGAAGGCGACGAGCTGCGAGGCGTGCAGACCGCCGCGCCCGCCCCGCCGCGCGTCGCCGATGCGGCCGGCGGCCTCGTAGCCGATCACCATCGCGCCGAGCAGATCCCTCCCGGTGGCGCCGGTGCGTTCGGCGATGGCGAGGCCGGCCGACGCGAGCGTCGTGCCGTAGTGGGCGGTGTTGCGGATGTCGCTGTCATCGGATGCCGCAGCGTCGCTCAGACCGGCGTTGACGCGTGCGGCGCTGGCCGCAGGAAGCCTGGCCGCATCGAACCACACTGTGGCTTCGGGTCGGCCGCCGCGCTCCTTCGCGAGATCGCGAAGGATGCGGGCCGAGTCGATCAGCGCGCCCGGCGCGGCGCTCGACAGCGTGCTGGCAAGGATCATCTTCGCGTGCTCGATCGCGCGAGCGGGAAGATCCTCGTAGCGCATGCGGTTCACGGCCTGCGCGAGCGCGAGCGTGTTGTCCACGGGCGCTCCGCCTGGGCCGGCGTTGCCGCGTTGCCGGGCGAACGCCGGATATGGGACAACGCCCGCTGCCACCGCACTGACGATGGTCATGGCATCGCGTAGAAGACGACGCCGTGTGAACTTGTTCATCTCTGGCTTCACCCGCACGCGCTCACTCTACGCCAAATACGAGCAGCACGTTGCCCGGCCGCCCCGCGATCCCGCCGTATCCCGAGTTCACGAACAGGAGTCCGCCGGCGACGATCGGACCGGGGCCATCCATGCTGCCGCCGTTCGCCTTGACTCCGTTCACGGTCGTGAACTCGCGGTTGGTGTCGAACTGCCACAACAGCGATCCGTCGTCGGCGGCATAGGCGCGCAATCCGCCATCGTAGGAGCCCGACAACACGCCACCGGGAATCGCGGTAACGGCGGCGCCCTGCGCGGCGTTACAGTCTCGGCCCGGTGCGCCGCACAGAGTTTTTTCGGGTGGCGCGTGCCACACCCGCTCGCCTGTCGCGAGCTTGAGGGCGACCATCCCTCCCGGCGCGTTGGTCGTCGAGTCGCCCACGCCGAAGTAGGCGTAGCGCTCGTCAACTGCTCCGCCGTATTGGCCGCCGCGCCCACTCCCCTGGCCGATGCGATGCTGCCAGACAAGCGCCCCCTGCTGGTCCGGATCGAGGGCGTAGGTCATCCCGGACTTTTGCGGCAGCACCAGGAGATCGCGCCCGTCGATCGTCGTCAACGCTGGCGACGCAGAGAAGTCGTAGTCCGGGCCGAGCGTCGCCGGGCAGTTCAGGTTGTCAGTGTTCGTCGCCCGACAGCCGAGCGTCCAGGTGTCGTTGGCCGTGAGCTGACGTACCCATCGCACCTTCCCGCTCTGGAGGTCCAGCGCGATCACCGCGTCGGTCATCGGCTGCGGAGGATCGGTGTAGCCGTTGCCCGTGCTCACATAGACGGCGCCGCGCCGCGGATCGATGGTCGGAGAGGACCAGATTCCGGCGCCTGCGGGTCCCCACTGGCGTTTGCCGCGCGCATTGGTGCCGCGTAGCTGCTTCTCGCCGACCGTATAGGTCTTCCACGCGAGCGATCCGGTGCCGACGTCGAGCGCCGACACACTTCCTCGAAAGGTGCAGCATTCGTACTCTGGACGTCCGCCCTGCACCTCTTCGTTGAGACCTTGCACGGGCACGAACACGCGACCGGAGTGGTAGGTCAGCGCACCGGTGATCGCCGCGTAGGGATGATCGTCAACCTTGCGCACCCAGATGACCTGCCCGGTCGATGCGTCCAGCGCATATGCATTGGCTCTCAGGTCTCCGAAGAACAGCGCCCATGCGTTCTCTCCCGACAACGAGGTGTACGGTGCGACGAGAAGCGCGGTGCGCACCGTCGCCTGGGCGCGAAAGCTCCAGTACGCGCAGCCGCTCCTCGGATCGAGCGCATGCACGTCGCCGGCGTCGCTGGCGACGAACAGCCGGTTGCCGACGAGTGCGGGCTGTGCGCGCGCCGATGTCACGCTGGCAAAGCCGAAGGCCCACTTCAGCTTCAGCCGTGGGAGGTCCTTGGCGTTGATGCCGCCGTCCTTCGCGAATCGTGTGTTGCTCGAACCGTTGCCCCAGCCGTTCCACTCACCGGTCCCGGTCGGGCCGCGAAAGGGCGCGGTCGTTGTGCACCGCGTGACCGACGACCCCGCGGCCGCGGCTTCGAGGGGCCGGCCGCCGAGAAACTCCGCGACCGCACGGCGTTCCGCGTCACTCAGCGCCACGGCCTGGATCCGCATCTTGCCGTTCAGCAGCGCATTCAGAATGGCTTCGGGCGTCAGCCGGCGGAGGGTGTCGATGCCGGGGTTTCTCGACTGCCCGGCGGCATCGGCAGCTGCATGACAGTTCGCGCAGTTCGCCTGAAAGACGGCGGCACCATCCTGCGCACTCGCCGCGCCGGCGAATACGAGCATCATCCCGAGGACACGTATGAAGACAGCGATCAGGACTGGCATCTCACCCCTGTCCAGGTCCAGAAAAGTGAGCGAAGTCTAGTCGATCTTCCAGGAAGCGCCATTACCGGTTCTGGTAACGGGGCTTCGACCCTCCCTTGGACCTAGGTGAACGGCCGCCCCGCGATGAGCCGAATCCCGGGCGTTGGTGACGCCGCAGCGTTTCAGCGTGGTGACACTCAGCTCGTTTGCCGTGGGGGGGTGCTCTAAGCTGCCATCGGGCTTTACGGCTTGCTGGCGTTCAGTGTCGCGGAGCGTCGTCGCGAGATCGCGCTGCGCGTGGCGCTCGGTGCCGAGCCGCCGGCGATTCTTCGAATGGTGGTGGGCCACGGACTGAAGCTCGTGGCCATTGGCCTCACGGTTGGCGCGCTGTGGTCCGGTTCGTGCTGGTGCTGATCTCACTCGTGGCCTGCGCAGTGCCAGCGATGCGGTGCGCTGCAGGCCGAAGCGATCACAGCGCTCCGAAGCGAGTGGCGCCCAGTTCAGTACGGCTCGTTTTTTCCGAACCTATTTTTTCTGTTGCGCCTCCGCTTCGCGAACTCTCTCGGCGAATGACTTTTCGGCGTTCGCAACCATCGCCTTGAACGCCTCGGCGTCCATGCACGTGACGCAGAGCGGATTGACGGGGAGCGCGGGGTTCAACGGACGGCCGAGGTTCTGGCGGTGATTGTGAAGGAAGAGGTCTGGAGGCTGGAGCGCCTTCATCCTTTGAAGGGTCATCCTCGTATCTTCGATAACCTTGGGGTGCCTGGGATTGCCGATGAGTTGAACCCCCGCGTTAGGAGTTTCACCGCCGCGGAAGGCGACCGAATAGTTTTTCCCGCCTTCTGAGACGGTGGTCATCCATACCGTTGCCCCCTGCGTATGCCCCGGCACCCAGAGAGCGCGCAAGGTCACGTCGCCCAGGGAAATCGTATCCCCGTCCTTGATAACGCGATCGACGTGGACCGCTACCATGCCGCGGAATCCTCCAGCGGAGTTGTCTTGACCGGCTTCAAGCGCCACGGCATCGCCGCCGAGCGCGATGACCTGCGCTCCGGTCAATTTCTTCATCGCCGCGTGTCCCTGGACATGATCAAAATGCGCATGACTCGAGATGATCATTTTGATGTCCTTGACGTCAAACCCCAGTTTCTTGACGTTCGACACGATGACGTCGTGCATCTCGTTGGTGCCGGTGTCGTGGAGGATGTGGCCCTGAGGAGTCGTGATCAAATACGAGCCATACTCGCCGCCCACCCAATAGATGTTGCCGATGATGCGGAACCCTTCGGGCGGGCGCTCCTGATTCTGAGCCTGAATGGCTTCCACGCGTCCCGCAGCGCCGAGCGGTGCCATAATCCCGATCGCTGCACCGAGCAGCATCAACGCACTGATCTGACGCATAACACCTCCCTCAGCCTGTCATGGTGGGCTTCGGAGGCCCAGCCGTCTTCCGGGAATTGAACCGGCCGAGCAAACATAACCCTCGCCGGAAATCCAGTCCAGTTGCATGTGGATGGCGCTTCGCTCTTCACAGCGGCCCGCGCATGGCGATGCGATACGCCCATCTCTGCCGGCGTATCTGTCATCGGAAGGGGGGGTGGCTGAGAGTCTGTTCCGGTCTCAGAATCCGCCGTCGGTTCACGTCGCGATGGGTGTGTTACAACCGATTGCATAACGCAATCAGAACCGCATTTGTGCCGCGTGAGGAAAGGAAGTGGTATGGCCAGGCTCGTGTTCGGAATGAACCAGTCCCTGGATGGCTACGTCGACCATACGGCGTTTGCGCCAAGCCCCACGCTCTTCCGGCACTTCATCGAGGAGGCTCAGGGGCAGGCGGGCAGTGTCTACGGTCGCCACATGTATGAGGTCATGCGTTACTGGGACGACGATCAACCTGAATGGGATGCAGGGGAACATGCCTTCGCGGCGGCGTGGCGGAAACAGCCGAAATGGGTCGTCTCGCGCTCGTTGAAGTCGGTCGGCCCCAACGCCAGGCTTGTTGCGGATGATCTCGAGGGCGCGATCCGCGAGTTGAAGGCCGAGCGCGACGGGGAGATCGAAGTTGCTGGCCCGAACTTGGCGCAGAGCCTGACCGCACTTGGCCTGATCGATGAGTATCGAATCTACCTGCACCCCGTCGTGCTTGGTCACGGCAAGCCATATTTCGCCGGGCCCCGGCCGCCGCTCCGCCTTATGTCGAATGATCGGATTGGCGAGGATGTGATCAGGTTGGCCTACGTTCCTGCTTAATCCCGCGACTCGCCGGATGGAAATCGCGGGCTGGACTCGAACCAGCAACCCTAGATTGATGCAGGTTCAGTGCGCCAGCGTTCCAATTACCACTCCAGGCGGGCGCCGATCCGGACGATGCGAGGCCCGGTAATCGTGTTGGGCCGCAACCACGCGGTACCCGAGCTGGTGGTCAGGAGCTGGTCGCCGTTGTTGTTGAAGATGTTGTACACGTCCAGGAATCCCATCACGCGTGTCCGGGCGATGCGGAACGCCTTCTCCGTCCGCAGGTCGAATAAGGTGATGTCGGGGGTCCGGTTGGCGTCGATCGGTTCCGCCTTGATGGTCGCGTTGCCGTAGGTGAGCGTGCGAACGAACGTGCGAGCGAACGGTGTTCCCGATTGCGACCGGACGATCGGGACCACCCGGACATCCAGTGGAAGATTGATGGTGGCGTAGAGCTTCGCCTGCCACGTCGTGAAGCGCAGTTGGCGGTCCGTGGCATTGACGAGCGCGTTCGGCGTGAAATCGTTTCCCGCGCCCAGCGCGGCCTCGCGATTCCACGTCTTGGTGAAGCTCGCCAGCAGCGACCACCGGGCGCTCTGACGTTTCGTCGCCGTGATCTCCCACGTGTAGTAGTCGCTGTCGCTGTCGGGCAGGTTCGTCGTCAGGTTGACGGGCGGCACGACGAGAGATTCGGGCGTCAGGTCATATGCGGTCACGGTCGCGCCGTCGTCCGCGGAGCCGGGCCGGCCGTCGGGTCCGGGATCGACCACCGCAATCGGGACGGTATACGCGCTCAACGGCCGGCTGACGTTGAACGTGCCGTACGGGTCGCGTCTGGCGTTCACCACCACGCCCGTTCGCACGGCCACGTCGGCCGCGATCTCGCGCTCGACGTAGAACGTGGTCTGGTGAACCTGAGTATTGACGATGTCTGGATCGAGTCTGGTCGACGCGCTGCCGCCGGACACCGAGATGACCGGACCCTCCTCGCCCGGATCCCACTGGCCGTTCCCATTCGCGTCGTTGGTCCAGAGGTGAGTCCGCGTCCAGCCGGGCGGATTCGGGTTGAAGGCGGTGGTGAACGCGGCAGCGGGGTAGAGCCAGAAACGTCCGTAATGAAGTTTCAGCACGGTCCTGCCGTCGCCCGTGAGATCGATGCTCATCCCCAGGCGGGGCGCCCAGTTGTTGAATGTGAGGACAGGGTCGATGGCCGCGAAGGTCTGCCCGGCTGGTCCCTCCTGCTGCGGAAGAGCGGGCTGATAGCGATCGAGGCGCAGGCCGAGCGACAGCGTCAGCCGTCGATGAATGCGCCACGTGTCGTCCACGAAACCGGCAGCGGTCACCAGGTCGTTGCTGGAGACGTTCCTCCCGAGCAGCGATCTGCACCTGCGCGGGCACGCGGTTGTTGAGCGTCGACACGCAGTTGCATGGATTGCCGTAGCCGAGAAAGTGGAAGTCGACATGTTCGAGCATGTACTCGCCGCCGATGCGGAACGTGTGGCTCCCGACCCAGCCGTCCTTCGTGACGCTCAAGGAACCGTTGGCCTGGGGACGACTGATGCGTCGGTCGGTTGCGGTGCCGCCGCCGCGGACGGTGTTCGCACCGACGTCGGCAATGCGCGGGTCCAGTGCTCTTGGGCGTCAACGGCGTGGCGGCGAGATAGCGGCCGATGCGCGCCTCGACGTAGAGCGCGTCGGTCACGGCCGCGTTGTACTCCCCCTTCCAGAGGGTGACCGGGAACGCGAGACTCGGGAGCGCATCGCTGGTCTGGAGCGGCTGGTTCGCGCCGGCCTGGAACCAACTCGACTGCTCGAACGTTTCGTGTTGCAGGTAGCCGACGAGTTTCTGTCGAGGCGTCAGGTTATAGGTGACCTTACCGGTCGCCACTCTCGCCAGCAGCGTGCCGGAGGTATCGAGCAGCCACGCATAGCGTTGCCGGACGTCCGTGTCGCGGTACGCCGCGTACCACCACGCTTTGTCTTTCTTCAAGTAACCGCCTGCGTCGACAGTGAAGTCCCGGAAACGCTGCAACCGGTTGACGTCTCGCGCGTCGAGGCCGGGACCACCGGAGACGCCGCGTGCGATCTGGTCGTCGTCGATGTTGGTCGCCTCCCACGCGTCGCTCTGGAAATCTGCGTACGCGCTGCCGCGAAACACGTTGCCTCCGGATTTGCTGATGTGTTGGACCAGTGTGCCGGGGACCGGGATCGCGGCCGAGTGCCCGACGGCCTTGACGGCGATCTCCGCGAAGGACGCAAAGTCGGGCAAGTAGATGTCGTTGATACCGTTGGCCTGGCCCGTCCGGATACCTTCGACCTCGTAGCGGTTCACGCCGGAGGTCGCCCGCAGGCCGTAGGCCGTGTACTCCTGCACGGCCAGCGCGCCGTTCCCGCCCACGTCCATCTTCGCCACCGCCACGCCCGGCGTGTTGGCCAGGACGGCGAAGACGTCGCGCGCGCCGGGCAGCGCCGCGAGCTTGTCGCTGTCGAAGTGCGCTGTGACCTCGGTGGACGCGAGGTCGATGACGGGCGAGCCGGTGACGAGGACGCTCTCGGTGACCCCGCCCGGGCGGAGCTCGGCGTCAACGGATGCTGTGAAGCCGAGACCGACGTGGACGCCCTCGCGCACGACCGTCGCGAAACCCGAGAGCGCAAACGTCATCGCATAGTCGCCGGGCGGCACCGCGGAAAAGCGGTAGGCGCCGGCTTCGTCAGTGGCCGTCGTCTGGACGGTTATCAATGCCGGCCCGGAGAGGTTGACTGTCACGCCCGGCACGACGGCCTTGCTGCTGTCGGTGACGATGCCATTGACGGCACCTGTCGTCGCCGTGATGGTCTGCGCCGCCGCCGGTTCGACCGAGGCGACGATCACGATCCAGAGCGCCAGACACTTCATGATGGTCTACCGCGGAAGTCCGACGCGGCGTAGCAGGTTGTCGAATCGCGGATCGGAACGCAGCCGGTCCCACACGGGGTCCTCTGCAAGAATCGCGAGCCGATTTTCGCGCTCGTCATATGCCTTCTCGAGCCAGGCGAAGGCCTGATCCTTCTCATCGAGCCCGACGTGCACGACGGCAAAGGCGAACGCCGGTATGTATCGTTGCCGGGCCTGCGCGGACAGTTGCTCCAGAATTCGCCGGGCGTCGCTGCTCTTGCTTGAGGTTGCCGTGCACGTAGCCCAGCAGGGCGAGGAAGATCGCGTTACTCGGATTGAGGCGAGTCGCGGTTTCCATCAAGGGCAGCGCTTCCTGGTACATCCCTCTTGCGCCATACACGCTGGCCATGACCTGGTAGGCGACAGCGTAGGTCGGGTCGAGTTCGATCGTCCGTCGGCCCTCTTCAATCGCAGCGTCGTAGTGTCTGTCCAGCGCCAGTTGCACCGTCCGGTTATGGCGCAGCGCGGCTGACAGACGGATCCTGCGCCAGAGCGCGTTCCGCCGCGCGAATGGCCTCCGCCGGTCGTCGCCCGACCGTGAGATAAAGCGGATAGTACATATGGTTCTCGACAGCGGATGCGTTCAGCGCTTTCGCGCGCTCGAAGTGGCGGGTGGCAGCCGGCCAATCCCAGTCGTACGCAAAGCTCGCGTAGGCGAGCGAAATGTGCGCGTCTGCCAGGTTCTTGTCGATGTCGAGCGCCTTGGCGGCCGCGGTGCTGGCCTTCGGGATGACGTCCCGCGGCGGAAAGGCGTTGTAGAACGACAGGGACATGTAGGCATCCGCCAGCCCCGCGTACGCCAGCGCATAGCGCGGGTCCCTGACGATGGCCTGATTGAAGTAATCGACCGCCTTCTGGATATCCTGCACGTTCCGCCTGTTCCAGTGATAGCGTCCCCTGAGGTAGAGCTCGTACGCCACGGTATCTTCCGTGTAGCGCTTCGTGAGCTGTTGCCGTTCTCCCTTCGTCAACTGCGGCCTGAGTCTCTCTGAGATCTCCCCGGCAATCTGTTCCTGGAGACCGAAGACGTCTGTAGACGCGCGGCTGTACTCGTGCCCCCACAGCTGTGCGCCGTCGGCCACGTCAACGAGTTCGGTCCGCACGATCATGCGATTGTCCCGCTGCAGCAGTCTGCCCGAGAGAACCGCGCGCACTCCCAAGTCGCGGCCGACCGTCCGGGGGTCTGCGTCCTTGCCTTTGTATCGAAACACGATGCTGCGAGCGCTCACCCGGAGTGTCCGCAACTGCGAGAGGTTGTTGATCAGACTTTCAGTGATGCCGTCGCTCAGATACTCGGTGTCAGGATCGTCCCCCATGTTCACAAACGGCAGAACCGCGACGGAATCGATCGCCTCACCGGGTGCGCGAAGAAAGACGAACCACGTGAGCGGCGACGATGAGCGCGACCGCCGCGAGGATGGCTGAGAGCGCCACCTTTCGACGCCAGCCGCTCACTTCTCGTGGACTGTGATGGAATCCCGCTGCCGGCGACAACACGTCCGCTCGAGCGACCATCGGTGTCGGCATGGGCGGCGTCTCCGCCAGGTGCCGGGGTGACCGGCGACGCGGCCGCCTGAAGCACGCGTTGCAGGTCCTCCGCGAAGTCCCCCGCCGTGGTGTACCGATCCGGCTGCCGCTTCGCCAGCGCCTTGAGGCAGACCCGCTCCAGATCGACTGGAATGTCTCGAACGAGTTGGCGTGGGGGTTGCGGCTCATCGTCGCGCACCTGCCGCATCAGCTCTGCGATGGTCGTGGACCGGAACGGCACGCGGCCCGTGAGCATTTCGTAGAGGACCACGCCCAGGCTGTACACGTCGGTGCGGCCATCGATGCGATGCGCGGCGCCCTCCGCCTGTTCTGGCGACATGTACCACGGCGTCCCGGAGATGCGACCTTTCGCGCCACCCCCCGCCTGCTCCTCGCCCAGGGCGAGACCGAAGTCCACCAGCACGGGCGCGACTCCGTCCGTGACGATGATGTTCGCCGGTTTGACGTCGCGGTGGACGATGAGCCGCGCGTGGGCGTGACTCAGCGCACCGGCCACGGCGGCGACGATCCGGACGGCCTCCGGCCACGGGGGGTGGTTGTCTCGCAACCACCGACCGAGATCGGGCCCCTCCAGGTAGTCCGACACGACATACATCTGCCCGTCGTGCACGCCGACGTCGTGGATCGCGACGATGCCGGGGTGGCGCAGATGAGCGAGCGCGCGCGCCTCCTGGAGCGCCGGGTCCTCCTCATCGAGCAACGGTGTCGACCCCGCGCGCAGCATCTTGATGGCCACCGGCCGATCGAGCACGGTGTCGTGGCCGAGGTACACCTCGCCGAAGCCACCGGCCCCAAGGGAACGCCGCACGGCATAGCGTCCGAAGGCCGTTGGGGAAGTCGGAGCGGCCGCCGCGACGGGCACGACCGACCGACCACCCGGCGATTCCCGTGTGACGTCGTCCGGGGTTCGCGTTCGCCTGGCGCACGGACTGCTCCGCGCGTGGGTCGATCGCGTGCCGCGCGCTCGACGGCTTGCGCGCAGCACGTGTCGGGTCGTCGCGAGTCTCGGCGACCGAATAACTTCCACCACACGCCTCGATCGGTCGCGAGGCTCTCCAGCATATCGACGAGCGCGTCCGTCGATTCGAACCGATCGTCTGGATCTTTTCGAAGGCAGCGCTCAACGACGCGCTCGAGGCGCCGCACCGCAAACTTTGACTGCAGCAACAGCGGCACGTACTCCGCGGCCATCAGGCGAGAGAGCATCGCAGCGGACGATCCACGGAGAAATGGGTGCGTGCCGGTCGCCAGCTCGTAGAGCACGATGCCGAACGAGAAGAGATCGGTGCGAAAATCGACCGCGTTCCCCTCGAGCTGTTCGGGCGACATGTACGCTGGCGTGCCGACGATGACGCCGTCCGCCGTCAGTTGCGCGAGCGATTCGAACGCGGCGCGCGAATCGAAGTGCGCGAGACCCAGATCGAGAATCTTCACCCCGCCATCGTCACACCACATGATATTTTCCGGCTTCAGATCGCGGTGCAGCATGCCCGATCGATGGACGGCGGCAAGCGCGTGGGCGACCTGCGTGGCGATGTGAAGGACGTCGGGTGCCGATACTGCTCCAGAGGCCATGACCTGACGGAGCGTCCGGCCGCGAACGTACTCGGAAACGACAAACAGCTCGTCTCCCTGTTCCTCGAGGGCGAACACGGTCGCGATGCCCGGGTGCGCCAGCGCCGCGGCTGCCCGCGCTTCGCGCCGCAGTCGTTCTTTGCTGTCAGCGTCGCCGGCCAGTGGGGCGGATAGTGCTTTCAGCGCAACTTTGCGGTGAAGGCGAACGTCTTCGCCGAGGTAGACGATCCCCATGGCGCCACGTCCGAGCTCTTCCAGGATGCGGTAGCTCCCGATCGTTCGCCCGATTGCCGAAGGATGAGCAGGTCCACCAGCGCTCATGAGAATTCGCTATCGTTGAACCTCCCTCTTCGCTCGACGCTGAGCGGTCAAGGGTGAACAGGTGTGGCGCGGCACGCGTCGAACTCCCTCGCGAGATCGTCGCCGTCGAATGTTCCGGCTGACCCGATCGTGACGATGCGCGAGGAGCGTCGTGCCTCCGTCCAGGGCGCGCCGAGCGTGATGTCAACGCGCTTGCCCACCACCTGCAGAATCACCCGTCTATCCGGGGATTCGATGGCATCGACGATACCCTTGGCGCGGTAGACGCCGGCGGGTAAGCGCGATGCTGTCTGGCGCAATGCCGCGAGTGACAGGGCCGCGTCGCTGTCCCAGGCGGCGGTGACAAAGGCCTGGGCGTGGTGATGGTCATGGCCGTGGTCATCGTGATGCGAGTCAGCCGCAGCGTCATCGCGAACGGCGAGCGCAGGCTCGAGCCGACCTGCCGACATCAGGATCTCGAGCGGCACGTCGCCGCGGCATGCTTCGACCAACCGGTAGCGATGAAAGCGGTCGTCGAGCCAGGCCCGAATCGCGGCGACACGATTGCGGTCTACGAGATCGACTTTGTTCAGGATCACCATGTCGGCGCAGCCGATCTGCCAGAGCTTCAGCTCCATCGCCTCGGGTGCGGAGAAGACCTGCTCGGCGTCTACCACGCAGAGGATGCTGTCGAGGCGGACGCGTTCGGCGAGCCCGGGGTTGGTGAAAGTGACCAGGATGCCTGCGGGGTCGGCCACGCCGCTCGCCTCGAGCAGGATGTATTCGGGGCGGTCTGGGTGCTCCGCCACTTGCAGCACCGCGGCGACCAGGTCGTCGCGGATCGAACAGCAGACGCAGCCGTTCGACAAGCGGATCACGTCGCTCGTCACGTCCAGGATCAGCTCCGCGTCGATGTTGATCGCGCCGAAGTCGTTGACGAGCACGGCGACCCGCAGGCCGTGCTCGCCCTTCAGAATGCGGTTCAGAAGTGTGGTCTTGCCCGCGCCGAGAAACCCCGTGAGTACCGTGACGGAGAGCGGCGCGCTGACGCCGGCATTCAGGTTGTCCCCGGGCATGTCGCCAGGCTCCTTCATCCCCGCAGCACGCCCGCCAGCCGGCCGGCCGCCGATCCTGGGACGTGACCCGCCGTACTGAGCAACTGGTTCAGCAGTCCTGAAGCCCGGGCGATGTCGGCAGGCGTACGGGCGGTCTCCAGTGCGTGCACGACATCTTCGAAGACCGGGACCGCGTTGACGACCGCAGATTGCGTCGACGGGTCAGCGGACGGCGGCAGCTGGCCGAGCATGCCGACGATCTGGCTCACCATGCCCTTGGCCTGTGCGATCTCGCCCGCGCCGGTCGCGCTTCGCAGGGTCTCGAAGGCGGTCTCGAGGCTCGATTCCAGCGTCTCGCGCAGTCGGTTCGCGCCGAGCGGTCCCACCGCCGATCGCAGCGCTTCGGCCGGCCCTCGTGCCAGCTGCCCGCCTGCGATCTCCTGTAGCGTTTTCAGGAGTTGCCGCGCCAGTTGCGGCCCCTGCGCCGACCCCGCGTCCCTCTGTCCGAGCAGCGTCTTGAGCAGGGCCTGCATTTTCATTTCACCGCCCGCTTGCAGCATGTCGACGGGCTCGGACGCGGCGTCCATCTTCGCGAGGATCGCGTCAATCGATGCGCTGACCTCGGCGCTGGCGACGTCCGGCAGCATCTGGCCAGTCACTCCCTTGGCGACGGCGCCCGCCGAGTCCTTCAGTGTTCGCATGCCCTCCTTGACCTTCGCGGCCGCCCCCTTGGCCTGCCGCGCGCCGAACATGAGCCCGATCGGGATTTTCTTGCCGGCGAGTTCCTTGGGGAATTCTTTGACGAGCGGCCGCTGCACGTCGGGCGGGGTGATCCGCCGCGGATCGATCTCGTAGGAGCGCGTGACCGGGTCGACCAGATCGACGATCGTGCTGACCGGATGGGGCACCGTCAGGACATCGGGGATCGGCTTGCCCAGCCACTGCTCCATCTCCTCGACTGTCGAGGGACGACGCGCGTTTGCCGACTCGGGCAGCGCCGCCTCACGCACCCAGACTTCGTCCTTGGTTACGTTGACCACCACCCCGTCCGGCGCACCGAGCGCGAAGAGACCGTTCCAGTGCACCCGCACGCCCGCAAGGGCCTCCGCCAACAGGTCGTGGTCATAGGCCATATGCGTGACCATTCCGATGCGTGGATTGACCCGATTGATCATGTGGCCGGTGGCGTAGTGATCCGTGTGGACGGTGTCGATCGTGAGGTTGTAGATCGCTTCGGGCAGGCCGGTCTTCAGGTTCTGAACGCGCGCCGTGTCCATCTGTAGTTCGGTCACGAACACGTCGACGCCCTTCGAAAGTTCGGCGGTCAGATCATCAGGTCGGCCGTCGCCGGTCCAGACAAAGGAGAGGCCGTTCCAGTCGAGCCGATAGGCCGAGGACCCGTCCATGTTGTGCGAGCGTCGCCAGTGGCGGACCGTGACGCCGTTCTTCTGATAGCAGATGCCGCCGTCGTCGTCCCAGGGAAACTCGTTGACGTCGACCTCGTAGCCGTCACCGACCGGACAGATTCCGAAGGCGGTCCAGTGCCATTTCGTCATCTCCTTCATGCCCTTGATCATCGCCTTCGTGCCGAACTCGGGCGTGCGCCCCGTGGGGCCATGCACGCGTAGCGGCTTCCAGCGACCGACCCAGGGCGCGAAGGCGAAGAGATACGGCAGCTCGCCGTAGTGGTCGACGTGCAGGTGCGTGAGGAAGATGTCGTTGACGACCTGCAGCGGGACCTGCATGGCTATCACGTTGCGCAGACACCCCGGGCCGAAGTCGAAGAAGAATCGGTCGCCGTTGCCGAGTTCGACCATGATGCAGGTGGCCGCCTGATTGCGCTTGGGCGGGAAGGGGCACGTGCCGAGAAACGAGATCCGCATCTCGTCTTTGCCCAGCTTCTCGGCGGTCGGGAAATACGTGGTCCCGTTGGTGCAGCTCGGCGTCGGCTTGAGGTAGGGCGGCAGGGTGATGCCCGCGCCTGGGCCACCACCGTAGCGGCTCGCGCCCATGTCATCGGTCATGACACGTTCCTGCGATGCCTTCGCCGCGCGCGCTTTGGCCGCCTTCACATTCGGTCGCGTGTGACCAGTGGTGAGCGTTTCGTCTTCGACTTCTTCATCGGCCACCTCATCGAGACCGGCTGCCAACGCCATCACGCGTACAGCGCGACCTTCTCGTAATGGACTTCGTATCTGAACGGTCGGAGCAGGTTCGGTGCCAGTGATCTGTTCGCGTGAAATCCCCCGTGTGACCGACTGGCACGCATATTCCTTTCTCGAGGACTCGTCGCCCTCTGGATCTCGACGTCAGACTGCTCGACAGATTTCGATGGTGACGATCGGCTCATCGGACAAGGGTGGAACGCACTGGCGCGACGATTTGATTCGCGGAGACAGGCACGACATTGCGCGGCGCGATGCTCTGACTTCGTGGTAACGCACGACCACGCGCCGGCGAGTTGGATGGGATTCCGAGCCCATCCAATGCGAGGGCCACCTGGGCAAGACGAGGAATGCGGCCAACGATGCGCGCATGCCTCCGATCGATGCTGTTGGTCTGGACCGCCGTGTCCGCACTGGCATGTTCGCGCGATCCCAGCCCGGGCACTCCGGCTGCGGCGACCGAGGGCGAGCGTCTGTTGCGCCAGATGAGCACCACGCTCGCCAGTGCCCCTGCCTTCCGGTTTACGACAGCGGAGAGCCTCGAGCCGATCGGCGACTCGCGGGGCGGCCGCGTATTCCGCTTCAACCGTACGGTCATCGTCCGCAGGCCGAACGCGATGTCTTTCGAACTCGACGGCTCGGGCGACACACCGATCGACGTGTCGGCCTTCTACGATGGCCGGAATGTATCGCTGCGCGACAACGTGCACGGGGTCTGGGCGCAGGAGGCAGTGCCCGGCACGCTGGACGAGATGCTGGACGACGTCGCGCGGCGGTTTTCGTTACCGGTGCCGATCGCTGACGTCGTGTATAGCAATCCCTACGAAGCCTTCATCGGCCCGAACACGAAGGGCGGGTTCGTCGGACGCGAGACGATCGACGGTGTCAGCTGCGCACACCTCGCTTACGCCGACGACGTCGTGGCCGTACAGATCTGGATACCGTCAACGGGTTCGTCCCTGCCCCGCCGCGTGGAACTCGTTTACAAGCAGGCACCGGGTGCGCCTGCAGCGCGCATGGACTTCACAAGCTGGGATCTCACGCCGGCGATCGCCGACGAGGCGTTTACCTTTCAGCCGGGTCACGCCAATTCGCAACTCGCCTTCGGACAGTTCGTCGCCAGGCTGCTCTCGAGTGGCGACGCAGTTGCCACGGC
>CAVSKE010000044.1:0-228509 GCA_963728305.1 uncultured Acidobacteriota bacterium
TTATGTACATCTACTTCGTTGAGCATATGCTCGGCTGCCCTGGGACTGCTTGGCGATGGCCATAGCTCATATCGGAGCACCGCCGGACCTGTGATTTCGTACCGATTCGGACCTGTAGCCCGTCTGGCGCGGGCACACCGACGCTCCCCCGACCGTCGGGTATGTCAGAGTCGGCTCGTTCAGCGGCGCTGGCACCGCAGCGACGGCGTTTGCAAACAGCATCCAACGCGTCATCGGGTCCGCCGATCGCGATGACTTGATCGGCTGGATTGTCGATCTGCGTGGCAACGGCGGCGGCAACATGTGGCCCATGGTCGCTGGCGTCGGGCCCGTGCTGGGGGAGGGCGTGCTCGGCTTCTTCATCGACCCCACGGGGGCGGCGAGCAACTGGGAGTATCGCGACGGAGCCTCGTGGCTAGGTGGCGTCGTGCGGCAGCAGTTGCTGGCCCATACCGATTGCGACGCGATCGGCCGCGTGTGGCGGTGCTCACAGACAACGGGATTGCGAGCTCCGGGGAGTCCACGGTCGTTACGTTTGGGGGCGCCCGACACGCGATCCTTCGGCATGGCGACCTGCGGTCTCTCCACCGCAAACCGCGGTTTCACCATGAGTGACGGAGCGACCTTGATCCTCACCGTCTCGGTGATGGCCGACCGCACCGGGGCGAAGTATCGAGGATTCGATCCTGCCGGATGAAGTCGTGACGGATCCGGGTCAGGCGGTGCAGCGAGCGCTGGCGTGGCTCCAGTCAGGGAGCTGATGGGTGCTCGCGATGCCGCTCCTGCTTCAGACTGCGTCACGAACTTCGTTGAAATGCGGCCCCCAACACGCGCTGCACGAAACCGTATGCGGCGGATATTCGCGCTGGGAGGCGTCGACCGCATCCGCGGCATTGGCGAGCGCTTGCCGAATTGACGGGACATCTTCAATCACGGTAGCCGCAATGTTTTGACGGGATGGGTGATAGCGATCGCAAAAATCGCACCCCTGCGCGGCCGTTCGTGCCGCCTTTACGGAGACGACAGCGGCAGCGCCTTCAACGAGCGCTGCCGTCTGTCTGTATGCCCGATCTACGACGACGTCGGCAAGTAGTCATAGCCTTGATCTCCACTTCCTTGACGCGGATGAGGAATTCGTCGCTGTCTTTGCAGCCGCATGTTCGTTGCGTGCGGTTGTCCATTCGCCTGTGTCCGCAGACTCGTCTCCATCGGCAGCAGCAACGCTCCTGGCTTCACGACCTGACAGTCGTCGAAGTAGGCCACCGTCTTCAACGCATCGATTGCCGACTTCGAGTACATTGTCCATATCAGGACGCGGTCTGTACCTTGTCCGCCACGATGATCTCGACTTCGACAGTTCCCTTCAGTGGGCAGAAAATTCTGCCGCGCCATCTTCCTGATCGTCTCTCGGTATCGCGAGTGCGACCCACCCTGAAAGGACTTCGGCTTGCCAGGAATCCATAAGCGGTATTCCCACTCTCCATTGATCACGACCATACCTTCACCTCTTCAAACAGTCAACGAGTCACATGTGGTCGAAGCGTCGGATGAGGAAGCTGGCGGCAAGCCGTACAGGCGTGACGGTCAGTCTCTCGTTGTCAGCCCTCTCATATGTGGAGCCGACCCGCGTTTCAGGGCGCATTCCGCAACCCCAGTTCGACCTGCGAGAAATGGTGCGCCTGGATCGACGAAGTCAATACCGCTGCGACAATTGTCGCGTCAAGTTGACTGATGGTGTCTTACATGACGTGCTTTCGCATGTACGCGGCGATTCAAGATAATGGAGTATCGGCCCGAGGGCGTAATCGCCGTTGCTGATCGAGCGTTATGGGCGCGCATCGAATCGCCTGGGATTCAGCGACTAAGCGCCGGACGGGTCTCAACCAGCGCACGATCAAAGCTGTTCTTCGCGGTCGCCGCGTGCGACGCACGACGCTGCTCGTCGAGGTCTTGCTGATCGATCGTGTTGAGAGACCGAGCAAGATCAGCGAAGTGCTTCTCGGTTCTTAAACCCTACGGCGTCACCCGTTACGTATCCGCTCTGGTCACGGCATCTCCTATAATCGCGGCCACCTGTCGTGCCTCTGACTGCTGGCACCCGTCTCGGCCCGTATGAGATCACTACCCAAATCGGGGTGGGCGGCATGGGCGAGGTGTGGTGCGCCACTGACACCAACCTTGGTCGCCAGGTCGTGATCAAGATCCTCCCCGACGCCTTTGCGCACGATCCCGAGCGGTTGGCCCGCTTCGAGCGAGAAGCCAAGGCGCTGGCGTCACTGAATCACCCGAACATTGCCATCATCCACGGCCTGGAAAAGGCCGATGGCATTCGTGCGCTGGTGATGGAGCTGGTGGAAGGGCCGACGCTCGCCGACCGAATTGCACAAGGCCCGATTCCGATTGAGGGCGTTGCCCATCGCAAAGCAGATCGCCGAGGCACTCGAAGCCGCGCACGAGCAGGGGATCGTTCACCGAGACCTGAAGCCCGCCAACATCAAAGTGCGCCCTGACGGCGTGGTGAAAGTGTTGGACTTTGGGTTGGCGAAGGCTCTGGAGCTGGCCGGAGCGGCCTCGCCGATCTGCAATCTCATCGCCAGCAGCAGGCGACCGCCTGCAGTTCACGCAATCGTGACGATGATCTTGCCCCTATGATCGCCTGTACCAAAGAGGCGGAAGGCTTCAGGCAAGTTGGCAAGCGTGTACGGCCCGTCAATCACCGGTCGCAGTTTACCGGCCTCGAACAGCTCATTCATGTAGTTGAGGTCCTTGTTGGGTCTCAACCCGACGAGACGAACGTGCTTGCGGTACAGCCGCGACGTCGAACGGACCCATGACCAGGGCCTGCAACAGGCGCGGGATGCTGCCGCCGACGGTGACATAGGCGCCGTTGGGATTGAGTGCCCGAAGGTAGGCAAACGGCGAACGGTTCGTCTTCACATCGAGGATGAGGTCGTAGCACCTGCCACTCTTGGTGAAGTCTTCCTTGAGGTAATCAACGACGTGGTCCGCACCCATGGCACGCAACATGTCCAGTTTGCCGGGCTTGTCGACCACGGTCACCTCAACGTCGTAGAGCTTGGCGATCTGCAGGGCGAACGTGCCGACGCCCCCGCCTGCACCGTTCAGGAGCAGCTTCATGGCCGGAACAAATCCGGCCAACATCAATGAGGCCCTGCACCGCCAGCATGCCTGCTTGCGGGATGGCGGCAGCTTGCTCGAAGGTCATTCCGGCCGGTTTGCGCGCGAGGTTCGCGGCCGGCACACAGGCATACTCGGCAAACGCGCCGAAACCGCTCATACACAAATCGCCGTAGACCTCATCACCCGGCTGGAACGCTTTGACATCTCCGCCCACGGCTTCAACACGCCCAGCGATATCACCGCCGAGGATATGCACCCTCGGCGTGAAGAGACCGCTCGAGCATGCGATTGACCGGCGCGCCCCGCAGCAACCCCCAGTCCCAATCGTTGACGGACGCCGCAAGCACACGGACCAGGACATGATCGGCCTTGGGCGTGGGCTTTGCCACGTCTCTCAGTTGCAAGACGTCGGGCGTCCCGTAGCGGTCCATCACGACTGCCTTCATGCGTGCGTCCAGATGCTCCTCAGTCTCCGACATCGCCCCGACTTGTGTATACGTTCGAGGTACGCCAAACGATCGAGCGTGGCTTTGACCAATCGATCACCTTTGCGCTACAAAGCTGAGAGTGAACTCACCACCGGGAGGGCGAACGTTGCGGCACCGCACGAAACGAGAGATGCTGGCCTTCGTCCTCATACTGGCCGCCATCATCGCCGTGTTCCTCGGCAGGCTATGGAAGACCACCGTGGACCGCAGTGGACCGGGGCCCGCCGAGCCGTTCCGCATCGCCGGCAATTTCTACTACGTCGGCGCCGATGCCGTCTCGGCCTTCCTCATCACCGGGCCCGAGGGCCACGTCGTGCTCGACGGCGGCTATCCCCAGCAACGGGCCGATGATCATCGCGAGCATCGCGCAGCTCGGCTTCGACATCACGGACGTCAAAGTGCTGCTGAACTCGATCCCACGCCGCGAACACGCAGGCGGGCTGGCGGCGCTCCAGCAGGCGTCCGGCGCCGAGTTGTGGGCCAGTGAAGTCGAGCGCCAGCGTCATTGCCTCCGGCGGCGACGACCCCGACATCGCTTCTGCCGTTGCGGACTCTCTTCCAGCTCGGGATTCTCGGTTACCCACCCGGGCGCGTCCACCACCGGTTCAAGGACGGCGACACGATCCGTCTCGGGCCGATCGCGCTCACCGCGCACGTCACTGGCGGCAGCACGCGCGGCTGCACCTCGTGGTCGTTCCCCGTCCGCGATGGTGAACGCCTACTGAACGTGGTCAGCGCCTGCCCCCTGGGTGGTGTGACGTAGGGATGCGGTATCCAGAACAACGCGCCGACATCGAGCGCAGCCTGCGCATGCTGCGGAGCCTTCCCGCCGACATCTGGGTGACGTCGAGTAGCGAGATCCTGGGATCGTTACCGCAAGTTCGTCGCGAGCAAGACGGCACAGAACCCGGTGGATGCCTTCATCGACCCGGAGGGCTACCGCGCCTACATCGACACCGCCGAGGCGGAATTCCGCCAGGGGACGGTGCACTAGTCTCCTGCTACTTGCGACCGCATTCCGGAGGGGGCATTCCGTCGCTGCCCCTCCAGCTCCACCCGTCGCTCACGCGGCGGACCTGCGTGAGGGCCGACACGATTTTCAGGGCCGGGTCTGGCGCCAGGGCTCTCAGAGCCGGGTCGATGAGAGCCCGGTCTTTCAGCCGACTGCCGGTGACCACGACGCGGTCCCCCGCCTTCAACGCGTCCGTCGTGACGCCGCTGTTCGACAGGCCCCGCAGCGAGGTCCACTCGGCGCGATACGCCGTACCGCCCTCCGTTGTGAGCGCGATGAAGACGTGCGGGTCCTTCCATTCGATGCCGTCGACTCGCCCCTCGATTGTGACGCTCGTGCAGAGGTCGAAGAACGCCCCATAGCTGTGATGCGCGTGCGCGGAGGATGCCGCCGTGCATAGACAGATAGCCGTTGCCAGACGAATCACTGCATGTCGCTTCATGTCGGTGGCCTCCAACGCGTCTCATCGCTCCTCGACTCGTGGCTATACGGTATCGAGGCCACGTGACCCGTTTGTTACCTTTCACCCAGGGCCGGGTTACGGGCGCGACAGTCGCGCAAGCCACGCCTCGTAGCGTCCAAGCAGCGAGGTCACCTGCGTCCGGGCATCGTCGGTTCGTGTCGAGCCATACTCGGCCAGCCAGGTGAGATCGGCACCTTATCAACGTGCGGAAAACGCGGGGCACCTTCGTAGGTGCCGTCCTCCCAGCGAACAGAATCAAATTCGATGAGATCGATCGGCCGGGGCGTCCACGCGCCTGGTGCGATGGAGTCATTCGCGGCGTCGGACGTGAGATGCAGATCGAACGCATAGCTGTCGCTAGGCTGCATCAGCACGCGACCGTCGTCGGTGCGCTTCAACGTGCTGAGCGCCTTCTCCTGGAGGCGATACGACTGGAGCTGGACGTTTGCCAACGCCTTCGAGCCGAGATTGCGAAGCGTGATGCGATATCCCGGGTACGGCGCCTTGAGCAGTTCGACCTTCACGATTTCGATCTGTGCCGACACGCTGACGACTGTTGGCCGGTGCAGTGTCATCGGGACCACGTCCACCATCGAGAGCGTCACGGGCTGCACACCGAACCTGGTCAGCGCATCGACGACGACATGAGATCCGGGTGTGACCACGACGCTCGCAACCGGAACGGCCGGGCGTTCAGCCGCTCCGAGCAGCACCGATATATCGACGTTGATGTTTCCCCCGACGAGCACGCGCGCGAACTGCATGGCGAAGACCGGCTTGCCGCCCTCGGGCAGCGTGTAGCCGGCGACCCGAGGAAACGCAGCCGTCCACTTCGACGCGCTGCGCGGACTCGTCAGCTCGTAATGTGTGCGGCCGTCGGGCCAGGTTTCAACGAGGGCGACCGTCGAGGGCGCAGCCGGATCCTCTTGCCCCGCGGCCTGCGCGGCCAATGGCGCGAGCGCCGGAACGAGGGACGCAGCAACGACAACGACGGTGACGAAGGATGCGACGGCCATATTAGTCGTCGATCTCATTCTGCGATGCCCCGCCGTTGCCTACTTGTTGCGGAGCTGATAGAAGACAAGGACATATCCGTCGGCATCCGTGATCGCGAATCCCCACAGCCCTTCTTCGACGAACGACAACTTCTTCACGAACGACGCACCGCGCCGGCTGAACTCGTCGAAGAGCGCATCAGGGTCCATGCTGTAGATGTGGGCGTCCGGAGGGGCCCATTCGTGCCGGGTGTGGTTGGGCAACGGCGCCACGTCGGGGGCGACGGCTTTGAGCATGATGCCGATCCCATCGCGACTCACTCCGGCCCAGAACGGACCGCCGTCTGGACCTTGGAAGTCGAGCTGGAAGCCGAGGCGTTCGCAGTAGTAGTCGATCGAGGTCTGCAGGTCCTTCACGATGAAGGACGGCCTGATCGACGCGAGATTTCTATTCGCCTCTTCGTTCTTCGCACGGTTCGCAGCGGCATCGGCCGAGTGTGTGCTCATGGCGGCTTCCCTCAGAACCCTGAGATTGTCGCTCAGCCGGAGGCGTGTGCAGATTTCTCTTGTTGTCAACTACTACTGTAGTTAGATCAGCAACATCTGATAGTTGAGTCATGGCAAAGACATCCCTCACCAAGCCCGAGCTGCAGATCATGGAGGCGCTCTGGACGCGCGGCGCGTGCTCCATTCGAGAGATTCACGAGGCCCTGCCCCCCAAGGGCCGGCCGGCGTTCACGACGGTGCAGACCGTCGTGTATCGCCTGGAGAAGAAGGGGGCCCTCCGCCGCGTCAAGCGAATCAGCAACGCGACCATCGTCGAGGCGGCTGATTTCCCGTGACGATGCCCACACCACGCTGGTTGAGGAGTTGCTCAGCCTGTTCGACGGTCGTCCCAAACCTGTCATGGCTCGACTGGTGGAATCCGGGAAGCTGACGCTCGACGACATCAAGGAAGCCGAAGACGCGCTGCGGAAGCTCACGAAGAAAGGCAGGCCGCGATGACTTCTTGGGTACCGGCCTCGGTGGCGAATCACGTGTGGCAGTCGACGCTCGTTCGTCGCGCTCGTCTGGCTCGCGACGCTCGCGCTGCGGCGACATGACGCACGCGTGCGGTACTGGTTGTGGGCGGCGGCATCCGTGAAGTTCTTCGTGCCGTTCTCGTGGCTGATCAGCCTCGGCGCGCTGGTCGAGTGGCGCACGGCGCCGACGATCGCCCAGCCAGCGGCGACGTTCGTCATGCAGGAGATCCTTGCGCGCGCCACTCCTCTCTGGCGCCGTTCCGCAGGTCCCGCAGGACACGAACATCGGTCGGTGGGTCGTGCTCGGCGTCTGGCTCGCGGGAACCGCGGTGGTGTTCTTCTGGTGGGGCCGCCAGTGGCGCCCTATGCGATCGGCGCTGCGCAGTGCGACGCCGCTGCTGCTCGGTCCGGACTGCGACGCGGGCGGGCTGACGGTGATGTCCTCGCCGTCAGCGTTCGAACCCGGCGTCGTGGGAATCCTGCGGCCGGTGCTGCTGTTGCCGGAGGGGCTGGTCGATCGCCTGACGCGCGCGCAACTCGACGCGATCCTCGCGCACGAGCGTGCGCACGTCCGGGCGCACGACAACCTCTTCGCGGTCGTGCACATGGCGGTCGAGGCGATCTTCTGGTTCCACCCGCTCGTGTGGTGGATCGAGCGGCGGATGATCGACGAGCGCGAGCGTGCCTGTGACGAGGCCGTGATCCGCGCCGGGAAACGGCCGGCCGATTACGCGGAGGGGATTCTGGCGGTGTGCCGCTGGTCGCATGAGTGGCCGGTGATGTGTGTCTCCGGAGTGACCGGCTCCGATTTGCGGACACGCATCGAGACGATCATGGCGAATCGTCTCGGTCGCCGCTTGCACATGACTGGACGAGTGCTGCTCGCCGGCGCGGCGCTGATCGTGATCGGCGGTCCAGTCGGCATTGGCCTTCTCGACGCGGCGGCTAAGAACAGCCGGCGGCTGGAGAACAGCCGGCGACACAACAACAGACAGTGGCGAAGCCGCAGGTCGAAGTCCCTGAAGCGACGGAGAGATTCGAAGTTGCGACGATCAGGCCGAACAAGGGTCCCGCCGTAGGCGGGCCGGTTGGCGGTGGGATTGGCTTCCGGCCAGGCCGCTTCTCAGCGGAGAACATCACACTGCAGCAGCTCATCACGTACGCGTATGAGCTGCAGGCGTATGAGATCTTCGGAGGGCCGGGCTGGGCGACGAGCGATCGCTTCGACATTGCCGCCACGATGCAACCGTCGCCGACCGGGTCCGACCCGGGCCTCGCAACCGCCGCCTGGTACGAGCGCTCCTTGCCGAGCGCTTCAACCTTGTCGTGCACGAGGAACGCCGCGAGATGCCGGTGTACTCGCTGGTCATGGCGAGAACCGATCGCAGGTTGGGCGAACGGCTGCGTCCGTTCGAAGGGGAGTGCGGGGATTCGAGCAAATTGGGACCACCGCCGGAAATTGCAACGTTTGGAATGCCGACCTCAGATCCCAGCAAGGGCCCGCAATGGTGCATGGCCTTCACCGGGGTGGGACGACTCTCGGCGCAGGGCACGACGTTGTCAGACCTGACGACGATCCTGGCGAGGTTTCCCGCCGTGCGTCGTCGCGTCATCGACCGAACGGGTCTCACTGGTCGGTTCGATTTCGACCTGGAATGGACGCCGCTGGTGACGCCGCCTGGGCCGGCGGCGCCGGGAGTGCCGTCCGATGCGCGGGCCCCACGCTTTTCACTGCTCTTCAGGAGCAACTCGGCCTGAAGTTGGAGTCGACGAAGGAGACCGTCGCCCGTCCTGGTCATCGATAGCGTGAATCAGCCGTCTCCGAATTGAGTCACGTCAGGAGGAGAGCGATGAGAACGCTGCGGAAGCTTGCGCTGGGCGTGATCGGAGCCGCTGGTGGCCGCGAGTTCGTTGCTCGCGCACCACGATTGGCCGGTCGATCGAACCACGCTGATCACGGTAACGGGAACCGTGACCGCGTTTACCTGGGCCGATCCGCACGTGATGATCGCGCTCGACGTCCAGGCCAACGGGACCATCGAAAAGTGGAAGGTCGGTGGCTCGAACAAGAAAAACAGGCGGTCAACGGCTGGGACAAGAACACGTTGAAGCCCGGGGACGTCATCACCGCAATCGGCTTTCGCTTCAAAGACGGATCCAACGCGGCCCAGTTGCAGAAGATCGTGATGGCGAACGGTAGGGAAATGTCCCTCTACGGTCAGCTGCGCGTACTTCCTGCCGGGGAGCCAACGCCAACCGGCAGAGAACGGCGTCCGTAGAGGACTGCGCTCATTACTCGAATGGCGTCATCGTTCGCGCGTCGATATCGAGTTGGCAAATGCCCTCGAGATCGTGCCGCGCGATCCAGCGCCGCACTTCTGTGAGGTAGCCGGGGTCGAGCGGATTCATCAGTCCCCAATCTGGCGGGGCCCACGCCGAGTACCCGTTGAGCGTCGGCAATGAGTGTTGCAGAGAAATGAACATAGCGTCGATCCCGTAGAGGCCCCAGATGTTGCCGTAGCGCGACGTGTACACCTCCGACGCGCCCCTGATGAAGAAGCCCCGGCACGACGGGTCGACCTCGATCGGCGCACTGACCCAGCGATCGAAGACCGCATTGGAGCGGTCGAAGGTGAACACGTCGGTGTTCGGCTCACGCACGAGCAGCGCCAACAGCAGGACCACGGTCGACACGCGAAGAAACGCTCGTCGGGGAAGCTGAGCCAGGAAGAGTCCAGTGACCAACACCGCTGTCAGCTCGTACGCGTTGATGATCCGTTTGGGATCGCGAATAGCGTTGTAGCCGGGAACGGAGTGGAACAGTCTTTTCCACACGGAATAATTCTTCCAGCCGAGATAGTCGTCGAACGTGACCGCGCCGAGCACGACGATGGCCGAGATGAGCAGAAACCAGAGCACTGCGAACCGGATCCTGATCGGAACCTTCAACCATGGGATCCAGGCGAGGATCCCGACAAGGAACACGAGCTGGAAGGTCCGCGTGCCGGAGTAGACAACGAGATACCGCAGGAAACTGACGGGATCGCGCCAGAGGGAGAGATCCCGCGGTATGAGCGAGGCCATGAGCTGCTCCTGCGGAAATCGCTCATGCTGCAGGTAGGCGTTGACGTAGACCCAGAGGAAGACGATTGAGCCAAGACCTGCGCCGAGCACGAATGCCACGATCCGCGGTCGATTCGTTTTCCACTGGTGCAGGACGCGTTCGACGACAATCCGCGTACGACCGATGCCGAATACCAGGATCGCGCCGATCGTCAGCAGCGCCAGGAGCAGCAGACAGAACCACCCTGTGTAGAAATCCTGCGTGAAGAGCAGCGTCCACATGAGCCCCGAGAGCGCCGCCAACGCGATCGCCGGCCATGCGAGCCGCACACGGGCCGATGTGAGCGTGAGCAGGAGGATCGACGGCACCAGGAAGACAGAAGCGGTTTGTGACCAGACGTTCGTGTGAAATGGGTTGGCGACGTTGATCGACGAGAAAAAGAACACGGTCAGCGCCAGTGATTCGATGAATCCCAACGCGAGGAACCTTCTGAAAATTACATAGAGACACACCGACCCGGTGACCATGACGAGCAAGAGCGCGGCGCTGTAGGCGGGAAATGGATGGAGGAACGGGCGAACCATCAGATAGAAGGGCGCGTACAGGATCAGGCCGCAGGAATAGCCGAGAGTGCCCCTCGCTGGAAAATACATTGGAGGCGAAGCCGGATCCGCGAAGTGCCTGACGCTGTAGTACCAGTGCTCCAGAAGGTAGTTGAGGAAGTACGGATCGAGCCAGGCGCTGAGCCCCGACGTCCAGAACTTGCCGCCAAACACCTGGAAGACGTGGCAGAAATACGCCACTGGTGCAGAGACCGCAATGGCTCCGCGAACGAGCCGTGCCGGGCGTATGGTGGTCACTTCTTTGTGATCAGCTTCTGCGCAGGGCGGACACCGCACCGAACGCCGCCGCCGTAACAAACCGGTAACGTGGTCTCAATACCGTATGAGCATGCATCGAGGAGCGTTGGAGGCCACCGGCTTGAGACGAAACCTGGTGATTGTAGTCGTGACTATCCATATAGCCACGGTGGCGTCCTCCTCGTACGCGCATCACAGCCATCCGTACTTCTACGACCAGTGCAGGAGCATCACGGTCGAGGGGCGAGTGGAAAGGGTCGAATTCAAGGACCCGCACACCTGGATCTTTCTCAGGCTGGACGACGGAACGGCGTATACCGTCGATTGGGCCCCATCGAGCAGACTGACGAACAACCGCATCATCGGCCCCGCGAAAGACGCGCTGGTGTCTGGAGCTCGCATCGTGGTCACGGGCAATCCAATACGGGACACCGCCCAGATACGCGAGCATTTCCCGGATTTCAAAAGCGTCGTGAACCCGAACACCGTCGACCCCAGATCGATACGCCGTGTGGGCCACAGTTTCAGCTGGGCGCTGTCCCCGAGCCCGAACTCTCCGAACTGCGATCGTCAATAGCGCCGAACTTGCGGGATACTTTCTCCGCGAGGGGAAAGACGATGAAACGTTCCGGGGCCAGGCACGAAGGCGAGTCTGCGTCGCAGTTGATCAGCAAGAGAATCGCCGAGCTCGGTGACTGGCGCGGCGAGATGCTCAGCCGGATCCGCGCGCTGATCAAGGAGGCAGAGCCCGACATCCTCGAAGAGTGGAAGTGGATGGGGACCCCAGTCTGGTCGCAGAACGGCGTCGTCTGCACCGGCGAGACATATAAGAATGTCGTGAAGATGACATTTGCCAAGGGCGCCTCCCTGAAGGACCCATCAGGCCTCTTCAATTCCAGCCTCGAGGGGAACACGCGACGAGCCATCGACATCCACGAGGGCGAGAAGATCGACGCCCGTGCCCTGAAAGCGCTCATCCGAGCCGCCGTGGCGCTGAATGTGTCACTCAAGAAGGCTGCTCGATAGCAGCCTCTCGGTGCGTCCTCGGCGGCCCGTGTGCCGAGGCGTGCAGCGGGTTTATTCATTGCGGAAGTGGTCGCCGGGCAGTACACTAGGCCTACCTTTCTTGCTCCTGCTTTCCTGAGTTTCCTGATCAACCGAGTCCGGTCAGTCTCACCAAAGCTTCTCAGGCGAGGGTCAAGTGTCGGCATTGTGCCGCCACCGACGAAGCCCGTAGAGGAGGTACCGGATGCTGCAGTTGCTGACGCTCGGCACGTTGGCCGCTTGGGCGCTCCTGGTCGTTCTGTTCATGCTGGCGTACGCCCCTCAACGGACGATGACGGAGATCATTCGTGATGAATCGTCGCGATAGTTATGGATTCGGCCAACGTCGGCCCGTGGAGACCGAGAAGGCCGTTCAACGCCCCGAGGCGTGCCCGTTCTGCCAGTCGAAAGCCGTCGGCACACTTGCCAAGGTGATCACAGCCTCGACGTACTGGCGCTGCCAGGCGTGCGGCGAAATGTGGAATCCCGAGAGACTGGAACGCACGTCGCTTCCGCCGCGGAGAGGATCCTCATGGTAAGCCGTCCGTACCAGATGCAAGCGTTCGAGTACGTCGTCGTTGCCGTTCAGCGCGCCCAGCAGTTGATGAAGGGGTGCATTCCCCACCTGGAGGGCGAGCACAAGGCGACTACGATGGCACAGATGGAAGTGTCAGCCGGCAAGATCGCCCGAACGCCGGATCCCGAAGCCGACGCCTGATCGGCGCGTTTCACGAACCCGCAAGAACCGCAACCGCGCGGGTCGGTCACATATGCCGCGACCGGCTATCTTTGAGCTGGTAGTGGCGGGTCGATCAAGAGCGGTGGGTTGCCGTCGGTCCGAACGCGGACGACGCCGTCCGGATAGACCGCAAAGCTGCGGCGGCCAGCCGGGCCATCGCCGACGGGCACCGCCACGTAGCTGTAGTCACGATACAAGCGCGGCTCACCGCCTTCGGTGAGACGTTCGCCGATGAAGGTGTAGCGATAGCCGTCGCGATCGCGTTCTGTGAAGTCATCGTCGACGAGCGGCGGCAGCGCCGGCACACCCTCGAGCATGCCGGGATTGTTCAACGCCTCCACCGATGCGAATCCGCGCGCGCCGAGCATCAGGAAGAGCGCGTCCTGCGCGGTGGCAAACGCACGCAGATCGTTGACGGCCCGCGCTTCGGCGCGAGCCACGTCGGTGCCCGACGTGAAGAAGCGGCGCCGCGCGCGAGTCACCCACGCTGACGTCCGGCTCATGAAGCCAGGTGTCTTCACATCCTTGACGGAGTCGTCTCCGTCCAGCGGCATGCCGTCAGTGACTGTTGGATCGAGCGTGCTGGGAACGCGGTCCTCTGTCGTGTAGTGGATCTTTCTATCCGTGCTGTGCAGCGCAAACGTGTACTGGCCGACAGCCTCAGACTCGGGCCACGCGACGTACACGAACGATCTGTAGGGCGTCACCGACGTCTCATAGCTGACGGCTTGATCTCGTCCGATGAAATCGAAGCGATAGCCGCCGCGCGGCGACTCGGCGAACACTTCCGGCAGCGCGCCCTGGCCGATCTCCGGGTCCCCCATCAACGCCGGATCGATATAACCCCCGTTGGACCCCAGGCCCCACGGGCTCTCGCTGGCTTTGCTGACCAGCAGCAGCTCGTGGACGACGCGCATCGAGCGGAACTGGGGCGCGAGCAGGCTCTCGCGTTGCCAGAAGCCGTCGACATACCGTTGAAATGCCGTGAAGTTCTCAGACGAGCCGAGCACACGCTGGACCGCCTCCTCGCGTGTTTTCGGAGGACCGGTGTACTCGTCGGCGCCGGTTCGCGCCCACCAGACGCTCGCGACGAGCGCCAGCACGAACACAACCCTGACGGCCCATCGGAGCGGGAGCGCTTTGGCTTCGTCTGACACAATCGTGCTGCTATCAGGTGTTTCGGATCGACGGCGCCTGCCGTTAGCATGGGCACCATGAGAAAAGGCTTTTTTCTCGATTTCAAGCTGGCCCTGCGGATGCTCGTCAAATATCCGCTGCTGACCATCGTGGGCAGTGCCGGAATGGCTTTCGGCCTGGCCGCCGGCATCGGCGGGCTGGAGATTCGCGCGCAGCTGACCAGCCCGGCGTTGCCGCTCGATGAGGGCGACCGCATTGTCGGTGTTCGCAATTGGGATGTCCGCCGCGATCGTCCCGGACCGGTTACCGACGCCGATGTGATGGCGTGGCGCGAGCAGCTCCATCGAGTCGAGGGCATCGGCGCGGCCGCTCTGGTTGAACGCAACCTCGATGTGAACGGGACGGTGGAGCCAATCGCTGTCGCCGAGATGACGGCATCCGCGTTTCGCGTCGCTCGAGTGGTGCCACAGCGCGGTCGCACGATCGTCGAGTCCGACGAGCAGCCTGGCGCACCATCTGTCGCGGTCATCGGTCATTCACTCTGGCAGCGGAGATTCCTCGGCGACCTGGCCGTCATCGGCCGCATCGTGCGCCTCGGGGCCGAGCCGACGACGATCGTTGGCGTGATGCCTGAGGACTTCGGCTTTCCGGTCGCGCACCAGGTCTGGACGGCGTTACGGCGCGGCCGGTCCGAAAGGACCGGCCCTACTACGGCGGAAAGGACCGGCCCTACGACGGCCGAAAGGACCGGCCCTGCGGATGCGGCACTGCTCCTCGTCTTTGGCAGGCTTGCAGAGGGAATAACGCTCGACGAGGCGCAGGCGGAGGCGACGACCATCGGGCAGCGGATGGCGAGCGCGTCACCCGAGACGCACGAGTCGCTACGCGCGGAAGTCGTCCCCTACTCGCATCTCGTCGCCGACCCGCGGCGTCTCACGGTGGGACTGGCGCTCGCCAACGTGTTCCTGATCATGCTCGTCATCGTCGTCTCCGCGAACGTGGCGTTGCTGATGTTCGCGCGCGCCGCCAGCCGTGAGATCGAGATTGGCGTGCGCCACGCCCTCGGCGCCAGCCGCAGCCGCATTGTCCTGCAGTTGTTCCTCGAGGCTCTCGTGCTGTCGGCGCTCTCCGCGATCGGCGGGCTTGCGGTGGCGCGGTACGCGATCGGGTCGCTGTGGCGCGTCTACGAGACCGAACGCGGGAGTGCGGCGGCGTTTTGGTTCAACGATCGGCTGACGCTCTCAACGGTGGTCTACGGTGTCGGCTTGACGATGCTCGTCGCCATGATCATCGGAGTGCTTCCGGCGCTGAAGGTGACGGGGCAGGCGCTCGGCACGCGACTGCGTCAGTTCTCGGCCGGCGGAGGCGGCTACCGCTTCGGCGGCGTGTGGACCGCTGTCATCGCGGTGCAGGTGGCGGTGACGGTGATGTTCCCGGCCACGGCGTTCTTCTTCCATCGGTGGGTGGTCGACGGACAGACACGCGATGTCGGGTTCGCCGCGCAGGAGTATCTCTCGGCGCGGCTCGCGATGGATGCCGGAACCGGCGAACGCTCAATCGCGATCGTCGAGGAGCTGCGACGCCAGCTGAGTGCGGAACCAGGTGTGACGGCCGTTGCGGTGGCCGACGTGCTTCCCGGGATGCAGCATCCCGGCGGACGCTTCGAAGTCGAAGGCGACGATGCCCAGCCGACGTACGGATACGACGTCCGCATCGCGTCTGTCGATGCCGAGTTCTTTGGCGCCGTGGGTGCGCCGGTGCTCGCTGGCCGCGGCTTCGCGCCAGGCGACCTCTCGCTGAATCGTGACGTCGCCATCGTCAACACCTCGTTCGTCGAGCGTGTCCTGCGCGGCCGCAATCCAATCGGACGACGAGTCCGGCTGATCTCACGCGAGGCCGGGCAACCGCCAGGACCATGGATCGACGTCGTTGGCCTCGTGCGCGACCTCGGCATCAGCGGCATCGATGGTGCGGGGCTGTATCGGCCGTTGGTACCCGACTTTTCGAGCGTGCGTATCGCGCTGCACGTCGCGGGCGTTCCTGAAGCGTTCAGCGATCGACTGCGTGCGCTCGCCAGCACGGTGGATCCCACGCTACGTCTGGGCGAGGTAATGCCCCTCGATCGAGTCGGGGCGGATCAGTGGCTCGAGTCGCAATATCTGTCACGTGTGCTCGCCGTCCTCAGCGGCGTTGCGCTGCTGCTGTCGCTGATGGCGATCTACGCGGTGATGTCGTTCACGGTCGTGCAGCGCACCAGGGAGATCGGCACGCGTGTCGCGCTCGGCGCCGATCGCCGGCACGTCATCGCTGCGATTGTCCGCC
Organism: uncultured Acidobacteriota bacterium; assembly: GCA_963728305.1. Classification (GTDB taxonomy): domain Bacteria; phylum Acidobacteriota; class Vicinamibacteria; order Vicinamibacterales; family UBA2999; genus Gp6-AA40. The sequence goes on from CAVSKE010000044.1 coordinate 16,288, forward strand.
GTCCGCTGGTGCAGATCGGCGTCGGGATCGGGTTCGGTGCTGCGTTGGTCTTGTTCACCTTCGTGGGCATGTTCCAGAGCACGCCAACGTCACTCGAAGGCGCCATGATCGCCGCGTATGCGGCGGCGATGCTCGGCGTCTGCCTCTCCGCGTGCATCGTCCCGATCGGCCGCGCGCTTCGTCTCGAGCCCAGTCAGGTGTTGCGATCCGAGAGATGAGTTGAGGATTCCCGCGTCGGGATGCTACGCTCGCGATCATGGTGCGTCTGGTGGTTGCGTGCGGGGTGATTTCGACCGGATTGACGCTCGTCGTCGCGCAAGGACAGAAGACGACGTGGGACAAGGTCTATACGGCGGAACAAGCGACGCGCGGCGAGAAGCTCTACGCCGACAACTGCGCGTCGTGCCACGGCGATTCGCTCGGCGGAGTCGAGATGGCGCCGCCGCTGGCCGGTGACACGTTCAACAGCAACTGGGAAGGCGTTGCGCTCAACGATCTGTTCGAGCGCATGCGCACGTCGATGCCGCAGAACAAGCCGGGCTCGCTCTCGCGGGCGCAGAATGCCGACATCCTCGCGCACATGCTGAAGGTCGGTGGCTTTCCTGCCGGCGACGTCCCGCTCGATGGTCAGGCGGGCGCGCTGACGCAGATCAAGTTCGTGACCTACAAGCCGCAGTAAGTCCCATGGCTCTCTCCTCTGACGATCGCGGCGTTCTGCTGAAGTGTCCCTCCTGTGGGCAGAGTGAATCGCCAGAGCTATCAGTACCTGAATCGCACGATTCGCTGTGCGAAGTGCCACACCAATCTGGCTGCACCTGCTGCGCCTGTTGATGTGGCGAGCGCGTCGGCGTTCGATGCGCTCGTGACGCAGTCGCCGGTGCCGGTGCTCGTGGACTTCTGGGCGCCGTGGTGCGGTCCGTGCCGCATGATGGCGCCGGAGGTGGAGAAGCTGGCGCAGCAGACCACTGGCCGCGCGCTGATCGTGAAGGTCGATACCGACGCGGTGCCCGAGCTCGGTGAGCGATTCGGCATCCGCTCGATTCCGACCGTCGCCGTCTTCAAGAACGGCCAGGTCGTCGCGCGCGAATCGGGGGCCCGGCCGGCTGCCGACCTGCAGGCTCTCCTGACGCGCGCTGCCTAGTCGTCGTTCTTCTTCTCCTTGTCGCCTGGGCCGACAAAGAGGGAGAGCGCGAAGCTGACGATCGTCACGACGAGCGCGCCGATGAAGGCGGGGACGAAGCCTGCGACGTGGAAGCCAAGCCCGAGCGCCTCTGACGCCGCGCTGGTGATGAGCAGCATCACCGCGTTCAGGATGAAGGTGAACAGCCCGAGCGTCAGGACGTAGAACGGGCACGTGACGAACTTGAGAATCGGCCGCACCACCACGTTGAGCACGCCGAAGATGATCGCGACGCCGAGTAGCCGGGGCACGTCGTCGGTAAACGAGATCCCGTCCACGGTCTGCGTGGCCACCCAGAGCGCCGCGGCGTTGATCAGAAGTCTCACCAGGATCGACATGGCAGCTCCACCATAGTCCTATACGTGGAAACCTCGACTTTTGGCCCAAAAACCTGTGACCTGCCCTTCACTCTTTGCCTTTTGACCTTCGCCTTTGACCTTTGCCCTTTGCCCTGACGAAGCTTAGACTTTCCGGGTGGCGCCAAGTCGCCGCCGAGTTTCTGCAGCGTCGTGTCGAGGGGCCGCGGCCGCTCTCGTGGTCCGCGCGCGGGTTCGCCCAGGCACAGACAGTCGCCGCTCACGACGACAGCCCTCAACGACCATCTGCACCTGATCTCCGGTGCCGGCGGCAACGTGCTGCTCGTGTCGAGCGGCGAGGGTCTCGTCCTCGATCAACGGTGGCTCGGCGGAGCGGTCGAACGACGCTGCTGAAGACCGTGGCTGCCCACGCGCACGGCAAGCGGCTGACGACGCTCTTCAACACCGACTGGTGCGCGGATCACACCGGCTCGAACGAGTCGATCGGCGCGATCGGCGCGCAGATCATCGCGCACGAGAACACGAAGCAGTACCTCGCCAACGATCAGTTCGTCGAGTGGCAGAAGCGCACGTATCAAGGCGAAGCCGAAGGCGGCGCTGCCGACGAAGACCTTCTATACGAAGGGCTCGATGACGGTCGGCAGCGAGCGTCTCGACTACGGTCACCTCGGGCAGGCGCACACCGACGGCGACATCTACGTGCTTCCTTCCGGCGTCGAACGTCCTCGTGGCCGGCGATGTGCTGACGGTCGGGAAGTATCCGATCGCCGACTACACGACCGGCGGATGGCTCGGGCGGCTTGGTGACGGCGACCAAGACGCTGCTCGATCTGTCGAACGCCGAGACGCGCGTGATTCCGGGACCGGGCCGGTGCAGACGCGCGCCGATCTCCAGGCGCAGTTCGACATGCTCACCACGCTGCGCGAGCGCTTCGCGAAGATGATGCGACAGGGCATGGGCGCGAACGACATGCTCGCCGCCGGCGCGACCAAGGAGTTCGACGAGAAGTGGGGCGACCCGAAGACTCTTCGTGCCGGTGAGCTATCGAGGCATGTGGCTCCACGTGCGCGAACTCGGGGGATATCGTGTGACGGCGCGTGCGCAGTGCTCGGTCGCGGCGACTGATCAGCGTTTGCGGTCGCGTCGTGTGTGCTGTCGGTGTCCGGAAGCCCCGAGCCGGCTCAGACCGCGTCGTCACCTGCGCGTCGCGCGCAGCCGCCGTCGCACCGTCGCACCCTCGCACCTTCGCACCACTCGATCAACACCTACTGCGTCGCCTGTCACAACCAGCGCGTGAAGACGGCGGGCATCGCCTTCGACAACGCCGATCTCAGCGACGTCTCGAAGGACGCCGAGCTGTGGGAGAAGGCGGTGCGCAAGCTGCGCGGCGGCATGATGCCGCCACCCGGTGCGCGGCGGCCGGAGCCGGCGGCGGTCGACACGTTCGTGACCGCGCTCGAGCGCGAGCTCGATGCCGCGGCGGCGCGGAATCCCAATCCCGGTCGCGTCGCGCTCCATCGTCTGAACCGCGCCGAGTACGCCAACGCCATCGAGGATCTGCTCGGCATCCGCATCGACGCGGCGCGCTGCTGCCCAAAGACGACGAGGCCGACGGCTTCGACAACGTGGCGAGCGTGCTGACGGTGTCGCCGTCGTTTCTCGATCAGTACATCTCGGCGGCGCGCGTGGTCACCGCGCGCGCGCTCGGCAACGCCGCGGCCCGCGCCGGGCAGCAGCACGTATCGTCCGGCGCGCGGCACCGATCAGGCCGTTCGCGTCGAGGGACTGCCGCTCGGCACGCGCGGCGGGCTGCTCGTCGAGCATCTGTTCCCGGCCGACGGCGACTACAAGTTGAACATCAACGGTCTCGCCGCCGCGGGCTACGTGCGCGGCATGGAGTATCGCCACACGCTCATCGTCACCATCGACGGCGTCAAGGTTTTCGAGGGTCAGATCGGCGGCGAGGACGACATCAAGGCGATCGATCAGCAGCAGGCGTCCGCCGTCGCGGCGATCAACGGCCGCTTCCAGAACATTCCGGTGAAGGTGACCGCGGGGCCGCACAAGGTTGGCGTCACGTTCATCGCTCGCACGTTCGCGGAGTCGGACGAGGTGCTGTTCTCGTTCCGGCCCGGCGCCGGCGAGGAGCGGATTCAGCGTGTCGGCAGCATCGAGATCCAGGGCCCGTTCACGGCGGCTGGCCTGAGCGACACGCCGAGCCGCCAGCGCATCTTCGTCTGCCGCCCGACGAGCGACGGCCGACGAGCTCCCGTGCGCGACGCACATTCTGTCGACGATCGCGCGGCGGGCGTTCCGTCGTCCGGTGACCGATCAGGATCTGCGGCGCCGCTGTCTTTCTACAAGAGCGGCGCAGGGCCGAGGGCGACTTTCGACGCCGGCATCCAGGCCGCGCTGCCCGCGATTCTCGCCAGCCCGAAGTTCCTGTATCGCGCCGAGCGCACGCCGCCGGGCACGGCACCCGGCGCCGTTCACCGCATCACGGCGACTCGATCTCGCGTCGCGCCTGTCGTTCTTCCTGCTCGGTCACCCCCCGGACGATGAGCTGCTGCGTCTGGCGGAGAAGGGCGCGCTGGCCGATCCGAAGACGCTCGACGCGCAGGTGCGGCGGCTGCTCGCCGATCCGCGCGTCCTCGTCGCTGGTCACCAACTTCGCGTTCCAGTGGCTGAAGATGCGCGGCCTCGACGAGGTCGAGCCGGACGCCGTCGTGTTCCCGAACTTCGACGACAGCCTGCGCGAGGGATTCCGCAAAGAGATGGCGATGTTCGTCGAGAGCATCATCCGCGAGGACCGCAGCGTCCTCGACCTGCTCACGGCCGACTACACGTTCGTGAACGAGCGGCTGGCGCTGCACTACGGCATTCCGAACGTGCGCGGCGATCAGTTCCGGCGCGTGACGCTGGCGGATCAGAATCGCTGGGGCCTGCTCGGCAAGGGCGGCGTGCTGCTGTCCACGTCGTACGCCAACCGCACGGCGCCGGTGATTCGCGGCGCGTGGATTCTCGAGAACATCCTCGGCACGCCGCCGGCGGCGCCGCCGCCGGACGTCGAAGCGTTCCCGGAGAACAAGGACGGCGAGAAGGCGAAGACCATCCGCGCGATCATGGAGCAGCACCGCGCCAAGCCGACGTGCAACGCCTGTCACGGCGTGATGGATCCGCTCGGGCTTCGCGCTCGAGAACTTCGACGCGATCGGCGAGTGGCGCGCGCAGGACCGCTGGGCCGGCATTCCCATCGACGCGTCGGGGCAGCTGATCGACGGCACGAAGGTGAGCGGTCCGGCCGATCTGCGCAAGGCGCTGCTCAAGCGCGTCCCACAGTTCGTGCAGACATTGACCGAAAAGCTGATGACCTACGCGCTCGGCCGGAGCGTCGAGTACTACGACATGCCGACGGTCCGGCAGATCGTCCGCGACGCCGCGCGCGACAACTATCGGTTTTCATCGCTGGTGATGGGGATCGTGAAGAGCGCCCCGTTCCAGATGCGCAAAGTGCCGGCAGTAGGGCTCGAGTCCTACGTCATGACCGTAGAGCGTCTTAGACCGGCCGGAGAGCAGTCATGTTCCTCACGAAGAAGCATCTCTCCCGGCGAACGTTCCTTCGCGGCGCCGGCGTCGCGGTCGGCCTGCCGTTCCTCGACGCGATGGTGCCGGCCTGGACGGCGCTCGCGCAGACGGCGGCGAGCCCGAAGCCGCGCATGGGATTCATGTATCTGCCGCACGGCGCGATCATGGAGCAGTGGACGCCCGCCGCCGAGGGGAAGGCCTTCGAGCTGACGCCGATCCTGAAGCCGTTCGAGCCGTTCAAGAAGCAGCTGACGATCGTCAGCGGGCTCGAGAACAAGCCGGCGATCGCGCCGCCGGTGCACGCGCTCAATCCCGGCACCTGGCTGAGCTGTGTGACGCCGCGCATGGGACAGGATCCGTACGGCGGCGTGACCGTCGATCAGATCGCCGCGGCGCACATCGGCCAGGACACGCCGCTGCCGTCGCTCGAGGTCGCGACCGAGGGGCGCGGCGGCGGCGGCGCCTGCGATCGCAACTACGGCTGCAGCTACGGCGCGACGATCTCGTTCCGCACGCCGACCACGCCGCTGCCGATGGAGTCGGACCCGCGCAAGCTGTTCGAGCGGCTGTTCGGCCAGGGCGACACGGCGCAGGAGCGCCAGGCGATCTCGAAGCAGTACGCGAGCATCCTCGATCTGGTCACGCGCGAGGCCGCCGATCTGCAGAAGACGCTCGACGCGCCGGATCGCGCCAAGCTCGGCGACTATCTCGAGAGCGTGCGCGAGATCGAGCGGCGCGTGCAGAAGATGGAGGCGCAGGATCTCACCAGCCTCGATCTGCCCGGACGTGCCGGTCGGCGCGACCTTCGATCAGCGGCTGAATCTGATGTTCGACATGATCGCGCTGGCCTATCAGGCGAACCTGACGCGCGTGTTCACCTTCATGATGGCCGGCGAGGGCAGCAACGTGACCTACAACCACATCGGCGTGTCGGACGCGTTCCATCCGCTGTCGCATCACCAGAACGACAAGTCGCGGAAGGAGCGGCTGGTGCAAGATCCAGACGTATCACAGCCAGGCGTTCGCGAAGTTCCTGACCAAGCTGGCGGCGATGCCCGACGGCGACGGCTCGGTGCTCGACCACTCGATCCTGCTGTACGGCAGCAACATGAGCAACAGCAACGCCCACGACGAGTTCCCGCTGCCGACGATCGTCGTCGGCGGCGGCGCGGGGAAGCTCAAGGGCGGGCAGCACCTGAAGTATCGCGGACAAGACGCCGCTGGCGAATCTGCAGCTGACGCTGCTCGATCGCGCCGGCGTTCCCGTGGAGAAGGTCGGGAACAGCACGCAGGTCTTCTCGGAGATCTAGCGGATGCACGTGTACGCCGAGTCACGCTCTGCAGACCGGCTGAAGGCGGAGTCTACAAAGCAAGACTCCGCGTTCGCGCCTACGGCGTGTCCAGAGCATGCTGAGCGCATCTCGACGTTGCTCGCTCTGCCTCGCGGCCGCGCCGCTCGTCGACGCCGTCAAGTCCGGCGACCGTGCCGCGGCGCTCACGCTCATCGCCGCAGACGGCCGACGTGAACGCGCCGGAGGTGGACGGCACGACGGCGCTGCACTGGGCCGTGCATCACGGCGACCTCGAGCTCGCGCAGCGTCTGATTCGCGCCGGCGCCAAGGTCAACGCCAAGAACGACTACGGCTCGACGCCGATGTCCGAGGCGGCCGTTCTCGGCCGCGCGGATCTGCTCGAGGCGCTGCTCAAGGCCGGCGCCGACGTCGAGTCGCCCAACGCCGACGGCCAGACGGCGCTGATGGTCGTGGCGCGCACCAGCCGCGTGGACGCGGCGCGGCTGCTCCTCAAGCACGGCGCGAAGGTCAACGCGGTCGAGCAGTGGCGCGGGCAGACGGCGCTGATGTGGGCGGTGGCGCAGAAGCAGCCGGCGATGGTCGCCGAGCTCGTCAAGGCCGGCGCCGACGTCAACGCGCGGTCGACGGTCAACAACTGGGAGCGTCAGGTCACCGCCGAGCCGCGCGCGATCTACCGTCCGGCCGGCGGGCTGACGCCGCTGCTCTACGCCGCGCGCGAAGGGCTGCGTCGACTGCGCGCGCACGCTGGTCGAGGCCGGCGCCGATCTGAATCTCGCCGATCCCGAGAACATCAGCCCGCTGCTGATGGCGGTGATCAACGGCCACTGGGATACCGCGCAGTACCTGATCAAGAAGGGCGCCAACCCGAACAAGTGGGACTTCTGGGGCCGTGCGCCGCTCTACGCCGCGGTCGATCTCAACACGATCCCGCGCGGCGGCCGGCCCGACTGGCCGTCGCTCGACGAGACCACGACCGCTGCAGGTCATCGAGCTGCTGCTCGACGCCGGCGCCAATCCGAACGCGCAGCTCAAGCTGGCGCCGCCGTTCCGCAACATCGGCAACGATCGCGGCCTCGACGGCATGCTGACCACCGGCGCGACGCCGCTGCTGCGCGCCGCCAAGGCGCTCGACGCGCCGGCGATCGCCGTGCTGCTCGCCAAGGGCGCCGACATCACGCTGACCAACTCGCGCGGGATCACGCCGTTCATGGCCGCCGCCGGTCTCGGCTCGGTGGATGCCGACACGCGCGGCTTCTATCTCAGCGAGGACACGCAGCAGCGATCGATCGAGTCGCTGAAGCTGCTGCTCAAGGCCGGCGGCGACATCAACGCGAAGGACCCGCGGGGGCTGACCCCGCTGCACGAGGCCGCCCGCTGGGGCTGGAACGACGTCGTCCAGTTCCTGGTCGCGAACGGCGCCGATCTCAACGCCAAGGACAATCGCGGGAACACGCCCGTCGACTCCGCGCTCGGCAAGGCCGGCGGCAACAGCCGCGGCGGCGCGCGCATCGACGTCCACGAAGACACGGCGGCGCTCCTCCGGAAGCTCGGCGCGCAGTCAGCTCGCTAGCAGTCCGCGATGATCGGCACGACGATCGGTCCCTACGAGATCCGCTCCGCGCTGGGCGCCGGCGGGATGGGCGAGGTCTATCGCGCGCGAGACAGCAAGCTCGGTCGCGACGTCGCGCTGCAAGATTCTGCCTCGGACGTTTGCCACGCGATCCCGATCGCGTCGCGCAGGTTCCGACGCGAGGCGCAGCTGCTCGCTTCGCTCAATCACGCCAACATCGCCGCCATTCACGGGCTCGAGGAGCTCGACGGCGTGCCGGTGCTCGTTCTCGAGCTCGTCGAGGGACCGACGCTGGCCGATCGTCTGGTGGACGGTCCGATTCCGGCGGACGAGGCGTTCGCACGATCGCCGCGACAGATTGCCGAGGCGCTCGACGCAGCGCACGAGCACGGCGTCATCCATCGCGATCTCAAGCCGGCGAACGTGAAGCTGCGCCCCGATGGTGTCGGTGAAGGTGCTCGACTTCGGTCTGGCGAAGGCGCTCGATGGTCCGGCTGAAGCCGGATCACTACGACGCAGATCGTAGTGATCCGGCTTAGCCGGACCGTCACCGCGTCGCCGACGATCACCAGCCCGGCGATGACGCGCGTCGGGGTGATTCTCGGCACGGCGTCTTACATGAGTCCGGAGCAGGCGCGGGGCCGTGTCGTCGATCGGGGCGCCGACATCTGGGCCTGGGGCTGCGTGCTGTTCGAGATGCTCAGCGGCCGTCGGCGTTCGACGGGGCTGACACCACCGACGTCATCGCGGCCGTCGTCCGCGCCGAGCCGGAATGGTCACGCCTCCCGCACGAGACGCCGTCCGCCGTCCGTCGTCTGCTGCGTCGCTGTCTCGAGAAGGATCCCCGCCGGCGCCTGGCCGACATCCGCGACGCGCGATTCACACTGGAGGACCTCGCCAAGGAGCCGGGCGTGAGGCCCACCACTCCGGTCCACATCTCTCGCGAACGCGTTCCTCTGGGCCGCGGCGCTGCTCGTGTGCATCGCTGGAAGCACGCGCTGTTGTTCTGGCGCGGCGCTGCTACCGCTCCGGTGCCACGCGAGATGCGCGTGGACCTCACGACGACCGCCGACGACCCGATCTGGTGTCGTTCGCGCTCTCGCCGGACGGCGACACGCTGGCGTATCGTCGCGTCGTTCGACGGCCGCCCGATGCTGTGGGTGCGATCGCTCTCGACCGGACGAGTCGTCTCCGCTGGCCGGCACCGACGGCGCATCGTTTCCGTTCTGGTCTCCCGACAGCCGCTCGATCGGGTTCTTCACCAACGATCGACTGTATCGAATCGGCGTCGATGGCGGATCGCTGCGAGACCTCGCCTCGGCGCCGGTGGGACGGGAGGTACCTGGAACCGCGAGGGCGTGATTCTGTTCACGCTCGTGCCCGGACGGCCCGGTCCTGCAGATCTCGGACGACCGGTGGAGCAAGCACGCCGACACCGGGATCGGCGGCAGGATCGCGAGACGAGGCGACCGCTTTCCACAGTTCCTGCCGGATGGCCGTCGCTATCTGTATTTCATGGCCGAAGCATGCCATTCGCGGCGTGTACGTCGGATCGCTCGACGGCCCCGAGCGACGACGGCTGTTCGACGCCGATGCGGCGGCGGTCCTGATGCCGCCCTCGTCGATCCTGTTCCTGCGCGGCCGACACCCTGTACGCGCAGCGCTTCGATCCGAGTACGCTGACGCTCGACGGTGAGCCGGTGCCGATCGCCCGCGGCGTCATCGCCGACAGCACAGGTGCGATAGCGGCGTCGGCATCAGCGGCCGGCTCCATCGCGTTACCGGACCGGATCCGCAAATCGCCAGCGACGGCTTGCCTGGTTCGATCGGGCCGGCACGCAGATCGGCGAGGCATTTCCTGCCTGATTCCGACAACCCGATCAACCCGGCGATGTCACCCGACGGCTCGCAGGCCGCGCTGAGCCGAACGGTCGGTGGCAGTCGTCGACATCTGGCTTCAGGACCTGACGCGGATGGGCGCACGCACGAAGATCACGTCGTCGCCGACGCCCGGACATCTCGCCGGTCTGGTCGCCGGACGGACGACAGATCGCGTACGGAAAGATCGGGCCAGACAGGGTTCGGTATCTGCGGCCATCTCGCCGGGCCGGAGGCGATGAGGAGGAGATCTTCGACGGCCCGAATGCAGGAGATTCCGGTGGACTGGTCGCGGGACGGTCGCTTCATCCTGTTTCGCTCGCAGAGCCTGGCGTCGAGCATCGACCTGTGGGCGTTTCCCATGGACCGACACTCGGAAGCCGTTTCCGCTCGACGCAGACGAGCTACGATGAGCGATCGGCGAAGTTGTCGCCGGATGGCAAGTGGGTCGCGATCGAGTCGAACGAATCGGGCGCGTTCGAGATCTACGTGCAGGCATTTCCAACAGTCCGGTGGAAAGGCGACTGTCTCGACTGGTGGCGGACGTCAGGCGAGATGGGGCGCGGACAGCAGGGAGCTGTTCTACGTCGCGCCGGACGGGCGGCTCATGGCCGTGGCTCTGACCACCAAGGCGGACGGCACAGGGATTGCAGCCGGCACGCCCGTCGCGCTGTTTCCCACGCGAGTCATGGCTGTGACCACCGGCGGCAGCTGGATCGAGTACGACGTCTCGAGTGACGGCAAGCGCTTCCTGATGAACACGCTGGTCGAGCACAGCAGTACGCCGATCACGCTGATCCTCAACGCGTCGGCAGCGCAGCAGTGAACTGACACCCGGGTCGCCACGTCACACATCGTGATCGGTGAGCCCGCGCACAGGCGAGAACGGAGAGGCGACGTGACGAAGTTGTTGCGGTTAGTGACGGCAGGAAGCCTGGTGCTCGGAGTCGGTACAGGCGGCCGCGGCGCAGACCGCTGATGAAATCGTCGAAAAGCACCTCGCCGCCGTCGGCGGCCGCGCGGCGCTCAGCAAGCTGACCTCGAGGGTCATGACCGGCACGATCACGATCTCGACGCCGGCCGGCGAGTTCTCCGGGCCGATCGAGGTGATGAATCAGTCGCCGAACAAGGTGCGGACGTTGATCAATCTGGATCTCTCCGCGCGTTGGCGTCGGCAAGATGACCATCGATCAGCGGTTCGACGGCGTCACCGGGTACGCCATCGACACGCTTCAGGGCAATCGCGACATCACCGGCGACCAGCTCGAAGGCATGCGCAACGGCCTCTTCCCGACGCCGCTCCTCAACTACAAGCAGAACGGCGTGGGTGTCGAGCTGACCGGCAAGGAGAAGGTCGGCGACCGCGATGCGTACCTGCTCGTCCTCAAGCCGAAGACGGGTCCGTCCACCAAGAACTACATCGATGCGACGACGTTTCTGTTGATTCGTCAGGTGGTGACCGCCGACATTCCGCCGGTCGGGACGCTCGAGCAGACGACGGACTTCTCGGACGACAAGGACGTGGACGGCATCAAGGTCCCCCACAAACTCGTCAGCTCATCGTCGGTGCAGAACTTCACCGTGACGATTTCGAAGGTGGAGCACAACGGAACGCTGGATCAGACGCTGTTCGCGAAGCCGGCGAATTAAGGTGTGAAGGTGCGAGGTGCGGCCCGACGTGCGTCGCACCCTCGCACCCTCGCACCGTCGCACCCTCGCACCCTGACTACGTCATCAATCCGGAGACCGCGCGAGCCGCGGAGGAATTCGGGAAGACCCGATCGAGCTGCGCCGGCGTGAGATCGAACGCGCCGGCGATCGCCGCCTTCAACACCGCTCGCGTGTCGAGCGTCGGCTTGAGGTCGCGTCCCTCGAACAACGCGTTGCGACGACAGCCCCGGCCAGTCGGCGACGATCGTCGACTTCGCCAGGCGCGGGCCGAGCACGAAGCCCGCGCCGGCGGTGCCGTGATCGGTGCCTCTCGTGCCGTTCGGCCGCGCCGTGCGGCCGAACTCGGTCATCACGACGACCGTGGTGTTCTCCCACGCCGGGCCCATGTCGGTGCGGAACGCCACCAGGCCTTCGGCGAGCTGGCCCGAGCAGACGATCGAGCGCGCCGCCGGCCAGGCCCTGGTTCGCGTGCGTGTCCCAGCCGCTGAACTCCATGGCCGCGATGTTCGGACCGCGCTCCTGACGCAGGATCTTCGCCGCCGCCTGCATCAGCGGCGTGATGCCGCCGCGCCGCGCGTTGCCGCGCGCCATCGGCTCCTCGCCGACCAGCTCCTGCTGCTGCAGCGCCGCCTCGAAGCGGTTCTGCAGCGCCGCGTCGCTGCGATACAGCACCGCCAGCCGCTCGAGAAACGCATCGTCCACCGCGCCGAGCTGCGTCGGCGACCACGATTCGACCTGATAGGAGCCGGTCAGCGACAGCGGCATGCCGGCGGCGATGGCGATGCCGGTGCGCGTGCCCGACATCACCTGCAGCAGGCGATTCAACCAGCCGTCCGACTGAGCCCGCGGGACGATCGAGTCCGGTCTCGAGAATGGCCTGGCCGTCGAAGTGGCTGCGCGTGCGATGCGGAATCGCCATCGCGTGCACGACCGCCAGCTGATTGGCGTCCCACAACGCGCGCAGCGGCGAGAGACCTGGCGCCAGGCCGAACGTGTCGTCGAGCGTCGACGAGCTCGGACGCGTTGTAGGCAAACGATCCGCGGAGCGAGCGGTAGTCGGGATCGCCGTACGGCACGACGGCGGCGAGGCCGTCGAAGCCGCCACGCAGCAGGACGAAGACGAAGCCGTCCGTGCTGCTTCACCTGCGCGAAGGAGACGACCGGCAGGCCGAAGGTCGCCAGCCCGCCGTAGCACATCGTCCGAACGAAATCGCGGCGCTTCATCACTACCTCCACTGGAACGCGGGGCCGGCGATGGCCAGCGCGATCCGCTCGGGCGCGGAGATCGACGTGTCGGCCAGCAGCGCGTGCAGCGGATTGCCGCCGGCACGTCGACCACGTCAGCCAGCGATCGCGGATCGAGCTCGCGCATCGCCGGCAGCTTGCGCGATGGTGCGCGCCAGCTCGCCGCGATTGAGCAGCGAGTCGGGGTCGGCCCATTCCTGCAGGCCGTCGCCGAATCCCTTCGGCGCGGCCGGCGACCAGACCGGCTGACGCAGCTGCCGCAGCACGACCGGCGCGTTCGGACGCGCGTCGCTCGGCGCCGAACGCGCGCAGCACCGCGACGAACCAGTCCTGCGGCGTGCGGAACTTGCGCGCGTCGTCGCGCCAGGCCTCGGGTTCGTCGACGAGCGCACGCGCGACCGCCTTCAGGTCGCCGTCGGTCGATCGGAACACGCGCGCGACGCGATCGACGGCGGCCGCCGGCGGCTCGTCGCTCACGAAGTGGGTGACCAGCTTGGTGGCGACGAACCGCGCGGTGGACGGGTGGCGGCACAGCGCGCGAATGACGCGCTCGCCCTCCTCGACGCCGGCTTCGCTGTAGCGCTGTCCGAGCACCGTCTTGCTGCCCGGTTCGTGCAGCAGCTCCGGAAGGCGAACTCGATCGGACCGTCCGGGTCGCGGCGCGCCAGTCTGCCCCTGCGCCCCGCGCCGGCGGGGCTGATTCGCGCGCTGCAGCCGTGCGCCCGGGCCGCCGATGCCGTCGATCGTCCAGCCGGTGAGAATCTTCGCCAGCTCCTGCACGTCCTGCTGCGTGTAGCCGCCGTTGACGCCGAGCGTGTGCAGCTCGAGCAGCTCGCGTGCGTAGTTCTCGTTCAGGCCGCGGCGCTGGCCGTTGTTGCGCTGTCCCGCGCCCGCGCCGCGCGAGCTCGGACCGATCGACTGGAAGTTGTCGAGATAGACGAGCATCGCCGGATGCTTCGCCGAGGCCAGGACCATGTCCTCGAAGCGTCCGAGCACGTGCGGCCGGATGACGTCGCGCTCGTAGCTGCCGGCCAGCGGCGCGACGATCACCTTCGCCCCGGTCGAGACGCAGAGATGATTGGACCAGAACGCGACCAGCCGCTCGACGAACGGCCGCTCGCTGGTCACGCGCGTGCTCAACGCCGCGTGCACTTCCGACGTGCCGATCTCGACGACGCGCCGCCGCGCCTGACGGCGTTCCTGCTCGTCGGCCTGCCGGCCATGCGCACGCGCGCGAAGCGCGTCACCGATCGTGGCGGCGCTCACGCCGGCTGGTGCTGCGAGTGACGGCGCTCCACCGTCGAGCTGGGCGCGCAGCCATTGCCGTCCGTCGCTGATCTTCTGCCGTTCACCGCGACGAGCGCCGAGCCCGAATCGATTGAGCGCGCGAAGTGTCGCGTCCATTCGTGTTGCTCTCTGCCGAGGATTCTAGTCCTTGGTCCTTGGTCCTTGGTCCTTGGTCCTTGGTCCTTGCGTCCCCCTCTGAGACGGTGACGCGTGGCGCCCGCGTTGCCGTGTCACGGTTTTGTCACTGGGCCTGGATCGGACCCAGGTTCGGAACCTGGCCTTCGCCGCTTTGACCCTGGGACGGCTCCGTACAGGCGTCCGCCTCATGGTGGTCGACATGAGCGGACAAGGAGAGGAAAGGGTAAAGCGAGGAGAGGGAGAGAGAAATCCGAAGAAAGCAACGCGCGCCGCCCAGGGAGAGGGCAGCGCGCGTCGGGCGAGCCTACTCGTCTACGACAGTGGCTTGCAGGGCGCCTTCCGCTTCTTCACGCTGGCGCACTTTGAACGCGACAGCCAGCGTAAAACTCGATCCGAGCACAATCCATGCGGCGGTTGGATTGACCCAGTACAGTCACCAGCAGCGCGGCCAGCGCCGCCACACCAGAAACGATTCGCACCATTGTTCTGTTCCCCCCGGTCAGACATAGAGCAAGCAGCGAACCAATGGTCGGCACCGGTCTTCGTTCTCGCCGTAAGTGCGCTGTGACGTTGGCGCTTGTTCCGCGTGAAGATGACCGGTGTGCAACTCTGTCACGGTGGCTGCACGTTCAGTCGTGGCACACGCGTTTTCGAGACGTTTGGCGAGAACGTGTTGCAGCGACAGGTCTTATCCGGCGCGAGTCCGCCGTCGTGCTGTTTCGCAGAATGGAACACGCTGAACTGCGCGTATTTGCGCTGTCGGCACGTTGTCGATATGGTGAAGGTTTTGGAGGCCGGCGGCGGGAGGTTCTCTGTGACAGCGACGGCGCGCCACGATCGTGGCGCAACTCTCGCCAGGTATCAGATGTTCATCGGCGGGCAGTGGGTCGAGGCGAGCTCGCACGATCACTTCGAAAGCGACGATCCCTTTCGCGCTGAGCCGTGGGCACTGATTCCGCGTGGCACCGCTGACGACGTCGATCGCGCGGTCCGCGCCGCACATCGCGCGTTCACATCCGGTGACTGGCCCGCGTTGACCGCTTCGAAGCGCGGCGCCCTGTTGCGCCGGCTCGGCGATCTGATCACCGAGCGCTCCGCACACCTGGCCGAGGTCGAGGTCCGCGACAACGGAAAGCTCTACGCCGAGATGAGCATGCAGGCGGCGTACATGGCGCAGTGGTATCACTACTACGGCGGCCTCGCCGACAAGATCGAGGGCGCCGTCATCCCCACCGACAAGGCCGACACGTTCAACTTCACGCGCTACGAACCGCTGGGTGTCATCGCCGCGATCGTGCCGTGGAATTCACCGCTTCTGCTGCTCACGTGGAAGCTCGCGCCCGCACTCGCCGCGGGGAACACGATGGTCATCAAGCCGTCGGAGTTCACATCTGCTTCGACGCTCGAGTTCATGAAGCTCGTCGAGGAGGCCGGCTTCCCTCCGGGCGTCGTCAATGTCGTCACCGGGTTCGGGCCTGACGTCGGCGCGCCGCTCGTCGAGCATCCGCTGGTCGTCAAAGTCGCGTTCACCGGATCCGACGCGACGGGACAGCGTATCTACGAGGCCGCCGCCCGCGGCATGAAGCACGTGACGATGGAGCTCGGCGGCAAGTCGCCGAACATCGTCTTCGACGATGCGGAGATGGAGAACGCGATCAAGGGCGTGATCTCCGGCATCTTCGCGGCGACCGGACAGACCTGCATCGCCGGCTCGAGGCTGCTGGTGCAGCGCAGCATTCACGATGAGTTCCTCGAATCGCCTGGTCGCATTTGCGAAGACGGCGAAGATGGGCAACCCGATGAGCCCGGACACGCAGATCGGTCCGGTGACGAACAAGCCGCAGTTCGAGAAGATCCTGAACTACATCGACATCGCGAAGGGTGAAGGCGCGCGCGCGGTGCTCGGCGGCGGTCGTGCGACGCGACCGGAGTGCGGCGCCGGCTGGTTCGTGGAGCCGACGATCTTCGAGGGCGTGCACAATCGCATGCGCATCGCGCAGGAGGAAGTGTTCGGTCCCGTGCTCGCGGTGATTCCGTTCGACGACGAAGACGAGGCGATCGCCATCGGCAACGACGTGGTGTATGGTCTTGCCGCCGGGGTGTGGACGACGAGCATGCGCCGCGCGCTGAAGATGGCGGAGAAGCTCCAGGCCGGCACGGTGTGGATCAATACGTACCGCGCCGTCAGCTATCTGTCGCCGTTTGGCGGCTACAAGCGATCGGGACTGGGCCGCGAGAGCGGACAGGAGATGATCAAGGAATATCTGCAGGTGAAGAGCGTGTGGATCTCTACGGCGGAGAACGTTCCCAACCCGTTCATTCAACGATAAGGACACGAGCGCATGGCGCAGGCAGAGTTCGGATTCGTAGGAGTCGGCCGGATGGGCGGGCCGATGGCGGTGCGGCTGCTCGACGCGGGGTATCCGCTCACGGTGTACGACACCAATGCGGACGCGGTGAAGGCGCTCGTGGCGCGTGGCGCACAGGCCGCCGCGTCGGCGGAAGCGGTGGCGTCGGCGGCGGAGATCGTGCTCATGAGCCTGCCGACCCCGCCGATCGTGCAGGCGGTGAGCCTTGGCGACGGCGGCATCCTGCGCGGCTCGCGGTTGAAGACGCTCATCGATCTGTCAACGACCGGACCGAGCGTGGCCAAGGTCGTGGCGAAAGCCGCGGGGGAGAGGAACGTCGCGTGGGTTGACTCTCCTGTGAGCGGCGGTGTCGCGGGCGCCACGAAGGGGACGCTCGCGGTGATGGTGTCGTGCGCGCAGGCCACGTTCCCGGTCGTCGATCCGGTGCTCAAGAATTTCGGCAAGACGTTCTACGTCGGCGAGAAGCCGGGCCTCGCACAGATCGCCAAGCTGGCCAATAACCTGCTGGCAGCGGCGGCGATCGTGCTGTCGTCAGAAGCCATGGCCATGGGCGTCAAGGCCGGCCTCGATGCGAAGGTGCTGATCGACATCATCAACGCCGGCAGCGGACGCAACAGCGCGACGCAGGACAAATTCCCGCGCTCGGTCCTGCCGCGCACGTTCGACTTCGGTTTTGCGACGGGACTGTCGTACAAGGACGTGCGGCTGTGCATCGACGAGGCCGAGGCGCTCGGCGTACCGATGGTCGCCGGCGCGGCAGTCCGTCAGATGCTGGCGATCACGCAGGCGAGATTCGGCGCCGACTCCGACTTCACATGTATCGCCAAGGTCGTCGAGGAGTGGGCAGGCGTCGAGATCAAGGGATAGTCCACCGTCACCGTAGAGCGCGGTCTTCAGACCGCGCGACATCACTGGAGAAGCAATGGACAAAGCGACGTTCGAGAAGGGCCGGGCGATTCGGAGTTCGGTGCTGGGCAAGGAGTTCGTAGACAACGCGTTCAAGCAGGCCGACGACTTCAGCATGCCGATGCAGGAGCTGGTCACCGAGTACTGCTGGGGCGCGGTGTGGGGGCGCGAGGGGCTCGACAAGAAGACGCGCAGCCTGCTCAACCTGGCAATGATCAGCTGCCTGAACCGGCCGCACGAACTGCGTCTCCACATCGCCGGCGCGCTGACGAACGGAGTCACCCGCGAAGAGATCCGCGAGGTGTTCATGCAGGTGGCGATTTACGCCGGCGTGCCCGCGGGTGTGGACTCGTTCCGCGCGGCCAAGGAAGTCTTCGCGCAGATCGACAAGAAGTAGGGCCGGTCCTTGGGACCGCCGGGGCGACTGGTAGGGCCGGTCCTTTTGGACCGGCCTGTTGGAGGTCGACGTGATTCGCACGCGCTCGCTGGTGGTGCTCCTCGTGGTGGTGGCGGCCGCGACCATCGCACGCGGGCCAATCGGATCGCTGGTATCCCTCGCGCTGGGGCGCCGCCGATCAGCGCGGCGCGGCGAATCGCATCACGCCGGCCAAGGTGCTCGAGGCGAAGAACGCGATCCAGAAGGGGCAGATCTATCAGCTCGGCCACGTCTACGAAGCCGGCATCCCGATGTTCGGGACGCGACACTACAGCATCCGCATCCCGCAGGCGTTCTCGATGCCGGGCAAGAACCAGGCGGTCTATCACGACGAGGTGATCAGCGGCGAGCTGGGGCAGATCGGCACGCAGTTCGACGGCCTCGGTCATCTCGGCATGGGCGATCTCTTCTACAACGGCAACCGCCGCTCGGAGTTCGCGCAGGCCGAAGGGCTCACCAAGCTGGGTATCGAAAACGTCGGCGCCATCGTCACGCGCGGCGTGCTCATCGATGTCGCGAAGTTCAAGGGCGTTGACCAGCTGCCGGGCACCTATGAGATCACCGTCGCCGATCTGAAGGGCGCGCTGCAGAAGCAGAACGTGCAGATCCGGTCGGGTGACGTGGTGCTGATTCACACTGGCTGGTCGTCGTTGTGGATGAAGGACAACACCAAGTACGGTGCCAGCGAGCCGGGCATCGGCGTCGCCGCCGCGCAGTTCCTCGCCGATGCGGAAGTCGTGGTCGTTGGCGCCGACACGTGGGGCGTCGAGGTGATGCCGAACCCGGATGCCTCGTTGTCGGCGCCGGTCCACCAGCTGCTGCTGGCCCGCAACGGCATCTACCTCCACGAGAACCTCATCACGGCCGAACTGGCGCGTGACAACGCCTACGAGTTCATGTACTCATTCGCGCCGTTGCGACTAAAGGGGGCGACGGGATCCCCCGGAAACCCCATCGCAATTCGCTAACTCGTAGGGCGGGTCCTTTCGGACCCGCCTAACACGGCCGGTCCGAAAGGACCGGCCCTACGGAGTGCTCATGCGTCTGCTGACGTTCGTCTTCATCGTCGCGTCAGTTGGTCTCACGCTCGCTCAGGGGCGTGGCGGCGGACCGCCGTTGGCGATCCCCCGCTCGGCGTTTGGCGATGGCCCCTGGACGGTGGAAGCCGCTGAAGGCGTGAAGATCCGCATGTCGGTGGTGACGAAGGGGCTCGTCAACCCGTGGAGCTTCACCTGGCTTCCCGACGGCAGCATGCTCATCACCGAGCGTCCCGGGCGGCTGCGGCTGCTGAAGAACGGCGTGCTCGACCCGACGCCGGTCAGCGGCGTGCCGGTCGTGAAGGCGCAGCGGCTGTCGGGGCTGATGGACGTGGCGCTTCACCCGCGCTTTGCCGAGAACCGCGTCGTCTACCTCACCTACAACAAGGGCCGTGAAGACGGCATGCTGGCCACGGTCCTCGCGCGCGGCCGTCTCGAAGGCAATGCGCTGAAGGACGTGAAGGACATCTTCGTCGCCGAGCCGTGGTGGGACGGCGCGGGCGGATCCGCGTCGCGCATCGTGTTCGGCCGCGACGGCATGCTCTACATGACGACCGGTTCAGGCGGTGGCGCCAACTTCGGCCAGGGTCAGGAGAAGAACATCCACAAGGGCAAGGTCCTCCGCCTGAAGGATGACGGCACCGTGCCGCCCGACAATCCGTTCGTCAAGCAGCCGGAGTTCAAGCCGGAGATCTACTCCTGGGGGCACCGCAACTCACTGGCGTTGATCGTTCATCCCGTGACCGGCGATCTCTGGAACAGCGAGAACGGGCCCAACGGCGGCGACGAGATCAACATCGTCAAGGCCGGGAAGAACTACGGTTGGCCGACGGTGAGCATGGGGCGCTCGTACGAGGGACCCTGGCAGGGCAAGTTCGAGAAGGACGGGATGGAAGGACCGCTCGTCTACTGGATGCCGGCGATCGCGGCGTCGGGTTTGATGATCTACACCGGCGACAAGTTTCCGCAGTGGCGCAACAACGCCTTCGTCGGCGCAATGCGCTACGGCGAGATCCCGAACACCGGCCATCTGCAGCGGATCGTGTTCAACGATAAGATCCGAGGAGATGCGCCGCGAGATGCTGCTCACCGAGTTCCGTCAGCGCATTCGCGACGTGAAGCAGGGGCCGGATGGATTCGTCTATCTGTTGACCGATGAAAATCCCGGGGCGCTGTTGAAGCTCGAGCCCGCGCAGTAGACGTGCGTCGGCGCGTTCGTAGGGGCGACGCCTGCGTCGTCCCTATCGCAATTCCTTTCGGACGACGAGCTTCAGGCCCGACCAGGTCGCGTCGACCGCGCAGACCTTGATGTCCACCAAGCCCATGGGCAGCGCCACCTCGCGGATCACGTCTTCCGTGATGTCGGTCGGCAGCTTCGACGCCTTCTTCGGCCACGAAATCCAGATCGCGGCATCGGGCTTCAGCGCGCCGCGCAGCGAGCGGAGCGTCTTCTCCAGTTCGCGCCGCTTGCTCGTGAATACATGCGCCATGTCGGTGCTGCTCGACGGCTTCGCCACGAACGTCACGCCATCGGGCAGCGGCGCAATCAGCGTCTTGTAGTTCGCCGGCGCCTGCGCGAGCCAGACGCGATGGCCGGTGCCGATGCCCAGCTTCTTGGCGAGCGGGGTTCCGGAATAGCCTGCGCCGCTCCGTGCCGCGGTACTCATCGTGTTACGCCTTCGCCGGGGTGTCGGTCGCCTGGTCGAAGAACTTCAGCGCCATCGTGCCGTGTGTGGTGGCAGCGCCGGCGCGAATCGCCGATGCCACGAACGTCGCCTCGACGATCTCCTCGCGGGTCGCGCCAGCGGCCCTGGCGCCCTTGGCGTGCGCTTCGATGCAGAACGGGCACTGAATCGCGACCGCGACACCGACCGCGATCAGCTCGCGGTACTTCCGCGGAATCGCGCCGTCGGCGCGGGCGACGATGCGATTCAGATTCGCCCACGCCTCGTAGTCGGCGGGCGCGAGCGCACGCATGTCCTTCAGGCGCTTGACGTCGGCAGGGTCGTGATAGTGGTCGCTCATCGTGTGAGCTTACGACACAACCGGTCCGGCTAAAGCCGGACACTACGCCTACGCTAGAATCGCGCCGTGCTCCCAATGCTTCGCTGTGTCTCGTGGCTCGTCGTGATGTTCGTGACGGTATCGATTTCCATCGACGCGCAGTGGGTGCGCTATCCGACCGCCGACGTGCCGCGCACCCGCGACGGCAAGCCAAACCTTGCCGCACCGTCGCCCCGCCTGTCGAACGGCAAGCCGGACCTGTCGGGCGTGTGGAGCAACGACGGCTACGGAGCGCCCGGTCAGGAAGGTACGGGACCGACGCCGAGGACGGTGTTCTTCGATCTCTCCCATGGCATGAAGGGCGTCGCACCGCCATATCAGCCGTGGGCCGCGGAGCTCTACGCGAAGCGCAAGGACGAACAGGCGAAAGACAACCCCGATGCGCGCTGTCTGCCGATCGGCGCGCTGCAGATGCTCGCGCATCCGCTGCCCAAGAAGATCCTGCACAACCCGCGTCTGCTCGTCATCCTGCACGAGCGCAACATGGAGTTCCGTCAGATATTCCTCGATGGCCGCTCGCTGCCCGCGGATCCGCAGCCGTCGTGGTACGGCTACTCAACCGGCAGATGGGACGGCGACACGCTGGTTGTGGACACGGTGGGATTCCGCGACGGGCTCTGGGCCGACTTCTGGGGCAGCCCGCTGACCGATCGCGCGCGGATGACCGAGCGTATTCGCCGCCCGCGGTTCGGTGCGCTCGAGATCGAGGTGACGATCGACGACCCGGGAGCCTACACGAAGCCGTGGACAGTCGCCGTCAACCAGCATCTCGCGCTGGACACGGAACTACTCGAATACGCCTGTCTCGAAAACGAAAAGGATGTGCCGCGCCTGGTCGGCAAGTGATCTAGCGCGGTCGACGTCGATCGACCCGACCGGGATTGGAATCTGCACGCGCCGCCGATCCGGTTTCACGCGCAGCGTGAACGCGGGCGTGACCTGCGGCTTGTCGTGTTCGCTTGCGACAATCTCAGAGAGACCTTCTTCGAGCATTTCCCCAGGCGGCGGGAGCGCCTTCGACTCGTTCACCGTACCCGCACTTGCCATGGAACCTCCCCTGGAACCGTCCTTATTGACGAGGAGCAATCTACAAGCTGCAGCGTGTGTGGGCTATCAGGAAGATGCCGAATGATCCTCGGGACATTCCCTAGTCGTCCTTCAGCCACCCTTGCAAAATTGCGTATTTGACGATGTCGATGCGGCCGTTGAGACCAAGCTTCCGCATGGCATTGGCCTTATGGGCTTCGACGGTCTTGACGCTGAGCGTCAGGCGGGTCGCAATCTCCTTGTTGCTGTAGCCGGCCGCGATCAGGCGCAGCACCTCTGATTCGCGCTCGCTGGGTGTGGCGCCCGGCTGGGTCACTTTCCGGCCGTCGCGGCCAAGGAAGCCGGCGGTGACGCGCGCGGTCAGCGCGGAATCGAGATACTGCCCGCCCGAGGCGCACGTTCGAATCGCCGTGATGAGTTCGAGTGGCGCGCTCTGCTTCAACACGTACGCCGAGGCTCCTGCGCGCATCAACTCCTGCAGATACGCATCGTCGCCGTGGCGGGTCAGCGTGACGACCACGCAGTGCGGGAGCACGCGTTTCAGCGTACGGGTCGCCACCAGTCCGTTCATCCCCGGCATCGAGATGTCCATGATGACGACGTCGGGCTTCAGCTCCTGCGCCTGCTGAATCGCGCTGGCGCCATCGCCGGCCTCGGAGACGACGACCATGTCCTTCTGGCCCTCGATGACCAGCCTGAGGCCCTCACGGACGACGACGTGATCGTCGGCGAGCAGGATGCGAAGTCGGCCGCTCGGGTCAGGCATGCTCACCCAGGGGCAAGGCCGCGACCGCCGTCACAGGCGTGGCGGGCATGCGTACGAATATGGTTGTGCCTTCGCCAGGTGCGGACTCGATCTGCAGGGAGGCCCCGACCAGGGCCGCGCGTTCCTGCATGCCGAGCAGGCCGAAGCCGCGCCGATCGCCGTCGATTCCCGACACATCGAAGCCGACGCCGTCATCCTCGACGATCAGCGATACCTGATCCGCCCGCCGCTCGAGAATGATCTCGACGTGGCCGGCCCGGGCGTGCTTGGCGATGTTGTTCAGCGCTTCCTGCGCGATGCGGTACAGCGTCGTTTCGATCTCGGAGGCGAGCCGATCGGTCGTCAATCCGGTCGTGTGCAGCTCGGCGGAGACGTCCACGCGTGACGACCAGTCCTGAATGTAATTGGCGAGCGCTGCCCGCAGCCCGAGATCGTCGAGTGCCGTGGGACGCAGCTCCCAGACCAGATGATCGACGTCACGATCGAGCTGCTGGGCGACCTGCTCCAGCGCGGTGATTTGCGCGGACAGGTCTTCGCGGTCTGCTGCCGCTTCCTTGAGCATCCGGATGCGCAGACCCAGCGCCGTCAGCTGCTCGCCGAATTGATCGTGCATCTCACGCGCGATGCGCCGCCGCTCGTCCTCCTGCGCGAACACCATCCGGCCGAGGAGCTCGGTGCGTGCGCGTTCGTTGCGTTCGCGCTCGCGCGCCTCTTCCGCCTGCTTGCGCTCGGTCAGATCGAAATGCGTGCCGACGATACGCACGACGGGGCCGCCGGGCTCGCGGCGGACAGGAAATCCGCGCGACAGCACGTGGACGTAGTGACCCTCCTTGTGGCGCAGGCGGAACTCAATCTCGTACGGCGTGTCGCCTCTGGAGACACCGGTATTCACGCGGGTCGCGCGGGCGAGGTCGTCGGGATGAATCAGCCGCTCGAATGCGCTGACGTGCGGCTCGATCTCGTGGTCGTCGTAGCCGAGCATCCGTTTCCAATGCTTGGAGTACACCACCGCCCCGGTCTCGAGGTTCCAGTCGTAGACGCCTTCCTGTGCGCCATCGAACGCCAGTGTCAGGCGTTCCTCGCTCTCGCGCAGGGCGGCCTCGGCGCGCTTGCGCTCGGTGAGATCGAAATGCGTACCGACGATGCGCACCACCGGACCGCCGGGCTCGCGGCGGACCGGCAGTCCGCGCGACAGCACGTCGACGAAGTGCCCGTCCTTGTGGCGCAGACGGAACTCGGCTTCATACGCGCGGTCGCCGCCCGCCACGGCGGCATTCAACGCGCGCGCGCGCGCGTGGTCGTCAGGGTGCAGCAGCCGTTCCCAGGCGCTGACATGCGGCTCGATCTCGTGATCCGCGTAGCCCAGCATCTGCTTCCAGCGCGCCGAGTACACGACGTGCCCGGTCTCGATGTTCCAGTCCCATACGCCTTCCTGCGCGCCGGCAAAGGCCAGCGACAGCCGTTCTTCGCTCTCACGCAGGGCCGCCTCGGTCCGCTTGCGATCGGTGATATCGCGCATCACCGATTCGATGGCGCGGCCGTCTGCATCCTCGAACAGCGTGCAGGCGACCTCGACATCCGTGACGGTGCCGTCGAGTCCCACTGCGCGCTCTTCGTTTGCCGGCACCCTGCCGCCGGCCAGCAGTTTCGAGACGCGATCGTGGAGGTGAGCGTGCTGATCGATGTGAAAGAACTCGTAAGGGGATCGGCCTAATACCTCATCAGGTGACGAGGCGCCGAAGATGCGGACCGCGGCCGGGTTCACAAATACGATTCGGGCATCTCGCGTGATGAAGATGCCGTCCGGAGACAGCTCTACCACACGCCGATACCGTTCGTCGCTGTCGGACACCCTGACTCCCTGTTAATTGTTGATCTCGATCAAACAGTCTACCTCGTTCGGCGCGGTGGGCGATCGCACGCTACACTGCGCCCGGTGCCCAATCTCGGCCGTATCTGCCTCATCGCCGCCCTAATAGTATTTCTTGGCGTTTCGACCGTTTCAGGGGGCCAGACGACGACGCTGGATGGACCGTCGGTCCCCATTGCCCCGGACGTCATCACCCGGGACGACTCCGGCCGGGCGACAATCCGCGCCGTTCGCCTGACTGAAGCCCTTCGCATCGATGGCCGGCTCGACGAGGCGGTCTACTCGCGGACACCGGCGATCACGGACTTTTACCAGCAGGAGCCGATCGAGGGCGAGCCGGCGACCGAGAAGACCGAAGCCTGGATCTTCTTCGACGACGACTCGCTGTTCATCTCGTTCCGGCTGTGGGAGAGCCGGCCCGACGCGCTCGTCGCCAACGAGATGAGGCGCGACAGCAACAACATCTTTCAGAACGATCACATCGCGTTCCTGCTCGACACCTTCCGCGACCAGCGCAATGGCATCGAGTTCGCCGTCAATGCGATCGGCGGCCGATGGGACGGCCAGATCTCGAACGAGCGCACGTTCAACGCGGACTGGAATCCGATTTGGAATCTCGAGGTCGGACGCTTCGAACAGGGCTGGACCGTCGAGGCCGTCATTCCCTTCAAATCGCTGCGCTACAAGCCGGGGCGCGAACAGACATGGGGCTTCAACGCGCGCCGCGTCAACAGAGCCAAGAACGAAGTGTCGTTCCTGACCCGCATCCCGCGGTCCCTGGGTCAGATGGGACTGTTCCGCGCGTCGCTCGCGGCCACCCTGGTCGGCCTCGAGGTGCCGCAGGGATCCAAGAACCTCGAGATCAAGCCGTACGCGGTGTCGAGCCTCACCAGCGACGAGACCGCCACGCCGCGGCTGTCGAACGATGTCGACAAGGACATCGGCATGGACGTGAAGTACGGGCTGACGCAGAACCTGACCGCCGACTTCACCTTCAACACCGACTTCGCCCAGGTCGAGGCCGACGAGCAACAGGTCAACCTGACTCGCTTCAGTCTCTTCTTTCCGGAGAAGCGCGAGTTCTTCCTCGAAAACCAGGGCCTCTTCGGCTTCGGCGGCGTTGGAACGGGTGTGGGCACGGCTGCCGGGGGCGATGTGCCCACGCTGTTTCACAGCCGCCGCATCGGCTTCGATCGGGGACGCGCCGTGCCGCTCGAGGTCGGCGGGCGCCTCACCGGACGGGTCGGGCGCTACAGCCTTGGCGTGCTGAACATCACCTCCGAAGATGATCAGGGCGACGCCTCGCTGCGGACCAACTTCTCGGTCGTCCGCGCGAAGCGCGACATCCTGCGGCGCAGCAGCATCGGGTTGATCTACACCGGCCGCTCGCTGGCCGAGAGCGGGCTCGGCGCCAATCACGTGTACGGGGTCGACGGCACGTTCGCGTTCTTCAATGACCTGGCGATCAATACCTATTGGGCGAAGACGCAGACCGACGGCACTCGCGGCGATGACGCGAGCTATCGTGCTCAGCTCGACTACGCCGGCGATCGCTACGGCGTCGTGCTCGAGCAGCTGATGGTCGGCGACAACTTCATTCCCGACGTCGGCTACGTCCGTCGCGACAACATGCGGAAGT
The DNA here is from genome assembly GCA_963728305.1 of uncultured Acidobacteriota bacterium. Classification (GTDB taxonomy): domain Bacteria; phylum Acidobacteriota; class Vicinamibacteria; order Vicinamibacterales; family UBA2999; genus Gp6-AA40. The sequence goes on from CAVSKE010000044.1 coordinate 42,607, forward strand.
CGTATGGCGAGCTCAGGTTCAGCCCGCGTCCGAGGGCGAGCCGTGTCGTGCGGCGGTTCTCGTGGGTCGGCTCCGGGACCTACATCGAGAACCGCTCGGGGCAGGTCGAGACGCGCGACTTCGGCGGGCAGTTCGATATCGAGTTTCAGAACAGCGATCGTTTCAGCGTCGGCTACAACGACTTCTTCGAGTTCCTCCCGGCACCGTTACCCATCGTCGGTCTGATCGTACCGAGTGGTGCGTATGACTACGAGAGCGGCTGGGTGTCGTTCAACTTCGGCCGCCAGCGCCGCCTCTCCGGCAACGTCTCGCTCGAGCGCGGCACGTTCTACAGCGGCCACAAGACGACGCTGTCGATCAGTCAGGGACGTCTCAACGTCACGCCGCAGCTGGCCATTGAGCCAACGTATCTGGGTAACTGGGTCGATCTCGCCGAGGGATCATCCGTCCGGCATCTCGTCGGCTCGCGTGTCACCTACACGATGACGCCGTCGATGTTCGTGAGCACGCTGCTGCAGTACAACACCGGCATCAACGCGGTGTCAGCCAACGTGCGCCTGCGCTGGGAGTACCGGCCCGGCAGCGAGTTGTTCGTGGTCTTCAACGAGCAGCGCGACACGCTGTCGCCGCGGTTCCCGGATCTGGTCAACCGTGCGGTGATCGTGAAGGCGAATCGACTGCTGCGATTCTAGTCGTTCACGCTTCTCGGTTCTCGCTTCTCAGTTCGTGTTCAGTTTCATGTTCTGTTCGCGGTTCGCGGTTCGCGGTTCACGGTTCGCGGTTCGTTCGTAGATCGCACGCTTCTGTTGTGCGCGCGCGGACTCCGAACCCGAACCATCGAACCATGACCCAAGAACCGAACTCGAACGTGAACACGAACTGAGAAGCGAGAACCGAGAAGTGTGAACGACACTGGTCGTTCAGGGTTTCTTCGGCACGATCTCGAAATACCGGTTGTTCTCGCTGCAGATGTACTCGAGCAGCTCGGTGTCTGCCTGGAACAGCAGCGGCAGCGTCACGGTCCACGGTTTCGCGTAGGCGCCGGGATCGTCGATCGTGATCTCGATGTCCATGTGACCGAAGTCCTTGCGCCGGAAGCGCTCGGTCACGCGCAGGCGGGCGGTGTTGGGATGGCCGGCGTTGTCGAGCCAGCCCTTGTCGTTGAAGCCGGCGGTTTCGACCACGAAGTCGTCGCCGACCCAGCGGCCGATTGAATACCCCATCCACGTCGGGTTCATGTCGGGAGGATGCGGCCGCCCGTCGGTGAAGATCTCGCGCCAGCCGTGTATCGCCTCATAGAGCACGACGACGCGTCCTGGCGCGGTCACGATGCGCATCGGGTAGGCGGTGCTGACGAGATCCGATCGTGGCACGCCGCCGGGGATGCAGCTGGCGCTCGGATCGTCGCGGCTGAAGTCGGCACGCCGCTGCCGAACCAGCGCTTCAGTCGCTGGCAGCATGACGACGTCGCCCGGCTTCGCGCCGCGGGTGAGATCCGAGATGTAGTTCACGCTCGCGCGCCAGAGTCCGGACAGGTCCGGCCGGCCGTCCGCGGTGCGCGGGGCAGGTGCAGACAGATCGGCCCTGCCGTCGGGCAAACGCGGGATGCCCGGCGTCGGGTACTTCAGCCACTGCGCATCGATCGACGCAGACGCCAGCACGAGACCGAGCACGGTCGCGAGCTGGCGCTGTCGGGCACTCACTGTGTCACGCTCCCACCGACGCTACGTCGTTGGCGGCTTGTAGGCCACGCTCTTCTTGCACGCCGCGTCGATCTCCTCCGGGGTGATGAGCGGAGTGGTCGACAAACGAACCGCGCCCGAGGCGTTGACCGCCAGGCTGATGGCGATACCGGTCGCGGCATCGGGCAGGTCGGCGATGATGATCGCGTCGTCGGCACCGTAGGCATAGTAGAAGGACTCGACCTTGCCGCCGAGGCCTTCGACGAGCTTCTGCACGGCGGCTCGCCGCTGCGAGCCGCCTTCCTTGAGCAGTCCACGAACGCCGTCTGCGTTGTAGGACGCCTTGATCAGATACTTGGCCATTGTCGCTCCTCGTGAGCCGCGCTCAGTTCGTGCTGCGCGGCGTGTTGAAAGCCTTCAGATCGGCGACCGTCGCCACGCGCGGTCCATGCAGCGCGGCAATCTGCCTGACGTCCAGCTTCAGCCGCGTGATGTTCTCGTCGAGGTTCACCGCAAACGGATTCACCGCCGCTGGTGGTGGTGCATTCGCCGCCGGTGGTGTCCAGGCGTCGCCTTCGATGAGGATCTTCTCCTTCGGCAAATAGATCATGGCGAACGCATCGTTGTGTCCGCCGCCAGCGATCTTGTAGATCTCGATCGTCCGGCTGCCGTCGGTGAGCACGTGCTTGTCGGTGAAGGTCTCGAACGTCGCCGTCTTGCTGGATTGGGCGAGCTTGTCCGGGTTGATCGTGTGCGGCGCCGCCCACGCCTTCTCGTAGTAGGGCTTGTTGTCCGCGTGTGTGACGATCGTGGCGCCTTCGTCCACAAACGTGCGCACGCCGCCCGAGTGATCGAAGTGAACGTGCGAGTTCACCAGATACTTGATCGGCTTGTTGGGGATCGTCTCCTTGACCTTGGCGATCACCGCCAGCGATCGCGCCTCGTTCTGCGGTCCCTCGACGACGACGATGTGGTCCTTCTGATCGATGGCGATGCTGTGATGCGAGCCGCCCTTGATGTAGTAGACGCCCTCGGCGAGTTTCTCGGCGGTGGCGGTCACGGGCGCGGGAGCCGCGTTGGCCTCGGCCGGTGCCGTGATAGTCGACGGCGCCGTTCGCGGTCACGTTGGAGACCGTGAGGTCGAGCACCGGATGCGCACCCTGCACGCGCTGGATGCGCGACGGGAAGCGCACGCCGCCGAAGTCCTTGTAGTCCGAGTACGGTGAAGAGCACCTCGGTGTCTCCGAGCACCGGGTTGTCGATCCACGTCTGGACCCGCGTGACCTCGTTCTGCGCGTTGATGGTGCCGACGTACTTGTTCTTGCCCGAGGTGAAGGTCACTTCCGAGCCGCCCTCAGCGGCCGTGGACGTCGCGTTGTTGGCCGCCGCCGCTTTCAGGAACCCGTGCGGCGTCGTCCAGATCTCCATGACGCGTTCCTCGACGGCAGCCGGCTGCGGCTGCGCGACAGGCGCCGCATTGGGTGCGGCCCCGGCGGGCGCCGCGAGATTCCACGCCGTCGTTCCGCTCACATATTGATCGGGCCGCTGCTCGGCCGGTGCCGGCCTGACACGACCGGGCTCGATCGTCTGCTTGCGCGTCATCTGCACGCGGGCGGCCGGGGTGGCGTAGTTGATGGTGGCCGTGTAGCTGCTGACGTCGAACTGCGGCCAGGGCAGATTTGGTGCAGGGGCCTGGCCGAACTGATACCAGCGGCCCGTTCCCGAAAATTCAATCGCATTTACTTGAGCTGTGCCGAGTGTCTCGTTGGCCGCTTGCAGCGAGCCGGCCTGCGGCCCACAGGCGATGGACGCCACGGCAATCCCGACCCCGAGGGACAGAGTGATGAGTGTGCGCATAGAGAACCTCGATGGCGAAAAAGTGGGCAGAGGACGCGCGCTCGCGCCCGACCGGGGGAGTCGCGCGCGGGGAGTATAGTCCCTCAATCGGGTAATAGAGCTCGAAGTTCGCTCCGAACCCGCGGCTCCCGAGTTAGCATTGTGGACGTACAAAGGTGGCCAGTCTGAGCCAGCGCAGCCGTTGTGTCGGCGGACGATTCCGCGTCCGCAGAGTCCTGTTTTGCGCCGGAATTGCCGCATGGGTTGCGGCGGTCCCGGCCAACTGGTCCACCCCGGCGGCTGCCGCCCAGACGCCCGTGTCGCCGCCCGTCGTGACGAATCGTGCGACGTTCGAGCGCTACTGCCTGACCTGTCACACCACCCGGCAGAAAGAGCGCGGCACGGTGCCCATCGCACTCGACACCCTCGACCTCTCACGCATCCCCGCCGATGCCGCGGTGTGGGAGAAGGTGGTGCTGAAGCTGCGTGCCGGCGTCATGCCGCCGGCCGGTTCTCCGCGTCCTGACAAGGCGACTCACGACGGCCTCGCGTCGTGGCTCGAGGCCGAGCTGGATCGCAGCTGGACCGCGAATCCCGATCCCGGCCGCACCGAGCCCTTGCATCGATTGAATCGAGTCGAGTACCGCAACGCGGTGCGCGACCTGCTCGATCTGGATCTCGACGTGTCGGCGCTGCTGCCGGGCGACGATGTGAGCTACGGGTTCGACAACATTGCCGGTGTGCTGAAGTTGTCGCCGACGCTGATGGAGCGCTACCTGTCGGCGGCGCAGCGAGTCAGTCGGCTTGCGGTCGGGACACCGACGCGGACGCCCAGCATCGACTACTACCGCATCACCGACGATCTCTCGCAGGACGTGCAGTTGCCCGGCCTGCCGCTCGGGACGCGTGGTGGCACGCGTATCAGCTACGCGTTCCCGATGGACGCGGTGTACGAGATTCGCCCGCGTCTGACGCGCGACCTGAACGAAAGCCTGCCGCTCTACACCGAGCCGCAGGTGCTCGAGATCAGTATCGACGGTCAGCGCGTCGGCACGTTCACATTGCCAGGCATCGGTGCGCGCGAAGGTCGCGGCGCACCGCCGCCGGCCGAGCCGCCTGCCGAGCCGCCGGTGTCGTCCGCAGCCGTCGCCCGGTCAGGAACCGGCGCGCCCGGCGATCTCGCAGATTGCGCAGACCGTCCGCGCCAGCGCGAAGGAGCGGCAGTCGCGCAACCGCGCCGACGAGTCCTGGAACCTGCGTGTGCCGGTGAAGGCCGGGCAGCGCGACGTGGTCATCACGTTCCTCAATCGTGTGTCGGCGCTCGACGAGACCGCGCGTCTGCCGTTCCAGCGTCCGTATCCGGCGGGCGTCAACATTCCCGAGACGCGTCTCGGCGCGTATCTGCGGAGCGTCGAGATCGTCGGCCCGATCGACGCGACCGGGCCTGGACAGTCGGACAGCCGCCGCCGCATCTTCACCTGTTCGACGAAGGATGAGGCCTGCGCCAAGAAGATTCTCTCGACGCTGGCCCGACGCGCGTATCGTCGTCCGGTAACAGCGGCCGATATCGATCCGCTGCTCGCGTTCTACCGTGAAGGGTCCTACAGGACAGCTTCGACGAGGGCATCGAGCGCGCGCTTCGTCGTCTGCTGGTCAGCCCCGAGTTCCTGTTCCGCATCGAACGCGATCCGGCAAGTAGCGCAGCTGGCCGTGTCTATCGTGTCAGCGACATCGAGCTGGCGTCACGCCTGTCGTTCTTCCTGTGGAGCAGCATCCCGGACGACACGCTGCTCGATCTCGCCGAGCGCGGGCAGCTGTCCACGCCGACGGTGTTGTCGCGCGAAGTCCGTCGCATGCTGGCCGACGCGCGCGCCGACGCATTCATCACCAATTTCGCCGGACAGTGGCTGTTCCTGCGCAATCTCGACGCGTCGGTGCCGGTGCAGAGCATCTTTCCGGACTTCGACGACGGTCTGCGCCAGTCGTTCCGCCGCGAAACCGAGCTCTTCTTCGACAGCATCGTTCGCGAGGATCGCAGCGCGTTCGATCTGCTGCGCGCCAACCACACGTTCCTGAACGAGCGGCTGGCGAAGCACTACGGCATTCCGAACGTGAAGGGCAGTTACTTCAGGCGCGTCACGCTCGACAACGGCAGCGCGCGCACCGGTCTGCTCGGGCAGGGCGCGATTCTCACCGTGACGTCGTATCCGGATCGCACGTCGCCGGTCGTGCGCGGCAAGTGGATTCTCGAGAACCTGCTCGGGACGCCGCCGCCGCCGCCGATTCCCAACGTGCCGCCGCTAAAGCCGACCAACAACGAGGGCGCCGTCCTGTCGATGCGTCAACGCATGGAGCAGCATCGCGCCAATCCGGTGTGTGCCAGTTGTCACGCGATGATGGATCCGCTCGGTCTGTCGCTCGAGAACTTCGATGCGGTCGGCAAGTGGCGCACCCTGGGCGAGTCGTCTGCGGCGATCGATGCGAAAGGCAGGGGGCCGGACGGCACGGTCTTCGAGGGTCCGGGCGGGCTGCGCGACATGCTGCTGCGCTCCGATCGATTCGTCCCGACGCTGACCGAGAAGATGCTGACCTACGCGCTCGGTCGCGGCCTCGAGTACTCGGACATGCCCGCGGTGCGTGCAATCGTGCGCGATGCGGCGAAGAACGACTATCGCCTGTCGTCGCTGATCGTGGGTATCGTGCAGAGTCCGCCTTTCAGGATGCGGAGGAGTGGATAGAGTCGTTCACGCTTCTCGGTTCTCTGTGCTCGGTTCGTGTTCAGTTTCAGAGTTCGGTTCGAGGTTCGAGCTTGTTCGGGGTTCGTTGGTTCGTAACGCGCGATCGGCCGCAGCAGCGAACCTGGAACGTTGAACCCCGAAGCCCTAATCTCGAACGTCGAACTGAACCGGAACCCGGAACACGAACTGAGAAGCGAGCACTGAGAAGCGTGAACGACAGGATCACGACGATGTTCATCACCAAGAAGGCTCTCGATCGACGAACCGTCCTGCGCGGCATGGGCGCGGCGCTCGCGCTGCCGCTGCTCGACGCGATGGTCCCTGCCGGCGTCGCGCTCGCGCAGACAGCGGCCCGCCCGCTTCGTCGTCTCGGATTCGTGTACATGCCGAACGGCGTCGCGCGAAACTTCAGCGGCATCAACTACTGGACGCCGGTTGGTGAGGGCACGAACTTCGAGCTGTCGCAGATCCTGACGCCGCTCGCGCCGTATCGCGATCGCCTGACGGTGATCAGCGGTCTCGCCCAGCACCAGGCCGACGCGTTCGACGATGGCGCAAACGGCGATCACACGCGCGGAACCAGCTCGTGGCTGAGCGGCGTGCACTGCAAGCGCACCGAAGGCGCCGATGTGAAGAACGGCGTCACGGTGGATCAGTTGGCGGCGGCGGAGATTGGCAAGTCCACCGCGCTGCCGTCGCTCGAGCTGGCCATCGATCTCAACTTCCTCGCCGGGCAGTGCGAGAACAGCTACAGCTGCGCGTATCTCAACACGCTCTCGTGGCGTTCGGATACCGCGCCGATGCCAACCGAGAACAATCCGCGGATCGTCTTCGAGCGCCTGTTCGGCGATGGCGGCACGTCGGCCGAACGGCTCGCGCAGGCGCGTGTGAACGCCAGCATCATCGATTCGGTGCTCGACGATTTGAATCGTCTCAGCCAGTCGCTCGGCGCGACCGATCGCGTGAAGGTCGGGGAATACGTGGATTCGGTGCGGGAAGTCGAGCGCCGCATTCAGCGCGTCGAGAAGGGCGGCGGCACGTCCGAGCTGCCGACGCTCGAACGTCCGTCAGGCATTCCGGAGCGGTTCGACGAGCACGTCAAGTTGATGTACGACCTGCAGTGGCTGGCGTTCCGCGCCGACCTGACCCGCGTGACGACCTTCATGCTGGGCCGGGAGCTGAACTTCCGCACGTATCCGGAGATCGGGATCAACGAGGGCCACCACGGTCTGTCGCATCACCAGGACAATCCGAATCAGCTCGCCAAGTACGCTCGGCTGGGCACGTATCAGGCAGAACTGTTCGCCTGGTTCCTCGACAAGCTGCAGTCCACGCCAGACGGCGACGGCTCGCTGCTCGATCACTCGCTGTTCCTCTACGGCGCGGGCCTGAGCAATCCGAATCTCCACGCGCACTACGATCTGCCGCTGGCGGTTGTCGGTGGCGCTGCCGGCCGCATGAAGGGTGGACGTCATCTGGTGTTCCCGGCGGAGACGCCGATGACGAACCTCCTGCTGACGATGCTCGACAAGGTGGGAGTCGAGGCGGAGAAGCTGGGTGACAGCACGGGTAAGTTGCCGATCGAGCCACTGAGCGGCGTTTAAGACACATGCGGCGGTATACACAGACTGCACGGTGAGTACGACACACAGAGGCACAGACCCGCACCGAGCGCTGTTCGTCTCCGTGCTGCTGATCGCCTTGCTTGGCGCGGTCCGTCCGCGGACGTCACGCTCGTGCAGGCGGTGAAGAGCGGCAACGTGCAGACCGTGCGCGCGATGGTGAAGGCCAAGGCCGACGCCAATAGCGCTGAACCCGACGGCACCACCGCGCTGCACTGGGCGGTGCAGAACGGCAATGCGGACATGGTCGATCTCCTCATTCGCTCCGGCGCGAAGGTGGCAGCGGCGAATCGGTATGGCGTGACGCCGCTGATCGTGGCCTGCACCGCCGGCAACGCCGCCATCGTCGAGCGATTGCTCGCGGCCGGCGCCGATCCCAACGCCGCGCTGGCCGACGGCGAGACCCCGTTGATGACCGCGGCGCGAACCGGCAGCGCCGAGACGATCAAGGCGCTGGTTGCCCGTGGCGCCGACGTGAAAGCGCGCGAGCGCCGCAAGGGGCAAACGGCGCTGATGTGGGCGGCTGCGGAGAACAACGTGGCCGCGATCCGGGCGCTGATCGAGGCGGGCGCGGACATCAACGAGCGGCCGACCGGCGGATCGTTAACGCCGTATCTCTTCGCGGTGCGTGCCGGACACGTCGATGCGGCGCGTGCGCTCATCGACGCCGGCGTCGACGTGAATCAGCCGCTGACTGACGGCACGAGCGCGCTGGTCCTGGCGGTGATGAACGCGCACTACGAGCTGGCCGGCGCGCTGCTCGACAAGGGCGCGAATCCCAACGCCGACAAACAAGGCTGGACCGCGCTCCATCAGATCGCCTGGTCGCGGCGGCACAACGCGGGCTTCAACCTTCCCGGTCCGGTGGCGACGGGCGGTCTCGACAGCCTCGAACTGGTGCGCAGGCTCGTTCAGAAGGGCGCCAACGTCAACGCGCGGATGACGAAGGAGCCGCGCGACGGCAATCGCAATCAGCTGAATCGCATCGGCAGCACGGCGTTCCTGATGGCGGCCAAGTCGGATGATGTGCCGCTGATGCGCGCGCTGCTCGACAACGGCGCCAATCCGGCGCTGACGACCGAACGCGGGACGACGGCGTTGATGGCCGCGGCCGGTGTGGGCATCTGGGCGCCCGGCGAGAACCCCGGCACGCACGAGGAAGCGCTGGCCGCGGTGAAGCTCGCGCTCGAAGTGGGCGGCGGCAAGGTCAACGACATCGATCAGGACGGCGAGACCGCACTGCACGGCGCCGTCTATCGCGGCGGCGCGATTCCGGTGATTCAGTTCCTCATCGACAACGGCGCGACGCTCGACGTGAAGAACAAGAAGGGCTGGACGCCGGTGGTGGTGGCCGACGGCGTCGAGTACACGCCGGCCGTGCTCAAGCGCTATCCCGAAGCCGCGGCGCTGCTGCGCAAGACGATGCGCGATCGCGGGCTGCCGGTGCCGCCGCCCAATCACAGTGCCGAGGCGCCGGCAGTACCGGCGGCGGAGTCCCAGGACGCGGCGGCCGGCGGGAAAACGATCTGGGACGGTGTGTTCACCGAGGAGCAGGCCGGCCGCGGTCAGAAGGTGTACGCCGTCTCCTGCGCGCCGTGCCACAAGACCGATCTGCTCGGCGACAGCGGCACGCCCGCGCTCGCCGGCGCCGACTTTCTTCTCGCGCTTCAGCGGCTCCAGCGTGGACGATCTCGTGAAGACGATCCGCGCGTCGATGCCGCAGGACGCGCCCGACTCGCTGGGCACGCCGGCCTATGTCGATCTGGTCGGCTATCTGCTCAAGGCGAACGGCGGTTCGGCAGGCGCCGCGGAGCTCTCGCAGGATTCAGCGGTACTGAAGACAATTCGGATCACGAATCCAAAATAACGGCGTAGGGCCAGTCCTTCAGACTCGCCGACCGAGGCGGATCTGAAGATCCGCCTCAGGGACTCGACGTGAAACGCACGCGCACGCTCGTCCTGTCGTCACTCGTCGTCGTCCGGCCTCGTCGTGATGATGGCTGCTGCGGCCGCACAGCAGCAAGCGCCGGCGCAGCCGGCGCCGCCCGCTCGCGCCGGCCGCGGCAACTTCCTGAATAATTTCACCGGCAACATCACGGTGGGCAACACCAAGGACATGAGCTCGTCGCGCATCAAGTTCGACGCCGGCGCGCGCACCAACTGGCATCTGCATTCGGCGCCGCAGCTGTTGCTCGTCGAAGAAGGACGCGGCCGCCTGCAGGAACTTGGCGAACCGATCAAAGATGTGGCCGCCGGACAGCCGGTGCTCACCAAGGCCAACGTGCTGCACTGGCACGGGGCGTCGCCGGATCAGTCGGCGCTGCAGTTCAGCGTCTACAGCGGCACGCTGGAGTGGAAAGAGAAAGTCACGGACGAGGAGTACACGGGCAAGACGATTCGTCGTCAATAATCACCTGATATGACTTCTATATCAGGTTCGCGTCGGTCCTGGCAGCCGCGGCGCTGATCACCGCCGCAGCGTCGCTCGTCGCTCAACAGAACACCGGCGCGCCCGTCGTCAGCGAGGTTCCTCGCGCGCCTGCCCCGAAGCTTCCGGAAATCACGTCACAGGATCTGCTCGACGGGCTGAAGCATCCGTCGCGCTGGCTGTCCTACTCCGGCGACTACACCGGCCGCCGTCACAGCCCGCTGAAGCAGATCACGCCGGAGAACGTCGGCCGCCTCGCCCCGCAGTGGACGTGGCAGGCCGAGGGGATGCCGATCAATCGCGGCTTCGAGTCCACGCCGCTGATGATGGATGGCACGCTCTACGTCAGCGGCAACCAGAACTACGCGTGGGCGATCGACGCGAAGACCGGCCGTCAGATCTGGCGCTATCGCCGCGCGCTGCCGCCGGGAATGACCTACGGCGGCGCGAATCCGTCGAACCGCGGATTGGCGGCGCTCGGCAACCTGCTCTACATGGGCACGCTCGACGCCCACCTCGTCGCGCTGGATCGCGACAGCGGCCGGGTCGTGTGGGACACGGTCCTCGACGACTACAAGCTGGGTCATGCCGCGATTGCTGCGCCGCTGGTCGTCAAGGACAAGGTGATCACCGGCAACTCCGGCGGTGACATCCCGACGCGCGGCTTCATCGACGCGTACGACGCCAAGACCGGCAAGCGCGCCTGGCGCTTCTACACGATTCCCGGGCAAGGGCGAGCCAGGCAGCGAGACCTGGTCGCACGAGGAAGTGCTGCCGCGCGGCGGCGGCGCGACGTGGGTGACCGGCACCTACGATCCCGAGCTCAATCTGACCTACTGGGGCGTCGGCAATCCCAACCCGGATTACTGGAGCGCCGAGCGGATGGGCGACAACCTCTACACCGCCTCGCTCGTCGCGCTCGACGCCGACACCGGCAAGCTGAAGTGGCACTTCCAGTTCACGCCGCACGACACCCACGACTGGGACTCGAACCACATCCCGGTACTCGGCGAGGTGGCGATCAACGGGCAGATGCGCAAGGTGGTGATGGTCGCCAATCGCAACGGCTTCTACTACACGCTCGATCGCGCCACCGGCCAGCTCCTTGTCGGCAAGCCGTACACCGACACGAAATGGGCGCGCGAGCTCGACGCCAAGGGCCGTCCCATCGTGTTGAGCAACGGAGTCATTCCTCCTGGCGGCAGCGAGGCGACGACGCCCTGCGTGCCTGACTTCCGCGGCGGCACGGTCTACAACCCGCCGTCGTTCGATCCGGCGCTGCAGCTGTTCTACGTGATGGCGCGCGAGACGTGCGCCTACTACACGCCGACGCAGCAGGAGTGGCAGGTGGGCCGCTCGTACATGGGCGGCGGCATGCGCAAGCTGCCCGAGCCCGACTACAGCGCGCTGCGCGCGATCGATCCGAAGACCGGCGCGATCAAGTGGGAGCACAAGTTCGAGACCGCGTCGCTGGCCGGCGTGATGTCCACGGCGTCCGGAGTCGTGTTTGCCGGCGATCACGAGGGCTTCTTCAACGCGTTCGATTCGAAGACGGGCAAGAAGCTCTGGTCGTATCGCACGGGCTCGCCGATCTGGGGTGCGGCGGCGGTGACCTTCATGCTCGACGGACGTCAGCACGTGCTCATCCCGTCGGGCAACACGGTCACGGCGTTCGCGCTGCCCGAGAAATGAGACGCCCGAGACCTGTCCCGCCGAAGCGTACGCGCGTAGGCGGATTCGCGGTCGCTGCGCTCGGCGTGGCGCTCGTCTCGACGATCACTTCGGTCGAAGGCCAGGCGCCTCGCTCGTCTCCTCCGCCTCCGCCGCTGCCGCACACCTACTTCAGCGGCGAGACGCCGATTCGCGTCGTTCCCGTCGCGAGAGGACTCTCGCATCCATGGAGCCTCGCGTTCCTGCCCGATGGATCGATGCTCGTCACCGAGCGCGAGGGCCGGCTGCGCATCATCCGCAACGGCGTGCTCGACCCGAAGCCGATCGACGGCGTCCCCAAGGTGTTCGCGCGCGTGCTCGGCGGATTGCTGGACGTCGCGCTACATCCCGCAGTTCGCGCAGAACCGCATCATCTATCTCGCCTACTCGAAGGCCGGCGACAACAACCTCTCGACGACGGCGCTCGCGCGCGGACGCTTCGACGGCACCGCGCTGACCGACGTCAAGGAGATCTTCGTCGCCAACACCTGGAGCAAGTCGAACACCAACTACGGCGGACGCATCGCGTTCGATCGCGCCGGGTTCCTCTATCTGACGGTCGGTGAGCGGCAGGAGCAGCAGCGCGCGCAGGACACCAAGGACCACGGCGGCAAGGTCGTGCGTCTCCGCGACGACGGCAGTGTGCCGCCGGACAACCCGTTCGTCGGGCAAGGCAGGATATCAGCCGGAGATCTACACGCTCGGTCACCGCAGTCCGCAGGGACTCGCGATGAATCCGGCAACCGGCGCGCTCTGGGAGAACGAGCACGGTCCGCTCGGCGGCGACGAGCTGAACATCCTGCAGGCGGGGAAGAACTACGGCTGGCCGCTCGTGACGTTCGGTACCGACTACGACGGCACGAAGATCTCCGACACGACGATTCGCGGCGATCTCGAATCGCCGTTCGTGTATTGGGTGCCGTCGATTGCGATCTCCGGGTTGACCTTCTACACCGGCGATCGCTTTCCGCAATGGAAGGGCAACGTCTTCGTCGGCGCGATGTTCGCCGGCCGCAGCCGTGGCACGGGTCACCTCCAGCGCATCGTGATCAACGAGGCAGGCCGGCCGATCAACCGTGAGCCGCTGCTGACCGAGCTGCGTCAGCGCATTCGCGATGTGCGGCAGGGTCCTGACGGTCTGCTGTACCTGTTGACCGACGAGGACGATGGCATGGTGCTGCGGCTCGAGCCCGGCGCGCAGCTGGCCGCGCCGAATGCGTCCGGCGTCGCCATGGGCCACCTTCACTACCGGGTGCGCGACGTCGAGGCGAACAAGAAGTTCTGGATGGCGCTCGGCGGTGACGTTCGTAGTGTCCGGCTTCAGCCGGACCGGGAGAGCGTGGTCCTGAAGTTCAACGACGTGCTGGTGGTGCTCGAACAGGGCGACACTACCGGCGGCACCGACGGCTCCATCGTCAACCACGTCGCGTTCCGCGTGCCGGAGCTGACCTCGGTCGAAGCGGCCGGCCTGAAGGTGGCGCGGCTGAATGGATTCCCGGGCGTCGCCTCGACCAACACGCCGGAAAGCGAGCGCATCGAACTGTTCGAGAACGCCGCCACGAACCTGACGTTCGCGCAGGATGCCGGCTTCGACGATGCCGTGGCCAGGCGGCACAACCGGCCGCAGACCGCGCCCATCGCGTTTCACCACGTGCACCTGTATGTGCCGGACGGTCAGGTGGCCGCCGCTAAAGCGTGGTACACGCGGATGTTCGGCGGGATTCCCGGCAAGCGATCGAACTACGACGCCGTCGATTTGCCGGGCATCAACCTGAATTTTTCGGCGGCGCCCAAGCCGACCGTGCCGACCAAAGGCCGGATGCTGGATCACATCGGATTCGAGGTCCGCGGCCTGGCGGCATTCTGTAAGAGACTGGAGGCGATGGGTGTTAACCTTGATGTCCCCTACACCAAGGGCCCATCGGGGCTGGGCACCGCGCGCCTGACGGACCCGTGGGGAACGTCCATCGAGTTGACTGAAGGACTCGGAGGAATATGACCGTGAGCACTCGCACACCTACATACGTCCTTTCAGCGGCCATCATCATGGCGGTTTGCGTGATGCCGAGTCTGACCGCGCAGCGCGGGCAGGGCGGCGGTGGGCGCGGCGCTGCGCGCTCCGCAGGCGCCGGCCGGACCGACACCACGTCTGGCGAACGGCAAGCCCGATCTGAGCGGGCACTGGGCGAACCCGTATACACCGCACATGGCGGCGCGTGGCGTGTTCGACCCGGCGACGCGTCAGCCGCTGAAGTTCGATCGGCAAGGTGAGGCGCTGCCGAATGCGAAAGCGCCGGCGTCGGGTAATGCGCCGCGCACCTACGATCTGCCGTACACCGCGTGGGGCCTCGAGAAGTGGGTCGACCTACGACCCGGTGGGCGACGGCGACTACGCCGGCAACTGTCTGCCGTTCGGCATGTCGCGCAACATCAACTCGCCGCACGGCCTGCAGATCGTCCACCACGTCGATGCGCTGGCGTTCCTTTTCGAGCAGGACACCTGGTTCCACTGGGTGCCGCTCAAGCCTGACTTCAAGTGGCCGGCCGATATCCCGGAGACGTGGAACGGCGTGTCCACCGGAAAGTGGGATGGCGATACGCTGATCATCGAGACCAGCGGCTTCAACGGCTACACGAGGCTGGACACCGCCGGTCACCCGCACAGCCGGCAGCTGAAGCTGACCAACACCTTCAAGCGCCTCGACTCCAACTCGATGGAGCACACCGTGACGGTGCACGACCCGAAGACCTACACGCGAGACTGGATGAACGTCCGTACGTGGCGGATCAGGCCGTCGAGCGAGGTCATCATGGAGTATTCGTGCAACGAGAACAATCTTCGCAGCCTGCTCGACGGCTCGATCAAGGTCTGGCAATATCCGGACGACGTGGACAAGTAAGGGAGGCATCGATGACACGCAAGGCGTCGTTGTGGCTGGTGGCTGGCGCCGTTCTGTTCTTCACGGCGCAGCTGGGTGCGCACCATTCCATCTCCGCCGAGTTCGACACGAACAAGCCGGTCAAGTTCACCGGTAAGGTGACCAAGGTCGAGTGGATGAACCCGCACATCTACACGCATGTGGAGGCGGTGGATCCCGACTCCGGCAAGACGGTGACGTTCAAGGTCGAGGGTGGTCCTCCGAACTCGCTGTATCGCCAGGGATGGCGCAAGGACACCGTCAAGGCGGGTGACACGGTCAGCGTCACCGGCGTTCGCGCGAAGATCCCGACGTCGATGAACATCGGTGTCGCGACGATCACCACCGCCGACGGCAAGCGCATCTACGGCAGCGCCGGTCAGACTGGCGCCCGCGGCGAAGGCGCCCAGAACAACTAGGCCTCAGGCCTCAGGAATCAGGAATCAGTAGGGCCGGTCGGCCATCGCCAAGGGCGATGGCTTGGACCGGCCCGGGTTCTGTCGCACCCGCCGGAGTGGTATCTATGCGTAATCGCCTCGCGTTGACGATCGGCGCGGCTGTGGCCGCGGTGTTCGTGACAGCCATCACGCCAGTGAGTGGTCAGTCGCAGGCGCCGCGCACACCGTGGGGCGATCCCGACATCCAGGGCACCTACACCAACACCTACGAAAACGGCACGCCGTTCGAGCGGCCCGACGAGTTCGCCGGGCGCAAGCTCGAGGACGTGAAAGGTGAGGAGCTCAGGAAGATCAAACGTGACGCGCAGCAGCGGGCGGTCGGCGCGTTTCAGGGGCCCATCCACGCCCCCGACAACTGGTGGCAGGACAACCTGCATCTGGAGCGCGGCAGCCAGGCGTGGTTCGTCATCGATCCGGAGGACGGCAAGATTCCGCCGATGACGGCCGAGGCCCGACAGCGCATCGCCGCACGCGCCGAGGCGCGGAAAAAGAGCGGGCGCGGACCGGCGGATTCCTACGAAGACCGCAGCCTCTACGATCGCTGCATCACGCGCGGCCTGCCCGGATCGATGCTGCCGTCGATCTACGGCAATCAGTATCAGATCGTCCAGGCGCCCGGGTACGTCGCGATCATCTACGAGATGATCCACGAGACGCGCGTGATCCCACTGGATGGCCGCCCCGCGATTGGCGGGACGCATCGAGCATGACATGGGCGCGGCGCGCGGCCGCTGGGAAGGCGATACGCTCGTCGTCGAAACGACGAACTTCAAGGAACGCAGCGTCTATCGCAATGCCAACGCCGCGACGCTGAAGCTGACCGAGCGCTTCCAGCGCATCGCGCCCGACAAGGTGCGCTGGACGGTGACCGTGGACGACCCGAAGACGTGGACGCGGCCGTGGACGTTCTCGCTGCCGCTGACCGCGGATACCAACCCGGTTCCGCTCTACGAGTGCCACGAAGGCAACTACGGGTTGAAGAACATCTTGAGCGCCGCTCGCGCCGAAGAGCGCGCTAAACCCTAACCCTTGCATCAACCTTATCCCGTAGGGCTGGGTCCTGTTCTGTGGACCCGCCGGACCGACAGATGTCACAAACCCATACCCTGGCCGCCTATCTCGTCTCCAACCGATGGGCGGATATCCCCGACGACGTACGTCATGAAGCGCGCCGCTCGCTGGTGAATTACCTGGGCTGCGCCATCGGCGGCAGCCCGCATCCGGCGATGGACCTCGCCATTCGCGCGCTGAGCCCGTTCTCGGGCGAGCGAACGGCGAGCGTGCTCGGCCGCTCCGAGCGGCTCGATCCGCTCCATGCGTCGCTGATGAACGGCATCAGCTCGCACGTCGAGGACTACGACGACACGACGCCGAAGAACTACAGCCACACGACGTCGCCGGTGGCGTCGGCGCTCTTCGCGTATGCCAGCGCCAACCCGGTGCGCGGCCGCGATTTCGTCGAGGCCTTCATCCTCGGCTTCGAGGCCGCCTCGCGTTGCGGCAACGCCGTCTATCCGTCGCACTACGACGTCGGCTGGCACATGACCGGCACGATCGGCGTCTTCGGCGCGGCGGCCGCGATCGGCAAGCTCGAAGGGCTGGACACGCAGCAGATGGTCTGGGCTCTCGGCCTGGCCGCCACGCAGTCGGCAGGGCTGCGCGAGATGTTCGGCTCGATGGGCAAGGCGTTCCACCCCGGGCGATCGGCGCAGAACGGCTACGCCGCGGCGATGCTGGCCAAGGCCGGCTTCACCGCCGGCGAGCGCGCCATCGAAGGACCGCGCGGCTTCGCGCACGTGATGGCCGCGTCGCGCGACCTGTCGAAGGTCACGACGCGTCTGGGCGTCGATTTCGACCTTCGCGAGAACACCTACAAGCCCTTCCCCTGCGGCATCGTCAACCATCCGACGATTGACGGGGCGATTCAGATTCACGACGAGCATCGTCTCGATCCGGCGTCGATCGTCGCGGTGCGGCTGCGCGTCGCGCCGCTGGTGCTCGATCTCTGCAACCAGACCAACATCACGCGTGGGCTGCAGGGCAAGTTCTCGGTGTATCACGGCGCCGCCGTGGGCCTGGTGCGCGGCAAGGGCGGGCTGCGCGAGTACACCGACGAGGCGGTCAACGATCCGGTCGATCAAGCGCATTCGCGAAGCGGCGACGGCCGTTGGCGATCCGACGATCACCGAGGACCAGGCGCACATCGAGGTGGAGCTCAACGACGGCCGGCGGGTGAGCAAGTTCGTCGAGCAGTCGCTCGGCAACATCCATCGTCCGCTGACAGACAGGCAACTGGACGAGAAGTTCCGCGACCAGGCCGTGCTGGTGCTGCCGGCGGGCGACGTCGAGGCGCTGATTCAACTGTGCTGGAAGATCGATCAGCTCGACGATGTCCGCGAGGTGGTGATGGCGGCGGTGCCAGCGTCGGCGCGCGTGCAGCGAGACGTGGCGAAGGCCTGATCGAGTGGGCGACCACGCGCGTCCCGATGGCCGTGAACGAAGAGCTCGTCGGCTTCGTCCGCGAGGCGCTGTCGCGGAAGGTGCCGCGGCCCGATATCGAGCAGGCACTGCAGCGCGGCGGCTGGACAAAGGAGCAGACGCGCGCCGCGCTCGACGCCTTCGTTGACAGCGATTTCCCGCTGCCGGTCCCTCGTGCCCGGCCCTACCTTTCAGCGCGCGAAGCGTTCCAGTACCTCGTGCTGTTCGCCACGCTGTACGCGAGCGCGTTCTATCTCGGCAACCTGCTCTTCGATTTCATCAACCTTGGATTTCCGGATCCGTCATGGCGGACCGGTGGGTACCCATACGACGAGTACGCGCGTGAGAGCATTCGCTGGTCTGTGTCGGCGCTCATCGTGGCGTTTCCAGTGTTTCTCTATACCTCCTGGTTGACGAGCCGCGCGATGCAGCGGGACCCGGTAAAGCGGGCGTCGAAGATCCGCCGCTGGCTGACCTATCTGACGCTGTTCATCGCCGCGACCGCGCTGATTGGCGACGTCACGACACTGGTCTACAACCTGCTTGGCGGCGAGCTGACGGTGAGGTTCGTGCTGAAGGTCGTCACCGTGGCGCTGATCGCCGGCACCGCATTCACCTACTACCTCCGTGACTTGCGCGTCGACGAACAGGAGTCACGGGCGTGAGGATGACCGGACGCCAGGTGCTCGCCGGCATTGTCGGTCTGGTGGTCGTGGCCGCGATCGTCACCGGCGTCGTCATACTCGGCGCGCCTTCGGAGGAACGGGCGCGTCGGCTCGATCTGCGCAGGGTCAGCGAGCTCGAGGGCATCAAGACCGCCGTGAACTTCCATCATCAGAGGACCGGCCGCCTCCCTGCATCGCTTGGTGAGCTGTCGAACCAGGCTGGCGTCCGGATCTCGGCCGATCCGGTCACCGCTGTACCGTTCGGCTATCGCGCGATCAGCTCTGATGAGTTCGAGCTCTGCGCGACATTCGACCGCGCCTCGGTACCACGAGCCGGGAGCGGCGTGGACATCTGGGAGCATCCGGCCGGCCCGCACTGTTTCACGCTTCACGATCGACGAACCCTCCAGGCAGTAGAATCGTGGCCGCATGATCCACCGTGATGTGAGCGGCGCGTGACCCAGACCGCGGTCAGTTCGACCCTTTCAGAGACGGAGCGCCGCGTCTTCGCCAAGATCGGCTGGCGGCTGATGCCGATCCTGATCCTCAGCTACATCCTCAACTATCTCGATCGCACCAACGTCAGCTTCGCGGCGCTGACGATGAATGAGGCGATCGGGTTGTCGGCGGCGCAGTTCGGTCTCGGATCCGGCATTTTCTTTCTCGGCTACTGCCTGCTCGAGGTGCCGAGCAACCTGGCGTTGTACCGCGTCGGTGCGCGCGTGTGGCTCTCGCGCATCATGATTTCGTGGGGCCTGGTCTCGGCGGCGATGAGCTTTGCCAGCGGCCCGACCAGCTTCTACGTGCTGCGCGCGCTGCTCGGCGCGGCGGAAGCCGGATTCTTTCCCGGCGTAGCGTTCTACCTCGCGACATGGTTCCCCGCCGAGTACCGGACGCGAATCATCGCGTGGTTCATGGTCGCCATCCCGATTTCGTCGGTGATTGGTGGACCGGTCTCCGGGCTGCTGCTGCGGATGGACGGCGTCGCCGGACTGGCCGGTTGGCAGTGGCTGTTCCTGGTCGAAGGCCTCCCGGTGGTCATCGTCGGATTGAGTCTCCTGTGGCTGCTGTCCGATTCGCCCGAGAGCACCGCGTGGCTGTCGGATGAGGAAAAGGCCATTGTCCGCCATCGTCTCGAGAGCGAGCGGAAGCCGAAGGAAGTGAAGCGCCTGTCCGTCGCCATCAAGGATCCGCGTGTGCTGGTGCTCGCCGGCATTCAGTTCGGGTTTCTCGTCGGGTCGTATGGCATCGGCCTGTTCCTGCCGCAGATCCTCAATACCGGCCGGTTGAGCAACGTTGAGATCGGATTCGTCACCAGTGCGTGCTACGCGGTGGCGAGCGTCGGCATGATCGTCTGGGCGAGTGTGGTCGATCGCGGCGCCAGTAAGGTGGTGAATCTCTCGTTGGCCTGCGCCGTGGCCGCGGCCGGCTTCATGGGCGCGATCGTGTTCCGCGATTCGTTCTGGACGTCGGTGGTCTGGATGGCCGTGGCGGTCACCGGCATCAACGGCGCCCGCGCCATCTTCTGGACGATCCCGCCCCGATTCCTGACCGGTATCGCCGCGGCGGGCGGGCTGGCGTTCATCAACTCGATCGGGACTGCGGGCGGCTTCGTCGGTCCTTACGTGATGGGGTTCCTGACGGAACGAACCGGCTCGTTCACCGCAGGGCTGTTCGCGATGTTCGGCTTCCTGGTCATGGCCTCGTTGCTCGCGCTGTCTCTGCGCCGGCTTGCGCCAGGGGAGTGAGGCACCAGTGACCTCATTTGTTGAACGTGACTGCACGTCGGACGGGTCGTGATGGCCCGGTCAGCCACGTGCAGTCAGCGAACCCTGTGACGGCCCTGGCTAGTCAGCTCGCGGAATGGGTGCGGGAAGTGCAATACGACGATCTTCCCTCCGACGTCATTGAATCCACCAAGCTCCGCATCCTCGACGTGATCGGCCTCGCGCTCGCCGGCGCCGAGACGGCATTCGGACGCTCGACGATCAGCGCCGCGAAGACGCTATCGCCGGCTGGTCCGTCGCGGGTCTTTGGTACCGGCGACGCGCTCGGCGCGCCGACGGCGGCGTTCACCAATGCCGCGCTCTCGCAGGCCCTCGAGTACGACGACACGCACAACGAATCGATCGTGCACATGAGCAGTCCGGCGGTGGCCGCGTCGCTCGCGCTGGCGGGTCTGCGCACGGTAACGGGTCGCGACTTGATTCTGTCGATTGCGGTCGCCAACGAGATCTCGTGCCGCGTCGGCAGCGTGTCATCGGGCCAGTTCCATCGCCGCGGCTTCCATCCGACGGGACTCTTCGCGCCGTTTGGCATTGCCGCGGGCATTGGCAAGATCCTCGGCCTCGACGCGCAGCGGCTCGCCTGGGCGGAAGGCACGGCCGGCAGCTGCGCGGCTGGACTGCTCGAGTGCTGGGTCGATGGCACGCAGACGAAATTTCTCCACTCCGGCTTCGCGGCGCAGAGCGGCCTGACGGCGGCGCTCCTCGCCGACGCTGGCGTCAGTGGACCGCCGAAGGTGTTCGAAGGCCGCTTCGGGCTGTTCGCCTCGCATCTGCAGGACCCGGCGGTCCAGAAGAATTTCGGCCGCATCGCCGACGGACTCGGCACGCTTTGGGAAAGCCGCAACTCGTCGTTCAAGCCGTTTCCGACCGCGCACGTGCTGCACCCCTACGTCTCGGCGATTCTGCGTCTGCGCACGGAACACGGCGTTCGCGCGGCCGACGTCGTGCGCATCGAGTGTCCGGTCGCCGAGTTCAACGTCTCGATCGTCTGCGAGCCGGTGGCGGAGAAGTGCGCGCCAGCGACGCAGGCCCACTGCCGGGTGTGCCTCCAGTACACGATGGCCGAGGCGCTCTGCGCAGGCAGTCTGGGCAAGAACGCCTATAGCGAGACGATGCGCCTGAACCCCGAGGTGCTGGCGCTGGCCCGCAAGGTCGAGTACTCCGTCGATCCGGCGTTCCCCGGTCCCGGCCGGTTCAAGGGCGCGGTGCGTCTCACGCTGACCGACGGACGCGTGCTCGAAGAGATCGAGGAGTACAACCGGGGATCCGCGGAAAACCCGATGAGCGAGGCCGAGCTGCGCGCGAAGTTCGACGATAACGCCAACGGATTCCTCTCCGCTGCCCAGCGCGACCGGCTTGCGCAGGAGATTGCCCGGACGGAGAATCTTCCCGATGCCCGAGCACTTGTCGACCTTGCCTCGCCGGGTCTGTAGAACGGGACCGGAACGCCGCCGGGTCTACAGAACAAGACCCGGCCTACGCTGGTTCCTGGCAGCTCTCCTGGCGACGCCGGTGGTGTTGCATCAGATAGCGGCTCTTGGGCAGAGTCGCATCGGCTACGTCGCGCCGCGCACGCCATGGGGCGATCCCGATCTGCAGGGCTACTACACGAACAGCGACGAAAGCCTGATCCCGATGGAGCGACCCGACACGCTCACCGGCAAGACGCTGTCCGACGTCTCGCCCGAGGAGCTCGCCCGGCTCAACGAGCAGCGCAACGACGACCGCGTTGAAGCCGACAAGCAGCGCTGGGAGCTGCGCAGCCCGCTGCACTGGTTCGAGAACCACAACCCGAAGAACAGCCGGGCCTGGCTGGTTGTCGATCCGCCGGACGGCAAGATTCCGCCGCAGACCGCCGAAGCCCGCGCCCGCAATGCCGCGCGCGCCAAGGCACGGCAGGGCCGCGGCGAGGCCGACTCGTACGAAGACCGCAGTCTCTACGATCGCTGCATCACGCGCGGCCTGCCGGGTTCGATGATGCCGGCGATCTACGGCAACTCGTACCAGATCGCGCAGGGCCCCGGCTTCGTCGCGATCGGCTACGAAATGGTCAACGAGCTGCGCGTGATTCCTCTGGATGGCCGTCCGCACGTTGCCACGACGATCCGCAGCTACATGGGCGACGCGCGTGGCCACTTCGAGGGCACGACGCTGGTCGTCGAGACCACGAACTTCACCGACAAGGTGCCGTATCGCGGGTCGAGCGACAAGCTGCGGCTCATTGAGCGATTCACGCCGACGGCGCCCAACATCGTCGAGTGGTCGGTCACGTTCGACGATCCCGCCACGTGGGCACGGCCGTGGACCTTCGCGATGAACCTGACCAAGACCACCGAGCCGCCATTCGAGTACGCGTGTCACGAAGGCAACTACGCGATGCGCAACATGCTCGGCATTGCTCGCGCCGAAGAGCGCGCGAAATAACCGCGCTTGCCGAACGTCGAGCCGAACGCACCCGCTCAGGCACAGGCCAGGCCGACGCATACAGTCCGCGCGCGCGAGGTGATCGTACCGCTCGCGATCGGCGCGGTCATCGCCATCATGCCGGTTCCTGCCGGACTGTCGATCGACGCCTGGCGATACTTCGCGCTCTTCACCACCGTCATCGTCGCGCTGATTACGGAGCCGATTCCTCCGGCCATCATCGGCATGGCCGGCGTCATCGTCGCCGCCATGCTCGGCCTGGTGCGCGAGACGCCGGCACAGTCGGCGCAGTGGGCGCTGAGCGGGTTCGGCAACGCGACCGTGTGGCTGATCTTTGCCGGCTACATGTTCACGCTCGGCTACACGCAGACGGGCCTCGGCAAGCGCATCGCGCTCCATCTCGTGCGGCTGCTCGGCCACCGCACGCTCGGCCTGGGCTACGCAGTGGCGCTTGCCGACCTGGCGCTGGCGCCCTTCACGGCGTCGGCGACCGCCCGCAGCGCTGGCACTGTCTTTCCAGTCGTCCGGCAGATCCCGGAGCTCTATCAGTCGCGTCCCGACGACGGGACGGCGAGGCGGATGGGGGCGTATCTCTTGTATTCGGCGCTGGCGACGAGTTTCGTGACGAGCAGCATGTTTATCACCGCGCTCGCACCGAACACGCTGGCCGTCACGGTGATGCGGCAAACGGCAGGTGTGACCGTCACCTGGCTCGACTGGTTCGTCGGCTTCGCGCCGGTCGGCGTTCGTGCTGCTTCTGATCACGCCGTGGTTGATCTACGTGATCTATCCGCCCGAGATTCGCACCGCGCCTGAGGCGCCGCGCTGGGCGGCACAGCAGCTCGAGACGATGGGCGCGATGACCCGCAAGGAAGTGACGCTGCTCATTCTGGTGTGCGCGGCACTCTCGCTGTGGATCGGTGCGATCGAGCATGTCGAGCCGGCGATCAGCGCGATGCTCGTCGTGCTGCTGATGGTGGGCTTCAAGGTCGTGTCCTGGAACGAGGTGATCGGTCACGCACAGGCGTGGAACGTGCTGGTCTGGTTCGCGACGATGGTCACGCTGGCCGGCGGGCTTGGCGAGACGAAGTTCCTCGAGTGGGTGGCGCAGTCGATCGCGCCGATGCTCGACGGATTTGGATTGTCACTGGCGATTGTGACGCTGGTCGGCGTGTACTTCTTCCTGCACTACTTCTTTGCGAGCATCACCGCTCACGCGGCGAGCATGCTGCCGGTGTTCATCGGCATCGCGGTGATGATCCCCGGTCAGTCCACGAAGATGTGGGCGCTGCTGCTCGCATATCCACTCGGGCTCATGGGCGTCCTCACCACGTATACCGCGGGGCATAACCCGATCTATTACGGCAGCGGATACATCACGCGCCAGGCGTTCTGGGGCCTGGGAATCACGCTCGGCGTGTTCTTCCTCGTCGTGTACCTGGCGATTGCCGTGCCGTGGCTGCGTTATCTCGGCGTGTAGATGCGCCGCGTCTTTCTTCTCATCGCGTGGGCCGCGTTGCTCTGGGGCGCGCTGGTCCAGGTGACCGGCGGCTTCGCGTTCAGCCTCGGCGGCACCCGCGTCACCTCACAGAGTCCGCTCAATCCAGTCCTGTTTGCACTCGCCGCTGTCGCTGGCTGGATCCTGTCGGCACGCGGGCGTCCTGAGCGGCTCCTCGACGATCTCCGCAGGTTCGCGGCGGCAGGTCTGGCATGGAGCCTGGCGGCCATCGTCGTCACGGCCGGTCTGACCTACGGTGCGCTCGTCGCGGGCGGCTCGGATGCCTATGGTTACGTGAGTCAGGCCGAAGGATGGGCCGCCGGCACGTTCCGCTTCGACGAGCCGTTGATTCGCGAGTTCGCCGGGCGGGTGGAACGTGAGGTGTTCGTGCCGCTCGGCTACCATCCGGCTGGTGACACGGGCACGATCGTGCCGATGTATCCGCCCGGACTGCCGATGGTCATGGCGGTCTTTCATCGTCTCGCCGGCCGCGAGGCGGTGTTCTATGTCGTGCCGCTGCTGGCCGGCGTCGCGATCCTCGCGACCTACGTCCTGGGCGCGCGCATTGGTGGCAAGGCGATCGGAGTTGCGGCGGCGGCACTTCTCGCGGCGAGCCCGTCGTTTCTGTTTCAACTCACGGCGGCACCGATGAGCGACGTCCCGGTCACCGCCTGGTGGGCGGTCGCGCTGGCGCTCGCGACGTTCACGCATCTCGGCGCGGCGTTCGGAGCGGGGCTCGCGGTTAGCCTCGCGATCCTGACGCGGCCGAATCTGGCTCCGCTGGCGCTGATCCCTGTCGCGATGCTGGTGTGGGAGAGTCTTCGCCACCGCGCCAGCCGGCGGCGCGCGATCGCCCGGGCGGTGTCGTATTCCGCCGGGGTGATTCCCGGATGCGTCGTGATTGCGGCGCTGTACGCGGAATGGTACGGCTCGCCGTTCACGTCTGGCTACGGTCCGATGACTGCGATCTATCACTGGGAGAATGCGTTGCCCAACCTGGCTCGCTATCCAGCCTGGGTCGTCGAGAGCCAGACGCCGCTGGTGCTGCTGGCATTTGCTGCACCGCTTCTTGTCTCGCGTGTGTGGCATGCGGGAAGTCTTGGCACGCAGGCGCAGGCCCTTACCGTGGCGTTGGTCGGGTTTGTCGGCATCGTGCTCGCGTCGTATCTGCTGTACGAAGCGTTTAACGCGTGGTGGTTTGTCCGCTTCATGCTGCCCGCATTTCCGCCGCTGCTCGTGCTGACGTCGGTGTCGATCGTGGCGATCGCCCTGCGGCTGTGGCCTGTACCGCGGGTGCTGATTCCATCCGTGCTCATCGCGGTAACGTGCTGGCACGGACTCGTGTACGCCTTCGATCACGATGCGTTCCGCGCGCGTAGTGAACGCAAATACGCTGTGGTTGCCGACTACATCTCGAGACGGCTGCCGCAGAACGCCGCGCTGCTGTCGATGCAACACAGCGGCAGCATCCGCTACTACGCGGGACGTGCCACAGTGCGCTACGACCACATCGAGCCGACGCGGCTCGAGTCGACGCTGGCGGCTCTGACCGATGCCGGCTACCGTCCGTACATCGTCGTGGAACCGTGGGAAGTGCCGCATTTTCGCAAGCGCTACACCGGCTTCAGTCCGTTGTCGTCGCTGGACTGGCCGCCGGTGGCGATCATGCGCGCGACGGATATCAGGATTTATGATCCCGCGGATCGGCCGGCCTCTCTCGCCGGCCGTCCACCCCTGACCGAGACCGTGCCGTGACCGACATCAACCCAAGGGCAGCCGACTTTCAGGACTATCGCCGCGCCGTTCGGGAACTGTGTGCCACGTTCGGCAGCGAATACTGGCGGGCGATCGACGAACGTTCCGACTATCCGGAGGCCTTCGTGAAGGCCCTGAGCGATGCCGGCTGGCTCGCGGCGTTGATTCCGGTCGAGTACGGCGGCGGCGGTCTGAGCGTGACCGAAGCCTCGGTCATTCTCGAAGAGATCAACCGGTCCGGCGCCAATTCCGGCGCATGCCACGCGCAGATGTACATCATGGGCACGCTGGTTCGTCACGGCTCTGACGATCAGAAGCGGCGCTACCTGCCCGACATCGCCGCCGGCCGTCTCCGTCTGCAGTCGTTCGCCGTCACCGAACCGACCACCGGCACCGACACCACGAGGACCCGGACGATGGCGGTGAGGCGGGGTGATCGGTATGTGGTGAATGGACAGAAGGTGTGGATCTCGCGCGTGCAGCACTCCGATCTGATGCTGCTGCTGGCACGGACGACGCCGCTGCCAGAGGTGACGAAGAAGACGCACGGGCTCTCGATCTTCGTCGTCGATCTGCGCGACGCGCAGAAGAAGGGCATGACCGTCCGCCCGATCCGCAACATGGTGAACCATGAGACCAACGAGGTGTTCTTCGAAGACTTCGAGGTGCCGGCCGAGAACCTGATCGGCGAGGAAGGGCAGGGCTTCAGGTACATCCTCGATGGCATGAATGCCGAGCGCATCCTGATTGCCGCCGAGTGCATCGGCGACGGCTACTGGTTCGTCGATCGCGCACGCGGCTATGCCAACGAGCGCGATGGTGTTCGATCGGCCGATCGGCAAGAACCAGGGCATCCAGTTTCCGATCGCCCGCGCGTATGCGAACGTCCGCGCCGCTGACCTGATGCGCTATGAAGCGGCCCGGTTGTTCGATGAAGGCAAGCCGGCCGGTGCCGAGGCCAACCTGGCGAAGCTGCTGGCAGCGGACGCGTCGTGGGAGGCGGCCAACGTGTGCCTGCAGACCTTCGGCGGCTTCGGGTTCGCCTCGGAGTACGATGTCGAGCGCAAGTTCCGCGAGACGAGGCTCTATCAGGTGGCGCCGATCTCGACGAATCTGATCCTGTCCTATATTGGCGAGCACGTGCTCGGGATGCCGAGGTCGTTTTGACACGCCTCACTCGCAGTCAGCTGTACGTACCGGCGTCGAAGCCGGCGATGATCGCGAAGGCCGCCGTCAGCGCCGCCGACGCAGTCTGCATCGATCTCGAAGACTCGGTGACGCCCGCGGAGAAGGCGGCGAGCCGGGCCCACGTGATCCGCGCGCTGAAGGAGATTGACTTCGGGCGCAAGGGTCCGGATGTTCCGCATCAACGGGCTCGATACACCGTTCGCGTATCGCGACCTCGTCGAGGTCGTCGAGGCGGCCGGCGACCGCATCGACGTGGTGATGATTCCCAAGGTCGGCTCGGCCCGCGACGTGCAGTTCGTCGACACGCTGCTGACGCAGATCGAGGCCAACATCCGGCTGACCCGTCCGATCGGTATCGAGGCGCAGATCGAGACCGCCAGCGGCTTCCTTCACGCCGCCGACATCGCCGGCGCCTCGGCGCGTCTCGAGGCGTTGATCTTCGGCGCCGGCGACTACGCCGCGTCGATGCATATGCCCTCGGCGGCGATTGGCGAGGCCGACGAGCACGACGCCCACTATCCCGGCCATCGCTGGCACGCGGTCATGCACACCATCGTCGCGGCCGCGCGCGCCAACGATCTCCGCTGTCTCGACGGTCCGTATGCCGGCTACACCGACAATGCCGGCCATGCCCGCGCCTGTCAGATCGCGCTCGCGATGGGCTTCGATGGCAAGCAGTGCATTCACCCCGCACAGCTCGCGGCGGTGAACGCGACGTTCACGCCGTCACTCGAAGAGGTCACCAGGGCAGGAGCGGTGCTGAAGGCCTACGAAGCCGCTGCCGCCGCCGGGCAGGGCGCGGCCACACATGACGGCCGCATGATCGACGCCGCCAACCTGCGCATGGCGCGCACGATTCTCGAGCGCCACCGCATCATCACTCGTGACGATCCGACGATCCGAACGACCGGACGATCCGACCATCCGAACGTGTCGAACGATCCGAACGCTCTTCCGCTCGAGGGCATGCTCGTGGTCGCGGTCGAGCAGGCGGTGGCGGCGCCGTTCGCCAGCCGGCAGCTGGCCGATCTCGGTGCGCGCGTCATCAAGATCGAGCGGCCGGGCAGCGGCGACTTCGCACGCGGCTACGACCGCACCGTCAAGGGCCAGGCCAGTCACTTCGTCTGGATCAACCGGACGAAGGAGTCGCTCACGCTCGATCTGAAGCGGCCCGAAGCGGCCGAGGTGCTCCGCCGCCTGCTCGCGCGCGCCGACGTGTTGCTGCACAATCTCGCGCCGGGCGCGATGGGGCGCCTCGGCTTCGCCTCGGCGGCGCTGCACGAGCAGTACCCGCGACTGGTCATCTGCGAGATCTCCGGCTACGGCACCGACGGTCCCTATCGCGACAAGAAGGCCTACGACCTGCTCGTGCAGAGCGAGGCGGGACTGGTGTCGATCACCGGAACACCGGACGTGCCGTCGAAGGTCGGCATCTCGATCGCCGACATCGCCGCCGGGATGTATGCCTTCTCGGGAGTCCTGGCGGCGCTGCTGCGCCGGGCAGCGCACCGGCGACGGGTGCGGTGCTCGACGTCTCGATGTTCGATGCGCTTGCCGAGTGGATGGGCTATCCGGCCTACTACACCGGCTACGGCGGCACGCCGCTGCCGCGAACCGGCGCGGCGCACGCGGCCATTGCGCCGTACGGTCCGTACACGGCCGGCGACGGCAAGGCCGTCTATCTCGGACTGCAGAACGAGCGCGAGTGGGCGAGGTTCTGCGCCGAGGTGCTTGGACAGCCGTCGCTCGCCGTCGGATCCGCGATTCAGCGTCAACGCCGATCGCGTCGCGCACCGCGAGGCAGCTCGATGCGCTCATCACCGCGCGCTTTCGCGCCGCACTCCGCTGAAGAGGTGCTCGCGCGTCTCGACGCTGCGCAGATCGCCAACGCGCGCATGAACACGGTCGAGGAGTTTCTCGATCATCCGCAGCTTGCCGCGCGCGATCGCTGGCGGACGGTCGAGTCACCGGCCGGCCCGATCCGCGCGCTGCTGCCGCCGTTCGGGATGGACACCGAGCCGCAAATGGGTCCCATTCCCGCGGTCGGCGAGCACACCGACGCGATTCTCAAGGAGCTCGGATTCGACGCCGCAACGATCGGCGACGTGGCGAAACGAGGGAATCGTGTAGAGACAGCGTAGGGCGGGTCCTGTTGCTGTGGACCCGCCGACTACGCGTGACTCACGTCGCCGACCAGCCACCGTCGATCGGCAGTACCGGACCCGGTGATGTCCGCTCCTTCCGGCCCGCACAGAAACGCAATCAACGACGCCACGTGTTCGGCGGGGATGAAGCGGCCGGTCGGCTGCTTGCCTGCGAAGAACCGGCGCTCGGCTTCTTCGCGGGCCACGCCTTCCGCGGCCATCACCGTCTCGAGCGCCTCTTCGTGCACCGGGCGTTTCGCTCGTGCCGGGACAGACGGCGTTGCAGGTGATGCCGTGTGCGACGGTTTCCAGTGCCACCGCGCGCGTCAGTCCGATCAGCGCGGTCTTCGTCGTCACGTAGCCGACGCGATTCGCGGCGCCGCGCATCCCGTAGATCGACGACACGTTGACGATGCGGCCCCAGCGTTTCCGCTTCATCGCCGGGACGGTCGAGCCGGATCGTGTGAAAGGCCGCGGAGAGGTTCACGGCGATCGCTTCGTCCCACTCGGCGGCGCCGAAATGCTCGATCGATCCCGACGTGCCGGACGACGGCGTTGTTGATCAGGATGTCGACGGCGCCGAAGGCGTCGGTTGCGGACTCGACCATCTCCTCGATCTCGTCGGGCGACGGAGGTCGGCCCGGCAGTAGAGACTGCGCACGCCATGACGCTCGCAGATCGTCGCACGAGCGGATGCGGTCTCGTCCTCCGGCTCGAGCCCGTTGAGGACGATGTGACAGCCGGCGGCGGCGAGGCGTGCGCGGCGGCGAGGCCAAGACCGCGCACCGAGCCGGTGATGAGCGCGCACTTGCCGGCGAGCAGGCGCAGTTCGCATGATGTTGTATGGTATCCGCACCGTAAGCGGGCCTGCAGCAATGGGCATCTTTGATCGCAGGATTCTTGATTGGTGATGGGTTGTCGATTGGCGATTGTCGATGGGCGTTTGCAGAGCAGCGCTGTGATTCGCGACGCCAGGTGTAGCGGCGACGAGACGGACCAATCCAGCGAGCCAAAATCACTAATCGACAACGAGTCGACAATCACAGATCGGAAAATCAACAATGCAGAGGACACGTAGTGGCAATCAAAGAAGGCTGGACGGGCAGAGTCTACGAGGACTTCGAGGTGGGCGACATCTACGTCCACCCGTTGGGCCGCACGGTTCTGTCGGTGGACAACAGCTGGTTCACGCTGCTCACGCAGAACATGAACCCGATTCACTTCGATCACGCCTACGCGGCGCAGACCGAGTTCGGCAAGCCGCTGGTCGACTCCACGTTCACGCTGGCGCTGGTCACCGGGCAGTCGACGATCGATCTGTCGTTCAACGTCATGGCGAATCTCGGTTGGGACGAGGTGCGTCTGCCGAATCCGCTCTTCGAAGGGCGACACCGTGTATTCGCGCAGCGAGGTTCTCGAGAAGCGCGAATCGAAGTCGCGTCCCAACGTCGGCATCGTCAAGGTGAAGACCACCGGGTTCAAGCAGGACGGTGTCGTCGTCATCGAGTTCCTGCGCACGTTCATGGTCTACAAGCGCGGACAGGTGCCGGTGACGGCAAAGACGCGTGTGCCAGAACCCAAGCGGTGACTCGCGATATCGACGTCGCCCTCCTTCGCGACACCGTCGCACGGCTGATCGTCGAGGCCAACTACAACATTCCCGCCGACATTCTCGACGCGCTCCGCGCAGCGGTCCCGCGCGAGGAGTCGCCGCTCGGGCGCCGCACGCTCGAACAGCTGGTCCGCAACTACGAGGTGGCCGCGGCCGAACGCGTGCCGGTGTGTCAGGACAGCGGCGTCGCCGTCGTGTTCCTCGAGAATGGCCAGGACGTCCACTGGGTTGGCGGATCGCTCCATGAGGCGATTCAGGCCGGGATTCGTGAAGGCACGAAGAGCGGCTATCTGCGGCGATCGGTCACCGGCGATCCGACACGGCGGCTGAAGATGGCCTGGGACCCGGCCGGCTCGGACGACCGGCCCTACGACGTCGGTGTCGTGCACACCGAGATCGTTCCGGGAAGTCGGGTGCGACTCACCGTGGCCTCGAAGGGCTTCGGCGCCGAGAACATGAGCGCGATGCGCATGCTCGTGCCCGCCGACGGCGTGCCCGGCATCATCGACTTCGTCGTTGACACAGTGGAACGTGCCGGTGCGAACGCATGTCCGCCGATCATCGTCGGCGTCGGCATCGGCGGCACGTTCGAGGCGTCGGCGCTGCTGGCGAAGAAAGCGGCGCTACGCGATCTGACCATCCGCAACCCGCGTCCGGATCTGGCGGAACTCGAGTCGACGCTCCTCGACCGCGTGAACGCGCTCGGCATCGGACCGCAAGGACTCGGCGGCCGCGTGACGGCGCTCGCCGTCAATATCGAGGTACTGCCCACGCATATCGCCGGCCTGCCCGTGGCGGTGAATCTCGGCTGCCACTCGACGCGGCGCATGACGGTCCACCTTTGAATTGACGATTCACGAAGGACGAGTGACCGATTGATTTCGCTCGATTGCCGTTCCGGCTTTCCCGCATCCGAAGTCGCGAAGCTGGCGGCAGGCGACTCGATCGAGTTGACGGGGCGTGTGCTTACGCTGCGCGATGCGAGCGCGGCGCGGCTCGCGCAGGCCATCGAGCGGGGCGAATCGTTGCCCGTCTCGCTCGACGGGCAGATCATGTACGCTGTCGGGCCGTCGCCCGCCAAGCCGGGACAGATCATCGGCTCGGCCGGTCCGACAACGACCGAGCGCATGGGACGCTACTTGCCCGCGCTGTTCTCTGCCGGCGTGCGCGCGGTGATTGGCAAGGGCGAGCTGCACGGGCGCGACATGGCCGCGTTCACCGAACACGGCGCGATCTACTTTGCGGCGATCGGCGGCCTTGGGTGCGCTCCTCGCGAAGCAAATCGCCGCCGCGAAGGTCATCGCCTACGACGATCTCGGTCCCGAGGCGCTCTACGCGCTTCGATCTGGTGGGGTTCCCGGCGGTGGTGATCATCGACCGGGCCGGGCGCAACTTCCACGAGACCGCCCGCGCCGCCTGGCGGCTGCCGTGAGCCCTCGGCCTGCCCCCGGGCCTGACCCAGGCCTGACCCGTCAGGCCTGGCCCCGAACGTGGCCGCGGACCTGACCCTGGCCGAAACGAGTCGATCAGATCCGAAATACCGACAGCGCAGTCGTCAATCAATCCGCGGTAATTTCGCGCGGTTTGCCCACGACTGCACACAAGTGGCGCGGATTAGGCCGGTACGTGTCTTGCCTGATCAGCCGGGTATGTCTCCGCACGTACCAACGAGTTCGCCCAGCTATCAAATCTCTGAGACGGAGAAGGGATGGCTGCTCAAGATCCAGAACGAGCACTGCTCGGTTGTGCAGGTATTCCGGTCGGCATCCGACGCCCGTCTCGCCGTTGACCGCATGATCGAGTTCTTCGAGACGATGAGCACGCAGGCGCCGCGCGAAGCCGCGTAGCGTCAAGCCCAAGCCCTACGCCCCCAGATCGACGACCCAATTCTCCAGGCCGGCTTTCGCCGCCGGATAGCGAGTCAGCACTTCCGGGTCGTGTCCCGGAATGATGTGGTCGGGTGAATCGGCCAGTTTCTTCAGCCTCGCATAGCCCTCGAGCGTCTCCGCCACGCTATAGGTGATCGGAAACACGCGGCCGTCGTTGACATGGGCATAGAGGTGCGTCGCGTCTGCAGCCAGGACCACGTGGCCGCGCCGGGTCTTCACGCGCACGCACTGCAGGCCCATCGAGTGGCCGCCGATGTGATGCAGCGTCAGACCTGGGGCCAACTGTTCGTCGCCATCGTGAAAGGCCACCCGGCCGTCGAACACCTTCCGCACCATCGCCACCACATCGTCGGCTTCGAACGGAATCCGCTGATGCGCGTGGCACATGCAGCGTCCGGTGCCGTAGGCCATCTCGCGGTCCTGCAGGTGATACCGGGCGCGCGGAAAGAGGTCGTGGTTGCCGCAGTGGTCGTAGTGCAGATGGCTGATGATGACGTCCTGCACCTGCTCGGGATCGACACCGATGGCCGTAAGGCCATCGGCGACGGGCTTGACGATGACGCGGCCGCGTTTGGCTGCCATCGCGCGATCGAAGCCGGTGTCCATCACGAACGTGCCGTGCGCGCCGCGAATCACCCAGACGAAGTAGGCCAGCGGCTGAAGGATGTCGTGGGGATCGCCGCCGATGTAGTTCTCCTCCGCTTTGCGATCGTGATGCCCGTAGCGGACTGCGAAGACTTCGTAGGTGTCAGACATTGAAATCGCGGCCGCGCGTCTCGGGACCTGACCATACGGCGATGGCGGCGAAGACGGCGGACGCGATCATCGCGACGCTCATGCCGTTGACCGCCGACATGCCGCGGTCCTGCGCCGCGCCGAGGATGAAGGGCATGGCCGCACCGAACGCCGATCCCGCGTGATAGCAGAAGCCGGGCCCCACACCGCGCACTTCCGTCGGGAAGCGTTCAACGGTGTAGGCCGGCGCCATCCCCCACACCCCCATCCCGAAGAATCCCATCGTCAGCGCGCCGATGATGAGCGTCAGCTGTGCTGCCGCCGTACAGGAAGAAAGGAAGCGACGCTGGTCCGAGAATGAGCGTGGCCGTGAAGGCGCCGCGGCGCCCGAGCCATCCTTCCGAGAGCCGTCCCCACGTCGCCGTGCCGAGAATCGCGCCGACGTTGAACGCGGCGAGGAACGGCAGCAGGTTTGTGCGACCGGCAGTCGCGCAGTACCGTCGGGTACCAGAAGTTCAGCGAGTAGTAGATGCACATGAACGATCCGATCACCAGCGTCGTTTGGATCGTCGTGCCAATCAGGTCGCTTCTGAAAGATGCGCACGAGCGAGAGCTTCGGCTCGAGGGCATCGGCTCCGGTTTCCTTCAGGCGGCGTTGCCGCTCCAGCCACACCGGGCTCTCCGGCACGCGAGCCCGGATCCACAACGTGAACAGCGCCGGGATGATGCACACCCAGAACATGACGCGCCAGGCGAGATCCGGGGTGCCGCTGAAGAGCGGATAGATGAATTGAAACGCCGCAGCGGCAAGGAGATAGCCCCAATACCAGCCGCCGAGCATCAGCCCTGAGGCAAGGCCGCGCAGACGGGCTGGCCAGTGTTCGAGGACCAGCGGCATGCCGGCCGCCCATTCGCCGCCCATGCCAAGGCCGAACAGCGCGCGAATGGCGAACAGGGCCGCGTACGACGGAGCGAAGCCGCTGAGGAATGCAAAGAGCGAGAACCAAAGGACCGATAGCATTAGGGGCAGCTTCCGGCCCCACTTGTCGGCGGCAGTTCCGGCGATCGTGCCGCCGATCAGCCGCATGATGAGCGTCACGGTTCCGAGTGCGCCGGCGAGTGCGCGATCGATCGTGAAGCTCTGTCTGGATGTCGACGACGATGAACGCCAGGATGTTGAAGTCGAAGGAATCGACAATCCAGCCAAGGAACACGGCCCAGAAGGCACGCCACTGGTCACGCGACACCTGCCGATACCACGGGAGGGCACTGGTGGCCGGCGTCGGCGACGACGCCGGAGACCGCAGATGCGGCTCTCGTGTTCACGCCGCGCGATTCTAGGTTGCGCGGCGGATTTGTCGAACCGGGATCGCGCGTGGCAGCTCGAAATCGCGAGCCTCAACCGTTAATACGAGCGTGAAGCGCCAGTGTAGAATCGAAGTTCCCACAGGCTCTTCCTTTCTTGGAGAAACCATGACACGTCTGACTGCTGCAGTGATTGCCGGAGCAGCGTTCTTTCTGTGGATGGATGTCGGCTCGGCGCAGCAGCCTTCGTCCATGCTTCGCATCGCCGCGACGACGGTGAACGATCTGCGCTCCTGGGATCAGTTCGTCACGACACAGGTGCGGAGCGGCGATCTGCGGGTGATGAGTGTGGAGCAGGATCCGTCGCTGCCATCGCGGCGTGTCGAGCGGATGCAGCAGTACTACCAGGGCGTGCCGATCTTCGGGGCGCAGGTTGTTCGTGACTCGGAGTCCGGCGTCGCGGTGTCGATCTTCGGCGAGGTGCCGCAGGCCTTCTCCATGGACGCCACGCCAGCGCTGGATCTTGCCGCCGCGGAACGAGCGGTCATGGCGCTTGCCGGTGATGGAGCGCGCCTGGTTCGTCGCCTGGAGCTGAACATCCTGCCGATGGCGGAAGGCGCACCTCGCCTGGCGTACAACGCGATTGTGGCGACGTCGACCGACGTGTTCCGCCTCTTTGTCGATGCAAACACCGGCGTTGAGCTGCTGCGGTACTCGGAAGTGCAGACTCAGTCGGCGGTCGGCACTGGTCAGGGGCTGGTGGGTGGCACGAAGAAGATGTCGGTCCGGCCTCAGACTGGCGGGTTCGTGGCCGACGATCGCTTGCGGCCGCCGCAGCTCACCACCTACGACATGCGGGGCGACCTGACTCGCACGGTCAACGTGGCGTTCGGCGGTACGCCACTGTTTCCATCGGATCTGGCCATCGATTCCGACAACGTGTGGACCGATATTCCGACGATCGACGCGCACGCCTATATCGGCTGGACCTACGACTACTACTTCAAGCGGCACGGGCGCCGCGGCCTGGATAACCGCGACCGGCCAATCGTGACGCTCGTCAACGGCGCACGCCGCGAAGTCGGCCACCTCGCGCCGCCCGATCTGTTCGGCCTCTTCGTCGTCAACGCGTTCTGGTGCGGGGAGTGCGGTCCGGGCGGCATCGGCCTGATGTACTTCGGCAACGGCTTCCCGGCTAACCTGGTGTTCACGAGCTCGGGGCAGAACTGGGGCTACCTGGCTGGCTCGCTCGACGTGGCCGCTCACGAGTTGACGCATGCGGTCACCGAGTCCACCTCCAATCTCATCTACCAAGGCGAATCCGGTGCGCTCAACGAGTCGTTCTCCGACATCATGGCCACCAGCGTCGAGTTCTACTACCAGTCGGTGGGCGGTGGGTTGGGGCAGGCGGACTTCATCCTCGCTGAGGATTCGATTCGCACGCCAAGCGGCGCCGGTCTGCAGGGCATCCGCTCGATGGTGAACCCGACCGCGTTCGGCGACCCGGATCACTACAGCATCCGATTCACCGGGACCGACGACGACGGCGGAGTGCACATCAACTCGGGCATTCCCAACCACGCGTTCTTCCTGGCCGTGGTCGGCGGCAGCAATCGCGTGTCAGGACAAGTCCGTCACCGGTGTCGGACTCGCCAACATCGAGCAGATGGAGAAGGTCTTCTACCGGGCGTTCACGCTGCTGATGCCGGCCAACTCCACATTTGCGACGGCACGAGCGGCGACGATTCAGGCCGCTCGCGATCTCTATGGGGCAACAGGTCCGGTGGTGAACGCAGTGACCCAGGCCTGGAATGCCGTCGGCGTGAACTGAGGAGAACACGATGTTTCGAACAGCAGTTGCATCCCTCGTAGTTCTCCTCGGCGCTGCGGCGTCCGCAGACGCACAGGCCAAGCCGCCGCAGACCAAGCCCGCGCCGCCCAGTCCGGCACGGCCTGCCCCGGCGGCGCAACCGATCGATCGGGTCTACGTCTCGGTCAATGGCGCTTTCCAGACGGCCGGGGGCGACTTCGGCGAAACCGTGACGTTCACCGAGAATGCGGAAAGCGGTACCTTCTCGACCGACTACGACGTCAAGTCCGGGCCTGCGCTCAATATCTCGGTTGGCGCCGGGCTGTGGCGCAACATCGGCGTCGGCGTTGGCGTCACACGGTTCTCGAAGAGCACACCGACCGTGCTGTCCGCGTCGGTGCCTCACCCCTTTTTCTTCAATCGTCCGCGATCGGTGGATGGCGAGGTCGCCGGGATCAGCCGTGAGGAACTGGCGATCCACATCCAGGCACGGGCGACGTTCGTGCCGACCCCCAACATCCAGGCGGTGGTCTTCGCTGGCCCGTCCTTCTTCACGGTGACGCAGGACATCGTCAACGACTTCGAGATCACCGAGACGTATCCCTACGACACCGCGGCCTTCAGCCGGGGCATTTCCACCTCGCTCGATGAGTCGAAGATCGGGTTCAACGTCGGCGCCGATGTCGGTTACTTCTTCACCCGGCAGGTCGGTGTCGGCGGCAGCGTGCAGTGGGCGGGCACGACGATTGACGCACCAGCGTCTAGCGGCACGGGAAGCTTCGACATCAAGGCCGGCGGCGTCCAGGCCGGCGCCGGATTGCGTTTGCGTTTCTAGCTATGTGAGCCTTCGCCCTCACGGCAGGCTTGGCCCGTACGAGCTCGAATCCGCCATCGGTGGAGGCGGACTCGGAGAAGTCTGGAAAGCGCACGACATAACAAACGGCCGACTCGTCGCGCTTCGCATCCTGCCCGCGCCACCGCCCGGAGATCCGTTCCGCTTCGCACGCTTCGAGGACGAAGTCCGCAAGCTCATCTCGCTGCGGCATCCCAACGTCGCGAGGGTCTACGAGCTGATCGAAGCAGACACGCTGCGTGCGCTGGCTTCCGAATGGGTCGTCGGTGAGTCACTCGCACGGCGTCTTGCCACCGGTCCAATCGCTGTCGAGAACGCGGTTCGCATCATTGCGCAGGCTGCCAACGGGCTCGCTGCGGCGCATTCACGCGACCTCGTGCACGGCGACATCAAACCGTCCAATATCGCGCTGTGTGCTGACGGAACTGTCAAGGTCCTGGACGTCGGACTCGTCGAGATCTATGACCCCGGTGGCCTGATGCCGCAGTCCGATATCCGGCCGGCCACATCGGCTCGCCTGCTCGGCGCGATTACGGGCACCGCAGCCTACATGAGTCCCGAGCAGATTGCCGGCCACGCGGCTGACAGCCGCGCCGATGTGTGGGCGTTCGGCTGTGTCGTCTACGAGATGCTCACTGGCAAGCCGGCCTTTGCCGCCGACGACCTGGACGACACGATGTCCCGAATCTCTGGAGGCGAACCCGAATGGACGCTCATCCCTTCTGTCGCACCCGCATCGCTCGTGCAGATGCTGCGACGCTGCCTGGAGAAGGACGCGCACCGCCGCTTTCAGCGACTAACGGATGTTCTCGGGCCGATCAGAAACACGATCGGTGAGGAAGGGGCGGTCGAGGCATTTCTCAGGCAGTCGGCGTTGGAGCGGATCCCGCATGGGCGCGTCGAGCCGGACTGGAGCGACCGCGCCTGGCTCGAAGGCGTGCTGGAGAAAATCATCCCGTCGCTGAAGCGATGGGCGCGGGGCCGTCTCCCTCAGGGTTCAGACGAGGATACGGATGCTCTCGTTCAGGAAGCGG
Organism: uncultured Acidobacteriota bacterium; assembly: GCA_963728305.1. Taxonomy (GTDB): domain Bacteria; phylum Acidobacteriota; class Vicinamibacteria; order Vicinamibacterales; family UBA2999; genus Gp6-AA40. The sequence continues at coordinate 81,176 of CAVSKE010000044.1, forward strand.
TCATGGACATCCTCCGGAATCTGAAGGATGTGCCGCCTCGCCACCCGGGTGCAGTGCAGGCGTACCTGCGGCAGAGTGCCAGGAATCGCATCAGGGAAGCCATACGAAGGCAGAAGCGCCGCGAGATCACCTCAGAACTCGACCGCGTGGACGAAGACGTCGACTACGAGATGATGGTTGATTACGGGGACGCGCTCGGGGATCTCAGCGAGCGCGATCGAGCGCTCGTCAAGAGCCGTCTCGACGACATGGAGACCTACGACGAGATTGCCACTCGTTTCTCGTTCCCGACGATGGCGGCAGCACGCATGGCGGTCACGCGAGCCTTGAGGCGGTTGGCGGAGCTGCTCTGGAGGAAGAGGAGCGAGTAGTTTGCGGGTTACGCAACGCGGCGATAAGGATCGATCGCCAGCCACGCGAGCGCACCGGCGGCGTAGACACCAGCTGTGACGTAAAGCGGCAGCGTCCACGATCCGAGGCGATCGACCATCAGACCCACCACCACCGGTCCTACCAGCCCACCGAGATTGCCAAAGGTGTTCATGAATCCGGTGACGACGCCGGCGTGATTCGGTGCGACGTCCAGGCATACTGCCCAGCACGCGCTCAGCGCGAAATCGGCGGACGCCAGCGCCAGCGCCAGCAGCACGGCCTTGGCGACCGCAGCGGGCACCAGGATCGACGCGAGGATCAGCGCTGCGCACACCGAGAATGCGGTGAAGCCGAGCATCACCCGCGCCGTGCGCAGTCCCCGCGTGCGCGCCAGCGCGTCGGTGCACCAGCCGCCGGTGATGTTCGCGGCGCCGGCGAGAAGAAAGGGCAGCGACGAGAAGAACCCGCCGGCGAGCAGTGAGAACTGCAGCTCGCGAATCAGATACGTCGGCAGCCAGGTGAAGTAGAAGTAGAGACCATAGCCGAACGTGAAGTACATCGCGCAGATGGCGTAGAGATTCGGGCTGGTGAGCAGTCGTCGCCACGGTGTCGGCTGGTTCGATTCCACCCGCCCGCCGTCCTGCTGGATCCAGGCGAGTTCGGCCGCATCAACGTCAGGATGCTGGTCAGGGCGATCGCGATACGACCGGTACCAGGCCACCGCCCAAACGATGCCGAACGCCCCGAAGACCACGAAGCTGATGCGCCAGCCCCAGCGCTGAATGAGCAGCAGCGCGATCGGCGCGGTGATCGCGCCGCCGAGCCGCGAGCCGAGGAACAGCACGCCGTTGGCCATGCCGCGCTCGCGCGCGGGAAACCACTGCGAAAAGCTCCGCACCGCGTTCGGAAATGCGCCGGCCTCTCCGGCGCCGAAGAGAAACCGGATGGCGACCAGCGAGCGCAGTCCCTGCGCCGCGCCGGTGAGCATCGTGAACGCCGACCACCACAGAACGATGCGCGTGAGCACGCGGCGCGGGCCGATCACATCGCCGAGCCAGCCGGACGGGACCTCAAAGAGCGAGTAGGCGAGCGTGAACGCGGCGAACACCGTGCTCATCTGCACGAGCGTCAGCCCGAGGTCCTGCATGATGAACGGCGTGGCGATGGAGATGCAGACGCGATCGAGGTAGGTGACGATGGCGAGGAAGAACGCCATCCGCAGGACGCGGTAACGGACTGTCCGTAGGGCGGGTCTTGCTCTTTAGACCCGCCTTCACTTCCGCCATCAATTCAATTTGTCGAGCCCTTCGTTCAGTTCGATCGACGTTCCCCACGGATCGGTCACGAACGCAACGCCCAGTCCAAGCGCTTCGGCCCGTCGATATGTGACGCTGAGCTTGATCCCCATCGCCTCGAGCTTCTTGCTGAACGCTTCGAGGTCCTTCACCTCGAAGCCGATGTGTTCGAGGGAGCGGCCGGTTGTGCCGATCACCGGATCGGGCGAGGGCGAGAAGTTCAGCGCCACGCCCGGCAGATCGGCGACGAGGAAGGTGCCGCCAGGCGGACGAGGTTTTGCGCCGAAGACCTTCTCGTACCACGCGCGCATCTCGGCGTTCTGGGGACCGAAGAAGTGGACGTGGTGCAACGCGATCGGCGTCGTCTGTTGCTTGTTCTCCAGCAGCTCGACCTTCACATCGTCGGGGCCCATGACGAACGCGATGGACGTGGTGGCGTTGACCGGGGCGATGTCGTCGATCACCTGCTGCGTGGGCGCGACTTCCGACCTGGTGATGATCGCGTAGCCGCCGGCCTTGACGCGGTCGAGCGTCTGCCGCAGGTTGGGGACCGAGAATCCGATGTGGTTCACGGTCGTCCCCTTGCTGCCCCCGGTCGGCTTCTGGCTCCTGAAGAAGATGAAGACGTTGGGGAACTTGACGACGTCCAGCTTCTGCGGACCGAAGGTGATTCTGGTGCCGCCGAGCGTGTCGGCGAAGAACTTCAGATGGGCCGGGATGTCGCTCGCGGCGATGTGATGGTGGCCGTAGACGATCGGGCCGTCCTTCGCGGCCAGCAGTTGCGCTGACGCGGTAGACGCGACGCTGGCGACGATGAGCGCGACGAACGTTGTGCTGAGCTTCATCAGTCGATCCCGAACGCGAGGAGCACATTGCCACCGTTGCCGACGAACCCGCCGTAGCCCGAATTGAAGTAGAGCATCCCGCCCGAGACGATCGCGCCGGGGCCTTCGAGGCCGCCGCCGTTGGCCTTCACGCTGTTGATCGTCGGGAACTCCTTGTTGGTGTCGAAGGTCCAGAGGATCGCGCCATCCTTGGACGAGTAGGCACGCATGCCGCCGTCGAGCGACCCTGAGAACACCGCGCCGGGGATGACGGTGACCGCCGCACCCTGCGACGCGCGGCAGGTCGGCCGCTTCGGATCGCACAGCCGCTCCTGCGGCTCGACGCTCCAGGCGACCGCGCCGGTGGCGAGGTTGACCGCGCGAATGCCGCCCGGCTTCGGCGACAGCAGATCGGACACCCCGAAGTAGGCCTGCTGCTCGTCAACCGCGCCGCCCCACTGTCCGCCGAGGCCGCTGCCCTGACCGATGCGGTACTGCCACGCGATCTCGCCTTCCTTGTCGGGATCGAGCGCGTAGGCCATACCCGACTTCTGCGGCAGCACAAGAAGATCGCGTCCATTGACGGTCACCATGCTCGGCGACGCGGAGAAGTCGTAATCGGGTCCCATCTTGGCCGGACAGTTGGGATTGTCCGGATTCTCCTGCTGGCAGCCGAGCGTCCAGTTGTCGTTGGGCGTCGTCTGATTCACCCACTTGATCGTGCCGCTCTTCATGTCGAGCGCGATGACGGCGTCGCTGGTCTTCTGCGACGGGTCGGCGTAGTTGTTGCCCGTGGCGATGTAGACCATGCCGCGCTTGGGATCGATCGTCGGCGACGACCAGATGCCGGCACCGGCCGGTCCCCACTGCTGCAGACCGTTCTTGTTCTTCCCGCGAGGCTTGGGTTCGTCGATCGTGTACGTCTTCCACAGCACTTCGCCGGTGTTGGCGTTGAGCGCTGAGATGTTGCCGCGGAACGTGCAGCACTCGTACTTGGCGTTGCCGCCCTGGCCTTCCTCGTTCAGGCCCTGCACCGGCACGAAGACGCGGCCGTCGTGATAGGTCGGGGCGCCGGTGATGGCCGCGGCGCGATGGTCGTCGACCTTGCGGATCCAGATCTGCTGGCCGGTGTTGGCGTCCACTGCGTAGGCGTTGGCGCGGTTGTCGCCGAAGAAGACCGCCTGACCCGATCGTCCAGCGTTCTTGTATGGGCCGACCGACATCGCGGTGCGCACGCCGGCCTGCGCTTTGAACGTCCAGTAGGTGCAGCCGGTCTTCGGATCGAGCGCGTGCACCTCGCCGTTCTCGCTGGCGACGAACAGGCGGCCGCCGGCGATCGTCGGCTGCGCGCGCGCCGATGTGACGGTGTGATATCCGAAGGCCCACTTGAGTTTGAGCTTCGGGAGGTCGGCGGCAGTGAGCCCGCCGTTCTTCTGATACCGCGTGTTGGCGACATTGCCGCCCCACCCGTTCCACTCACCACTCGCGGCAGGTGCGCGCATCGCGGGTGTGGCGCTGCACTTGTTCACGACGACCGGCGCGGTCACCGGACCGAACGGTTTGCCCGAGGCAAACACCGAGACCGCGCGCTGCTCGGCGTCGGACAGGCTGATCGCCTGAATCTGCATGCGCCCGAGGGTGAGCGCATTCAGAATCCCCTCGGGCGTCATCTGCCGCAGGATCTGCGGCGTCGGAGCCGTCGTCTGATTTTCGGCGTGGCAGTTGGCGCACGCGCGCTTGAAGACGGCCGCCCGTCGGCCGCGACGGCCGCCCCGTCGGGCGTCTGCTGCGCCAGAGCAGGTGCGGCGAGCGCGATGAGAAACACAGTGATGAGTCCGGCCTTCATTGATCCTCCGAAAGCGGCCGGTCCCGCCATAGCGGCGAATGCGGACCGGCCCTACCGAAACGTTATGATACGCGGGAAGACTGAGGAAACTCCCAAGTGGCCGACTCCCAACGCCCAACCACTTCAATTCGCAACTCCCAATGGTGGTTGCCGTCACACTCCTCTTGGCAGTCGGAGGTCGGGCCGTGCTTGCGGAGTTGGGCGTCGGGAGTTGGCAGCTGGACGCTGGCGGCGCAGGCGCCTGCGATCGGCAAATCACCTTCCGTCTGATCGTCGTCAGTTCGGCTGAGCGCGCCGAGTCGCTGCTCTCCGATATCCAGGCGGGCTCCAGCTTCGAGGCGATCGCGCGCAATCAGTCGTCGGATCCGTCCGCCAGCCAGGGCGGCCTCATCGGGCCAGTGGCCCTCTCCGAGCTGCGACCCGAGCTTCGCGACGCGCTCCGCGATCTGCGGCCGGGCGATGTGCGCGGCGTGCTGCGGCTGGCCACCGGGTACGCCCTCGTGCAGCGCGCAGCGGACCGCCCGGTGATGTCGATGCGCGGCGGTGAGATTCTCGCCGTCTCCGCGGTGGGCAGCGTTCGTCCGACACTCAGCGTCGATGGGTTCTCCGAAGCCAACGCTGCGCTCAACAGCCTCGACAAGCCCGAGGACTGGGATCAGAGCCCGCGTCAGATCTGCGACCTGCGGCAGCAGTCAGTGGGCAACGTCAAAGCGGCGCTGGCGAAGCGTCTCGGCCCCGAGCTCGCAAAGACACGTGGCGAGTTCTCGCCGCAGGACGTCATGGAAGCGCACGTCGCGCTCGGCCAGCTTTACGCCTACGACGGGGAAATGGCGCAGGCGATCGCGCAGTTCGAGGCGGCGAGGCGCATCGCCGACACCGATCTGCCCGCAGCGGTGCCTGATCTGATTCAGAGTCTTGGCGTCGCGCACCTCCACAAGGCGGAGATGGACAACGGGCTCTATCACGCGCCCGGCGACCGCTGTCTGTTGTCGGTGAGTGGCGGCTCTCCGCTGCAGAAGCGGGAGGACTTCGACAAGGCGGTTGAGTACCTCACGCAGCTGCTCGGCACGCGGGCCGACGACATCGAGGCGAAGTGGCTGCTCAACGTCGGTCATATGGCCACGGGTGGATATCCGGGCCTCGTTCCGTCGCGTTACGTCATCCCACCCTCGGACTTCTCATCGCCCGAAGACGTCGGCCGCTTCGTGGACGTCGCGGCCAGGGCCGGCGTGGACTCGTTCTCATCGGCCGGCGGCGTCATCGTCGACGACTTCGACAACGACGGGCAGCTCGAGATCCTGACGTCCAACTTCGACAGTTGCGGTCAGATGCAGCTGTTTCAGCGCAGCGCGAACGGGACGTTCGCCAATCAGGCCGCGCATGCGGGTCTGACGCAGCAGCTCGGCGGACTCAACCTGCTGCAGGCCGACTACAACAACGACGGCTGCAAGGACGTGCTGGTTCTGCGCGGCGGATGGGAGCTCGCACAGCGGAAATCATTGCTGCGCAATAACTGTGACGGGACGTTCACCGACGTGACGTTTGCCAGCGGGCTGGCCAGGCCGGCGACGAGCACGCAGACCGCCGCGTGGACCGACATCGATAACGACGGCCGGGTCGATCTGTTCGTGGGCAACGAAGATGCGCCGTCGCAACTGTTTCGCAACCGCGGCGACGGCACGTTCGAGGACGTCGCCGGAGCCGCTGGCGTCGCGCGCACGTCGTTTACCAAAGCCGTCCACGCCGGCGACTTCGACAACGACGGCTATCCTGACCTCTACGTCTCCAATCTGCGCGGCGTGAACTACCTCTATCGCAACAACCGCAATGGCACATTCACCGAAGTCGGCGCGGCCGCAGGGGTGACTGGAGCCGACCGCGGCTTTCCGGCCTGGTTCTTCGATTACGACAACGACGGCTGGGATGACCTGTTTGTCAGCAGCTACTTCCTGTCGATCGAAGAGAACGCGCGCTCGTACATGCGTCTTCCGTTCAACGCACAAGACCCAGAAGCTCTATCGCAATCTGGGCAATGGACGCTTCGCGGACGTGACCACGCAGACGAACATGGCCAAGGTGTTCATGCCGATGGGGTCCAACTTCGGCGACATCGATAACGACGGCTTTCTCGACATCTTCCTCGGCACCGGCAGCCCGTCATATGGCGCGCTGAAGCCGAGCGTGCTGCTCCGCAACAGGGATGGCAAGATGTTCGTCGACGTGACCGCCTCGTCGGGCACCGGGGAGATGCACAAGGGTCACGGCGTCGCGTTTGCCGATCTCGACAACGACGGCGACGAGGAGATCGTCTTCAAGGTCGGCGGTGCGACACCTGGCGACGCGCATGCGTTCCGCCTGTTCGAGAACCCCGGGCACGGCAACGACTGGCTGGGTGTGAACCTGGTCGGCGTGAAGACCAACCGCGCGGCCATCGGCGCGCGCATCAAGGTCACGGTCGAGAACGGCGGCGGGGCGAAGCGATCGATCTACCGAACGGTGAACAGCGGCGGCAGCTTCGGTGCGTCGCCGTTGCAGCAGCATGTCGGGCTCGGCAGGGCGGCCCGAATCGTCGACCTCGAAGTGTTCTGGCCGGTGAGCAACACGCGGCAGCGCTTCGCCAACGTCGCCAAGAATCAGATGATCGAGATTCGCGAGCTCGAGGACCGCGTGACGCCGCTCGCCCGGAAGCCGATGCCATTGGGAGGCTTCCGATGAAATTCAAAATGCAAAATTCAAAATGCAAATTCGTTTACACCGTTTGCATCTTGCATTTGGCATTTTGCATTGCGGGTCTCCGCGCAGCGGACAGGGAGTTCATCGTCAAGGGCATGGTCCTTCGCGCCGATGCTGCCAACCGATCGTTTGTGGTGTCGCACGAGAAGATCGTCGGCCTCATGGACTCGATGATCATGCCGTTCGACGTGCGCGACGCAAAAGACCTCGCCGGTGTCGTCCCGGGCGCGGTCGTCGAGTTCACGCTCGTTGTCGGCGACAAGGCCGCGTACGCGACGAAGATCAAGATTCAGCGTTATCAGAGCGTCGAGCAGGATCCGCGCACGGCGCGGCGGCTGGCGGTGATGCGGCAGATGGCGGGCCTGGCGACCAAGCCGCTCGACGTGGGCGCACCCGTCCCCGACTTCACGTTGATCGACCACACGCGTCAGCCGGTGCGTTTGTCGAGCCTGGCCGGCAAGGTGGTCGTCGTGAACTTCATCTACACGCGCTGCGCGCTGCCGCAGTTCTGCCTGCGCGTGTCGAACAACTTCGGCGTGCTGCAGAAGCGATTCGCGAAAGAGCTTGGCAAAGACGTGGTGCTGCTCACGATTACCTTCGACCCGCAGCGCGACACACCAGAGGCGCTGGCCGCGTACGCGTCGCAGTGGAAGCCGGATCCGAAGACCTGGCATTTCCTGACCGGGCCGGTGGAGGAGGTGCGCAAGGTGTGCGCGCGGTTCGGCGTTGAGTACTTCCCCGATGAGGGATTGATGAATCACTCGCTGCGCACGGCGGTGATCGATCGCAAGGGCACGCTGGTCGCCAACATCGAAGGCAATGCGTATTCGCCCGAACAGCTAGGCGATCTGGTGTTCACCGTCGTTAGTGGTTAGTGGGTATCACCAACCACTCGTAGGGCACGTCCTTTGGACGTGCCTCCCAACTACTACCAACCAGCTCAGCCGCAGATCGTTCGTTGACAGTCGAGGTCGCGCACTGTAGCGTGGCTCCACTTTCCTCAACAAACCGCTACAACTTCGCCGCGTGGTTGCACCGCCATGACTGACCGACTGCTCGATCGCATCACTGGACTGCTCAAAAAGAAATCGTGGTACGAGATGCCGCGTCTGCTCGCCATGGTCCGTCTCGGCGAGATTCGCGAGGACCTCCGCGAGAAGAATCTGCACGACACCGAGGATCCGCTGCTCAAGCGAGCCGATCCGGGCACGCAGCTCGATCCCGAGGTGCGCAACAGCCGGTCGACCGACGGCGTCAACAACGATCTGCTCCATCCGGCGATGGGATCGGTGGGCCGCCGCTTCGGGCGCAACGTGCCGCTCGAGCACGTCAAGCCCGACACGGCCAATCTGATGACGCCGAGCCCGCGCGTCGTGAGCCGCGAGCTGATGACGCGCGATCAGTTTCAGCCGGCGACGATCCTCAACCTGTTCGCGGCGTCGTGGATTCAATTCCAGGTGCACGACTGGTTCGTCCACAAACGATCGAAGACGGAGTTCGCCGAGATTCCGCTGGCCGCCGGCGACAACTGGGGCGATCCGACGATGCGCGTGGCGCGCAGCGAGCCGGATCCCGGCCCGCCGGGCACCAGGCGGCCGCCGGCCTACGCCAATGTGAACAGCCACTGGTGGGATTGCTCGCAGTTGTACGGCTGCGATGCGGACACGGCGAAGAAGGTGCGGACGCATATCGGAGGCAAGCTGAAGATCGAGCCGACCGGCCTGCTGCCCGTCGATCCCCAGACCGGCATCAGCATCAGCGGCTTCACCGACAACTGGTGGATCGGCCTCGCGATGCTCCACACGCTGTTCACCTGGGAGCACAACCACGTCTGCGACCTGCTGGCTGCGCAGCACCCGAACTGGACCGACGATCAGCTGTTCAACAAGGCGCGTCTGATCACCACGGCGCTGGTCGCGAAGATCCACACCGTCGAGTGGACACCGGCGATCCTGCCGCATCCGATCATCAAGACCGCCATGAACACCAACTGGAGCGGTCTGCTCGAAGGCGACCTGCAGGACGCGATCGGTTTCATCGACGACAGTGAGATCCTCGGCGGTATCGTCGGCTCCAAGGCCGATCATCACGCGGCGCCGTACTCGCTGACCGAGGAATTCGTCGCCGTCTACCGCATGCACCCGTTGATGCCGGACGAGATCATCTTCAAGTCGCTGTCCACCGGCCGCGCGCTGGAGACGCGGACGCTGGAGGAGTTGAGCGGCCGCCGCACGCCGGAGATCGCCGAGCGCGTCACCATGCCGGATCAGTTCTACTCCTTCGGCGTTGCGCATCCCGGCGCGATCACGCTGCACAACTATCCGAAGACACTGCAGAACCTGCGCCGGGACGACGGCGAGCGGCTCGATCTGGCGGCGGTGGACATCTTCCGCGACCGCGAACGCGGCGTGCCGCGCTACAACCAGTTCCGCGAACTGTTCGACAAGCCGAAGGTGAAGTCCTTCGACGAGCTCACCGACAATCCGGTCTGGCGCAAGCAGATCAAGGAGGTCTACAACGGCGACCTGGACAAGGTCGACCTGATGACCGGCCTGTATGCCGAGCCGCTGCCGGCCGGCTTCGGCTTCAGCGAGACGGCGTTCCGCGTGTTCATCCTGATGGCGTCGCGCCGGCTCAAGAGCGACCGATTCTTCACCGACGACTGGCGACCCGAGGTCTACACCGAGTTCGGGCTCGATTACGTGAAGAAGAACTCGATGATGACTGTGCTGCGGCGGCATTTCCCGCAGCTCGCGCCGGCACTGGAGGGCGTGAAGAACGCGTTCCAGCCCTGGAAAGCCGTTGGCTGAGAAGTGGAAAAGTAGAAAAGGGGAGAAGTGGAAAAAGTAACTCGACGGGGCTCGGCAACTTCTTCCAGTTCTTCCACTTTTTCCACTTCTTCCACTTAGAATGTCTCCATGATCCTTGAAGTCAACGGCAAACGTCACGACCTCGACGTCAGCCCCGACATGCCGCTGCTCTGGGTCCTGCGCGACGCGCTGGGCCTGACCGGCACGAAGTTCGGCTGCGGGCTCGGCCAGTGCGGCGCGTGCACGATTCAGGTGGATGGCAATCCGACGCGCGCCTGCATGACGGCGGCGTCGGCCGCAGTCGGCAAGAAGATCACGACCATCGAAGGGTTGTCGCCCAACGCGTCGCATCCGCTGCAGCGAGCGTGGGTCGCCGAGCAGGTGCCGCAATGCGGCTACTGCCAGTCGGGTCAGATCATGACGGCCGCGGCGCTGCTGGCCAAGACGCCGAAGCCCACCGACGCGCAGATCGACACCGCCATGCAGGGCAACATCTGCCGGTGTGGCACCTATCAACGCATTCACCGCGCCATCAAACGCGCGGCGCAAGTTTAGGGAGGCGGCGCGACATGACCAAGTCACTCACGCGACGCACTTTCCTGAAGACGGCGACCGCCGCTGGCGGCGGCCTGATGGTCGGCGTCTACCTGCCGGTCGGCAGCGCCCGCTCGGCGGTCGCTGCTGGCACCTTCGAGCCGAACATCTGGCTCACGGTGAACGCCGACGACACGGTGCGCATCAAGCTGACGATGCTCGAGATGGGGCAGGGCGTGATGACGTCGATGCCGATGCTCGTCGCCGAGGAGCTCGACTTCGACTGGACCAAGATCAAGACCGAGTGGGTGGGCGCCGATGCGAAATACGGCAACCCCAACTTCGGCGGCCAGCAGCTCACCGCCGGCAGCAACAGCGTGCGCGGGATGTGGAAGGTGCTGCGTGAATCGGGCGCGGCCGCCCGTTCGATGCTCGTCACCGCTGCGGCGCAGACGTGGAACGTCCCCGAGAATTCGCTCACGACCGACAAGGGCGAGGTCATCCATCAGGCGAGCGGCCGCCGCGTGAAATATGGTGCGCTGGTGGACAAGGCCGCCGCGCTGCCGGTGCCAAAGACGGTCACGCTGAAGGATCCGAAGGCGTTCAAGGTGCTCGGCCAGTCGCTGGCGCGACTCGACGTGCCCGAGAAGGTCAACGGTGCCGCGGTGTTCGGCATGGACGTGAAGCTGCCGGGATTGCTGACGGCGCGCGTCGTCAGATGCCCGGTGTTCGGCGGCAAGGTCGCCAGCTTCAACGCCGACAAGGCCAAGGCGATCAAGGGCGTCACGCATGTCGTCCAGATCAGCGGCGGCATTGCCGTTGTCGGCGAGAACTACTGGGCGGCGTCGCAGGGCGCGCAGGCGCTGCAGGTCACGTGGGATGAAGGTCCGCTCGCCAATCTCTCGAGCGCCGACATCAACAAGAAGCAGGTGGAGCTGGCGCAGCAGCCGGGCAAGGTCGCGCGCAACGACGGCAACGCCGAGGCGGCGCTCAATCCGCAGCGCTCGGGTCCGACCGGCCCGCCGGCGCGCACGTTCGAGCGCGTCTTCGAGGCGCCGTTCCTGGCGCACGCGTGCATGGAGCCAATGAACTGCACCGCCGACGTGAAGGCGGACAGCTGCGACGTCTACGTGCCGACGCAGGGACAGACTGCATCACAGCAGGCCGCCATGGCCGCGTCGAAGCTGCCGGCCGACAAGGTCAGGATCCACGTGACCTACATGGGCGGCGGGTTCGGCCGTCGCGGCGAAGCCGACTTCGTCATGGACGCCGTCGAGACGTCGAAGGCGGTCGGCAGGCCGGTGAAGGTCGTGTGGACGCGCGAGGACGATATGCAGCACGACTACTATCGTCCGGTCAGCTACGCGCGCATGTGGGGCGGCGTCGACGGCAACGGCAAGCCGACGGTCTTCATGCAGCGTCTCGTCCAGCAGTCGCTGATGAAGCGCATTGGCGGCCTGCCGCCGAACGGCGTCGACTTCATCTCGCTCGATGGCGCAGCCAACCTGCCCTACGACATCCCCAACGTGCGGATGGAGTACATCGAGCACGACCCCGGAATCCCGTTCGGGTTCTGGCGATCGGTCGGCGCCTCGTTCCAGGGCTTCGCCATCGAGGCGTTCATCGACGAGCTCGCGGCAGCGGCGGGGAAGGACCCGTATCACTTCCGACGCGATCTGCTGGCCAAGCACCCGCGGCATCTTGCGGCGCTCAACCTCGCCGCGGAGAAGGCAGGATGGAGCACGCCAGTGCCGGCCGGCCGCGGCCGCGGGATTGCGGTGATGGAATGCTTCGGCAGCATCCTCAGCCAGGTCACCGAGGTGTCCGTCAACGCCCAGGGCAACGTCCGCGTGCACAAGGTGGTCTGCTCGGTCGACAGCGGCTGGGTGATCCATCCCGACACGATCAAGGCGCAGATGGAAGGCGGCATCGTCTACGGCCTCAGCGCGGCGCTGAAAGGCGAGATCACGATCAACAAGGGCCGCGTCGTGCAGCGTCACTTCAACGACTATCAGGTGATGCGGCACAACGAGATGCCCGAGATCGAGGTCCACATCGTCCCGAGCACCGCCGAGCCTGGCGGCATCGGCGAACCCAGCACGGCGCTGGCGGCGGGCTCGCTGGTCAATGCGATCGCGGCAGCGACCGGGAAGCGAATCTACAAGCTCCCCATCAAGCCCGAGATGCTGAGGGGTGGTACGGCTTAGCCGGTGCCGTAAGCCATTGCTACGCGGGCGACGTCGTCTGTGAAGCGCCTCGGTGGCTCTCTCGAGGTCTTCCGCCTTGACGAGAAGGTCGGCTCCGCCCAACGCCGGATACATTCCGCCGGCGTTGTCGGAACGGATCATCGACTCGATGCCGGTTTCGTCAAGGACACCCTTGGCAATCTGTGCATCGGTCCGGGAAGGAAAATTTGACACCGCGACGAGGTCTGGGGATTTCATAGCTGTTCCGTCTAATAGTCTGGCGCGCACTGCACCAAGCCTAACCCCATTGTGAAGCTTTCCGACATCGGCCCTGGCCTGCTCCTGGCGGCCACCGGCATTGGCGTTGGCGACATGGTCTCGTCCACCATCGCCGGCGCTGAGTATGGGCTGACGCTCGTCTGGGCCCTCGCCGCCGGCGTCATTCTCAAGTTCGCCATCACCGAGGGCGCGGCGCGCTGGCAGCTCGGCACCGGCCGCACGCTCATGGAAGGCTGGCGCGATCACCTGCCGCGCGCGGCTGTTTTCGGCTTTTTCATCTACTTCATCGTCTGGAGCTACTTCGTCTCGAGCGCGCTGGTCGCGGCGAGCGCGCTGGTGCCGGCGGCGATTATTCCGTCGGTGCCCCTGCCGGTGTGGGGATTCATCCACGCCGTCGCGGCGTTCACGATGGTGTGGTTCGGCCGCTACGAGCGCTTTCTCGCGGTCATCAAGTGGTTCGTCGGCCTGAAATTCGGCGCCGTGATCGGCTCGGTGCTGCTGATCGTGCTGTGGTCCGGGGCCGACTGGTCGCATTTCGGCGCCAAGTCTCCGTTCACGACGTCGTATACGCTGTCGCTGATCGGTGGCGTCGGCGGAACGGTGACGCTGCTGTCGTACGCCTACTGGATGCGCGAAGCCGGCTGGTCGGGACCACGCCGCATCAGCTCCGCTCGCACCGACCTGACCCTCTCATTCTGCCTGGTCTTCATCTTCTGCATCTCGATGATCTTCCTGGCGACGCAGATCAACTGGACCGGACAGATCCTCGAGGAAGGACCTCGTCTCTGTCTGCTGCTCGCCGATCGCATCGGCGCGGAGATTGGCCCGATCGGGCGCGGCGTGTTCCTGCTCGGCTTCTGGGGCGCGGCGTTCTCGTCGGTGCTCGGCGTCTTTCACGGGGTGCCGTTTCTGTTCGACGACTTGTTCCATTTGTGGCGGCGCGAGACGCCGACTGGACAGCAAGGAGCCGCCTATCGCGCGTGGGCAGGTTACCTGACGCTGGCCGCGATCTCCGCGCTCCTCATCCGGCGTCCCGTGTGGCTGGTGTTCGCCTACACCGTCGTCGGCTCGCTGTTCTTTCCGTTCGTGATCTCGACGCTGTTGTGGCTGAACAACTCGCGTCACGCGCCGGCGGCGACGCGCAACGGGGCTCTCGTCAACGTCGTGCTCAGCGCCGCGCTGCTGCTGTACGGGTATCTTGCAATGAAGGCGTACGGGAGCAGTTGCTGGCGCGTCTCACCTGATCCATGGTTCCTCTTTCGGTTCTCGATCTGGCGCCGGTCCGCGCCGGAGCCACGGCGACTGACGCGCTACGCGAAGCCGTCGATCTCGCCCAGCACACCGAGCGTCTCGGCTATCTCCGCTACTGGTTTGCCGAGCATCACGGCATGGCGAGCATCGCCAGCTCGTCACCGGAGATCCTGATCGAGCACATCGCCTCGAAGACCAGCCGCCTTCGTGTCGGGTCGGGCGGCATCATGCTGCCGAACCACTCGCCGCTGCGTGTGGCCGAGGCGTTTCACACGCTCGCCGCTCTGCATCCGGGCCGCATCGATCTGGGACTCGGGCGGGCGCCCGGGACCGATCCCGCCACGTCACGAGCGCTGCGCCCTTTCGACGGCGAGCAGTTTCCTGATCTGCTGCGCGAGCTGCTGGCCCTGTCGAGACGCACGTTCCCCGCGGATCATCCGTTTGGATCGGTGCGCGTCGTTCCGAGCGATGTGGCGCTGCCGCCGATCTGGGTGCTCGGCTCGAGCGGCGCGATGGCGGCGTTTGCCGGGTCACTGGGTCTTGGCTACAGCTTCGCGAGACATTTCAGTCCGAATCCGCCGCAGCCGGCGATTCGCGCCTATCGGCAGCACTTCGTGGCGTCGGAGCAGTTTCCTGCCTCACACGTGATCCTCGGCGTGTCGGTGATCTGTGCACCGACGGAGGAGGAGGCCGAGTACCAGGCCGCGTCCACCGACCTGGCGTGGGTGCGTCTGCACCGCCGCGAGTTCACACCGTTGCCCAGTCCGGAGGAAGCGCTGGCGTATCGGTACTCCCCGCAGGAACGGGTGGTCGTCGAGGCCAACCGGCAGCGGCATTTCATCGGCACGCCGTTCAAGGTCGTGAGCACGATTCGCAATCTCGTGGCGGACACCGGCGCGGACGAGATCATGGTGACGTCGATGATGTACGGCCGTGATGCACGGTTTCGCGCATACGAGCTGCTGGCTGCCGAATGGGGCCTTCCGTCAGACCAAGACACCGCGTTTCGGTGACTTTCTGTCCGGGTTGGGTTCCTCCGGACACATCCGTCCGCCAGATATGGTGAGCGTTTTCGCAAGATTTGGCGCGGTCGGAGTCGGCAGGGATCTTGAGTAAGTGGCTGGCGTGCTCAAGGTCGAACTGCACGCTCACTCTGCGGATGATCCGCTCGATGCCATCCCGCACACCACGACGCAGCTGATCGAACGGGCGGCGGACCTGGGCTACCACGCGCTGGCCCTGACCCTCCACGACCGGCAGCTTGACGTCAGCCGGTATGCGTCACTGGCGAGGGAGCGCGGCGTCACGCTGATTCCCGGAATCGAGCGCACGATTCAGGGCAAGCACGTGCTGCTACTGAATTTCCGCCGCGGTGCCGAAGACGTCAACAGTTTCAACGACCTGGCCCATCTCAGACAGCGCGAGCCAGGTCTGGTGATCGCGCCGCATCCCTTCTTCCCGGGATCGACGTGCCTGCGAGGCCTGCTCGATCACCATCGCGCGCTGTTCGATGCCGTCGAGTACAACGGCATGTTCACATCGACGTTGAATTTCAATATCCCTGCGGTGCGCTGGGCCCACGTGCACGGCCGGCCGATGGTTGGCTGTGGCGACGTCCATCGACTGCGTCAGCTCGGGACGACGTTTTCTCTGATCGATGCCGAAGCGGATGCGAACGAAATCTGCGCGGCGATTCGCGCCGGCAAAGTCCACGTCAAAGCGTCGCCGCGGTCGTGGGCGTCGGCGATCGGCATCATGGCGGACTTGACGATCACTGAGGTACTGCCGGCGGGCTTCTGGCAGGAGGTTCCCGAACCGAAGCTCAGTGTCGCGCGACGCCTTCGCTAGTGGTGGTTGGTCGTTCGTGGTTGGTGGTAAGAGCTGAAAAGCCCCTCACTATCCGCCGACCACCAACTACCCACCACCAACCACTAACCACCAACCAACAACCACCCACCACCAACCAGCTAGAATAGCAGCGCTGTGGTGGTGACTGCCGAACTGACACAACTTCTCCACGACGTGCTGACGAGCCGTGTGTACGACGTGGCCCGTGAGACGCCGCTCGATGCCGCGCCGCGCCTCTCCGAGCGTCTGGACAACGAGGTCCTGCTCAAGCGCGAGGACCTTCAGCCGGTCTTCAGTTTCAAGCTGCGGGGCGCCTACAACAAGATCGCGCACCTCACCGACAAGGAGCGCGCCCGCGGCATCATCGCCGCCAGCGCCGGTAACCACGCGCAGGGCGTCGCCTACTCCGCACAGAAGCTGCGGCTGCGCGCCGTCATCGTCATGCCGCAGACGACGCCGCGAATCAAGGTGGATGCGGTGAGGTCGATGGGCGCGGAAGTGGTGCTGGCCGGCGACAACTACGACCAGGCCAAGGCTCATTGCGACACGATCGTGGCCGACACCGGTATGACCTTCATCCACCCGTTCGACGATCCGCTGGTGATCGCCGGGCAGGGAACGATCGGCGCGGAGATCCTCCGGCACAGCCAGGAGCGTCTCTCGGCGGTGTTCGTGCCGGTCGGCGGCGGCGGGCTCATCTCCGGGATCTCCGGCTACATCAAGGCGCTGCGGCCGGACATCAAGATCATTGGCGTCGAGGCGTTCGAGGCCGACGCGATGTACCGCTCGATGGCGCTCGGCCGCCGCGTGCAGCTCGAGCACGTGGGGATCTTCGCCGATGGCGTCGCCGTGCGCGAGGTCGGCGAGCGCACGTTCTCGATCGCGCAGCAGACCGTGGACGAAGTGCTGCGCGTGACCAACGACGAAGTGTGTGCGGCCATCAAGGATGTGTTCGACGATACGCGCGCGGTGATGGAGCCGGCGGGTGCGCTGGCCGTCGCCGGGATGAAGACCTGGGTGGAGCGTGAGGGCGCGAGAAACCAGTCCCTCGTCGCGCTGCTGAGCGGCGCCAACATCAACTTCGATCGCCTGCGCTTCGTCGCCGAACGCGCCGAAGTCGGTGAGGCGCGGGAAACGCTCATCGCGATCACGCTGCCTGAGAAGCCGGGCTCGTTTCAGAAGTTCTGCTCGGTGATTGGCCGCCGGACGGTGACCGAGTTCAACTACCGGCTCAGCGGACGGCAGCAGGCGCACATCTTCGTCGGCTTCGCGACGCAGTCGCGACAGGACGGGTCATCGCTGATTTCGCAGCTCACCTCCGCGGGCTACGAGACGGTGGACCTGACCGACAACGAGCTCGCCAAGCTGCACGTGCGTCACATGGTTGGCGGCCACGCACCCGAAGTCCGCCACGAGCGCCTGTGTCGCTTCGAGTTTCCGGAACGGCCCGGCGCGCTGGCCCAGTTTCTCGAGAAGCTGGGCGGCCGATGGAACATCAGCCTGTTCCACTACCGGAATCACGGCGCTGATTTCGGCCGCGTGCTCGCCGGATTCGAAGTCGCCGAAGAGGATCTGCCGGCCTTCCGTGCGTTCCTCGACGAGTTGGCGTATCCGTACACACCCGAGTACGAGAACCCGGCCTATCGGTTTTTTCTTGGCTAGAACGATCGAATCCGTTCGTCTCGAACGCTTCGATCGACCTCCGAACGCCTCGAACGATCATGACGTGAAGACCGTTCATGCGTGCGGCGCTGGAGCAAGCCAGGCTCGGTGCGGCGGCGGGCGAGGTACCGATCGGCGCGGTCCTCGTCGTCAACGACCGGATCATCTCCGAGGCGTTCAATCAGCCGATTGGGTCCGTAGATCCGACAGCGCATGCCGAGGTGCTGGTGCTGAGGGAAGCGGCGCGCGCGCTGGGCAATTACCGGCTGACGGACGCGACGGTCTACGTCACGATCGAACCGTGTCTCATGTGTGTGGGCGCGCTCGTGCACGCGCGTGTCCGCGAAGTCGTCTACGGCGCAACCGAGCCGAAGACCGGGGCAGCTCGTCTCGACACTGCGTGCACTCGAACAGCCGGGCCTGAATCACCGCTTCGCGGTCACCGGCGGCGTGCTCGAACTCGAGTGTCGTTCCATCATTCAGAAGTTCTTCTGGGACAAGCGGCGATCCGAGCGCGTCGATATCGACGTGTAGTGTCCGGCTTTAGCCGGACCTGACAGCCGGACCAACAGTGGCGGTGCTTTTGCTGTGCACGGCGGCGGAGGATTCCACATGGCCGCCGTTGATTCATTGCATGCCCATCTTGTCGAAGAATTGACCGACCTGCGCGACGCCGAGACACAGCTGACGGAAGCCCTGCCGAAGCTGGCCCAGGCCGCGTCGTCAAAGGCATTGCGCGCCGCATTTCAGAATCATCTCAAGGAGACCCGGACGCATCTGACGCGCATCGATCAGGCGCTGCGCGCCCTCGGCGAGAAGCCATCGTCGAAAACCTGCGCGGCGATGAAGGGTCTGCTGAAAGAGGGCGAGAGCCACATGAAGAAGGCGCAGGCCGGCGCCCTGCGCGATGCGGTGCTCATCACCGGCGCACAAAAGGTCGAGCACTACGAGATGGCCAGCTACGGTACGGCGCGAACCTACGCGCAAGTGCTCGGCGAACAGACCGTGGCCCGGCTGCTCGCGCAGACCCTGAAGGAAGAGAAGGCCGCCGATCGCAAGCTGACCGATATCGCTGAGCGGTCGGTCAACGAGGAGGCGGCAGAAGAATTTCAGTCGCAGTCCGAGTCCGAGGAGGGACCGCTCATGCGCTCGGCCGAGTGGGCCGGCCGCGCCGGCGGGATGGCCGTTCGTCAGCTGACGAGCACGGCGCGTCGTGCCGCCGTGGCGGTGGGCATCGCACAGGACCGGTCGCCGAGCCGATCTTCCTCACGCAAAAGCGGTGGCCGCCCGCAGGGCAGCGCGGGACGGCGACGTCGGGCCGCAACGAAGAAGCGCTAGGTCGAGGTATTCACCTTGCATTACAGATGGTATGGACGACCTTCGACTCACCAATCGCATAGACGCGCTGGCCCGCTTCGAGCCAGCGTCGCTTCCGCTGCTGAGCGTGTATCTGAACACCGATGTGAACGAAACCGGCCGGACGACGCACGACCTCTTCCTGCGCAAGGAGCTGCGGCCGCGAGCCAGAACATACGAGGAACGATCGCCAGATCGGGAGAGCCTGGACAAGGACTGTGAACGGATTGAGCAATTCCTTACCGAGGAGCTGAAACCGTCGACTCGCGGTGTGGCGCTGTTTGCGTGTGCGGGCGCCGGGCTGTTCGAGGCGATCCAGCTGCAGGTCCCGTTCAACGAGAACCGGCTGGTGGTGAGCGATCGTCCGCATCTCTATCCGCTCGCGCGGCTGGACGAGGGGCACCCGCGCTACGCGGCCCTCGTGGTCGATACGAATTCGGCGCGGATCTTCGTGTTCGGTACCGGCGCCCTCCTCGATACGGTCGACGTGCAGAACCCCAAGACCAAGCATTCGAAGGCCGGCGGCTGGTCGCAGGCCCGCTTCCAGCGGCGCGTCGAGAACGTGCACCTGCAGCACGCCAAGGAAGTCGTCGAGCGCCTCGATCAGATCGTCTCGTCCGAAGGCATCGAGCACGTCGTGGTTGCCGGCGACGAGGTCATCGTCCCGCTCTTGAAAGAGCACTTCCCGGAGCGACTCAGCGCAAAGCTGGTGGACGTGCTGCGTCTCGATATTCGGTCGCCCGAACACGAGGTGCTCGCCGCCACGCTGGAGGCGCTGCGCAAGAAGGACGAGGAGACCGACGAGGCCGTCGTTGAGGACTTAATCGGCAACTACCGTGCTGGCGGGCTCGCGTTGGTCGGGCCGGAACTGGTACGGGAGGCGCTCGAGCGCGGGCAGGTCGATACGCTGGTGATTGCCGCAGAGCCCGGCCAGGTCCCTGGAGCCGACGATGCCGCCAACGATCTGGTGACGCTGGCGAAACAGACATCGGCAGCGGTGCGGTTCATCGAGAACCCGCAGTTGCTTGCCGACGTCGGTGGCGTGGGCGCGTCGCTTCGGTTCGCGATGTAAATGGGTCGAGACGAATGTTCGTGGAGGTCCAATGAGCAGGCGCATCAACGTCAATCCCGATCACTACAAGGTCGCCGGTCGCGAGCGGCAGGGTGAAAACATCATTCACGAGATCGAGCGTCGCGAGGCGAGACGTGTCGGACAGGCAGCGAGCAAAGCCGAGCGCCGCGCGACGACGCCGAAGGACGCAGCCACTCGTGCATCGGATCGGTCGGCGCCGTCGTCGCGAAAGTAGTCAGCGCGCGTTGGCGGCGTGACGCTGCGTGCGTTTTCTCGTCCGTGCCGCCTTCTTCGCTGCCGCGCTGCGTGACGCGCGCGTGCGGCGGCGCGCGGCGGTTTTGGCCTGACGCGAGAGTGCCCGATGCGAGGCCGCGCTGCGCGGCTCGCGCTTGAGTTTTCGCAGCGACGCCCGGGCACGTGTGGCCGAGGACCGCTTGTGGCTTCCCGCTCGGCGGCGCGCTGATTTCGCGCTTCGCTTGGTGGACTCGCTGGCGCTCGCCGGCGGCGAGGGAAGGTTGACGCCGGCGCGGCGTGCCTTCGACAGTCCGATCGCGATCGCCTGTTTGGCAGACCGTGCGCCATGCTTTCCCTCGCGCACGTGATGGATCTCTTCACGCACGAACTCGCCCGCCTGCGTGCTCGGCGATTTGCCGGCGCGCTTGTCGGCTCGCGCGCGCCTCAGCGTTTCCTTTTCAGGCATGGTGCATCCTCCCGACGGGCTCCTCGGCGACGGCGCGCTCGAGCTCGGCGATGTTGATCTTCTTCATGCGCGGCATCGCTTCCATTGCCCGTTCGGCCTTGAGCCCGGCTGGCCTATGATGAGTCTCGAAGCCCGCCTTGGTGTAGCGCGAGACGGCGATTCGGTTCATGAGCACCTCCTCGTAACCACGATCGTGCACAAGACGTACCCCGCCGGCCTGCGCACCGGCCAGCGCATCTTTCTGCTCTCACCCGCCAACCTCGGCGGCATTCGCGCGAAGCAGATCATGTCGGACGCGGCACAGTTCGCGCTCGCCCAGCAGCTGCGCACCTCGCAAGGCGCGATGCTCGGCGACGTGTTCAGCTTTGTGAGCGGTCTGTATTTTCGCGGCAAGCTTGCCTATGCGCGCCGGTTCAGCAGCCCGCCGGATCCGGGTGAGCCCGTGACCGCCGGCGGCGTGCTGGTGATCACGCCGAACTCCGGACTGCGCGCTGCGGACGTATTCGTGACTCTCGACTCGCTCCGCCGCTTCGCCGGCGAGCCCATCGATCTCGACAACTCGCGATATCGACAGCCGCTCGAGCGCAGCGCCCGCGCGCTGGCCGATGCGGTCGGGCCCGAGTGCGACGTGGTGCTCCTCGGCAGCATCGCGTCTGGCAAGTACGTCGAAGTGCTGTTGCCGATCTTCGGCGAGCGCCTGTTGTTTCCCTCGTCCTTTGTCGGGCGGGGTGACATGAGCCGTGGCGGGCTGATGCTGCGGTGCGTGGACAGTGGGCTGGAACTGGACTACGTGCCGATTGCCGGCGCGGTTCGTCAGGGCAAGCGGCCGCCTCGGCTCGCACCGAAATGAAACAGCGAGCCGCTACGTTTCTTCGCGGCAAGCCGCGATCGCGGGTGCCGCACGAGTTCGTACTCGAGGCGCTCGAGCCGATCGGCCCGGTCACCAAACCGATGTTCGGGTGTCTCGCGGTCTACGTGAAGGACAAGGTCGTACTGATCCTTCGCGATCACCGCGATCATCCAGCCGACAACGGGGTGTGGCTGGCGACGTTCGCGGAGCACCATGAGAGCCTGCGCCGCGAGTTCCCCCACCTGCGCTCGATTCAGCTCTTTGGCACGCCGGTCACCAACTGGCAGGTGCTGCCGGCCGACGCGGCCGACTTCGAGGAATCCGCGTTGCACGCGTGCGAGCTGGTAATAGCCCGCGACCCACGCATCGGCCGCGTGCCGGCGCGGCGCCGGATCGTCACGCGGAAGACGCGGACGAAGAAGAAGACATGACGTGTGCCGAAGGCGGCTGGGCCGGCGTGCCGACGACGGACGGCTGCCGGACCAGCCAGAGCAGCACGACGAAACCCGCGACAATCGCCATGCTGCCGCTGGCCCCGCCTTCGATGCCGTAGGCGCCACCGGTCAGCCACCCAGGCCCCACCACCGACCCGTCAACCGGTCCATCGGTATCGAAGCCGCTCACGCTCAGGCCGTAGACGACAGCGAGCACCAGGTTCCATCCCCAGTGGATCCCCCAGGGGAGCCAGAGAGATCTGGTGAACAGATACGCGGCCGCCAGCAACGCGCCGACTGCCGCCGTGTTGAACGCGGCGAACATCGTCGAATACGGGTTGAACAGGTGCGGGACCGCAAACAGCGCCGACACGACGATCACTGCCGGCCAGGCGCCGATCGACTCGGTCAGCCGCTGAAACGGGTAGCCACGGAACAGGACCTCTTCGTGGAGGGCGGCGATGGGAAACAGCATCAATTGCAGGACGGCCGCTTGCAGCATCGCACCGTCCATGCGCCAGCGAAACGAGAGGCTCCCACCGGCCGCCATGATCAGCACGGCGACAGACACCATCGCCGCACCGAACACGAACCCCGCCACGATCAGTCGCACGACCGGCACATCGGTCGGGAATCCGATGTAAGCCATCGGCCGGGTCGAGCGGTCCAGCGCCAGGCTCATCGCAAAGAAGATGCTCACGTTGATGACGAGGACGATGGCGAATGCGATCGCCGTGAGCGGGCTGATGAGCGACGGCGGCCGCAGGAGCAGACCGACTCCGAGCCAGCACACAAACGCCAGAGCGGCGGCAATCAGAAACCGCCACACGGGGCGCACGCGGCCATCGGATGACCGCAGCACGGCACTTGCCATGCTGCGGATCCTACGTCAGAGCGTCTTCAGGTACTCGACCAGATCGGTCTTCTGCTGCGGCTCCAGCTTCAAGCCAAACTGCTGATCGTAGTGCTCGACAACAGCGGGAAGATCCGGCGCGCTGCCGTCGTGGAAATACGGCGGGTGCTGCCACAAGCCGCGCAACGGCGTCGTGCGATAGCGCTTGGTGGCGCTCCTCGACGCATACTCGGGGTCGGTGCCGACCTCGCTTGGATCATGCAGCACCGGCCATAGCCGCGGCGGACCGCTCAGCACGTCGGTGAACGTCGTGCCCTGATGGCACGTTGCGCATCCCGCCTCGTTGCGAAACAGCCGGCGCCCGCGGATGGCAGCGGCGCGGTCGAAGCTGTCGCTGGGTGGTTCGGGCGTCAGCAGTGACCGTTGATAGGCGAGAAGGTCCAGGAGTTTCGGCGTCACCAGGTCGGGCGACTGCTTGATCACGAGGCCGATGCGTGGATCGATGAAGTTGCCCTTCCCGCCCATCTGCCCGATGCCCACGTAGGCGTTCCAGTACGAAATCGGGCCATCTCCGGTAAAGGTCTCGAAGCCCACACCCTTCAGACCGTAGATCGACGGAATCACGATGGGCAGCGACGGGGCGTTCAGCGGAATCAGGTTCATGCCGTCGAATGCGTGATGGCGCGGGTCGTACTTGCCAGGTCCCCATTGCGAGAACTCGGTCTTGAGCGCTTCGTCGAGTGCGGGGGAGAGCGACAGAATGGCGCCGACGTTCAGGTCGCGGTTCGCCCATCCGTCGAGCCGTCGTCCGATGCCCGCCATCAGCGCGTCGTCGACCGTCGAGTGGCAGAGCGCGCAGGTGATGCCGATGCTCGTCAGCTGTCCGGTGTCATCCACCTGGCCTTTCACGCCGACGATCGCATTGAGTCTGCAGCAGTCCGAGCGTGATGGCCGGATCGGTGAGATCGACGCTGCCGGCGCGAAGCGCGGCGATCGCTTCCCGAGGCAGTGCCTCGACGTCGACCTTGAGCCCGACACCCAGTGCCGTGACTGGATCGATCGTCGGAATGACCTCGTGCATCCGCAGCACGGTGGTCCACAACTGTTCGTCGCCGAAGGTGTCGAAGCGGAAGATCGCGCGTCCCTTGCGTGAATCCGGGCCGTCCTCGTGGGTCGGTATCTGGAAAGACGCGTGAGTTGGAATCTGGAGCGACAGGGCAAGAGCGAAGAGCGGCAGGGCAATGGCGAAGGCGTACGTCGCTGGGCGGGAATGGATGAGGCGCATCGCTTCCTCCTGACCATCAGAGTCAGGATGAGCGAAAAGGTGACACGCCTGTTCAACGGCGCAGCGTCACCGTCACAGCAGCACTCCGCCGAAGTTCGGTCGCAACGGCGCCATCGCGCCACTCCAGGTGATGAGGCTGATGCAGGTTCCGCCCCAGCAAGGCCAGTTCGAGACCGGCCAATGTTTGCCACGCGATGCGAACGTCGGACGTCGAGTACGCGGGAACCGGGCCTTCTCGCAGAGCGGAGATGGCGCGCAGGTGCCAGTCGACGGTGATACGGCGGAGCAGGTCGAACGACGAGCTCAGCTGGAACTGGTGACGAGGGCTCTGGCCCTCGTTCCGTCGCTCCTGCGACACGTCCTGGCTGTTGAGGTCCTTCGTCAGTTGAATGCGCAGGAGTGAATAGTTCGCCGCCGAGCGCCACCACGATGTGGGCCTCACCTCGCCGGTGATCTCGAGGCCATGACTGTTGCCGTGCAGACCATTGCGGAAGGTCACGGGAAGAATCACCCGTGCAGTGCCTCCGGTCGTCTCGACAAAGGCCGGGTCCAGTTCCGTGCTGAGGACATTCGTGAGCTGATTGAAGAACCCTGATGTCGTCACGTACACGTTGCCGGCACGAAAGCGGTGCCCCACCTCGTAGGCGATGAGTTCTTCGGGTGCGAAGCTGAGGTTGGGAAGCAGCCGGACAAAGCTCGGTCCGGCGGGGCTGACGAGGCTGGTTGTCGTGTAGTCGGTTTCGACCCGCGACGGCGTGCGCACGGCCCGGGTCAGCGACCCGACCAGCGTGTGGTTCGCGTCGATCGACCAGGACACCCGTCCGCTGGGTTGAAGCTCGATGCCGCTGTAGGAATTGTGCTCGACTTTGGCTCCGATCGTCAGCAGAGACGCGCGCCGGAAGAAGCGGGAGGTCGTCCTGCACGAACGCGCTGAACAGGTTGTCGGTGCGTGTGGGCGGAATGAACTCGGTCGGTGCGAGGGCCGTGATGCGTCCGGATGTCACACGGTAGCCGGCGCCCCACGTGAGCGCATGTTGCTGGCGCAGCTGGTGACGCTGCTGGTAGTCGACGTCGAAGGTGTCGCGTGTCTCTGCCACTGGACGTTCGTCTCGATCGGTGCGGTCGTAGTAGGTCTGAAGCTGATACATGGCGCCTGTGCCGAACCGGCCGGCGAGTCGCGCCAGCACGTTGCCGCCACTGAGCGGCGCGTCCACGGCAGTGACCGTCGAAAACGGCGGCGTGTAGGTCGTCGTGATCGATCGCTCGCCGAGTCGGTTCGTATACAGGTCGCCCTGCACAGTGAGTGTCCGCTCGCGGCGCAACGTCCAGTCGCCGCGGAATCCGCCCTGGACGCGCTGGAGGCCGTCGAAGTTCATCCCGTCGGCATGAAACTGCGGCCCCGTCGTCGAGCCCTTCACGTATCCGCGCAGGTAGCCGTTCTGCCCGAGCGTGGTGCCGTATCTGAACGCGCCAAGGCCGTAGTCGCTCGTTCCGATGCTGGCCCGGGCAAACACTCCCTGCGTGTCGCGCGCGGATTTGGTGATGATGCTGATGATGCCGTTCACCGCGTTGGCGCCCCACAACGTGCCGCCCGGGCCACGGATCACCTCGATGCGCTCGATGTCCTCGACGGAGACGTCCTGCACTTCCCAGTATGTGCCGGCGAAGAGCGGCGAGTAGACGGCGCGCCCGTCGATCAGCACCAGCATCGAGCGGGCGAGACGATCGGCGAACCCGCGCATGCCGATCGCCCATCGGCCGGCGTCGATGCGTGCCACCTGGACGCCCGGTGCACGTCGAAGCAACTCCGGAAGTGAGCTCAGGCCCGATCGGCGGATGTCCTCCGATGTGATCACGAACACGGCCGCCGGCACCTGCGAGATCGGCTCGGGCGCGCGCAGCACGGTGCTGATCTCCATCGTGGTGAGCTCCTCGAGCGTGAGGCGTTTGAGCTCCTGTGCCGTCTGTGCGTACGCGGCGTCGCTCCATACGCTGACGAGCGCAACCACGATCGCCAGCGTTGCGCCGACAGACCAGGACTCCCGCGCGATATACGTCATGAATATGTGTCCGTCAGCGCGGCGGTGACCGCGCGCACCAAATCCGATCGCCGATAGGGCTTGGTCAAGTGCTGCAGGAATCCCGCTTGTGTGGTGCGCTCGCGATACTCGGCGGTGGCATGCGCGCTCAATGCCACCGATCGCGTGACGCGGCCGGAGACGCGATCGATCTCCCGGATACGGTGCAGCAGATCGAAGCCGTCGATGCTGGGCATCGCCAGATCGCAGACCAGCACGTCCGCCGGCTCGCGCTGCCACTCCTGCAGCGCCTCGATGCCCGACGTGACCGTGCGCACGCTCGCGCCGGCCGGGCCGAGCGCCATCGCGATCAACTCGAGCGCATCGCTGTTGTCATCGACAGCGAGCACCGAGACGCCCGCCAATGCCGTCGAATCGACATCGGCCTCGAGCGTCACCTCGGGTACCGGTGCGCGGCCGACGAGCGCGGGGAGCTCGAATCCTGAACGACGAGCCCTTGCCGAGGCCTTCGCTCGAGACGTGCACCGTACCGCCGTGCAGCTCGGTCAGATCCTTGACAATCGACAGGCCAAGGCCGAGGCCTCCGAATTCGCGCGTCGTCGAGCCGTCCGCCTGGCGGAAGCGGTCGAACACGTACGGCAGGAACGCGGGCTCGAGCCCCAGACCGGTGTCGCGCACCTCGATCTCGTACACCGCGTCGCGCGCGCGCGTGACGACCGTGATGTGGCCGCCGGCCGGGGTGAACTTGACGGCATTCGACAGCAGATTCCAGACGATCTGCTGCAGGCGATCGCGGTCGCCGCTCACGATGAGTCCCGGCACCGGCGACTGCACGTCGAGGTGCAGTCCTTTGGCCCGGGCGGATGGCCGGACCACGTCAGTGGCGGCCTCAATCGGCACGCGGAGGTCGACCGGCTGCAGGCGCAGCAACAGCTTGCCGGTCACGATGCGCGAGACGTCCACGAGGTCCTCGATGACCCTCGCTTGCGCGTGCGCGTTGCGCACGATGCTGGCCACCGCTTTGGCGGTCGTCGCCTCGTCGACCTTGCGTCGTCGAGAGCAGGTGGGCCCAACCGAAAATCGCGTTGAGCGGCGTGCGCAGCTCGTGGGAGACCGCCGCCAGGAATTCGTCTTTCAGGCGGCTCGCCTCGCGCTCGCGGACGAGCAGTGTCTCGCGCTGGGCCTCGAGCTTCTTGCGCTCCTCGATCTCGCGCAGCAGGCCCTGATTGGCCTCCTTGACGCGGGTGACCATGGCGCGGAACGCATGGACCAGTTCGCCGATTTCGTCCTGTGGCGTCGCAATCGCCGGCACGGTGTAGTCCGGTTCCCGTCCCACGTGTCTCGCCGCTGACGCCAGCGCGGCAATCGGCTCGGAGATCGTGCGCGTGAACCGCTGCGCGACGACGAACGAGAACACGACGGCGAGCGCCAGCAGGCGGCGCGGCCGCAGCAGCGGTCACGAGCACGCGCCGCCACAGATCGGGAAGATCGCGCTCGACATAGACCGAACCCCAGGTGCGCCCGTTGCGGACGATCGGCACGGCCACGCCGAATCGGCTGAACGTCTGCATCTGTCGGGTCGGCCGATGGACACACCTCGTCGGGCGACCGCTCGTAGCCGGTGAAGAGCGTCCCGTCAGGGAGATAGATGCAGGCCCGGGTGACCTCCATTCGGACGCGGACCGTGGACAGCGTGTCCTGCGCAGCGGCGACGTCGCCAAACGTCACCGCCGCAGCGGTGTTTTCGGCCACGATGCGCGCCAGCGCCGGTGACGTCGTCTTCCGCGCTCGCGCGGTAGCGCCAGACGTCCACCAGCAGCAGGCCGGTGCCCACCGTGAACAACGCCATCGCGCTGACCGCCACGCGCCATGACCATCAGCTTGCGATGGACGGGCAGCGCGTCGAACCAGCGCCGCATCACGCCACCCCCCTGACGCGCACGGCCAGCCGCAGCAGCTGCGAGCTGAGTCGTAGTCCGATGCGTTCGGCCGCGGTCGCACTGACCTCGAAGCGCACGCGACGGTCGATGACTTGAAGACTGATCACGCCGCCGTCGTCCAGGAAGCGTGACGATTCGCCAACGGTGAGCACCGGCTGATCGCCGACGGCGTCGAGCATGGCCTTGGCCGTGCCGCGTTACTCGAACCGGGCACGAACACCACGTGACAACCGCCGATCGACGACGGGCCGATCGATCTCTCGCACGACGAGGGGCCGTCCGTTCAGCGTTTCGTCGGCGATGAGCTCGCGCAGCAGCGTGCCGAACGGATTGGGGCGCAGGACGCAGATGGTGATGGACTCGTGGCCGTCGAGCGCGGGCGCCGGCCATTCGACGAACTGCGGGAAAGCGATAGACGAACGCCGCCTTGAGACGATATTCCTCGCTCGGTGCCTTGCTCTGCGGCCACAGCGGCGACGCTCCCAGCATCGTCGCTGCGACTACGAGCAGTGCGATGCGAGTCTGGGGCCGGACGAGAGTCACGACGATGTCAGCATCACGTCGCGGACAGCGCGCAGCAGCTGCGGGGCCTCGACCGGCTTGGCGCAGTAGCCGTCGAAGCCGGCGGCCAATGCGCGACGGCGATCCTCGGGGCGGGCGTAGGCGCTGACCGCGATCGCCGGCAGCGTCGGTATGCGATGCGCGAACACGCCGAATGAGCTCGTAGCCGTCGATGTCGGGCATGGCGATATCGGCGATCAGCAGGTTGGCGTCGACGTCGGTCAATACGCCGAGCGCGGATTCGGCGCTGTCGCATTGAACGACGCGCGCGCCTTGACGCTCGAACAACGCCGCAAGCAGCTCGCACGAGTCGGGCTGATCGTCGACGACGAGAACCGTCATGCCGTGCATGCGGCAGTCGCCCTCGGACTCGACGGGAACCGAGGGACTCACCGCGGTCGCGTCGGATGACGCGCTCGACACGGGCAGTCGAATGTGCACGGTCGTGCCGCGACCCGGACCGGCGCTCGTCGCGCTGAATCTGCCCGTGATGCTGCTCGATCAGGTGGCGGGCGATCGCCAGTCCGAGACCGAGGCCGCCGTGACGGCGCACCGCGCGGCTGTCGGCCTGCCGGAACCGATCGAAGATGTAGGGCAGGAACTCGGGCGCGATGCCGGCGCCGGAGTCCTGCACATCGATCGCTGATCGCGTCGCTCTCATGCGAGCAGCGCACGTCGATGCGGCCGCCCCCTGGCGTGAACTTCACCGCGTTCGACAACACGTTGCCGAGCACCTGATGCAGTCGCTTGGCGTCGCCGTCGATGAGCGGCAGGTCCGCGGGAGCCGACTTGACCAGCTCGATGTTCTTGCTCTGAGCGGCCGGCATCGCGCCGCTGACGACAGTATCGAGGAGAGGCCCGAGGAGCACCGGCGCGTTGCTCGATCTCGAGCTTGCCGCTGATGATGCGCGACACGTCGAGGATGTCTTCGATGAGGCGGGCCTGCAGCGTGGTGTTGCGGCCGATGACATCGATCGCGTGGCGAACCCGTTCCGGCGAGACGATGCCCGTCTGCAGCATCTGCACCCAGCCGAAGATCGCGTTGAGTGGCGTGCGCAGCTCGTGCGACAGCGTGGCGAGGAATTCATCCTTGAGGCGGCTGGCCTCCTCCGCGGCGGCTTCACTGCGGCGTGCCTGGGCTTCAGCCCGCGTGCGCTCGACCGCAAAGGCCACCTGGAACGCGACGAGGCTGGCCAGCTGCAGTTCGTCCGTGCTGAGGGCATGCGGCTCGTCGTAATACAGCATGAATTTGCCGATCACACGGTCGAGGCTGACCAGCGGTATGAACGCCATTGCCGCAATGCCTTCCGACTGGATCGTCGGCAGCAGCCCGGCCAGTGACGGCTCCAGCGAGACGTCGGGCACGACGAGCGGTTCGGGATTGGGCGTGTCGGGCCGCCATGGCGTATGGCCTTCGACGGCGGCGCGATAGCCGGCAGAGAGGCCCCGCCATGCCGCGAAGCGCATCACCTGCGCGGTCGTCGAAGAGCAGAACGGATGAGCGTGACACCCCGAGGCCATCCGCCAGCGCATCGAGCGCGATGCTGCAGATCTCATCGACGGTGCGGGTTTGACTGATGGCCCGAGTCAGTGCCAGACACACGGCGACGGGCGGGGCCGTGGTCATCATGGCTGTGTTCTCCTTCACCCAGAATCCGGCAGGCGAGATGCATAGACAAGGCCACGGTTGAGGACTATGGGGGAGCACACTTCGGCGATCAGCCTGCCGTCAACCGGTTCCGCACACCTCGTGCAATTGTTCGATTCCGATGAATCGTTGGCCGATGGTGTCGCGCGGTTCCTTCACGAAGGCCTCGTCCGGAACGAGCAGATGCTTGCGGTGATGAACGAGGAGCGGTGGTATGGCGTCGCCATGCGGTTGTCGCGACTCGGTTCCTCCGCTGATGAAGCCCTACAACGTGGCGACCTCATCGTGCGCAGCGCGAAGGACACGCTGAGCGCGTTCATGTACCACGGCAGACCTCATCCACAGCTGTTCGCCGAAACGGTGGGAGATCTCGTATCGGCGCTGGCGAACGCCGGCAGGCCACTCCGCATCTACGGCGAGATGGTGGACGTCCTGGCCGCACAGGGCGATTACGCCATCGCGCTAGAGCTCGAGCAACTGTGGAACCAGCTCGCGGAACAGCACCGCTTCACGCTTTTCTGCGGCTACTCGGCGACCCATTTCGGCGACCCGCGCAACGCCGGAGACTTACGCCGAATTTGCCAGGCGCATACCGGCGTGCGAGCCCATCCGCATGATGTGCTCGGTTCGTTTCTGGTGAACCAGCACGACGCCGCCTGATCGAGTCGTTCGGGCTGATAGGCCGATCGTGAATCTGCCCATGACGGCACTTCCGGTCTCAACCGGCGAACTCGTAGTGTGTCGCTCGTTACCACCTTGAGCGGACGCCGTTACTCAGACAGTCCAATCCCGTTCCACACGGCCGGGAACAGCGGGAACGGTATAATCATCTCTTCGCAATCTGCTCGACCCGCACGGAGAGGTACCGAAGTGGTCGTAACGGGGGCGCCTCGAAAGCGTCTTGTCGGGTAACCGGCACGTGGGTTCGAATCCCACCCTCTCCGCCAATTCCCTCGCCTTCGGCTCGGTCATTGGCGGTTCGGGTGGTCTTCCGGTTTGACGCGACAGGCTGCGCCGGTCGCTATCGGCACCGAATCCCCGCGTCAATCCCTCGCCTGTCGGCTCGGTCATTGGCGGCTCGGGTGGTCTTCCGGTTTGAAGCGACAGGCTGCGCCGGTCGCTATCGGCACCGAATCCCGGCTTCGTCAATCCGCTTCGTCGCTGCGGCTCGGTCGTTGACGGTTCGGGTGGTCTTCCGGTTTGACGCGACAGGCTGCGCCGGTCGCTATCGGCACCGAATCCCAGCTCTCCGCTGTCGTTCCCCAGCCACAGCGGCACGAATGTGGCAAGCTGCCGCCCGGCTTGCCCTGGGCCTCGCCACGTACGGGTTGAGCACTAGAAAGTCAGATTTTGGATTCCGCCGAGTTTTCTATCGACACGCTCGATACCCAGGCGATCGATAGCCTGCCGGTCGCGGTGTGCGTGACCGACCGCGACGGCCGCATCGTGAGGTTCAATCACGCCGCGGTCGAATTGTGGGGACGCCGGCCCACCGCCGCGGATGTCCAACGCGGGCCGGCGACGCAGGTGATTCGCACTGGCCAGGCGGTTCGGGACGTCGCCTTGCTCGTCGAGCATGAAGACGGCCGCACGATCGCCACTCGTGTCACCGCGACACCGCTGACTGATGGGCGTGGGACAACCGTCGCCGTCGTGACCACGTTTATCGAGCGCGTCGAGGATTCAGAGGCCTATGTGCATCGCGCACGTCTGGCGGCGATCGTCGTGTCCTCCGACGATGCCATCGTCAGCAAGACGCTGGACGGAGTCATCGAGTCCTGGAACATCGGTGCCGAGCGTGTCTTCGGCTTTACCGCCGAAGAAGCCATCGGTCAGCACATCTCGATCATCATTCCACCGGATCGCCTCGATGAAGAGACGGAAGTGCTGGCCCGTCTCCGGCGCGGCGAGAAGATCGATCATTTCGAAACCATCCGCCGCCGCAAGGACGGGCGGCTCGTAGATATTTCGCTGACCGTCTCGCCGATCAAGAGCAGCGACGGACGGATCATCGGCGCGTCGAAAGTGGCCCGCGACATCACCGAGCGCCGTCTCGCTGACGAAGCGATTTCGCGCAGCCGGCGCCGCTACCAGCGCATCTTCGAATCGGCCGGCGTGTCGATCTGGGACGAAGACTTTACGGCGGTGCGCGCCGAGCTCGACCAGCTGCGCGCATCCGGTGTCCGCGACTTCGCCGCGTACTTCGCCGAGCATCCAGACGAAGTGGAGCGCTTCATCGGACTCGTCCGCGTGGTGGATGTCAATCAGACAACCCTGCGCATGTTCGGCGCAACGGACAAGCAGGCGCTGCTCGCATCGCTCACCTCCGTCTTCACGCCCGAAACGCGTGACGTCTTCGCGCAGGAGCTCGTGGCGCTCGCCGAAGGGCAGACGACGTTCGAGGCGGAATCGGTGCTGCGCACGCTGCACGGCGATCGCGTCGATGTGCTGGTCAGTATCACGTTCCCGGTGCCCGGCGAACCGGCCGACAGCGTGCTCGTCACGCTGACCGACATCACGCTGCAGAAGCTCGCCGAGCAGGCGCGGCGCGACAGCGATGCGCTCTTCCACGAGATGGCCGATACCGCGCCGGCGATGCTGTGGATCAGCGATCCCACCGGCGCGTGGACGTTCTTGAGCCGGCAGTGGTATGAGCTCACCGGTCAGGAACCGGAGAGCGCTCTCGACCTTGGCTGGTTGAACGTGCTGCACCCCGACGATCGCGACAGCGCCGCCGATGCGGTGTTCGAAGCCACCGCGCAGCGGCGTCCGTTCCACTTCGAGTGCCGGCTCTCGCAGCCCGACGTCGAGCCGCGCTGGACGATCATCGCCGGGCAGCCGCGTCTCGGCGCCGATGGCGAGTTCCTCGGATTCGTCGGCAGCGCGATCGACATCACCGAACGGCGCAAGGCCGAAGAAGCGGTCATCGACGAGGTCCACACGCGCGAGACACTGTCGCGGGTTGGCGCGGCGCTCGCCTCGGAGCTCGACCCCGACCGGCTGATTCAATCGGCGATCGATGCGGCGACGGCGCTGACGTCCGCGCAGTGGGGCGTGTTCTTCTTTACGGTTGCCGACGACAACGGCAACACACGCGAGCATCATGCGGTGTCAGGTCTGCCTCCGCAGGCCTTCGCCGAGGCGGCGAGTGCGGGGGACCAGAGCCGTGGCCGTCCGGAGATTGTGCGCATCGACGATGTGCTGAGTGGCGCGTCTGCCGACGCGGGCGCGCTCGATCCGCGATGGCTGCCGCAGGATGTTCCGGTCCGCAGCTATCTGTCGGTTCCCGTCGTGTCGCGAACCGGCGATGTGCGCGGCGGCGTGTGCTTCGGCCACCGCCGTGCCGGAGTGTTTCAGCCCAGGCACGAACAGCTGGCGAGCGGGGTCGCCGCCTGGGCGGCGCTGGCGCTCGACAACGCCAGCCTCTACAAGGAAGCGCAGGAAGCCAACCGCGCGAAGGACGAGTTCATCGCCACGCTGTCGCACGAGCTGCGCACGCCGCTGAACGCCATGCTCGGTTGGGCGCATATGCTGCGCGCGAACGTCCTGCCTCCCGAGACGCAGCGCCGCGCCCTCGAAACACTCGAGCGCAACGTTCGCATGCAGGCCCAGCTCGTCGACGACCTGCTCGACGTCTCGCGCATCGTCGCCGGCAAGCTGCACATCAAGGATGACGAAGTCGATCTGGCGATGGTGGTCACCAGCGCCGCCGATACGGTTCGTCCGACGACGGTCGCCAAGGGAGTGTCGTTCCGCGTGCTTACCGATCCCGATCGGCAGGTCATCGTCACCGGCGATGGCGATCGGCTGCGGCAGATTCTCTGGAACCTGCTCACCAACGCGGTGAAGTTCACGCCCAAGGGCGGCCGCGTCGAGATCGAGCTGCGCACGACTGAAACCAGTGCGTTGGTGGTCGTGACTGACACCGGACAAGGCATCCGTCAGGATTTCCTGCGTCATGTGTTCGAACGTTTCCGTCAGGCGGACAGCACCGCCTCGCGGAAGCACGGCGGTCTCGGACTGGGGCTGGCGATCGTGCGTCATCTGACGGAAGCGCATGGCGGTACCGTCTCGGCTGAGAGTCCTGGCGAGGGTCTCGGCGCCACGTTCACTGTCCATCTCCCGGTTCGCGACGTGCGCACACGTCCGAAGAGCGGCGAGTTGCCGGAGCCGCGAGGAACCGCGCTGGCCGGCTTGCGGGTGCTGCTCGTCGACGACGAAGCCGATACGCGCGAGGTGCTGCGTGTCTTGCTCGAAGTGCAAGGCGCGAATGTGACCACAGCGTCGTCGGCAGGCGAGGCGTTGCAACTGCTGCGGCAGTATCCAACCGACGTGCTGCTGGCCGACATCGGTATGCCCGAGCAGGACGGATTTGCGCTGATCGAGGCTGTGCGGGCGTTGCCGACGCCCGAGGCGGTTGTTCCGGCGATTGCGGTCACTGCTTATGTCAGCTCGCGCGACCGCGCGCGCGCGTTGAAAGCGGGATACGGGTGGCACGTGGCCAAGCCGGTCGATCCGGATCAACTCATTACCGTCGTCACGGCCGCGGCCGGAAGTCATCCCACGTTGCCGCCGTCGTAGGCGTTCGTCGCACCGGCTGATGCCGGCGCTCGACGCTTGTTCCGGCACACGTTCAGCGCTCAAAACGACGGCCCGGAAGGAACTGGAGAGCGGCCGCTTCGATAGCCATCGACACCGTCTGTGGAGACGGAGTCTCGAGAAGCTGGTCGTCCACGTGCACGTCGCATATGCCGCGAATCTCGACGCGCCGCGCGTGGAGCGGCGGCATCGACAGCGGACGCTCGCCGCCGCTGATCCGATGCGCGAGGTACTGGTCGAGCACGCCGCGATGCGCCTCGGTGGCGACGACCACTGAGAACCATCCGTCAGTCGGATTCGCCTCGTCCGACAGCACCAGATTGGGCCCGATCGACGGAATGTTCAGCACTTCGACGAGCAGGAATTCGTCGGTCTGCTCCTGCCCGTCGATCACGATCGTCCATTGTTGCGGCTCGAGATGCGCCAGCACGTCTCGAAACGTCCCGACGGCGTCTTCAGGCTTGACCGTGGACGAACCCTCGCGAGCCTTTTCTTCCTGCGCTTTCGCCGCGGCGATGCCGGCGGGAATCAGTCCCGCGCCAACCGATTCGAAGAAGATGCGCTGGCCCCACTCGCCGGCCGCGAAGCCCATATCGAGCGCCTGCGGTTCGGCGTCCGCCCATCCGGCAACGAGCGTGTCGAGCGGTCCTTCGCTGCACAGGCTCCTCGCGATGTTGTTGGCCGTGCCGAGCGGCAGGATGGCCAATGGCAGCTTGCTTCCCGCCAGCACGCGCGCGGCCGTGGCTACCGTCCCGTCGCCGCCCGCGGCGACCACGAGATCGGCGTGGCTGGCGAGAATTTGCTCGACGCGAAGTTCCTTGTCGATGACCTGCACCAGATGATGATCGTGGCGCTTGAGCAGCGCCGTTATTTCATGGACCGAGCTGCCGTCGCCGGCGTCTTCGTTGTGAAAGAGTGCGACACGCACAGATACCTCAGCGTTCTGTAATTCAAGTTTCGAGCCTGTCTCGCCGAAGCCGTGGCCGAGGCGCGACGGCCGGTTCTTTGCACGTGAATCGGCATGCGAATCCTGATTTCGAACGACGATGGCGTGTACAGCCCAGGTATTCGTGTGCTGGCCGAAGTCGCGACCGACTACGGGGAAGTACGCATCGTCGCGCCTGATGTCGAGCGCTCGTCCGCGGGCCACGCCATCACGCATTCCCATCCACTGTCCTATCGCCGGACGACGATTCAAGGGCTGACCGCGTATCGCGTGAACGGAACGCCTGCCGATTGCGTGTCGTTGGGTGCGCATCAATGGGGCAAGGTCGATCTCGTCTTGTCGGGTTTGAACATCGGCCTCAATCTGGGGAATTCGATCTGGCACTCGGGGACGCTGGCGGCCGCCAGGCAAGCGGCTCTGCTGGGGATGCGCGGCATCGCACTGAGTGCACCGGCCGGTGCCGAGCCCGACTTCGAGCCGTATAAACCGTGGGTTCGCCGTGTGCTCGACACGCTGCTCGAGGAACCGAGTCTGTGCCTTGTGAACGTCAATCTTCCACGCGAGCCACGGGGACTCGTGTGGACGCGCGCCTCGGTGCGGCGCTACGACGGACACATTGTGCCGACGCAGGACCCGCTCGGACGCGAGCTGTTCTGGTTTACGGTGACGCCGATCGAAGGTGCCGATGAGGGCACCGATCGCTGGGCGATGGAACGCGGCTGGATTTCGTTGACGCCGCTGCGGCTGGATCTGACCGACGAGCAGCAGCTGGGCACGATGCGCACCCGTCATCCGCTCGACGAGTCGATCGCCGCGTGCCGTGTCGCCGCCGACGCCGTCACCCGCCGCGGAAAAAACGGTCCGCGACGATGAGGCCGAGCATGCGATCACCAAGACCGTGGACGAGACCGCAGTCACTCAGCCAGTAAACGACTGACCGGCTTCAGCGGCTCGACGTGATCCGCGATGGACTTGATCGCGGCCATCATCGGTACGGCCAGCACCGTTCCCCACGGTCCCCAGATCCAGGTCCACACCAGCACGCCGATGAAGATCACGACAACGTGCATCCGTTCGGCTCGACCGAGCAGCAGCGGCAGCAGCACCCAGCCTTCGAGTGAGGTGATAGCGAGCGCGAGGAGCGAGACGTTCAGCGCCACGAGTGGCTGGCCGAACTGGAGGAAAGCGACGCCGAAGAGCCCGCCTGACACGATCACGGGTCCGAAGTAGGGAATCGAATTGAAGATGCCGGCGAGGATGCTCCACACCGCCGCCTGCTCGACGCCCACCCACGTCAGCGCAATCCACGTCACCACGGCAACCACGGCTGCGGTGAAGAGCTGGACCAGCAGGAAGCGCTGAATCTGCTCGCTGATGTCGTCGAGCACCTTGACCGTGATGCGCTGGCGTTCCAGCCGTGGCCCGGCAAGCTCGACGAGGCGCCGTTTGAAATGCTGACCGGCGATCAGGAGAAAGTAGGTAAGGAAGACCACAATGGTCATCTGTCCGGCTGCCGCGGCTACCCAGCCGGCGGCCAGTTGAATCGTCTCCGGTGACCGGACGCTCCGCTCCGCTTCGCGAGCCACAGTGGCCGCACCCATCCATTCGCCGAGACGCCGCGTCGCGCGCGGCATCGCAGCTGCAACTTCGCCGAGGTCGGCGCGGATGGCGTAGAGCACAGCCGCTGCGCCGGCGACGAGTGCCGCCAGCAGCAGGGCTGCGCCGAGCACTCGTGGGATCCGGATGGCGTGAAGGCGTCTGACGATCGGCTCGAGGGCGTAGCTGGCGAGGACGGCGACGACGATGGGGATGAACAGCTCGCTGGCGGTGCGAAGAAAGATCGCGCCAGCGAGGCAGGTCAGAACCCAGAGCGCGCTGACTGCGCTGCGAGGCACCTCGAGCGTCACGCTTTCACGAACGTCGTGATCTTCCGCCGCGTGCGTTCTCTGAGCGAGTACTCGCGCAGTTGATCGGCGAGCGCTTCGAGGTGGGGAATGCCCGTGATGACCACGGTTGAGAGATCGGGATCCGACGAGCGCAGGTGCAGCATGGAGTAGCCGAGCACGCGCATCCCGAACGGCCGGTGGATGTCGAAGTCGTCGATGCGGAACAGCTCGACGCTGGCCTTGATGGTCGAGAACAAGCCCTCCTCGATCTGGATGCGCTGCGTGGTGAGCGTGTAGACGATCGATCGGCTCTTCACCCAGTAGATCAGCCAGGCCAGCCCGA
This sequence comes from uncultured Acidobacteriota bacterium, assembly GCA_963728305.1. Lineage (GTDB taxonomy): Bacteria > Acidobacteriota > Vicinamibacteria > Vicinamibacterales > UBA2999 > Gp6-AA40. The sequence goes on from CAVSKE010000044.1 coordinate 119,328, forward strand.
GGGTGATCACCACGATCGCCCATTGACCGAGCGAGGAGATCACCGCGGGATTGCCGCGAACAATTGCTGCTCGACCTCTGCCTCTTTGGCGCTCTGGTACTCGACGAGATCGGTATTGCAGAAGCGGCACTTGATCGCCGCGGCTTTGATCGTTTCACCGCAGACGGGGCACGGCTTGCTGTCGTCGTTCACGTCTCCTCCATCACAACTCCCAACGACCAACTCCCAACGACCAAGCGACTACCAACCACCAACCACTAACTACCAACCAGATTGTCGCCGATCCGAGCACGGTCCTTGCAACCGCAGGCGGGCCTGGAGGCGTATCCATGGCGAAGTACGGAAAAGCCGCATCAAAAACGGTGAAGTCGGCGATGCGTCGACGCAAGCGCGGCACGCTGAAGAGCGGATCGGGCCGCAAGGTCACCAGCCGCAAGCAGGCGATTGCCATCGGGCTGAATGAGGCGAGGGAAAAGGGCGCCAAGGTGCCAGCGAAGCGACGCACGCGCGCGGGCCGGAAGCGGACGGCTCGAAAACGGACGACGTCACGTCGAGCCGCCAGCCGGTAGTCTCGAGACGGCGTAGAGGCGGGTCTTCAGACCCGCCTCCACAGGTCAATGTGTCGCGCTTCCCGATTGCACCCCGCGATTGACCGTCTCCGCGTGTTTGAGGTGTGCCTCCACCTTCGGCAGCGTCTTGGTGGCCCACGCCTTCAACTCGGGATCGGAACCGGACTGTGACTCCGTGCGGACCGCGGCCGCGACCTTGCGATGACCGTCAACCATCGCCTCCATGTAGGCACGGTCGAACGCGGCGCCGCTCAACTTCGACAGCCGCTCGGACAGCATCTTGTGCTCGGCATCGAGGTCCGACGGCAACGTGATGTTCTTGGAACCAGCCAGGCCCTTCAGCTCATCGAGCGCCTTGCTGTGATCGTCGACCATCTGCTGCGCGAACGTCTTGACCTCGTCTCGCATGCTCTTCTGAAGCGCGAGCTTGCCGAGCTCGACTTCAGCCATGTTGGCCCCAGCGGCCTTCATCGCGAAGGCGTTGTCGCCCGGTGCGGAACGTGAGGATGACTGCTGCGCGCCAGATGTGGTCGCCAGCGCCATAACCATCAGTGTGGCAAGTGCGATCTTCATGTGTGTTGCTCCCTTCAGACTTACGGTGGCAAGCGGCATGCCCAGAGGAAACGGCTCATCTGTCACGCGTCAGTAGCTGCTTTCACCTGACGCGCGCCAGCAACTGTTCCTGATGCGCGTCGGCCGGCAATTTGCTCTCCCCTTCGGCAGAGTCCGTGATGGCCGATCGCAAGAAGCCGAGTTCGCCGCGTGCCTCGCTGAGCTCGATTCGTCGTCAGGCTGAGGTGTGCCGACGCTGTGCGCTGTGGAAGCACGCGACGCAGACCGTGTTCGGCGCGGGGCCAGGCCGCGCGCGCATCATGCTCGTCGGCGAGCAGCCGGGCGACACCGAGGATCGCGAGGGCGCGCCGTTTGTCGGTCCGGCCGGCCAGCTGTTGCGTCACGCGCTCGAGGATGCCGGCATCGATCTCCAGGATGTCTATCTCACGAATGTGGTGAAGCACTTCAAGTGGGAGCCGCGCGGGAAGCGGCGGATTCACAAGAAGCCGCGCCACAGCGAGGTCGAGGCATGCCGCATTTGGCTCGACGCGGAGATTGCGCACGTCAAGCCGCGAGCGATCGTCGCCCTCGGCGCCACCGCCGCAACCGCCGTGATCGGGCCGGATGCGAAGGTGACTCGCGACAGGACCAAGCCCTTTGCGTCACCGCTGGCGCCGCTCGTCACGGTGACGGTGCATCCCTCGTCGATCCTGCGCGCGCCGGATTCTGCAACCCGCGCCGCGGAGCGCGCGACATTTCGTAGACGACCTGCGCAGCATCGCTGCCCGGGTCAAACCCTGATGGAGAGACTCCGATGCGAATAAACCTGACGACGTTCGTCGTTGCCGCAACATTGGCCATGGGTAGCTTCGTGTCGGCGCAGCTGGCGCCGGCGGGATCGCCGCAAAGCCCGCGGCCGACGGCTGTCGAGCGGCCGACGGCACGCGGCTCGGAAGGTCTCGTCACGCTCGAAGGCTGTCTGGTCCACGAGGCGGACGTCGAAGGCCGCGTGCCGAAGATTCCCGAAGCCGCCGGAGTGACCGGCGATTTCGTGCTGGCTCGCGCCAAGGTGATCAAAGGCACCGCTCCGGCATCGCTGACCGGCATGTACGACGTAGACGATATCGACGCCGGACTCCTTCAGTCGTACGTCGGCCAGCGCGTACAGATCGATGGCTGGTTCGACGAGCTCGATCGAGCGGCGAATCCTGCCGGGCGCGGCGGCGCGCATGACGACCTGGTCGAAATTCGGGGAAGTGCGGTGCGGGCGATCGCGAAAGACTGCCGCAACTGACTCGAGCAATGTTTATCGGTTGCGGACGCGCTTTTTCGTCGTGTTCCCTCGTGGCCGTGGCGTGTCCGGCTTGAGCCGGACCTGCTCGGCCTCGCGCGCGATCATCACTTCGGTGGATTTGATGATGGCCAGCGCCTCGTCGCCGCGCCGCAGCTTGAGCTCCTGCACGGCGTCGCCGGTGATGACTGCAGTGAGGATCTGGTCGCCGATGCGCAGCCGCACCTGCGCGAGCAGGCCGTCCACACGCACTTCCTCGACGAACCCGCGCAGTCGATTGCGTCCGCTCAGCGCCACGATGAGGCCGGTTGATCCGGGCTTGCGCTTCGCCCCGGGAGACGAGGGATTGCCGCGGGCGATCAGCCTGTCGATTTCGGCGTCCGCAATCCGATGATGGCCGCCGGCGGTCGTCGTGGTGCGGACGGTGCCGCCGTAGATCCATTGCTTCAGCGTGGAGTAGCCGACGCCGAGACGCTGCGCGGCAGTGCGAACAGTCAGGAGTGCCATGGGGTGTCAGCCACGATGCGGCAGGAATACGTCTTGACGATCAGCCACACATGATCGCCAGGCTTCAGGTGGAGTGACTCGACGCCGGTCGGCGTCAGATGCACGATGAACCGGGCGCCGGCGTCCACGACCGCAACCATCGTCGGGCCGTGAGCGGTCAACTCGATGAGGCGTCCGCGCAGCACGTTGCGCGCGCTGAGGCCGCGCGGCTCCTCGCTCCCGACGAGGATGTCGCCGGCGCGAATGGCAATGCGGATCGGTGCGCCGACGCTGGAGGCAGTCAGCGGAACCTCCAGCTCGGTGGCCGTCCCCTCGACCCGGCACTCCATCGTCCCGGCGCGCTCGCGCCGCTCGACGACGACCGCGTCGAAGACGTTCTCGAACCCGGCGAGATTCGCCACGACGCTCTGGTCGGGACGATCGAGGACCTCGTGAGGTGTGCCGGTCGCAATCACGCGGCCGTTGTCGATCACCACCGCGCGTGCGCCGAGCGTGTAGACCTCGCGATGACTGTGGGTGACGTAGACCATGGGAATCTGGCTGGCGTCGCTGGTGCGGCGCAGGTCGTCCATGATGCGGGACTGAATCGCGTGATCGAGCGCCGACAACGGTTCGTCGAGCAGCAGCAGCGACGGTTTCGTGACCAGCGCACGGGCCAGGGCGGCGCGTTGACGCTCGCCGCCCGAGACCTGCGCCGGCCGCCGATCGAGAATCGGCGCGATGCGAAACGACTCGGCAATCGCCGAGACGCGCACCTGCCGCTCGTCTGCGGTCACGCGATTCAAGCCGTATCCGATGTTCTCGCGCAACGACATATGCGGAAAGAGCGCCGCCTGCTGAAACACGTAGCCGACGTGGCGATCCTGTACGGCGATATCGACTCCACTCCTCGAGTCGAAGAGAACGCGGTCGCCAATCGCGATCCGTCCCTCGTCCGGCCTGGTCAGTCCGGCGATGCAGCGGAGCAGCGTCGTCTTCCCGGAGCCCGAGGCGCCAAAGAGCATCGTGATGCCCGGCGGCGCGTCGAGCGCCACGTCGAGCGTGAAGCCAGGGCCCAACCGCTTCGTCACGCTGACCGCGAGCGTCATGCGATCGGCGCCGCTGCCCACGGCCTGCGCCGCAGTCCGTAGACGGCCATCAACACCAGCATCGAGAAGGCCAGAAGCACTAGCGCGGTCTGGTTGGCCCGCTGATACTCGAGCGCCTGCACGTGGTCGTAGATCGAAATCGAGACCGTCCGCGTGATGCCTGGCAGATTGCCGCCGACCATCAGGACGACACCGAACTCGCCGACGGTGTGCGCGAAGCTCAGGACCAGGCCGGCGATGACGCCTTCGATCGACAACGGCAGCGTGACGCGCAGGAAGGTGCGGAACCCCGACGCGCCCAGCGTGGCCGAGGCTTCGCGCAGGCTGGGATCGATCTGCGCGAACGCGGCCGCGACTGGCTGCACTGCGAACGGCAGGCTGTAGATCACCGATGCGACGACAAGGCCTTCGAAGGTGAACGCCAGCGGATGTCCTGTCCACTCGGTCCACCATCGCCCGAGCGGGCTCCGCGTCCCCATGCTGACCAGCAGATAGAACCCGAGGACCGTCGGCGGCAGCACCAGCGGCAGCGAGACGATCGATTCGATCAGAAACGTCCAGCGGCGGCGCGAGAACGTAAGCCAGTGGGCCAGGGGCAGGCTGATGATCAGCAGGATCACCGAGACGATCGCGGCGAGGCGGGCCGTCAGCGTGATCGCCTGCCAATCCATCTAGCGTCCCGGCGTAAAGCCGAACTGGTGCAGGTGCTGGCTGATGTCGGGGCGCTTCAGATACGCGAGGAACTCACGTGCGAGCGGCTTCCGCGCCGATGCGCTGACGATGACCGCCGCTTGATCGATCGGCGGGTGAGCCGCGGTTGGAATCTCGCTGTAAGTGCCGCGCGCGCGTAGTGCCGGGCCGATGGCCAGTGACAAGGCGATGATGCCGACGCTGGCATTGCCGGAGTCTACGAGCTGCGCCGTCTGCGAGATGTTGTCGCCCAGCACCAGCTTCTCTCGCACCGCATCGTAGATCTTCTCGGATCGCAGCGCGGCCTCGGCGGCGCGGCCGTACGGTGCGAACTTCGGATTGGCGATCGCGATACGCGTGACCCGCGAATCGGTCAGCCCGCGCAGCCCGGTGCTGACGTCGATGCCCGAATCCTTCCGCGTCCACAGCACGATGCGTCCCGTCGCGTAGTGATACAAGCTCGACCCGTCGGCGTGGCCGCTGGCGACCAGCCGCTTCGGGTATTCGATGTCGGCAGACAGGTAGACGTCGTACGGCGCGCCGTTCTGGATCTGCGCGAAGAAGTTGCCGGATGAGCCATACGACACGGTGACCGTGACGTTGGTCTCGCGCTCGAATCGTGTGACGACATCGGGCAGCGCGGCCTGGAGATCCGACGCGGCAGCAACGGTCAGCGCTCGCGGTGTCTGGGCCGAGATTCGGGCGACCCCGGCTGCGAAGGCCAGCATCGCGAGTACCGCGGCGAGCGCGGGCATCCACCTCATAGCCTGAATGGTACTCTCAGGAACGAAGCGCTACAAGTCGATTACAGTCGATTTGAATCACGTCTCCGCTCGATATAAAGTCTGAGCGAGGCCCCCAGGGTCAGTCTGGCACAACCACATTCGGTATGATTTCAGCCGGCCGGTGATCCGCGCGTCGTGCAGCTGCCGGCGAAGGTCCTGTTCTCATCCAATAGCCCGTAACGACACCTATGAGAAACCCACGCAAGCTGACTGGTGTGCTCGTCCTGATCGTCACTGCAGCGGCCAGGCTCACGGCGCAGCAGGGCGGATCCGCGCCGCAGACGCCGTCCCCGCAGGACGCCGCCGAAGGATCCAGCAGTCCAGCCTGATTACGTGTTCGACATGGGCAAGATCGTCGTGGTCGGCAGCGTCGATGGACGCCCCGGTGTCGGCGGCGCTGTGCTGACGCGCGATCAGATCTGGAGCTTCGACCGCAAGTCACTCGACCACGCCGTCAACATCGTGCCCGGCGTCGTCAGCACGTTCGACTCCAATGGCCGGCGCAACGAGAGTGACATCTTCGTCCGCGGGTTCGGCCGCTGGCAGGTGCCGCTGTCGGTTGACGGCGTGCGCATCTATCTGCCCGCCGACAACCGCCTCGACTTCAGCCGCTTTCTCACCGCTGACGTCGCCGAAGTGCAGATCCAGAAGGGCTATGCCTCGGTGCTCGATGGACCAGGGCGCGATGGGCGGTGCGATCAATCTGGTCACGCGCACACCGACCAAGCGACTCGAAGCCGAAGGCAGCATCTGGACCGGCGGCCGCAGCGACGCCGAAGGCTGGAACGGCTACGCCATGATCGGCACGCGCCAGCCGAAGTACTACATCCAGGGCAGCGCCAACTACTCCGATCGCAACTACTGGTCGTTGTCGGGCGACTACGATCCGACCACGAACTCGCTGCAGCCGGCTGGACGACGTCAGAGCTCGGATACGTCCGACTCGCGCTACAACGTGAAGGCCGGCTGGACGCCGAACGCCACCGACGAGTACACGATCAACTACATCAATCAGCAGGGTGAGAAGGGCGCGCCGCTGAACGTCTTCAACAACCCGCCAGTGCCGGCAAACGGCTACTGGCGATGGCCGTTCTGGGACATCCAGAACACGTCCTTCCTGACCAAGACGCAGCTCGGTCAGGCGTCGTACGTGAAGACCAAGATCTACTACAACACCTTCGAGAACGGCCTCGACGCGTTCGACGACATCACGCTACACGACGCAGTCGCTCAACGGCCGCTTCTTCAGCCCCTACGACGACCATGCCTTCGGCGTCAGCACCGAGGTGGGCACCACGCCGCGCCAGGACAACACGTTGAAGTTCGCCGCGCACTACCGCACCGACGTGCACACCGAGCAGAACTTCAACCGGCCGACGCATCCGACGCTGAGCTACCGTCGATCCGAAACAGGAACGCTCGCAGTACACGTGGTCGGTCGGTGTCGAAGATACCGTCCGTCTGACGCCGACCGTGGACATCGTGGGCGGGATCAGCTTCGAGGAGTATCAGGTCACGAAAGCGCAGTCGTTCACTGCCGCCCGCGGACTCTTCGAGCTGCCGAGAGGCGGCTCCGACTCGTTCAACTGGCAGGGGGCGCTGATCTGGCGCTACACGCCGGCCGCGGAGGTGCAGGTCAGCGTCTCGGATCGCTCGCGATTCCCGGTCCTGTTCGAGCTGTACAGCACCCGCTTCGGCACGGCGACGCCCAATCCCGACCTCGGGTCCGAGCGTGCCACCAACGTCGAGCTCGGCTGGAAGGGACGGCTGCGCGGCGATCCGTCTCGGCGGCGCGGTCTTCTACAGCGACGTACGCGATCTCATTCAGACCGTCCTGCTGCCCGATACCACGACACAGACCCAGAACGTCGGCGATGGCGAGTTCTATGGAGCGGAAATCTCGATCGACGCCACCCTGACCAGTCGGCTGACCGTCGGCGGCAACTACACCGCGCTCAGCAAGACGATTCGCGATGCGCTGCTCCCGACGCTGCGTCCGACTGGAACGCCGACCCACAAGGCGTTTCTGTATGCGATGTGGCGACCGATCGAGAAGCTGACGATCACCCCGAGTCTGGATCTGGCCGGCGATCGCTGGAGCGACATGAACACGACTCCGGTTCCGGCGTTCCCCTATGTCCGGACCGGCGCCTACTCGCTGTTCGATCTCTCGGCGCAGTACAACCTCGCGCGAAACTTCGACGTCGTCGCCGGGTTCAAGAATCTGACCGACGACAACTACAGCCTGGCATGGGGATTCCCTCAGCCTGGACGGACGTTCTTCGTGAAGACGCGCGTCGGACTCTAGAAGCCATCTGATGAGAGTTCTATTATCGACGCGCGATCTCGATGTCGACGTTCGCGTCGCTGCCAGGGTCGACCGTTATATACGAGACGGCGCCGTACCCCTGCTTCTGAGCAAACAGGCCGGGAAACCGTCCCATCGGCAGGCCGCAGAGTAAGTAGCGGCCTGCCGCATCGCTTCTCGTTTCGGCGAGGACCGCATCGAGCAGGCCTTCCCAGCCCACCGATGCGCCCTCTACAGGAGGTCTGCCCGTCGCGGTCGATTCGAAGACTGCACCTGAAATGGTTCGAGAACCGGGACTTGATTGCGGCCTCGCTGCGGAGAGGTTCGCCAGCGAGGTCAGCCTCAGGTCGAGGCTGGCGTCAGCCTGCATCGTCGCGCTCGCGACACACTGCTGAACGTATCCGGTCTTTCGCGCCACGGCCCATACGGCCGCGGCCGCTTCCTCGGGCCGCCGGACGACAATGCTGTAGCGGCCCGCCGCGTCGGTCGTCCCGCTGCCCCCATTGAATTCCCTCGACGAGCAACCGCTGCTACACGACTGCGAGCCGTAGACCTGCACGGCCGCGTTTTCGATTGGCTGGCCGCCTTCCGAAACAACGCCCGACAATGTGAGCGTTGGAACGGTCGGCGGTTGTGGAGTGGCGGAAGGCGACGTCGGACTCTGACCGGCGGGTTGCTCGCCGCAGGCGGACGCAACCATCCCCAATGTCAGCATGAGCACTGCGCGCAGAACGACATGAGTCACCGCGCATGGTCTCATCGTAGAACCTGACCGGAACAGACTGTCTCGAGGTTCGCCCGACTACCGCCCAATGCAGGAAGCCATGAGCCTGGCGGGACGCCACGGGAGCCCGAAGTCTGAGAACCACCATCGATCTCTCAGCGCAGGACTCCAATCGCCCGACGCGGCACGATGGTGACAGTATGGCGCCCGGGGCCTCTGTTCAATGGAGCACACCCGAGCCCGCGGTATCCTGCTGCGAATGACCCGGCTGCCCGTCGGCCGCCGCGCCAGCGGCTTCTAGACGAAGCCCTCCAGACGCCAACCCTTTGCCGCGAAGAGCGGGATGAATTCCGCGGGGATGAAGAGGCGATCCTCCGGGTGGGGAATCGTGAAGTAGCTCTGTGGCCTCAGGATCACGTCGTCGTTCTTGCCCAAGTCGATGACCCCACGTGAAGGAGCCTCCGCGCGTCCGAGGTAGCGAATCTCGAATGCCTCGAAACGCAGCGGGTCCGCGGCATCGAAGACGCCGGTGCCCGCCGCTCGCGCGCTCTTGACGAAGTCCCGCGCGCGTTTGAGATCGCCGGTCTCGGCGATGGTGTTCGCTGTGCCCGGCCGAGGCACAGCGTGCGCGATGGTGTCGAATTCGCGGAACGGGTTCACGTTCGGCCAGATGAAGAAGGGCAGTGCCCGGCCGACTTCCAGTTGCCGCTCGTTGTACGTGCGTGGCCGCGGACCGGGCACGTTGGGGTTGGGCTGATTGCGATTGAGAAACACCAGGAAGCGGCCGAAGCGGTCGAAGACCTCGTAGGAGAACGACAGGAAGTACTGAAACTGATCGAGGCTCTGGCCGAGCGCCGTCGCGTCGCTCTGCACCAGCTGCTTCAGGCTGTCCCACGCCGCGATCGCATGGGTGTGATGATTGGCGGCAGCTCCCGGACCGAACCGCGCCTGCAGGTGGGCGGCCAGCGCCGGTTCGAGCAAATTCGATGGATATCCGTTGGCGAACGGGTTCGTCAGGTACTGCTCCCACTTCGCGCCGTTGAGGACCTGACCACCGCCGAGCGGTTGCTCGAACGACTTCTCGGGACTGTCGATGCCCAGAAAGCGGATCGAGCCGGTGCCATTCAGCTGCGTGCCGACGGTGTCGCCGTCGGCCACCGATTCGTCGAGCGTCTGGACCGTTCCATTGCTTTTCCGCCGGACGCCCATGACCGCCCGTGGGCTGCCGTCGGTCAATGTAAAGAACGTTTCAGCCATACAGTCCTTCCCCAGCCGTGACAATCACCGGCATACGGCCACCTTCGTGGCTATCGTCCAATCACTCCCGTGCCGTACTCGTAGACGAGTCTCGCGCCGCGTTCGGCCGTCTGCTGGACCAGCACGACTGACACGAGTCCGATCGCAAGCAGCGCAACCCGTCGTTTACGGCTTCGGCCTCCCTCACCGCGCAGCACGAGCAGGCGCAATACCGAGACGACGATGCAGTAGGCAAGTGTGACAAGCGCCCACTGGCGATGTTCGGTGAGGACCGGGTAGGCCATGCCGGGGACCAACACCGTCGCCTCCGCCTGCGTGCCGGTCAGGTACGCGACCACCAGCGAGATCGTGCCTGTGACGTAGAGCGTCGTCGTCGCCGTTTTCAGCCAGGGGGATCGTTCGAACGCGACGTCCACGAGATCGACGACCGCGGCCGTCATCACCAGCACGATCGGAAAATGGATCACCAGCGGGTGGACGTTCGGCGCCCAGCTCGGGATCAGCCACGTGGTCGGCATGTCAGGGCTTCAACGGCGCGAGCGGTATGACCATGACGAACGACAGCGACCACGGGCTGGCGCGGTCAACGAAGCGCTCGTCGCCGATCACGTCGCCGGCTTTCGGCAGTCCTGTCGCCAGATAGTCGAGCGAGACCTCGGCTTCGACGTTGCGCAGCCAATGTCCGTCGGGCAGACGGCTGAAAATGTGGAACGCGGTATCCCACTCGAAGTCGAGCTTGTGCGTGTAGGAGCTCGTTGCGCCTGGCCTCTCCGCGGGGCTGAACTGATCGACGATGTCGAAGTGGGAGGACACCCAGCCTCCAGTCTGGTCGGTGTCAAAGAGATAAATCTTCAGCTCGGCCTCGAGATCGACGTCGTTGTCGTCGCGGAACGGCGAGAAGGCGGCTTCAAAGGTGATGCCGAGCCGCGGGATGGACGTGGGCACGTCGACGGCGAAGATCATCTCGAAAATCGTCTCGCGAGACTCGCGTTCGATGACTCCATTGACGTCGATACGCGGCGCGCCCCACAGGTTCTCGACCGTCCAGGTCGGCTCGACCTTGAACTCGGGCGCACAGAGAATCACGCACCGCGGCTCGTTCTGCGCCAACGCGGGTGCAGGCAGGACCAGGAGGGTAATCAGGGACAGCCAGATGCCGTGCAGCGACGACAACCGCATGCTATTCAGCCACACGCCACGGTGACGTCGTCGGCCACCGCTTGAGCGCGTCGATCGCCCAGTCCGGCATGCGATCGGTGTGGCACGACGTGCAGGGATTCGGCACGCCGAGGCGTTCGGTGGTTACTGGTGAGATGAACTTGAACGTGTGGCTGCGGACGTTGACGTTGCCGACCGTCCGCGCAATCTCGGGCATGTGGCACGCGACGCAGCGGCTGCCGGTGCTCGTCGCCTTGTGCTGCGTGTGCTGCTCGATCGTTCCGCGAGGTCCAGGCGCGAGCTGCGGCCCATGGCACTGCAGGCAGACGCCGTCGCCGGGCAATCGCAGGTCGGCTTCGTACGGTGTGCCGTGCACATCATGGCAGCCGGAGCAGCGCACGCCCTTCAGCGACATCTGACTCTGCACGTAGTCGTTGCCCTGCATCCGGTTCTTGTGCGCGGTGCCATCGGGCCAGTGGGTGAATGTCTCTTTGCCGAGGTGATGCTCCTCGAGCATCCAGATGTCGCTCAGTCGATCGCCCGGCTTATACCCGACCGGCCAGTCGTAGTAGACGCCGTCGATCGGGTTGGTTCGCGGCTGCCCCTGCGAGTGGCACTGAAGGCACACATCGTCGGCGCGAACGGCATCGAGCTTCGACGGATTGACGATGGTCGAGGCGACGGGGAACTCGAGCGTGCAGACTGCCGGGACCGTGGCATTTCTCGCAGCCGACGTTCCACTCGGTCACCGTCTTGGTCTTGATGTCGTAGTTAACCGAGTGGCAGCCGTCGCACAACGGTCCGGTGGGCCGCTGCATCTGGATCGGGCGGGATAGTGTGCCACCCACCAGTCGGTGCCTGCTCGGGAAAGTAGCGCCGCCAGGTCTTGGCGGCCACGTCCCACTGCGCCGGGAAGACGTAGTAGTCGTCGCCGCGTTTGGTGAAGTAGCGCTGCTTCCACTTGCTGCCGTAAGTGAACGCGACGTCTTCCTTGCGGAAGGTCACCAGCGGATTCGGCGTGGAGAAATCGCCGAGGATGGCTTCAGGGTGCTTCGCCGGATCCTGAATCACCTTGGCCATCAAGGTGTCCTTCCAGCGGTTGTAAACGTCCTGATGACAGCTCGCGCACTTCTCCGATCCGACGAAGCGCTTCTCGGCGTTGGCTGGCGGAGCGGGCCGATTGACGCATGCGGCCGCGCTTACGAAGCCGATCGCGAACACCATCAGGAGCCAGTTCAACCGTCCGGACCGCATCACTGAGCATTGTGCCTTGCCTGCTGAGCCCTTCGCATTGTTTGCTACACTGATCATCGGTAGGGAGTAGCAGCCCGCACGGGCGGGCGGACTGGCCGTCAACACGAAGCATTCGCTTCCGGCCTCATCCAGTCATGAACACGGCACGTCCAGAAGGACGTGCCCTACGAGACCCCGCGAGACTACCACCAACGCCTGGAGGCCATGGTGGTCGTCTGGATTGCCTTTCTTGTCTTCATCTTCATTCTGCTCGCCCTCGATCTCGGAGTCTTTCACCGCAAGGCCCACGTCGTCTCGGTCAGAGAAGCGCTGACCTGGACGTGCGTGTGGGTCGTGCTCGCCCTGGCATTCTCGGGCTTCGTCTATTTCGCGTACGAGAACCGCTGGCTCGGTCTCGGGATGACGCCCGACCTCGTCGATCGCAGCGCGGCGTTTCCCAACGGCCGCATCAACGACGGCTGGTCGGCGTTCCTCAAGTTCATCACCGGCTACGTCGTCGAGGAATCGCTCAGCGTCGACAACGTGTTCGTCATCGCGATGCTGTTTCAGTACTTCGCGGTGCCGCGGCAGTATCAGCACCGGGTGCTGTTCTGGGGCATTCTCGGCGCCGTTGCGATGCGCGGTCTGATGATCGCGATTGGCGCGCAGCTGGTCGCGCAGTTCTCGTGGGTCCTCTACGTCTTCGGCGGCATCCTCATCCTCACCGCCGTCAAGATGGCGTTCTTCACCAGCGAGGACATGGATCCGGCGCAGAACTTCATCGTCCGCGCACGTGCGGCGGACGGTTTCCGGTCACCGATCGCTACCACGGCGAACACTTCTTCATCAGGAGTGATGCGGGCTGGGTGCTCACGCCGCTGGCGCTGGCACTGGTGATGGTCGAGACCACCGACCTGGTCTTTGCCGTGGATTCGATCCCGGCGATCTTCGCCATCACCGCCGATCCGTTCCTGGTGTTCACGAGCAACGTGTTCGCGATCCTCGGTCTGCGCTCGCTCTACTTCGCGCTTGCCGGCGCGCTGCACGCCCTGCACTACATGAAGCATGCGCTCTCGGCGGTCCTGCTGGTCGTCGGCGTCAAGATGCTCGCGCACGAGCCGATCAAGGAAGCCCTCGGCGAGAACTTCAATCTCTATCTGCTCGGCGTGGTGTTGACGATTCTGGGGATCGGCGTCGTGGCGTCGCTGCTTCACCGCACCGGGAAGGCGACGTCGCAGACCTCGTCGGCAGGTGCCGCCGATTTGAAGTCCACGAAGTAGACCTCACGCGGAGCGCCGGTGATCTCGACGCCCTTGGCAGCGGCCCACCGCGCCACCCCGTCGTAGGCGCTGAGGATCTGCGGAAACGCAACCTGCGCCTTGCGCAGTCGCACGTAGGCCTCGCGGTGCGCCGGCTCGAAGCGCAGCGCGTGCGTCGGCGCGGACTCGGGCAGCTCCGAGGCGGCCTCCGACGTGGGAGCGATCGGCACGCACGCCTCGGCCGGGCCGTCGCTGTCTTCGTTGACCTCGCCGTAGTAGACGACGAAGGGATGGCCGGCGACGCCACCGTGATCGCGCGCCATGGCACCGAGCCGCGAGAACGTTTCACCGATCCAGGCGGGCAACTCCTCGACCGCGACGTGCCGCTGCTCGACGAGCACGAGCTGCTCGGGAACGTCGCGCACGAGCACATCTGGGTAGCCGAGCGGTTCCTCGCGTCCGGAGAGCCGGCTGCGCAGATGCGCCGCCAGCTCGCGCTGACTCGCCACGCGCCTCTCGAGCGCGTTCCAGTAGGTGGACAGCCGTTCGGCCGCTTCCGGCCCTGGCACCGAGATGATGTCGGCGACTTGCGTGAGCGGCATGTCGAGGCGGCGGAGCATGACGATCAGCCGTGCCGTGGCCAGCTGACTCTCGCGATAGCGGCGATAGCCGTTCTCGGGATCGACGTCGGCAGGGACCAGCAGTCCCAGATGGTCGTAGAGTCGCAGCGCCTTCGCGACAGGCGCGACCGGCGCGCAAAGACGCCGATCGTCAGCAGCGCGTCCTTGCCTTCGTCAACTCCCAACTTCCAACTCCCAACTTCCAACCACTCCCAACTCCCAATTCCCAAGGGAGTATTGAACACTGAACGTCAGCTGTTGGGAGTTGGTAATTGGGAGTGGTTGGGAATTGGGCGTTGGAAGTTGGGAGTTCAGCGTACGTCCGCGCCGAACGCGCGGACTCGCTCCGATTTGTTCGTAGCGGAAGCCGTCCGAGGCGCGATCGAGGCGCATCAGATACATGCCCTGCGGATTCGTGCGCGAGAGACTGCCGATGGCGACCACGCGGTCGCCGGGCTTCAGCGTGTCGGCGTTCATGCCCTCGTTGATCAGCTCGTAGCGATTGTCCATCTCGAGCCGCCACTCGACCGTCTTGCCACCCTCGGTGACCTCGATGATCAGGAACGGATGCGGGTTGATGAACTGGAACTCGCGAACGGCGCCTTCGACGGTGACCCGCTTGCTGCTGTCGTAGATCGCCGAGATCGCGTGATGGGCGAGGAGCGGCGCGCCGGCGGCGCGCCAATGGCCAGCGAGACCGAGCGACGAGCAACGACATCCACGCGGCTCATGGGTCGATTCTATACTCTGTCGGGATGAGCACGTTCGATCTCGACGCCTACCTCGCGCGGATCGGCTGGAGAGGTTCTCTCGAGCCCACGCTTCGACACGTTGACCGGCCTGACACGTGCGCACATCACACGCATTCCGTTCGAGAACGTCGATGTGCTGCTCGGCCGCGGCATCCGCATCGACCTCGACAGCATCGTCGACGAAGATGGTGGTGGCCGGGCGTGGCGGCTACTGCTTCGAGCACGGAACGCTGTTTCAGACAGTGCTCGAACAGCTTGGCTTCACGCTCGGTTGCGCACGCCGCGCGCGTCGTCGTGATCGTGCCGCGGCATCAATCGCCGCGCACGCACATGTTCCTGACCGTGGAAGTCGACGGCGAGCGCTTTGTCGTCGATCCTGGCTTCGGCGGTCACACAGCGCTGGTGCCGGTTCCGCTGCGCGAGGGCGCCGAGGTGCGCGACGGCCGCGATCGCCACCGCATGGTGCGACACGCAGGGCGAATGGGTGCTCGAGGCGGAGGTCGACGGCACGATGACCGCGCTGTGGACCGCCACGCTGGAACCGCAGCTGCCCGTCGACTTTCAGCTGGCGAATCATTGGGTGTCTACGGCGGCGGCGTCGCCGTTCGTCAACCGGTTGATGCTGCGCGCGCTGACGCCGGCCGGACGCACGTCGGTCATGAATCGCGACGTGACCGTCCTGAACGCGTGGGAAGACCGAGAAATATCAGTTGGCGGATCGCAAGGCGCTGCGGGCGCTGCTCGACGAGAATTTCGGGTTCGATCTGCCAGATGTCGAGCAATTGAAAGTGCCGATGGTTCCCGAATGGTCATAGAATCCACGCCGTAGAGGCCGGTCGCCTCGATCAGTCGTAGGGCCGGTCCTTTGGACCGGCCAAGAGGTCATCATGAATCGAGTGTGTGCGGTTTTGGTGTTGGCGCTGTGCGTCGCGACGTTTGCTCCGCGGCCGTCTGCGCAACTGTTGAACAAGGAAGCGCCGGTCATCGTCAGCCACTATCACCTCAACGTGACCAGCGTCGCCGAGCACAAGAAGTTCTGGGTGGACACGCTCGGCGGCACGGCGATGAAGTTCGGGAAGGACGAGGTGATCAAGTTCCCCGACGTCTTCCTGTTCCTCCACGAGCAGAAGCCGACCGGGCCCGGCGTATGGCACTGCGTTCGATCACATCGGCTTCGCCGTCCCCGACGTGCCGGCACTGACCACCAAGATCGTGGCGAACGGGTATCAGCTCACGCAGGGGCGCGAGCCGAAGCCGGGTGAGAAGGTGGCGCTGCCGACTGCCGGCAACTACGGACGGTTCTCGTACCTCCTCGGTCCCGACGGCGCGAAAGTCGAACTGGTGACGAACATGGCGCCGAACGCGCCGCCCATCACGCATCACCACGTGCATTTCATCAACAAGCAGTACGTCGAGATGCGCGAGTGGTACGTGAAGGCGCTCAACGCCACGATGCGGACCGGACCCAACACCTTTACCGACTTCTTCACCGGCGCGGATCTGCCGGGCGTCGGCTACATGCTCAACTTCTTCCGCTGGGAAGGGGATCAATCGATCACGCACCAGCCGACGGCCGGCCGCGTCTACGACCACGTCGGGTTCGAGGTGAAGAACCTCGAGGCGTTCAGCAAGGAGCTCGAAGGGCAAGGGCATCAAGCTGACGAAGAAGTACGGCAGGAACGGCGACATGAACAACATCATGACCGCGTCGCTCGTCGATCCCTGGGGTGTGTCGATCGAGCTCACTGAAGGGCTCAGTAAGGTTGGGCAATGACACGTCAACGATGCAGTCTCGTCGCGCTTCGTGCTCGTCACGCTTCGTGGCCGGCGCCGCCGCTCAGAGTCAGACGCCGAAGCGCATGATGGGCGGTCAGCTCGTCCTCGAGGACCAGGGCAGCTTCTTCATCGGCGGCGTGCCGAAGATCTCCGACTATGCCGCGATACCGTTCGCGCCACCTGGACAGCAGGCGCCGCCGCCGACGCCGCAGCAGATCACCATCGGCCAGATGTACGTGCAGTTCCAGATTCCGGCGAAGCGATCGGCGCCGGGCTGGCCGGTGATCATGGTGCACGGCTCCACGCACACCGGTGCCGCGCTCGAATCCACACCCGACGGTCGTGAGGGCTGGTATCCGTACTTCGTCCGCAAGGGCGTCTCGACCTACGTCGTCGATCAGTCGGGGCGCGGCCGTTCGGGATTCGATCAGTCCGTGCTGCACGAGGCGGAAGCCCGGCTCGCGAGCCGGCGACGCCAAGGGCGCCGCGGAGTTGATTCCCGAACTTCGGCAGAATCACCGACAACGGCGCATGGACGGCGTGGTTCGGACATCTCGTGCCTGCCGGATCGACGGTGCTGACCGGCACGCTCATTCCACATGGCGATGCGCGCCGACCCGCAGCCGAATCCCGACTCGTACAAGCACGTCGCGCCGCTCTTCCCGATCGATGCCGTCGATCCGACGATGTCGTCGCGGACCGGGGCGATCGGTCCGGCGCCCAACGGTTCGCGCGCGCCGTACGCGCTCGAGTACTACAAGCAGCTCGTGCCGAACGCCGAAGTGACGCTGCCCGGATCGACGTGCGCCACGTGCACTCCGCACGACGCTGTCGCCCGCCAATACGTGGACGCCGCAGAATCTCGCGCTGCTCGTCGAGCGGCTCGGCGGTGCGATCGTGGCGACGCACTCGCAGTCGGGCATCATGGGTCACCACATGATTCGCATCCTCAAGGAGCGCGGCAAGCTCGATCTGGTGAAGGGTCTGATCACGGTCGAGGGCGGCTGCTCGCTGCCAAACAGCGGGCTGACCGCCGCCGACTTCGACTCGATTCCCTATCTCGCGATCAAGGGCGACTACACGGCCACCAGCGCAGCAGTGTCAGGAGACGGTGGACGCGATCAACAAGCGCCGTGCCGAGAAGCAGGGCACCGCCAAGGCCGAGTACATGAAGCTCGACGAGATGGGCATGCTCGGCGTGACGCACATGATGATGCTGGATCGCCGGAATCTCGAGATCGCCGACCTCATGCTGAACTGGGCCAGCAAGAACGTCCGCAAACGGTAGGGCCGTCCTACGGGTTGGATGCCGGCGGTCCGCTTTCGGGAATGGGCTGACCGCCGACGGTCAGTCCACCCTGAATCGGACGGCGCGGACGGACGATGCCTTTCTTCGCGTCTTCCTCGACCGCCTTGTCTTCGGCGCGCTCGCCGCCGAGGCCCTGCAGAATCGCCAGGTTCCCTTCGTGACATTCGTACGGGAGCACCTGATAGCCGGCCGGTGATGTGTACGGGATCGAAATCGTGAACGGTCTCGTGTAGGTCTTCGGATCGCTGATCGTCGCCTCCCATCGCAGCACGTCGGCCTCGGTGCGCGTGATGCGCTCGACGACCTTCAGCTCGGTGCTCGCGTACACCGGGTTGCCGGTCGATCCCAGCTTGCCGTTGAAGTTGCGTCGTCTCGACGACGAGTGTGTTGCCTTCCCAGTGGCCGCGTGAATCACCCATGTAGGAGCGGATGCCGTCGCCGACGTGCGGACGGCCGTCGAGTGGAATCACCCGCGCTTCGTGAATCATCTCCGCCATGAGCACGACGACGCCCGGCGCCTGCACGATGCGATAGCCGTTGCCGTAGATCTTCGGCGTCATCGAGCCGACGACGCCGAGCGTGAGGCAGCGGTCGTAGGCGGTGAAGTCTTCAGGCGAGTTGAACGGGCCGTTGCCGTAGCTGCCCTGCGGTGTTCGGCGCTTCTCGGCGCCGGCCACCAGCGCCGGTACGCGTCCATTCGGCGGATCGATGATGAGCGACGTCTGCCGGAACGACTTCGTGACCCAGCCGTTGTCGTTGCGGAACGAGCCGACGGCGCTCATCGCGTTCGTGCGCGCGCGCTCGTCGCGCGCGACCTTGTCCGCGTACTCCTTATCGTTGAGCTCGGCGCGCGTGCCCAACGATTCGGGACGCTGCATCGGAATGCCAAAGGCCGAGTCGCCGGACCAGATGCCCTGCAGATCGGGGTCGCCCCAGGGCGTCTTTGGCGCGGAGTAGATCTGTGCGCGTGGGCGGTCGGCAGAGGTCAGCGCCAGGACGAGGGCAACCAGGGAAGCGGCACGGACTCGAGCCATGGCCATTCTCCTCCGGCCGACATTGTAGGCTCGAGGCGTGGTAGGATCATGGAGCTTTCTGACAGCTGCGCTTAGGCCTTCCGCATTAGATTCGAGTGTCCTCGCCTCTCCTGCGTTTCGTCATCCGAGCATTCCGCTCGAGCCTGCGATCAGATCAGTCGCATCCATCGGGATGCAGGAGTAGTTCATGAGCACGAAGCTGTATGTCGGCAACCTGCCGTTCCAGACCACCGAGTCCGATCTTCAGACGCTGTTCGAAACCGTCGGTGCGGTGTCGACCATCAACATCGTTCGCGATCGGGCGACCGGTCAGGCGCGTGGCTTTGCGTTTGTCGAGATGAGCGACGATGAGGGCGCCAAGCGCGCAATCAGCGAGCTCGACAAGCATCAGTACGGCGGGCGCAACCTCACCGTGAACGAGGCGAAGCCGATGACACCGCGTGGCAAGGCGGCGGCGGTGGTGGCCGTGGCGGCGGCTTGGTGGCGGTGGCGGCGGCCGTCAGCGTCGCGAGTCGCGCTGGTAGAGACGAGAGTGCTCGGATCCCGTCATCGGCGGGATCCGGGGCTTCCCCTCCGTTCCCGCCGTGCTTGCCCTCTGAACTCACCGCGCGAGCAGTTGTACCATTTGCAATGATGACCGACGTTCGCGACCCTGCGTCGCTGGTCGAAGCTGCGCAGAAGGCCGTCGGCGATGGCGACTATCTCGAAGCCGAGCGCCTGCTGCGTGAAGCCGCGGCCATTCAGGAAGTCACCCTCGGCGATTCTCATCCCGACCTCGCGACCACGCTCAACAACCTTGCGTTCGTCTGCGAACGCACCGGCAAGCTGGACGAGGCCGAGCGCGGCTACCGGCGGGCACACAAGATCGCCGTTGCCTCACTGAGTCCGGGCCATCCCTTTATCAAGACCAGCCTCTCGAACCTGATGGAGTTCTGTGAGGCGCGCGGGATTCCGATCTGGACGCGACCCGAGATTCCGCTCGAAGACGAACCTCTGCCGGACGACGACAGCCCCGTCGGGCCGTCACCGATCGATCTGTCGCCGATCGAGGGTGCGCCGCCCGTTGCAGTCGAACCGGTCGTCGCGAGCCGGTTGCCACTTCGCATGATGGCCGCTGCGGCCCTCGTCGTCGCGGCGGTCGTCGTCATCGCGTTGGTAGCCGGTCGAGGACTGGCCGTGCGAGCGGGACAGACGCAGGAGACGAGGGACGTCCCTCGAACGGCCGCGCTCGATCGAGACGCGAGCCCGTGCACCTGTCGCGCCGGCGATCTCGAAGCCGACGGCACCCGTTGCTCCACCTGCGCCGGAGCCGACGGTGCACGACCGCGCCTCGCCGCGAGTCAGCGACGGCGACGGCGACCGCGCCGGTGACCGTGCTGCAGGCGCAGTTGTGCAGTGCGCTGGAGAAGAGAGGCTCGCCAGACTGGGAATGCACGCCTGCGAGCGGTGATCTGCGGCCCGGCACGTACATGTTCTACACGCGGCTGCTGACGACTGCCGCGACCACGGTCGAGCATCGCTGGTACCGCGGCGACCGCGTGCATCAGACGATGCGGCTCCGCGTGGCCGGCGAGTCCGGGCAACGGCTATCGCACCTTCAGCAGCAACACCGTCAGCCCCGAGCGCGCCGGCGACTGGAAGGTCGAGCTGCGCGCCGCGGATGGAACGCCTGCTGCAGGAAGAGCGTTTCGTCGTTCGCTGAACGCAGCCGCCCTGTTACGCGGAACTTGCGCCAAACGCCGGACGTCCGCCCAGTGATACAAGGAAAGCGACGCCCGCCACCGCGGCCATGATGAGGAGCACGACGAGGGAGTAGCCGAAATACCATGCGTTCGGATCGAGGGTGATAGGCACCCGCAGCAGGAGATCCGTGAAGTACACCGCAGACGTACGCCAACAACCCGACACGCAGGAATACGGTGACCGTCACCAGAGGAGCGGCCAACGCAAAGATCAACGGCCATCCAAGCGATGCACGCGGAGACAGGTATGGCAACCAGGATTGACAGGCCCACTGCGATCCATGTTTTCCGAACGACGAGTCGAATCAAGAGCAGCACGGAGACGGCAGCGAGGGCGCCCACGAGCGAATAGGCGAGCTGAAATGGAAGGACAACGTTCAAGAAGTGCGGCACCGACCCCAGACTCTCGAGCGTGCTCGTGGTGTACGTCGTGGAAGCGCCCGAAGCGGCGCCAGTCAGTGATGGGAATCGAGCACGAGGATTCGACGTGATGATGCCTGCCAGCATCCCGATGAGCACGTCGCGTCCTACCAACGGGTCTCGGACCTGCCCCGCAAGAAGGCGGTTCCAGGAGATGAGCGTTCTCGGCCACAGACGTCGGAGATAGGGCTCGAGGCCGATGTACACGAGCCACGTCAGGCTGCCCCAGGCCAGCGCCCAGCCCGTCGCCCCGAACAGGATACGTGATCTCCTCGAGGGCATTCGGGACATGATGTGCGCGCAGAATGGCCGAAAGGACACCAAGAGCAGACCACGAGCATGCCTAGCCTGCGGGCTCCGAGACGGTCGCCCTGCCCGAGACGAAGGTTGTATCGGGCGAGCACGGCGCTTCCGGCAAAGACCGAGACGCATGAGCGTCCAGAGTGCCAGATCCGCTGCGGACGAACCAGTCGACAAGGGCGGGTTGGGTACCGTCGCGTTGTTCGTCGCCGACCTCGTCGTGCCGAACTGAACCAGGTGCCCGTCGAGTGTCGCCGCGGTGACGCGGAGGGTGCCGCTGGTGGCCGACGATGGACTCCAGGCGAGCCGGGTGTCGTGCGCGACTTCCGGCGTGTGGTCAGGTTTCACCGGAGCAAACTCGCTCGCATCCAGTCCGGCCTCCCGAAACACCGTCGTCCAGTCGACCGCGGGCGCTGACGTCGCGCGTGTATCGGTCGGCGGAAGCAACCGTGTGAACCCGAGCAGCCGTCCGAGCGGATCGAGCGTGACCGTGGCCATCCCGCGAACGTTGGTTGGCGGATCGACAGCGGTGACGACGTGAAACAGATTCTGCGGGATGAGATAGATCGGACTTCGCCGAAAGACGAACGTGACGTCCGAGCCTGCGTCGTCACGGTCCTGAGTCACGCCTGCGAGCGAGAGAGGAGCGCGCGGGAGATTGGCGGCGAACCAGAACGCGCTGTCCACCTCGACATCGCCGACGCCGACTCCAGCCAGGATATTCCTGGCGCGCTCGGCGAGCACTTCGGGCGGCTTCGGGAGGTCCGAGGGGCCAACGTTCACCACCTCTGCCTGTCTCGCCACCGCCAGGATGCCGATCACGATCGCGATCAGCATCGCCCAAGCCGCTACAGGACGGAGCGCACCTTTCGGGCCCGCGGCCGCGACCATCTCCGGCGATAGCACGGCACCCTCGGCGATTGCCGCGGCGAGTGGATCGCCGCCGGGCAGGCGTGCGGCGATCGCGAGAGCCGACCGTGGTCGTCTTGGCGGATCGCTCTCGAGACACGCGTCGATGATTCGCTGAATCTCCGGATCGATCCCCGGCGGCAATTGCGCGATCGGCGTGTCATGACCGATGCGATGGCGTTCGTCAAACGTCTGAACCGGAAAGAGCCGGCGTCCGGCGTAGAGCTCGTAGAGCACGAGACCCAGCGCATACACGTCGGTTTGCTCGGTGACTCTCTCGCCGGCCATCTGTTCCGGCGCCATGTACGCCGGCGTGCCGGCGATCTCGCCGATCGTCCACTCGCCGCTTGGCAGCGCCAGGCCGAAATCCATGATTCGGATCCGCCCGCGGCCGTCAACCATGATGTTCGACGGTTTGAGATCGCGATGCAGCACGCCGCGGTCGTGCGCGGCCGCCAACCCGGCGCAGAGCTGCCGCGCGATGTCGAGCGCCTTCTCGGCAGGCAGTCGGCCGATGCGGCGCAGCAGCGATGCGAGCGTCTCGCCGTCCACCAGCTCCATCGGGACGTACCACCAGCCATCCGCTTCTCCGATGTCGTACACGCGGCACACATTCGGATGGCTGATCGTCCGTGCGAGTCGCACCTCGCTGATGAAACGCTGCACTTGCGAGCGGCGTGCGCCTCCCACGCCGAGCAGCTTGACCGCAACGGGCTGTCCGAGCTTCAGGTCTTCGGCGCGATAGGCCTCGCCCATTGCCCCTCGTCCGAGCAGGCTGACGATGCGATAGCGGGAGGCAAAGATGTGTCCGGGCGAAAAGCGCGCATCGTCGAGCGGGCCGTGCTCGGCCAGCGGACGGCCGGGCTCGCCGGGAGGCTGCGGCGCGGAGAGTCTCGTCGGCGCTGCCGTGGCAATCTCCGGCTCGCGCTCATGAGTCACAGGGCATTCTACGTCCGGTGTACCATCTGCCGACTGGAGCAGGACGATGAAGCAGGCAGGCTTGCGTGTCGCCGTGACGGTGCTCGTGATGGCCGGGGTATCGGGCTCGGCGCAGGAGAAGAGTCGCGTCGATCTCAAGAAACCGCTGGTCCTCGCCAGCCAGGGCAGCTTCTTCGTCGGCGGCGAGAAGAAGGCGCTGCCGGCGCCGCCGCGCGGACGCGGCGGGTTCGGCGGCGGCGACGTCACCGTCAACCAGATGTACGTCCAGTATCAGGTTCCGCCGAACGGCAGTCGTCATCTGCCGGTGGTGATGGTGCACGGCTGTTGTCTGAGCAGCAAGACATGGGAGACGACGCCGGATGGGCGCATGGGATGGGATGAGTACTTCGTGCGACGCGATCGGCCGGTGTATCTCGCCGACCAGGTCTCGCGCGCGCGCTCGGGGTTCGATTCGTCGGTGATCAGCGAGGTGAAGGCCGGCACGCAGCCGCCGAGCGCGCTGCCGAACATCATCTACGCCAGCCAGCAGATCGCCTGGACGGTGTTCCGCTTCGGCCCGGCCTTCGGCAAGACGTTTCCGGACGGGCAGTTCCCGATCGAATCGGTCGACGAGCTCTACAAGCAGATGATTCCGGATTTCAACGCGCTGCTGCCGAATCCCAATCCGACGTGGAAGAACATGGCGGCGCTCGCCGTGCAGCTGAAGGGCGCGATCCTGATGGGACATTCCGAGTCGGGATTCTTTCCGCAGCAGGCGGCGCTGCTCGATCCGTCCGGCATCCGCGGGATGATCTCGATCGAGATGCCGTGTCCGGATCTGTCGGCGGATCAGATCGCGAAGCTGGCGAAGATTCCGACGCTGGTGATGTTTGGCGATCACCTCGGCGACGTGCAGGGCGGACCGGCCAACTGGGCGCAGTCGCTCGAGACGTGCAACACCTACGTGAAGAAGGTGAAGGACGCCGGCGGCGACGCGGTGATGATGTATCTGCCGCAGATGGGCATCAAGGGCAACAGCCACATGCTGATGCAGGACCGCAACAGCCTGCAGCTGGCGGATCTGATCGTCGACTGGATCGATCGGCATGTGGAGAAACGATAGGGCAAAGGGCAAAGGGCAAAAGCAGGTCAAAGGGTCAGGTCGAAGGTCTAGGTACCAGGGCAAGCGATGAGAACACTCGGAGCGCTTTGCGTCGTCATCGGCTGCGCGATCGTCAGCGTCGGATCGGCTCAGAGTGTGTCCGCCCCACAGCACAAGGCGACGATTGATCAGTACTGCGTCACGTGTCACAACCAGCGGCTGAAGACCGGGGGACTGGCGCTCGACGGGATCGACATCGCGAGCGTGCAGTCTCACGCCGACACGTGGGAGAACGTCGTCCGCAAGCTCCGCGTCGGCGCGATGCCGCCGCACGGCGTTCGCCGGCCCGATCAGAAGACCACCGACAGCCTGATTGCGTGGCTCGAAGAGCGAGCTGGATCGCACGAGCAGGCGCTCGCCGGGGCGGCCGGTCCTGAGACGGCTCAATCGCGCCGAGTACGCCAACGCCATCCGCGATCTGCTCGGGCTCGATGTGGACGTCGCCGCGCTGCTGCCGCCTGATGTGTCGGCGTTCGGCTTCGACAACGTCTCCGACGCGCAGGGGAGCTCGCCGGCGCTGCTCCAGGCGTATCTGGCCGCGGCGCGCAAGATCAGCGCGGTCGCGGTTGGCGATCCGCGCATCGTCACCGGCAGCGACACTTACACGGTGCGGCAGGACTTGTCGCAGGACGTGCACCTCGAGGGACTGCCGCTCGGCACCGTTGGCGGCATGCGGGCGAAGCACACGTTTCCGGTCGATGGCGAATACGAGTTCCAGGTCAGGCTGTATCGCACGAATCTGAGCGCGATTCGCGGTCTCGAGGATCCCCACGACCTCGAGCTCACGCTCGACGAGGAGCCGATTCTTCGCGCGTCGATTGGCGGCGAGAAGGATCTGATCGGGCTGCAGACGAACCCGACCGACACGTCCGACGCGCTCGAGGCGTCGCGGCTGCGAGTGCGTCGTGTGGTCAAGGCCGGTCAGCGCGATGTCGCTGCGGCGTTTCTCGACGCGACGCCGCCGCTCTTCGAGACCAACCGTCTGCAGCGGTTCATCCGCGACTTCTCGAACCCCTTCGATGCCGAAGGCGCACCGCACGTCCAGTCGATCACCATTCAAGGCCCGTTCGGCGCGAAGACGGCTGGCGCTCCGCCGAGCCCGCGCGTGTTTATCTGCCGTCCGGCCCGTAGAGGCGCGTCTTCAGACCCGCCTGCCGAGGAGGCGTGCGCGCGCCGGATTCTGTCAGCGCTGGCGACGCAGGCATACCGGCGTCCGATCTCGGACGCCGAGCTCGCTGATCTGCTGAACTACTACTCGCAGGCCAGGGCCGGTGGCTCTTTCGAGGACGGCATTCAGTTCGGTCTTCGCCGCATCCTGGCCAGCCCGTCGTTCGTCTTCCGTCCCGAATCCGAGCCTGCATCACTCGCGGCCGGCACGGCGTACCGCATCACGGACACCGAGCTGGCGACGCGGCTGTCGTTTTTCTTCTGGAGCAGTCTGCCCGACGAGCCGCTGATGCGCGCGGCTCGCGACGGTCGTCTGAAGAGTCCTGACGCGCGCGCGGCGCAGGTCACCCGGATGCTCGCCGATGCCCGATCGTCGGCCTTCGTCGGCAACTTCGCGGGGCAGTGGCTGCACCTGCGCAACCTCAAAGGCAAGGTGCCCAACTCGGAGCTGTTCCCCGACTTCGACGACAACCTGCGGCAGGCCTTCCAGCGCGAGGCCGAGCTCTTCTTCGAGAGTGTCATCCGCGAGGACCGCAGCGTCCTCGACCTGATGAATGCCGACTACACGTTCGTCAACGAGCGGCTGGCGCGCCACTACGGCATCCCGAATGTCTTCGGCAGCGACTTCCGCCGCGTCTCGCTCGCCGACGAGTCGCGCCGCGGCATTCTGGGAAAAGGTGCCGTGCTGCTCGTGACGTCGCATCCGACGACGACCTCACCGGTACTGCGCGGCAAATGGGTACTCGAGAATCTCGTCGGCGTGCCGCCGCCGCCACCGCCTGCCGACCTCGACACCGCGCTCAAGACCGATCCGCCAGGCTCCGCGCCAAAGACGATGCGTGAGCAGATGGAGCGGCATCGGACGAACCCGGTCTGCGCGAATTGTCATCAGGTGATGGATCCGATCGGCTTCGCGCTCGAGAACTTCGACCTGGTTGGCGCGTGGCGGACACAGGACGCCAGTGGCCTGCCGCTCAACACGGCGGACGTGCTGACCGATGGCACGAAGATCGATGGCGTGGTCTCGCTGCGCCAGGCGCTGGTGCGCCGGCCCGACGTCTTTGTGCAGACATTGACCGAGAAATTGATGGTCTACGCCCTGGGCCGCGGCCTCACCTACGAGGACATGCCTGAGGTCAGAAAGGTGGTACGTCAGGCGACGCAGAAGGGTTATCGTTTCTCAGCCCTGATCCAGGGCATCGTCGAGAGCGTGCCGTTTCAGATGCGGGTGAAGAGGTAGTAGTGTCCGGCTTCAGCCGGACGGGGCAGTGACGTAGTGTCCGGCTTCAGCCGGACCCGGGGCCTCATATATGTTCATCACGAAGTCATCGCTGCCACGTCGCACGTTTCTTCGGGGCGTCGGTGCCAGCCTTGCGCTGCCGCTGCTCGATGCGATGGTGCCGGCTGCAACCGCGCTTGCGCAGACCGTGGCCTCGCGTCCGCCTCGCTTCGGCTTCATCTACGTTCCGCACGGCGCCGACATGGCGTCGTGGACACCCGCGGCCGCCGGCTCTGACTTCGAGCTCTCGCCCACGCTGAAGACGCTCGAGGCGTTCCAGCGGCAGATGGTCGTCATCAGCAACTTGAAGCGCGCGGGCGGTCAGGCCGAGATGCACGCCGCCGCGGCGAGCGGCTGGTTGAGCGGCGCGGTGCCGAAGCGGACCGAAGCGGAAGATCTCGCCTGCGGGACGTCGATCGACCAGGTACTGGCGCAGCAGGTCGGACAATCGTCGCCGTTTCCCTCGCTCGAGTTCGGCACTGAGGATTTCACCGGCTATGTCGGCGGGTGCACGCCGGGCTACAGCTGCGCGTATCACGATGCGATTGCCTGGGCGTCGCCGACGCGGCCGCTGCCGATGGAGATCAATCCGCGCGGCGCGTTCGAGCGGCTGTTCGGCGACGGCGGCAGCGACGCGCAGCGCCGCGCCAACCTGCGCGAGGACCGCAGCATCCTCGACGGCATTCTCAACGACATGCGCGCGCTGCAGACGCGGCTCAGTGCCCACGACCGCGCCCGTGTCGACACCTATCTGCAGGACGTCCGCGAGATCGAGCGGCGCATTCAGCGCAACGAGGCGCAGCAGCGCGCCGACGTCACCTTCGAGAAGCCGCTCGGCATCCCCGATTCGTTCGAGGCGCACAGTGCGCTGATGACCGATCTGCTCGCGCTCGCGTATCAGACCGAGCTGACTCACGTCTTCACGTTCATGATGTCGCGCGAGGGCAGCCAGCGGACGTTCGGATCGATCGGCGTCCCCGATCCGTGGCACGTCACGTCGCATCACGGCGACAAGGCCGAGAAGGTGGCCAGCAACGCCAAGATCAACGTGTTCTGTCTGCAGATGGTGGCGCGTCTCCTCGAGAAGCTGCAGGCGCTGCCCGACGGCGACGGCTCGGTGCTCGACCACTCGCTGATCTTCTACGGCAGCGGCATGGCGAATTCGAACGTGCACGCCACCGATCCGCTGCCGATGGTTGCGGTCGGCGGCAGTCTCGGCCGCGGCAATCGCCACCTCGCGCTGCCGAAGGAAACGCCGCTCGGCAACCTGTGGCTGACCGTGGCCAATCAGTTTGGTGCCGAGCAGAAGACGTTCGGGCAGAGCACGGGCACCATCGAGCTGTTCGGATGAGACCCGCGGTCGTCGTCGCCTGTGTGCTGGCGCTGACGCTGAATCTCTCGGCGCAGTCACCGACCACACCGCTTCATCAGGCCGTGCTGTCCGGCGATCGTCCGGCGGTGCAGCGGCTGATTCGATCCGGCGCCGACGTCAACGCGGCGAATCGGCACGGCGTCACGGCGCTGCTCATCGCGGCGCAGCGTGGACACGCCGATCTCATCGACGTCCTGCTCAAGGCCGGCGCCAGTGTCAAGACGGCCGACGCGAAGCTCCCCGAAGGTCAGACGCTGCTGATGCACGCCGCGCGCACCGGCAACGTCGCGTCGATGAAAGCGCTCATCGCCGCCGGCTCCCGCATCAACGCGCGCGAGACGCGCACCGGAACGACCGCGGCGATCTGGGCTGCCACCAGCAATCGCGCCGACGCGGTGCGTGTGCTGGCGGAGGCCGGCGCGGATCTCAACGTGCTGTCGAAAGTCACGTCGTATCCCCACACGCAGAACGGCGTGCTGCTCAGCGGTCTCGAAGAAGGCTATTCCTACGTCGGCCAGACGGTGCTGCCGCGCGGCGGCTGGTCGGCGGCGATGTTTGCGGCGCGCGAGGGCGCGGCAGAGGCGATGCGCGCCCTCGGCTGACTCGGGCGCGAATCTCGATCTCACCGATCCGGAAGGCACGACCGCGCTCATCGTCGCGATCATCAACGGCCACTACGACGTCGTGCCGTCCTCGTCGAGAAAGGCGCCAATCCCAACATCGCCGACATCAAGGGCATGACGCCGCTCTATGCCGCCGTGGACATGCACACCATCGGCGACACGTTCGGCCGGCCGTATCCAGCCGCAGGCCGTGATTGACGGCAGTCTCGACGCGGCGCGGGTGCTCATCAGGGGCGGCGCCGACGTCAACGCGCCGCCTCAAGGCGCCGATCCTCAAGCGCGTCTACGACGCCGGCGACAACCGGCTCGGCGAAGGCGCGACGCCGTTCATGCGGGCGGCCCGAAAGTGCGATGTCGAGATGATGCGGATCCTGCTCGACGCCAAGGCTGACGTCACGCTGACGCAGAAGAGCGGCAACGGGCCGATCATGCTGTGTGCGGGCGCCGTGTCAGGAGGGAACAGCGAGGACACGCCCGAGCGGGTCAGCGAGGCCGAGGCACTTGCCGCGATTCGCCTGGCCCTCGACGCCGGCGTGGACGTGAACGCCGCCAATGCCACCGGTGACACCGCGCTGCACACCGCTGCGACCACCGGCGGCGGTCAGCCGGCGATCATCAGGCTGCTCGCCGAGCGCGGCGCGCGTCTCGACGTGAAGAACAAGGCCGACCGCACGCCGCTCGACGCGGCCACGCGCGCACGTCAACCAACGAGAAGGTCGTCGCGCTGCTGAAAGAGCTGGCCGCAAGAATGATTGTGATTTTGGATTGGTGATTGTTGATTGAAGGCGGCGCGCTTTACCCCAGCGTGGGCGCATCGACTCGAACGCAGGGTCCAATCACCAATCGAGAATCAACAATCAACAACTAATCAACAATCAAAGATCAACCATCCGTCGATAGAACACGCCGCCAGCCAACGGGAAGTCGTCGCCCGCTGAAGAGCTCGCCTGAGAACGACCTGGAGCGGTTGATGCAACCGGAATGACCAGGCTCAATCGTGGCGATGGAAAGACTCAGCAGGCATGGCGGCGAAGAGCCGTCTCGTCCTTCAGTTCCTGATGCACCGAACGGCCCGAGGGTCGCTGTGACCGGGGCTACGGGTTACATCGGTACCCGGCTCGTGCCGCGACTGATCGCGGCCGGTTATCGCGTGAGATGTCTCGTGCGTTCTCCGCGCAAGCTGGCCGATCGTGCTTGGTACACGGACCCGCGCGTCGAGATCGTCCAGTCGGATCTGTCGGACGTTGAGGCGCTCGCGCGACAGCTCGACGGATGTGAGGCGGCCTTCTACCTGGTTCATTCGATGCTCTCGGTTGGGCGTTCGTATGCCGACGCCGACCGGGCGATGGCCAGCCGCTTCACACACGCGGCATCGGCCGCCCGCGTCGGACGCATCGTCTACCTGGGCGGCCTTGGTGAAACCGGAGCCCAGCTGAGCGAGCATCTGACCTCCCGTCGCGAGGTCGAGCGAGCACTGGCCGAGGGACGCGTGCCGGTGACCGCGCTCCGTGCCGCGATGATCATCGGGTCAGGGTCCGCCTCCTTCGAAATCCTGCGGTATCTCGCCGAGCGGCTGCCGGTGATGATCACACCGCGCTGGGTGAAGACAGAGTGTCAGCCGATCGCGGTGAGGAATGTGCTGCACTACCTCGTCACATGCCTCGCGGTGCCAGAGACGATTGGTCGTACGCTCGACATCGGCGGGCCTGACGTCCTCTCGTACGAAGCGCTGATGCAGATCATGGCCGAGGAGCGGCAGTTGCCGCGGCGGTTGATCATTCCAGTGCCGGTCCTGACTCCCTTTCTGAGCTCGCTGTGGATCCACCTCGTGACGCCAGTCAGCGCGCGGATGGCTCGTCCTCTTGCTGAGGGGCTGCGCAACCGCGTCGTGGTGCACGACGACAGCGCCGCGGCGTTGATGCCGCAGCCGCTGCTCGGGGTCCGTCCCGCCATCAAGATCGCGTTGGAGATGGAAGCCAGGTCTGACGTCGAGAGCACGTGGTCGTCTGCCGGTCCGATGCCCGGCGATCCCGATTGGGCCGGCGGCGACGTCTTCGAGGACGCGCGCGAAAGGATTGTGCACGCGTCGCCAGACGAGATCTTCGCTGTGCTTGCGCGGCTCGGCGGACGTCAGGGTTGGCTCCGGTACAACAGTCTGTGGCGGCTCCGCGGAGTGCTGGACCGCGTCAGCGGCGGACCGGGCTGGAGACGTGGACGACGTGACCAGTCGCGATTAGCGTGGGGCGAAGCGGTGGATTTCTGGCGGGTCGTCGAGATCGAACGCGACCGGCGGTTGACGCTTCGCGCCGAGATGCGCCTCCCTGGCGACGCCGTCCTCGACTTCGAACTCGCGCCTGTCTCCAGCGATGAGCGCGGGCCGGCGACCAGGTTGACGCAGACGGCGCGATTCAGGCCACGCGGACTCGCAGGACTGATCTACTGGTACGCGGTCCTGCCGCTGCATGGCCTGATCTTCAACGGGCTGCTTCAGGGCATCGCAGACGCTGCCGAAGTCCGCCCCGCGATCGGGAACGAATCGACAAGCCACGCGCCGACGCCTGACCAGCGGGCGGCGCGGTGATATCGCAGTTCGACTACCATCTCTACAATCGCGCGGCGACAGATTGACATCTGGACGTCGCGATGTGGGGTTGTCGATTCCTGGTTGATTGCTGATTGGAAGCGGTGAGGCCTGCCTGGCATCGCCGAGCCTGCTTACATCACCAATCGAGAATCACCAATCAATAACGATTCAACCCTCACAAATCGGCCACTCCAGAAATCCGCCGGCTACCTGCTCAACGACCGTTCGGGTTACAATCGAGGGTTGATGATCTCTGTCAGCAGCGTCTCCATGCGGTTCGGCTCCAAGGTTCTGTTCGAGGACGTCTCGACGACGTTTTCCGCGGGCAGACGCTACGGCCTCACCGGGCCGAACGGGTCGGGCAAGTCCACATTCATGAAGCTTCTGACCGGCGAGTCGGAGCCTCAACGCGGCACGGTTGTCCGGCCCCGCAAGCTCGGCGTGCTGCGTCAGGACCAGTACGCCTTCGACCGCTACCGCGTGATCGACACCGTGATCATGGGCAACCGGCGACTGTGGGACGCCCTCGCCGAGCGTGACGCGCTCTACGCGCGTGCCGAGATGTCGAATGAAGACGGCATGCGCCTCGGCGAGCTGGAGGGCATCGTCGGCGAGGAGGACGGGTATTCAGCCGAGAGCGATGCCGCTGTGCTGCTGCAGGGACTCGACATCGCGGACGCCCTGCACGAGCGCACGATGGCCGAACTGCAAGGCGGTCAGAAGGTTCGAGTGCTGCTCGCGCAGGCGCTCTTCGGTCATCCCGAGGCGCTGCTCCTCGACGAGCCGACCAACCATCTGGATCTCGACTCGATCCACTGGCTGGAGGAGTTTCTCACCCGCTACGAGGGCACGCTGATCGTCATCTCGCACGACCGGCACTTCCTCAACCGGGTGTGCACGCACATCGCCGACATCGACTACGAGACGATCATCACCTACACCGGCGGCTACGACGACATGGTGGTCGCGAAGACGCAGATTCGCACGAAGATCGAAGCCGACAACGAGCAGCGCGAGAAGAAGATCGCGCAGCTCAACGACTTCATCGCCCGATTCGGCGCCGGCACCCGCGCCAGCCAGACGACGTCGCGACGCAAGGAAGTGGAGCGGCTGCAGACGACCGAGCTGGCGCGCTCGAATATTCAGCGTCCCTACATCAAGTTCACGACCCGCCGCCCGTCTGGCAAGGTGCCGCTCGAATTCGAGGGCGTCCGCAAGGCGCACGGCGGCGTCGCTGTCGTCCCCGGCTTCAGCGCCGTCGTCAACCGCGGCGAGAGAATCGTCCTCGTCGGACGCAACGGCGCCGGCAAGACGACGCTGCTCAGAGCGCTGCTGGCGGACGCGCCCGATCAGCACGCCTCGCCACAGGACATCGATGGCGGCACCGTGCGCTGGGGACACGAGGTGTCGGTCGGCTACTTTCCGCAGGACCATACCGGGGCGATCGAGAAAGGCATGACCGCGGTCGAGTGGCTGCATCGCTATGACCCAGACGCCTCACGCCAGGACATCCACGGCTTGCTCGGTCAGATGCTCTTCAGCGGTGAGGAAGGGCTCAAGCCTACCGATGCGCTGTCAGGCGGCGAGACGGCACGTCTGTTGTTCTGCCGTCTGATGCTGCTCAAGCCGAACGTGCTCGTGCTGGACGAACCGACCAATCACCTCGACCTCGAGGCGATCAACGCGCTCAACATCGCGCTTCAGAAATACGAGGGCACGGTGCTGCTCGTCACCCACGACGAAGATCTGCTCGAGGAAGTCGGCACTCGCGTGTGGCAGTTCGAGCACGGCCGGATCGCTGATTTCAGGGGCACCTACGAAGAGCTGACCGGCGCGACGCAGCCCTCAGCGCGCTGATCGCGGTGTGCCGCCCGGCTGTGGATTCCAATTCAGGATGACGGTGATCGGCGTCGCGTTCGCTTCTCCAGTCGCGGAGTTCATCACGAACGATTGACCACCCGGCGCGACGACGTAGAGCTGCCTGTTCACAGGGCCCCCAGGATTTCCAAGAGTCGTCGCGAACAATGGCACTGGCGTCCCGGATTCGGCCGTGATGCCATCAGGGAGGAAGCGGATCGGAACTGCCATGAGGCGGTTATCAGTCGCGACATAGAACAGTTCTTTACGCGTTGGAGTTCCAACGCACTTGCGCACCGCCATCGACGGACACTCGGACGTCGGCGCCGGGTCCCGGAAACGGCCGGAGATAGATCTCAGCGCGACCCGTCCGGTCTGATTGATACGCCACCCATTTGCCGTCCGGAGAAAACTGCCCGATGCCTTCGTTGAAGTCCGTCTGGACCACCGCGAAGGCCTTACGGCTTCCGTCCATCGGCAGCGCCCAGAGATCCAGGCCTCGATTCGGCGAGAGGGTCGTATAGAGCAGAAATCGTCCATCCGCCGACCAGTCAGTTGGAAACTTCGGTTCCGACGTGGCGAGCAGGAGTTCCTCGCTGGCCTCCGGGGCGCGGAGTTGCCGGCGATAGAGATCCACGATGTTGGTTGTTCTGACTGATCCGGACACGATGCTGGTGTCGTCTGGAGACCAGAGCGGATAGATGTCGTCGCCGGCGCCGAACGTGATCCGGTCCCACGCGCGGCGGCTCGTTTCGTACGACCAGATGTCCATGTTGCCGTTCCGAAAGGAGTAGACGGCGATGCGGCGCCCGTCGTGTGACAGTGCCGGACCGAGCGCCGCGGTTTCCGCATAGACGACCTTGTCCGTTTCCCGCCCGGACCGATCGACCCACACGAACTGCCGCTGGCCGATGTCGGATGAGGCGGTTCGATACGCGATGGTTCCGGTGGCGGACGCGGACAAGCTGGTGTACTCAGTCACCTGATCGGCGATCGCGAACGGGTCGCCCCTGAGTTCCAGTCGATCGGGATCGAACTCTTGTGCCAGCAGCCTTCCCTCACGGACCAGCAACAGATGTCCGCGACCGGTATACACCGCCGGTACATCCGAATCGATTAACCGCTTCGGGTCGGATCCATCAAGCTCTCCGACATACACCCCGCGTACCTCCGGGCTGCCGTTGACGAAGAAGAGGAAGTGCCGGCCGTCGGGAAGGAACTGCGGGGATAGGTGTCCCCGCTGTTGTGGCGTCTCGACTCGGGTGACGGTCGTCGGATCACCGCCCGTGTCGGACACGCGGAAAATCGGCCCGCCCGGATTGTTGCCGAGCAGGATCGTGCCGGCATCGTTCCACGTGCCCCCGAGAGCGACGGGAATGCCGGAGGCCAGTGTGCGTACAGAGCCTCCGTCGATGTCCACGCGCTTCAGCCTGGTATCCGCGAGGAATCCGATGGATCGGCTGTCGGGCGACCAGAACGGGCGTGATCCGCGCTCGGTCCCGGGCAGCGGACGCGCGACCGGGGAATCCAGCGAGCGCAGCCACAACTGAGACCGGCCTTCGGCACTGGCCG
Source organism: uncultured Acidobacteriota bacterium (assembly GCA_963728305.1). Taxonomy (GTDB): domain Bacteria; phylum Acidobacteriota; class Vicinamibacteria; order Vicinamibacterales; family UBA2999; genus Gp6-AA40. The sequence goes on from CAVSKE010000044.1 coordinate 154,145, forward strand.
CGAAGACGACCTTGAGTCCGTCAGGTGAAATCGCCACCGACGCATCCCGGGTCGGAGGCGTATTGATCTCGAGGAAGAGCTGTGGAGGGAGGGGACTTTGTCGCAGGGCCCGTGCGCCCAGCACGGCGGCGACCACCAGCACCGTCGCCAGGGCTGACGTCCATGCGATCCATGTCCCTCGTCTGCGTGGCCGTTCCGTGCGGACGGCGATCGCCGCGTCGTGATCGGCTGTCGATCGACGCGCCTCGTCGATTTCAAGGCGTGCGTCGCGCATGTCGCGGAACCGCAGCTTCTGATCCTTCTGCAGACTCCGTCGCAATAACCGCCGAATGCCTTCTGGAGTCTCGGCAGGCAGCTGATGCCAGTCGGGTTCGGTCCTCAAGACGCTGGCGATAATTTCGCTGGTCGTGTCACCCATGAATGCGCGACGGCCGGTCAGCATTTCGTACAAGACGCATCCGAATGCCCACACGTCGGACGCGCGATCCGCTTCCTTTCCGTTCGTCTGCTCCGGCGACATGTACGCCGCGGTCCCGAGAATCACTCCGGCGGTCGTCCTCATCGCGGTCGGAGAGTTCGACAGATCCAGTTCAGCGCCGGCGCTGGCGCGCATCTTCGCCAGGCCGAAGTCGAGCACCTTCACGTGGCCGCCGTGAGTGATCGTGACGTTGCCCGGCTTCAGGTCGCGATGGACGATGCCCGTCTCGTGGGCAACCTCGAGTGCCTCGGCGATCTGCCCGGCGATTCGCAGCGACTCGGCGACGGTCAACGGATCGCGTGCCATGCGCTCCGACAGCGTCTCGCCGTCCAGGTATTCCATGACCAGGAAGTCGATGCCGTCGTGGGAACCGACGTCGTAGAGGGCGCAGATGTGCGGATGGTTCAGGCTGGAGATCGCCTTGGCTTCCCGGTCGAACCGATCTCGCAGTTGGGGATCGGCGGCCATGTGCCCGCGCATCACCTTGATCGCGACCACCCGGTTGAGCCGTGTATCGTTCGCCTTGTAGACCTCCCCCATTCCGCCCGCGCCAAGCGGTGACTGAATCTCGTAGGGGCCAAGCCGAACGTGCGGAGCGAGCGCCATCGGGGTGCGTCATGACGATACTCTGACGCCCTCCTCTGACCTAGGAATTCGGGAATCGCTCAGACCATCACATCACGTTTGAACGGCGACGGAGGCCGCCGGACAGTGCCAGCCGCCGACGTCGGCGACGAGACGGTCGGCCTCGGCCGGTCCCCAGGTCCCCGGCTCGTACTCGAACAGCGGCGTCGGGGCGTGCGAGCACCGGATCGACGATCGCCCAGGCCGCCTCGACCGCGTCCTGACGCGCGAACAGCGTCGCGTCTCCCTCCATCGCGTCGCCGAGCAGCCGCTCGTAGGCGTCCATCTCGTCGCCTTCGGGCTTGTCAACGAACGACAGCTCGGTCTCCTCGCCCTCGAGCGTCTCGCCCGGCCGCTTGACGCGCGCGCCGACCGCGATCGTGACCTCCGGGCTGAGCCGGAAGCGCACGTAGTTGCCCTGTCCCGGCGCCAGCATCGACGAGCGGCGGCCGCTTCAGCTTGACGAGCACCTCGGTCGTCGTCGACCGGCAGGCACTTGCCGGCGCGGATGAAGAACGGCACGCCCTCCCAGCGCCACGAGTCGATCGTGAAGCCGCACGGCGGCGAACGTCTCGACCTGCGAGTCGGCGCGCGACGCCCTCCTCGCTCGCGGTAGCCGCGATACTGTCCGCGCACCAGGTTCGCCGGATCGAGCGGGCGGATCACGCGGAACACCTTGACCTGCTCGTCGCGGATCGACTCGGGATGCGACATCACCGGCGGCTCCATCGCGAGGAAGCCGAGCACCTGCAGCATGTGGTTCTGGATCACGTCGCGGATCGCGCCGGCCTCTTCGTAGAACTTGCCGCGGCCCTGCGACGCCGAACTGCTCGGCCATCGTGATCTGCACGCTCTCGACGTAGTTGCGGTTCCAGATCGGCTCGAGAAACGTGTTGGCGAAGCGGAAGTAGAGCAGGTTCTGCACCGGCTCCTTGCCGAGGTAGTGATCGATGCGGAAGATCGTCGGACTCGTCGAAGACGCGCGTGCAGCGTCGCGTTCAGCGCCCTGCGCCGAGGCGAGGTCGCGGCCGAACGGCTTCTCGACGACGACGCGCGCGCCGCGCGGCGCAGCCGCTCTCGCCGAGGCCGCGGACGACGGTCGGGAACATGCTCGGCGGGATCGCCAGATAGTGCAGCGGATGCTGCGCGCTGCCGAGCTCGGCGCGCAGCCGCATCGAACGTCGTCGTGGTTCTCGTAGTCGCCGTCGACGAAGCGCAGCAGCTCCACCAGCTTGGCGAACGCCGCCTGATCGACGCCGCCGCCGTGCTTCTCGAGGCTCTCGCGGGCGCGCTTCGCGCAGCTGCTCGAGCGTGCCGCCCCGGGCGACGCCGATGATCGGGACGTCGAGATGGCCGCGGCGGATCATCGCCTGCAGCGCCGGAAAGATCTTCTTGAACGCGAGGTCGCCGGTGGCGCCGAAGAACACCAGCGCGTCGGATCGCATCGGCGCGTCATGCGTGCTGCTCGACGTGACCGCCGAAGGCGAAGCGCATCGCCGACAGCAGCCGGTTCTGGAAGTCGGCCTCGCCGCGCGAGGTGAAGCGCGCGAAGAGCGCGGCGGCGAGCACGTCGGCCGGCACGCCTTCCTCGATCGCCGCCTCGATCGTCCAGCGGCCCTCGCCCGAATCGGAGACGCGGCCGGCGAATGCCGCCAGGTCGGGACTCTGGCTCAGCGCCGCCGCGGTGAGGTCGAGCAGCCACGACGAGATCACGCTGCCATGACGCCAGACCTCGGCGATCGCCGGCAGGTCGAAGTCGTACTGGTAGTACTGCGGGTCGCGGAGCGGCGCGTCTCGGCGTCGGCCTGCGCTTCGCTGCGTGCCGGCGTTGGCGTGCTTGAGGATGTTGAAGCCTTCGGCGTAGGCGGCCATCAAGCCGTACTCGATGCCGTTGTGCACCATCTTGACGAAGTGACCGGCGCCGGCCGGACCGCAGTGCAGGTAGCCCGCGCTGCGCGGTGCTCATCGCAGGTCGTCGTGTCCGCCTCTAGGCGGACCTCGCCGCCTGGCGCGAGCGTCGCGAAGATCGGATCGAGATGCTTCACGACGTCAGGCTCGCCGCCGATCATCAGGCAGTAGCCGCGCTCGAGTCCCCAGACGCCGCCGCTCGTGCCGCAGTCGACGTAGTGCAGTCCGCGCGACGCCAGCCGCTTCGCGCGATCGACGTCGTCGCGATAGTAGGAGTTGCCGCCGTCGATGATGATGTCGCCCGGCTTGAGCCGCGGCTCCAGTGCGTCGATCGTCGCGTCCACGAGCGCGGCCGGCACCATCAGCCAGATCGCGCGCGGCGCGCTGAGCTTGCCGACGAAGTCATCGAGCGTCGTCGAGGCGACCGCGCCTTCGCCGGCCGAGCGCACGCATCGCGTCGGCGGCGCGGTCGTAGACGATGCACGAGTGGCCGCCGCGCATCAGGCGCCGCACCATGTTTGCACCCATCCGTCCGAGGCCGATCATCCCGAGCTGCATTTCGAGTGATCGTAGTAGGAATCAGGAATCAGCAGATCAGGATTCAGTAGACTGACAGTGTGAACACGACGAGCTGAAATCGATACAGGCACCACTGAAGGAACGTTACAAGACGGAACCCTCGGCCGCGATGATCACGCTGCGCGCGACGGGTCGTGCGTCGGAAGGGATCTCGTGCAGCGTCGAGACCGGGCGTGCGCTGGTGAAAGCGGGGCTCCATCCGGCGACCGGCGGCGACGGCACCCTCGCGTGTTCGGGCGACATGCTGCTCGAGGCGCTCGTCGCCTGCGCTGGGGTCACGTTGAACGCGGTGGCGACGGCGATCGGCGTCGAGCTGCGCGACGCGACGATCACCGCCGAGGGCGATCTGGATTTTCGCGGGACGCTCGGCGTGGCAAAGGACGCGCGCGTCGGCTTCGGCGCGATCCGGTTGAACATCGCGCTCGACACCGACGCGTCTGCCGAGCAGATTGCGACGCTGCTGAAGCTGACGGAGCGTTACTGCGTCGTGTATCAGACGCTCCGCCAGCCGCCCGAGGTGATCGTGGTCCGGCTAAAGCCGGACACTACATCGAGTCCGGCACCGACACTACTTCCGGGCCTGATGTTCTGATTCACCCGGAAGAAGTTGGCCGGGTCGTACTTCTTCTTCAGCTTGGCGAGCCGCGCGTAGTTCTTGCCGTAGCTCGCCTTGACGCGCTCGTCGCCTTCGTCGTCCATCATGAAGTTCACGTACGCACCGGGCGCCGAGTACGGGTGCAGCGCGTTCCAGTAGTCCTTGCGCCCAGTTGGTGATCTTGTCCTTGTTGGCCGGATCGGGATCGACGCCGACGATCACCTCAGCCCACTTGGCATCGCGATAGGCCCACGGCGTGGCATTGCCTTTCACGCGACCGGCGGCGCCGTCGATCGGATACAGGTGCATCGTCGAAAACATCGTCGGCATGCGGGAGCCGTGCTCGACGTGCTGGGCGATCGCCTCGTCGCTCAATTCGTGCACGAAGTCGGCCTTCCAGTACCACTGCAGCCCCGGCACGTAGAGCGCGTCGAACATGCTCTGCAGCGTCGGGTGGGGAATCGGGCCGACCAGGTCGAGCGCCGGCTTGCGGAAGGCGCGGATCGGCTTGAACACCTTCTCGGCCTTCTTCAGCGGACCCGTGTAGCACCACACGATGCCGCACATCTTCTTGTTGTGCAGGTGCTCGGGGAACGGCGGGCCCGGCGGCACGACGAGGAACGCGAAGAACCCGTTGATGTCGCGCGGCGCCTTGGTGATGAAGGAGCGGTACCACTTCAGGATCTCGACGCTCTCCTCGAGGTGCCAGAGCATCGGGCCGGCGTAGTTGGTGTGAATCGTCGTGCGCCTTGAACAGGAACGACGTCACCACACCGAAGTTGCCGCCGCCGCCGCGCACCGCCCAGTACAGGTCGGAGTTCTCTTTGGCGGTGGCGGTGACGAACTTGCCGTTGGCGAGGACCATCTCCACGCCGAGCAGATTGTCGATGGTGAGCCCGCACTGCCGGGTGAGGTGCCCGATACCGCCGCCCAGCGTGAGACCGCCGACGCCGGTCGTCGAAATGATGCCGGACGGCACGGCAAGGCCGAACGCGTGCGTCGCGTGATCGACGTCGCCCCACAGCGCTCCGCCGCCGGCGATCACCGTCTTCTTCTTCGGGTCGACGCGCACGTAGCGCATCGGCGACAGATCGATCACCAGCCCGCCGTCGCAGACGCCGAGGCCGCCGGCGTTGTGGCCACCGCCGCGGACCGAGACGACCATCTTGTTGTCGCGGCCGTAATTCACCGCGGTGATGACATCGGCGACGTCGGCGCAGCGCGCGATGAGCTTGGGGCGACGATCGATCATCCCGTTGTAGACCTTACGAGCCTCGTCGTAGCCCGGGTCACTCGGCGAAATGAGGCCGCCGCGCAGGCTGGCTTTCAACGTGGCAACGGTGGAATCAGTCATGGAACGCCTCCGGCTTTCAAACATACCCTGGGCCGCTCGCGGCCAGTGATCAGTCGATGGGCTTGTAGACACGCTCGTCCAGTGGACTGCCGGTCATCGGCTGCAGCGTGTCGCGATACTGCCTGGTGTGGGGAGAGGCGACGTGCGCGTCGAGCGCCTTCTGGTCGCGCCAGACCTCGACAACGGTGAAGTGGTTGGCGCGCATCGCGTGCTGGACGACGTCGAAGCGGACGTTGCCGGGTTCCTTGCGGCTCGCCTCGGCCAGGTTCTTCAACATCACCGCGACTTGTGGATTGGGTGCGACGTCCACATGGGCCACGACAACGATCTGCGAAGCCTGCGGGCGGCCGCCGCGTCGATCGTCGAGCGTGATCGTCTTGTACGGGCGTTGGTCGTAGTCGCTGACTCGGATTGGTTGCAGGGCGTCGCGCAGCTGTGTCAGGACTGCGGCGCGGGCGTCGAACGCCTGCTGATCGCGCCACACTTCGAAGAGCGCGAAGTGCCCGGGCCGTCCGATTTGCTCGAACGCCTCGATGCTGACCAGGCCGTCCTGCTTCGCGCTGGCCTCGCGATACTGCTTGAGAAGCGCGATGGCCTTCCCGGTGGAGGAGGCCATCGCTTCAACGTAGGCGACGGCGTAGAAACGAGTGTCGGGAGAAGACGGCCCGCCGTCGCCGGGCTTCGGCGGGGCAGGCAAAGCCTGCTGCCCGGGCGTTGCCACGAGCAGCAGCGCGCTCACCAGCAGGTGTGACCAGCCCGCCACGTCTCCTCCGCGTCGACGGGTTACTTCTTCGTCGCCGACCAGGCGCCGCTGCTTCCGCCGCTCGACGTGCCGGAGATCGAGTTGCCGTTCACGCGGCCGGTGTACTTGGTGCCGCCGGCACTGAACGAGATCTCGTCGCCGCGCAGCCGGCCGCCGGTGATGGCGGTTGAGCCGAGCGTGCCTTCGACCTTCTGGAACTTCTGCGTCAGGGTCAGCGCGTTCGAACCGGCCTGCCACGTGCCCTGCACCTGCGCCGGCACGATCCACAGATGCGCCGTGCACCAGCTGGTGCAGTCGCCGCCGATCGTCTCGCTCGTATCCGGCTCCCAGTCTTCCATCGTGAACGTGTTCGAGACGATGCGCGTGCCGGGACGCATCTTGAGGATCTGCGGACGCAGCCGCATGTTGATCGATGGCAGCAGGAACATCGTGACCACCTGCGCCTTCGAGAAGTCGGTCTCGAAGAGGTCGGCCTTCACGAAGTTGGCCTTGCCGGTGACGCCAGCCGTCGCGGCATTCTTCTTCGACAGCTCGACCATGTCAGGGTTGTATTCGATGCCCTGCGCCTGTGCACCGCGCTTGGCCGCCGTAATGACCGTGCGGCCGTCGCCCGAGCCCAGATCCATGACGTAATCCTGCGGGGTGACCTTGGCGAGGTCGAGCATCTTCTCGACAAGGGCCTGGGGCGTGGGCACCCAGACGACATCTTTTCCGGCCTGTCCGACTGTGGGTTCGAACGGCTTCGTCGTGGCCTGCGCGTGCGCAGCGACCCAGGCCATAGAGACGAAGGCAGTGACTACGAGCAAACCAGTGGCGCGACGTGCACTCATGACGGCTCTCTCCAGGAGGGATGAACAGTTTTGCAAAGCGCCCAATAGCGTATACCACCCCGCGCAAACCGTGGCCGGCGATCGGTGTGAGCGGCCTGTGGCGAAGGCGGACGGTAGCCGATAACTGTCGATATGGCCAGTGAAACGCCCGATTATTACGAGATCCTGCAAATCAGCCCGGCGGCCGAGCCCGAAACGGTGCACAAGGTCTACCGCCTGCTGGCCCAGCGCTGTCATCCAGACAACAAAGAGACGGGCAACGAGGCGCAGTTCCGGCTGCTGTCCGAGGCCTACCACGTGCTCAGCGATCCGGAGCGCCGGGCGCAGTACGACATCGGCCATGCCGCGCTGCGCCAGGCGCACTGGCGTCTGGTCTCGAACGGGGCGCAGGCCGCGAACGACTTCGAGGTCGAACAGCTGGTCCGGCTCACCGTCCTCGAGGTGCTCTACACACGGCGGCGGACCGAGCCGAGCCTCTCCGGCGTGTCGTTGTGGGATCTCGAGCAGCTGATTGGCCGCGCGCGCGAGCAGCTGGAGTTCACCGTCTGGTACCTGACGACGAAGAAATACATCACGCGCTCGGACAGCGCGGAGCTGGTGATCACGGCTGAAGGCGTCGAGTTCCTCGAAGCGAACTACGCGATGAATCCGCAGCGTCGCCTGACGCAAGGACAGAAAGCCTCCTAAGAGGTCGCGAATCCAGCACGGCGATGCGGATCGGGTTTGACGCGCGACGACGAAGAAACCGGCCTACAATTCGGTCGTCGCACGTCTCCACATGTCGAAGCTGCAGATTGAAGAGCGTCACGTCGACGACGTGACCGTGCTGGTGCTCACCGGCGAGATGCTGCTCGACGACGGCGACCTTGCGTTCCGGCGTCAGGTGAATGCGCTGGTCGAGAGCGGCCGGGTCAAGATCCTGGTTGATTTGGCAGGGGTCACTCAGATCGACAGCTCCGGCGTCGGCATGATGGTGGCGCAGCTCAAGATCGTGCAGAAGCATGGCGGTGACATCCGGTTGCTGCGGTTGAATCCGCGTGAGCAGCGGCTGTTCGGTCTGCTGAAACTCCGAACCACATTCGAGACATTCGACGACGAAGCGCTCGCGGTCCGCAGTTTCACCGCACGGCCAGGTGGAAGGTAGAGCGACGGCCTGCTAGAACGTCGCCGCTTGCCGGGTGCGGATTGGCAGAATGCGAGCCCGCGCATACGCGACGAACGTCGCCATGGCGAGCAGGACCAGCGTGACGAAGGCCGAGCTGATCTCGCCTCGCACGATGTGCCACACGGTGGCCGACACCATCACGATCATGATCCCGACGGCGGCCCACGTGACCAGCCACGGTTGAATGCGTGTCATCCCGGGAAGCGTGATGCCGATGGCGGCGAGGATCTCCGCAACGCCAAGGAATACCCAGAAGCCGCGCGGGAGTGACGCCAGCATCTGCTGGGCGATGTCAGGTGGTGGCGCGAGCACCAGCCAGCCGTGCGCGAAGAATGCGACCGCGAGCAGGACTTGCAGAATCCACAGTACGACGTTCATACCAGCCTCCGTTCTCTAACCACACGTCGAACGGGGGTGGCTCGAATCGACACTCACGAACAGCTGTTACCCTTGCGCTCGCCGCGAACCCATGCGGCCAGCATCTGCCACTCGGGGTCGTCGCGGGTCTGCCAGCGTCGGACTCCGTTATGGGCATAGGATCCGCCGCCGTCCGGATGCAGCGGCTTCAGCAGGAACCGGCTCTGCACCGGATTCCCCGGGACGATCAGGCGCGCGATCACGCGAAAGGCCTCCTGCGCCTCCTTCTCGTTCCACGTGCTGCGGCCCTCACCGGGAAGCGGGGCGAAGCCCATGGCTCCTCCGCCGTGGCAGTTGCTGCACCGGAGATGTCCTTCGCGGGCAGTCGCGAAGACGTTTTGCACACACGAGCGGAAGAACTCGAAGTCCACCCGCGGCGCCGGCGCCTGTACGTAGCGATCAGCCGGCAGACTGCGAATCCACTTCAGGACAGCCTGATACTCCGGGTCGTCGCGAGAGGTCCAGTAGGTCCCGCCGGTGTGACCCAGGCCGCCTGCCTTTGGCTCGAGCGGCTTCAGCAGCAGATAGCTGTTTTCGGGAGTTTTCGTGTTGACCAGCTGCGTGATCATCTCGAAGTTGAGGCGTGACTGGTCCGCGGTCCATCCGGCGTCGGTGGCCGGTGTCTCGAGATCGAACCGCAGGCTCGTCTGCCACGTGTGACACATCACACACGCCGCGTACCCGGGCATCGTGCCACCGCGATCTTTCATGAAGATCGGTTCAATCGTCTTGCGGAACGACTCGACGTCGCCCGCGCGCGGCGCGCGCCCGCGCGTGGCGGCGCACCCGCGGTGTTCCCGGTTGCTGCGCGTGCAGTCGCGGTACCGGGAGAGAGACAGTCACGCAGAGAGCAACCACGAACGCGGAAACACCGATCGCGACCCACTTCATGGCCTACTCCTGCTGAGTCGAACTGGAGGCTGATGTGTCGTTGACGCGGTTCAGCGGCAGGATCGCCGTGCTGATCCGGGCCGGCCGTGCGCCGGTCTTGATCTTGGCGACGACGGCCAGCTTCTTCAGGTCCACCGCAATCGTATGGTCGGATCCGGAGATCGCGACGTACATGAACTTGCTGTCAGGAGTCGGCGTCATCCAGTTGGCCGTCGGACCGACTTCCACGGCGCCGATGTATTTGAGATCCGGCAGCGTCCAGCCGTAGATGCGGCTGTCGAGGCGGCTCGATGCCCACACCGCCGACTTGTCTGGCAGCACTTCGACGCCGTGCATGTCGCCGGTCTGGATCCCGTCGGCGTTCTGCTTCCACAGCGGAAGCTTGGGCGGCCAGAGCATGTCCACGACCTGGCGTTTGTTCCAGTCGATCACCCACACGGCATTGATGCCGGTGGCTTGCGCGAACATCCGCTTGGTCGATCCGTCCGCGTTGGCCTCGAACGCCATCGGCCGCACCTCGTGGTTGTTGCGGCCGTACTGTTGATGTCCCGTCAATTCCATCCCCCACACCACCTGGTCCTTGACGGGATCGATCACCTGAATCGTCGGTTCCCCCGGCTTCACCTCGCCGGAGAGACCGGCGATGACGAAGTTGTCATCGGGCGTCACGTAGGTGTTGTGCACCGGGTGATGAACCGCGACGCTGCGAAGACGTTTGTGTGTGGTGATGTCAATCACGTCCACGACCGCGCGCTTGTCAGCCGTCCAGGCACGGATCCCTGCGTAGATCTTTTTGTGCTTCTTGTTCACCACGATCTTGTTGGGATTGCCTGAGAGCGGAATCTGCATCACGCGCTGCAGCGTCTTCGTGTCGAACACGTCGACGGTATCCTCTGACTCGTTCGAGCAGTAGTAGTAAAGGCCGTCCGGGTGAGTGGTCAGATTGTGCGGGTTCGGACAGCCCCTGATGAGTCCCGTCACCCGATTGGTCGCGGGGTCGATGATGTGATGGATGTTACCGGCGTTGTTGCTCTGCAGGATGCGAACAGCGACCCCCTTGTAGGAGTCGAGTCTCGGCACGCCCTGACCGGCGGACGAGACCGCCAGGAACACGCTGCCAACGAAGATCGGGAACGCTCGGATCAGCGAAGCACGCGTCATACAGGCCTCCGTCATCTTGCAAAGGCGGGTCCTGGGAACAGGACCCGCCCTGCGACCTCAGAACGTCCACTCCGCGCTGATGCGCGCCAGCCGTCCGGTCAGAATCGAGTTGGGCTGCAGCCACGGCCCGCCCGGCGTGAAGCTGTTGTTGTAGGTGAGGACCGGGTTTGCGTTCGGCACGTTATACAGATCGAGCGAGATCATCGCCCGCTTCCCGCCGAACTGGAAGTTCTTGGCGAAGCGGAAGTCGAGCTGGTTGATCCGATCGCCGTAGAGAGACCCCGGTTCGATCAGATTGATCGTCACGTTCGGCACGTTGCCGGATGGTGCACGGCCGAGGAACTGTGCGACCTGTGCCGACGGCATCGCGTAGTTCGCGGAGAGCAGTGCCCCAGGCTTGCTCTGGAATACGGCGCTCACCTGCGCCTCGATGCGTCGGAATCGTGTACGAGGCCAGACCGCGCAGCTGCGTCAGCCACCCGTAGGCGACGTGGCAGTACGGGCTGGTTGTGCTGACGGTCGAGCCGACGAGCCCGGCACCGATGCCGGCGTTCAGCTCGGGGAGGTTTGCCCGTACATCGCAGTTGTCAGCGACGTTCTGACCGGTGCTCGTGCCGCCCTGGACCGTGAAGTCGCTGCGTCCGGAGGCTGAGCGTGAAGTCGAAGCCGTTGAAGTACTGATACCACATCGCCGTACTTGTCAGCGAGCGTCGCCAGGTTGTCGCACCTGGCCGGCCTTGGCGGGAACGACGTCGTAGAGGGTTCCAACCTCGTATCCACCGCCACCGGGAAGCCGTGAATCGGACGGCGCGGTGATGGTGTACGGCGTCAGGTCGCTGGCCGCCAGCAACAGGTTGTCGTTCATCGTGAAGCCGTCGAACGTGCGCCGGTAGTAGCCGACCTCGATCGACATCCGCTGGAGGATCTGCTGCTGGACCGAGACGCCCAGGCTCCAGTCTCCAGCGCGCACGCCCCATCCGCTCAGCAGATCCGGATCGTAGTTGCCAGTCAGCACCGGCTGACCGAAGCGCAGGTTCGAGATCACGCCGCAGAAGTCAGGTCCGCCGCCACCCGGCGTGGCTGCGGCGTTGCCGTTAGCCTGCGGGTTCGACAGATCGCAGTCCGGGACGAAGTTGGAGTTCGCGTCGATCCACGTTCTGCGTCACACCCGGGCACGCCGAATGGACCAGTGGAGGTCGGGATGCGCGTCGTCGGATTCGTGTTGGCGTAGTTCAGCTGCACGCCAACGCCTTCGAGGTACTTCCCGATGTTCATCTTGACGGCGGTCCTGCCGTTGCCGAAGACGTCGTACGCCAGCACCGAACCGCGGCGTGATGTCCTTGTAGCTGTTGATGCCCTTTGCTTCCGTCGAAGTGATAGGCCACCGGCAGGAATCGATCCGGTCCGATGTTCTGCTCGGGGAACCAGCTTTTCGCGACGTCGAAGCGCAGCGCGCCCTGCAGCGTCAGCCGGCCCATCGTGAACTGCTCCTGCGCGAACACCGCGTCCCATCCCGCGCGCGCGTTGTTGATCCACGGCGAGATGGTCTGCGTCAGCTGATTCGGGACGCCGTTGTTGAAGCGGTACCAGAGGTCCGTGCTGTTCGTCGACCAGGTGCGATCGTCGGTCATCAGCGTGTGCTGATAGCCGACCTTGAAGCTGTGGCGGCCGGTGACGTAGGCGAGGTTGGCCTTCCAGATGTACGAGCCGGTGCGGTTGTCGCCCCAGTCCTGCGACCGGTAGACGACGCCCGGCCGGTTGCCGTTGGCGGCGCAACCGGTCGAGCACTGCTCGGTGACCTTGATCAGATCGTGCGTCGGGTTCGGATCGCGCTCGAAGTTGCCCCAGCCGTAGTACGTCCCGCCGAAGCCGGCGTCGAGCAGCAGACGGTTCGTGACCGGCGACGTCCAGGTGACCTGCGGGACACGCAGCGGCAGCGTCTGGTTCGCACCGTTCGCCTCTGGCGAGACGACCGGGGGAGTGGTGATGCCGATCGTATTGCCCTCGCACTTGCGGCACACCCACTGCTCGTCCCAATAGCCGCCGATCTTGTTGCGCGGCGTCATCTGCCAGGTGAGACGGCCGCTGATGTTCTCCCACGTCCGATCAGAGAATCCGGGCTGGTCCTGGATCGGGGCATACAGCCATTTCGTCGCATCGCCCGCGTTCGCGTTGAAGAACTGGTTCGCGTTCACGCGCGTGCTGCCCTGCGCACGTGCGGTCGCGAAGTACCAGAGTCGATCTTTGAGGATCGGTCCGCCGATCGCGCCGTTGACGTCGTAGATCTTGCGTGAGCGGCGTTGGCGCCGCGACCTTGCCGCCCGAGTTGTCGGCCTGCAGGTTCTTGCCGCTGCCGCTGTAGAACGCCGAGCCATGGAGCGTGTTGCCGCCGGTCTTCGGCACAACGTTCATGACCAGGCCGGCGGTTTCCGATTCACCAAGACCACCAGAGGTCGTAAAGGAAATCTCCTCGGAGTTGCCGACGTCGACTGAAAATCCGGGAGGCTGATTGCCTCCAGGCGGGTTGCCGACGTTGAGGCCATCGATGGTCATGCGCCCTTCGTTGTTGCGGCCGCCGTGAATGGGGAATTGCGTCGTGGCAGTGCCAGTAGCGACGTCGTTGGTGTTCGTCACGACGCCGGGCACGACGACGACCAGCGCGTTGTAGCTGCGCACGGTCGGAATGGCCTTGAGCACGTCGTTGTTGAGCACGGTCTGGCGCCGCGCGCTCTGCACGTCGACGATCGGGCTCTCGCCGGTGACGGTGACGGTTTCCTCGAGCGCGCCGACCTTCATCTCGGCGTTGATCGTGGCGGTGAACGATCCGGTCAGCTCGACGCCTTCGCGGCGGAACGCGCTGAATCCGGTCAGCGAGAAGTTGACCGTGTAGGTGCCTGGCCTCAGGTCTTCGATGCGGTACTGCCCGGTACTGTCGCTGACGGCAGTGCGGACCTTTTCGATCAGTGCTGGACTGCTGGCTTCAACGGTGACGCCGGGGAGAATCGCGCCAGACGTATCTCTGACAGTTCCGGCGATGACGGCCTGTGCGGCGGCAGTAGCAGGGACGAGCGCGAAGCAAACCCAGACTGACAAGGCCCCGACGAAACTACGCATCTGGCACCTCCACGTCCTGGTGGACTATCCCGCGTGAGTGGCGCCAAAACTACTCCTTTGACTGGAGAAGATCAACCGAAAGGAAGGACGTGGATGGCGGGTCCAAAAGGACCCGCCCTACGGCTGCGACGCTAATACGTCACGCGGACGCGATACTTCAGGGTCGTCGTTCCGTCTGCCGGGACCGGCACGTTGAACTGCGCCGCCCACGCGTCGGTCTTCGTCCACTCGTGCGACGTGCGAAGCATGCGCCACGTGCCGCCGATCGGCTCGTTGACCTCGACGCTCACCGGCGTCGCCTTGTGGTTGCGCAGCACGACCTCGTACTCCATCTCGTAGACGTTCGACGCGATCTTCTCGAAGTCGATCTGCTTGCGCTCGGCCACGACGTCGAACGCGTTGCCGATCTTGAGGTTCAGCGTCTCGTCCTTCGGCGTGTGGCCGATGCGGTCCTCGCCGACGAACTGCATGCCGCCCTTCGAGTCGGCCTGGTAGACGCGCACGACGCCGGCCGGCATCGGCATGCCGAGGCCGGCCTTCTCCTCGTTCTTGAACTGGTAGAAGACCTGCACCACGTCCTTGATCGGCGCGCCGGGATTCTGCGCGTTGCGGTAGTAGAAGCTCTGGCCGTCGACGACGTAGCGCTTCTGGACGGGGACGCCGGTGCCGTCGAGCATGCTCACCTGCTTCGTCTCGTTGTTGTTGATCGTCGTCTTCCGGCCGAGCGTGTAGAGGTGGTAGTCGGAGAACGCCTCCTGCGCCATCTTCGGCGCGGCGGCGGCGACGCTGCGCGCCAGGACATCGTCGGCCTCCGTGACGGTCGAACATCGTGGCGCACGCGATTGAGGTCGCCGGCGACGAGCTGCAGCTTCGCGTTGCGGAAGGCCGTGCCGCTGCCGTTGGTGAGCGTCACCCAGCCGTCGACGTCGGCGGACTTGTCGTCGCGCGCGACGGTCAGCACGTAGTCGGCGTTCCACGCCAGCTTGGTGGCGAGATACGACGCCTCGACGCGGTGGCGCGCGGCGCCGCCGTTGTCGAGCGACCAGATCAGCGTCGGACGCGAGTAGAGATTGCCGGGCAGCTCCGGGAAGCGGATGTGATCGGCGTGAGCATGCCGGTGACGATCTCGTTGCCGATCTGCCAGACCGGGCGCGTTGTTGTAGCTGAGGAGGCGCGCCTTCACTTCTTCCTGCGCGCGTCGTGCCGCCGTCCTGCACGCGCCGCACCAGCGTGACGTCGCGGCCGACGTACTTGCGCAGCAGCTTGTCGGGCTCGAGCAGGTCGTACTCGTAGTTCTGCTCGAGGACGCCGAGGCGCGACGGCTCGGTCAGCGAACGGAAGTGCACGGTCGCCGGATTGACGGTCGCGGCGATGTCCATGAAGCGCAGGTCGAACGTGCCGCGCGGCAGCTGCACGTTGCGCACGTCGCGCACCAGCGCGAGGTCGGAGTTGTAGACGGTGAGGGCCAGCTCGGTCTGGTCGTCGAGTGTGGACGTACCTGCCCCGAGCGGAGTCGAGGGGTCCTGTCCTTGCACCTGCGGCTGGGCCGCACTGGCCGCGGGGCCGTCGATCCCGAGCCGCCATCGCCGCCGCGAGTGCGCCGCAGACGGCGAGGACGAGTGCCGCAATCCCAAGACGCGTATTCATCTGAAAACTCCTTCGGTTCGTCGGGCCCGTCCTGTGTGGACCGGCCGCCTACCCGTAGAACGCGCGTCCCGGGAAACCTTGCAGTACCATCACGGGCAGGAGCGACGCCATCATCTTTTCCGGCTCTCTTTCAGACTTGCGCCAGTGCCTCGGCGAGGAGCGCTACGTAGCCGACCAGGGCCTGGCCGTCTCGTTGTTCCTGGCTCTGCGCCTCGGACGTCCGCTGTTCCTCGAGGGCGAAGCCGGAGTTGGCAAGACGTCGCTCGCTGCCGCCGCCGCCGCGGCGCTCGATGCCGACCTGATCCGTCTGCAATGCTACGAAGGCCTCGACATCAGCCACGCCGTCTACGAGTGGGACTACGCGCGCCAGCTGCTGGAGCTGCGCATCCTCGATGCGGCGGGCGACCTGCGCCGCGAGCAGGCGCATCGCGAGCTCTATAGCGACGCATTCCTCATCAAACGTCCACTGCTGCAGGCGATCGATCCGGCCCGGTCGCGGCCGGCCGTCCTGCTCATTGACGAAATCGATCGCGCGGACGAAGAGTTCGAGGGCTACCTGCTGGAGCTGCTCGCAGAGTTCCAGGTGACGATTCCCGAGCTGGGCACCGTGCGCGCCAAGGAACCCCCACTCGTCATCCTCACGTCGAATCGCACGCGCGAGGTGCACGACGCGCTGAAGCGACGCTGCCTCTACCAGTGGATTGAGTACCCGTCGTTCGAGAAGGAACTGGCCATCGTCCGCACGCGCGTGCCGGGCGCGTCGGCTCGTCTCGCCGAGCAGATGACACGCCTCGTCCAGAGTCTTCGTCGCCAGGAGCTGTACAAAGTGCCTGGCGTCTCGGAGACGATCGATTGGGTGACCGCGCTGGTGGCGCTCGATCGACAGGCGCTCGATCCCGACGCCGTCAACGAGACACTGGGGCTCGTCCTGAAGACGAAAGAGGATCTCGAGTCGGTGCGCGGCGAGACGATCACCAACCTCGTCACGCTGGCCATGGCGCAGGCGTGAAACACGTCGCTCTGCTGCGCGCCGTCAACCTGGGCAGCCACAACAAGATCGCCATGGCCGATCTCCGGCGTTCTTCGTCGGCCTCGGATTCGGGATGCGCAGACGCTACTGCAGAGCGGCAACGTCGTCTTCAGCGGCGGCAGCAAGACGACCGCGACGCTGGAGCAGACGCTCGAGCGCGCGGCGCGCGAAGCAGCTCGGGCTGGAGACGGACTTCTTCGTGCGCACCGGCGAAAGAGTGGCAGGAGATGATCGACGCGAATCCGTTTCCCCGCGAGGCCAAGGACGATCCGAGCCATCTGCTCGCGGTGATCGTGAAGAGGCGAGTCGAGCCGGCGCATGTCGACGGCGCTGCAGAAGGCGATCGTCGGACGGGAAGTCGTGCGCGCGAGCGGCCGCTGCGCCTACATCGTCTATCCCGACGGCATCGGCCGCTCGAAGCTGACGCAGCGCGATCATCGAGAAGACACTCGGCACGCGGGGCACGGCGAGGAACTGGAATACCGTGCTGAAGCTCGCCGTCCTCGCTGGGTCGCCCACGTAAAGGCGCCCTTCGTTGTCCTCAGATCGCTATAGGATCTGGCTGGACAAGTCAGGTGCTCCAGGCCCTTTCGACTGACGAAATCGCGGCCGTCTTTGCGCGTCTGCAGGCCGGATACGCGGAACGGGATGCCGCGGCGATCGCCGCCAACTATGCGGAGGACTGTCTCGTGGACAGTCCCGTGGCTGGAGTGCACAGAGGTCCGCAGGCTGTCGAGCGCACACTACGAGCCATATTCGCGGCGTTTCCCGATCTCTCGCTGGTTTTTGAAGAGCTCCTGCTCTCCGGCAACCGCGCTGTCTGGATAGGCCGGTCGGTCGGAACCGACTCCGGCGGCTTCATGGGACTTCCACCGACGGGGAAGCCAATCAGTTTCGGAATCATCTTTTTCTACACATTCAACCAGGAACACAGGATCGTGCACGAACAGCGAGTGTACGATTTCAGCCGACTCCTGCTGTATCTGGCAGGCGAAGCGGAGCCTGCAACCGAGGGCCCGCGACTGTATCGTCAGATGCTGGAACGAGCCCAGCACGAACACGAGCTGAGAGTCGCCGCCGGGATTCAGCATGCGCTCCTTCCGGCGTCTCGATATATTGGAGCCGGCTTCGAGGTGGCGGCGACGTCTGTTCCGTGTCGCGCGATTGGCGGGGATTTCTTCGACTACTTCCACTTGCCCCGTGGAGGGTTTGCGTTCGTACTCGGTGACGTCGCGGGGAAGGGACCCCCGGCCGCGCTCCTCGCGTCACTGCTGCAGGGCATCTTCACCGCGAATGCCCTTCGCGATGGCACACCCGCAGGTCTTTTAAGCCAGGCCAACGAGGCACTCGTACGCCGGGCGATTGAAGCTCGCTTTGCGACCGCGGTGTACGCGGTGCTCGACCGGCGTGGACGCTTGACCTACTCCAACGCGGGACACAATCCACCGTTTCTTGTCGGGAAGAGTGGCGTCCGGCGACTCGAGTGCGGCGGGATGGTCGTCGGCGCATTCGAGCGCGCGATCTTCGACGAGGAAACGTACCAACTCGAACCCGGCGACGTGCTCGTGGCGTACAGCGATGGTTTGACCGAAGCGCGCGACGCGAGCGGCGAGGAGTTCGGTGAGGAGCGCTTGCTGTCGTGCGTGCAGGCGAACTGCACGCGATCGCCCGCAGAACTCGTGGAGTGTCTCCTGTCGACGGTCCATCAATTCAGCACTGGTACGCCGCAAGGCGACGATCTCACCATGCTGGTCCTGAAATATACCGGTGAGTCTCGATCGCGATAATCCGGTGTCGAGCCTTCAACACAACCTCATCGTCTTCGGCCGGCTGCTGCGTCGCGCCGGGATCGACGTGCACGTCGGCCGCCTGATCGACGTCACCGACGCGCTGCAGCACGTCGATCTCGCGTCGCGTGACGAGGTCTATCACACCTGCCGCGCGCTCCTCGTCCATCGTCACGATCAGCTGGCGATCTTCGATCGCGCGTTCGACGTGTTCTGGCGCCAGCACGGGGGACGGAGTACGTCGGTGAAGGGCGACGCGAGAGCTGGCGACGATCGCGCTCGCGGTGAACAGCACGGTGAGTGGGTTCCGGTCGGTGAGATCGATCCGGCGGACGAGAGCGTTTCGCAGCCGCATTCGCTGCAGACATGGAGCGATGCGGGCGTTCTGGCGGACAAGGACTTCGGCGAGTTCACGCCGGACGAGATCATTCGCGCCCGCATTGCGCTCGAGCGGCTGGAGTGGAGTCCCGGCGAACGGCGCACCCGGCGATGGGTACGTGGAGGCGGCTCGCGCATCGACTTGCGACGCGCGCTGGCGCGCAGCCTCCGCACCGGTGGCGATGTCATCGAGCTGCCGCGGCGGAGGCGGCGGATCCGGCCGCGGCCACTTGTGCTGCTGTGCGACGTGAGCGGATCGATGGAGCGCTATTCGCGCATGCTGCTGCACTTCGCGCATGCACTGACCAGGCGGCAGCGGCGCGTCGAGGCCTTTCTGTTCTCGACCGAGCTGACGCGCATCACCATGCAGCTGCGCGCCCGGCGCATCGGCGACGCGGTGAGCGCCGTGTCGAGGGCCGTGCCCGACTGGTCGGGAGGCACGCGCATCGGCGCGGCGATACGGCAGTTCCATCAGCAGTGGACCCGCCGCGCACTGCGGGGAAGCCCGGTGGTGCTGCTCATTTCGGACGGCTGGGACCGTGGCGATCCCGAGGTCTTACGCGCGCAAGTCGCCCGATTGCAACGGAGCTGTCACCGGCTGATCTGGCTCAACCCGCTGATCGGCACGGTCGGCTACGAGCCGCTGACGCGTGGCCTTCAGGCCGCGTTGCCGTACGTAGACGATTTCTTGCCGGCCCGCACGCTGACCAATCTCGGAGACCTGGCGCTACACTTGAACACTTTGTCGAGTTTGTCAGGCCGGTCCAAAAGGACCGGGCCGACGACCAGGGTGACGCATGCGTCGCCCCTACGAACGTCTCGCTGATGGATATCACCGGCTCTTATACTTTCAACGCTCCGCCCGATCGTGTGTGGAATCTGCTCATGAGTCCCGACGTCATCGCGTCGTGCATTCCAGGCTGCAACAAGCTCGAGCCAACCGGCGAGGATCGCTATCGCGCGTCGCTCACCGTGGCACTGGCGGCGATCACCGGTAGCTACGAAGGCACCGTGCAGATCACCGACAAGGTGCCGCATTCGTCGTACCGCCTGACGGTGGAAGGGCAGGGCAAGCCAGGCTTCGTGAAAGGGAACGCCGCCATCGCGCTTCGTCCCGAGGGCGAGACGACGATCGTGGATGTCAGCGGCAGGGTGGAGACCGGCGGCCCGATCGCACGTCTGGGTCAGCGGTTGATCGGCAATGTCTCCAAGATGATGCAGGATAGATTTTTCGCGTGCCTCCAGGGAAAGCTCTGATGTAGGCGCCGCCTTCAGGCGGCCCGAGGAGACGACATGACTTCACGTCGACAGTTCCTCACCCAGTCTGGTCTCATCGTCGCGGCGTCGACATTGAATTGGCCCGCGTTTGCACAGGGCGACTCGGTGGTCGCGGACACGACGTACGGACGCGTGCGCGGCGTCGAGGTGAATGGCATCAAAGTCTTCAGGGGCATTCCATACGGCGCAAGCACCGCAGGCAAGAACCGCTTCATGCCGCCGGTGGCCCCTGCGAAGTGGAGCGGCGTGCGCGACGCGGTCACCTACGGTGCGAGCGCGCCGCAGACCGAGCCGGGCGCGCGCCGTTCGCCGTCGGCGATCGCCGTCGCCGCTGCCGGGCTGCCCGCCGAGAGCGAAGACTGCCTGGTGCTGAACGTCTGGACACCGGCCGTGCACGACAACCGCAAGCGCCCGGTGATGTTCTGGTGCCATGGCGGTGGATTCGTCAGCGGATCGGGATCCTCTCCGGTGACCGAAGGACTCAATCTGGCGCGACGCGGCGACGTGGTCGTCGTCACCATCAATCACCGTCTCAACGTCCTCGGCTTCACGTCGCTCGAGGAAGCCGGCGGCCAGGAGTTCGCCTCGTCCGGCGACGTCGGCATGATGGACATCGTCGCGGCGCTGGGCTGGGTGCGCGACAACATCGCCGAATTCGGTGGCGATCCCAACACGGTGATGATCTTCGGGCAGTCGGGCGGCGGACGGAAGGTGGCCACGCTGCTGGCGATGCCCTCCGCGAAAGGACTGTTCCATCGCGCCATCATCGAGAGCGGCGCGA
Organism: uncultured Acidobacteriota bacterium; assembly: GCA_963728305.1. GTDB lineage: Bacteria > Acidobacteriota > Vicinamibacteria > Vicinamibacterales > UBA2999 > Gp6-AA40. The sequence goes on from CAVSKE010000044.1 coordinate 174,925, forward strand.
CGCTGCGCCTGGTTGAGCCGGATCAGGGCACGCGTGTGGCCCGCGAGCTGATGTCCACGCTGGGGATCCCGAAGGATCGCGTGCGCGACCTGCAGAGCGTACCGCTCGAGCGTCTGATGTCGGCGTACTTCGAGGTGGTGCGCCGCATGAACGTCGATCAGATGACGCAGGGATTTTCACCGCTGGTCGACGGGACGGTCGTGCCGCAGCATCCGTTCTACCCGCGGGCGTCCGCCGTGTCGGCCGACGTGCCGGTGATGCTCGGCTCGACGCGCACCGAGCTGACGTCGAGCGCACAAGAGGCCGACTTCTCGCTCACCGATGCGACCATGCGCACGCGCGTTCGACAGCTGCTCGGCAGCCACGCCGACGAAGCGATTCGCGTGTATCAGAAAGTGAATCCTGGTGCGTCGCCGTCGGACATCTACTTCCTCATCGCCAGCGACTATCGCTACAGCGGGCCGGTGATGAAGATTGCCGAACGTCGCGCGGCGCTGGGCAAGGGGCCGGTGTATCTCTACTACTTCCGTTGGGAGACTCCAGTGGACGGCGGCCGACTGAAGTCGCCGCACACGATCGAGATCCCGTTCGCGTTCGACAACGTGAGGGCGGCGACGCGACTCACCGGCGGCGGGCCCGAGGCCATGGCGCTGGCCGACAAGGTCAGCGATACGTGGATCGCGTTCGCCAGGACCGGCAATCCGAATCAGCCGAAGCTGCCGCGCTGGCCGGCGTTCACTGCGGCCGATCGGCCGACGATGGTCTTCAACACCGAAAGCCGCGTGGTGAACGATCCCATCAAAGAACAGCGGCTGATGATGTGGAAGGCACTCGGTTACGATTCGTAACGTTGCGTTGGGAATTGACATGCGCATGCCTGTCGTCTTCATTCCTCACGGCGGCGGGCCATGGCCGTTCGTCGAGATGGGCTTTCCGCGCGAGGACATCGATCGCCTCGCCGGCTATCTTCGCTCCGTGCGATCGGTTCCACCGCGCCGCCCGCGCGCGCTGCTCGTCGTCTCCGCGCACTGGGAAGAGGCGGTGCCGACGGTGATGACGTCGGCGCATCCGCCGATCCTCTACGACTACTACGGGTTCCCGCCGGAGTCGTACCAGATCACCTGGCCGGCGCCTGGTGCCCCGGAGCTCGCGCGCGCGCGTGACCGCGACTACTCGACGCCGCCGGTATCGCCAACGCTGCCGACCCCGCGCGTGGCTATGACCACGGCACGTTCATCCCGCTGAAGCTGACCTATCCGGATGCCGACGTGCCGGCGATTCAGTTGTCGCTACGTGCCGGACTCGATCCGGCCGAGCACATCGCTCTCGGACGCGCGCTGATGCCGCTGCGCGACGAGGACGTGTTCATCATCGGCAGCGGGATGACGTTCCACAATCTGCGCGCGTTCCGCGACCCTCGCGCCGCGCCGGTGGCCGAGATGTTCGATGGGTGGCTGCGCGACGTCGATGACACTCGACCCGGATTCACGGAACGCGCGTCTGGCGCAATGGGAGTCCGCGCCCGCCGCCCGCGCCGCGCATCCTCGTGAGGAACATCTGATCCCGTTGATGGTGGCGGCCGGTGCCGCTGGTGACGATCGCGCCGTCGTCGCCTTCAACGACACGTTCACTGGACTCAGGCTGTCGGCGTATCACTTCGGCGTGACCTGAAGTCCGAATCTCCGGGCGTTAGGGCGTTGGTTGGGAGCTGGGCGTTGGAAGTTGGGAATTGATGTTAGGCGCGCGCAGCCGCGCCCTCCAGCGCGCGCCGCGTGAAGACCGGAATCATCGCGCGACGGTAGCTCTCGCTCGCGTGGATGTCGGCGTTGATCTCCTTCAGATCCTTGCCCGCCATCTGCGCCGCCGACTCGATCGTCTTCGGCGACAGCGGCTGGCCGGCGAGCGCCTGCTCGACGTTGGCGAGCCGCGTGGCATGCGAGCTCGCGCCGGTCAGTCCGACGCGCGCCGACTGGATCGTCCCGTTCTTCACGTCGAGCGCCACGGCCACGCCGACAATCGCGTAGTGCGACGCGCGCTGATGCAGCTTGGCGTAGGCCGCGGACTTCACCGGCGCGAACTGCACGCCGGTGATGATCTCGTCCGACGCGAGATCGACCGTGAACAGATCCTGGAAGAAGTCGCTGGCCTTGACCACGCGTGAGCCGCCCGGGCCCATGATGCTGATGTCGGCGTCGAGCGCCAGCATCACCGCCGGGATAGTCGGCCGACGGATCGGCGTGCGCGAGGCTGCCGCCGAGCGTGCCGCGGTTGCGCACCTGCGGGTCGCCGATCTCGCCGGCCGCCTCGGACACGATCGGGCACTTCTGCTTCAGGACGCTCGGACGTCGCGACGTCGTGGTGCACCGTCGCCGCGCCGATCTCGATCTGCCCGTCCTTCTCGCGGATGCCCGACAGCTCCGGGATGCGGGCGATGTCGATGAGCGCCGCCGGCTCGCTGAGCCGCAGCTTCATCAACGGCACCAGGCTGTGTCCGCCGGCCAGCAGCTTGCCGCCGGTATCGCGCAGCTTCTTGATCGCGTCGTCGAGCGACGTGGCGCGGTGATAGTCGAATGCAGTCGGGATCACGCCTTGCCTCCCCTGGATGATCCGCCACAGCTTCTCGGGCCGCAGCATCATGTCGATGTGCTTCACGCCGAACTCGCTCAGCGCGTCGACCGCCGCAGAGACGATGCTCGGGGTCGAGCCGAGCGTGCCGGCTTCACCGACGCCCTTCGCGCCGAGCGGGTTGACCGGCGTCGGCGTGTAGGTCGAGTCGAGCTCGAACCGCGGGAAGTCGGTCGCGCGCGGCAGCGCGTAGTCCATGAACGATCCGGTGAGCAGCTGCCCGTCCTCGTTGTAGACGACTTCCTCGATCATCGCCTGGCCGATGCCCTGCGCCAGGCCGCCGTGAATCTGACCTTCGACGATCAGCGGATTGATCAGGTTGCCCGCATCGTCGACGGCGACGAGCCGGAGCAGCTTCGGCTCGCCGGTGTCGCGATCGATCTCGAGCATCGAGATGTGGCAGCCGAACGGATAGGTGTTGTTGGTCGGCTCGAAGAACGCCTCGTCGCTGAGGCCGGGCTCGAGTCCCTGCCGGCAGCGGCACCGGGATGTAGGCGTAGCCGGCGACCTCGGCGAACGTCTTGCCGTTGGCCGGCGCGCCCTTGACGAAGATCTTGCCGTTCTCGAAGACGAGGTCCTCTTCGTTCGCTTCGAGCAGCGCGGCGGCGAACTTCGCCATCTTCGCTTTCACCTTGGTGCCGGCCATGTGCAGCGCCGCGCCGCCGACCGCCTGCGAGCGGCTGCCGAACGTGCCGATGCCCTGCTTCACGACGGCGGTGTCGCCGTGCAGGATCGTGACGTGCTCGAGCGGCACGCCGAACTGATCGGCGAGCATCTGCGCGAACGTCGTCTCGTTGCCCTGGCCGTGCGGCGAGGCGCCGGTCGTCGCGCTGATGCGGCCGTCGCGCTCGATCGGTGACCTGCGAGTGCTCCCAGCCGCCGGTCGGCAGCGACGCCGACGGTCCGATGCCGCAGACCTCGACGTACATCGCCAGGCCGACTCCGACCAGCCGGCCCTGCGCTTTGCGCCGCGTCGCGCTCTTTCTTGAGCTCCGTCCAGTTCGCGTTCTTCAGCGCCAGATCGAGCGCCTTCTCGTAGTCGCCCGAGTCGTAGACCGCGCCCATCTGCGTCTGGATAGGGGAACTTGTCCTTCGGGATGAAGTTCTTCCGGCGCACGTCCGCCGGGATCCATCTTCAGCTCGCGCGCCAGCATGTCCATGCCGCGCTCGACGAAGTAGGTCGCCTCGGGACGTCCGGCGCCGCGGTAGGCGTCGGTCGGCGTCTTGTTGGTGAAGACCTCGGTGAGCGTCGCGCGAATCGCCGGGATGTCGTAGGTCGCGTTCGCCATCAGCATCGTCAGCGTCGGGATCGCCGCGGTGAGCAGCATGTTGTAGGCGCCGATGTCGGCGATGAGCCGCATCTTCATGCCGAGCACCTTGCCGTCGCGCTTCGCGGCGATGTCGATGTAGCAGAGGATGTCGCGGCCGTGGGTCGTGGCGACGAACGCTTCGGAGCGATCCTCGATCCACTTCACCGGCGACGCCGAGCTTCTTCGCGACCGCGGCGGCGACGTACTCCTCGGCGTAGATGTTGATCTTGGCGCCGAAGCCGCCGCCCACTTCCGGCGCGATCGCGCGGACCTGGTCCTCGCCCATGCCGATCATCGCCGGCGATCATCGTCCGCAGGATGTGCGGGTTCTGCGTGGACGACCAGATCGTCATCGTCCCCTTGCCCGGCTCGTAGTGCGCGACGACGCCGCGCGGCTCCATCGCCGTCGGCGCCAGGCGATGGTTCAGCATCCGCTGCGAGATGACGATCTCGGCGTCGGCGAACGCCTTCTCGACCGCGCTGTCGTCCACGGACTTGCCGTCCGGGCTGACGCCGGTGCCGCTCGGAAACGTCGGCAGGGCGATGTTGTTGGGGAAGTTCTCGTGAATCAGCGCCGGCTTGCCGGTCATCGCCTGCTCGGTGTCGATCGACCGCCGGCAGCGTGTCGTACTAGACGACGATCGCGTCGGCGGCATCGCGCGCGAGGTAGCGATCCGCGGCGACGACGACGGCCACCGGCTCGCCGGCGAAGCGGACGACGTCGATCGCGACGGCGCGATGCTCGGGCGAGGGGAACGGCGTGCCGATCGGCATCGGCCCGAGGAACTCGGCGATCTGCTTGCCGGTGAACACCGCTTCGACGCCGTCCATCGCTTTCGCGGCGCTGATGTCGATCGACGTGATGCGGCCGTGCGCGATGTCGCTGCGCTTGAACGCCAGGTGCTGCATGCCGACGATCTTCACGTCGTCGACGTAGGTGCCCAGGCCCTGGATCAGGCGCGGGTCCTCGCGGCGCTTGACGCGCGACCGACCAGCTTCGGCAATACGGGAGTAGCCATGACTACCTCTTGCCCGCCGCGTACTGCACGGCGTTGACGATGTGCTGATAGCCGGTGCAGCGGCAGAAGTTGCCGGAGATGCCCTCGCGAATCTGCTGCTTCGGTGGGCGTCGGGTTGTCGGCGAGCAGGTTGACGGCCGACATGATCATGCCCGGCGTGCAGTAGCCGCACTGCAGGCCGTGCTCTTCCCAGAAGCCTTCCTGCAGCGGATGCAGCTGTGCCGTCCTTGGCGAGCCCTTCGATCGTCGTGATGTTGCGAGCCGTCGGCCTGGACCGCGAAGATGGTGCACGACTTGGCGCTGCGGCCGTCGATGAGCACCGTGCAGGCGCCGCACTGACTCGTGTCGCAGCCGATGTGGGTGCCGGTGAGGTTGAGCTGTTCGCGCAGGAAGTGCACGAGCAGCAGGCGCGGCTCGACGTGGGCCTTGCGCACCTTGCCGTTGACTGTGATTGAGACCTGCGTCATGTCGTTGTTCTCCGCGTGAGCCCCATAGCCTATTTGGTACGCGCGGACACGACAAGGGGGGAATGTGGCGTCCGGCTGAAGCCGGACACTACGTCATCACGGATTCACGCGAATCCAGCTCGCCCCCTGATCCTCGGTTCGCATCGTGCGGCCGTCGATCGTCACGACGGTTGCGCGGCGGCCGTCGCTCGCTTGGATCGAGACGAAGTCAGTGCGATCGGGGAAGGGTACTCGGACGAAGCGCAAACCGTCGGTCGTGACATAGATCGAGCCGCTGCGGCCGACGAGCCAGCAGACCGACGCCGACGGAGATGAACCGCCGGTCAATGTCGCCGCCTCGGGCAGAGTGGCCCGCTCCCACCGGGCGCCGCCGTTGGTCGATCGCTCGACCTGCCCCGTGCTGACGACGCGCCAGCGTCTGGTCGGGTCGGGTGAGACGACCTCGAACATCAGGGTGAAATCGCGATCGGGAGAAGCGATGGCTCGTGAGCGCGCGGCGGACGCAGCGCCGAGTTCCGCAGCCGGTGCGGGGCATGCTGCGGCGGCAGGCGCGGCGTTCACCGACGGTGCTGGTGCCGAGAACCGTTCCGACCGCGCATCGGCGGCTCTTTCCTCGGCGCGATCGATTTCACGCGCGGGAGGCGGAGCCACGGCAATCGTTTCGTTCAATGGCGCCTGCTGCAGGCGCTTGGCGGCGGCGTCCGCGTCTGCCCGCTGCTCGTCGGCCAGTTGTCGCGGTGCGCCGGGCGATTCTCCTCGTCTCGCGAATGTGTCAGCCGGATTCGCCTGCGTCGTCGTGGCCGGTGACTCTTGCTCCTTCTTCTCGGCCGGCGCTGCCGGCTGCGGCGCATACGTCGCACTATCTGCCGACGACTGCGCCTGCGATTCGGTGGTGGGCGCCGGACCGATCGTCATCTGAGACGAGTCGGGACGGGGCACGAGCACCCATAGGGCAGCGACTGTCGCGGCGGTGGCAGCCGGGACCAGCCACCGCAAATGCCAACGCGTCCACAATGACTGGGCCACCGGCGTTTCGGGGATCGTGCGCGTGAAGGTCGCCAGCATGGCGGTGCAGCGCTCGCAGTCGGCCAGGTGCGTCTCGACCGCCGCGGCGTCGGACTTCGACAGCCCGCTGTCGGCCCAGGCCGCCAGCGTTTCCGCGTCGATGCACGCGGCCGTTGTCTCCGATGTGCCTCTACCGTTCGTCTGCACGAGACCTCACCTTACCCTTGGAACGTTCGACCTGCCCATTCTTGCGCGCGGGGTCTGACCCCGGGGTCTGACCCCGGGTCAGACCCCAACAGCTCGGCCAGGTCCAGGTACGCAGAATCCGAAACGACGGACGCGAAACAGTCGGCAATTTCTGCCTCGCTCAGACGTTGTGCGCGGAGGTCGCCTTCGACGGCGGCGCGCACGTCGCGGCGCGCCCGGCTCAGGTGCCGTGACGCCGTTGCCTCCGACTCTTTCAGCAAGCGTCCAATCTGCGCCAGCGTCAGATCCTGCGCATAGTACCAGCGCAGTCGCAGACGGTCGCGGGTCGCGAGCCCGGCCACGGCGGCCGTGACCGAGCGGCTCATCAGACTGACGTAACCCGCCCGGCGCGGATCGACCGCTTCACGCGGAGCGGGAATCGCGCCCGGCGCTTCGTCCTCGGGCAGCGGATCCTGACGCCGGACGCTGCGCAGACGATCGACGTGCCGCTGCGACAGCACGGCACGGAGCCACGTGGACAGGCTGCTGCGACCGTGGAAGTAGCGGAAGTGGGAGCGGCGCTCCCCGTCGCGCACGTCCAGCCCGAACAGTTCTCCATAGAGCGAGTCCGCAAGATCGCGCGACCCGCCTGAGGGATCGATGGCATCCGCAGCACGATAGAGACCCGGCCGATACTCGCGTATGAAGTGCTCCCAGGCGGCATCAGTCCCCTGCGCACATGCGCAGGCGAGTGCCAGGTCCTCGAGATGGAGCGACTCGACGTACCGCTCGAGCTGACGAGCATCCGTGGGCGTCGATGCGAACGCCTTGCGGGCGCTGGCCTCGAGTGCCAGCCGCGAACACCTCGACCGACAGCGACCATCGGTCCGCCCGCGCCTTGCGGTGCAGGCGCCCGGCGAGCGCCCGGTCGATGAGCGCGGTCTCGGCACGCGTCATGCCGAACCTGTACGCGCGAATCGTCTCGAGGAAGATGCTCCCGATGTCTTCTGCCTTGCGCGCGCCCACGCCCTTGACGGTCAGCAGCGAGGCCACCGACGAGGGACGCAACCGCGCCATCTCGCGCAGCGTCGCGTCGTGGAAGATCACGTACGGCGGTACGCCGCGAGCGCGAGCGAGGTCGAGACGCACATTGCGCAGCCGCTCGAACAGGCTGCGATCCACACCCTCCCACGACTCCGACTCCGCCCGCGACCGCTGCCGCATCTCGCCTTTCTTCGGCACGCGTTGTCGGGCGAGCGCCAATCCTGGAAAGCTCGCACCATCCTTGAGCAGCGTGACCCCTGCAGCCGTCATTCGCAACACCGGATACGCATCGTCGGTCTGCTGAAGCAGGCCGAGGCCGATCAGCTGCTCGACGTATCCGCGCACCTCTGCGATCGACGCCTCGGACAGCAGCCCGAAGGTGCTCAGCTTGTCGTGCCCGCGCGCGACGATTTGCTCGTTCGTCTGTCCCCGGAGCACGCTCGCGACGTGCGTCGCCCCGAATCGCTGTCCGACGCGGACGACGCAGGAGAGGATCTTGCGCGCGATGACGACCGGTTCTGGTGCGGCCTCGAGCTCGCCCAGGCACACGTCGCACGCTGCGCAATCGTCCTTGCCGTACTGATCGCCGAAGTACGCGCTCAGATGACGATGGCGGCAGCCGACGCTGGTCGTGTAGCGCTCCATCAAGCGAAGCAGCGTGCGCGTGGCGTCGGTGAACTCGCCGTTCTGTTCGAGCATGTGCCGCCACTTGAGGAAATCGGCGGTCGAGGAGATCAACAGGCACTCCGCTTCGAGGCCGTCGCGTCCCGCCCGGCCGGATTCCTGCTGATAGTGCTCGAGCGATCGCGGCGCCCCTGCATGTACGACGAACCGCACGTCCGAACGGTCGATGCCCATGCCAAAGGCCACCGTGGCGACGATGACCTGGACGGCGCTCGTTGAGGAAGGCGTCCTGATTGGTGTGGCGATCCCCGTCGGACAGGCCGGCGTGATAGGGCAGCGCCGGCACGCCAATCTCGACCAGCCATGCCGCCAGCGCGTCAACTTCCCGCCGTGACGTGCAGTAGACGATGCCCGCTTCGCCGCGATGGCGATCGAGCACGTCGAGCAGCTGGCGTTTGAGAGCGGCGCGAGGAAGCACGCGATAGAGCAGGTTCGGCCGATCGAATGAGCCGACCAGCTCGACCGGGTCCTTCAGTTCGAGCTGCGCGCCGATGTCGCGGCGCACGCGCGCGGTGGCCGTCGCCGTGAAGGCGTGGACGCTGATGCCGGGGAGCAGCTGACGCAAGCGCCCGAGCTGACGGTACTCGGGTCTGAAGTCATGCCCCCATTGGCTGATGCAGTGGGCTTCGTCCACGGCAACGAAGCTCGGATTCCACGCCGCCAGTCGCGCGATAAAGCCGTCGCTGCCTTCGCCGACCAGACGTTCGGGCGAGACGTAGAGCAGACGATAGCGTCCCTCGCGCAGCCCGGTGAGCACCGAGGACTTCTCGTCGCTCGACAGCGAGCTGTTGTACAGGCCGGCGCCCACGCCGTTGCCGACCAGCGTGTCCACTTGATCCTTCATCAACGAGATCAGCGGCGAGACGACGAGGGCGAGGCCGGGTCTGACAAGCGCGGGTGCCTGGAAGCAGAGCGACTTGCCGCTGCCGGTGGGCATCACGACCACCGAATCACGGCCGGCGAGGACGGCGTCCATCGCCTCTCGTTGTAACGGACGCAGCGCGGAGTACCCCCAGTAGCGTGCGATAACCTCGTTCAACGCGTCCATGTATCGGTCTCTGAGACTACCATTCACACCGAAGTTTGCCGAATCCTTGTACTGTCGTTAGGCGACAGGCACACCCGCCATGCCAATCCGATCCGAAGCGCGTTTGCAGCACAGCCTCGACGATGTGACGCGTCTGCTCGACAAGCATCGCGTCCTCGAAACGCTGGCGCATCGCCAGGAAGGTCCGAAACGCGATCTCCTCGAGGGGCTGCAACATCGCCAGAACCTCGCCGAGCTCGGGAAGCGCGTGCGCGTGATGCACGGCGCCGATCTCGCCTTCGTGCTCGAGGCCCTGCCGACCGACGACCGCCGTCTGGTGTGGGAGCAGGCAACGCCCGAGCAGGCGGGGCGTGCCTTTGTCGAGGTCACCGGGGTCGTCCGCGAGTGGCTCGTCGAGGCGACGCCGCACGACACGCTCGTGCAGCTGCTCCTGACGCTCGATCCCGAAGATCTCGGCTACGTGTCCGAATCGATCCCGCCCGAGATCATGTCCGAGGTCTCGCGCGAGCTCGAGTCCGCGGATCGGCAAGCCTTTGAAGAGTCGATCCAATACGACGAAGAGCAGGTCGGCCATCACATGGCCCGCGAGTGGCTGATGGTGCCGGAGAGCAGCACCGTCCAGCAGGCGATCGAACAGCTGCGCCGGCTGGGCGAGCTGCCACCGCAGACCGATCGCGTGTTCGTGGTCGACTCACGTCACGTATTCCGGGGCTCGATCCCGCTGCCGACGCTGCTGCTCAAAGATCCTTTGTCGCCGGTCATCGGCGCGGTCGCGCCGGATACGGTCACGTTCGAGCCTGCCGAGCACGTGCACCAGGCGGTGAAGGCCTTCGAGCGCTACGACCTGGTGTCCGCGCCGGTAGTCGACGATCGCGGCAAGCTGGTCGGACGCTTGACCGTCGACACGGTGATGGACCTGGCGCGAGAGGAAGCCGATCTGCGTGCGTTGAAGCGGGCGGGTCTGACCCGCGACGAAGACCTCTTTGCCGGTCCGTGGGACAGCGCGCGCAACCGCTGGCCGTGGCTCGCCGTGAACCTGGTGACGGCGTTCGCGGCGTCGCGGGTGATCGGCCGCTTCGAAGGGGCGATCACCGGACTCTCGGCGCTGGCGACGTTGATGCCCATTGTCGCCAGCATCGGCGGCAACACCGGCAATCAGACGATGGCGATCATGATTCGCGCGCTGGCGGTCGATCAGGTGAAGCCGTCGGGCGCGTGGCGGGTGTTGAACAAAGAGCTGCTCGTCAGCCTGCTCAACGGGTCGGTCTGGGGCGTCGTCGTCGGCCTTGTCGCGTATGCGCTGTATTCGAATGTGGCGCTCGGTGTCGTGATGACAACCGCCGTCGTCTTGAATCTCGTCGTCGCCGGGTTCGTGGGCGTGGCGATTCCACTCGGTCTGCATGCGACCGGCCGCGATCCGGCGTACGGGTCGAGCGTGCTGCTGACGTTCGTGACAGATGCGATGGGGTTCTTTCTGTTCCTCGGCCTGGCGAGCCTGTTTCTGTTCTGACGCCGGTCCGAAGAGCAGGACCCGGCCTACGGGTACGGGCGGTCGTCGCCTGCTCTATCGTCCTGCTTCAATCAACGCCAGCGACGCGAAGGCCGTGGCGGCGTCCTGCATGAAGCGCGACTCCATCGATCCATCCGGGTAGCGCTTGTTCATCGACGTCGCGGCCCACGCGCCGGTTGCCGGATCCTGATGCGATTGCAGCCAGGCCAGGGCTTTACCGAGTGTCGGGTCGGATGGCGGGTACGCCGCCACGCAGCAGCGCGAATGTCGTGAACGCCGTCGCGTAGGCGTTGGTGCCGGTTGCCGACGGCGCATCTGCGTGCGCCATCCATGGGCCGAGCGAGTCGATCGTCCAGCCGCCGTCCGCCTGCTGTTTGCCGAGCGCGTCGGCGGTAATCGACTGCTTTAGCGCGTCAGAAATGAACGACGGCGCCAGCAACAGGGCGAGCCGGTCGTGCAGACGCCGCGAGCCGACCGAGTCCATGAGATACGCGGTCAGAGCAGCTGTCTGTTCGCGCACCGTGGTGCGTGTTGCGATACTCCGCCGGCGTTTGCATGAGCGCGACCGCGGCCAGCGCAGCGCCATAGCGGCCTGACTCGCCGTTTTCCCACGGATCGAGATTTGCCGCGTACCATCGCCATCCGCCTTTCGACGGGCCGTCGGTGCCTTGCAGCGACCAGAGCTGATCGAATGCCTTCTGCGAATGAGCGCTCATCGTCTTCATCGCGTCTTCGCGGCTGAGGAACATCGCGGTGAAGATCGTCTCGACGCCTTGCAGCGCGCCAGTGGGCTTCTCGCCGACCTTCGCGCGCAGACGATCAAGCAAGCCGACTTCGTACATCGTCGGCGCGCTTTCCTTGAGTCGTGTGCGCAGCGCAGGGCGGGCGAGCAGATACGTCATCCCGGTGTGGCACGAGACACACGGTCCGTCGGCCGACATCGCCGGTTTCCAGGAGAACCATTCCTTCTGACGGCCGTCGAGATACCGCGCGGCGAGGTCGGGACTCCAGTCGGCCGACATCGTCGATGTGGTCGCAATGAGGAGGGCGACGAGCGTCAGCAGCTTGCGCATGGGGTGGATTGTAACGTGAGGATGCCCGGCTAGAGCCGGACAGTGCGACCGCTCACGAGCAACGCGGCAGCTCGATACAGCCCGTGCACGAACTTGCCGTACGGCAGCGTGACAAACAGCGCGAGCACGGCTCCGAGATGGACGACGAGCAGCCACGGCATGACGGGTTCGTGACGCAGCACGAGCAGCGCGAGGCCGGTCAGCGTCGTGAGAAAGAGCAGCGCGATGAACGATTCGTCCAGTCCGTGCTGCGCCTCGTCGGTGAGCGCGGGGTCGCGCCGGCGACGCAGAATCCAGAGTCCGAGCGATCCAACGAGCAGGCCCAGTCCGCCAGCTGTTCCGAGGACGACCGGCAGGCTTGCGTAGTCGTACGGCGCTCGCCAGCCGAACACGTTGTCATAGATCGCGGCGACCGTCGTCGAGGCGAAGCAGAGGAGGAAGCCGTAGAAGGTGCAGTGATGCAGCCATCGCCGCCACGGCGAGCGGTGTTCTTCTGCCGAGACGCAATCAGCGCCGCTCGCGTGCAGGTGGCGAAGCGTAAAGATGTCTCGAATCAGAGCTGGTGCCCGGCCCTGCGTCTCGAATTGGGGCGGGGTCTGACCCCGGGTCAGACCCCAGGCCGGCTCGCGACGGTTTTGCTGAATGTCGTAGAGGAATTTGATCACGCCGACGGCCATGGCGGCGACCGAGAACAGGAAAACGCTACCGAACACGGTCACCATCACGTTGTGAGACACGATGGCGTAGAAGTTGCCCGAGCCATTGGTGTGCGACAGATTCTGCGCGCTCAGTGCGAGCACGACGCTGAACGTCGCAGCGAGTGCGATCCCGGTGAGCAGATTGTGCCGCGTGAACGCGACAGCCAGCGCGCGTGGCCACGCGTAGTCCTGATATGACTGCACGCGTATCTGTGCCAGCGTCTTCGGCACGTTGATGCCGAACTCGTGCGGCGGCGCGTACTGGCACGCATAGAGACACTCGCCGCAGTTGTGACAGAGGTTGGCGAGGAACGCGAGGTCGACCTTCGCGAACGTCCGCCGCTCTTCCATCGCCGGGAAGACGGGGCAGTACTGCTCGCAGTAGCGGCACGCGTTGCACACGGTCATCACGTGCGCGCCATGCTGTGTCAGGTCAACGGATGGCACGAGCTGCACTTTCTCCGGCGAGACGGCCGAACACGGTGCCGATGGTCATGCCGATACCGGCAATGTATCCGCGGCGAAGAACGTTGCCGGCCATGATCTCGCCGGCCGCATACACATTCGGCATCGGCGCACCGCTGGTCGTCATCACCCGCATCGTCTCGTCAACGCGCAGGCCGAGATAGGTGAACGTGATGCCCGGTCTGAGCGGATATCCCCAATATGGTGGCGTATCGAGCCGCTGCGCCCAGTGGCTCTTGTCAGGCGTGAGCCCGTGCGTGCGGCAGTCGTCGAGCCGCTCGAGATCGAATGCGCCCGGTTGCACCGCGCTGTTGAACTGCGCGACCGTTGCACTCACAGGATCGGCGGGAAGTCCCAGTCGCGTCGCCAGTTCCGGAATCGAGCCGGCGACGATCGGAGGAAACACCGACGGCATGAACCGGTCGGCGACCTTCGCATCGACCAGGCAATACGCCTGTTGTCCGGGCTGCCGCGCGACGAGGGTGCCCCAGCTCGCGTAACGCCTGGGCCACAGGTCTTCGCCTTCATCAGCGAAGCGCTCGCCCAGCTGATTGACGACGATGCCGAGCGGAATGCAATCGAGCCGCGTGACGATGCCGCCGTCGAACTTTGGCGCGCGGGCATCGACGGCGATGGCGTGGCACTCGCGCGGATCGCCGATTGGCTGTGCGCCGGCGTCGAGCAGCGCGCGCAGAGGAGTGCCGGTGTTGTACGGCGTGCCGCGAACGATGAAGTTGTCGGCGGCGTCGCCCCAGGCGTCCTTCAGCCACGCAAGATTTGATTCGAAGCCGCCGCTGGCGAGCACGAGAGTCTTGCCGCGGATCATGCGGGTACCCTGGTCCGCCTGAAGGCGGACACTACATTCGCGCACGTCGATCGAGACGACCTCCGCGTCGTAGAGCACATCGATGCCCATCCGCGCCGCTGCGGCGTAGTAGGCGTTCATCACCGCTTTGCCGCCGCCGAGAAAGAACGCGTTGGTCCGTGCCAGATGCAGCGTACCGCGCAAGGCGGACTGAAAGCGGACGCCGTAACGTGCCATCCACTCGGTGCACGTCTTCGAACGGCAGATTAGCAGGCGGGCGAGCGATTCGTCGGTCTCGTTGGCGTTGACCCTCAGCAGGTCGGCGTAGAACTCGTCCTCGGAGTACGACCCGGTGAGCACGGCGGTGGGTGCATCGTGCGCGCAACGCAGGTTGCGCGTGTGCCGGCTGTTGCCGCCGCGGAACTCGCGCGGTGCGCGTTCGATGACCACGACGCGCGCGCCCGCCTCGCGTGCGGTGAGCGCCGCACACAACGCGGCGTTGCCGCCACCCACCACGACGACGTCGTAGTCGGGACCCTCGATCATTGGCGGCGCTTCACCAGCCACGGCCCGACGAGCGTGGCGCAGGCGACGAGCAGGAACGCGAGACAGATCGGCCGGGTGACGAACACCGAGAGGTCGCCTTCGCTGATGGCGACGGCGCGCCGGAACTGCAGTTCCGCCAGCGGCCCGAGTACGAGCCCGAGCACCGCGGGCACGAGCGGGATGTCGTAGACGCGCATCAGCCAGCCGACCGTGCCGACGACGTACAGCAGCGTGAGATCCAGCATGGAACGGTTGAGACTGTAGGCACCCAGCGACGCGAGCACCAGGATGCCGCCAAAGAGCAGCGGCCGCGGGACCAGCATGACCCGTGCCCAGAGGCCGACCAGCGGCAGGTTGAGCACGAGCAGCATCACGTTGCCGATGTAAAGGCTGGCGACCAGCGTCCACACCAGATCGGGCCGCGACGAGAAGAGCAGCGGTCCAGGCTGCAGGCCGTACTGCTGGAAGGCCGCGAGCAGCACGGCCGCCGTGGCAGAGGACGGAAGTCCCAGCGTCAGCAGCGGGACGAGTACGCCGGCGGCGGCCGCATTGTTCGCCGCCTCCGGTCCAGCAACGCCTTCGATCGCACCGTGGCCGAATTGCTCCGGCCGATCGCTCAGCCGCTTCTCGGTGGTGTAGGAGAGGAAGGTGGGGATGACCGATCCGCCGATCGGCAGCACGCCGAGCGGAAATCCGATCGCGGTGCCGCGGAGCCACGGCTTCCAGGAGCGCTTCCAGTCCTCGCGGCTCATCCCGACGAAGCCGCGCACCGGCACCGCTTCGAATTCCTGACGCCCGTAGCGCCACGCCTGGTACAGCGTTTCCCCGACGGCGAACAGGCCGATGACGAGAATGAGCACGTCGATCCCATCGAGCAATTGCGGGATGCCGAAGGAGAAGCGCGCGTCGCCGGTGAGCTGATCGATCCCGATCAGGCCGAGCGCCAGCCCGAGAAACAGACTGAACAGTCCATGTACGAGCGATCCGCCGAGCAGCGCGGCTACCGCGGCGAACGCCACCATCGACAGCGCAAAGTACTCGGCCGGCCCGAATCGCAGCGCGACGCTGGCCAGGAGCGGTGAAAAGAAGGTGAGCGCGATCGTCGCGAGCGTGCCTGCGACGAACGATCCGAGTGCGGCCGTTGTGAGAGCCGCGGCTCCGCGCCCCTGTCGAGCCATCGCGTGGCCGTCAATCGCCGTCGCGATCGATGCCGTCTCACCCGGCGTATTGAGCAGAATGCTCGTCGTCGAGCCGCCGTACATGGCGCCGTAGTAGATGCCGCCGAACATGATGAACGCGCTGATCGGATCGAGCGTGAAGGTGACGGGCAGCAGCAACGCCACGGTCAGTGCCGGCCCGATGCCGGGCAGCACGCCCACGGCCGTGCCCAGCGTGACTCCGGCGAACGCCCATCCCAGGTGCGGCCACGTCAGCGCGCTCGCAAACCCGGCGCGGAGCAGTTCCAGCGTGTTCATGGCAGCGAGAGCTGCAACACCCGCGCAAACAGGACGTAGGAGGTCAGCGAAATCGCCAGCGCCGCGATGCCGTCGCGAACGGGATGACGATCGTCGAAGGCGCGCGCCGTGCACCAGAACAGCAGGCTCGCGGCAATCACGAATCCGGCGCGCTCGGCCAGCACGCAGATACAGGACAGCGCCGGCGGCGACGAAAGCCACAGGAGCGGCGCCAGCGGACGATGAACCTCCACGCGATGCTCCCTGGCCGCCGTCGCTCGGGCGATGTCGCCCAAGCCGGATGTTGATCAATGCGGCGATTCCGAAGAGCCCCAGGCCGATGAGCACCAGGCGTGGATATGCCCCGGATGGAATGAACGAGCTCGCCTCAGTCGCGCCGGTCCCGAGCTTTTTCAAGATCGCGCGCACGCGTGTCTCTTCCGCGTCAACGAAGCGCGCGAACTCATCGCCATCGAGATAGCGATCCAGCCAGCGGTAGCGCGCCAGCGATTCGCGCCACGTCGCGGACTGCACCATCGCACGCGCGACCACTTCGAGGCGCGCGCGGTCTGTCGGGAGTGATGCCAGGCGGAGCGACCAGCGAGCGCCAGTTCTCGAACTCGACGTTCACGCCCTGCTCGCGCAAGGTTGGAATGTCCACGCCGGGCAGCCGTTCGTCGCTCGAAATCGCCAGCGCGCGCAGCGTGCCCGCCTCGAGCTGCGGGGCAAACTCGGCGAAGCCGTTGATACCAACCGAGACGGTGCCGCCGAGGATGGCCGACATCGACTCGCCACCGCCCGAAAACGCGATGTAGTTCACGCGCTTCGGATCGACGCCGACCGCGTCGGCGACCAGACCGGCGAGGATCTGATCGCTACCGCCTGCCGACCCGCCGCCCCACGAGATCGATCCCGGCTGTGCCTTGAACGCGCTCAGCAGATCCTGCAGCGACCGCAGCGGCGACGCCGCCGGCACGGCGATCACTTCGTATTCGCCGGTGAGCCGCGCGATCGGCACGACGTCGCGCAGTGTCACCGGAGACTGGTGGGTGACGATGCCGCCGAGCATGATCAGCCCGGAGACCAGCAGCACGTCACCGCGTCCACGCTCGGCGCCGATGAAGCGCGCGAGCCCGATCGTTCCGGCTGCCCCCGGAATGTTCTCGACCGGCGCCAGACGCACGAGACCCTCGCGCTGCAACGCCTGTTGCATCACGCGCGCCGTCTGATCCCAGCCGCCGCCGGGCGCGGCTGGTGCGATCACCCGCAGCTGATCGAGCGGCTGCGCGTGTGCGGGAGTGAGCGAGAGAGCGAGCGCCGCGCTCAGAACGAGGGCGGCGCCGGCGCGAAGCGTCATCGACCGGTTACTGTACCCGGAAACCCGGCACTGCGCCCTGAGGGCCCTCGCTGGTTAGTGGTTAGTGGTTCGTGGTTGGTGGCTCGTGGTCGATGGCGAACTGCCGCTCATCAACAACCACGAACTACCAACCACGAACCACCCACCACCAACCAGCTACGCACCTGCCACGTCGACGATGACGTCGTCATCGCCGATGCGGGCGCACGCGAACGTCGGGTTGTTGTGCGGCCGGCCGGTGATGCCGGCCGTCAGCTGCACGGTCGAATGCAGCAGGTCCTGCTCGAGAATCAGCCGCACGCGGCCGGCGTCGACCTTGTGTGCGCTGATCTGCTGGGCGAGGGCCTTGTCGCGCAGGTTCTTGGCGATCGCCGCATCGTTCATCGGCAGGCCGCAGCGTTTCGCGGCCGCATACATCCAGTTCAGTGCGATCCAGTTCAGGCCGCGGTTGCCGTTGCCGCCGCCGATGTCTGAGTGGACGCCGCGGAACCACACTTCCTGCAGCTTCGACGAGGTGTTGCGCCCCCTGCCGAGACGTGTCAGGGGAAAGAACAGCCGGCTTTCATCGAGCGCCATTGCGTGGAAGCAGTGTTCCACATTGGGAGGAAAGGCGAGATTGTGGCCGGCGTTGATGTGCTCACCAGGCGCGCCGAACTGACCGACGATGTCCCAGACGCCGATGAAGCGGACCGACCGCCCCGGCATGTGCTCGGCGATTTCGTTGGCGAACGAGATCGCCAGTGCGGCGCCGCGGCTGAAACCGACGATATCGACTTTGGCATCGCCGGACTGGATGTTGTCTTCCAGTCGATCCATCGCCCGGCGCACGCGCTTGTGACCACCGAAGCCGAACGTGCTCGCCAGCGCGTCACCGAAAGGCGTCTGGGCGAGCTGGCCGATGCCTTTCTGATACAGGCTGCCGCGCTCCTTCGAAGGGTCGTCGTTCTTCAGCGGATCCTCATACGCCTGAAAGAAATCGCAGACGTTGCTGTCGAACGACGTCGTCGACCTGATCCTCGTTGCCGGTCCCATCGAATGCGTAGAGCGCCATCGCGAACCCCTCCTTACTGTGGGGCGGTCATGGGACAATAACGCGGACCGCAGAGGTTTCGAACAGAAATTCAGGTTACGGATGAGGAGGATCGAGACATGCGCCGCTCACTCGTGCTCTTCGGAATCGTCGGACTCGGAATGACAAGCGTCTGGGTGCATGCAGCTCAGCAGGCGTCGTCGCCGCAGCAAAGTGCGACGGCGCCTCCCGCGCAGACGTTCAATCCAGCCAACTTCACTGGCACCGTCACACCGCGGAGTTCCGCTGACATCCGCACCAACCGCTATCGCTTCGATCCCGGCGCGCGCACCAAGTGGCACAGCCACGAAGGTGGTCAGGTGATCTTTGTGGAAGAAGGCCGGCTTCGGGTGCAGGAGCGCGGCAAGGCGGCGCGCGACGTCGAGCAGGGCGCAACGTTCCACGTCGCGGCCGGCGTCGAGCACTGGCACGGTGCGATGCCGAACGGGAAGGGCATCACGCAGATCTCACTGAGCTTCGGCACGACGAACTGGATGGAAGCGGTCGGCGAGAGTGACTACAAACGATAATCGTTCGGGTCGTGCGGGTCGTTCGAGACGTTCGAACGACTATTGTTGTTCGAGCTGATAGCCCTTGTTCTTCAGCAGCGTGAGCAATCCATCGGGGCCGACCAGGTGAGCGGCGCCGACGACGACGAAGCACGGCTGCGGCTTCGCCATGCACGCTTCGATCTGCGGCACCCAGTTGTTGTTGCGCTCGACGATCAGCGACGTGTAGGCGCCGCGATAGCCCTCGAATGAACTGAGCGCCATCTTCTCGAGCGCCGCGGCATCGCCGCTGCGCCAGGCGCCGATCATCGCTGCGACGCTGTTCCGCTGCACCTCGAGTTCGCTCAGCGTGCTGCGCAGCATCTGCTCCTGCAGCGACTCCGGCATCTTGTCGAAGCGATCGATCTGCGACTCCGCCGTTTCGAGCGCCAGTACCGGTTTCCCCGCGGTTCTCGCCTTGTCGAAGAAGTACTTGTCCAATCCGAGCGCGGCATCGAGCCCCGCCTTCTGGGCTTCGAAGACGGTAATCAACAGCATCACCATCCACGGCTTCATCGTCCGGATCATTTCGATCGGGATACCAGTGCCCTTCAAGCGGGTTGCCACCAGCGTGGCGGTGTCTTTGCCGACGGCGCTCTCGAACGTCCGGCCATCGGTGTAGAGGCCTTTGGCGAGCAGAATCGGCGCGGCAGCGAGCTGTTCCGCTTCGGCGAGATTGATCTCTTCAACCAGGGTGCCCGCGGCGTTGAACGCATTCTCGTACGCGGCCGAGAGTGGATACGAATCAGCGCCGAGCGCGTGGACCGATCCCGCCAGATAGAGCACCTTCGACCCGGCATGGACTTTCCATAAAAAGCTCTTGCCTGCGGCCGCTGTCTGGGCGGCAGAGGTCGTCGAGAAGGTCAGCGCGAGGACGACGGCGAGGCCCGGCAGGCGAGCCGCCCATTTGTGGTTCGTGGCCATAAGAGGAGTATCGGTGCGAATGCCTCAGGACAGCTAGTGCGATAGTGTGCATCCGCCTTCGCCGAGGCTACGGCGACAGGTCCGTGCTTGCGCCAAGGCTACGGCGGACAGGCCCGCCCATTCGGGCTCAGGCGGGACAGGGTCTAACCTGCTGGCTTCAGCTTGCCGATATGGAAGCCGATGGAACTGTATTTCGTGCTCAATGAACAAGGCGAACCCGTTCGCGAGTGCGACATCGAGGCATGGTCGCGGTGGTTCGCCCGT
The DNA here is from genome assembly GCA_963728305.1 of uncultured Acidobacteriota bacterium. Lineage (GTDB taxonomy): Bacteria > Acidobacteriota > Vicinamibacteria > Vicinamibacterales > UBA2999 > Gp6-AA40. Next base: position 195,026 of record CAVSKE010000044.1, read on the forward strand.
GCCGATCGCAGCATTGCCCGCTCGATCGTGGCGCCGGACATCACCGTTCTGACGACGTTCAATGGAGTCGATGACGTTTTGGGCCCTGACTCAGTTCCCAAGCTCTTCGAATCCCGCGTGTTCGGTGGAATTCTGGATGGCGAAGTGGTTCAGCACTGCACCCGCGCCGAAGCCAAGGCAGGCCACCTTGAACTGGCTGAATGGTGCCGCCGAGGCACCCTGCGCAACGTAGGCCTTACCGAAGCCGACATTACCTAAACCCCACGCGATCAGGCTCCCACCCGCAGCCGGTCGTGACCGGCATTGCCACTGATCGCCCAGCTCGTTCCGCTCAGCCAGTAGAGCGCGACCTAAGGCTTCGCTTGGGCAGACTCACGGCACAGCCACTCTCAATAGTCCATTGAATTTAAGCGTCGGCTGTTTGGTTGAGGTCTTGCACCGGTTCCCGACGCCTCCCTGAGCCGGCGTGTGCCGCGCCAGAGTCTTGAGTTTTACACGTTCGCTCAAGGAGAGGCATCGTGCGGAAACGTCTCGCCCCATTTTTCCTTCCACTCTTCGCGGTTCTTTCGGTCTTCACGTCATCGGCTCACGCGCAATCAGTCGGCAGCCAATTATCGGCGCTGCTCACGGAGCAGCGTGCGGTCAGTGATTTCGTTCCTGACATCGAAGCGGCGAACCAGACGTTCGCCACCGTTGCCGGTCTGTTCGGCGTTGAACTCGCCACGCTGCCTGTGGCCTCGTCGTCCGGCGGGTTCGTGTACCGATTGAATCGAGAGCTCGGGTTGGTGGAGCGCGCAAGTGACGGGTTCGGTCCGTTCTTTACCGAGCGCGTGCTGCGCAACAGCCGTGGCCAGATGTCGGTGGGAGTCAGCTTTCAGTTCTCGCGATTCTCGTCGCTACAGGGAGCGGATCTTCGTGAGGGCACGTTCCCGACGAATGCGGCGCGAGTGAGCGGCTCACTGCAGCCGTTCAGCGTCGACACGCTGGATCTCGAGCTGGAATCCCAGACGACGACGCCGTTTGCCAGCTACGGCGTCACCGATCGGCTCTCTGTCGGCGTTGCGGTTCCGGTTTCGACTGTGCGATTCAGCGGTCGCCGCGACCGAACTGTCAACGGTGTGACTGCGCTGCAATCGTCGCAGGCTGGCTCGGCGACCGGACTTGGCGACATGACGATGAACGGGCGATATCTGCTTCTCGGAAGTCCGTTGCGCGGCGCGTCGATCGGCGCGGATCTGCGACTGCCGACCGGCCGTCAGGAAGATCTGCTGGGCGCCGGTGATGTGGCCGGACGATTTGTCGGCATCGGTTCGTGGGAGGAAGGCCACCTCGCGGTCAACGTCAACGGCGGGATCGGTCTCGGCGGACTGTCTCGCGAGGTGTTCTGGGGCGCGGCGACAACGCTGGCACCGACGCCACGAGTGACCATCGTCGGCGAAGTTATGGGGCGCTGGCTCGCCGAACTCAGCCGGGTCAGCGACGTGTATCAGCCGCACCCGTTGCTGCCAGGCGTGGAAACCATGCGCTGGTTGTCGCTCGAGCCGGGCATTCACTCGACCTTCATGGTCGCCGGCGCACGTTGGAATCTCAGTGGCAGCTGGTTGGTGAACACGAACCTCTTGTTTCGCGTGACCGATGCCGGCCTGCGCTCGCGCGTGACTCCGGCGATCTCGTTCGACTACGCATTCGAACGTTGATGGGTGACGAAGTGAGTGACGACCCAACGGGATCCGTTCGGAAGCCTGCGCTCGATGTGGAGGCCGATGGCCTCGATTGCTTCGCGACCGAAGAGGTCAGCCAGATCGAGACCGCCGACGATGCGGCAGTAGAGGTCAGCCAGCCGGCGGCTCTTCCAGCAATTGCCGCCGGTGCGCTCGACGTCTGGCGACGCGGCCAGCGCGGTGAATTCGCCAAAACGTCCGTCGTGATCGTGGTGATTCTGGGGTTGGCGGTGCTGACGAATCGATTCGTCGATCGCCGCGCCGGGCCGGCGAGCGTGTCCACTGACGTGCCGGTACAGGCGCCGCGCGCGCCGGCCGCGCCGCCGTCTGCATCGGCCCCGGCGCAGCCCATCGCCCAGCCCGCTATCGAACCGGTGCCCGCCGTGGACTCGCGCGCGACGCCGCGTGCCGCGGCCGTGCCGCGAGCGGTGCCACCGGCGACACCATCACCGCGCTCGCCGGCGTCGCGAGAAGGCTCCGTTTCAGTACCTGCGCCGTCGCCGGACGTCAGCGTCCGGCCGGTGGCGCCCTCGTCTGCCGCGACCGAGAGCCCGATCGTGGCAGCGCCGGTGGAGATGCGAAGCGAACCAGCGGCAGAGGCGCCGCGCGCCGTGGCGGCCGTGATTGTGCCACCGAGCGACAGATCGTTGATTGAGCGCGTGCTCGAAGCGTATCGCGACGCGTACGGTCGTCTCGATGCGCCGTCGGCCGCGGTGGTCTGGCCGCACGTGGATACACGCGCGCTCAGCCGTGCCTTCAGCACGCTCGCGCAGCAGGATGTCCAGTTCGACTCCTGCGACTACGACATCGCCGGCGTCCGGGCGCGGGCGCGGTGCGTGGGGGAGATCCGTTATGTGCGGCGGGTCGGCGATCAGGTGCCGCGTGTGCGCCGGATGTCGTGGTCGTTTGCGCTCGAGCGTGTCTCTGATCGCTGGCAGATCGCGCAGGTTACAGCCGAGTGACCCGGCTGACGGCCGCCTTGTCGTCCGGCTCAAGCCGGACACTACGACGTGTCCTCCGGCGCCGCTGTTGGACACTGCCGCTCCGTACGGTAGAGTGGTTTTTTCACCTCTACAAAACGATGCATATCTGTCGAGTCGTTACCCTGCTCGCCTGCGCGGCCGCCTGGCTTGGATCCAACTGGGCAGTGGCAGCGCAGGCACAGGAGCCGAGCCGTACCGGATTGATCGAGCAGGCCCAGGCCGAGAAGGTCAAGACCCTTCGCCCTTACCCCGTCAGCAAGGGTGAGCGGATCATGAACAAGGTCGAGGACATCACGGTCAATGGCGGCCTGCATTGGCACCCTTTCTTCGAGAACGCCTACAGAGGCGGCGGCTTCGCTGCGGGCGTCGGCTACATGCATCCCGTGAGTTCGTACAGCCTGATCGACGTGCGCGGCAGCTACTCGATCCGCAATTACAAACGGGCGGAAATCGAGTTCGCGGCGCCGCGGATCTTCCATCGCCGTGGGTCGCTCTCCCTTCTGGCTGGATTTCGCGAAGCCACGCAGGTCGGGTTTTACGGCACGGGCACCGATTCGCAGAAGGACGACCGGGCGAATTTCGGGTTCCAGCAGTGGCACGGGTCGGCGACGATGTCGATCCGGCCGACACGACGGCTGCTGCTGCTGCGTGGCGGCGTCGAGCTCTCGGAGTTGACCGAGCAGGCGGGTGAGGGGCTGGCGCCGTCTGTCGACACGGTCTACACCCCGGCGACGCTACCGGGCCTCGACAGCCGGATCACCTACCTGCATACACAGGGCACCGTTGGCCTCGACTGGCGTCCGGCCGCCGACTACGCGCGGCGCGGAGGCTTCTACGGCGTCACGGTCCACGACTACAAGGACAACGACGAGGCCTTCGGCTTCCAGCAGGTGGACTACGAAGTGGTGCAGCACTTCCCGATCCTGCGCGAGACGTGGGCCATCTCGCTGCGTGGGCTTGCGCAGACGACGTTCCTGAAGGGCGATCAGGAGATCCCGTATTTCATGCTCCCGTCGCTGGGCGGCGGCAGCAATCTGCGTGGCTACTCCAGCTGGCGGTTCCGCGATCGCAACAGCCTGCTCTTGCAGGCTGAGTGGCGCATCATGGTCAATCGCTTCCTGGATACCGCGTTCTTTTTCGATGCTGGCAAGGTCACTGAGCTGACGGCGGATCTCGATCTCGACGGGCTGAAGCGCGACTACGGGTTCGGCGTGCGCTTCCACGGGCCGATCTCGACGCCGCTGCGGATCGATCTGGCGAAGAGCCCGGAGGGGCTGGTCCTGGTGTTCGCCACGTCAGCGGCGTTCTAGGGTGACTGCTATGTCTCGATCATTCCTTTCACGTCTTCCACGGACCTGGCTGACGATTCTGGCCGCCGGGTGTGTCGCCCTTGGCAGCACCGCATCGACGCAGCGCCAGCATTTCTATAGCGACGACCCGCTCGCGCGTGAGCCCGAATCGCAGGATGCGTCTGGCGTGGTCGAGCACGACATCAGGTCGATATACGAGTTGACCTACAACCTGTTCGTCACGGCGGATCACACAACCGTCGGGCCTGCGGGCGCAGAACATCAACACGATCGATGAGCTGCCAGACTCGAACTGGTTCACCAATCGGATTGGCACGACAGCGATCACACCCGAGCAAATGACGCGCGGCGCCAACGTCGGCGCGCCGCCGGACCCGTCGAAATGGATTCTCACGCGCGAGAAGACATCCGGCATGCATCCCGGCTTCACCGCGAGGGATGCGAGAGGCGAGACCTGGTTCGTCCAGTTCGATCCGCCGTACTACCCGAAGGCGCGACCAGCGCGGTCGCTGTCGCCAGCCGGATCTTCTGGGCGCTCGGCTACAACCAGGTGGAGCTGTTCCTCACGACCTTCGATCCGAAGAATGTGGAGTTCGATCCACAGGCCACCATTCGTCGTCCGTCAGGCAAGCGAACGCGGTTCAACCGGGACGACATGAATGCCATCCTCGAGCGCGTCGCGAAGAACTCCGACGGCACCTATCGCGCCGTCGCCGGTCGTCTGCTCCCCGGCAAGGTCCTCGGCGGGTATCTGTTTCAGGGCACACGCCCCGACGATCCGAATGACGTCGTTCCGCACGAGCATCGCCGCGATCTGCGCGCGCTCCGCGTGTTCGGCGCGTGGACGAACCTGACCGACCTCAAAGCCGCCAACACGCTCGACACGCTGGTGTCGCGAGAACGGCCGGATGGTCGTCAAGCATTACCTGCAGGACGTCGGGTCGACGTTCGGGATGGCCAACCAGCATCCACGAGTGGGATCTCGGCTACGAGCACTTCTACCAGGGCGACGCCACACGGAAGCGGCTCTTCTCGTTCGGCTTTGCGCTGAGCCCGTGGCAGACGATCCCCTACAGGGAGTACTACCCGTCGGTCGGCAGGTTCGAAGGCGACGAATTCGATCCGCGCAAGTGGCGGCCGCAGACGCCGACGACGGCGTACATGGAAGCGCGCGACGATGACGCATTCTGGGCCGCGCGCCGGCTGGCGGCGTTCAGCGACGATTTGATTCGTGCCGCCGTGCGCGCCGGGCAATACAGCGACCCGAAAGCGGAGAAGTATCTCGGCGACGTGCTGATCAAGCGGCGCGACAAGATCCTCGCGCTCTATCTCAACGCGGTGAATCCGATCGTCAATCCTCGCCTCGACGCGTCAGGCCGCCTGACGCTTCGAGAACGCCGCGATCGCGGCTGGCGCCGCCGAGGGGCAGCCGACATATCGCGCTTCGTGGATGCTGTTCGACAACGTGACGGGTGACACCAAGCCGCTCTCGACGACCGAGGGTCGGACGACAACGTTCACCGCTCCGGCGGGACTGCCGACGGCTCCGGGCAGCTACGTTCAGGTCGATATCTCGGCGGATCTCGAGTCGTTCCCGGCGTGGAAGCAGGCGATCAAGACGCACTTCCGCCGGACGGCACAGGGCTGGGATCTGGTCGGACTCGAGCGGCTGCCGGCAACGGTTCCGGCCGCGCAGACGTTGCAGCGAGGTAAGGCCGAGGCTCGCAGCCTCGTAGGGCCGGTCCTTTCGGACCGGCCACTTACGGAACCAGCGCGATCGGTGCCTGCCAGAAGGCAACCTTCTGGCCGGTTGGCTCGAGCACCGTCACCTGCGCTTCGTATCGGCCCACTTCGAGCTTGTCGAGCGGGATGCTGAAGCGCAGCGGCACTGCCTTCGATCGCGGATCGATGCCGTCGATCACCTGCAGCGGATCGGTCTCGAGCACCTTCTGATCGCCCTTGAGGAATGTCACGAACGCGACGAGCGGCTGCGTCGTCGTTGCGCCGCGCTGGTACGCCTGCAGGAAGACGTACATGTCGCGGCTCTTGCTGAATACGCGGGTGACGCTCGGGAAGAGCTTCTGCCCGTCGAACACCAGCGGGTTGGTCAGCTGCGCCGCGCCTTTCTGTGACGGTGAGCAGCGCGTCGGTCATCGGGATGCGCTGACTGCTGAGGACCACTGAGCTGATCGGCAGGCGCTTCTGCTCGCGCATCAGATTCGGCACGGTGAACGCGGCCTGATACGTGCCGATGCGCCCGGTTTCGGCGTCGCGGGCGAGCAGCTTGATCACGTACTTGCCGGGCAGCAGCGTGAAGCCGGTCTCGTACTGAATCGGGCTGGTCGCGAGCTTCTCGGCGGTCTCGGTGCTCAACGGAATATCCAGCTTGTCGCGCATGTTCTGGATCGTGTAGCCGTTGTCGTCCTTCACCTCGCCGATGAAGTCGATCAGCGTCCGCAGCGCGCCGCGGCGCTTGGCGAGCGCGAGCTCGCTGCCGGGAATCTTCACCGCCACCGGCACGAAGTACTCGGCGCTGTTCAACTGGAAGAAGTTCACTTCCAGCGCGATCGTGATCTCGGTGATCGGATTCTCGAGCATCAGCGCGTCTTCGAGCTGACGCTCCTTGTCGGACGCCGAGAAATTCGCCGAACGCCTTGTCGCCGTAGTAGCCCTGGCGGAAGGTGAGGTCGGCCGATGCGTACTGCGGATTGTTCAGGCTCACCTTGACGCGGCGGTACTTGCCGTCTGTCGCGAGGTGCGTGCTGTAGTAGCCGATGATGTAGTAGCTGGTCACCGCCTGCGTGGCCTGCACGATGCCGAGCGACAGGTCGTTGTAGTCGAACATCGCCTTGCCGCCGGTGTCCTTGGCCAGCGCGTAGAGCGTGTCCTGCGAGCGCTGGAAATTGTTCATCATCTGGTTGGCCACGCCGCCGGTGAACATGGCGAGGCCGCCCGGTGACCGCTGGGTGGCGTCGCCGAGCGGCGGCATCGCGACCAGGCCGCGCGCGTCGATCGGGTTGAGCGTCACGTTGGCGCGAATCGCGGCGTTGATCGTCGCGCGCAGCTGGGCCTGGTTGTCGGCGCCGTTGAGACGCATGCCGCTGGCGAAGTAGAGCAGCGTCTTCTGCTCGGGCAGGCCCTTCAGCATGTTGACCGCGGTCTGCAGCGCGGCGAGCTGGCGGTCGGTGTTGAAGATGTTGAACTCGGCGTCGTTCTGCCCGAAGGCTGTGCCCTCTGGATGATCGGGAATGCCGTCGTTGTTCTGATCGTCGCCGTAGATCAGGATGCCGATGACCTCGCGCAGCTTCTCCTTGTCGTCGGTGAAGTCGTTCTTCACGGAGACGGCGCCGTTCTGGAAGGCCATGATGGCCACCAGGTCCGATCGGGTCATCTGCGTGTTGATGTACTTCAGCGCGTTGGTGTAGGCGCGGATCGAATCGCCCGGCGGCATGTTCGACCCGTCGAAGTAGAGAACGATCAGCCGCTTGTCCTGATAGCGGATGTCGCCGGACGGCGGCGACGAGATCCCTGTCTGCACCGCCGGCGCGACCGTCGTGGCGGTGGTGGCCGGCTTCGCGGTCAGCGGAACCGGAGCCTGCGGGTCGGCGGCTTGCGCGGGGACCTCGGTCGCGAGACGCTGGTACTCGACGAACGCGATGTCCTGCGGCTGGCCGTCTTCGGTGATCACGAAGTCCTTGGCGGTGAGGCCTTCGATCGGCTTGCCCTCCTTGTCCTTGACGAACACCGACTGCACGATCAGCCGCGTGGTCGTGCGGAATGTCGCCTGCGGTGTCTGCGTCTGCGGCTGTTGCTGCTGCGCGTCACCGCGCACGACAAGAGCCGCAATCGTCACCGCGCACGCCAGTGCGTGCACTGCCAGCTTCGCGCTGCGCACTCCGGCGCCCAAGCTACGTTGTCTCAGCGACCTGCGCATCACCACCTCATTCTCAGGCTGGTTTGGATCCGCCGCATCTCGTTCGCCGCGTTCGGCAGACCGAACTGCGTGTTGCCGATCAACGTGTTCACGCCGTGAATACGTCACGGTGTTGAGCACGTTGGTCGCGTCGATACGGTAGTCGAGGTTGAGCCGGCTTCCCCACGGGAACGTCCGCGTGATGCCGGCGTTGAATCCGAACTGCGCCGGTCCGCGTGCCGAGTTGCGTCCGGCGTTGCCCCAGGTGCCTGGCGCGGGCGCGGTGTACGCCGCCGAGTTCAAGTAGTACCCGTCCGGGGCATCGGTGGACGCGCCGGTCAACGAGGCTCGAATCGCGCCGGTGTAGCCGGTGCCGGGAACCGCCGCGAGATAGTACGGTGTCAGCGGCAGGCCGCTGCCGGTGGTCACCTGTCCGGTCAACGTCCAGTTCTTGAAGAGCGCGCCGCGCCAGCCGTCCACCAGCGCGCCGCCGGCGACGCCGACGCCGGTCGTGTACTGGAAGCTGGCAGTCACCTGATGCCGCTGGTCGAATGACGAGGGTCCCCACTCCGCGTCGAGGTCGAGCCAGTTCTGCGCGAACGCCGAGCCGCTCAGATTCGCGCCCTGGAACGATGCCGCATCGTCTTCGGCTTTCGCCAGCGTGTACTGCACCGACGCCGTCAAGCCATTGCGCAGGCGGCGGCGGACCTGCAGCTGTCCGGCATGGCGCGACGAGCTGCCGTTCGAGGTGAGGTAGACGAATCCCGCCGGGCACGTCGGGCACGGATTCACCGTGCCGGCCGGATACGTGTTCGGCAGGAATTCCTGAATGAGGTTCGTGCCTCTGGTGCCGAGATACGTCGCGTTCACGGTCAGCGATGCCGGCAGATCGCGCTGCACCGACGCCTGCCAGTTGTGCGACGCGCCAATCGTGAAGTTCGGGATCGACCGCGAACGTATTCCCGAGACCGGTTGTCGGTGCCACGAATCCGCGGGCCAGCGTCAGCGGATTCGCCGCGCTGTTGGCGATGCTGAACGACGTCGAGAGCGGCGGCTGCTGCGCGAGCAGCGTCGTGATCGACTGATACACGTTGGTATTTCGATAGACGCCGTAGCGCGGCGCGCACCACGAGCGACGAGCCGGGAATCGGACGCCAGGCGAGGGCCAGCCGAGGCTGAATGCCACCCTTGTCCGGCTGCATCAGCGAGCTCGCATACGTCTCGCCCGTCACCGCGCCGGTCGGGTTCGATGACAGCACCGGCTGCGCTGCCGTGAAGTCGGAGGCGACGTCGAGATTCACCAGGCGCGACTGCGACTCGGTCAGCGGCGCCTCGTATTCCCAACGCACACCGGCCGTCACCGTGAAGGACGGTCCGATGCGCCAGTCGTCGGTGATGTACGCGTCGTACGAGAAGCCGCGGAAGTATTTGTCGGCGTTGCCGAACGCAATCGCCGCCGTCGTCGGCGTGCCGAGGAGGAAGTCGGCGAAATCGTGCCCGGTCGCGGCGCCGGTGAACGCGAACGAGCCGCGCGGGTTCTGCTGCGACAGAATGTCGATCTGATGACGACGGACGTCGCCGCCGATGGTGAAGTTGTGCCGTCCGCGGAAGAGGAAGACCTCGGCGCCGGCGGTGTGGGTCATCACGTCGGATTGTTGTGGCAGTCCGTCCGAGAGTCCGCCGACGCTCGAGAAGGATAACGACGGTGGCCCCCAGTTGATGGGATCCTGGTTGTTGCCGGTGATTCCTGCCTCGCCAGACACGTTGACGCGGTTGGCAAAGAACGGCGTGACGGTTGTGGACTGTTTCGTGAACTGGTAGCGAGTTCGCATCTGCAGGAACTGCGAGACGCGGCGGTTCCAGTTCACCGCGACGTCGGTATTCGCGGTCTGCGTCCGATCGACAAAGGCGAACAGCGAGGTCGCATTCGACCGTGCTCCGCAAGTACGACCCGGTCCCGAAGATCTGATTCCGCTGATTGACGACCTGCGTGACCCGCGACTGGAAGCTGTCGGTCCGTATCGCTGAGAGAATCGGCGCCTGGTAGTTGTAGCCCACGTTGGAGGCCAGTGTCGGCCGTGGGTAGTAGCCGAGCAGCGCCGCTGCCTCCGGGCTGATGCGATCGCGCGGGATGGTGTTGTTCGCGAACGGCTGGCCGGTGAGTGGATCGGTGACCGTGATCGGCCGTCCAAGTCCGTCCACGGTCTGGGAGAAGTCGCCGTTACGCTCGAGGCCGGTCGGCATGCGCTGCGACGCCGTCGTCGCTCTGTCGTCGGTCGACCGCTGATAGCCGAGGAACAGGTTCGGTCCGCGGTTGGGCAGCAGGCGCGGAATACGCAGCGGTCCCTGGAACATGCCAACGAACTGCAAGTTGTGGTAGTCGGGCACGGCCGTCTGCTGTCCGGTGAGCGAGTAGCTCTTGGCGTCCCACGCCGAACTGCTGGCCGTGACGCCGAACTGCGCGTTGTAAAGCGCGCCCGGCCTGCGCCGGTTGTTGCCGAACGCGGCGAACTGCGCAAACGGTGACGCCGCGCCGTTGTTCACGCTGCCGTTCACGAGGAAGCCGTCGTTGGCGGCGTTGGCGTCTGCCGGCGGCTGCTCCGCTGCGGGAGGTGCGCCCGCAGGCGCCGCTGCCGCAGGACGCGCCGGTGCGGTGACGCCGGCGCGTTGAAATCCCTGGCCGGGCGGTGCGGCCGTGACTGTGCCGCGGCCACCCTGCGCGCGAATGGTGTTGTTGCCCGCTGGTGCGGCCGATGCTGCCGGGGCGGCCTGACTGACCGGCGGCGGCAATCCCTTGGTGATCTCTTCGAAGGAGAGGAGCGCCAGTTCCCACACCGCTGCCTGTGCACCAGCGACGACATCCACCTCGCGGGAGAGCGGCGCGAACCCGCGCATCTCAATCTTCATCGTCCACGTGCCCTCAGCGAGGTCTGGAAATCGATAGAGCCCGTTTTGATCGGTGGTCGTGACGATCTGCTTGTCGCCTTGTGTCGCGGTGACCGTCGCGCCAGGCACGGCCACGCCGGTGAAGCCCACTTGCCCGTAGTGCTCGGTTGCGGAGAGCACCGGCGAGAACGCCATGAGCGCGATCAGGAACGCGATGATGCCGCGATGGGGACGATGTCGGAGCAAGGGAGTTCAGTCCTCGGTGGGTTGTTCGACGCGATCGATGACGACGACGTCCACGGGCCCGCGCTCGGGTTCGAGCTTCAGCCCGAGTTGTTCCTGCAGGGCGGTGAACAGCGACGGCGTGTTGGGATCTGCCGGCGGCGGTTCAGCACCGCCAGGGGCAGGCCCCGGTCCAAGACCGCGGCCCTCGGGTGCATAGGTCATCTGAAAGTCGTATCGCCCTTTCAGGCCGGTCTTGTCGATCACGATGCGGCCGACCATTGGCGACAGCGATCGCGCCAGTTCGAGCATCGGCATGCCGCCCACGTTCAGGTTGCCGGGCCCCATCATGAAGCCGCACTCGGCCGGCTGGCCCGGCGCCGGGAACTCCGGTGGCGGTCCGCCGCGGCGGGCGGCGCTGAAGCGTGCTTCGCAGTCGACCTTCGCCGCGCTCAACTTCGGTCCCAGCTTTCCGTCAGCGCGCGCGAGGACCAGCGAGTAGATCGGCATCTCGCGCGTTTCGTTGTGCGTGGCCAGCTTGAATCGATCGGCGAGCAGCGCGCGCAGCATCGAGCGCATCTGCTCGGGTCCAGTCATGCCGTCAGGCGGCTTGGCGACGATGTCGAATCGATCGGAGTCCAGCCAGTTCGGTCCGCCGACGAACTGAAAGCCCTGTACATCGAACGCCTGCCGGAGCAGCAGGCGCAGCGGGATGTTGGTGGCCGTGTATCGTCCGGCGGGCGGCATCTGGATCATCGCGCGCTGGTCGCCCGACTTGTTCGGTTTGACGGACGCGACCTCGAACGTCGGGCCTGCCGCGGCCGGCGACGACTGCGCCTGGATGCGCGGAATCGTCGCCAGGCCGGCTGAGAGGGCCAGCATTAGGCTGGTCCACGCGGCGGTCAGGAGGGCAGACCTCTTCATCCGTTGCTCCGGGTTTGCCCCGCCGAAGCCGCGGCGAAGGCTGGTTAACGTGTCGTTTTGACGTCGCGCGCGGACGGTTGGTTCGCTTGAGAGGCCGGCGCCAGGCACCGGCCTTTCGCCCGATTCGACACGCAGAGCGGGCTTTTTGTTCCGCTGGCTCAGTTCTCGGTCGGCCGCTCGATCGAATCGATGACGAGGACGTCCAGTGTCGCGCGCTGCGGGTTCAGCTTCAACCCCAATTGCTCCTGCAGAGCCGTGAAGAGCACCGGCTCGTCCCCGGGTGTGATGGCGTTGGGCGCGGCGGCCGGCGACCCGGGCGGCGGCGGCCCGCCGCGGCCGAGTTCGTTGGCGAAGCGGAAATCGAAATCGTAGACGCCCTCGAGCTTCGTCAGATTCGTCACCGGACGATTGAACGCGTGATCGCCGGCAAATTGGCGAGCGATCGCGCCAGCATGTCGATCGGCACACCATGCGCGAGGAGGCGACCCGGTCCGAACGATCATCTGACCGCAACTGGCGACCGCGTTGGGATCGAACGGCGACGCCGCCGGAGGCGGAGGTCCGCCTGGCCCCGTGCCCCGGCGGCTGCCGGGCGGCGGACACTCATCGTCCGGGATGCGCTTGAGTGCGGGGCCAAGCTGTCCGTCGCTGCGCTGCACGACGAGCGCATAAATGGGCAGGTCGCGCTTCTCGGTATGGAAAGTCAGCTTGAATCGATCGCGCAGCAGCGTCTTCATCATCAACCGCCGCACCTCGGGTGTCGGCGTGCCAGTCAGCGTGGCGTTGATGTCGTAGCCCTGCGTGCCCAGCCAGTCGGGTCCGCCGACGATCTGCGTATCGTGAATCTCGTAGGCCTGCGTGATGAGACGCCGTACAGGCATCCCCGTCATGTTGACCGCGCCCGGGTGCGTTCATGCCACCCATGCGGCCACCGCCGGCGTTTGGCTTGACCGACGCCACCTCGAACGTCGGCGAGTCCGGACTTGGCGCGACTGATCTGCGCGGCGAGACGAGGCGACGTGACGATGCCGATGGCCACCGGGATCGCGATGGCGGCGATCATCGCCGCACACAACACTCCTCGTTTCGCTGTGGTGAGCGCCGCCTGCGTGTCGTTCTTCATGATCTGCTCCACGCGCCGTTTGAGATCGGAACCGGTAACGCCGGCGACGCACACGAGCGGCGACTCGACGTAGAACTGGCAGGTCCTGAGAATGCTCTCGGCGTAGACGTCGGGCTCGGTGCCGCGGCCGACGACGTCCTCGTCGCAGGCGCGCTCGCGCTCGTCCACCAGCCGCGCGCCGATCCACCACACGAGCGGATGGAACCAGAAGAGCGCTTCGACCGCCATGTGGACCATCGCGGCGAGATTGTCGCGGCGGCGGACGTGGGCCACTTCGTGGGCGAGGATGGCTTCGACCTGTGCGCCGCTGAGACGCTCGGCGATCCCGTCCGGCCACAGCAACACTGGTCGAGACGATCCCGAAGACGCCGGGCTCGATCGCCTGCGGCGAGGTCACCAGCCGCAGTCGCGGTGTGTCACCTTCGAGCCGCCGCAGCGTCTGCAGCAGCGGGCCATCGGTGATCTCGGACGCAGTCCGCACCGTGGCCGAGACACGACGCCACCGTACCGCCCACACCAGCAACAGCGCCACCGAGCCGATGGGCCACAGGAGCCTGAAGCTGCGCTCGGCGATCATCACGAGCGGAGCCGGTGGCGGCGGAGGCACAGGCCGACCGCGTCGGTCGATCCGCTCGGGCCGCCAGCTGCGTAAACGGCTCCGCGACGTTGTCGAGGACACCGACGATCGCCTGGCCCGATCGCTCGATGGGAACGATCTCGATCTGCGAGCCGATCCACAGCAGCGCGCTGAACGGAATGAGGAATTTCACCGAGGCCGCGAGCCACAGCCAGTAGCGCACCTGGGCGCGGTTGCGGCGGAAGGCCGAGCGTGAGCAGCGCGATGGCGCCGGCGAAGAGCGTCGATTGCCAGAGATGATTCCAGAGCATGTCCACCATAACGTCCTGCCTACGGCCGGTCCGAAAGGACCGGCCCTACTTGGAACTTACTTTTCCACTTCTTCCACTTCTTCCACTTTTCAACTTCAGCAGCAGTTGCTCCGCCTCTTTGACGTCGTCGAGCGTCAGATTGCCGGACTCGATCAGATGCGCGACGACCGGCTGGCTGCTGCCGCCGAAGAAGGCGAGGAGCTCGTCGATGAGGCGGCGCTGGGCGGAGGCGCGCGAGATGACGGCCTCGAAGATGTGGGCGTTACCGATCTTCTTCGTGCGGCGGATCGCGCCCTTCTCCTCGAGCCGATACACCATCGTCTGCACGGTGGTGTAGGCCGGCCGTCCCTTCTCGGGGAAGGCTTCGAGAATCTCGCGGACCGAGGACGCGCCGCGGCTCCACAGCGCCTCCATGATCTGGTGTTCGAGCTTGCTCAATTTCGGCAGTCGCACGGTGTCTCCTAATCGAGTGGTTATATCTACTACACATGTAGGCGAGATGCAACGCGAACGCCCAACGCCCAGCTCCCCGAGAACCTTCCAATTCGGAATTGGGAGTTGGAAGTGGTTGGGAATTGGGCGTTGGAACTTGGGAGTTGTCTGGCAGTGGAGTCGGGTCCCATTGGAACCCGCTCTGGCGACGTTACGCCCGTGGCGGGGGAGCCGGGGTGTCCGGTCGTGCCGATCACGCGCATCGCGACGCCAATCATCGAGGCCACATCGGCCGCGTTGGCCGGAATCACCAGGGTGGTGCTTTCCTTGGCGAGCTGGCCGAACTGCGTGATGTACTGCTCGGCCACGCGGAGCTGCACGGCTTGCGCGCCGCCGGGGTCCTGCATCGCGTTCGCGACGCGGCGGATGCCCTCGGCGGTCGCCGTCGCGACGGCGAGAATCGCCTGCGCCTGACCCTCGGCCTCGTTGATCTGCTGCTGCCGGCGCGCTTCCGAGTTCTTGATCGTCTCCTGCTTGGCGCCTTCCGCGTTGTTGATCAACGCGTCGCGGGCGCCTTCGGAGGTGAGGATCACCGCGCGCTTCTCGCGTTCGGCGCGCATCTGCTTTTCCATCGCGGCGAGGATGTCGTGCGGCGGCGTGATGTTCTTGATCTCGTAGCGCAGCACCTTCACGCCCCACGGCTCGGAGGCCTTGTCCAGCTCGGTGACGACGGACATGTTGATGTTGGTGCGCTCTTCGAACGTCTTGTCGAGGTCGATCTTGCCGATCTCGCTGCGCAGGGTGGTCTGTGCGAGCTGTGTGATCGCGAACAGGTAGTCCGAGATCCCGTATGACGCACGCTCGGCGTTCAGCACCTTGAGATAGAGGATGCCGTCAACGCCCACCTGCACGTTGTCGCGCGTGATGCACACCTGCGCCGGGATGTCGAACGCCGATTCCTTGAGCGAGTGCCGGTAGCGGATGACGTCGAAGAACGGCCACAGGATGTGAAAGCCGGCGCCGAGTGTGGCTGCGTACTTCCCGAGCCGCTCGACGACATAGGCGTTCTGCTGCGGGACGACGACGGCCGTCTTCGCGATGATGACGAGCACCAGGATCGCGAGCGCCAGGAACACCAACAGACTGCCGAGACCGATCATGGAAGGGCCTCCTCTGCCTTCACCAGAAGCGTGAGCCGCTCGGACCGGGCGACGATGCAGCGCGCCCCGTTCGCCAGCGGTGTCGTGCCAATGTTGCGCGCGCTCCATGTCGTGCCGCGCGCCTCGACGCGTCCGCTGCCGCCGGGCGGCATGGGTTCGAGCGCCGTGCAGTTCTCACCGGCCAGGGTGTCGAGATCGGTGGTGCCCGCCGTGAGATTGAGCCGGCGCATGATCGGGTTGCGGAAGAACAGCAGCGACGCCACCGACAGCGCGGAGAAGAGCAGCAGTTGAAACCACAACGGCCCCGCGAGACCGAACAGCGCCAGCAGCGCGACGATCATCGCCGCCACGCCGAAGAAAATGATGTAGAAGCCACCCGAGGCCGCCAGCTCCATGGCCGTCAACACGAGGCCGAGAAGCAGCCAATGCCACCACAGCATGCGCGGATTATCGTTAGTCTCGTGCTACTTTGTCACCTGTTATCCCACACACATTTCAGGCACCGCCGGTGAGCGGTGACAGACTCCACCAAGGCGACGGTGGTCCGCCGAAGCCTCCGCGACGGCGGATGTGCGGGTCAGGCGCCTGCACACTGTTGTGACGTGCGCGGCGCTTCTGATGTTCGCGTGGCTCACCACGCGCCACGTCGGTGAAGCGGCCTTCCTCGAAGATCAAGTCGATCAGCTCCAGAATTTCGAGTCGCTGCTGCGGCTGCAGCCCGAAGGCCTGTGGGGCGCGATCATGTCCGGCACGGTGCCGCCGGCGCGGGCGCTCGGGCCGCTCGGCGCGATGGTGTTTGGCATCCCGGTGTCCCTCGGCCTGAGCATCGACGCGGTCCATCTCGTCACCAGCCTGCTCATCGCGATCGCCACGGCGGTGTGCTTCGTGGCGCTCGCGCGCCTCGACGCGATGGTGGCCTGGCTGTGGCTGCTCGTGTTCTCGGCGACGAGTGTGGTGTGGTGGAACGCGGCGATGCTGTGGTCCAACACGCTGCTGCTGCCGCTCGGACTGACGATCGCGGCCCTTGCCGCCTCCTGTCTCCGCGATCCACGTCGCGCGACGCTGGGATGGCTCGCCGTGACCGTGCTCTACGCGCTCCAGTTACACCTGGTCGCCGTCGTCGCCGTGCCGATCGTGGCGATGGTCGGCGCGGTGACGTTCCGCGAGGCGCGTCCCGTGCGGGGCGTTCACGCGTGGGCCATCGTGGCAGCCGCTGTCCTCGCCATCGCGCCATACGCGCTGGCGGAAACGATGACCGGTTTCGCCAACACGCATGCGATCTTCGGTCATCTCGGGTCGTCTGCTGCCGGATCGCCAGGCGACACCGGATCGGCCACGATGTCTTTGGCGATCGCGACGGATCCCACGCGGCTGCTCGACGCGATCGGTCTCGGCGTATTGCCGGCGACGATCGTCGGCGCAGCCCTCGCGATCGTTGCGCTGTGGTGGCTGCGAGGGGGACCGCTGTTCTGGCTCGCCGCATGCGCGGCCGCCGGCATTGCCGGTCAGGCGCTGTTTTTCCTGTGGATGTCGCGGCCGTTTGCCGGCTATCACCACGTCACGCTGCTCGCGCCGTTCTACGCGGTCGTGCCGGCCGTGCTGCTCAGGCGAGGGTTGTTTCGATCGGACGTGCCGGTGCGTATGGCCTGCGCGGTTGGCGGCGTCGTACTGGCGCTGCTGATCATCGTCGGGCCGTCACTCGCCGATCGCTATGCGGAGCGCACGCCGTGGTCGTATTCGCGCATCCGTGCGACGCTCGACGCGCTGTGTAACGGCATCGGAGTCGACACCGACGAAGGGCAGGGTTTTGCCGCGCTGCTCAACCCGCAGTACGACAGCGTCTTGCGTTACATGATGAAACGGGGGATGACGACGTGCCGGTATGAGCCGTCGAGCGAGGTGCTGATTGCCGTGGTGCGCGACGGACAGTATCCGGCGACGAAGACGATCGCGCGCGGCACGTTCTATCGAGAGCTGGTACTGCCGCCGGGGATCGCGCGCTACAGAAGGTCACCGTAAGGGCGACCCGCGCGACGATTGTAGGGGCGACGCATGTGTCGCCCTTACAGGAACCGGACGTGGAGCGTTGCGCCCGGCGCGACGAACACGCGCAGGTTGTTCGACCCGGCATCGGCGGGTTGAATGAAGAACCCGCTGCCATCCGCGCGGTATGCCAGCGTCGTCCCCCGCAGCACCTCGCCGTCCTCGAATGTGACCTCGACCTTGCGGCCGCGATTCGCCTGATCGAATTCCTTGCTGTCGACGCGCGACGGGTCACCAGCGAACTCGCGGACGAAGAACACTGCTTTGAGCTGCGACAGGGCCAGGAACATCGTTTCACCCGGCTTGTCCTCCGGCGTCAGATGGAGATGGGGTTTCGACGGGTGAAAGTCGTTGGTGTGGCCGCGCACCACGGTGCCGTTGCGGAACCGCGCGACTACTCGCTGCCAGGACGCGCGCGCTGCCGCTGGCGCCGGCGCTTGATCGCGCCTGACTGCTGCGAGCGCGTCGATCGAGAGTGCGCGCTTGAACGCGCATGCCGTCTGGTAGCGGGTGCCGCCCTCGACCGGCTCACTGCGCAGGACGCGGGCCGGCATCAGCATCGTGCCGGTCTGCGCCGACAACTCAAACACCACAGTGGATTGCGGCGCGAGTGGCGGGCCATCGGACTCGACGAGAATGCCTCCCGTCGAAATGTCGATCACGCGGACCTCGGGACCGTACTTGAGCCGCGCGCCGCGCAGCCACGATGCGTCCTCGGCGCTGAGACGCACCTCGGCACGGCGATTTCTTGCAGACGCGTTGGGAACGGCCGGTTCAGTGAATCCGGCTTCGTCAATTGTCGATTCGTGCAGAACTGCGACTGCCATGACGCGAGCACTCCTCCGCGTCATCTGGAGTAGCAACTCACACGCCAGACTTGTAAGGCGGCGCCCTCAATCGTGCCAACGACTTGCGGGCCAGCGCCGCCCGGATTCTCGGCCCGCCGTCAGAAATTGGTGAATCGGGAGAATTCCGGCCCGACTTTGTCGTTACAAAAACCGCACCTGCTGCGTGGACCCGGGCGCGACGAAGACGCGCAGGTTGTTCGATCGCGGATCGGCGGGGTGCACGAAGAAGCCGTTGCCTTCACCGCGATATCCGAGTGTCGATCCCAGCAGCGTTTCGCCATCGTGGAACGTCACGGCGACCTTGCGTCCCTGTGGCGCCGTACCGAACTCCAGGCGATCGACGCGCATTTGATCACCGGCAAAGTCGCGCACGAAGAACAGCGCTTTCAGCTGCGAGAGGGCCAGGAACAGCGAGTCGTTCGACTGTGGCTCCGCTGACAGGTGCAGCTGCGGCTTGGAGGGATGGAAATCGGCGGTGTAGCCGCGCATCAGGCGACCGTCGCGGAAACGCGCCACGACCTTCTGCCACGACGCGGCGCCGCCGTTTCTCGGTGCAGCGGCAGGCGCGATGGTGGCTGTCCCACTTGCCACTGCCTGCTTGAGGAGATCCGGAATCTCGAGCGGGCGCTTGAACGCGCATGCGCCCTGATAGCGCATCACCTCGTCGAACGACGCCGCGCGGCAGCGCAGCACTTTCGACGGCACGAGAATCGAGTTCATCGGGCCCGACAGCTCGAACACGATGTTCGCGTCGGGGCGGAGCTGGCCTTCGGTCTCGACGAGAATGCCGCCGATCGAGATGTCGAGCACGCGCACATCGGGGCCGTATTTCAAACGCGCGCTCCGCAGCCAGCGGACATCGTCCAGACTGAGGCGCAGATGTCCGCGACGATCCGAATCCTCGTAGGGCTCAACGATTGAGTCTGCGAGGCATACGACCTTCACGTCCGGCGACGGCAATTCCGTAATGGGCATGTCGACGAAAGCTCCTGCCCTCGATCTGAGCAACTCGAGGGCCACCAGTCTGCAGCCCGGTTCTCAGGCCTTTCACGGCCCAAGCGCGCGGGAGGTGACGAGCGGGGCTCAGAAGTCGCCCGATTGGGAGAGTTCTTCCTCCACGTGTCGAGGCATACTGGGGGGTATGAACGAAACGACATTTCCCGTCACCAGGACGGATGAGGAATGGCGCAAACTCCTGACGCCGCAGCAGTATGCGGTGTTGCGGAATCACGCCACCGAAGCCCCCGGTTCGTGTGCGCTGCTGCGCGAGCATCGAGCGGGCGCGTTTTCGTGCGCGGGCTGCGGACAGAAGCTCTTCGTCGCCGATCGCAAGTTCGAGAGCGGCACCGGCTGGCCCAGCTTTTTTGCGCCCCTCGAGGGCAGTATCGGTACGACGGTCGATCGCAGCTACGGCATGACGCGCACCGAAGTGCACTGCAGCAACTGCGGCGGTCATCTCGGGCACGTGTTTCCGGATGGCCCGCCGCCGACCGGTCTGCGTTACTGCATCAACGGAGTGGCCTTGAACTTCGAACCCAATCCGTAGTCCCAACGGCAAGCCACTCCCAATTCCCAACCCCAACGAAGTCCAGGCTTGGGCGTTGGAGCGTCGGACGTTGGTCGTGGGCGCCGAGAGTTCGGCGAGCGCCGGCCATCCGGCCTTCTGCACGATGTAGTCACGCGACGCCTGCGCCTGCTGGCGGATGCGATTGAGATCGACGCCGACGAGCTGACCCTGACGCTTGCGCACCTGCCCGGCGATGATCACCGTATCGACGTTGCTGGTGTCCATCGCCTGCACGACGGCCGAGTAGGCGTTGTTCATCGGCGCCACGTTGATCGCGTCGGTGCGCAGCAGAATGATGTCGGCGTCCTTGCCCGGTGTGAGCGTGCCGATCGTGCGGTCGAGATGATTGGCTCTGGCACCGTTGATCGTCGCAAACGCCATCACATCCCGCACCGTGAGCAGCGCCGGCGCCGCCTTGTCATTGGCGCGCTGGCGGGCGAGCGCCAGCATGCGCTGGAGCGTGAACGCCGCGCGCATCTGGGTGAACATGTCGCCGGGCATCTGCGTTTCCACATCCACACTGAGGCTTGGCGCGAGTGTGTGGTCGAGCGCCTGCTGGAGCGGCGGGATGCCGTGACCCATCTCCATCTCGATCGGACATGAGATGGACACGTGGCCGCCCGAATCGGCCACCATCTTCCAGGCCTGATCCGTGAACGTGTTGCAGTGGATGTAGGTGACGTCCGGGCCAAGCACTTTCTCGAGGCCGGCGAGCGTGCCTCCGGCGTGCACCGAGATCGAGGCGCCGACGTCGCGAGCGACGGCCCATTCCGCCGCCGACATGCCCGACGCCATCGCCAGCGTCAGCAGCTGATCGCTCGACGAGAAGTACTGCTTGCGCAGTCGGCGGATGTCGTCGGGGTATCGGTTCTGCGCACCGCCGACACCTCCGCCGAACGCATAGACCGCACGGATGCCAGAGTCGCGTAGGCCTTGAATCGCCGCATCGGTGTGCGCCGGCGTGTTGCCAATGTGCGACCAGTCGAGCACCGTCGTCACGCCCGCATTGATCGCGCCCAGCGCGCTGACGAGATCGCCGATGCGCACGTCCTCGGGGCGCATCACGCTGCGCACCGAGCCGAGGATGTCGCGCACGTAGTCGTTGAGCAAGCCGTTCGGCAGACTGTTGCGGACCGCGCCCTGCCACATGTGCCGGTGCGTGTCGACAAAGCCGGGCATCACGATCGTGTTCGCGGCATCGATCACCTGCGCGTCTGCGCTGATGTTCGGCCGAACCGCGGCGATCGTGCCCTTCTCGATCAGCACGTCGGCGGTGTCGAAGTCGCCGACCTTCGGGTCGAGCGAGAGAACGCATCCGCCCTTGAGCAGCATGCGTCCGCTCTGGGCCGCCGCTGGTGCGCTGCGCAGGCTCGCCGCAGCACCGACCGAAGCGGACATCAAGAAACCGCGACGCGTGAAGTCCATCACTGATTCCTCCAGCCCAAAGCCTAGAGCCCTGAGCGCTGAGCCCTGAGTATCCTACCCATGTGTTCGTCGCTCTGGCACTGGCATCTGCTGCGTTCTACGGCGCCGCCGATTTTCTCGGCGGCCTCGCCTCCAAGCGTGCGGCCGCGGTCGTCGTGACCTTCGTCGCGCAGGCGGCCGGGCTGGTTCTGCTGACGCTTCTCCTTCCGATACTGCCCTCGAGCGCGCCCGCGCCGAGCGATTATCTCTGGGGCGCTGCATCGGGTGTGGCGGGAAGCGCCGGCGTCGCAATGCTCTATCGCGCGCTGGCGATCGGCACGATGTCGATCGTCGCGCCGATTACGGCGGTGTGCGCGGCGGCGGTTCCGGTGATCGTCGCTCTGGCGCTCGGCGAACGTCCTGGCGACCTCGCCAGCGTCGGCATCGTCCTGACGGCGATCGCCATCACGTTGCTCAGTCGAGGCGAGTCGAACGAGAGCGTGCCCCCCGGCAGTCGATGGGCGAAGACGAGCGTGGGAATGGCGCTGATCTCAGGCGTCGCGGTTGGAGTGTTCTTTCTCTGTCTCGCGCAGACGAGCGACGATGCCGGCCTCTGGCCGTTGGTTACCGGCCGCTCGGTGTCTGTTCCGCTGTTCGGCGTGATGGCGATGGCGCGCAAGCCAGGACCCCGGCTTGAATGGCGTGTCGCGAGGACAGCGGCCGGTTGCGGAGTCGTCGATATGCTGGCCAACGCGCTTTACCTGATCGCCACGCGATACGGTCCGTTGAGTCTGGTCGCGACGTTGGCATCGCTCTATCCGGCGAGCACCGTGCTGCTGGCGCGGATCACGCTCGGCGAGCGCCTGACACGTTCGCAGGCGCTCGGCGTCGCGTGTGCGCTGGTCGCTGTCGTCTTGATCGTGGGCGGCTAGTGGCGGTTACGGAACGAATTTCATCAAGGCCTGAAACCACGGTACGGTCGCCTCGGGGGCCTTGGCCTTGTTGTCGAAAACCACCTGGCGCGTCGTGAACTTCTCACCGTAGAAGCGGCCGTTCGCGTCTTCGTCCTGCCGGATCGTCGATCCATCGAGCGTCGCACCGGCAAACAGGCCACGACTGCGCGAGTAGCTGAGGATCTCGGCACGCAGCTGGATGTCGGTCGCGGCCTGCGCGTCGCGGCCTACGGGCCCGGCCGTCGCCGCGGCTCCGGCGCCAACCTTCCACTCGTTCCGCACCAGGTTCTCGAGCCCGCGGCGATTCTGAATCACGAGCACCAGGTCAGTCGCGCGCACGCCGATCTGCAGACCGAGGCTGCCGCCGGTGATGGTCAGGAACGCGGGGTTCGACCACATCCTGGTCTTTTCGTCCCGGACGCTGATGATGCCGCGGCCACGCTCGGCGCCGACGATGAAGCCGCCGCGAACGGTGCCGGGAAAGATGGCGATGCCTTCGGCCTTGGAGAGGACCGACGTCGGGATGGCGCTGTCCGCCGCTTTCATGATTTCACCGAGCACGACGCCCGATTCCTTGACGCGGTCCGCTTCGTCGGACTGGGCGCCAAGGCGCGTCGACGGTGTCAACAACAGGAGGAGCGCAAGCGCGCAGAGAGGAGAAGCGTGCAGTCATGACTCAACAACTATCACGATCTGTGCGTGCGGTGCACTCGGGAAGTGACCGGATGCGCGCTCAATCTTTGTCGTACACGGGTCCATCGACCGTGCGATGCGACAGGTACTGCCACTTGCCGTTTCGTTTGGCGTAGACGCGTTCGTACCAGACCGTGAAGGTCCGACGGCCCGGGGCCGCATCCTTGAAGCGTCCGACATATCGTCCGTAGGTAATGACGATGTCGCCGTGCACCTCGGTCTTCACCGAATCGAGGACACGCGAGGCATATGGCGCCTTGGCCACCGTTGCCATCCAGTCGGCGCGAGTATCCACGCGCAGCGGAGCGCCGCCGGTGGTCCAGCCGTCGCCGTGCGTGAACGTGAAGGTGGGCGCCGTCCCTGCGTCGACAAACGCCACATCGCCGCGGACGACAGCGGCTTCAATCGCGAGTTCGAAGGCGAGGACCTCGGTGGACGTGTCGTGGGCGGACCCTGGGGCAGGAGCCGTGGACCGGGCCGCGTTCCCCGGACGTGGCTGCTGAGCGGCGGTGGCCACGACGCCGGCGAGGATCGCTGCACACGTGAGGGTCGCCGTTCTCGAAGTTGTGTTCCTCATGATGAAGCTCCTGAAGGCGCCAGCAGCGATTCGGCCCCCGCGCGTATTGTATGGTTACGGGATGTCGGATCCCATCCTTCAGGTCACTCCGCTGAGCAACCGCTGGCAGACGCTCGATCCGTTTCTGTTCTGCGTCCACCACATCGATCTCTACCCGAAGGGCAACGATCGCTTCGGCCCTGATGCACCCCTCGTGGGCCACGACATCGGTCAGGACTTCGGAAACCCGGACGGCTGGAGCATGTATCACGGCGATGTCGTCCCGGGATTCCCGCAGCATCCCCATCGCGGCTTCGAGACCGTGACCATCGTCCGCAAGGGCTATATCGATCATTCGGACTCGCTGGGCGCCGCGGCGCGGTTCGGCATGGGTGATGTGCAGTGGCTGACGGCGGGTGCCGGCGTCGTCCACTCGGAGATGTTTCCGCTGCTCGATCGCAACGGCCCGAACACGCTGGAGCTGTTTCAGATCTGGCTGAACCTGCCAGCGAAAAGCAAGATGGCGACGCCGTATTTCACGATGTTCTGGGACAAGGACATACCGCGGCGCCGGTATCCGGGCGTCGAGGTGACGGTCATCGCCGGCGCGCTCGACGGTGCCGACCCGCTCACACCGCCGCCGCATTCGTGGGCCGCCGACGCGAACGCCGACGTGGCCATCTGGTCGATTGCGATGGAGTCGGGAGCGAAATGGGTGGTGCCGGCGGGCGATGCGCGCAGCAATCGCGCGCTGCACGTCTTCTCCGGCAAGGGCATCAAGGCCGGCGACCGTGTCATCGATGGTCCCTCGATGATTCGCGTCCAGCCGGATC
Organism: uncultured Acidobacteriota bacterium; assembly: GCA_963728305.1. GTDB lineage: Bacteria > Acidobacteriota > Vicinamibacteria > Vicinamibacterales > UBA2999 > Gp6-AA40. Next base: position 219,485 of record CAVSKE010000044.1, read on the forward strand.
AATCGATTCCGCTCGAAGCGGTGAACGGCCCGGTCGAGATCCTGCTGCTGCAGGGACGACCGATCGGCGAGCCCGTCGCACAACACGGCCCGTTCGTCATGAACACGCGCGCCGAACTGGAGCAGGCGTTTGCCGACTATCGACAGACGCTCTTCGGCGGCTGGCCGTGGCCGGAGAGCGCGCCGGTGCACGCGCGCGACGCAGGGCGCTTCGCGAAGCACGCGGATGGGCGAGTGGAGACGGCGTAGATGTAGTGTCCGGCTTCAGCCGGACCGGATCGAACTAGGTCCTTATCTCCGCCCCGCGTTCGACAAGAAGCGCTCGCAGGATCGACCGATGACAGCGGCTCTCGTCGGCGCAGTAGCAGCCGACTGAGAAGTCCGTCGTGTGCGACAGCGCAGCGAGCAAATCGAGCAGGCGTCGCGCCTCGGGCCGCTTCATCTCGCCGCGATACCGGCTCACGAACTGCTTCCACCGCTTCGGATCGTCCAGCGACGCTTGCGCGCGCTTGAGCAGCGCGTCGCTCGGCGCGACATCGGGCAGCCACACGTCGTAGAAGTTGCGCGATGCGGTCTCGGCCTTGGGCACGCCACGCGGCGGACGACGAACGGTGCCCAGACGCAGACCTTCGCCGCCGGTGCGGGGGCTGCCGAGGCGAACGATGCGGATGGCCATAGGTCAGGTCGTGCGGCGCCGGCTCGCGATGCCGGCCGCAGCGGCGGTGGCTATCGCCGCCGGAATCACGGCTGCCCAGAAGACGTCGCGCATGGGCGTGTTCTGCGCCAGCAGCAGGCCGCCAACCACCGGGCCGACGATCGATCCGATGCGGCCGATGCCGAGCGCCCAGCCGACGCCGGTCGATCGAATGTGCGTGGGATAAAACTCCGACGACAGCGCGTGCGAGGCGTTCTGGCCGCCGATGATGCCGATGCCCGCGCAGGCGATTGTGAGGGCCAGCAGGGCTATCGACGTGCCGCTGTGGCCAATCGCATAGACGAACACCGCCGCCCACGCGTAGCAGCCGGCGAGCATCCAGAACGAGAACGTGCGATCGAGGAGGCGGCCGAGCACGACGGCGCCGGCGATACCGCCAATCTGGAACAGCGACGTCAAGCGAATCGCCGTCTCCACCGGAATGCCGGCGTCGCTGATGATCGTCGGCAGCCAGCTATTGAGGAAATACAGGTTGAGCAGGTTCATGAAGTAGATGACCCAGATGAGCATCGTCACGACCGCGCGCCCATTCGTGAACAGCTCGGCGACGATGAATGAGCCTTGGTTCTCGTGCTCGTCCTGGCCGGCGGACAGCGGGCCGGCGACGTTCTCCTGCGGCGCGATGCGCGCAAGGTAGCTCCTGGCTCGCGACTCGGCGCCGCCGCGGACGAGCAGAAAGCTGATCGACTCCGGCAGCAGGACAATCGAGATCAGCGCGATCGCGATCGGTTACCGGAGCGTACCCCCGGTGCCGGGGCTACCCTCGCCGCGTGCCGCCCGGATCCGCACCGACGCTGCTGCTCTACGACGCCGGCTGCAACTTCTGCGTGTGGATGATCGCGCTCATCCTGCGCCGCGACCATCGGGGCGCGCTGCGTCCGCTGGCGATCCAGTCGGACGAGGCCGCGCCGTTGCTGGCCGACCTGGACGAGGAGCGCAGGTTGGCGTCCTGGCACGCGGTCGAGCCGGGCGGACGGCGCACGTCGGGCGGCGACGCGTTCCCGGTCGTCCTCGGCGCGGTCCCGGCGCTCGCGCCGTTCGCCGCGCTCTCGCGGGTCACGCCGGCCGGGGTCCGGCGCTGGGGCTACCGGCTCGTCGCCGAGCGGCGGGTCGAGGCTCAGCCGGTTCGTGCCGCAGGCGAGCAAGCGGCGCGCGCGGTCGTACGTCAAAGGCCGCTAGGAGCCTGTTGATCGTTCGACCGTCGATGCGAGGCGGCGTGACCGTGGATGCCGGGGACGACCGGCCGACTCCGATGAATGCTGGACGCCTTGGCGGGTCGGCCGGTCGTCATCCGGCGCCGCGGACGCGCTGACTCGCGCGACGGGAAACGTCAACAGGCTCCTAGAGCGTGCCGCGGACCGGTTCGGCGTCGAGATCCTCGAGGTCGACGAGGACCGGGGGCGGCGGGTGCTTCGGCGTCACGAGTCGCCCGCGCTCGAAGTCGAAGATCCGCGCGTGGACGGACACCTCGACGCTGTCGAGCTCGAGGCCCGTCGCTCGCGCGAACGCGACGCGGTCGTCGGCCAGGCGCTGGCGCATGGCGTCGGTGAGCGACTCCGCCGGTGGTCCGGTCCTCCGCACGAACGCGTCGCGTAGCGCGAGGCCGAGGCCCTCGTCCGGGTCGAGGCGGTCGTCCATCGGGGTCCGCCGGCCGTCGTCGGCCACCGCCACGAACCCGTAGCGGTAGAACCGCCGCGGCGCGACGGTCCGGTTGAACTCCTCGGGCGAGTCCTGGGTGTCGCTGTACATCGGGAAGTTCGAGAAGAGCGGCAGCTGCTCGTCGCGGGCACGCGTGACCGCGACCTGCTGCACGAGGACGAACGCGACGAAGACGCTGAGCACGAGCCCCCAGCGCCGGGGCTGCTGACGCACGCCGACGACGAGGCCGGCCCCGGCGCCGCCGAGCCGCTCGGTCAGCGCCGGCAGGCGGCTCGTGAGCAGGTCGGCGAGGCGCTGCCACGGCAGGAACGCGAGCATGAGCGACCACCACGGCAGCCAGAACACGCCCTGGAAGAGCCAGAAGCCGAGCAGGAGGCCCACGCCGGCGAGCCCGTAGGCCAGGCGCACCCACTGGCCGCGGAAGACGACGTGCGTGATGAACAGCGCCTCGATCCCCACGCCGGCCGCCGAGAGCGCGATCGACAGCCCCTCCTGCCCGGCGATCCAGGCACCGAGGGAGCACCGGGGCGTTGAGGTGGTCCTGCGCCCAGTGGTAGCGGACCGCGCCCTCGGTCACCCACTCCGGGCCGCTGTTCCAGACCTTCGCGATCGCCGCGGCGAGGAACGCGGTCCCCATCGCGAGGCCCGGGATCCAGACCGCCACGCCGTAGTGCGGGCCCGGCGGGCGGGCCGGCAGCGGGCGCCCGCGCCGGCGACGCAGCACGTTGTCGAGGCTCAGCCCGTCGCCCCACGGGACGATGAGCAGCCCGACGAGGACGAGCCCGTGGATCACCCACGGGTGGCCGCCCAGCCCGTACTCCTGGGCGACGAGGATCATCACGATCACGCCGGCCGCCGCCAGCGCGTAGGTGATCCGCGCGAGCAGGCCGGCGGTCCACGCGACGAGCGCTGCGAGCGTGAGCCCCCAGACGAGGTCGCGTGCGTTCCAGTGCTCCGTGAGGTACGTCACGAAGCCGAACGTCCCGTTCCAGAGACCGCGGCCGGCCGAGCCGGCGCTGGGGGCGGCCTCGTGGGGCAGCGACAGGAGCGTCACGTGCGCGTAGACGAGCGTGAGCCCGAACACGATCCGCCAGAGGCCGACCGCGGAGGCCGACAGCCGCGGGATGCCTCGCAGCAGGACGCCGCGGTCGCGGAAGAGCATCGCCGCGACGATGATCCAGAAGACGGTGTATCCGATCACCGCAGGGGTCGTCAGCGGCAGCTCCATCGGCGGCCGAGGCTAGCGAAGCGGTCCGGCCGTTCGGGCGCCGATATCGTGGAGGGGGCGCAACCCTGCGCCCGCAGCACCGTTCCAACGAGTTGTCCGGACCTATGAGCACGACCGTCACCCACCTCGCCGTCGTGCCCGCCTACAACGAGGCGGCCACCATCGCGACCGTCATCGGCCGCCTGCACGCGCAGGTGCCGCACTACGACGTGCTCGTGATCGACGACGGGTCGAACGACGACACCGCCGGGATCTCCCGCCGCTCGGGCGCGAAGGTCCTGCGCATGCCGTTCAACGTCGGCATCGGCGGCGCGGTCCAGGCCGGCTTCCAGTTCGCGCCGCGAGAACGACTACGACTACATGGTCCAGGTCGACGGCGACGGCCAGCACGACCCGAGCGAGATCGGCAAGCTCCACGCGGTCATGGACGACGACCCGTGGGTCGACGTCGTCGTGCGGCTCGCGCTTCCTCTCCAAGGACCTCGAGTACCCGGCGCCGATCAGCCGGCGGACCGGGATCCACATCTTCGCCTTTCTGCTCAGCCAGCTCGTCGACGGGCGGGTGAGCGACCCGACGTCGGGCTTCCGGCTCTACAACCGCCGTGCGATCGGCCTGTTCGCCCGCGACTACCCGCACGACTACCCCGAGGTCGAGGCGGTGCTCATGCTGCACCACCACGCGCTGCGGATGCGCGAGACGCCCGTGCGGATGTTCGCGCGCGGCGGCGGCACGTCGTCGCTGCAGGGGTCGGGCAAGTCGGCGTACTACATGATCAAGGTGCTGCTCGCGCTCTTCGTCGGGCTCGCGCGCCGCCGGCCGATCCCCGAGCCGGGCGGGCCGCCCACCGTCGCCGCGAACACGGGGATCTGACGCCGTGGACGCCCGCATCCAGCTCATCGCGATCTTCGCCGCCGGCGGCCTGCTGCTCGTCGTGCTCGAGCTCGTCCGGCGCCGGTCGCTGCTCGAGCGCTACGCGCTGCTGTGGCTCGCCTGCGCGGTGTTCCTCCTCGTGCTCGCGGCGTGGCGCGACCTGCTCGAGACGCGTCGCCGACGTGTTCGGCATCGCCTACGCCCCGAACGCGCTGTTCTTCCTGGCGTTCGCGGCGATCCTCGTCGTGCTGCTGCACTTCTCGATCGCGGTCTCCCGCCTGGCCGACCAGGCGAAGATCCTCGCCCAGCGCGAGGCGATGCTCGACGAGCGCGTCCGCCGCCTCGAGGGCGCGGACGCCGTCGCAGAGCCCGAGGACGCGGCCGAGCTCCAGCTCGAGCGCGCCGACCGCTGAGCGGGCCCGTGGCGCTCTCGCCGGGGGTCACCGCCGTCGTCGTGTGCTCGTTCGAGCGAGCCCGAGGCCGTCGAGGCGACGGTCCGCAGCCTCACCGGGCAGACCGTCCCGCCCGCCCAGATCCTCGTCGTCGACAACCACCCCGACGCGGTCGTCTCGTCGGCGCTCGTCGCCGCCGGCCTGCCCGTCGAGGTGCTGCACTCGGGGCGCAACCTCGGCTACCCGCCGGCGTGCGACTTCGCCGCCGCCGCACGCGCGGCAGCGAGTGGCTCTTCTTCCTCAACCCCGACGCGGCACGCCGACCCGCGACTGCCTCGAGGCGCTGCTCGAGCGCCGCCGACGACGACGTCGCGGTCCTCGGCGCGCAGGTCCTGCTGCCCGACGGGACGGTCAACGCGGGCGACAACCCCGTGCACCTCGCCGGGCTGTCGTGGTCGGGGCGCTACCTCGAGCCGCGCGAGGACGGCCCGCCGCGCGACGTCGCCGCCGTCTCGGGCGCGGCGCTCATGATGCGCACCGCGGTCTACCGCGCGCTCGACGGCCACTGCCCGGGCTTCTTCCTCTACAACGACGACATCGACATCGCGTGGCGGGCGCGGATGGCCGGCTGGCGCGTGCGGTTCGTCCCCGCCGCGCGGATCCGCCACGACTACGAGTTCGACAAGGGCGCGCGCAAGTGGCTCTTCCTCGAGCACAACCGCTGGTGGTCGCTGCTCGCGAACTACGAGCTGCGCACGCTCGTGCTGCTCGCGCCGCTGCTGCTCGCCGCCGAGGCCGGCATCGCGCTGCTCGCACGGCGCGACGGCTGGTGGCCGCAGAAGGCGCAGGCGTGGCGCGAGATCGCGGCGGAGTGGCGCGCGATCGGCCGCTGGCGCCGGCGGGTGCAGTCGCACCGGCGCGTCGGTGACGCCGAGGTCGTGCGGCTCATGACCGCCGAGCTCGACACGCCGCTCGTGCGCACGCCCGCGGTCATGCGCGCGGCCCCGCTGCTGCGGGCCTACCGCGCGGTCGTCGTCGCGCTGTCGCGCGGCTAGCGGCTCGGGCCGCTCAGATGCGCCAGACGTTCGGCACGTCGTCGGGCACGACGTTGCGCGTGTCGACGACGAGCGCGGCCTCGCTGCCAGTAGCGGCTCGTCCAGGAACTCGCGGTGCGGCGGTGAGCATGACGACGCAGTCGGCCTGCGCGACCTCGTCGGCGGTCCAGCTCGACGCTGTCGTGCGCGCCGTCGTCGAGCGTCGACGATCGGGACCCACGGGTCGCAGTAGCGCGACGTCGGCGCCGCGCGGCGATGAGCTGGCGCAGGATCTCCAGGCTCGGCGACTCGCGCGTGTCGTGGCACGTCGGCCTTGTAGGCCATGCCCGAGCAGCAGGATGCGCGAGCCCTTGATCGCGCGGCCCTGGTCGTTGAGCGCGTCGGCGACCTTCTGGATGACGTGCAGCGGCATCGTGCGCGTTGACCTCGTGCGCGGCGTCGATGAGCCGCGTCGAGTAGCCGTACTCGCGCAGGCGCCAGCGACAGGAAGTGCGGGACGACCGGGATGCAGTCGCCGCCCAGGCCGGGGCCCGGGTAGTGCGGCAGGAACGCGAACGGCTTGGTCGCCGCGGCGTCGATGACCTCCCACGCGCTGATGCCCGAGGCGGTCGCACATGAGCGCGAGCTCGTTGGCCAGCGCGATGTTCACCGCGCGGAACGTGTTCTCGTGCAGCTTGGCCGTCTCGGCGACCGCCGTGCTCGACAGCGGCACGACCGTGTCGACGACCGTCTCGTAGAGCAGCTCGGTGCGCGCGCGGCACTCCGTCGGTGACGCCGGCGACGAGCTTCGGCGTGTTGCGCAGGTTCCAGTGCTTGTTGCCCGGGTCGACGCGCTCGGGCGCGTAGCCGACGAAGAAGTCGCGCGCCGACCTTGCCGCCGCTGCGCTCGAGGATCGGCACGATGACGTCCTCGGTCGTGCCCGGGTACGTCGTCGACTGCAGGATGACGAGCTGGCCCGGGCTGCAGCTGCTCGGCGACCGACTCGGCCGCCGCGACGACGTAGCGCGAGGTCCGGCGTGCGCGTCTTCGACAGCGGCGTCGGCACGCAGATCGTCAGCGCGTCGAGCTCGGCGACCGCGCTGTAGTCCGTCGTCGCCTCGCAGCCGGCCCTCGACCGCCGCGTAGCGCTCCTCGGGCACGTCGACGAGGTACGAGCGCCGCTCGTTGACCGCGCCGACGCGCTCGTCGCTGAGGTCGATGCCGCACGACGTCGAAGCCGGCCTCGGCGAAGGCCATCGCCAGCGGCAGGCCCGCGTAGCCCGAGGCCGACGATGCCGATCCGCGCCTCGCGCGTCGCGATGCGGTCGTCGAAGGTCAGGGCGGCGGTCTGCTGCTCTGCGCTCATGGGTGCCAGGGTATCTCCCAATAGACTGGCGATGTCGCCCTTCTTCGCAGGCCCGATCGGGTCCGCAGGGTGACACGGTCCCCTTCGCCTCCGCGATGTCCTCGCCGTCGACAGCGCATGGCGCCGTGAGCGCGCCCCACCCTCCCGCGGCCGTCAACAGCCGCGCTGCCGACGCGTTCGCGCGCGTGCGCGCGATGCCGCGCGAGCTCGCCGCGCTGCTCGCGGTGGCGGCGATCCTCGCCCTCGGCTGGGCGATCGCGCTGCCCCCGTTCCAGGGCCCGGACGAGATCACCCACGTCAACTACGTGCAGCAGCTCGCGGAGACCGGCGAGACCCCGCGCTACGACGAGGGGCAGAAGAGCGTCTCGACCGAGATGGCGGCTGCGCTGGAGATCCTCCAGCTGCGCTCGATCGTCGGCATCGACTCCGCGCGTCCCGCGTTCACCGGCGTCGAGGAGGACCTCTGGCGTCAAACGGAGGGGCAGATCGGCAAGGCCGGACGGTCCGACGGCATCGGCCCGAGCCCGCTCGCCCGCAACCCGCAGCTCTACTACGGGGTCGAGGCGCTCCCGTACCTCGCGTTCGGCGGCGCCGACCTGCTCGACCGCCTCATCGCGATGCGGCTCGTCAACGCGCTGCTGTTCGTCCTCACCGTCGGGTTGACGTGGCTGCTCGCCTCCGAGCTGTTCGGTCGCGAGCGGCGCTTCGAGGTCGTCGTCGCGACCGGCGTCGTCGCGCTGTGGCCGATGCTCGGCTTCATGGGCGGCGTCGTGAACCCCGACACGGCGCTGACGACCGCCTACACGCTCGTCGACGTGGCTCGCGGTGCGGCTCCTGCGACGCGGCCCGTCGCTCGCGCGGGTGCTGACGCTCTGCCTCGCGGGCGCGGTGTGCATGCTCGTCCACGGCCGCGGGGCGCCGGCGCTCGGCCATCGTCGCGGCGGCGCTGATCGTCGCGTTCGCCCGGGGCCGCGTCGTGCGGCGCCGGCTCGCGCTGTGGGCGGCGGCGGGGGCGGCGCTCGCGGCGATCCCGCTGCTGATCTCGCGCTCGCTGCTGCCGTCGGCGGGCAGCGGGCTCTACAGCGGCGAGGTCTACCTCGGCAGCAAGTTCAACGTCAAGCAGCTCGTCGGCCAGACGTGGCAGTTCTACTTCGACCAGCTCTCGTTCATGGCGCCGAGGCTCGGCCCCGACTACGGCTACCGGCAGGTCGTCGTCGAGCGGTGGCTGACCGGCATGTTCGCGGGCCTCGAGGTCACGTACCCGACGTGGGTCTACGACCTCGTGCAGTACGGCGTCATCGTCGTCCTGCTCGTGGCTGTGGACCTCCGCGGTCCTGCACCTCGACCAGCTGCGGCGCGCGTGGCCGTACCTCGTCGTGTTCGCCGACGTCGGTGCTCGCGCAGCTCGCGCTCCTGCACACCGCGTCGTACCGCGCGCTCACCGGGCGGGCCGGACCCGCTCATCACCGGGCGCTACCTCCTGCCGCTGACGCCGATCCTCGCGCATCGCGCTCGCGTGGCTCGTCGGCGTGCTGCCGCGGCGTGCGCGCGGCTACGCGGCCGGAGGGCTGCTCGGGCTCGCGCTCGTCCTGTCGCTGTCGGGGCTCGGCATGACCGTCCTGAGGTTCCATGTCTAGCCCGCGGCGCGTCCTCGTCGTCGTCTCCGTCCTCGTCGTCGCGTTCGCCGCGCTCGTCTGGATCGGCCCGCTGACGCGCGACCGCGCGGCGGTCGGCTCGACCGCGGCGCCCGCGCCGGTCGA
>CAVSKE010000045.1:0-332902 GCA_963728305.1 uncultured Acidobacteriota bacterium
GATTTCCATTACCACATGCCAGACGCGCGAGCTGGATCAAGTGACGCGCGCAACCGGAGGTATTCTGATGATGACGAAGAGGGTTCTCGTCGGCGCGATCCTCGCGTGCGTGGCTGTGAGCGCGATCGCACACGCGCAAGTGGTGTTCACGAAAGTCCAGGTCGCCGACCGCATCCGCAAAGTGGAAGACGGCGTCGATGAATTCCGCAAGTGGGCGGAGAACCGTACCGAGCGGGGACAGGCCAATGCGCAGGCTGCGAAGGCGTCCGGCCGCACGCGCGGCCGTACAGCGACCGAGGCGCAGAAAGACGTCGCCAAGGATAGAAAAGACGAACTGGAAGACGCGCTCGGCGATCTGAACCGCTCCACGAATCGGCTGCGGCGCAGATTCGACCCCACCGACAAATGGATGGAGACGCGCCCACAGGTGGAAAGCGTCCTCGACGACGGGCGCAAGATCAACCAGGTCATGGTGCGCGGGAAGTACGGCACTCAGGCTGAGCGCTATTGGGCCGTGCTGCGGACGGCCATGAACGATCTGGCGCGCGTCTACAACCTGACGCCGTTGGGCGTGTAGGCTGGTTGGTAGTTCGTGGTTAGTGGTTGGTAGTCTCAAACATCGCGACAATCACCGTGATGTTGTCGCGGCCGCCGCGATCGAGCGCGAGCTGCAGGAGCCTCTGACAGACCTCGCTCGATGGCCGCGCGGCGCCGAGCGTGACCGCGATCGTCTCGTCATCAACGCCGTCGGTGAGGCCATCGCTGCACAGCAGCAGGCGATCGCCGTTCTCGAGGCGTAGCAGGTCCACGTCGACGTGGACATCTTTGGTAGACCCACCGAGTGCGTTGGTCAGAATGTGACGCACACCCGAGAGGGCGACGTCGCGCGGCGACAGCTGCCCGGTGTCAACGAGCAGTTGCGCGTAGGTGTGATCCTTGGTCAGGCGCTCGAGCCGGCCACCGCGCAACAGGTAGGCGCGCGAGTCGCCGACGTGCACAATCAGCAGGTCGCGGCCACAGCTGCGAGCGGCGGTCAGCGTCGATCCCATGCCGCGCAACGCGGCGTCCTCGCGTCCGCGATCGATCAGCATCGCCCCGACCTGTTCAACGGCCTGACGGGTGCGGCGCTCGATTTCGGGTGCATGCTCCGCATCCACCCAGAAGATCCAGTCGGGGATCTGCAGGGCCAGGCCGACCAGGGCGCTGATCGTCAGTCGGCTCGCGACTTCACCGGCAGCGTGGCCGCCCATCCCGTCGGCCACCACCATCACGTAGTTGACTTCGTCCGCACGCTCGGGCACGTCGCCGGCGGGGAGACTCGTCTGCATCGTTTGCAGCGCGCGCGTCGCCCTGGTGATGAGGAAGTGGTCCTCGTTGTTGGTCCGCACGTTGCCGGGATGCGTCAGGCCGCTGACATCGACCCGGACCGGCGACGAGAAGGGACGAGCCGCGACGACTGGCTGCACGTCAGTTGATGGCGATGAATGCTCTGTCATGTGGAGGCCGCCTTTCCCGTGTTGCCAAAACCGGACCGACGTAGGACCTCAGCAGCGCGCAGATATCGCCCTCGGCCAGACCGATTTTCGCCGTCGTCTCCTCACGCTCCGTGGCTCGATCACGGCCGGCCGTGACGTCGCTGCTTCAGGCCCGCTCCCGTGGCCGACCTCCACCTGACAACCTGGCTCACGGCTTGCTGAGTCACCATCTCGTTAAGCTATCAAGCTACACCTGGAGGAAGTGCAAATGGGCGATCAGTCGCGACCGAACATCGTGTTCATCCTTGGCGACAACGTCGGCTGGGGAGACATCGGCTGCTACGGCGGTCTGGCGCCGACGCCCCGTATCGACGGCCTGGCGGCGCAGGGATTGCGCTTCAAGAACTACAACGTCGAGGCCCAGTGCACGCCGACGCGCTCGGCGATACTGACCGGGCGTCTGCCGATTCGCACCGGCAACTGCAGCGTGCCGCTGCCGGGACAGGGGCACTACGGGCTCGCTCCTTGGGAGTACACGATCGGCGAGTTGTTCTCGGACGCTGGCTATGCGACGGCGGCGTTCGGCAAGTGGCACGTCGGCGACATCGACGGGCGGCTGCCGACCGACCAGGGCTTCGACGAGTGGTTCGGCATCAGGAACACCTCGGACGAATCCGGCTACAGCGCGTATCCGCTGTTCGCCGAATCTGGCTATCCGGTGCCGAAGATTTGGGAGGGCGTCAAAGGATCACCGGTCACGCCCGTTGAAGACTTCAACCTGCAGACGCGGCCACTCCTCGACGAGAAGATCGCCACGCGAGCCGCTGAGTTCATCAAGAAGAGCGCCGCAGGCCGCAAGCCGTTCTTTACCTACGTCTGCTTCACGCAGATGCACCCGCCGCTGATCCCCCATCCTGAGTTCAAGGGAAAGTCCGGCGGCGGCGTCTACTCCGACACCCTCGCCGAACTGGACTATCGCAGCGGTCAGGTTCTCGATGCCATCGATCAGGCCGGCATCGCCGACAACACCATCGTCGTCTGGAGCAGCGACAACCCGGCAGGACGATCGGCCTCGATCGGCGGCTCGAACGGGCCGTGGCGTGGACACTTCGGGTCGGGCTTCGAAGGCGGCATGCGCACGCCGGCGATCGTGCGCTGGCCCGGCAAGGTGAAACCCGGGACGGTCACCGACGAGATCTTTTCCGCGGTGGACTGGCTCCCGACGCTGGCGGCGCTCGCCGGACGAACAGGGGCGCGTGCCCACGGATCGTCCGATCGACGGCGTCGATGGCGCGCCGTTCCTACTCGGGCAGAGCGCAACCACCGGCCGCGACCATGTCATCTACTACGGCTCCGACGCGGCGGTCATGTCGGTCAAGTGGAAGACGATGAAGGTCGTGTTCCGCTACTCGGAGAGCGCCAGCGGCCCAATCATCAAGCCCCAATGGCCGTTGATTTTCGATCTGATCGACGATCCGAACGAGGAGTGGGATCTGATGGCGAAGCGTCTCGACTGCATTTGGGTGATGGGACCAGTCGCCCAGCGCCTCGGCGCACTTCAGCAGAGCACCGCTCAGTATCCGACACATCAAGCCTGGGGAGGAGTTCACCGGCTACGGCACGGAAGTGTGAAGAGGCTATCTCCCGAGGGCGATTGAAGAGCCGGGCCGGTATCGATAACATCACCACACCGCGGTGTTAATTCTTACCGCACTGGCCGTCGGCAGTCCGATCAACGCCACGGCGCAGAGCCCTGTATCGATGCTCGCCGGCCGAGTGATGATGCCGCTGGTGCGGCGCTGATCGGGTCAACGGCGACGGCTCACGTCGTCGACACGAAACGCGGCGTAAGGGCGAATCCCGCTATTCCGCCCGCACGTCGGACCCGTCTGACAGGACGACCGTGACTGCACCGATGCCGCATCGTCACGGCACGAAGGCCGTCGTACCGATGTAAGCTCATTCCGGACCGTGCTCCCACGGTCGTCGTTTTCTACATCCTACGTATGTCACCTCTCCGCGCCCGGGGATTACCTTCGTGGACCTCTCTGTACGTCTTCTCCATCGCTCTCTGGATGGGTCCGGCGGGCCATGCGCAATCCCCGGCGACGCTATCGGGATCCGTCGTGGATGCCACTGGTTCTCCGATTGCCGGAGCGATCGTTACCCTTCGTGGGGCGGGCGAGCAGCTCACGCCGACCGATGCCGAGGGACAGTTCGTGTTTCTGAACCTTCCAGCGGGGGAGTATGAGCTGACGGTCGTGCGCAGTGGGTTCGCGCCAGCCCGGCAGACCACCAGGCTCAGGGCTGGAGAGCCATCGCGCGTCTCGCTGACGCTGTCAGTGCCGATCCTGGAGCAAACGGTTGTCACAGCCGACGAAGTCGGGCGAGAGTGACGTGCAGACGACGCCGATGGCTGTCCGTCCTGACGGGGAGCCAACTGGCCCGGATGCAGGATCGCACCGTCGAGCAGATCGCCGGCCGCGCGCCCGGTGTCACGTTCTCGCAGAACACGGGACTCGCGCAGCTCACCATCCGCGGGATCGGAACCAACGCGGTCTTCGCCGGATCCGATCCGAGTTCGGCGGTGTATCTCGATGGCGTCTATCTCGCACGCCCGGCGATGGTGCTCGCTGATTTCCTCGATCTCGATCGCGTCGAAGTGCTGCGCGGCCCGCAGGGGACGCTCTATGGCCGCAATAGCCTCGGCGGCGCCATCAATCTGATCACGAAGCCTCCCACCGGCGACGTCGAGGCCTCGGTCCGCGTGGCCGGCGGAAGTCAGGAGCGCTTTCGCACCGACGCGCGTGTCAGCGGTCCGATCATTCGCGGACGGCTGATGGGCAGCGGCGCGATCCTGCGAGGGGTGCGCACGGATCGTCCGCGACCTCGATCACCCGGACCATCCGCTTGGCGGAGAGGATGTGATCGGCGCGCGCGGCCAACTGCGCGTCGTCTTCAATCCGCGCAGCGAGCTGCACTGTCGGCGGATGTGAACCACAGCGATCCGGCGCCGCTGTACTATTCGAAGATCCTGGCGGTCAAGCCCGGCTTTCAGGTCGACAACCCCGCCGATCTCCACGAGGTTCGCGCCTCGTTTCCCGCGAGAGGTCGCACGCTGCAGTCCGGCGCGTCGGCTCGCTTTCACGCTGGACCTCACGCCGTCGATTCGGCTGACCAGCCTGTCGGCCTCCGCACGCTGGATTTCGACGTGATGGTGGACGGCGACATCTCGGAGCTCGACCTGAACATCTCGCACGTGCACGAAATCCAGCACCAGGTCTCCGAGGAAGTGACCGTCGCGTCGCGGAGTTCGAGGCTGACGTGGATCGCCGGCGTGTTTCTCTTCAGTGAGACCGAGCCGCAGCCGTCGTCCGGTGTTGCCCGGACCGCAGCTCGAGTATCGGCTCGATCCTCGCGTCGACGCCGACGCCAGCGCCGTCTGTTCGGGCAGGCGACGGTCGGCCTCACATCGCGCGTCTCGGTGACGGCGGGGCTTCGCTACACGCACGAGCGCAAGACGATCGACAACGCGGGTGGCCTGTACGCCCTCGACGCGCCAGTCGACGCTCCTGCGCGGCTCGTTCGTACGACTACAGCGACGCCATCTCGCACGACGCGTGGACGCCGAAGTTCGGCGTGGAGATGCGCGCCCGCGAGAACGTGCTGCGCCTACGCCTCCGCCACGCGCGGGTTCAAGAGCGGCGGCTTCAACGCCACGTCGACGGAGGCCGGCCGCGGATACGCCCCGGAGTGGGCGTGGAGCTATGAGGGCGGAGTGAAGACCGTTGTCGCGAGGCGGACGCACCACGGCTGAATGTGGCGGCGTTTCACACCGACTACACGGATCTGCAGGTGCAGACCGCGATCCGCCCGGACGTGCTCGACATCTCGAACGCGGCGGCAGCAACCATCCGAGGGGTCGAGGTGGAAGCGACGACGCTCGTCGGCGACGCGGTGCAGGCCGGTGGGCACCTGGCGTGGCTGGACGCGACCTACGATCGATATATCGCGATCGGCGTCCGGAGGCGTCACCGGCGACGTGGCCGGCAATCGTCTCAACAACTCGCCCGAATGGTCAGGACGCGCCTGGATCGATTGGACGGGCGACGATCGGTCGAGCGAGCGTCGTTGTCGCTTCGCGCCGACTCGACGTGGAAGACGACGGCGTTCTTCACGCCGTTCAACGACACGCATCCAGCGGCAGCGGGCGTTTGGACTTCTGGACATCAGCGCCGAGTTCGGACCGAGCGCACCGCCGCTGGTCGGTCGACGGTGTATGCGCGCAATCTCACCAACCAGGACTACATCACCGGGTCCAAGGGCACGGCCGACCCGCAATCGGAGGCCGGCCCGGCGATCCCTCGCCAGGTTGGCGTGCAACTGGCCATTGCGCGGTAACATGCGAGCGTTGTTCGCCGCTCCTCCTCCTGGTGCTCGCTGACTGCTGGCGCTCGCCGCCTCGAGTGCCGCGCAGCCCGCAGCCCGGCAGGTGCTGCTCTTGAACTCGTTCGAGCTCGGCTCCACCGACGAATCCGTTCGCGGGGATGCTGCGCACGGAGTTGAGCAGGCAATCGCCGCGAGCCCATCAATTTCTTCGAGGTGTCGCTGCAGCCGTCCCTTCGGCCGAAGACCTTCAGGAGGAGCCGGTCGGTGAACTACCTCCGGCCACGCCTCGCGGGCCAGCGACTCGACCTCGTCGTGACGCTGGGCGGCCCGCGGCCGGGTTCGCGCAGAAAGTACCGGGAGCGGCTCTTTCCGACGACGCCGGTGCTCCTGGCCGGCGGTGGATCAGCGTTGGGTGCAGAGGAAGACTCTCACCGGCCAATGAGACGGCGATTGCGGCGACCATCGGACCTGCCGCAGCATCGTCGAGCACATTCTGCGCGTCCTTCCTCAGACACCACCACCGTGTTCGTCGTGATCGGCGCGTCCAGCGTCGAGAGAGTTCTGGCGCGAGGAGCTGAGCGCGAGTTTCAACGGTTCGACGACCGACTGACGTTTGTCTGGTTCAACGAGCTGTCGTTCGCCGACATGCTGGAGCGCTCGTCGGCGTTGCCTCCGCGTTCAGCGATTTTCTACGTGCTCCTGTACGATGGACGCGAAAGGTGTCTCGCAGGCGGAGGACCGGACGCTGGCCGAGCTTCACGCCGTCGCGAACGCGCCGATCTTCGGCCTCTACGACCTTCCAGCTGGGCCGTGGCATCGTCGGCGGTTCGCTGCTGTCGGTGACGACCTGGTCGCAGCACGCGGCGGACGTCGCCCTACGGCTCCTGCGTGGCGAATCGCCGGGCACCATCAAGACGCCCCCTCAGGGGCACGGCCAGCCCACTTACGACTGGCGCGAGCTCCAGCGCTGGGGCATCAGCGAAGCGCGCCTGCCCGCGGGGAGTACCGTGCTGTTCCGCCAGCCGAGCGTCTGGGATCAATACAAGGTCGTACATCGTGGGCGCGGCGCTGATCGTCGTGCTGCAGAGCGCGCTGATTGCCGGGCTGGTGGTGCAGCGTGCGAGGCGCCGCCGAACCGAGCTCGCGCTGCGCGAGAGCGAGCAGCGCTTCCGCGTAGACGCCGAACAGAATCAGGATCTCGCCGGCCGCTTGATCAATGCCCAGGAAGCGGAGCGCACGCGCATCGCGCGCGATCTGCACGACGACCTGAGTCAGCAGCTGGCCGGCCTGGCCATCATGTTGAGCGGTCTCAAGCGCAAGATCGGCAAACCCGACGCGCAACCGGAGGTCGACCAGACGGTCGCGACGCTCCAGGACCGCACCCAGCGCTCGCGGAGTCGGTCAGGAATCTGTCGCACGAACTGCATCCCAGCGTCCTGCAGCACGCCGGCCTGGTCGCGACGCTGCGCCGGCACTGCGCCGACGTCGAGCAGCAGCATCACGTCACGGTGAGCTTCAGCGCCGGGGACGCATCTCGACACGCTCAGTCCCGACGTCGCGCTCTGCCTGTTCCGCGTCGCGCAGGAAGCGCTGACCAACGCCGTCCGTCATGCGCAGCGCGCGCACGATCCTCGTGCAGCTGATGGCGACGCGAGCGAGGGCGTCGAGCTGAGCGTCACCGACGACGGCATCGGGTTCGTCGCGAGCGAGCGCAGCCGGACAGCGGCCTGGGGCTGCGCAGCATCGACGAACGCGTGCGGCTCGACGCGGGGCAGCGTCACCGTGGAATCGCGGCCCGGACGGGGCACGACGCTGATGGTCCGGCTCCCGGTCGCCCACCCACACGTGGAGCTCGTCTGACAGTCGGTATGCACTCGTTCCAGGCCGTGCCCCACGATTTTGTTTTCTTAACGTCCTGCGTACGTCACTTCGCCACGTCCAATGTCGTGGCACCGCCGTCTCGTCCTCGTGGTTTGGCCGGCCCCGGACGCGGCACCAGTCCGGTGGCACGTATCCCAATACCGACGGTAACAAGTCGAGCTCGCATAGCAACTGGGCGGCTCTATGTATTCTCGCCGTGGCTCGAGACACGAACATTTCGCGGAGTGCGCGTAGGCGACGAGGCCTCAGGTGTGACGCCGGGCCTGAAAATGGAGCGCAAACGACAGCAGGAAGTAATACGCGGGGTAGGCCAGCGACGACCCAGAAGACCGGCTCGGATACGGCCGGGTACCGCCACAGCATCAGCAGCATCAGCCCCGCCCAGACCGCGCCGGCGACGTTCGTGACGAGGCTCCAGTGCCGGCGTTCGCGATGGATACACGTAGCGGATCGGCACGAAGACCAGCACCGCAAACACGACGAGGATCGCCGCGTTCACCTCTGACGGCCATCGTGCGACGAGCAGATAGAACGTCACCACATTCCAGTACGACGGAAAGCCGGTGAAGAAGTGATCCGACGTCTTCGCATCGCGTGCGATTGAATCCGTACGCGCTCGACAGGAGCATCGCGCTCACCACCGGCAGGACCCACGCATTCGGCACCAGCGCACCGCGCCAGACGAACAGCGCCGGCACGAACACGTAGGTCAGGTAGTCGGTGATGTCGTCGAGCTTGGCGCCGTCGAACCACGGAATGCGCTCGCGCACACGCAGCCTGCGTGCGAGCAGACCGTCGGTCGCGTCAACGAAGACCTGAATCCAGAGCCAGAAGAACCCGGTGCGGTAGTCGAACTCGATGAAAGCGCGCGCGGCGAGGAAGGCGAGGACGATGCCGCTCGCCGTGTAGAGATGTACGAGCCACGCCGCTGATCACGCCACTGTTGGCCGGCGTCCTGATCTTCGGACCCGGCGTCAGAGGCGTCGCACGGCGTTCGGGAAATCGCGCCAAACGGGAACGCCGCAGAAGTGTGACCCCTCGGTACAGCGCGGTGAGACCAGGCCGTTGCGGATCACGCAGGGCGGGCCGATGTGCCGGCCGATGCGCGGGTGGGCCGACCGCACCTGATCGATCTCGTCCATCGTGGCGAGATAGATCTCCTCCTGCGCATTGAAGCAGCTGCGCATCGTCCACTTGTGCAGCAGCGCGAGCAGCGATCCCGATTCGATGAACCGCAGCGTCTTCGCATTCGGCAGGACGTACAGCGCGAACTCGAGCGGCACGTCCAGCGCCAGCAGCTCGTTCTTCGCCGTCCACGCCTCCATCATCGCCTCGGTCGTAGACCGCCTTGGCACGCGGGTTCGACGCGATGAGCCGCGGCGTGATGTAGTCCGGCGTCGTCGTGTCGGCAAATGTCATCAACGGACGCGACGCCGGCACCATCCGGTGACGCTGATCCTGCGAGTCGGCGGTGTGACTCAGCTTCTTCTCGAAGACGTAGGTGGCGTGGTGCAGCGCCCGCATCAGCGGCGAGTGATACGAGACGTTGAGCACGTCGAGGCGATAGCGGTTACGCGCCGGATTCATGACCCGATCGAGGGCCTCGTCGTCCGACATCTCCGCGGCCGTCAGTCCGAAGATCGAGCGCACCGACTCGGCAACGATCTCCTCTGCCTCCGGCGACACATCTCTCAACCGCGACCAACGTCCGTTGAGCCGTGCGTCGAACTCCTTCGCAAAACAGTCAGAGCCCTGGCGCGGCGCCGGGAAGCCGGCTTCCGGAACGTCCTCTTCCGCAATCGGCGTCAAGCCGACCTTCTCGAAGAAATACGGGTCCCACTGCTTGACCAGCCGGACCATCTCGGAAATCACCGCACGCGCCTCGTAGGGCGCGTCGCCGGTGTTCATCATCCTGTTCAGCCGGTGCAGGACGATGCCCGAGACGGTGTGGACCATCGAGGTGAAGGCCGCGATCGGGACGACGTAACGGGCCGTTTCAATGGCGCGCTTCTCGGCGTCCTTCTCGATCTGCTTCAGGCGCTCGGGATTCGTGTTGGCGCGGACGTAGCGCAGCTCCTTCAGGATGCCGAACGCATCGTCCTTGAGGATCGCGGAGAGCTCGGCGTAGCGATCCCAGGCGCGAACGATGGCGCGCTCGTAGATGTCGCGGGCGCGGCCGGTGATCGGCGGCACGAACGCGCGCGGCTCCTTCAACTTGACGTAGCGCTGGCTCGACTGCTCCGAGTTGTAGAACGGATACGAGTGCAGGAACGTCCAGACGAACTGCCGGGAGATGTTCTCGAGCCCGAACTCGAAATTCGCGTGCTGGTACACCGTGTGGTGACCGGCGTCAAACGTCAGCGCCCCGATCGAGTCGCGCTGCTTCTCGGTCACTTCGGCCGCCGCAATCACGCGCGGCGAGTAGCACGTACGCGCCGCAGCGATCGCGCCATCAAAAGGCGTCGTCGGTGCGGTTCGAAGTGTGACGATTGGGGAACCGGTGGAGAGCACGGAGGACGAATTATAAAGCATTGGTGATCTTTGATTTGCGATTGGTGATTCGTTGTTGATTGCTGATTTTGTGATTGGGGATTGGCGCTGTTGGTGATTCGCCCGAGAGCGGCAACTCCCAATCACAAATCAACAATCAAGAAATCAACAACCAATCCCCAAATCAAAGATCGCCAAATCGAAGATGCTCTGCTAATCCTCGTCCTTGGAGTGATACCGGGAGTATTCCTCGAGATACGTCAGCGACGCCATCGAGGTCATTCGGTCGAAGAACAGAACGCCGTCCAGATGGTCGGTTTCGTGTTGAACGACCCGCGCCGGGAAGTCCTTCAGCTTCAGCTCCATCTTCTTTCCGTGACGATCAAGGGCCACGACTGTGATGTCGGTAAACCTCGGCACCATGCCGCGAATGTCGGGAATGCTCAGGCAGCCCTCCCAGCCTTCGCGCTTGTCGGACGCATTGGGGATGATCTCGGGATTGATGATGGCGGTCGCCTCGCTCGGTGAATCCGGATCGTCGTCGAGAACCGCCACGAACAGGCGCAGCCCTTCGTGCACCTGCGGCGCGGCCAGGCCGACGCCGTGATATTCGTGCATCGTCTCGACCATGTCGTCGATGAGTTTCTGCAGGAGCGGATCCTTGAGCTCCGACTTGTCGATCGGCCGCGCGCGTTCGCGGAGCACGGGATGCCCCATGCGCGCGACTTTCAGAATGGACATAGAAGTAAATTATATGGTCCGCCTAAAGGCGGACACTACGAACGCCATGCTGCCGCACGACGAGCGTCCCTACAGCCACTGCCCGCTCTGCGGCGCTGATCTGGAGCTACGGTCGCTCAAGCCGACCGAACCCGACCGTCTGGTCTGCACGCGATGCGGATTCATCTTCTATCAGGACCCGAAGGTTGCCGTCGGCACCATCATTCGCAATGGCGACGACCAGATCGTGCTCGTCCGCCGGGCCATCCAGCCCGGATACGGCAAGTGGGTGTTTCCGGGCGGATTCGTCGATCGCGGCGAGCAGGTGACGACCGCAGCGGTCCGCGAGGCTCGCGAGGAAGCGGGGCTCGACATCCGCCTTGACCATCTGCTGAACGTCTACTCGTATCCCGGCCGGGCGCCGGTCATCATCGTCTACATCGCGACGATGGTGGGCGGTGAGCTGGCGTGCGATGACGAAGGGCTCGAGGTGAAGTGGTTTCCGCCAGACACCATCCCGTGGGACGAGCTGGCGTTTCAGAGCACGACCGACGCGTTGCGTGAGTTTCTCGGAAGGTCCGGCTAAAGCCGGACACTACGGCTACGCGATCGTGATTTCCTTCGTGAGATACACGTCCTGGATCGCGTTGAGCAGCGCGGCGCCTTCCTTCATCGGGCGCTGGAACGCCTTGCGGCCCGAGATGAGTCCCATGCCGCCGGCGCGCTTGTTGATGACGGCAGTCTTCACCGCGTCTTTCAGATCGCTTTCACCGGCCGACGCGCCGCCTGAATTGATCAATCCCGCGCGGCCCATGTAGCAGTTGGCCAGCTGATAGCGGGTCAAATCGATCGGGTTGTCACTGGTCAGCTGCGAGTAGACGGCCTTGTGCGTCTTGCCGAAGTTGACCGCGTTGTAGCCGCCGTTGTTCTCCGGCATCTTCTGCTTGATGATGTCGGCCTCGATCGTCACACCGAGGTGGTTGGCCTGGCCGGTCAGGTCAGCGGCGACGTGATAGTCGACTTCCTTGGTCTTGAACGCCGGGTTGCGCAAGTAGCACCAGAGCACGGTGAACAGCCCGAGCTCGTGCGCCTCCTGGAACCACGCCGAGACTTCCTGAATCTGACGCTTCGATTCTTCCGATCCGAAGTAAATCGTCGCGCCCACCGCCACCGCCCCCATGTTGAAGGCCTGCCTCACGCTGCCGAAGCGGATCTGATCGTAGGCGTTCGGGTAGGAGAGGAACTCGTTGTGATTGAGCTTCACGATAAACGGAATCTTGTGCGCGTACTTGCGCGACACCGCGCCGAGCACTCCGAGCGTTGACGCCACCGCATTGCACTCACCCTCGATGGCCAGCTTGATGATGTTCTCGGCATCGAAATACGCCGGGTTGGGAGCAAACGAGGCGCCGGCCGAATGCTCGATTCCCTGATCGACCGGCAGGATCGACACGTAGCCGGTGCCCTTCAGCCGGCCGGTGTTGAGCACCGTCTGCAGCGCGCCAAGCACACGCGGCGACCTGTCGGACAGGCCGTAGGCACGGTCAACGTAGTCGGGCCCGGGGAGCAGCAGGCTGTCCTTCGGAATCGTCTTGCACTGATGCTCGAGAAGCTTGACCTCGTCACCAAGGATGGAGGCAATGCCGTTGAGACCGGAAACTGCAGTAGCCACGTTCACACCTCTTGATTGAGCTTCGATCCTACCATCGGCCGCTTCCGCTCAAGGAGCTTCAGCGAGCCGTCCGCCTGCGCGCTGCCCACGCTCGCACACTACGGCGTGACCTCGCCGGCAGACTTGGCGGAGGCGGGGTATCGAACTGTTCGATGACGGCGTCGCGCACCGCCCGAGCGACAAGATCGGCGATCGGCAGCGCCTGCTCCGCCGCCTCGATCTCGTCGAGGCGGGCTCTCGTCATCGGGTTGCGCGGAGTAAACAGCGTGCAGCAGTCCTGGTCCGGCACGATCGAGATCGGATACGTGCCGAGGCGAATGGCCTCGGCGGTGATCTCGTCCTTGTCCATGCCGATGAGCGGTCGAAAGATCGGCATCGAGGCGACCGCATCGATCACCGCGAGGTTCTCGAGCGTCTGCGACGCGACCTGACCGACCACCTCGCCCGTGACCAGCGCTTGCGCACCACGCTCACGAGCGATGGCCTCGGCGATGCGCATCATGAGACGCCGATACACGATCACGCGCATCGGCCCGGGCACGGCCAATACGACCTGTTGCTGGATCTCTCCGAACGCCACGAGGTACACGCGCGACCGGTGCTGCCAGCGGGTCAACAGCGTCACCAGCTCGCGGGCCTTCTCCTGTGAGGCGCGCGACAGAATCGGATAGCTGTGGAAGTGGACGAAGGTCACCGTGCAGCCTCGCTTCATCATGCGATGAGCGGCGACGGGTGAATCGATTCCGCCAGACAGCAGGCACGCCACGCGTCCGGCGGTTCCGGTCGGCAGGCCTCCCGCGCCACGTTCCTTGCCGAAGAAGTAGAACGCCTGATCGGTGAGCAGCTCGACGGTGATGACCAGGTCGGGATCATCGAGGTTGACCGTCCATCCGCGCGCCTCCTTGATGCGCCCGCCGACCTCACGCTCGATCTGCGGCGAGGTCATGGGAAAGCGCTTGTCGGCGCGGCGAGCCGACACACGGAAGCTCGTGCACGTGCGATCGCCCAGGTCTTTGAGAATCGCATTCGCGATCGCGTCGCAATCCCCGGTCGGGCCGTCGTCTGACCGCCCGTACTCGAGCGGCGTGCTTCTCGCGTACGAGAAGTTCGCGATGCCGAAGACGCGCGAGATGCGCTCGCTGACCTCGGCTGGCACAGCGCCGGGACCGAGCACAACTTCAACGCGGCCCATCAACGCGCGCACACTTCTCACGTCGAGGTCCGACAGGGCACGGCGCAGATTGCGCACGAGACGGCTGAGGAACCACGGACGGTTCTTGCCCTTGAGCGCGAGCTCCTGATAGTGGACGACGATTGAGTTCAATGCCTTGGTCCTTAGTCCTTGGTGCGTTGTTCTTGGTCCGTTCTTGGTCCGTGGTCCGTGCCTGAGTCCTTTGTGCCGTGGTCCTGTCGCCTCTTGTCGGCGGCTCGAGTCGGCGGACCGAGGACCACGGACCAGGGACGGACGAAGGACTAGGGACGGACCAGGAACAAAGCACCAGGGACCAAGGACTATCACTGAGCCCGCACAAACCGCAGCGCAGCGGCCGCGGCGCGGTGACCGCTGACCACAGCGCCTTCGATCGTAGCGGGGAGGCCGGTATCGATCCAGTCGCCGGCGAGAAACAGTCCCGGGATCGGCGTTTCGACCTGTGGACGCGGCGGCTGCCCGGACGCGACCGAAAAGGTCGCGCGCTTTTCGCGAACGACGACGGCACGGCGCAGCTCGGCGCCGCTCATTCCAGGCAGGACGGCAGTCAGCTCGCGAAGCGCCAGGTCCACCAGCTCCTGGTTGGTCTGTCCGACCAGCGCAGTCGCTCCGCTCGAGACGAGCGACAGATGCGAGCTGGTGTCCCCAAGAAGCGCGCGCTTGTCGAAGACCCACTGCATCGCGCGGCCCGGCAGGCCGACAAAGCTGTGACTGGTCACCGGCCGATCGAACCACAGGTTGACGGTGACGATCGGCGACGCATCGGTGGACTCTGCGGCACGCAGCACCGCCTCGAGCGGCGCCGGCCGGTCCGGAAACACCGCTGGCAACGCGTACCACGCCGTCGCACAGATGATGGCTCTGGCCTGCACGATCTCATCGCGCACACGCACCGTCGCACCTCGCACCGGCGCACCTCGCACCATCGCACCTCGCACGCGCACCTCGCATCGCACCGTCTTCGCACGTCACCCGCGCCAGCGAATTGATCCGCACGGCACCACCCGCGCGCTCGACGTACTCCCGAGCCGGAATCGCATACAGCTCGTCGAGCGGCTTCAGCGGCAGACCAAGTGCGCAGTCGCGTCGCTCTCGCGTGAACATGCGCCGCAACACGCCGGCGAACGCAACGCCCGACGCCTCGTCGATCGCCTGATTCAGCGCAGCGACGGCCAGCGGCTCCCACAGCAGCTCAATCAAGCGCGGCGTCTGCCGATGCCGCAGCAACCACTGACGCACGGTCTCCCCAGCCGGACCGTCGTCGATTCGCCACATGTGGACCAGCGCCGCACGATCGCTCCAGCCGATGCCCTTCCAACCAAGAACGCCGCCGAGCAGATGCAGCGGCGGCGGCAGCGGCGGACACTTGAGGGTCGACACGCGGCCTTCCCGATCGATCACGTCGATGTGCAGATCGGGCTGCACGTACACGTCTCCGGCGGTGTTCAACCGGCGGAGAAACACGAAGGTCTCGTGATACCCGCCGACGAGCACGTGCTGCCCGTTGTCCACGCGCTCACCGGTGGCCGGATCGATGAACGCGGTCGCCCGTCCACCGAGTGTGGGCCTGGCCTCGAGCACGAGCACACGGATACCGTGCTCGGCAAGCGCTGTGGCGGCACTGAGGCCGGCAAAGCCACCACCGATCACGACGACGTCAATGCTCAATGCTCAATGCCCAATGCCCAATGCTCAACAGTCGGTACTCAATGCTTGACGCTCGAGTCCGTGGGCTTGGGGGCCGTCGCGCGGCGGCGCGTGCCGCTCAGCGTCTGGAGCCAGATGCGCAGCGCGATGATCGCGCGCTGCGGACGCGGCACGCGAATGCGCGACGAGAAGACGTCGTAGTCGGCGGCTTCGATGCGAGTCAGGATGCCGTAGTAGATGCCGCCCATGATCTCGGCGGCGACCAGACTGGCCGCGTCGGTCGCCGGCATTTGCCACGCCGCACGCTGATAGTAGGAGTGCGCGCGGTCGCACTCGAACCGCAGCAGCGCCGCCACCTCGGGGGTGACGCGCCCGCGCCGCAGGTCGTCCTCGCTGACGCCAAACCGCCGCAGATCCTCAGCCGGCAGGTAGATGCGTCCGCGGCGAAGATCGGTCGCCACGTCGCGAATGATGTTGGTGAGCTGCAGGGCGATGCCGAGACTCTCGGCGTAGGCGAGGCTGCCGAGGTCACGGTAACCGAAGATCTCGACGCAGATGAGTCCGACCGCTGACGCCACGCGACGGCAGTACTCGAGCAGCGCGTCGAAGGTCTCGTAGCGGGCGTGCGAGAGATCCATCTCCACGCCGTCGATCAACTCCTCGAATCGGGCGCGCGGCAGGTTGAACTCGCGAATGAACGGCTGAAGCGCGATGCCCTGAGACGTCTGCGGCGCTCCCGTGTAAGCGGCGTCGAGCTCGGTCCGCCACGAGGCCACCTGCAACGCCGCCCGCCTCCGCGCCTCCGGCGTCAGCCCTCCCGCCCACTCCTGTTCCGGCACCACCTCATCGACCGCATCGTCAACAGCGCGGCAGAAGTCCCACACCGCCACGATCGCGTTGCGCTTCCGCGGCGGCAGCACGAGGAAGGAGTAGTAGAAGCTGGTGTCGCGACTCATACCCGACCTTGCCCAGAGCCTGTCGAATGGCGCGTCAACGACCAGGAGAGCATGCGCCATGCGACCCACGGCGCATCCGCCGACCCGAGCGATGGGCGGCGACGAATCATGTCGTACTCGGACCGCTCGAGGCGATCGAGAATCCGGGTTCCTCCAAGCCAGGTCGCGCGCAGCTCGTACTTGAGGCGACCGCGAACGGCATCGCAGAGCGGCAGCCCGTCCCGGAAGAGCGCGCGAGTCCGCGACACCGCGGCGGCGACAACCCGCGTCCACGCCGGCGTCATCGTCGAACCGACGAGGTCAGACGGCGACGCGCCGTGCGCTCGCATCTCATCTTCGGGGATATAGACGCGCCCGCGGTCGAAATCGATCTTGAGATCCTGCCAGAAGTTCGTGAGCTGAAGTGCCGTGCAGATCGCATCGGACCAGCCGTCGAGTTGGCCGTCACGATAGTCGGCGATGCGCAGCACCAGCCGTCCGACCGGGTTCGCCGATCGGCGGCAGTAATCCAGCACGTCGACCCACGATGCATACCGCGTGACGGTCACGTCCTGACGAAAGGC
Source organism: uncultured Acidobacteriota bacterium (assembly GCA_963728305.1). Classification (GTDB taxonomy): domain Bacteria; phylum Acidobacteriota; class Vicinamibacteria; order Vicinamibacterales; family UBA2999; genus Gp6-AA40. The sequence continues at coordinate 17,004 of CAVSKE010000045.1, forward strand.
GCTCAGCAGATCCTCGAAGAGCGCTGGTGGAAGGTTCTTCTCCCGAATCGTAGCGCCAAGTGCGATGAAGATCTCGCGCGTGTTGCCCGGCTCGCCCGCGTCAGCCGGGCGGCTCGGCGTGTCAGGGTCGCCGGAGACGGCGTCTCGAAGCCGGCACAGCCAGTTGTCGAGCAATCGATGACGCTCGTGCACCGGGCGCGAACCTTCGTCGGCGAAATCGTCAGCGGCGCGAGCGAAGGCGTAGACCGCTGCAACGTGGTGCCGCATGTGCCGCGGCACCAGGCGCGAGGCCACCGGAAAGTTCTCGTAGTGCGTGCGGGCATCGCGCGCACACGACGCGTAAGCCGCAGCCAGATCTACCATTCAATTTCGGACATACCTGCGCGGTGGTTGGTCGCGCGCGCCATCACGAACAGCAGATCGGACAGCCGGTTGAGATACACGACGACGATCGGCTCGACGGCCCCGGCACCGAGGGCAACGATCCGGCGCTCGACACGACGGCAGACGGTGCGAGCCTGGTGCAGGAGCGCGCCGGAGGAAGACCCGCCGGGCAGGATGAAGCGGCGCAGCGGCGGCAGCTCGGTTTCGAGCGTGTCGATCAGCGTCTCGAGGCGCTCGACGTCCTTGTCGAGGACCGCCGCTTTCGTGACGCGCTCGGCGATCAGCGACCGCGGATCGGCGAGTCGTGCGCCGATGGCGAAGAGCTCCTTCTGAATCTTTTCGATCTCGGTCGCCAGGTCGGCATCGATCCCCGACGCGCAGACCGTGCCCAGATTGGCGTTCAACTCGTCGACTTCCCCGTAGGCGTCCACTCGCGCATCCGACTTCGACACACGCGTGTTGTCGAACAGTGACGTGTCGCCCGAATCGCCGGTCTTTGTGTAGATCCGCACGCGTGGAATTATATGGGCTCGATGCCCGTCACTTCCCTGCCGATGCCAGCCGCCCGCCAGCGGTTTCGGCGCCAGCTGCTCACGTGGTACCGCGCACATGGGCGTGAGCTTCCCTGGCGTCGGACCAGCGACCCGTATCACATCCTGGTGTCGGAGATCATGCTGCAGCAGACACAGGTCGACCGGGTGCTGCCCAAGTATCACGAGTGGCTGGACAAGTACCCGTCGCTCGCGACACTCGCGGACGCGGCTGAGGACGAGGTGGTGCAGACATGGCGGCCGCTGGGCTACAACATCCGCCCGCGGCGGCTGCAGTCGATCGCCCGCGAATCGGTGGCGCGCTACGGCGGTCAGCTGCCCTCGGATCACGACACGCTGATGTCGTTCAAAGGCATTGGCGCCTACACCGCCGGCGCCATCCGCAGCTTCGCCTTCGGTCAGCGCGCGGCGATCGTCGACACCAACGTCGCCCGCGTGCTGTATCGCGTGTTCGTCGGCCGCGGCGACATCAAGGCGCACAAGATGCGCAAGCGGCTGTGGGGTCTCTCCGAAGCGCTCGTGCCCCACAAGCACGTCTTCGACTTCAACCAGGCACTCATGGATTTCGGCGCGACGATCTGTACGGCGCGGAAGCCGAAGTGCGAGGCGTGCCCGATGACGCGATCGTGCACGTCGTATCCGAAGATGGGCCGCCATCAATCGGGCCACCTGACGGTGGCCCCTGCGAAGAAGCCGTGATCGTCGTCGTCGCGGCGGTGATCGAAGAGAACGGCACCTTCCTCGTGACGCGACGCCAGAAGGGCGTCCACCTCGCCGGCCTGTGGGAGTTTCCCGGCGGCAAGATCGACCAAGGCGAGACGCACGCCGCAGCGCTGGCGCGCGAGATTCGCGAGGAACTCGACACCGATGTGGATGTCGGCGATCTCGTCTTCGACGTCACGCACGCCTACGACGACCGTACGGTCGCGCTGTACTTCTATCGCTGCACGCTGCGAGGAACGACCGCAGCCGCTGCTTGGCCAGGAGATGAAGTGGGTGGCGCGAGCCGATCTCGCGACACTCGGATTTCCGCCGGCGGACGAGGAGCTGATCAAGCGCCTGACAGAATCTCCCGTTCGGTGACGGTGGCTGCAACGCGGCCCGCATCGGCTGCGGCCTCGATCGTCGTGCCCGGCGCAACGAAGTCGCGATGCACGTAGGCCATCGCGATCGTGCCGACTCGCGGCGACGCCGCCGCGCTCGTCACGAAGCCGACGTCGCGATCCCCAGCGAACAGCCGGGCTCCGCGCTGCGGAACGGCGCCGTCGATTCGCAGCGTCACCAGCTTCCGCGCCACGCGGCCGTGCCCGCGATGCAGCACGCGGATGATGACCTCCTGGCCGACGTAGCATCCCTTGCTCATCGAGATCGCGCGATCCTCGATGCCGGCCTCGAGCGGGATCGTGTCGTCGGTCATGTCCACACCGAAGACCGGATACCCGGCTTCGATGCGCGCCGCGTCGATCGCCTCGTGCGAGACTTCGCGCGCGCCGGCCTCTACCAGCGCCGCAATCAGATCGCCTTCACGCGAGGGCTCGAGATACACGCAGAAACCCGGCACGCCGAGTTGATCGATGCGCGCGACGGAGACCGGCTCGCCGCGAAACTCCAGATGTGCGTGCTGATAGTCACGCCACGTCGCGGTAGGGCCGGTCCTTTCGGACCGGCCGACGACGCGGTCGAGTACTGCCGGAGCCTTCGGCCCATGAATCCACACGCCGGTCAACTTGCCGGCCAGCGACTCGACCTGCACGTTCTCGGTAAAGATGAACTGCTCGAGCCGGTCGCGTGTGGCGTCAGCCGTCTCTGCCGGGACATCGAGCAGGATCATCCCGTCCGATTGGAGCACGTGCATGTCGGTCAGCATGCGGCCCTGCGGGGTCAGCCACGCGGAATAGCAGCCGGTGCCGGGCGACAGCGCTGGAATGTCGTTGGTCAGCAGGCCCTGCAGATACGTAGCGCGGTCGGGACCGGCCACCGCAATCGGCTGCCGAGGCGCGATCGCGCCGATCGCGGCTTCTTCCCGAATGTAGCGGTAATCCTCGTGCAAAGGGCTGTTGGCCTTTGAAAACATGCGTCCCAGTGCGGACCTGATACGATCGCGCCAGATGCGCTTGTTCTATTTTACTTGTGCGCTGATCCTCGGCCTGGTTTCCCCGGCGGCGCACCAGGCTCGGGCCGAGGCGGCACAACAGGCGCCAGCCACGGCAAAACCGACCGGCTACACGATCTTCCTGCGCGGCACACCGGTCGGCCGAGAAGAAGTCACGGTTCGGGAGGACGCGACCGGAACCACCATCATCGCGCAGGGCCGTCTGGGCGCGCCGCTCAACGTCGTCACCCGGCGGGCCGAGATGAAGTACGCCGCCGACGGTACACCGGAGCGGTTCACGCTCGACGCCTCAGCCAACGGCGCCGACGTCTCGGTGCGCACATCGTTCGTCAACGGCACGGCGCAGACTGAAGGCAATCAGGGCACAGCCAAGATCGCGACCTCGCATCCGTTCTCGCCGCAGACCGTCGTGCTGCCGAACGGCGTCTTCAGTTTGTACGCCGCGCTGGCGGATCGCCTCTCCACGGTCACTGCCGGCGCCGAGCTGAAAGCCTACATCCTGCCGCTCGCCGAGATCGGCGTGCGCGTCGTCAGCGATCAGGCGGAGCGCATCCAGGTCGGCACATCGTTCCTGGACGTGCAGCGCTACGACCTGCTCTTGAGCAACCCGGGCGGCGATGTGGCGATGAGCCTGACCGCGGGCGAAGGCGGACGGCTCATTCGCCTCACCATCCCCTCGCAAGCCATCGAGGTCGTTCGCGAAGACGTGGCGTCGCCGACCTCGCGGACGCAGGTGTTCTCGAACCCCGGCGACGAAGCCGTCATCATCCCGGCAGTCGGCTTCAATCTCGGCGCGACGATCACGAAACCTTCGTCACCCGCGGCGCCCACCTCTGCCCCAGGCTCCGGCGCGGCAGGCCGCGTGCCCGCCGTCATCCTGCTGTCGGGATCCGGCGTCGGCGATCGCGACGGATTCGCACTGGGCGTTCCAACGCGCGGCGCAGCTGGCCGGTGCAATCGCTGATGCGGGCTTCCTCGCCGTCCGTTACGACAAGCGCGGGTTTGGGCAAAGCGGCGGACGCGCCGAGTCTGCGACGATTCAGGACTACGCGGAAGACGTCCGCGCCGTCATGCGATGGCTACAGCAACGCAAGGACATCGATCCCAAACGCATCGCGGTCGTCGGTCACGGCGACGGCGCATGGGTGGCGTTGCTCGCCGCCGCGCGCGAGAGGCGAATCGGCGCGGTGGCTTCGATTGCCGGCCCGGCGACCACGGGCGCAGAGCTGGTGCTCGAGCAGCAGCAGCGAGCGCTCGATCAGATGAAGCTCACGCCTGAGGAGCGACAAAAGAAGGTCGCGCTGCAGAAGCAGATTCAGAGCGCGGTGGTCACCGGCAAGGGCTGGGAGCTCATTCCGAAGGAGGAGCGCCGCGCTGCCGACACGCCGTGGTTCCAGAGCCTGCTGACGTTCGATCCGGCGAGAGTGATCAAGGATGTTCGCCAGCCGATGTTCTTCGTCAACGGCGCGCTGGACAAACAGGTCCCGCCCGAACACGCGGATCGCCTTGCCGATCTGGCGCGCAAGCAAAGCGATTCGAAGTCAGTCGAGGTGGTCGTCGTGCGCGGCGTGAATCACCTGCTGCTGCCGGCAATCACCGGCGAGGTCACCGAGTACGCCTCGCTGACCGATCGCAATGTGAGCAAGGACGTGAGCGGCGCGCTCACGGCGTGGCTGACGAAGACGTTCGCTGCAATCAAGTAGGGGCGCCGTCAGGCGGCCCATGAGAGGCACTCGATGAGCCGCCGGGTCCGGGTCCCGGATCTTCGACAGAAGAAACAGGCCGGCGAGAAGATCGCCATGCTGACCGCGTACGACGCGACCATGGCACGCCTGTTCGATCGCGCCGGCATCGACGTGATCCTGGTCGGCGATTCGCTCGCGTCGGTCATTCTCGGGCATCAGCACACGCTGGCCGTCACGCTCGACGCGATGATTCACCACACCGGCGCGGTGGCACGCGGCACCGAGCGCGCGCTCGTCGTGACCGACATGCCGTTCCTGACCTATCAGGTGAGTGTCGAAGAGGCCGTGCGCAATGCCGGCCGGCTCCTGCAGAGCGGCGCGTCAGCGGTGAAGCTCGAAGGCGGCAGGCCGGTCCTCGATGCCGTGCGCCGGCTGGTCGACGTGGGCATTCCGGTCATGGGACATCTCGGTCTCCAGCCGCAGTCGGTGCATCAACTCGGCGGATATGCGAGACGCGGTTCCGAGCCACACGAAGCCGCGGTGCTCGTCGATGACGCCGTGGCGCTCGAGGAGGCCGGCGCCTTCGCCATCGTGCTCGAGGCGATCCCGCCAGAGCTCGCGCGCACCATCACCACGCGGGTCAGCGTCCCGACGATAGGCATCGGGTCCGGCGCCGACTGCGACGGACAGGTACTCGTCAGCTACGACATGCTCGGCCTCTTCGAAGGTGCGGTGCCCTCGTTCGTGAAGCAGTACGCTGACCTCGCGGCGACAGTGACCGCAGCGGTACGCGCCTACACGGACGATGTCCGCTCAGGGGCATATCCACCGACGCGCGCGGCGGTGCCCAGCCCCTCGACTTCGCTCGGGGCCACCACCAAGGGCTGACATGCTCGACGTGCTCGACACGATTGCCGCTATCCGTGCGGCCGTGAGCCAGCGTCGCTCGCAGGGATCGATTGGCTTCGTGCCGACGATGGGCGCGTTGCATGCGGGGCATGCCAGCCTGATCCAGCACGCGCGACGCGAGTGTGGCACGGTGGTCGTCAGCATCTTCGTCAATCCCCTGCAATTCGATCGGCCGGACGATCTCGAGCGCTACCCGCGTTCCCTCGACGCTGACCTCGCCGTGTGCCGGCAGCACGGCGTGGACATGGTGTTCGCTCCGACGGTGAGTGAAATGTATCCGCGGCCGATGGAGATGGGGGTGGACGTCGGACGGCTGGCCGATCACCTGTGCGGCAAATATCGGCCCGGGCACTTCAAGGGCGTGGCCACCGTGGTCCTCAAGCTGCTGGATATCGTTCAGGCCGACATGGCCTATTTCGGCGAGAAGGATGCCCAGCAACTGGCGGTTGTGCGACGCCTGGTTACGGACTTTAATGTTCCGGTGCGTATCGTGGGAGTGCCGACGGTGCGGGAGCCAGACGGCCTGGCGCTCAGTTCGCGCAACCAGCGACTCAGTGCCGACGAGCGCGCGCTCGCTCCGTGCCTGTTCGCCGCGCTGCGGCGAGCTGCAGCGAGCATCGAAGAGGGCGCATCCAACGCGTCCGAGATCGCGCGCGATGCGGCGACATTGATTCCGGCCGATGAGCGATTACGGCTCGAGTACCTGGAGCTGGTCGATTCGGAAGATTTTCAGCCGGTCACGCGAGTCACCGGCCCGGTCGTCGCCGCTGGCGCACTCTGGGTTGGCAACACCCGGCTCATCGACAACGTTCGCTCCACGCCGCCGAAGAGGTCCGCCTGAAGGCGGACACTACACATGAAGACGGCGATTGCGTGGACGGTTGCGGGGCTCGTTGGTGTGGTGGCGATCGCGGGCCCGGTGGTCTCTCGCGCGCAACGCGGAGCTCCGCCTTCGGCTTCGAGTATGAACAAAGGCCTCACTGCCGTTGAGGGCATCAAAGTCGGTCATCACACGCTGAGCGAACGGCCGACCGGCTGCACGGTCGTCGTGGTCGATGGCGACGGCGCAATCGGCGGCTACGCGCAGCGTGGCGGCGCACCCGGCACGCGCGACGCCAATCTCCTCGATCCACTCAACACCGTCGAGCAGGTCAACGCGGTCTTCCTCACTGGCGGCAGCGCGTATGGCCTCAGCGTGGGTGACGGCGTGACGCGCTATCTCGAGGAGAAGAAGATCGGCTTCAAGATCGCAGGAACGGTCGTGCCGATCGTGCCCGGAGCCGTGCTGATGGATCTCGGCTTCGGCGGGAGCTCGAACATCCGCCCGAACGCCGACTGTGGCTATCGCGCGGCCTCAACAGCCACCGATGGTCCCGTCGCTGAGGGAAACATCGGTGCCGGTGCGGGCTCGACGGTCGGAAAGCTCGGCAACCGCGACCGGGCGATGAAGGCGGGCGTGGGCACGTATGCGATCACCCTGCCCAACGGTCTGGTTGTCGCGGCGCTCGTGGCCGTGAACGCCGTCGGCGACATCATCGACCCCGCGACAGGCGCTGTCGTCGCAGGCGTGCGGACGCCGGACGGCAAGAGTCTCGCCGACGCGCGGAAGTTGCTGCGCTCGCCGCAATCGTCGGCTGGCGCGGCTTCACCGGGCGCCAACACCACGATCGCCGTCGTCGCCACCAATGCCCGGCTGACCAAGGTGCAGGCGAGCCGCGTCGCGCTGATGGCCGACGATGGCCTGGCGCGGGCGATCAATCCGGCACACACACCGGCGGATGGTGACACGGTGTTTGCGCTGGCAACCGGCCGGTGGCAGGGACAAGCCGACGTCACCACGGTCGGCGCGCTCGCAGCCGAAGCGCTCTCTGAAGCGATCGTCCGCGCGGCTACTCAGGCCACCGGCTCCGGCGGCCTCCCCTCCGCACGCGATCTGGGTACGGTGCCAACGAGATTTCGGTGATGCACGATGCGAAATGCAAAATGCAAACGTGAGACATCTGCATTGTTTGCATTTTGAATTTTGCATTTTGAATTACTGATGTCTCTCCATCTCACTCTTCTGATCGTCTATTCGTGTGGCATCGTCGGATTCGGTATCTGGACGGCGCGGTTCGTACGAGGGAGCAGCGACTTCTTCGTCGCCGGCCGCAGCCTCGGACCGGGACTCATCCTCGCATCGATGCTCGCCGCCAACATCGGCGCCGGTTCGACAGTTGGCGCCGCAGGTCTCGCGTATCGAGACGGGCTGAGCGCGTGGTGGTGGGTCGGATCCGCGGGGCTCGGATCGATCGCCTTTGCATTCGTCGTGGCGCCGCGCTTGTGGCAGCTCGCGAAGGACCATGATTTCTACACGACCGGGGACTATCTCGAGTTCCGCTACGGTCCGGCTGTTCGCGGCGTCACCACGGCGTTGATCGCCGTCGGCGTGCTGGCACTGCTCGCCGGACAGCTCATCGCCGGCGCGACGATTCTCAACGTCCTCACCGGCATGCCGCGGTGGGCCGGCGCGCTCACCGGCGGCGCGATCATGACGATCTACTTCACCGCCGGCGGCCTCCTCGGCTCGGCCTGGGTGAACACGTTTCAACTGATCGTGATGCTGGTTGGCCTGCTGGTCGCACTGCCGGTGGCGATGGGCTCGGTCGGCGGCTTTGACGCGCTGACCGGCGGTGCCGTGCCGGCACATTTCGGCGACATCGTCCATTCGTCGGGGCCCGGTTCTGGCTGGACGCTGCTGTTCCTGCTTGGTCCCGCGTTCATCATCTCGCCGGGCCTGATTCAGAAAGCGTACGGCGGCGCCAGTGCGAGTGCCGTGCGCACAGGCGTTGCGATCAACGCGGTGGCGTTGCTCGGCTTCGCGTTCGTGCCGGTGCTGTTCGGCATGATTGCCAGGACCGCTCTTCCGGGCATCACGGATGCGAACGCGGTGCTGCCAACCGTCCTGACGCACGTATTGCCGCCGTGGCTCGGCGCGATCGCGCTGGCCGCCGTGTTCTCGACCGAAGTCGATACCTGCGACGCGATTCTCTTCATGCTGTCGACCTCGGCGTCGAAGGATCTCTACAAGCGATTTCTGAATCCAGCAGCGTCGGACGCTCAACTGTTGCGCATCGGGCGACTCACGGCGATTGCCGGCGGAGTCATCGGCGTGCTGCTGTCGATCTGGCTGCAGACCGTGATCGGCGCGATTACCGTCTTCTACTCGCTGCTCGTGGTGACGTTGTTTGTGCCGGTGATTGGCGGGCTCTTCGTCCCGCGGGCGCGGAGCCGCGAGGCCTTGGCCGCGGTCGCCGCGGGTGTGGCGACTCTCATCGTGGTACGCTTTGGGGTTGCCGGAGCTTACCCGTGGGTGGACCCGGCGCTGAGCGGAATCATCGCGTCGGCGGTTGCGTTCTTCGCCGTTTTGACACTTCGCAAACATTGAGCCTTGGGCATTGCGCATTGGGCCTTCGACATCTGAGCATTGGGCATTGATGAAATGAAGACACACCGTATCGGAGTCATCGCCGGCGACGGCATCGGCAAGGAAGTCGTTCCCGCCGGCATCGAGATCCTCAACCTGGCCGCCGAGCAGGGTGGCTTCGCGTGCGAGTTCACGCCACTCCCGTGGGGCTGCGACTACTACCTGCAGACCGGTCGCATGATGGATCCCGACGGCGTCGATCAGCTGATGAAGTTCGACGCGGTCTATCTCGGCGCGATCGGTGATCCGCGCGTCGCCGACCACATCTCGGCGCGCGAGCTGATCCTGCCGCTGCGCCAGAAGCTCGGACAGTGGGTGAACCTGCGGCCGATGCGGCTGATGCCCGGGATCTCGTCGCCGCTCGCCAACCGTGGCGCCGCCGACATCGACATGATCTGCGTGCGCGAGAACTCCGAGGGCGAGTATTGCGGCATGGGCGGCCGTCTCCACGGCGGCACGCCGTACGAGCTGGCCGAGCAGACCGGCGTGTTCACGAGGAACGGCATCGAGCGCATCGCACGCTACGGGTTCCGCCTGGCCGAATCACGTCCGCGGAAGATGCTCGCCAGCGCCACCAAGTCGAATGCGCTGCAGCATGCGATGGTGCTGTGGGATGAAGTCGTTGCCGGCGTCGCGAAGGAGTTCCCCAAGGTCGAGCTGAAGAAATACCACGTGGACGCGCTCTGCGCCCGCATGGTCACGCACCCGCAGACGCTCGACGTGATCGTCGCCTCGAATCTGTTCGGCGACATCATCACCGACATCGGATCGGCGATCTCGGGCAGCCTCGGTGTCGCGCCGGGCGGCAACATCAACCCCGATCGAACAACGCCGTCGATGTTCGAGCCGATTCACGGGTCTGCACCGGACATCGCCGGAAAGGGCATCGCCAATCCGATCGCCGCCATCTGGGCCGGGGCGATGATGCTCGATCACCTCGGCGAGCGCGCCGCCCACGACCGGATCCTGGCGTCGATCGAGAGCGTCCTGTCACGAGGTCAGGTAAAGACCCCGGATCTGGGCGGCCGCGCGACTACAGCGGAGATGACGAAAGCAGTCACGACCGAAATGACTGCGGCCAGCAGGCAACCCGCCTAAGGCACAGCATTTGGATGGTGGCGTAGGGCGCGTCCTTTTGGACGCGCCTTGGAGGCAGACATGCTTCGCACGATCGCGATTCTCCTCGCCGCGGCAGTGAGCACCGGCGCCCAGATCGGTCAGTCGTTCCCGAACACCAACAAATACGGCCGGGCCACAATCGAGTACCGGCATCAGGGGCTCGGGGTCGTCGCCAACTACGACTACTCACAGCGCAATCACGATCAGCCGTGGCTGCTGATCGACGTGGCGCTGGGCTCCGCGGAGCGCTTCGTGCTCCATCGCACGAATTTCCGGCTGATCACACCCGACGACCAGACGATCCCGCTCGCGAGCCAGCAGCAGGGCCAGACCGACATGGAACACATCAACCTGCTGATTCAGAACGCGAAGATCTACCGGCAGAACCTCGACTCCTATTTCCCCCAGCGTAACCGGCACGAGCCGTTCAATTTCTTCTCCCTTCCCTTCGCACGCAGCATCTCGGACGAGGCGATCGTCGATAACGACCGCGTGGCGATTGGTCCGCTCCTCTTCCGCTCGCCCGGCGGTAGCTGGAAGGAAGGTACCTATCGGCTGGTCCTGACGAACGACAAGGCGAAGGCCGAGCTGCCGATCTCACTGCAATAGACGGAGGCGTCACCATGCGCATCTCAATCGCCTGCGTACTCCTCGCAATGAGCGCGTCATCTGTTGCCGAGGCACAGGACGATCGATACCTGCTCCTCGCCACCGAACGCACGAGCACCATGCAGGAGGAGATCAATGCGGCGGCCGCTCGGGGATTCCGAGTCGTCGCGGCGAGCCCCAAGGAAAGTAGCGAGGTCGTCGTCCTGCTCGAGCAAACCAAGGACAAATACGATTACCGCCTTGTGGCAACCTCGAGAACGGTGACACTGCAGCGAGAGATCAGCGACGCGGCCGAAGCCGGCTATCACATCGTCCCTCGAGCGGTAACCGGCAAGGGAGATGAGGTGGTCGTGCTGATGGAGAAAGGCGCTGAAGGTCCGGCCAACGCGCAGTACCAGGTTCTGGCCACCGAGCGCACCGGCACGCTGCAGAAGGAAATCAGCGAGGCGTCAGCCGACGGTTACACACTGGTCGCGCTCGCCGGCCGTGGCGAGTACGTCGCGATTCTCGAAAGAGCCATGCGCTAGGAAGACCGCGCGAAGCACGGCCAGCCGGTGGCCTCGTCGAAACCGGCGAGCAGAACGTCCGCGTTGGACGTAGAGCTGCAGCCCGCGCGTGTCCGGAACCGATATCTGCGCGAGCGGCTCGTAGTGCGCTTCAACGTAGGCGGCGACGAGCGGCAGCGAGCCGCGGAATCCCGCCTCTTCTTCGAGCGAGACAATCACGAACGGCACCGACTGGGACCGCATGCGCGCGATGGCCTTGCGCTGATCGTTGTCGGACGCGTAGAACGCCGGACGATAGGCCATCTGGCCTCCCGCAAAGCCACGGTTGGCCAGCACGAATACGTCTGGCGAGAGTCCCGTCATCACCAGGCGATCGCGAGGCGAGGAGCAGCGCTCGAGGTAGGCGTAGAACGGCAGCAGCGCCTCGGAGTTGCGGCTGGGCACGTGATTCCCCCGAGGCATTGTCTTGCGGAGGCGTTCGGTGAGGTCGTCGATGCGCTCGCTCATCGCACCCGGCCGGTTCAGCACGCCGGCGCGATTGAGCTCTCCAGGCACATCGCCAACGACTGACACCGCCCTGGACGTCAGAACGAACGCCGCCGCGGCGACGGTGAGCGCCACGCGGCGGATGGTCGTTGCGCGGGCATCGAACGCCGCGCCAATCAGCCACGCGCCGAGGATCGCCGCCGGCGCGGCCGCATCGGGCAGACGCGCGCTCAAAGGCGTGCGAATGAAGCCCACGTTCATGGCCACGGCCATCACGGCAATGGCCGCTACGCCTGCGGATTCGCCCGGCCACCGCTCTCGGCCGCCGCGCGCTCGCAGCCACGCGAGCCAGCAGCGACACCAGCGGAATCGCGTAGAAGAGATAGAAGAGCCAGACTTCCCAGTTCACTTGTGCGGCGATTGCTCCGCCAGACAGATCGAGCCACGGAAGCGAGCGCAGCACCGTGCCCTCGGCCTCGGCTCGCGAGAACTCCAGCGCCGGGGTGAAGTACTCGACGAGCCCAAGCTGGTATTGAACGAAGATCGCCCACGGAAGCGCGAACAGCAGGACTGCAGCCCCGAAGACAGTCGTCCGTCTGACCAGCTGTTGACGGCCTTCTCGCGCGCTGCCCAGGACGACTGCGACAAGCGCTCCCGCGCCGACGTACAGACCGTGGTCGTGCCGGAATAGAAACGCAATGACGGTCAGCGCCGCGAGCAGCACGGCTCGGCGATGCGTCATGTACCGCGTCGCCGCGACGAAGGCCCAGCCCGCAGTGGCGTAGAGCAACAGCTTTGGATAGCCGAACGACCGCGGGTTGAGGCCAATCTCCAGCAGTGTCACCATCAACGCGAGCGCGAGTGAGCCCGACAGCCGCGCCGCTGCCGCCAGCGTGAATGCCGCGCCAATCGCGAAAGCGCTGCTGACCACGAGCAGCTCCACCCAGAGCTCACGGCCAAGCAGCAGACGGCCGACGGCAGACACGCCGTACATCAGCGGCCAGCCGGGATCGACGAAGTCGCGCACCGGCCACTCGCCGAACACCATCTGCTGCGCGCCGGCCAGATAGATGTAGTGATCGTTGTTGAAGCCCGTGAAGGTGAGAAACCGCCAGGCGGCGGTCAGCAGCGCGACGCCGATCGCGCCGCACACCACGAGCGCACGGAAACGAAACATGAGTCGCGGGGAGTATAGCCGCGACAGTCATGTAGTGTCCGGCTTCAGCCGGACTGCGGGCGTAGTGTCGGCTTCAGCCGGACCCTCAATCCTTGTACGGATCGAACAGATCCGCGCCGGCCATGACGACGATGAGCGGGCGGAGGGTGTGGAGGACCTCGATCGTGCCCTTCTGCGCCGCCAGCACGTCCGGCAGACGACGGTAGACGTGCGGACTCTCGTCGAGGCCGCCACCGCGCAGGATGACGCCCTTCTCCCTGACCCAGTCCTCCATCATCCGCGGCGAGATCGCGCCCGGCTTGATCACCTTCCCGGTACGCCGGTTGATCTTGCCGGCGGCCGCCGAGCGCGACATCACGCGTCCAGCGCCGTGCACGGTCGAGAAGAGCGCCTTGCGCTGCAACTCCGCCAGCGTCTCGCTCTCCGCCTGCGTGCCCTGCACGATCACGGCATCGTCGCCCATCGACCCGCCGATGAAGCCCTTCTGACCAGGGAAGGCGGGTGTTGCGCCCTTGCGCACGACAACCACTTCGTCACCGTCGTGGTCTTCGCGCCACGCGAAATTGTGATGGTTGTGCACCAGCTCGAGCTCGCGGCCACCCAGAAGCGCGACCACCTTGCGCGCCACCCACTCGCGACCGGCGTATGCGTACTCGCCGGCCAGCGTCATGAGCGCCCAGTAGTCCTGCCCCATCGGTTGGCCGAGCGACAGCAGCGCCTCGCGCTCCGGCACGCGCGTGCCCCACTTCTCACCCTGCGATATCGCGAGAAAGCCGGAGGCAATCGTGTGGCCCATACCGCGGCTGCCGAAGTGCACGCCAACCCAGATCGCGTCTGACTCGTCCACGAAGACGTCCACGTAGTGATTGCCGCTTCCCACCGTGCCGAGCTGCGTCCGCGCCTTGCTGCGAAGCTCGTGTCGAGCGTGGTTCGGCAGTGCGTCCCACGCCGGCGATTCAAACAGGGGATGATCCACCGGCGCATCGTCGGCGCGGTTCTTTCGTCCGATGCCGAAGGAGATGTCGTCCTGGATGGCGTCGGCGATATCGCCGAGGCGATTGACCAGATCGGGCGAACCGCTTCGTGTCAGATCGGTCCGGATCGCGGCGTTGCCGCAGGCGATATCGAAGCCAACGCCGACCACCGAGACCTGTTCGCGGTAGGCGGCGACGCCGCCAATGGGCATGACGTAGCCCAGATGACCGTCAGCCATCAGCGCGGCACGCTCCGCCCGGCTCGCGACGTCCTCGAGCTGCGCCAGCGTCTGAGGCTCGTGCGTCCCAAAGACGGCAATCGTGCTCACGGAGGGAATCCAATCGACAACTTCACCGCTGAGTACTCCGGGTGCACCCGACCGTCGGCCGTGCGGATCATCAGAGAAGGCTCGATCCACGTCCGCTCGTGCATCGACTCGGGCAGATCATTCCGTCGCATCATCAGGAACAGGCCGATCAGCGGCGGCTCTCCTTCCTTGAATACCACCGGCCGGCGCCGAACGATGGTGAGCCCGGCCTGACGAGCGGCGGTCTCGATGCGGTGCTCCTGTTCCTCCGGAAACACGCACGCGAACACGCCGCCCGGCGCGAGGTGTCTCGCCGCGACGCAGGCATAGTCGGCGATGTCGCCGCGCAGCTCGAAGCGGCACGCCACCTTCTGCGGATGATCGCTGTGGATACCGGCGTCGAGCGGAAAATACGGCGGGCTGCCGAGCACCAGGTCGAAGCGTTCCTCCGGCCACCCGCCTGCGTCGCGGAAATCACCGTGGCGAATCTCGTAGCGTGACTCGAGTCCGTTGTAGGCCGCCGACTTGCGCGCCAGCCGGACGCTGTCCTCCTGCGCTTCGATGGTGACGACGCGCGCGCCCGGCAGCCGCCAGGCCGCGATCATCGCCACCGATCCGATACCCGAGCCGAGGTCGAGAATCGACGCGGCTCGCGGTGCCCACATCGTCCCGTACCATGCCGTCAGCACATCGTCGGTCGAGAAGCGATGGCCGTCGCGAAGCTGGAAGATCCGGAAGTGGCCGCTGATCGCGTCGAGGGTTTCATCGACAGGCACGTCGGGCTGTGACAATGCGCCGGGCGGAATCGGGCCGGGCTTGGCCCAACCCTTGAAGTGGGAGTCCACGATACTAGGATGTCTCAAGTGGCCTTGATTCCTCGCCTTCGCGCCTTCGTCCTCGAGCGGCATCCTTTTGCGCTGGCGATCGTGGACCAGGTGCTCGACGACGTGCAGGCACCTGACGACGGAACGGGATCCATCAGCCATCGAGCGAGTTCGCGCCAGCGGTTCCGCCGTGCGCTCGGACAAGCGGTCTCGAAGCTCCCGGTCACCGACATCCCCGAGACGACTCCGGGCGTACGGCGGGCACGCGGTTGAAAGCGGCCACTCAGGAACTGATCGACGACGTGGACGGCTTTCTTCACGCGCGCCGCTATCGCGGCGTCACTCACGCCAGATGAGCGCCAGGAAATTCTTCGCGGCATGGTGCTGACGCGCGCGGTGGACAGTCGCCTCAAGCAGTTCTTCACCGGAAGCGAAGTGCAGTTCGAAGGCGTTCCCTTTCAGGGCAAGGGTTTCCGGTCGCTCGGACAGGAAGCCATCTATGCAGCGGCGATTCGACTGAGGCGTGGCGAGGCGTGGCGCGATCGGCAGCGCGGCTGGCGGGGAGACGTGGTCGGCCCGATCATCCGCGATCTCGGCGTCGCGCTGGCCATGCGTCCCGAGCCGGCGACGGTTCGCATGGTCCTGAATGCCCAGATGGCCAAGCAGGGTCCGCCGATGGACGGCAAGGATTTGCATATCGGCGACTGGGAATGGGGGATCCTTCCGGCCACGGCACCGCTGTCCGTGAGCACGCTGTCGATTGCCGGCATCGCGCTCGCCTTCTCGCGTGAGGGTTCCCAGCGCGTCGCCCTCTCGTTCATCGGCGACGGCGGATCCTCGCTCGGTGAATGGCACGAGGCGATCAATCTCTGCGCCGCCCGGCGGCTGCCGGCGATTTTCTGCATCGAGAACAACCAGATTGCGCTGTCCACGCCGCTCTCCGCGCAATCGGCCGTGCGCCTCTTCGCCGACAAGGCGCGCGGCTACGGCATTCCCGGCATCACCATCGACGGCACCGATCCGGACGAAGTGGCGGCCGCGTTTGCCTGGGCCGCGGACCGCGCGAGATCCGGACTCGGACCGACCCTCATCGAGCTCATCACGATGAGGATGGGCGGGCATGCGCACCACGACGACATGCTCTATCTCGGGAAAGAGTCTGCGCCGGCGTGGAGCTACCCCTCGCTGGCGCCTGGCGCATACGCCGATCGCGACGCCTACGCCAGGTGGACGACAAAGGATCCGATCGCGTCGTACGCAGCGCGGCTCGAACACGACACGGTCATCGGCAAGAACGATCTCGAGCG
This sequence comes from uncultured Acidobacteriota bacterium, assembly GCA_963728305.1. GTDB lineage: Bacteria > Acidobacteriota > Vicinamibacteria > Vicinamibacterales > UBA2999 > Gp6-AA40. The sequence continues at coordinate 33,422 of CAVSKE010000045.1, forward strand.
CTTCAAGAAGGAAGCGGTCACGCTGGTGGACATCGAAGCGCGCGCCGTGATCGAGGCGCCGTGGCCGAACGGCGAGGACGCTTCGCGCGGCGTCTTCGCTGACAATGTGCCGCGGGTGCGCGTCGAGCCGTTGCATCCTTCGACGCGGCTTGAGGTGAATCTCGATCCCGGCCTGCCCGAGCTGGACGAGGGATTGCCGTTCGACAAGAAGGGCCAGTCGTTCCTCGAGGCGGTCGCGCTCGGCGTCGCCGATGCGCTTCGCTCCGATCCTCGCGTCTTTGTCTACGGCGAGGACGTCGGCGGGCGCTATGGCAATGCGTTTCTTCTGCTACGCCCGCTGCTCGAGGAATTCGGCGACCGCATCATCAACTCGCCAATCGCGGAGAGCGGCGTGCTCGGCGTGTGCGTCGGTGCAGCACTCGCCGGCCAGCGGCCGATTGGCGAAATGCAGTTCAACGACTTCGTCGCCAGCGGATTCAATCAACTGGTCAACAACGCCGCCAAGATTCGCTACCGGTGGGGCGGCTCGGTGCCGATGGTCGTGCGCATGCCGTGGGGCGGCCTGCGCCATGCGGGACCATATCACTCACAGAACACCGAGCCGTGGTTCTATCGCACGCCCGGCCTGAAGATCGTTACGCCGTCAACGCCGCAGGATGCCCGCTCGTTGATGGCCGCCGCTGTCGCCGATCCGGATCCGGTGCTCTACTACGAACACATCGCGCTCTATCGTGATCCACGCATCAAGCAGAGCCTGCCCACGGCCGCGCCTGCGCCGCTGGCGCTTGGCCGCGCCGCGCTGAGACGAGGCGGCGACGATCTCGCGATCATCTCGTATGGCGCCTACGTTCATGCCGCGATGCGAGTGGCCGCTGCGCTCGCCGAGGACGGCGTTCACGCCAGCGTGCTCGACCTGCGGACACTGGTTCCGATCGACAAGGACGCCGTGCTGCAGGTCGCCCGCCACTGCAACCGCGTGCTGATCGTGCACGAAGACTCTCGCACCGGCGGCATCGGCGAGAGCCTCGCCGCGATCATTCAGGAAGAGGCGTTCGAATCACTCGACGCACCCGTGCGGATCGTCGGCGCACTCGATACACCCGTGCCGTACTCGCCGCCGCTCGAGCGGTTTTTCCTTCCGTCTGACGCCGAGATCGAACGAGCTGCTCGCCTGTTGGTAAGCTACTAGCACCAATGTGGATCTTGAGGACCGTGACCGAAGGGCAACCGGAGAAGACGTTTCGTATCCTGCCTGGCAATGAACGCACCATCGGCCGCGCCACCGGCGCCGATTTCATCATCGATGCCGCGCTCGTTTCGCGCGTGCACTGTCGCGTGACGGCGCTCACCGGCGGCGAGCTCGAGATCAAGGATCTCGAAAGCACGAACGGCACCTACGTGAATGGCGAGCGAATCGAAACCGCCCGCCTGGCGTCGGGCGATCGCCTGCAAGTGGGACGTGTCGAGTTCGTCGCGCTTCGTGAAATCGACTAGATCGTTCGGATCGTTCGGATCGTTCGAGCCATTCTCAAAGCGTGCTCCTCGTGCGTGAACGATACGAACGACCGAACGTCACGAACGATACGAACGTCACGAACGGTCCGACACGATCTACCGCCGCTTTGTCGCGAAATACTCCAGCACGAAGTCGTTGGTCGCTCGCTCCCGCTGAATTGTCGTGTCCGGCCCATGACCTGGATGGACGATCTTGTCGTCGCCGAGCGGGAAGAGGACTCCGGTAATCGACTCCATCAGGAGGTCGTGGTCACCACCGGGGAGATCGGTGCGGCCGATCGAGCCGGCAAACAGCGTGTCGCCGACGAACAGGTGCTCGCCCGGCGATCCTTTCTGTCCGATCTGCAGACACACGCCGCCGGGACAGTGACCAGGCGTATGGTGCACGCGCACCTCGTAGTCGCCAAAGTAGATCGGTGTCAGGTCGTAGAAGGTGTCGATGGGCGGCGGCTGACTGACTTTAAATCCGAACATCGCACCCTGCTGCACGGCGCCTTCGTACAGGAACAGGTCGTCGCGATGGAGATACACCGGCACGCTATAGGCGTCTTTCGCCGCACTGACGCCGGTCACATGATCGACGTGCGCGTGCGTCAGCAGAATCGCCTGCACCTCAACATCGAGGTCGCGCACCGCGCCCATCAGCTGATCGACCTCGTCGCCGGGGTCGATGATCACCGCCTCGCGCGTCCGTTCGCAGCCGACGACGAAGCCGTTCTTGTAGAAGGGCGCGACTGCTCGAACTTCAAGAATCATTGCGTGACTATACTAACCACTAGCCACTAACCACCAACGCCGACCACCCACCGATGATCGTCTGCGCCATCGAAGATCTGATCTTCTCCATTAAGATCTCCACCGCCGCCAAGCAGCTCGGCGTGGATATCTACTTCGAGCGCATGCGCGACAGGCTGTTGCCGACGATCCGCGAAAAACAGCCGTCGCTCGTCATCTTCGACCTGAACAGCTCCCGGCTCGATCCGATGACCGTCATCGCCGCGATGAAAACCGATCCCCAGCTGCGCAGGGTGAAGACGCTGGGCTATGTCTCACATGTGGACTCGGACGCCATCGCGGCGGCGCGTCAGGCGGGAATCGATCAGGTCCTGGCGCGTTCGGCGTTCGCCGCCCAGCTCGGCACGATCCTGCAGTCGGCGTAGGTCGATGTAGTGTCCGGCTTTAGCCGGACCGTCCCCAGAACCACCACGCGAGAATGGCGACGACGATCAGCATCAGGCCGGCCAATGCGATCACGCGCCCGACGCTCGTGGACGAGGTCTGCGCCAGCTCCTCCTCCTCACCCGCGACGCCGAGCTGGTCGAGCACGGCAATCGACGCGCGCAGTTCCCCGGCCAGCCCGACTGCGCTCTGATAGCGGCTCGCCGGATTCGGGGCGAGCGCCTTGAGGACGACGGCGTCGATCTCCTTTGGCACTTTGGCATTGGACGCGCTCGGCGCTGACGCACCTCGATGCATGGGACGACGGGTGGTGAGCATCTCGTAGAGGATCGCGCCCACAGAATAGATGTCGGAGCGATCGTCGGGCGCCTGGCCGTTCGCCTCTTCCGGCGACTCGTAGTCGTGCAGGCGCGCTTCCCGGCCGTCCTGGTCGAACCCGCCCTGAGCCGCCAGCTCGAAGGCCGGAATCTTGGCGCGGCCCTTCGCGCTGATCACGATCGACTCCGGACTGAGCCCGCCGTGCACGAATCCCGCGGCATGGGCATCGGCGACGGCGTCGGCGATCTGAATGGCGATTTCGACCGCGCGCCGGACGTTCAAGGGCCGGCCGGCGGCCTCGGCGCGCAGCGACTGTCCCTTCTGGAACTCGAAGGCGAAGTACACGCGGCCGTCGTGTTCGCCGACGTCGAAGAGCGTCGTGACGTTGGGATGCGACAGGCTGGTCAGCCCGCGTGCCTGGTGCGATCAGCGCGGCGCGGTCGGCGGTGAAATCCGCTGGCAGCAGGCGCACCGCCACGGTGCGCCCGGCCTTGGTGTCACGCGCGCGATACAGATCGCCGGGACCTGACGGCTCGAGCTGCTCGAGCAGGTTATAGTGCGCGACCACACCGAGCGGCGCCGGCGATCCGCTCATAGAGGCTCGGACTCGATCACGCTCTGCACGAGCTCTTTGGCATCGCCAATCTGCTCGAGCACGAGCGCGATATCCATCGTCGGACGGCCGGGCGTGCGCGCGTTCTGGCAGTAGACGCCGTGCTGACCGACCATGGCCAGCGCGTCGGTGAGCAGGTCGAGCGCGACGGCCAGCCGACCGCGCGATGGCCCCATCATCGTCTCGTGCTTCTCTAGTTCGTCGCTGTGCTTGTCGAAAACAGACATGCACGCTACATTGATGATTATTGATCTGTGATTGGTGATTAGTTGTTGATTGATGATTGCTGATTGGTGATGGAGAGCTTCGAGAAGCCCGTGGGAACGCCGCGTCGAATCACCCTCAAATCAAAAATCTCCAATCGCCAATCAACAACCAATCGAAAATCAAAGATCAACAAATCAGCAATGCTCTCATCTTGCGTGGCGGTTGGGCGGGACGAATCTCGACGCGGCTCGGCAGACTGCGGGACGGATGCGCAATCAAATCGACGATGACCTCGGCGACGTCGTCGGGCTGCAGCGCCCAGTCCGACTTGGTGTTCGAGAGGCCGCCGAAACCCGTGTTGACCGATCCCGGCAGGACGTAGGCGACGCGGATGCCGTCGTAGCGCACTTCCTGCATGAGCGCCTCACTGAATGCATTCAAGGCTGCCTTCGAGGCGCAGTAGGCGGCGCCGTTGACGAAGGGATTCTTGCTGGCGAGGCTGCTGATGTTGAGGATCCAGCCGCCGCCGCGCGCCTTGAGGTGCGGCAGCGCCGCGTGGCAGCAATAGAAGACGCCGCTCACGTTGGTGTCCATGATGCGGTGCCATTCGTCGACGGTCATGTCCGCAACCGGACGGAACACGCCCACGCCGGCGTTGTTGATCAGGATGTCGAGGCCGCCGAAGTGAGCGACGGTCTTGGCGACCGCCACTTCGGCTTCTGCGTAGGTACGGACATTGGCGGCCACCGCCAGCACACGGCTGCTCCCGACGTCCGCGCCGAGCTCGGTCGCCGCGGCCTCGAGCCGTGCCTGATGGGTGGCGCTGATCGCGACCGACGCGCCTTGTGTGAGAAGCGCACGCGCGGTGGCAAGCCCGATTCCTCGAGAGCCGCCGGTGACGAGCGCGACCTTCCCGGTAAGTGGACTCATCGCTCCACTAGAATACTCCACGGATTCATGTCGACCGTTTGCATCATCGGCGCTGGAGACATTGGCGGCGCAGCTGCGCATGCGCTCGCCCAGGGCGAGCGTGTGTCACGCGTGCTGCTGATCGATGCCGATGGCAAGGTCGCGGCCGGCAAGGCACTCGACATTCAGCAGTCGGGCGCGGTCGATCGCTTTCACGTGCGGCTCGACGGATCCGATGATGTGAGCCGTGTCGCCGGCTGCGCAGCGATCATCGTGGCCGATCGATTCGGCCGGCCCTCGGCTGAGTGGCAAGGCGAGGACGGACTGGGGCTCGTCAGGCAGCTTGCGGCGTACGCCGGCGACACGCCGATCGTGTTCGCAGGGGCGATGCAGGCGGAGCTGCTGCATGCGCGACGCGCGAGGTGCACATCGCTCGCGAGCGGCTCCTGGGCTCGGCGCCCGCAGCGTTTGTCGCCGCGGTGCGCGCGATGGTCGCGATGGAAGCGCGCTGCTCACCCAGCGGAAGTCGATCTCACCGTGCTGGGCACGCCGCCGTCGGGATTCGTCGTGCCGTGGAGCGAGGCGTCGATTGGCGGCTACGCCCTCGAGCGTGTGCTCTCGCAGGTCGAGCTGACACGCGTCGAAGCTCGAGCAGCGCGACTCTGGCCACCGGGACCGTTTGCGCTCGGGCTGGCCGCAGCGCGGGTGACCGAGGGACTGATTCGCCACTCACGACGCGCGTTCAGCGTCCTAATGGTATTGGGCGGCGAGTTCGGCATCCGTGGACGTGTCGGCGCCATGCCGGTGAACCTGTCTCCAGCGGGAATCACCTATACCCGCGTGCCGACGCTCAACACTCGAGAACGTGTGCGGCTCGAAACCGCCCTCGGGACGTAATAGGGCGTAATAGGATCGATCCATGAGAAAAGCTCTGGCGGCCGTCGGCCTGGTCCTCGTCGCGGCAACGCTCGTCCGCGGCGAGAAGGAGATCGAGCCGGATGCGTTGCTCGGGCACATCAAGTTCCTCTCCGCCGACGATTTGAAAGGCCGCGGCAACGGCTCGGACGGCCTCGAGCGCGCCGCCGATTACATCGCCGAACAGTTCAAGTCTGCGGGTCTTCAGCCGGGAGTGAACGGCAGCTGGTTCCAGCCGTTCGAGCTGAACGCGGGATTGGCAATCGGACCGACCAACTCACTCTCGTTTCAGGCGCGCGGCCGAACCGTCACCCTCACACTGGGCACGAGCTACTACCCGCTCGCGGCGAGCGGCAGCGACAAGGCCCCGTCGGTGAGGTTCGATGGCCTGCCGCTGGTGTTTGCCGGTTACGGTCTCGCCATCCCCGAACTGGGCTACGACGATTACAAGAACATCGACGTCGCCGGCAAGGCGGTCATCATCTTCACGCACGAGCCGCAGGAGCACGACGCCGGCAGCCGACTGAACGGAACACGGCCGATGCCGCAGACCTCCCTGAATGCGAAGGCGCAACTGGCGTTGAGCAAGGGCGCACGGATGTTGATCGCCGTCTCCGATCAGGCGCACCGCTATGACGAGGGGCAGTTTTCGCTCTTCAAGAGCGACCCGGACGCAGACGACCAGGGGTTACCGGTGCTTCGCGTGAGGCGGACCGAGATGCAGCCGCTGCTCGATGCCTGGCGGCTCGATGCGACGGCTCGTCTCATCGATATGGATCTCATCCCGCGGTCCGAGGTGCTGACCGGCGCAACCGTCAACTACGTCGAGAGCATCAGCAAGAACCGAAGGACCGTGCGCAACGTGATCGGAATTCTGCCCGGCAGCGATCCCGCCCGCGCGCGCGAGGCTATCGTCATCGGGGCCCACTACGATCACGTCGGGCTCGGTGGCCGCTTGTCGGTGACCCCGGACCGCGTTGGCGAGATCCACAACGGCGCCGACGACAACGCGTCCGGCACCGCGTCGATCATCGAAATGGCGCGCGCCGCCGTCGGCGGATCGCTCGCGGTTCCCGCGGACGCTGATCTTCATCGCCTTCGCTGGCGAAGAGCGTGGACTGCTGGGATCGGCGTACTACGCGGCGCACGCGACCTTCCCCATCGAGAACACCATCGCGATGCTCAACCTCGACATGGTGGGCCGCGCCCGCGGTGGTGTCGACGTCAGCGGACTGGACGTGTCGCCGTCAATGGAAGCCGACCTGAAGGCCGCTGCCGCTGCCGCCGGCGGCGGCCTTCAGATCAAGCGCGAAGGCCCGGGCGCCGGACGCAGCGACGACTCCAACTTCCTCGATCGCCGGATCCCGGCGATCAACTTCTTCACCGGCTTCCACGCCGACTACCACCGTCCGGGCGATGACTGGGAAAAGATCGATGCGGCAGGAACCAAGCGGGTCGCAACACTCGCGCTGGAGCTTGCGGCCCGCCTGGCTAACCGAAGCGAGCGGCCTGAATTCGTGAAGCGTTAGTCAACTCGTTACGAATAGGCGGGCGTCGGGCGATGCAGCCCGAGACCGCTGCGGAACACTTCGAGCTTCTCGCGCAGCATCAGCCGGCCACGGTGCAGACGCGACTTGAGCGTCTGATCCTTCACCTTCAAACGGCTGCTCGCTTCCTCGGTCGTCAGACCTTCGATATCGCGCAGCACCACCGGCGCGCGATAGATCTCCGGCAACTCACGCACCGCCGCAGCGAGCGCCTCACGCAGCTGTTCCCGCATCACGTGCTCATCGGGCATCCGCGACCAGTCGGCGGGTTCGGCCAGCGATCGCACCTGCTCGCCGCTCTCGAGCAGCGACTCCACACGGTCGCGCTCCTGTGCGGCCGCACGCGCGGCGCGGTTCTGCCGCAGCCGCGACATCGCGGTGTTGAACGTGATGCGATAGATCCACGATGACAACGCGGCGTCGCCGCGAAACGCGTGGATCTTCCGGTGCACTTTGAGAAGGACGTCCTGCGTGACTTCTTCAGCGTCCTCCCGGTTCTTCATGTGACGCATCGCGAGCTGCTGGATCCGCGGGCCATAGCGCGCGGCCAATTCCCGGACCGCGGCCTGATCCCCGGCCTGCAGTCCAGCCACGAGACGTCGATCCTGGGTTCTGTCCATGGGGTTCGTTCCTCTGCCATTCTGAACACCGACCAAATCGGTCTTATTCCCAGGATTACACACCACGGCCGAACTGGCTGTGCCAGTTGGGGTTACGGCGGGCATTGAAAAGGGTGCTAAATACTGGACCACCGCATGGTCCTGGTGGCCATCCTCGTCGTCGTCGCCCTGATTGTCGTGAACGCCCTGTACGTGGCGGCTGAATTCGCCGCGGTCAGCGTGCGGCGCAGCCGGATTCAGCAGCTCGCCGCCGACGGCAATCCGCTCGCAGCCTGGCTGCTGCCCGTTCTCGAATCTCCGAAGGCGCTGGACCGCTACATCGGCGCCTGCCAGATCGGCATCACGCTGTCGAGCCTCGTGCTCGGCGCCTATGCGCAGCAGACGTTCGCGGTGTGGCTGACGCCGTACTTTGCCGAGCTCGGCGGGCTGCAGCAGATCGCGGCGCAGTCCACGTCCACCGCCGTCGTGCTGCTGACGCTGACGGTGGGCAGGTCGTCTTCGCCGAGCTCGTGCCCGAAGTCGCTGGCGCTCCAATACCCGACCCAGGTGTCGCTCTACACGCTGATCCCGATGATCGGCGTCGCTGTGGATCTACCGGCCGTTCATCAAGTTCCTCAACGGCACCGCGCTGCTGTTCCTGCGGGTCATCGGCTCGCCGTTTCAGGCCCACCGGCACATTCACTCGCCCGAGGAGATCGAGCTCCTCATCGCCGAGAGCCGAGACGGCGGCCTGCTCGAGCCCGACGAGCATCGCCGACTGCAGCGCGCGCTGCGTCTCAATCTGCGGCTCGGCCAAGCAGCTGATGGTGCCGCGGCGCAGGATTGCGGCGCTCGACATCACGACGCCGCTGCACGAAGTCATCGGCCGCGTCGCGCAGAGCCCGTTCTCACGCCTGCCCGTCTATCGCGACTCGCTCGACAACATCGTCGGCATCCTGCACACCAAGGAGCTGGTGCGCTGGTTCGTGAGCGAAGGCTCGACGATGACGCCTGTCCGATCTGATCCGCACGATGCCCACGGTTCACGAGAGCGTGACTGCCGATCGCGTGCTGCGCGAGCTTCGCGAGCGCCGTTCGCATCAGGCGCTCGTCGTGGACGAGTTCGGCGGGACGTCAGGTCTGCTGACGCTGGAAGACGTCTTGTCAGAGCTGCTCGGTCACGTGGGCGATGAGTTCAAGGCGGCGCATCCGCTCGGCCGAGCAGCTTGCCCGACGGTCGGGTGCGACTGCCGGGCAGCATGACCATGCAGGACGCGGCCACCGCGCTCGACACCGAAGTGGGACACCGACGCGGTCGACGGTCGGGCGGCATGGTCATCGAAGCGCTCGGACATCTGCCGACGCCCGGCGAGATCGTCGACATCGGCGACGTTCGAGTTCGAGATCGAGCGCGTTGCCGATCGGGCGGTGGAATCGGTGCTCGTGACGACGGCTGGCCACGCCGGACGATGACGAGTCATGAACGAGACTGCTCGTCCCCGATCGCGATCATCCTGCTGCTGCTCTGGCGAACGCACTGTTCGTCGCGGCCGAGTTCGCCATTGTCGGCGCACCGCGGACGAGCATCGAGCACCAGGCATCGCAAGGCAGCTTCCTGGCGCGCAACGTCCTGCGCATTCTCGAAGACCCGAAGCTGCAGGACCGCTACATCGCGACGACGCAGATCGGAATCTCGGTCGCCAGCCTCGGCCTCGGCATGTATGGCGAGCACTGGCTGGCCGACCACATCGAAGCCGTGGCTCGCGACCACTCGGAGACGATGGCGCTGGGTGGCCAGCCACACGTCGCCAGCGTCGATCGCCGTCGCCATCCTCACGTACCTGCACATCGTGGTCGGCGAGATGGTGCCGAAGGCGCTGGCGCTGCAGACGCCGCATCGCACGGTTCTTTACGTGTCGCCGGTCATCCGCGCACTCGAGCGGGCGCTGCTCCCGCTCGTCGTGTCGCTGAACGCATTCGGCAACGGTGCTGCTGTCGCTGGTCGGCATCAGACGGCAGCGAGGTCGAGCGGCGAGCGGTATCACACGGCCGAGGAGCTGCAGTTCATCGTGCAGGAGAGCGAGGAAGGCGGTCTGCTTCGCGGCGAGTCAGGCCAGCTGCTCCGCGACCTGTTCGAGTTCGGCGATCGAACCGCCGGCGAGGCGATGGTCCCGCGCGTGCTGCTCGTCGGCATACCGGTGGGCGCCGAGCCCGACGAGCTCCGCGCCATCGTCCGCACGCAGGCCCACACGCGTTATCCGGTCTACAGCGGCGACCTCGATCACATCGTCGGCAGCCTGCACATCAAGGAAGTGCTGCGGCACCTGATCTCGAATCAGCCTGTCACCGCTCGCGATGCCCGCGAACTGCCCTACGTGCCCGGACCGACGCCGGTCGACGAGGTGCTCGCCGCGATGCGCCGCTACCGCGCGCAGATGGCGGTGGTGATGGATCAGCACGGCGGCACCGCCGGGCTCGTCACCATGGAGGATCTGTTCGAGGAAGTCGATCGGCGACATCGAAGAAGGCCGTGGCCGGGCCGCCATCGTCCGCGAATCGGACGGCAGGGTCCGCGTGCGCGGCACGGTCCGGCTCGACGAGATCGCCAAGACACTCGACTGGCCGCTCGAGCATCCCCAGGTCACGACGATGAGTGGCCTGGTTCTGCTCCTGCTCGGGCGTCCTGCACTGCTCGGCGACGTCGTCACATGGAATCAGGTGCGCGTCGAGGTCACGAAGGTTGCGGGTCGTGGTGTGGCCGAGGCGCTGCTGACGCGCACGGCTCACCCGCCAGCGTAGAATCCATCGCGCAGTGACTTCCCTCAGTCCGTCAGCGGCGCCTGGTCGTCATCGGTGCACCGCTGATGCTCATCGCCTTCTCTCTTGCTCACGGTTTGGATTGGCTCGTGATGCACGGCATGCACGAGGACTACGACGCCTTCATTCAGTACATCGTTGATATCCGCGGCCGCTGGCTCGCCGTTCACATCGTCGGGCTTGCGCTGTTTCCACTCCTTGGCCTTGCCGTGTGGTGGATGTTGCCCTCGTCAGGGATCGCGAGCCGCGTCAGCCGAGCCGGTCTGGCGGTGTACATCGTTCTGTATGCCGCGTTCGATGCCATCGCGGGGATCGGATCGGCCGTTGTGGCTGAGTACCGCGTCGGCCTCCCGCGCGATGACCAGCCAGTTGTTGACGGTGTGATGTGGGCCCTGCTCGGTGAGGCCGATGCCACGTTCTATCTCGCCGAAGTGGCCAGCTACGCGTGGGCGCTCGGGACCGGCGCCGCGGCAGTCGCGCTGTGGCAGGCCAGAGGCTGGCCAGTCGCCGTGCCTCTGGCGCTTGGCGGACTGGCGATGTGGCACAGTCACTTTCCGCCGTTCGGCGCGATTGCCGGTGCGTTGCTCTCGATTGCCGCGTGGCAGTTCTTGCGAAGCGCTCCTATGGGTCAGCCTGACTTCGAAAGCGTGGCGTCGACCAGCTCGCGCTCGAAGATTTCCTGAAAACGCCGAACCACGGCATCTTCAACCTCACTGACTGGCAGTCGGCGGCCGGTCGAGACGTTCGAGCGACGTCACACCGCGATCGCTGAGGCCGCACGGCACGATCAGCTTGAAATGATCGAGATCGGTGCTCACGTTGAAGGCGAAGCCGTGGCTGGTGATCCACCGTGACAGCCTGACACCGATCGCGCCGATCTTCTCCGCGCCGACCCACGTGCCGGTCAGGCCATTGATCCGGCCGGCCGTGACGCCATAGTCGGCGCAGACGCGAATCATCACTTCCTCGAGATCGCGAACGTAGCGGTGCACATCGCAGCGGTCGGGCTTCAAGTCGAGGATCGGGATAACCAACGATCTGTCCCGGTCCGTGATACGTCACATCGCCGCCGCGGCCGGTCTCGTGCACGGCGATGCCCAGCTCCGCGAGACGTGCGTCGCTGGCGACGATGTTCGCGCGGCCGCCGTCGCCTTTCACGCCGAGCGTGATGACGGCGGGATGTTGCAGGAGCAGCAGGAGATCCGGGACACGTCCGGCGCGGCGCTCCTCGACGAGGTGTCGCTGCATGCGCGAGCGCTTCGTCGTAGGGAACCACGCCAAGGCGACGGACCTCAAGCTCTCGCATCGTCAGAGACAACGGACATGATCCTCCGTGCCTTCGTTGCTCCGTGTGAATCCTTCACCTCCGCCCACTCCGTTTCCTAGGCTGACGTGACGTCGAAGTGTTCGATCTGCTGCTTCACTTCAGCCATGAACTGATCGCCGGTGGCCCCGTCGATGAGCCGATGGTCGTAGCCGAGCGTCAGATACGCCATCGTCCTGATGGCGATCGCATCGTCAACGACAACCGGGCGCTTCTCGATCGTGCCGACACCGAGAATCGCCAGCTGCGGCTGATTGATGATCGGCATGCCGAACTGCGAGCCGAACTGGCCGGGGTTGGTGATGGTGAAGGTCCCGCCGTGCACTTCGTCGGGCTTGAGCTGCTTCGTGCGCGCCCGCTCGGCGATGTCGGCGATCGATCGACTCAGCCCGAGCAGGTTCTTCTCGTCGGCGTGTTTGATCACCGGCACGATCAGCCCCGCCTCGAGCGCCACCGCGATGCCGAGGTTGATGTCCTTCTTGTAGACGATGTTGTCACCGTCCAGCGAGGCGTTGACGATCGGGAAGCGGCGGAGCGCGGCGATCACGGCCTTGGCGATGAAGGCCATGTAGGTGAGCTTCGTCCCGAGCTGCTCGTACTCGGCCTTCTTCTGCTCGCGAATGCGAGCGACCGTCGAGAAGTTCACATGGAAGACCGAATGCACGTGCGCAGACGTGCGCTGGCTCATCACCATGTGCTCGGCGATCTTCTTGCGCATCACCGAGAGCGGCTCGATCTCCACGCGATCGCCCTCACGATACGCGGGGAGCTTCGGCTCAGGGCTTTGGGCTTTTGGCACGGGGCCCTGGGCGCCAGGCTCGGGACGTTGGACCTTGGGCTCCGGACTCTGGGCTCTGGGCTGCGGGCTCGGCCACTCGATGTATTCGAGGATGTCGTGCTTCGTTACGCGGCCGCCGAGACCGGATCCGTGAATCCGGGAGATATCGACGTTGTGCTCCTTCGCGATGCGGCGAACGAGCGGCGACGACTTCTGACGACGGACCTCGCCCTGGCTCAGCGGAGCGGCTGGTTGCACGCTGTGCGGGGGCCGCTGCCTCGCGGCCATTCGGCTTTGGCGTCGGCGGAACCTTTTTCTGCGCCGGCCCTGCACCATCGGCCTGGGGCTGAGAAGCTGCGGTGGCGGTCGCCGCCTCGGATGACGCGTCCGGCGCAGCCGCGCCGGGCAACCTCTGACGCGTCGCCGATCGTCGCGACCACTTCGTTGACTGCGACGGTCTCGCCGGCCTGGACCTTGATCTCGGTCAGCACGCCGGCCGCCGGCGCAGGAATCTCGGCGTCGACCTTGTCGGTGGAAATTTCGAAGAGCGGCTCGTCGCGATCGACCGAATCGCCCACCTTCTTGATCCAGCGGACGATCGTCCCCTCGGCTATCGATTCCCCCATCTGGGGCATAACGACCGGTGTAGACATCGTTGGGACCGTTCGAATCGTTCGGGCCGTTCGTGTCGTTCGATCCGAACCGACCGTTACATGTGAATCGCCGCGCCGTGCGTCGGCATGCGCGGCTTCGCCCACGGCCTCCGAGAAGGTCGGATGCGCGTGGATTGTCTTGATCAGCTCCTCGACCGTGCACTCGAGCCGCAGCGCCAGCACCGCCTCGGCGATGAGCTCGGTGGACCGCGGCCCGATCATGTGCACGCCCAACACCTCATCGTACTTCTTATCGGCCACAATCTTGACGAACCCCTCGGACTCGCCGGCCATCTTGGCCCTGCCCAGCACACCGAACGGAAACTGGCCGACCCGCACGTCATAACCGCGCTGCCGGGCTTCGGCTTCGGTCAGGCCGACACTGCCAATCTCGGGATCGCAGTAGGTGCAGCCGGGTACGTGCTCGTAGTTCAACGGCTGAACCTGCTTTCCCGCCAGACGCTCCGCCACGATCACGCCTTCCATCGACGACACATGCGCAAGCTGCGGGTGCACGCCGGTGCCAAGCGTGATGACGTCGCCAATCGCTGACACGTTGGGCACGGACGTCCGATACATCTCGTCTACCTTGATATAGCCCTTCTCCATCGCGATGCCGAGATCCTCGGCGCCGAGGCCGGTGGTCACCGGTCCACGGCCGGTCGCCACCAGCAGCCGGCTGGCTGAGATCGAGACTGGCTTCGCCGTCGGCGCCTTGCGCCTCGATGCTGACCTCCGTGCTCGACGCCGTCGCCTTGGTCACCTTCGTCGAGGTGAGCACAGTGATGCCCTGCTTCTTGAACGACTTCTCGAGCTCAGCCGAGACGGCTTCGTCCTCGACCGGAACCAGGCGCGGCAGCAGCTCGATGATCGTCACCTCGCTGCCGAATCGCCGATAGATCGACGCGAACTCCACGCCGACCGCTCCGCTCCCCATGATCACCAGCGACTTCGGCACCTCTTTGAGGTGGATCGCCTCATCGCTCGTGATGATCCGCTCGTGGTCGATCTGCACCGCCGGCACGCTGCGCGGCTGCGAACCGGTGGCGACGATGATCTCCTTCGCCTCGAGCGTCTGTTTGTCGCCTTCGAAGACCTCTACCTTGCCCTTGCCCATCAGGCGGGCGGTCCCTTTGATCCAGTCGATCTTGTTTTTCTTGAAGAGGAACTCGATGCCCTTGGTGAGGCCGCCGACAATCTTGTCCTTCCGCGCGTGCACCTGCTTCATGTCGATGGCCGGCGCGCCGTAGGGAATCATCACCCCCCACTCTTTCGCGTTCTGCACAACCTTCAGCGCATGGGCGTGCTCCAGCAGCGCCTTGGTGGGAATACAGCCCCAGATCAGGCAGGTGCCGCCGAGCGCTTTCTGCTTCTCGACAACGGCGACCTTCTTTCCCAGCTGTGACGCCCGAATCGCGGCCACGTAGCCGCCGGTTCCGGCACCGATCACGATGACGTCGTACGCAGTTGGCATAAAGGGGTGAATTCACGACTCCCGACCCCATAATATCCGCATGTCCGACCGCCGCAAGACCGTGCTGATCGTGGACAGCGACGAAGAGGTTCGCGAATCTCTGACCGCGATGTTTCGTCGCGACTTCCGAGTGCTCAAAGCGAGTTCTGGCGAAGGCGCGCTGCAGATGATGGAGAAGGAAGACGTCGATCTGATGGTCGTCGACGTACACCTTCCCGGCATCACCGGCTTCGAAGTCCTGAAGATCACCAAAGAAAACCACCCGCACGTCGAAGTGATCGTCGTCTCCGAGACGCAGGAAGTGCAGATCGCGATCGAGGCGATGCGGCTGCATGCCTTCAACTACGCGTCCAAGGATCGCGGCCTCGACAGCGTGCACACTCTCGTCACGATCGCGGCCGCGCAGGCCGGGCCAGAAACGCGACACGCCGCCGGGAAGACGTCGCCGAAAGCAGCGAACGCGAGTTCGTCGTCGGACCAAGTCCGGCGACGCGCGAAATCGTCGAGCGCGTGCAGCGAATCGCGACCACGCCGGTGACCGTGCTCGTCCTCGGCGAAAGCGGCACAGGAAAAGAGCTCCTCGCCCGGTTGATCCATCGTGCGGGCGGGCGACCGGATGCGCCGTTTGTCGCGGTCAACCTCGCCGCGATTCCGAAGGAGCTGGTCGAGAGCACGCTCTTCGGACACGAGAAAGGGTCGTTCACCGGCGCGATCCGGCAGCAGATCGGCAAGTTCGAGCTCGCCTCCGGCGGCACGCTGTTCCTCGACGAGATCGGCGATCTTCGCTACGAGCTGCAGGCCAAGCTGCTGCGCGCGATCCAGGAAGGCGAGATCGAGCGCGTCGGCGGCATGCAGCCGATCAAGACCAACCTGCGTCTCATCGCCGCGACCAACATCGATCTCGACAAGGCGGTCAAGGAAGGGAAGTTCCGCGAGGACCTCTTCTACCGGCTCAATGTCGTGCCGATCAAGATGCCGGCGCTGCGCGATCGCATCGAGGATCTGCCCGACCTCGCGCGCTTCTTCCTTCGCCGCTACAACACAACGCTTCAGGAGAAACATCCAGGGCATCGCCGAATCGACGATGCAGATCCTGAGCTCGTACTGGTGGCCGGGCAACATCCGCGAGCTGGAGAACCTGATCGAGCGACTGGTGGCGGTCTCCGACAAGGAATGGATCACCGACGAGGACCTGCCGTACGAGCTGCACGTCGCGCAGCTGGACGCACAGGGGCCGACCACCGAGAACCTGCTGGAGCGTGCGGTCTCGACCTTCGAGCGCAACTTCATCATCCGCGCACTCGAGAAATCCGAGCTGGAATGTCACCGCCACGGCGCGCGCGCTGGGCATCCCGCTCAGCACGCTGAAGTTCAAGATGGACAAGCTCGAGATCCGCGAGCTGGCGCGCAAGATCCGCGGCAACTGAGGGTCCGGCTGAAGCCGGACACTACGATGCGCGCGTAGTGTCCGCCTTCAGGCGGACCAGTAAAAAAGAAACCCGGCGCACAAGTCCGCGCCGGGCCAAACTTGAAAAGGGGGGAATTGACTGTTGAGTTACTTCTTCGGCAGCACCGCGTCCTTGAGCTGCTTCGCGATGCGCGCCTTGACGACGGTCTTGGCCGGGATCTTGATCTGCTCACCGGTCGCGGGATTGCGGCCCATGCGTGCCTTGCGCTTCTGAACGACGAGCTTCACCATGCCGGGCAGTACGAACTCACCCGAGCGCTTCAGCTCTTTCTCCGAGAGCGTTGTCAGCTCGTCGAAGAACTCACGCGCCTGAGTCCGCTTCACTTCGAAGCGTTCGGCGAAGTGTGAGAACAGTTCTGATTTGCCCATTCTGCGGGCCTCTGCCATCACGTCCCCCCTTTGTGGTGCGCGCTGATGCTGGGCCGCGGTGCAGTTGCGCGCGCGCATCACTGCTGCGGAAACTCCATGAAAAGCGTCGTAATGCTAGCTCGCACGCGCAGGCGTGTCAACGAATCGCTGCGAATCCAGCAATTTCGGCCCAAAGTGCTAGAATTTTTCGCATATGTCAAGCGAGGTGACGATCGAGACATTTCCGAATCCACGTCCTGAGCGCGACTTCGAGATCTCGATCAGCTGTCCAGAGTTCACCTCGGTGTGTCCGAAAACCGGGCTTCCTGACTTCGGCGAAATCCGCATCACCTACGTGCCCGGCGACCGCTGTATCGAGTTGAAGTCGCTGAAGTACTACATGTTCGGCTTCCGCAATCGCGGCATCTTCTTCGAGGCGGCGACCAACCCGATCCTCGACGATCTCGTCAACGCCTGTCAGCCGCGACGCATGACCGTCGTCGGCGACTTCGCTGTCCGCGGCGGCATGAAGACCATCGTCACGGCCGCTTACCCGATCGTAGCACGCGCCAGGTTCTCACCGCGACGTCGCGGTCAGATGAAGATCCCATCGAAGACTCGCTCGACCTCCACACGTTCGCGCCGCGCGACGTCGCCTCGGTCGTCGTGGAGTACGTCAGCGCGGCGCATGAAGCCGGCCTGCGCGAGGTGCGGCTGATTCACGGACGCGGCAAGGGCGTTCAGCGCGGGCATCGTCCAGCAGGCCCTCGAGAACCATCCGCTCGTGGTGGAGTTCTGGGACGCGACGGAGACGCACCTCGGCGCCACGGTCGCCCGCCTGGCAGACTGATCCGCCTTCGCCAAGGCTACGGCGAGCAGGCGCGAGACAGGCCGTGGCAGCCGAGGCCACAGGGCACGGCGTTCCGAAGCCACAAAGAGCAGGCGAATCAGCCGCTGGAACGATGCTGTGCTCGATGACAGAGTGGTGCGCTCTTTGCCTCGCGCGACGGGCATGAGTGCTGCGACACGTTTCGCCGTTGTCGTCTTACTCGCCGGCGTGATGGCGTCGTGCGATTCATCGACGACACCGGCCGGGCCGACGCCGAGCCCCAGCCAGACGCAGGCCCAGGCACCTGCGGCCAATCCCGCGCCAGCGCCAGATACACCCGCCGCATCCACGGATCCCTCGCCAGCGCCGCCGACGTCCACGTATTCGGGAATCGTGACCGACGGGCACGGCCGTCCGGTTGCCGGCGCGACCGTCCGCGGCGGCCCGAACTCGGCCACAACGGACGCCAACGGCCGATACGAGTTTCAGAGTCCGTACAGCAGCGTGCCAGGGAACGTCTATCCACCCACCGGCTACGAACGCAAGCCGGTGCGCTGGACCGATTCGTTCGTGCTGACACCGGGTCAGAACCTGACGATCCGGCGAATCACCGGCCTGACACTCACGGCTCCAGCGACGATGGCGGTCGGCGCGCGCGACCGCGTGAACGCGCAGGTCGGCTTCGACACCGGAGCGGTCGAGTTCGTGGTGCTCGATGTGTTCGAGTTGACCTCGAGCGACGCGGCAGTTCTCAAGGCCGGCATCGGCGTTGCGGAGTTGGATCGTTTGTCGATCGAGGGCGTCACGCCAGGCACCGCGTCAGTGACCGCCCGTTACTTCGGGGTGTCGTCGCCGGCGAAGCAGGTGCAGGTCGTGCCGCGTTCGTGAGTCGGCCTTCGCCACGGCTTCGGCGGGACAGGCGTTCGCGGAATCTGCGCGCTTGACCACGTAACCTTCGCGCAAGTTCTTCAACGCGCCCGCACGCCCTAGGCGCTGCATTTTCAAGGCCTGAGCAACCGGGAACGCCGCCTGCACTGTCAACGCGTGCATGGCGGCAACCCAACTGCTTCGGCCTGGCCACATCATCCGCGCCCGTGGCGAATCCTGGGTCGTCCATCGTCACGTCCCCGGCACGCAGGGGTCGGTGCTCGACGTGTGCGGACGCGGGCCCGATAACCGCGGCATACGCGCGTCGTTTCTGCTGCCCTGCGAACCCATCGAGCGGCTGCCGTCATCCGGACGCACCCCGGATCGTGCGCCCGCGCACCTGGCGCCGCGTCGCGCGATCGATCCTTGCCGATGCGACACCTTCGTACGACTCGCTGCGTTCGCCGGCTCGTGCCACGCTCGCCGTTCTGCCGTTTCAGCTCGAACCGGTGCTCGCGATCGTTCGCGGTCTCGCGGCACGCGGTGCTGATCGCCGACGAGGTCGGCCTCGGAAAGACCGTCCAGGCCGGCCTCATCATCAGCGAATTGCTCGAGCGGCGGCCCGACTCGCACGTCCTCGTCGTCACGCCGGCGGGCCTGCGTCATCAGTGGCAGGCCGAACTGCGCGAGCGATTCCGACTCGACGCCACGCTGCTCGATTCCACCTCGATCGCCAGGCACGCGGCCCAGGGGAACGGCAACCCGTGGTCGATGCCTGGCGTCGTCCTCACGTCGCTCGACTACGTGAAGCGGCCGGAGGTCGTGCGGGCGCTCGAGGCGCTCGTCTGGGATCGTGGTGGTGTTCGACGAAGCGCACGCGCTCGCCGGCCGATCGGATCGAGCGACAGCGGCCGGGATGCTCGCGCAGCGAGCGCGGACGCTCGTTCTGCTCACCGCCACGCCGCATTCGGGCGACGACGAGGCATTCAGCAGGCTGACGTTACTCGGCGACTTCTCTGGCCGGTTTCCGATGCTCGTGTTCCGACGCACGCGGCTCGATGTTGGCCTCGCCACCACCCGACGCACCGTCTCGCTTCGAGTCCGTCTGACGCCGCACGAATCGGAGATGCACGGCGCCCTGATGGCCTATGCGCGACTGGTCTGGAAACAGTCAGCCGCCACCACATGCCGGGGCGCGGCTCGCGATGGCCGTGCTGACTCGACGTGCGTGCAGCAGCACCTCGTCGCTGGCGCGATCGCTCGAGACGCGTCTGCGTCTGCTGAGCCACGGTGAATCGCCCGGCCTGCTTCAGATGGCGCTTCCCTTCGGCGACTCCACCGCAGACGACGAGTCGCCGGCGGCGGAATTGAGCTCGCCAGGACTGCCGGACCTCGAGGAAGAGCGGCGATGGCTCGAAGCAGTCCTTCGACTCGCGCACCAGGCCGAGGCAGCAGGACTCCAAGATTCACGCGCTCCGTCGTCTGCTCCGGCGCGCGCGTGAACCCGCGATCGTGTTCACGCGAGTACCGCGACACGCTGGATCAACTCGCCGATCACCTGCGCGACGTACGCGCCCGTCCAGCTGCACGGAGGCATGTCGGCCAGCGAGCGACAGGAGGCCGTGCAGCATTTCGTCAGCGGCGACACACGAGCTGCTGCTCGCAACCGACGCAGCCAGCGAGGGCCTGAACCTCCACCACCGATGCCGGCTGGTGATCAATCTCGAACTGCCGTGGACGCCGGTTCGCCTGGAGCAGCGCATCGGACGGGTGGAACGGCTGGGACAGACGAAGCGCGTTCACGCCGTGCACCTGCTCGCGGCCGGCACGTGCGAAGAGGCATTCGGTCGTCGGTGCTGCTGGCGCGCATGCGACGGGTCGCCGGCGTCCTTGGCAGCATGCGTGGCGACTGTGTGCGAGCAAGAGATCGCGGCCGTCGCGATCGGCCAGCACCAGACGGGCCCGGAGGTCGGCCCCCGCGAACCGCTGCCGAACGGCATCGTCGTCGGCGATCTCCGGGCAGCCGCTATCGAAGAGGCCGCCCGGGTGGAGCAGCTGCGTGGTCTGGCCGCAGGGCCCGCCCCGGAGCCTTTCGATGGGCGGCCTTGCGTCACGATGCGCAGGCGCCGACGCTCAGGGCCGATCAGCCTGTGGGTCTATCGGTTGATGCTCGAGGATCCGCAGCTTCAACATCGTGTGGACGACGGCAATCGGGATTCGAGACCCGCTGGCGTTCGCCGGGCCGTGCACACGACGCGATCAGGCGACGGATTGATTCGCTCAGCTCGACCACAGACTCCAGCCTCGACTCGATTGCGGATCGCCTCCTTTCGGCGTTCCTGACGGCGTTCCAGCCGGCGCACGAGCTGGCCGGGGAACGCGAGCGGGCCATTGCCGAAGCTCTGCGGCAGCAACGTGCGCGGCTCGCGACATCGCTCCTGCAGCCGGGACTCTTCGATCGCCGCGTCGAGCGCGTGGCCGCGGCGCAGAACGCGACGCTCGACGAAGCGCTCGATCGGTGCGCGCGGCGTCTCGACGAGCTGGCCCGATGCAGCTCGGTATCGATCGATCGCCGTCTGGCTCTTCGGTCTCGTCTCGCGATGATTCCAGGCGTCCGCGGCAGTCTCATCAGCAGCGCTTTCGCCCGCGACGTGCTGCCGGCGATGCCCGAGTCGGCGCCGGTGCCGGCGGCCGATCGCGGTCGGCGCTCGCGTCGTGGTCGCTGCGCGTCGAGCAGCACGCTCGGCATCGCATCGAGCGTCAGGGCGATCACCGACGTCGCCATCCTCCCGCTGCTCGACCTGCTCGGTCTCGCGATCGATCGGCGCATCGACGAACGCGAGCGATGCGTCCTTCACGTCAGCGCCGGCGTCGACGACCGTCGCCGTCATCGTCTGCCGGATGGGGCGAGCCGCTCGATCGCTCTGGCGATCCTCGGTGATTCACGCGATCGGCGCCGATGCGCGGTGGTGTCTGTGCAGCAACGGGCGCGCGGTCAGGCTGGTAGACGCCCGACGAACCTGGTCGCGTGACTACCTGGAGTTCGATTGCGTCCGTCGTCGGCCGGGAGCCGTTGACACAGCACCTGTTGTGGAACGTGCTGCGCGCGGACGCCATCGCCGGAGACTCGCCGTTCATCGATCGCGTCGTGGATCTGTCCCGGCGCCACGGCGTGCAGGTGTGCCGTGTCCTCGGCGACGGCGTTCTCGAAGCGCTCGCGCTGCTGGTCGGCACGCTGGCCGCCGGCAAGAGGCCGGCGCCGATGCCGGTCCTGTTCGAGCAATCGCTCACGGTGCTCTACCGCGTGCTGTTCCTGCTCTTTGCCGAAGCGCGCGGACTGCTGCCGTTGTGGCACCCGGTCTATCGCGACCGCTACAGCCTCGACACCATCGTGACCGCGCTGCTGCGCGGACAGCGATACCGAGGACTGTGGCAGGCCGTTCAGGCCATCTCACGACTGGCGCACGCCGGCTGCAGCGCCGGCGAGCTTCGGGTGACGGCCTTCAACGGCCGGCTGTTCTCCCCCTCGCAGGCCGACGCGTTCGATCGCACACCAATTGCCGACACGGTGATGGGCCAGGCGGTGGTGGCAGTGAGCACGACGCCGATCCACGGCACGTCCCAAAGGACGTGCCCTACACGATCCGTAGTGGCCGTGCGCGTATCGTCTACCGCGATCTCGACGTCGAGCAGCTGGGGGCAGTTTACGAGCGCGTGCTCGACTACGAGCCTGCCGCCAATCGCGGCGCAACGACGCTGTTGCGAACGCGAGAGGTGCGCAAGTCGAGCGGCACCTTCTACACGCCTCGGGCGCTCACCGACTTCCTGGTTCGCCAGACGCTCGACCCGCTCGTCAACGGCCGCAGCGCGGAGGAGATCCTTCGACTCAGAGATCCTCGACCCAGCCATGGGCAGCGGCGCGTTTCTGGTCGCGGCGTGCCGATACCTCAGCGCCGTCGCCGAAGAGGCGCTGATCGAGGAAGGCACCTGGCACGCGCACGACGTCGGTGTCACCGAGCGCGCGATGCTGCGGCGTGAGGTCGCGTCGCGGTGCCTGTTCGGCGTGGACCTCAATCCGATGGCCGTACAGCTGGCGAGGCTGTCGCTCTGGCTGGCCACGCTCGCGACCGACAAGCCGCTGTCGTTTCTCGATCATCACCTCGTCGCCGGCAACAGCCTGGTCGGCGCCTCACCGGACGATCTGCGTCGTCAGCCCGCGGGCAGCACGAGACGTGGCCGGCGTCAGGAGGAGCTGCCACTTTTCCCAGAGGCAGACCTCTCGTCGGTCGTCGAGCACGCGATCCGGGTCCGGCTGCAGCTCACGATGCAACCGGACGACACCGCGGCCATCGTCCGCGAGAAAGAGCGGACGCTCGCGGCGCTGAACGCGAACCATTCGTCGCTGACGACGTGGTCGCGTCTCCTCGATCTGTGGTGCGCGGGATGGTTCTGGACGAATGGCCCGCCGCCCGATCGCGGCACGTTTCGCGAGCTCGCCGCGCGTCTCCTCGACGGTGCCTGTGCCTTGCCGGAGCGAATCTGTTCGCAGTTTCTCAACCAGTCCGACACCACAGCTGCGCGCCGCCGGTTTCATCACTGGCCGCTGGTATTTCCCGAGATCTTTCTCGACGAGCACGGCCATCAGCGGCCGGCGCCGGGGTTCGACGCCATCATCGGCAACCCGCCGTGGGAGATGGTGCGGGGCGACTCCGGCGACGAGGACACGCGCGCGCTGCGCAAGGCCGAGGCCAGGCAGCTCACCGACTTCGTGCGCGAGTCGGGCATCTATCGGGTCGAGAGCTCGGCGCACGCGAATCTGTATCAGCTCTTTGTCGAACGGGCACTGCAACTGGTTCGTCGCGGCGGCCGAGTCGGTCTCGTTCTGCCCTCTGGAATCGTCAGCGATGCCGGCACGGCGCCGCTGCGCCGTCACCTCTTCGATCGAGCCGAGGTCGATGCGATCACCGGCCTCGACAACCGCGAGGCCATTTTCCCGATTCACCGCAGCACACGATTCGTGCTGCTCACGTGCACGCCAAGCTCGCCCACGCAGGCGATTCGCTGTCGATTCGGGATCACCCGGGTTGAGGATCTGGAACGAGGCGAGTCCGGCGGCGCTTCACCTCTGACGCTGACACGAGCCTTCATCCAACAGCTGTCGGGTGCGGACGATCTCGGGATCCCTGAGCTGTCCACCGCGCGCGACCTGGCGATCGTCGAACGCATCAGCGCCCGGGTCCCTCGGCTCGGCGACGAGGCAGGTTGGTGCGTGCAGTTCAGCCGTGAGCTCAACGCCAGCGACGACCGCCATGCGTTTGTGAGGCACACGGGCGAGCCCGATTCGCGACCGATCGTCGAGGGCAAACAGATCGAACCGTTTCGCGTCTGGCTCGACCGGTGTCACCTGCAGCTGGATCCTCGTGCCATGGTCCGCCGCGCACTTCCCCACCGGGCCCGGCTCGCGTACCGCGACGTGGCCAGCGCCACCAACCGGCTCACGCTGATCGCCGCCATCATCCCGGCGCGGGCCGTCACGACACACACACTGTTCTGCCTGAAGAACGCGGCTGCCGATCGCAGAGCAGCACATCCTCTGCGCGCTGCTCAACAGCTTCGTCGCCAACTACCTCATTCGGCTGCGAGTGAACACCCACGTGACGGCGACGCTCATGTCACGTCTCCCGGTCCCTGTAATCCGCGAGGGACATCCGTTGGCCGAACTCGGTGCGCTGTCGAGGGCGCTCACGCGGGCGACGAGGCCGGCGAGGAGACGGAGGAATACGCGCAGCTGCAGGCCCTCTGCGCGCACGCGTATCAGCTGAGGGCCAGTGAGTTCGAGCACATCCTGGGGACGTTTCCGTTGATTCCGGCTGGAGTGCGGGCGGCAGCTCTGGCTGCTTTCAACAACCTTCACTGACTGCACGTGCCAACGGAACGCGGAGGCGCGGAGACGCGGAGGTAATTGGTCATGCTTGACGGAAATACTGAACTCTCCGAAAGGATCATCGGTTGCGCGATTGAGGTTCATCGCGAGCTCGGACCAGGGTTGCCGGAAACGGTCTGCGAGACGGCACTGTGTATCGAGCTGCAGTCACGAGCCATCCCGTTCAAACGACAGGTGGGTGTTCCGATCTACTACAAGGGTCAGCTGATCTCGCGAGCATCGTCCCGACCTCATCGTCGCTGATGAGATCATCGTCGAAGTCAAGAGCATCGAGCGGATTGCGCCAGGTTCATGTCGCACAAGTGCAGACATACCTGCGAATTACGTCGTCTGAAGGTCGGTCTCATCTTGAACTTCAATAGCGCCACGATGAGAGCCGGCATCAGACGTGTCGTGCTGAATGCCTAGTTCATTGACCTCCGCGCCTCCGCGCCTCCGCGTTTCGTGGGCACGCGCAGTCAGTGTAGAGTGCCCCCCGGAGATCATTCGATGACTCGACTGCTGTGCGTCGTGCTCGCGATCGTCATGCTCAGTGCCTCCGGCGCCGCCGCCCAGGCGCGAGCGGTCCGACATGCGAGCACCTCGCTCGGATCGCGAGCGGATCTTCTCCATCCTCCTGCCTCCCGGCTACGCCGACTCCGACCGGCGATACCCGGTCGTGTACCTCTTTCACGGCGGCGGGCAGGACCACACGGCGTTCATGGCGCGCACGATCTTTCCGGCCCTGGCGCGCAAGCAGGAGGCGATCTTCGTCATGCCCGCCGCGGATCGGAACTACAGCGCCATGTCCGCCGACGCGCAGGCACGCTACAACGCCTACGTTGCCTCTGAGCTCGTCGACTACGTGGACGCGAACTACCGGACGATCGCGTCGCCGCAATCCCGCGCGATTGCCGGACTCTCAATGGGCGGACGGATCGCGACGATGACCGCGCTGCAGCATCCCCAGCGCTTCGGCGTCGTCGGAGCATTCAGCGCGGCGCTTCGAATGGATGCGAGCGATGCGGTGGCCGGCGCCGCGGGATCGCCGACCTATTTCTACGTGTCGTGCGGCACGCGCGACTCGCTGCTCCCCGCCAGCCAGCAGTTCGTGATGCGGCTGGCCGAGCAGAAGCTGGCCCACGAGTATCACGAGATTCAGGGCGGTGAGCACGCGTGGAATGTGTGGGACGAAGAGCTGCGTGTGTTCTTCAGCGTGTTGTCGATGCGCCCGACGTTGGCGCTCGTAAGAGCGGGTGTAAACACCCGCCTCTACGATCGGAGGGCGAACCGTTCGATCGCCTGCGCCACGCCGGCCTCGTTCTGATGGCCGGTGACGTGCCAGCCGCGGTCCTTCAAGCCCCTCGACGGCGTTCCCCATCACCACCGGCGTGCCGGCGTATTCCAGCATCTCCAGATCGTTGAAGTTGTCGCCGATGGCCATCACCTCGTCGCGGCGTGAGGCCCATCTGCTCCGCGCGCCACGCCAGCGCGTGGCCTTTCGTCGCCTCCGGTGACGTGACGTCGACCAGCGTGAAATCGCGGTGGACGTACTCGGTCATCAGCACCGAATACTCGAGGATTTCACCCTCCGACGCGGCGTGAACCCGAGCGTCCCGGCGCAGCGAGCGTCCGCGAGCGGACGCATCAGATCGACCGCGCCGTTGAACATCACCTGAATCGGATCCTCGGTCAGCGCATCTTCGAGCGGCACCGATTGGGCGATGTGCGAGTTGTTCCGCGACCAGTACTTCTGCCGTCCCGGATGGTCCCAGTCCATCGTCTCGAAGACGACCTGGCGCTCGGCGTCGCGATCGAAGACCAGGGCCGTGGCGTCGCGGTAGTCGCGCATCGCGTGCAGCACCCGGCGCGCGACGCGCCGGTCGAGCAGCCGCCGCGCCAGCGTCGATCCGTCCATGCCTCGCTCGACAGCTCCGTTGCTGACGATCAGCGAGATGGATGAGGGCAGCGTGACGGCGACCGGCCGGGCGAACGGATAGCTGCGCCCCGTGACCAGCGCGACGTGGATACCGGCCGCAACCGCGGCGTGAATCGCGTCGCGATTCTCGTTCGGCAGCCGGCCCTCGCTGTCGAGCAGCGTGCCGTCCACGTCGATGCCAATCAGTCGAATCATGCGCAGTTTCGTGGCCCGCAACCGTGTCGATCCGGCTGAAGCCGGACACTACAGCGGTCGGGCAGGGTTACGATAGAAAGGTTATGACATTGGGGCCGTTCGAGGGAGTGAATGCCGGGTACGTTCTCGAACTGTACGAGCGCTACCGGCAGAATCCCGAGTCGGTCGATCCGGCGACCCGCGAGGCGTTCAAATCATGGACGCCGACTGAGCTCGACACGTTGGCCGGTCCAAAAGGACCGGCCCTACCCGGTCAGAGGGGCCGGCCTAGCCGCACCGCCGTGACGACGCCGAACGACGTCCGCGTCGTCGTTGGCGCCGCGAACCTCGCCGAATCGATTCGTCGGTACGGACATCTCGCCGCGCGCCTCGATCCACTGGGCTCCGAGCCGCTCGGCGACCCGTCGCTCTCCCCGCGCGCACACGGCATCACCGACGACGACCTGAAACGGCTGCCGGCGTCGCTCGTCGGCGGCCCGGTGGCTGAGTCCTCGTCAAATGCGTTCGAGGCGATCGAGAAGCTGCGTCGCATCTACTGCTCGACGACCGGCTTCGACATCTCTCACGTGTTCGTGCCCGAGGAGCGGACCTGGCTGCGGCATGCGGCCGAGTCGGGTCGCTTCCTGCCGCCAATGGATCCGGCCAGCGCGCTGGAGCTGCTCGATCGCATCACGCAGGTCGAAGTCTTCGAGCG
Organism: uncultured Acidobacteriota bacterium; assembly: GCA_963728305.1. GTDB lineage: Bacteria > Acidobacteriota > Vicinamibacteria > Vicinamibacterales > UBA2999 > Gp6-AA40. Next base: position 60,533 of record CAVSKE010000045.1, read on the forward strand.
GTTCCTGCATCGCACGTTCCCCGGCAAGACGCGCTTCTCGATCGAAGGCGTCGACATGCTGGTGCCGATCCTCGATTCGCTCATCGCCGGCGCCGCCACTCACGGTGCGCGCCACACGATCATCGGCATGGCGCATCGCGGGCGCCTGAACGTCCTCGCGCACATCCTCGAGAAGCCGTACGCGCAGATCCTCGCCGAGTTCAAGGATCCGGTCGCCGCTGATGCGCTGCGCATCGACCTCGGCTGGATGGGCGACGTCAAGTACCACGCCGGCGCCAGCACCACGGGACCGGCGGGTCACACCTACGTGACGATGCCGCCGAATCCGAGCCATCTCGAGGCGGTCAATCCGGTCGTCGTCGGCATGGCGAGAGCGGCCGGCACCGTCGCCGATCGAGGCGGGGCGCCGCAATTCGACGGCGTGCTGACGCTGCCGATTCTGATTCACGGCGACGCCGCCTTCCCTGGTCAGGGTATCGTCGCGGAGACGCTGAACCTGTCGCGGCTGAGCGGCTACGACACCTCGGGGACGATTCACATCATCGCGAACAATCAGCTCGGATTCACGGCGACGCCGGACGAGTCCTACAGCACCAGCTATGCGAGCGGTCTCGCCCGCGGCTTCAAGATCCCCATCGTCCACGTGAATGCCGACGATCCGGCGGCGTGCCTCGAGGCGGCGAGGCTCGCGTGGGAATACCGCGCCCGCTTCGGTCTCGATTTCCTGATCGACTTGATCGGATACCGGCGCTTCGGCCACAACGAAGGTGATGAGCCGGCGTTCACGCAGCCGCTGATGTACAAGCGCATCGGCGCGCACAAGACGGTGCGCGAACTGTTCGCCAATCAAGTCGCCGAGCAGGGAACGGTACCGCGCGCCGAAGCCGATCAGCTGGTGAAGAAGTACTTCTCCGAGCTCGAGCAGGCGTTCGCCTCGCTGAAGCCTGAGGAGGACTACGTGCCTCCGGTTTCGGAGCTGGCGCCTGCGGGAACTGCGGCAAGGACGGAAACCGGCGTCCCGGTGGAGCGGCTGCGCGAGATCAACGAGTCCTTGCAGGCGGCGCCGGATGGCTTCACGTTCCACAAGAAGCTCGAGCGCGGCCGCGAGCGGCGGAAGGCGTTGTTCAACAACCCGACCGACCGGACGGTCGATTGGGCGGCGGCCGAGGAACTCGCGTTTGCGACGGTTCTCGCCGATGGCATCCCGGTCAGACTGACCGGCGAGGACGTGGAGCGCGGCACCTTCAGCAGCCGTCATGCCGTGTTCTACGACGCCGAGAACGGCCGCCGGTTCGTGCCGCTCCAGTCGTTCACCCACGCGCACGCGTCGTTCGCGATCCATAACAGCCCGCTCAGCGAAAACGGAACCGTCGGCTTCGAGTTCGGCTACAACATCCAGGAGCCGTCGCACCTGGTGCTCTGGGAAGCGCAGTACGGCGACTTCATCAACGGCGCGCAGATCATCCTCGATCAGTTCGTGACGTCGGCTCGCGCCAAGTGGGGGCTGCGGCCATCACTCGTGTTCCTGCTCCCTCACGGATACGAGGGACAGGGTCCCGAGCATTCGAGCGCGAGACCAGAACGCATTCTCGAGGCAGCCGCCGGCATCAACCTGCGGCTCGTGAACTGTACGACCGCCGCGCAGTACTTCCATCTGCTCCGGCGGCAGGCCAAGCTGCTCGAGAAGGACCCGCTGCCGCTGTTCGTCCTCACGCCGAAGAGCCTGCTGCGTCACCCGGCCGTCGCCTCTGCACCGATCGAGCTCGAGACGGGGCGCTTCCAGTCCGTCATCGACGATGAAGAGGCGCGAGGGCGGGCGAACAACATCCGCCGCATCGTGCTGTGCAGCGGCAAGGTCTACGTCGATCTGATCAGCAGCGAGCAGCGCAAGACGTCGACCGAGGTCGCCATCGTCCGGGTCGAGCAGCTCGCGCCGTTCCCGGGCGTCGCGCTGCGGGCGGCGCTTGATGGCTATCCGTCGGTCCGCGACCTCGTCTGGTTGCAGGAAGAGCCGGAGAACATGGGCGCCTGGGAATTCATGCGCCCGCAACTCGAGGAACTGATCGGCGACCGCTATCCCCTGCGCTACATCGGTCGCGCGCGCAGCGCGAGCCCCTCGGAAGGCTCGTCGGCGTGGCACCACCTCAATCAGCGGGCGCTCGTCGAGCGGGCGTTCGATCTCGGCAGCCACGCGATGGAATCGCCGAAGGTCCTTTCAAAGCCGGCCCGGAGTCTGACCGGGTCGAAGCGCTGACGTCATATGTCCAACATCGTCGTACCCGTACTCGGAGAATCGATCGTCGAGGCACGCATCGCCAAGTGGCTCAAGAAGCCCGGCGATCACGTCGAGGTCGGCGACCCGCTGGTGGAGCTCGAGACCGAGAAGACCAACCTCGAGCTGAGCGCCGAGAAGCGCGGCGTGATCACCAGCATCGCGCGCAAGGAAGGCGAGGACGTCAAGATCGGCGAGTTGCTCGCGGTCGTCGACGAGAACGGCGCTGGAGCGGCTCCGGCGCCTGCGCCGTCTGACAACGGCTCAAAGGCGGCGGCGGCATCGGCTCCAGCCGCGGAGCCCGCAGCGGACGCTCCCGCGGAGCAACCCAAGGCGACGCCGACCGCGCGACGCATGGCCCAGGATCACGAGGTCGATCTCGGCGGCGTTCAGGGCACGGGCTCAGCCGGCCGCGTGACGAAGCAGGACGTCAGGAACGTCATCGCCCCATCCGCACCGACACAGCGCCGACAGGCGATCGCACCGACACGTAGCAAGGTCGCACCGACCGCGCCAGACCGATCGCACCGACAAAGATCGGGGACCGCACCGAAGAACGCGTGCGAATGACCAAGCGTCGCCAGACGATCGCGCGACGCCTCGTCGAGGCTCAGCAGACCGCGGCGATGCTGACGACGTTCAACGAGGCGGACATGACGCAGATCATGGCGCTGCGCGAACGGCGCAAGGAATCGTTCAAGAAGGAGTTCGGCGTCGGCCTCGGCATCGCGTCATTCTTCGTCAAGGCGAGCATCGCGGCTCTGCGGGCGTTCCCGGCCCTCAACGCCGAGATTCAGGGCGACGAGATCGTCTACAAGCACTACTTCGACATGGGCATGGCGGTGGGCGCCGAAGGCGGGCTCGTCGTCCCGGTGATCCGCGACGCGGACCGGATGACCTTTCCCCAGATTGAGCGGGCCATCCGCGATTTCGCGAAGAAGGCCCAGGACGGGACGCTCACGCTCGAGGACCTGCGCGGCGGCACGTTCACCATCACCAACGGTGGCGTGTTCGGCTCACTGCTCAGCACCCCGATTCTCAATCCACCGCAGGTGGCGATTCTCGGGCTGCACAAGATTCAGGACCGGGTGGTCCCGCTGAACGGGCAGCCGGCGATCCGGCCAATGATGTATCTGGCGCTGTCTTATGATCATCGGATCGTCGATGGCCGCGAGGCCGTGCAGTTCCTGGTCAAGGTCAAGGAATACATCGAGGACCCGGCCAACCTGCTGCTTGAAGGATAGGTTCCGCTTTATGCGCACGCTGCTTTCGCTCACGTTCGTCGCGCTTCTGGCCACCAGCGTTCTGACGCTGGCCACCAGCGCCGCGGCTCAGGACACCAAGATCATCCCGGCGCCCTCGGACCTCGGGGCACCGCCGAACGATGCCGTGAAGACGTCGACCGGCCTGATCTCCAAGATGATCACGCCTGGCACGAGCAGCGAAAAGCCCATCGCCACCGACGTCGTCACCGTGGACTACACCGGCTGGCGGAGCGACGGGATGATGTTCGACAGCAGCGTCGCGCGCGGAACGGCGTCCACGTTCCCGCTCGACAAGGTCATGGCCGGCTGGCGCGAATGCGTGATGCTGATGACCATCGGCGAGACCCGCCGCTGCTGGGTGCCGCAGACGCTGGCTTATAACGGTCGCGCCGGACGTCCGACCGGCACGGTCGTCTTCGACATCGAGCTGAAGGACTTCCGTCCGTCACCGCTGATTCCGCCGGCCGACGTGAAGGCGCCGCCCGAAGACGCCAAGCGCACACCGAGCGGCCTCGCCTACAAGGTGCTGCGGCCGGGCAAAGGCACGCGCAGCCCGAGCCCGTTCTCACAGGTGAGCGTGCATTACACCGGGTGGACGACGGAGGGCCGCATGTTCGACAGTTCGGTCCCAAGCGGCATGCCGAGGTCAATGCGGCTCGACGAAGTGATCAAGGGCTGGAGCGAGGGCGTGCCGATGATGACCGAAGGCGAGCGCATGCGCTTCTGGATTCCCGAGAAGCTGGCCTACGAGGGCAAGAGCGACCCGAAGGGGATGCTCGTCTTCGACATCGAGCTCGTCGAAATCAAGTAGGGCCGGTCCTTTTGGACCGGCCAGTTAAGGCTGCTCGAGTCCGTCGAGCCACAACAGAATCGGGAACGGACTGAGATTACTGGTGCCGTTGTAGCCGGGCCTGTGCCACGGCCGCACCTCGGACCACGTCATGATGCGTCCCGACGCCAGGACTGCCGCGCTGCCCCACGGCGAGGCCGCGACAGACACGACGTCGGTGAGCCCCTTGACGAGCCCCGGTGCAGTCTCGTTCCCGCCGCCGCCGGTCTCGTAGTGACCGGAAGTGCCCCAGGTCATGACCCCGCCAGTTTGAGTGAGCGCCACGACATGAGCGCCTCCACCGACGACCGAGCGAAGGCCGCGCGCGCCGACGACCGCCGCCGGGACAGGTCGAGGATCGCTGCTCCCGCGGGTGTTGCCCCAGTCCATGGCCGTACCGTCGGACAAGACGGCCACTGAGGAGTAGGCGAGCGCGGCGATGGCGACTACGTTTCGCACACCCCGCACAGGAGTCGGCGTATCGCGATTGATGGTTGTCCCGTCGCCGACCTCTCCAAACCCATTCTGGCCCCATGCGCGCACGGTGCCGTCTTTGAGCAGCGCCAGCGAATGCATGTCGCCCGGTACTGATCGCGACGACGTCGGTGAGACCCGGAATGCGCACGGGGTAAGGCACGAAATTCTCGACGCGCGCCGACCGGTCTTGTAGTTGACGATCGGCATCGCGCCGATGCCGAGCTGACCGGCGTCGCCACGGCCCCAGGCGTACACGCTGCCATCGCGAGCGAGCGCGAGCACGTGCTCGCCTTTCGCGGACACGTCTACAGCGTCGAACTTCACTGCGACCGGCTGCGGTGTGTTCGAGCGCATGCGCGGCTGCGCTCGTGTCTCGAACTCATCGAGCGGCGTCGTGCCGAGGATGCCGGGTGCCCCCGGCCCCCCACGAGAGCACCTGACCGTTGGCGAGAACCGCATAAGCGGCTGCGGAACCGACCACGGCGTTCACGACGCCGGTCAGGTTTGGAATCGGATACAGCGTGAAGGGATCGACGGGCTGGTTGTGTCCGAGGCCGAGCACTTCTTCTGCCGGAACGGGGTCCGCCGCGCCGTTCGTGGACCACGACTTCAACGTCCCGCCCGGCTCGATGAGCAGCCCCCACCCGCCGAGCGCTACTCGGTGCTTCGCCGTCGAACGGGTCTGCGCGCTGACACGCGCTGCCAACGGCAGCGCCGCCAGCAGCGCGAGCGCTTGTCGTCGATTCATCGTTCGATCTCCTTCAACCAGGCTTCGGCCGCGGCGCGCGCCGAGACGGTCGCCTCGCGGCCAACGATCACCGCCGCCTGCCACATCCACGGTCGAGCGCGGTCCGCCTTCTCGATGAACTCGATGCCGTCGGGACCACCAGTGAGGCTGATCGTCCGCGCCGAGAAATTCACGTCCGCGGTCGCGGTCAGGAACTCTCGCAGACGCCGCGCGAACAGCGTCCGTGGATCGGCCGGCGTCGTCTTCTCGACCTCCAGGGCAATCTCGGGTCCGCTGCCCGCTCTCCTGCGCGCGCTCTGCCGTCAACTGCGCTCTGAGCTTGTCGGCGTAGGCGGGATTGGTCAGGTTGGCGAGTGCCTGCTTGACCTGCTCCATGAGCATGTCGCGGTCCTTGGGCGGCATCTTTTCGGCGGCCAGCCGCATCTGCTCGAACCCGGCGAGCTGGTCGGCGATGTCCTTCTTCACCTGGGCATCGACCGAGAGCGCGTACTGCCGCTCGGTTGGCAGCCGACCGTTCCTGTAGGTGTTGTAGCTGGCCATGAACGCCGGTGAGCTGACGTACGACTTCGCCCAGGCGAACAGCGCCGCTGCCGCGGGACCGCGCGCCGCCGGTGGTAACTTGAGGAACGCGCGTGTGCCGGCGACTTCAATGGGCGCGCCGCGATCAGCTGCCGGCCGCTTGATCTCGTCGAGCACGAAAGTACGCGCGGCAGTCTCGGCGAGACCGAGCTGCGCGAGCGGACTCTGCGCCACGAGACCCCCGGCCATCGCAATGACGATCGCCACTATCACCGCTTCACGCATCACGACCTCCGAGCCATTCGGTCACCCTCGCGGACGCATGAGACGAGAACAGGCAACGCAATCTCGGTTTCGGACTGAGTCGTCGAGATCCACCGCTCATCGAGCAGTCGTCGCAGGATCACGTCGCGCCGACGACGGGCGGCGTCGCGACCAGTGCCGCACGGATTCAAAACGTGTGGATTGGCGAGGATCGCGGCCAGCAGTGCGGACTGTGGCCAGTTGAGGTGCGCCGCAGGTACATCGAAGTAGTAGCGCGCCGCGGCCTCGGCGCCGAAGACGTCGTCGCCCCATTCCGCGATGTTCAAATACACTTCGAGAATCTCGTCTTTCGACAGCACGCGTTCGAGACGGCGAGCGAGGACGGCATCCTGCAGCTTGCGGCGAATGGTCTTGTCGCGCGTGAGAAACAGATTCTTTGCCACCTGTTGCGTGATCGTGCTGCCCCCGCGGGCGTAGCGCAATTCACGCACGTTGATCGAGATCGCGTCGGCGATCGCCGCGTAGCTCAGACCGGCATGATCGTAGAAGGCCGGATCTTCCCAGAGCATGACGGTCTCGCGCAGCTCGGACGCGATGCGGTGCAACGGCCGCCACGATCGCACGGCGTCCGGCTCGTACCGCTCGACGAGCTGCGCGCGAAGTGCGCCCTCGGCGGGGAGGCCACGCAACGCGTCGGCTGCAAACACCACCGTCATGGCCAAGGCTCCGGCGCCAGCGAGCAGAGCGATCCGCAGGAGGAGCGCCGTGCTACGTGCCACGGTACTGGGGCTCATCGGGAGTCTTCTTGTGCCATTCGGCGCGGAAGCGCGCGTAGCCCTTGCGCCCGCCGATGAGCATCTCGATCATGCCCGGCCCGAACTTCATGAGCACGCGGGGCAGCGTCGCACCGAGGGTTGGCCGAATCCCTTGACCGGCACTGGGCCCGAACCGGGTCTTGGCGCCGGTCATCATGGTGGGCGTCGGCCCCCAGTGCCACGTCGTCAGGTGTCTGGCGCTCACGATCGCCATGTAGTCCTGGCCCTTGATCTGGCCGGTTTTGTCCGTGCAGTAGTTGGGTTGAATCAAGAACATCGAGACGCCATCTTCGTTGGTCGTGTTCTTCAACCCTTCAGAGCCGAACGATCGGATGTCCGAGTCAGAATGCATCACGAGATAGGGCGGCAGCGGACGCGAGAACCTCCAGGACGTCTCGACATCCTTCAACGGTCCCTTCGCCGGCATCGACTTCCCGACCAGCCAGCCACAGTTGATGATTTCTTCCGGCACGATTTGCGGGTCGAACGTCACGGTCGCCTTGATCGCCGCCACAAAGGGCTCGTCGTGGAGCAAGTGGATCGTGTACGGCTGCGGCTCCACGTGCACCTCGATGCCGTACAGGATGAGCAGGTCGCCAATCAGCGAGACGATGCCGGTGAACTGGTCGAAGAGTGTGGCGCCGTTCTCGATCTGTTTGCGGAGCGCCTCGGTCCCGAGCTTGAGGTACGCCATACCGAAGGACTCCTCCGCCGCCTCGCCGAGGACCGTCAGCCCGCCTCCGAAATAGCTGCGTCCGTCTTCGCTGGTGATCAAGTCGCACGGACCTGCCGCATGCACCGTGAACGCGTTGCGCCACAGCGACGGTGCCCGGAGTGCGGCGGCTTTCTCCGGCGGACGGTTCGGCTTCATGAAGAAGTCCATCAGCAGCAGCACGGACTGCACCGGGCTGATGGGCAGCGACCCTTTGCCGCTGAACTGCATGTCGGACAGCGTATAGGGCTCCGGCTGGCGGCGCGCAAGGCCGTCGACGAACAGCACGATGAAGTTGTTGGGGTCCTGGGGATTGATGTTCGCCCGGATGTACCGTTTGCTGATGGCCGAACCGAGGAGGTCGGTCATCAACTGCGGGATCTGGAGCGGCAGGGCTTCGGTGCCCAGGACGGTCGCAAACGTCTCGAAGTCCAGATAGCTGGGCGCGATTCGTGTGCGGGCGAGGATTCGCCATTGAAAGTCGTAGAGGAAAAAGTCTTTCTCGCTGCGCTCGCTTCCCGCGAGCACCCGGGTCCCGTTGCCCCGATACACACCGAGACCAATCGCGCGGAAGACCTCGAGGAGCACGGCCTGCGCCTCCTCAACGGTTTTCGCATCGGACAGGCGGTTGGCGAGCACGTAGGCAGGGAGGCCCGCGAATTCGTGCTGGGTGAGAGGATTCACCGATCGTGGCGCCTGCATGCTGCTCACGCCGCCAGCAACTTGCTGCAGGTCGTCGCCGCCGGCAGGCTCCGACTGCCGGGCGCTCCACCATGAGTAGCCACCGACTGGCACACCGATCACGATCGCAGCAACGACCAGTGACGCGATCACGAAGTTTCTGAAGGCATCTGGCGGCATCGACGCCGTCTCCGCGTGCGAGGCATCGAGACCCGCCTGCGTGAGGGCGCGGCTGTCGTCCTCGGCGGTCACCGCAGCGATCGGATCGGTCAGCGCCGGGTCCGGATGTCTCCGGTCGTACAGCACCTGGCCCAACTCTGCAAATCGCGTCTGGCGTTCCGTTTCACCGGCCTTGACGTTCGTTTCGGTGGCCCGCAGCTGTGCGGTGACTCGAACGATTTCTGCGTCGATTGGATCGAGCACGCGCCGGCGCTCGGCAGCGACGGCGGCGAGCGCGTCTGAAAGCCGCGTCGATTCGGCTGGGTCAGGCTTGGCGGCTTGCGCCTTCAGCGCGGCTTGTTCCGCGTGCACCGCATCACGGCGCGCATCGAGCTCCGCATCGGCGGCTCGCTGCCGTGCCCGAAGTTCTGCCAGTTCGGATTCGAGTCCTTTCGCGCCCTCGGCGTTTCCTGCGATCTCAGCGGTGACCTTCTCAATGCGATCGCGCCACTCGGTGTACGCGGAGAGATCGATGCGACTCTCCATCGCCTGTTGACCGAGCTGTGCCAGGAGCCGTGCGCGTTCGCGTTCGTGGCCGGCAAGCTGCCTTCGAAGACCAAAAGCGCTGCCAGCGCCTCTTCACCTCGTTCCAGCCGTTGTCAACCAGCGTCATGTGCGGACCTCAAACGTGTGTGTGGATGGCAGCGGCTGAATGTCACTGCACTCGCGTGAACAGATTCGTGTCGACGCTGAAAGCCGTCACGGGCGTCCCAGCTGCCGGAAGAAAAGTATGAGAGGTTGCCGGTCCTGAGTCCGGCCTGAACACGATCGTCGAGCCCTTCGCCATCACGACGCCGGTCGCCGTGGTGTCGGACGCCACCGCACGGCCTGCCACGACACCTCCGAGCGTGCGCGACCACTCATAGCGACCGTCCACCTGGATGATGAGTGTGCTGGCGGCAGTGATGCCCGATCCGCCAGCGATCGCGGTTCCGCGCGTGGCCTGCCAGCGGCCGGTCAGTGCCGTCGACGCGACGGCAACGGGCTTGGTATAGTGCTTCCCGTAGAACTCGATGCCGTCGGCTCGAACCGTCAGCGGACCCTGGTGCACACCGCCATCACCCCAGGCGATCGCGATCTCACCGCCTCGCACCTCCCAGCGGCCAGCGTCTCCAGAATGTCCGGACTGGTGCGTTGCCCAGTCGAAGTTTTCAAGTCCACCTTCCGGAATCGCGCGTGTCACGCGTCCACCGCTCAGGAAGAGCAGACACACGGCGCGCCCCGTCAACAGACTGCGGCTGACGAACATTCCTTGCGGCACGCCGCCGACGACTACGGCATCGGGAACGCGTTCTGCTTTCACGACCGACATGGAGCAGCAACACGCAAGAGCGATGAGCACTCGTCGCATGACGGCCTATCGAGACAGATTCCAGGTCACCGTCCGCGTCGCCGTTGAGCCGTCGTTGAGCTCGTGCCGCTGCGTCACCGATCCCACGAGCACGTTCGGCTGCTTCTTGTCGATCCGGCCATCCACCGAACCGGCGACACCGCCCAGGTTCGGCGGCTTCCCGGAGTCTTCGCTCGACGACTTGCCCGGCCGGCATGTGGGATAACCCTCAGGTTGGTGCAGGTCGTCTCGGCCGTATCGACCATCCGATACTCGCCGGTGACGCCGCCGCCGCTGAAGTTGATCTGATACGTGCCGTCCGAGCGCAGATCGACGGTCACCGACGCGTTCGTCGGTGTCGGTGACCTGATGCGGTGGTCTCTTCCGTCTTCGAGCCGACGACCTTGTGGGACTGATACCGCAATTCTTGTTCGAAGAGACTCTTCGACGAATACGTCACGTTCGCGACGACGCCGTTGGTCGTCACGGTCAGCGTGACCGAGCTGTTCAGCTGTGTCTTCGTTGTCGGACTTCCCGATGACCTGGTCATCCGTGACCACCTCACCAGCGGCCGTGTCGGTCACGACAACGGTGCCGGTGAACGTCTGCTTCGCGACCGCCTTCGACAGGCCCTTCAGGAACTCACTGGCCGCGTTCTGGCTCTCCTCGGCGCGGGCACCAGACGACCCGCAGGCAAGACCCGCGAGCGCGACGAGCATTACCGCGACGACCGGTTCGAATCAGGCGAGTCATGTCGGCCTCTACTTCTTGATGAACTCGACGCGGCGGTTGCTGGCCTTGGCCGCCGCGTGTGGTGCCTTTGTCGGCCGGCTCGTTCTCGCCCTTGCCGTCGGTGTCCATGCGGGCCGCGTCGATCTTGAATTCGGTCGCGAGCAGCGTCTTCACCGAGGCCGCGCGGCGGCGGGACAGATCGAGGTTGGCCGCTGTCTCGCCGTCCGAGTCGGTGTGACCGACGATCTGCACCTTGAGGTCGGCGTTCTCGGTGAGCACGCCGGCGACCTCCTTGAGCGTCCCGTAGGACTCACCCCTGATGCGATCGCTGTTGACGTCGAAGAGGATGCCGTTGGTGACCCACTTGCCCTGGGTCAGCAGCTTGTTGCGCGTGTCGGGCGCGCCCACCGCGAGGCGCACGTTCGACACGAAGTACTCCGATCCGGCATCGACATTGGGAATGAAGAAGGCAATGCGGTTGTACTTCGCGGTCGGGAGCAGCGCCCTCGGCACGTCCCACATCTTTTCCTGGTTGAGATAGACACGCACGCGAGCGCCCTGACGGGTGACCGCAATGTGCAGCGGGTCGCTCTTCCACGGCGATTTCGTGTCAGACGTGCCGTTGGCCGTTTGCGTTTCGTTCTGCCGCGTCGTCATCGAGGTCTGCCACGTCGGGCCGCCGGGCCACGCCGTGAACGTGAATCGGTTGGCCGCCACCTGCCACAGCGCGACGTTGACATCGTCAAGTTGAACGATGCTGGCGTTGAACAGGTAGCCGGAGTTGAACGCGGGCGGCACCAGGAGATCGAACTCCAGCGTGAAGTTGTCGGGGAGCGTGGGCGTCAGCTCGGGGATGAACGTCGCCGGCGCGAGTCAGCTTCAGCCAGCGACCCGGTTTGCCCGCGACGGTGACGATCTCGCCGGCGGCATTGGTGTTCCACTTCGCCGGGAAGTCGCCGATCGAGTCCTGCGAGAAGTCTTCGAAGCCGACCACCTTCTCTCCCGGCACGAAGTCGAAGCGGCTGAAGGCCTGAAAATCGGGAGCTGGCGCCGCAGTCTGCTGCGGCGTCGGCTGAGCCGCCTGCTGGGCGGCGAGTGGCGCCGCGGCGAGCAGCACGAATATGACAAGAATGGCGGAGCGCGGCGCGCGTATCATGGTGACGATCTCCCTGAACAGACAAGCGGTGCTGACTGTTACGCGACAAACGTCGGACGACTGGTCCAGCGTCTTCGTCCGGTAGTAGTGGCTTGCTCGTATACGCGCCAGGAGCTCATCTGGAACACGTCGCGACGACTGGAGAGATCACGCAGCTCCTGGTGGCCTGGGGCGACGGCGATCGCGCGTCCGGCGATCGCCTCGTTCCTCTCGTCTACAACCACCTGAAATCGATGGCCGGCTCCTACCTGCGTCAGGGGAACGGAGACCGCACGCTCCAGCGCACGGCGCTCGTCCACGAGGCGTTTCTCAGGCTCGTCGATCAGCGCGTGTCGTGGCAGAACCGCTCGCAGTTCTACGCGCTCGCCGCGCAGATGATGCGGCGCATCGCCATCGACGACTCCAGGCGCCGACGCCGGATCAAACGCGGCGCGGATGCCGAGAAGATTCCGATCGAGCTGGCCGGCGACGTCGCCGGCGAAGCGGAGATGGAGCCGGTGGACGCCATCCTCCTCGATCGCGCGCTGACCGCCCTCGAAGCCATCGACCCGAAAGCCGCCCGCATCGTCGAACTGCGGTTCTTTGGCGGGTTGACGATCGAGGAGACGGCGGACGTCGAAGGCCAGTCGATCAGTGCCGTCAAGCGCGAATGGGCGGCGGCCCGGGCCTGGCTGTTTCGCGCGATGAGCAGCGAACCGGCGCGTCGGGACCGCGAACCGCGCGAATGACGCGTTACTGACGGACGATGTCGGACACTCTCTGGCCCCTGGCGAAGGCGATCGTCGCGGAAGCACTCGAGCGGCCGGAGGCCGAGCGCGCGCGAGTTCGTCGATGAGCGCTGCGCCGGGCATCCCGATCTGAGAGCGGAAGTCGATTCGCTGCATCGACGCCCATCTGCGCGCCGGGCGATTCATCGACGAGCCATTCGTACCGGCGGTCGCAGATGGCGAGTCGACGACGACGGCGCAAGGGCGTTCCGTCCGGGAACGGAGGTCGGCGCATATCGGCTGCTCAAGGAGATCGGCCGTGGCGGCATGGGAACCGTCTACCTGGCCGAGCGGTGCGGACCAGGCCTTCGACAAGCAGGTGGCGATCAAGATCGTCGCCGGCCACGTGGCGCCCGCCCGATCTGATTCGGCGCTTCCTCGAAGAGCGGCGCATTCTCGCCACGCTCGACCACCCCAACATCGCCCGCGTGCTCGATGCCGGAGCGACCGCCGACGGCCTGCCGTTCGTGGTGATGGAGTACGTGGACGGCACGGCGATCGACGTGCACTGCCGCGAACGGCAGCTGACGGTCCGCCAGCGGCTGATGCTGTTCCGCCAGGTCTGCGACGCCGTCCATCACGCGCATCAGCGCCTGATCGTCCACCGCGACATCAAGCCCGCCAACATCCTGGTCACCGCTGACGGGGTGCCCAAGCTGCTCGACTTCGGGATCGCCAGGCTGCTCGAAGAGGGCCGGGTGCGGAGTGACACGAGCGATCCGCGCGTTCACACCCGAGAGCGCAAGCCCCGAGCAGATCCGCAGCGAACCGGTGACGGTGACGTCGGACGTGTACTCGCTCGGCGCCCTGCTCTATCGCCTGCTCACGGATCAGAAGGTGTTCGACTTCAGCTCGTCGAACGAGAGCGAGATCGTCAAGACGATCTGCGAGCGCGAGCCGGTCGCCGCCGAGCGAGGCGGTGTCAGCGCGTCGGCGAACGCATCGATCGCGATCTGGATTGGATCGTGATGAAGGCGCTCCGCAAGGAGCCCGATCGACGCTACGTCTCCGTCGCGCAGCTGAGCGAGGATTGCGAGCGATACCTGACGGGCAAGCCGGTTCTCGCCGGACCTGACACCGTCGGCTATCGCGCCGCGAAGTTTCTGCGTCGCCACTGGGTCGGCGCCTCAGCGGCCGCGGCGATTGTCGTCGTCGTCGCCGCCGCAGGCACGGCGTTGTGGTACTCGCAGCAGCGCGCCGAGCGCCGGTTCAACGACGTCCGTCAGCTCGCCAACTCGCTGGTCGGCGAACTGTATGACTCGATTGCGGAAGTTCCCGGCTCTACGTCCGCGCGCCAGCTGCTCGTCAAGCGCGCCTTGGGATATCTCGATGCGCTGTCGCGGGAAGCGGCTCGCGACACGTCGTTGCAGGTCGATCTCGCCGACGCCTATCAGAAGATCGGCGACGTCCAGGGGAATCCATACGTCGGCGAACCTCGGTGACGTCGCCGGGGCACGCGCCAGCTACGCGAAGCTCGTCGACCTGCGGTCGTCGATCCACGAGACGCGTCGCGACAGGCCAGTCCGCGGTGGCGCTCGGAATGGCTCACTCGCGGATTGGCGACCTCGATCTCGCGCAGGGAAAGTACGCCGAAGCCGTCGAATCCTATCAGCGGGCACTCGCACACCTTGACGAGGCACGCGGAAGCGACGGGGCGGCCGACGACGCCGCGGAAGATCGATCGCGGGTGCAGGGCCGACGCGGGGTGGCGTTGACGTGGGCCGGACGGCGCGAGGAGGCCAAGACCGCGCTGCTCGAGGCGATTCGCCTGCTCCAGCTGCTCAACGATCGGCCCGGGTCGTCGCGGGTGATGCGGCGAGGCCTGGCGGTGCATCATGCCAATCTCGGCGACGTGTATCACTACGAAGGCGACTTCGCGCGAGGGCTCGAATCCCACCAGCGAGCGACCGCGATCGCCCGCGCGCTGCTCGCCGAAACGCCGGACGCGATTACCGCCAAACGCGACCTCGTCATGATGCTGGCGAGAGTCGGCGGCGGCTTCATCGAGCTGCACCGCCATGACGACGCCATCCGTGCGACCGAAGAATCGATCGCCATCGAAGAAGAGATGGTCAAGGCCGACCCGCAGAACGTGCAGTTCCAGTTCGATCTGGCGGACATGTACGGCAATCTGGCGCGTGAGCCAGCGCGAGACGCGACGCCTGGACGAGGCACTGCGGTCGATCCAGCACTCGCTGCAGATCTCCGAGGGCGCGGCGGCAGAAGAACCCGGACTTCCTCGCGCACCGCTTCAACTACGCCGGCGCCCTCCGACAACTGGGTCTGATCCACGCGCGATCGTGGCGCCACGGACGAGGCGATCAGGGCCTTCCGCCGGAGCATCGAGGTCTTCGCGAGTCTCCCTGCCGATCAGCGCGATCCGAAGCAGTCGCTGGCGGCGACCGCCGACCTCGGGCACGCGCTCGCCGATCAGGCCAGACGCACAGGCATCCGCCGAGCTGCGCGAAAGAGGCGCGCACCACGCTGCAGCAGGCGCTCGACGGCTGGCAGGCGTATCAGAAGGGCGCGGGAGCGAAAGAGGATCTCAAAAAGAGATCGACGCCGTCGTGTCGGCGCTGGCGGAGGTCGCACCGTAGGGCACGTCCTTCCGCCACGTAGGGCACGTCCTTTGGACGTGCCTGGCCAGGTCGGTCCACAAGGACCGGCCCTACTCTTCGGACATGTAGGGGTAACGCCAATCGCGCGGGGGCGAGAACGTCTCCTTGATCGCCCGCGCGCTCACCCATCGCATCAGATTCATCTTCGAGCCGGCCTTGTCGTTCGTGCCGGACGCTCGCGCGCCGCCGAACGGCTGCTGGCCGACGACCGCGCCAGTGGGCTTGTCGTTGACGTAGAAGTTGCCGGCGGCATTGCGCAGGACATCCATCGCCTGCCGGACCGCGGCGCGATCGCGTGCGAAGACGGCGCCGGTCAGTGCGTACGGCGACGTGCGATCCACGATCTCGAGCGTCTGCTCCCACTGGGCGTCCGGATACGCGTGCACCGTGAGCACCGGCCCGAAGATCTCCTCGCACATCAATCGATAGCCGGGATCCTTCGTCTCGACCAGCGTCGGCTCGATGAAATAGCCGACCTCGTCGTTGGCGCCGCCACCCTGAATGATGCGCGCGTTCTTCCGGGCATCATCGATGTAGCCGGAGATCTTGGTGAATGACTTCCGGTCGATGACGGCACCCATGAACGTGCGGAAGTCGGCGACGTCACCGACCTTCATCTCGCGCATCATGGCGACGACGCGATCGCAGACGTCGCGCCAGAGCGACTGCGGCACATAGGCCCGGCTCGCCGCCGAGCACTTCTGGCCCTGAAACTCGAACGCGCCCCGCGCCATCGCGACGGCGAGCTCCTGCGCGTCGGCGGACGGGTGGGCGATGATGAAGTCCTTGCCGCCGGTCTCGCCGACCAGACGCGGGTAGCTCCGATAGCTCGCCGACGTTGGCGCCGATGCGGGTCCACATCGAGTTGAATACCGCAGTGCTGCCGGTGAAGTGCACGCCGGCGAGGTGCGGCGAATCGAGCAGGATCGACGAGATCTGCGCGGCGTCCCCCGAGACGAGATTGATGACGCCGGGCGGCAGTCCTGCCGCCTCGAGCAGCCGCAGGATGTAGTACGCGCTCAGCATCGCGCTCGACGCCGGCTTCCAGATCACCGTGTTACCCATCAGCGCCGGCGCGGTCGGCAGGTTGCCGGCGATCGACGTGAAGTTGAACGGCGTCACCGCGTAGACGAAGCCTTCGAGCGGCCGGTACTCCATCTGGTTCCAGGCCGCGTGCGTGCTGATCGGCTGCTCGGCGTAGAGCTCCTGCGCGAAGTACGGATTGAAGCGCCAGAAGTCGATCAGCTCCGATGCCGAATCGATCTCCGCTTGAACGACCGTCTTCGACTGTCCGAGCATCGTCGCCGCGTTGAGCGTCGACGCGCCAGGTGGTCGTGAGCAGTTCGGCGGCGCGGAGGAAAACGGCGGCACGATCGGTGAAGGACCAGGTGGACCAGTCGCGCGCGGCGGCGAGCGCCGCCTCGATCGCCTGATGCACGTGACCCTGCTCGGCGGCGTGCCAGTCGCCCAGCACATGCCGATGGTTGTGCGGCATCACCGACGGCTGCGTCCTGCCGGTGAGAATGTCCTTGCCGCCGATGACGAGCGGTATCTCGACGCGGTCGCCGGCCATGTGCGCCAGCCGGGTCTTCAGCTCGGCGCGTTCTGGAGAATGAGGGAGGTAGGTCTTATTCTGGTCGTTGACGGGAGGAGGAATTCTGCTCATGTAATTCAGATTGCAAAATTCAAAATGCAAACACTGTCTACGCTGCCATTATTGCCAAGGCTCTTTTGCACTTCGCATCTTGCATTTTGCCTTACTCCCGACATGAAACCCATCGGCATCGGCTGCATGCGCCTCTCGACCGAGCGCGACCGCGACGAGGCGCGCGGCGTCGAGGTGCTGCACGCCGCGTTGGACGCCGGCGTCACGTTTCTCGATACGGCCGATGCCTACTGCTGGGACGATTCCGAGATCGGCCACAACGAGCGGCTCATCGCCCGCGCGCTCTCTGCCTGGAGCGGCGATCGCTCGCGCCTCGTGATTGCGACAAAGGGCGGACTGACACGACCGAACGGGCAATGGGTGCCCGACGGCAGAGCCCGTCACCTGCGTGACGCCTGCGACGCCAGCCTGCGCGCGCTCGGCGTCGAGCGCATCGACCTCTATCAGCTTCACGCGCCCGATCCGCGAGTGCCGCTGTCCACCAGCGTGCGTGCGCTCGCGGCACTGAAGGACGAAGGGCCTCGTCGCGCGAATCGGTCTGTGCAACGTGAACGTCGGGCAGATCGAGGAGGCGCGGCGCATCGCGGAGATCTCGGCGGTGCAGGTGGAGCTGAGCGTGTGGCACGACGAGAACCTGCTCAACGGGGTCGTCGAATACTGCATCGACCACGACATTCAGCTGATCGCCTATCGCCCGCTGGGCGGCTCGCGGCGGGTCCGGTCAGCTGCGTCACGAGCCCGTGCTGAGAGAACTGGCGGAGCGTCACGGCGCAACGCCTGCCGAGATCGCGCTGGCCTGGCTTCGACACGCTCTCCCCTCGCATCGTCTCGATTCCCGGTCCGACGACGGTCGAGACCGTGCGATCGATCGTTCGCGCGCACGGCATTCGGTTCAGCGACGAGGATCGAGATCGCATTCGGCCTCGTAGAGGCGGATCTCCCGCCTTCGCGCAAGCTGCGGCGGACGAGTCAGACTCGCCCCACGCGTCCCGAGACGGCGAGGTGGTGCTCATCATGGGATTGCCCGGCGCGGGCAAGAGCACCGCCGCACGCGCGTTCGTGGACGATGGATACGCGCGACTCAATCGCGATGAGGCGGGCGGGTCGCTCCACGGTCTGCTGCCAGGGCTCCAGCGTCTCGTCGAGGACGGCCACTCGCGAATCGTGCTCGACAACACGTACATGTCACGCGCGTCGCGGGCGCGTGTCGTTCAGGCGGCGCATGACGCTTGGGCCTGCGCGTGCGCTGCGTCTGGCTCGCGACCAGCGTCGAGGACGCGCAAGTGAACGCCGTCTCGAGGATCATCGCCAACCACGGACGTCTGCTCGGACCCGAGGAGATGAAGCACGCCGTCAAGCGCGACATCAGCGCGTTCGCACCGTCCGTGCAGTTCCGTCATCAACGCGAGCTCGAGCCTCCGGATCCGGCGGAAGGATTCTCGCGAATCGACGTCGTGCCGTTCGAGCGGACAGCACGACGCGGCGATGACCAACAAGGCGTTGATCGTCTGGTGTGACGAATCGCTCGCTGCGCATGCGATCCGTACTTCGCCGGTATCACGACGCGGGCTGGCTGCTGCTCGGACTCGCGTGGTGTCCGCAGATCGCCGACAAGACGATGAGCGCCGAGCAGGTGGAAGCCGGGTTTGCCAGCCTGCAGGAGCAGCTGGGCGTATCGATCGAGGTGCTCTACTGCCCGCACGCGGCCGGTCCGCCGAAGTGCTGGTGCCGCAAGCCGCTCCCCGGGCTGGGCGTGATCTTCATCCAGCGCCATCGGCTGGATCCGTCGCGCTGCATCTATGTCGGGACTGGTCCGCAGGATCCGGGCTTCGCGCGCCGGCTCGGCTTCCAGTATCGCGAGGCCGGTGAGTTTTTCGGGATACCCTAAAAGCATGCCTCCCAATAACTGATCCCGCTACCGACGAAACCTCTGGCTCTACCTGCCGTACCAGATCGCCACCCTCGAAGGCGTCATGGACGGCCTGTATCTCCTGTGGTGGGTGCAGGAGAAGCAGATGTCGCCTGCCCTCGTCGCGGCGACGATGGCCGCCGGCGACCTCGCGCTGATGGCGCTCGAGGTGCCGACCGGATGGTTTGCCGATCGATTCGGCAGCCGCCGTAGTCTCATCCTCGGATCGCTCCTTCAAGTCGCCGGCATGCTGTGCTGCTGGCTGGCCGACGGCATTCCCGGCCTCGTCGGCGCGTGTCTGCTCGTCGCGCTCGCCGACGCGTTCCGTTCCGGCGCGGACCAGGCACTCCTCTATCGCACGTGCGTCGCGCTCGACCGTGAGCCGGAGTTCCAGCGCATCGAAGCGCGCTCGCGCGCAATGCAGGTCGTTGTTCTCGCACTGCTCGTCGTGGCCGGCGGAGCCATCGTCACGAGATGGGGATTCGCAGCGGGCTGGATCGCCGAGACGCTGCTCTGCGCGTGCGGCGGCGTGATGGCGCTCGCGATGATCGAGCCGCCAGCCTGCGGGCGAGGAGTCGGAAGAAGGCTCGTCGACAACGACGCGCCAGGATCCCGTGGAGAGTCGTCGCTCTCCTGATCCTTCCGTTGGCGTTCCTGGACGCCGCCGGATCGACCGGCTCGTTCCTCCTGCAGACGACCGGCGACAGAAGCCCCGCGGCGGTGACGCTGCTCGTCGCGCTCATCACGCTGTCGGACGCAGCGGGCTCCGCAGCTCGCGACGCGGCTGCCCGGCAGCGGGCGTGCGGATGCAGCTGGCATTCGCAGCAGCCGGGTCAGTCCTCGTCGTCGCGGCGCTGACGATCCCTGGAGCGCTCGTTCCGGCGACGATCGCGCTCTCGTTCGGCACCGGCGTGCTGCATCCGTTGCGCGCCGCGGCGATTCAGCGACTCGCCAGCGACGGCGTCCGAGCGCGAGCCGCGTCGGCGGCGAGTGCATGCGACATGGCGCTCTCGACTCTGTTCTTGCTGCTCGCCGGGACGTTGCTCTCGACGACGGAAGTGCCTGCATCAGGAGCAGTGCACTTCGAATTGCAAATGCGAATCCCGGTTCCGGTGGCCGGACACCGCTGCGATGGCGTCACAACGATGGCTGCTCGAATCGGGCGTGCTCTGCCTCGCCCGCAAATCCTGCACTTCTCGCCTTCGCCGAGCGGTCAGGCGATCGAGTCGGCCTGACCTCCACAGGGATTCGCCACAGCAACACACGGACTTGCGGACGAACCGCGCTTCTCGAGTAGCTGCAGGCATACCGCCTGGCGGACGCGTGCGACCATGCCGAGCACAGGCCGCGAAGCCGGAAATCGGCCGCAGCGATTCATCCGCGCGTCTTCCGTCATCGCGTGTCTTGGTAGCGATCGGTTCAGCGCAAGCGTTTTGAGCCGCGCAGCGGATGTTGTTGCGAGTCGAGCTCCTCAGACGCGCGGGAACCGAAGACGAGCGATGCGGAGGTCGATTTCCCGGCATGTGGAATCGCATTCTGCACGGGCAGTATGCTTGCAGCCGTCTACGGGCGAGCGGGTTCGATGTCGACCGCGATCGATCGCCACTTGCCTTGCTTGAACCTCACCAGGCTCAGCGTCGCGCGCGTTGCGTGGCCGACGACAATCGCCGTCCAGATATGCGCCGGCTCGAGACCGTACATCGCCTGGAACAGCGTGCACAGACCGAGCGGAATGATCACCTGCGAGATGATCGAGATGTAGAGCGGGCTGCGCGTGTCGCCCGTGCCCTGCAGGCCGCCGGTGTAACTGAGCGCGACCGTGATGAAGAGACCCGACACGCTCAGGTAGAGCAGCAGCTGCCGTCCGATCGACAGCACCACGGGATCGGTCATACCGAAGATCGCCAGCAGCGGGCCGGGAATCAGCACGAACAGCGCGCCGATCACGACGGCGACGCCGAGGCCGATCTGCGAGGCGACCTTGACGCCCTCGATCGCGCGCTGCGGATTGTTCGCGCCAAGGTTCTGACCGGCGATCGTCGCGGAGGCGCCCATCAGGCCGACCGACGTCCAGGTGATCAGCGAGAACAGCTCGGTGTAGCCGACGGCGTAGGCCGCCTGCGCCGCGGCGCTCTGCTCGAGCGATCCGATGAAGCGCAGCATCAGCACGCCGCCGATGTTCATCGCGATGCCCTGCACGCCGGTCGGCAGGCCGAATCGGAACAGCGATCGGATGATCGTGAAATCCGGACGCTGGCTCATGCCCTTCTCGAAATGAATCACCGAGTCGGGACGGCTGATCCGCCAGATGCCGTAGACCGTCACCGTGGTGCTGCTGCAGGATCGTCCCGAGCGCGGCGCCGAGCGTGCCGAACATCGGGATGAGGATGATGTTGAAGACGATGGTCAGCACCGTCATGATCACGCCGAGCCGGAGCGGCGTCTGCGGATCCCCGGCGGCGCGGAACGCGCCGCTCAGCATGAAGAACATGAGCATGCCGAAGATGCCCATGAACATCGCTCGCAGGAACGGCAAGCGCCTCGGCCTGCACATCGGGCGCGGCGTTCACCAGACGCAGCAGCGCCGGCGCCGCGGCGTAACCGATCGCGGCCAGCAAGACCGACAGGCCAAACGCGGTCAGGAACGCCTGATAGACGACGCGATTGACCTTGTCGGGTTCGTTCGCTCCGGCAAACCGCGCCACGAGCACGGCCATACCGGTGAATGTCGAGCTGATGAAGACAATGACGACGAGGATGATCTGCCAGCTGACGCCGATGGCGGCGTTGGCGGTGTAGCCGACGAAGTGGCCGACCATCGCGTGGTCGATGATGCCCTGCAGACCGGCGATGATGTTCTGCAGCATCGTCGGCCAGGCCAGCCGCCAGACGGCTGGGCCAATCGGACCCTCGACAATAGACCGGTCGAACTTCCTGAACTTGCCCCCGGGGTCGGCCACAGAAACGGCAGTGTACTACGCCGAACAGTTGCCTCGCCGAAGCGTTCCTTGGACGCGAAGGAGGGGTAAGATGAGGCCCCAGAGGAGGCCTGCCATGTTCCGGGACCCAGGCATCGATGCGCGTTGTGCTCGTGGCGTTCGTCACTGCGTTGGTGATGGCTGCCGGTGCCGCCGCTCAAACGTCGTGGAAACAGGGACGCACACCCGACGGTCAGCCGGATCTCCAGGGCATCTGGCTCAACTTCGACAGCACGCCGTTCGAAACTCCCGCCGCCCAGGCAGCCGCCCCGGCTGCCGGGTCAACGGCGGCGACCAACGTCGGCCCGGCGTCTGAGTTCGCCGATCACAGTCACAAGGTCAGCGCGCGGCGGCGATCGATGGTCATCGATCCACCCGACGGCCGCGTACCGGTGATGAAGTGGGCCGAGGACAAGCGCGACTACGATCTCGCGCACATTCCCGATGCGCCCGAGCACGAGACGCCATGGGTCCGCTGCATCACGCGCGGCTACCCGGCAGCGTTCTTCCCGGCCGGCTACAACAACGCCTACGAGATCATTCAGACGCCAGGGTACGTCGTGATCGTGTTCGAGATGATTCACGAGACGCGCATCATCCCGATCGACGGCCGCCCGAAGCTTGGTGAGAACATCCGCATGTGGAATGGCGAGCCGCGCGGCCGCTGGGACGGCAACACGCTGGTCGTCGAGTCCACGAATTACAACAACAAGGGCTCGATCGGAACGAGCGCCGCCACCGGCCGCATCCGCGGCATCCCGCAGAGCGAGGCGATGAAGGTCACCGAGCGCTTCACGCGCACCGATGCGAACACGATCAACTATACGGTGACAATCGAGGATCCGAAGGTCTACACCAAGCCGTGGACCGTGTCGCTGCCCCTGAATCGTGACGACTCGTATCAGATGTTCGAGTATTCGTGTCAGGAGGGCAACTACGCGATGGCCAACGCGCTCAGCTTCGGCCGCAAGCGCGACGCCGAGGCGGCCGCTGCGAAACCGAGTTCCAGGTAGAGATCATTGTTGATTGCTGATTTTGGGATTGTCGATTTGTTGTTGATTGTCGATTTGTGATTTGTTGATTTGCGTCGCCAGGGCTCGGTCGCGCCTTGCGCGGGCCGTTTCGACGCGCGCGAATCACCAGAATTCGCGTCAGCTCGTCGGATTCTTTCCCAACGACCGCGTCTGAGTCCGGGGCGAATCATCAATCGCCAATTCAACCCGTCGGTCGATTTAGGCTAAGATCCGCGCGCTCACGCATGCGCCCCATCGTATTCGCGTTGGCCGCAACGGCTCGCGATCTCGGCGGCGGCACTGGCCTCTGCCTGCCGGCCTTCGGCCGGTGGCGAGACATCGGCAGACGTTGCCGCTCACCGATCCGCGCGCCGAAGATTCGCGTAACGTCCGGCTGGTCGGCCATCACGATCTGCAGGGCCGCGAATCGCTCGTCGTCACGACGCTGTCCGATGCGGCGAACGGCAGCTGGGTTTACGTCGGCCATCACGAGAGCTACTGGGACCAGAAGCCGAAGCTGAATCCGATCACCGGCAAGGAGGAATGGAACGGCACGTCGATCCTGAACGTCGCCGATCCGGCGAATCCGAAGCTGGTGTGGCACATTCCCGAACGAGACCAACCGCAATTCGCGCGGCGTCTCGGTGGTCTACGACTACAAGTTCGACGGCTCGGGCCGCGACTACCTGATTCGCAATTCCGAGATCCTCACCGAGGGCGAGACCGGCAAGGACCTCAAGTATCAGATCTTCGACATCACCTCGCGAGACAGCGACCCGTCGAAGATCACGCTGGTCTCCGAGATCACCGGCACGCCGCCGAACTCGTGCGGCCCGGGCTGCGGCGGCACGTTCACGCTACCGCGCGCACAAAGGCTGGTGGTCGCCGGACACCGGCTACTTCTACTCCGCGTCAGGCGAGCCGGGGTTTCGCAACGTCATCATCCAGATCTTCGATCTCAAGGATCCGAAGGCGCCGAAGTTCGTCGGCCGCGCGTGGCTGCCGAGCCAGAAGGACGGCGAGCCGGGCTACGAGAATCAGTACGCGCATCATCCGGTCGTGGACGAAGAGCGCAAGCGGCTCTACGTCGGCTATCGCAACTCAGGATGGACGGCGGAGTTCGACATCGCCGATCCGGCGCATCCGAAGCTGGTGTGGTCGCTCGACATGAACCCGCCGCACCGCGGGCCGCACACGGTGTCGCCGATCGTCTACGACACGGTGCCGAACTTCGGGAAGGAAGCGCTGCCGCGCCGCTACGCGTTCGTGGTCGATGAGGCCGGCGGCACTGCGGACATGGCGCCGTGTCCCGGCGGCGTGCGCACCGGCTCGTACATGCTCGACATCACGAACGAGTCGAAGCCGTTTCCGGTGTCGGTGTGGCAGGTGCCGGTCGGGGACTTCTGCACACAAGGGCGGCCGCTTCGGTCCGCACCAGTCGGCCGACACGGTGAACGGCAAGATCAACCGCTTCGAGAACAAGATCGCCTGGCTCGCCTACTTCAACGCCGGCATCCGCGTGCTGGATCTGTCGGATCCGTATCAGATGAAGGAACTGGGCCACTACATCCCGAAGACCAACGAGCGCTCACACCCGATCGCGATGGGCCAGCCGACGGTCGATTCAAATCAACGACGTCGATATCGACGCGCGCGGGCTCGCTTACGCGTCGGATCGAGTCGGAACGGGGTTGTTCATCCTCGAATACAAGAAGCCGGACTGAGGTCATTTCCCGTCCCGCTGTAACAGCCGGTGCCAATTCAGGACGACGACGATCGGCGTGTTCGTCCCGGACTGGATAGGGACGCTGAACAGGAAGCGCTGCCCGTCCGCGCTGACCGCGTAGCTTCCGAGTTGTTGCGTCTCGAGGAGGAGCCGGGGCTTCCCCATTGTGAACGCCTCGCGTGTGTCCACGTCGACGACGACCAATTCACGGTTCGGCGTTTGAAAGAACAACTCTTTACCGTCGCGCCGCCACGCGGGCTGTTGCCCGCCGTCGAACGAGACCTGCCACTTGCCGACGGCGGGAGGCGTGGGCCGCACGTAGACTTCCGGGCGACCTGATTCACTGGACACGTACGCGATGTACTTGCCATCAGGTGAGAATCGCGCCATGTCTGACGCGCTCTCTGACACACCGACCGGAACGCGAGCACTCGTATCGAGTGTCACCATCAGCGAGCGCTGACGCTCGGTCATCAGCATGTGACGACCATCGGGTGACCAATCGGTCAAGGAATCAGCAGGTCCGGGGAAGAGCATGCGCTCGTCGCCAGCGCCGCTGGCGTCTTTCTCGAAGACCCCTGCAGTTCGGACGAACGCCACCCGTCGACCGTTCGCGGACCAGATCGGAGATCGCGGCGGCTCGCCGCCGAATGTGAGCCGCGACACCGTGCCCCTGTTCAAGTCGACTGTCCAGATGTCGGTACCGCCCCGTGCCTGCGTCGGTGACTGCGCCTGATAGACCAGCGACTGTTCACTCGGCGAGAGCGCGAAGTAGAGAGCCAATGTTGGCGACGCGCACCTCTCCCAACTCCTCTCCGTTCCGATTCATCCAGACCGCCCGTCGCCCGGACTCGCCCGCCAGCGGCGATACTTGGTACGCGAGGTGGCCGGCAGGGGATACGCTCATCGCAGGGACCGTCAGGGCTGCAGCCATACGACCGATGCTCTGGACGATGGGCGCGGGCTCGCCGATGACCGTCCCGCGAGATTCGTCGAACGACTGCGCATAGAGCGTGGCATCGCGCGCGTACACCAGATAGCTGCCGTCGGGCGTTGTTGCGACGCTGCCGATGGTTGGGTTGCGCCCGACGAGCACGGAGCGCTCCGTCGAATCGATCGCACGCAGCTCGAGCACGTTCTCTCCATCCGGACGACTCGTGAGCACGAGATAGCGGCGGCCGTCGGCGAGCAATCGAGGGCCCTGCTCGAAGCGTTCCTTGTCCCCACTCTCGACGAGCGTCGTCACAGGTCCACCCGCTGCCGAGGCGTGGCGGATCGCGACTCCCCTGGGCGCCCTGAAAAAGATCTGTCCCGTCTGACTCCAACTCCCGGTCCATACAGGGACCGTGTCGGTGCTGATTTCACGCGCACCGCCGCCAGCCAGATCGACCCGTCGAATCTTCTCTCGCGACCAGAACGCAAGCGAGCGGCTGTCCGGCGACCAGAACGGGGAGACTGCTCGCTCCGTGCCGGCAATTGGTGTGCTTTCCGTCGATCCAAGATTCCGCACGTGAATGAGGCTCGGTCGCTTCGGAGTAGCAACGACGTAGGCGAGCATGCGGCCATCGGGCGAGATCGCCGGTATCCCGAGTGGGAGTTGGCTGCCGGGCGGAGCAGTAATCTCGAATTGCACCAGCGGTCCCGCCGTTGTCGGCATCAGCCATAGCCAGGTGCTGAAGCCCAGAGCGACGAGCGCGGCGGCGACCCAACCCGGCCACGCCCGCGATCGCACGGGAACGGAAGCGCTCGCTGTTGACGCGTCTGAGGCACTCGAATTCAGCGAGTCGATGGCGATGCGTGCCTCGCCGATCGCCTGCAGCCGCTGCCGGCGATCCTTGGTCAAACAACGCGAGAGCAGCATTCGCAGCCGCTGCGGAACCGTTGCCGGCAGGAGCGCCCAGTCTGGATCCCTGGTGATCACGAAGGCCAGCGTCTCGCTCACACCGTCGCCTGCAAATGCGCGACGCCCGGTGAGCATTTCATAGAGGACGGCGCCGAACGCGAACACGTCGCTGCGAGGGTCGGCGTCATGACCTTTGGCCTGCTCCGGGCTCATGTACGCCGCCGTGCCCAGAATCACACCCGACAGTGTCATCGCCGGGGTCGTAATCGTCGGGGACTGAGAGAGGTCCGGCTGAAGCCGGACACCACGACGCTGATCGTAGTGTCCGCCTTTAGGCGGACCCTCGACCAGCTTCGCCAGGCCGAAGTCGAGCACCTTGACCATGCCGTCTGGTCGCAGCTTGATGTTGGAAGGCTTCAAATCGCGATGGACGATCCCCAGTTCGTGCGCTGCCTCGAGCGCATCCGCGATCTGCCGCGCAATGGCCAGGACCTCGTCCAGCGGAATCGGACCCTGAGCGATCCGATCGGCCAGCGTCGGACCCTCGACCAGCTCGAGGATCAGCGCTCGCGCCGGCTGACCAGCGTTCGGACGGCCCTTCCTCGAGTCCGTGAATGCTGCCGATGTTTGGATGATTGAGTGCCGCGAGGACCTGCGCCTCTCGCTCAAAGCGTGCGCGCCGCTCGGGATCCGACGCCAGCGTTTCCGGCAGGACCTTGATGGCCACGTCGCGCAGCAGCTTCGTGTCGCGCGCACGAAACACCTCGCCCATCCCGCCGGCACCTAGGATGCCGGTGATTTCGTACGGGCCGACCCGGGTTCCAACGCCAATCAATCCCGGCGATTCTAATGGACGGCAGGGAGCGGCGCCACCGATTCGCCTCTGACTGAGCGTGACGGCGCTTTCTCACGACACACCGAAGGCGGTGAGGGACTGAGGAACGTGCGTCAGAGGTCAGAGTAGAGCGCACGCTTCAGTGTGCGCGTCGAACCCGAACCTTGAACACGAACCGAGAAGTGAGAACCGAGAAGCGTGAACGACTGGTTCTCTTCAGACGTCGAGTTCCTGCGCGTCCTCGGCCCGCTCCATGATGAAGCGGAAGCGGGCCGACGCGTCCTTGCCCATCAGCTCGTTGATCACCCGATCGGTGAGGAGCTGATCGGCGACCTCGACGCGCAGCAGGCGCCTCGTCTTCGGGCTGAGCGTCGTCTCCCACAGCACCTTCGGCATCATCTCGCCCAGGCCCTTGAAGCGCGTGATCTCCGGCGACCCGCGGCCATTGGTGTGCTGCTTCAGCAGCCGGTCGCGATGCGCATCGTCGAGAGCCCAGAAGGTCTCCTTGCCGATGTCGATGCGATAGAGCGGCGGCTGCGCGAGATAGACCTTGCCGCCGGCTATCAGCTGCGGCAGGTGGCGGTAGAGGAACGTGAGCAGCAGCGTGGCGATGTGATGGCCGTCCGAGTCGGCGTCGGCAAGGATGATGACCTTGCCGTAGCGCAGCCGGCCGATGTCGAAGCTCTTGCCCATGCCGCAGCCGAGCGCGGTGACGAGATCGGCGAGCTCCTTGTTCTCGAGCACCTTCGCCAGCGTCATCCCCTCGGTGTTCATCACCTTGCCGCGCAGCGGCAGAATGGCCTGCTTCCCCCGGTCGCGCCCCTGCTTCGCCGATCCGCCGGCCGAATCGCCCTCGACGACGAACAGCTCGCTGTCTTCACGGTTGGCGCTGCTGCAGTCACTCAGCTTGCCCGGAAGATTCAGTCGGCCAGTCGTCGCCGTTTTGCGTGTGACCTCGGCCTGCGCGGCCCGGCTTGCCTCACGCGCCCGCGCCGCGAGGACGATGCGCGCGACGATCGATTCGGCGATGCTGCGATTGTGATTGAGCCAGTGCTCCAGAGCGGGCCGCACCGCTGAATCGACCACCGACAGCACTTCGGGGTTGTTCAGACGATCTTTGGTCTGGCCCTGGAACTGCGGCTCCTCGATGAACAGGCTGAGGACGCCAGTCAGCCCCTCGCGAATGTCGTCAGTCGTCAACGTGACGCCCTTCGGCGAGAGGTTGTGCGTCTCGATGTAGTTGCGGACCGCCTTGCCGATACCGGCGCGCAGTCCGTTGTCGTGCGTGCCGCCCGATCCGGTCGGAATGCCGTTGACGTAGCTGCGGATGTGCTCGTCGGTCGACTCGGTCCACTGCAGCACGAGATCGAGGCGCGGACCGCTCTCGCGTTCGAGCAGAAACGCCACGTCATGAACCGGCTTCGCCCCGCGCGCCGAGACGATCTTCTTCAGGAAGTCGGCGAGGCCTTCCTCGTGGTGAAAGACCTCTTTGGTGCCGTCACCCTCATTCTCGAAGGTGACCTTCACCCCTTTGTGGATGTAGCTGATCACCTCGAGCCGCTCGCGAATCGTCGTGGCGTCGAATTCGACCTTCGGGAAGATCGTCGAGTCGGGGTGGAAGTAGACGGTGGTGCCGGTGCCACGCGCCGGCCCGGCCTTCTTCAGCGGGCCAGTCGGCTTGCCACGCTTGAACACCATCTCCCAGCTTGCGCCGTCGCGCTTCACCGTGGCGCGCAGCTCGCTGGACAACGCATTGACGACGCTGGCGCCGACGCCGTGCAGACCGCCCGCGGTCTTGTAGTTGCCCTGCTCGAACTTGCCCCCGGCGTGGAGCATCGTGAAGATGACTTCGAGCGCGCTCTTCTTCGTCGTCGGGTGCTTGTCGATCGGAATCCCGCGCCCATCGTCGGTGACGGTGATCGAGCTGCCGTCCTTGTGGAGCGTGACGTAGATATTCGAGGCGAATCCGTTCATCGCCTCGTCGACGGAGTTGTCGAGGACCTCCCAGACGAGATGATGCAGGCCGGCAGCGCCGACGCCGCCGATGTACATGCCGGGCCGCTTGCGGACGGGCTCCAGTCCTTCGAGGACGGTAATGTCTTTAGCTGTGTAATTGGGCACTGAAGGAATTGTTTGCACTAATAGGTTACCTCGTGCGGCTGTTGGCGACCTCGGCCGCATGCGCTTTCGCAAGCACCGTAGCGATCGTCATCCGCAGGGCGGGTCCTTTCGGACCCGCCGCAGGCGCCGGCCGGTCCAAAGGACCGGCCCTACGGACGCAGAGCGCAAGCAATGACGTAGCCCCTCGCGGGGACGAGGGCTACGTGCCCGGAGGGTAGCGCGCGGCGTCCTGTTCGTAGCGACTGCGCAGCCGATCGAGAAGAGCGGTGAATTCAGGCGCGCGTCGAATCGGGTCAAGCAGCCTGTCCAGCATGAGCGAGGGATAGGAGGGGAAGCCACTGTCAGCGGCTTGTTGCAGCCATCTCACGGCCGCGGAGACGTCACCGAGCTGGGCCCAGGCTGCACCGAGGCTATAGGCGACGTGATGGTCCATGTATGGCCCCCGCTCGATTCCAAGCGCACGGGCTCGGGCGGCAGCTGTATCGCCCGCTGCCGCCTCGACACCTGCGAGCGCCGCTTGTGAACGGACGTCTGGACGTCCCGCGCGCTGCACGGCGGCCAACGTCGCGCGGGCGCCCGCCACGTCACCGGTATAGAACTGTGCGAGCCCGAGGTAATTGCGGATGACCGGCGCGTCCGAGCGAGCGAGCAGCACCGTGGCCTGCTCACGGGCGCGGCCGTACGAGCCGCCAAACAGGCTCTCCGGCGACTTCGAGCCGCGCAATCTCGACGTTGCCCAGTGGATTCAGCCGATGAGCGTCCCTGGCCTCCTGCGCCATCTCGCTCGAAAAGACCGAGGTGGTAGAACGCGCGCATGCGGACGATGTGCGCGAGCTCCAGCGTCGGGTCCATCGCCAGTGCACGCGTCGCATCGGCGATCACAACCGGCCAGTTGAAGTCGCCATATACCGTCCCTGCGGCGCTAGCCATCGCCAGGGTGGCCTCGGCGAGTGACGGATCGTCAGCCAGCGCAGCCTTCGCCTCCCGCTCGGCGCGCGCGCCCCATTCCGACGCCTCGGTCTCGTACGCATACCGGATGCTGAACCAGGCGCATGCGATGGCGAGGCCGGCACGCGCCAGCGCGTAGTCGGGATCGACGGAAAGCGCGCGTTCGAAGTCGCCAATCGCCGTCTTCATCCCCCGCTCGGTGTAGTTCACAAATGAGGCGCGGCCGCGCAGATACAGGTCATACGCCTGGGCATTGTCGGTGTAGCGTCGGCGAACACGGTCGCGCTCGGCAGGCGTCAATTCCAGGCGCAGCGCAGTGACGACCTCCTCGGCAATCGTGTCCTGCAGGTTGGTCAACGCGCTGCGCGGCACGTCGTAGCTGCGCGCCCACGAGACGGCGCCATCCGCGCTCTGAACCAGCTGCAGCGTGATCCGGTAAGTATCCGCGCTGCGCTGGATTGTGCCCACCAGGACACGGTCGACCGCGAGCGCCTTGGCGACGGTTGCCGGATCGGCAGGCGCATCCGCATAGCCGAGTACGGCGGCGGTCGGTCGAAGCCCGACCTGTCGAAGACCGGCCAGCCGCGTGATGATCGAATCGGCGATTCCGACGCCGAGATACTCGTCGCCGCCGGTCGTGCCGCCGACCATGCGAAGCGGAAGGACTGCGACCTGGATCGAGGTTGGTGGCGCCAGTGCGACGGCAGGCGGTGACCGCTGTCTGAACATCGCGGCACCGACAACGGCCAGCAACGAGCGTGGTGACGACGGCCGCCGTCCGCCAGCGATTCAGGACAAATGGCCGAATCCGGCCGGCGTGGCGCCCGCTGCGGAGGCCTTCCGCGACGCGCTTCAGTTCGGTAAGGAGTTCCGCAGCCGAAGGCCAGCGCTCGGCTGGGTGTTTTGACAGACACCGCCGCACGAGCACGTCAACACTCTCTGGCAGCGACGGGACGAGCTCGCGAAGCGGCGTCGGCTCACGCGCCATGATCGCGGTCATTACGCTGGCGTTGGTCCGGCCGTCGAACGCCTTCCGTCCGCTGAGAATCTCATACAGGAGACACCCGAACGCGAAGACGTCAGTCCGCGCGTCAGTGGGCAGACCCTCGAGCTGCTCGGGAGCCATGTACTGCAGCGTGCCCACAATCATTCCGGGGGTGGTCAAGTCCGAGATCGGAGCGGCAGCTGTGCCGACGGGTTGAGGCGCTGCCTTGGCCAGACCGAAGTCCAGCAGCTTCGCGCCCGAGGCCGTCATCATGACGTTCCGAGGCTTGAGATCGCGATGCACGATGGCCGAGCGATGTGCGGCATCGAGCGCGGACGCGATCTGGATCGCGCAGTCGAGCGCGTCTCCGAGAGGCAGCGGTCCTCGCGAGACCCTCTCAGCGAGCGTTTCCCCGTTCAGAAACTCCATGACCAGGTACGGCACGAGCCCGTGCCGCTTCGATTCGCGATAGGTACCGATGTCGTGGAGGGTGCAGATGTGCGGATGACTGAGGCCGGCGACGACGCGGGCTTCACGCTCGAAGCGCTCGCGCGAGGATTCATCGACCGCGGTGTGCGAGAGGAGCACCTTGATCGCGACGATCCGGCCGAGCCGGGTATCGTGGGCGCGGTAGACCTCGCCCATGCCGCCGCCGCCAATACGGTGCTCGAGGCGGTACGGACCGAATTGTGCGCCGGCCAGATCCTCGTCAGGCCAGTCAGAAACCTGCGCTACGCAACCGGTCTCGAGAAAGTTATCCGCCCGCTCGTGCGCGTCGAGCAGCTTCGCAACCTGCTGATGGAGCCCCCCGTCCTCGACACATGCCTCGGTGAGAAACCGCTTGCGTTCGACGACAGGCAGATCCAGGGCCTTCTCGAAGACGTCTCGCACACGCCGCCATTCGTCGGCACGTTGTGAGGTCATGACCTGAACTGACGGAGGCGGCGATCATAGTCCAACTCGGACAACGCGCAGCGAGTTCAGCACCCGCGACACGCTCGGCCAGTTGCGCTCGAACGCCTGCGGGCTGTTGGCGCTGATGTCCACGAGCGCGACCAGTCCTGCTGCCACGATCGCCACGCGCAGATGCTCGCGCGGTGCGCCGCCATTGAAGTTCTTGAATGTTGCCGAGAGCGCCGAATCGGCGCCGCTGACCGTCATGGTCTTGAAGGTCGGCGCGATGAGGAGCTTGTCCTCGCGGTATGGAGTGCCGATTCGCTCACGGAAGAGCGTGCGCCGAAATTCGGCGTGAACGTCGCCATGGTGAGCCCTGAATGGATACACGTGGATGACGCCGTCGAGGCTGTGCGCGATCCAGGTCTCGACCTCGTCAGTGCTGCTTCCGGCAAAGCCGCCGGGTCTGTCGTATCGCAGTGTGGGCTGTGCGGCCGACGTGTGTCCGACGGACGCCGCCAGCGCAACGATCACCAGGACGAGACGACGCGTGCCCATCACTCTCTAAAAGCGTAAAAGGCCCCGCACCTCCCTCACGACATCCAATCGAAGAGCCACGCCTTGGCCACGGCCCAGTCGCGTTCGACAGTGGCATGGGAGACATCCAGCGCCATCGCGATCTCCTCAATCGTGAGCCCGCCGAAGAATTTCAGCTCGACGACGCGGCACAGCCGCTCGTCGAGTGCCGTCAGCGCATCGAGGGCTTCATCGAGGGCAAGGATGTCGACCTGGCGTTCCGGCACCGCCGGTGACGCTCCGCTCAGGCTGACCATCGTGACGTCGCCACCGCGCTTCTCCGCGTCGCGCCGCCGCGCGTGATCGACAAGGATCTGCCGCATGAGACGTGCCGTCACCGCGAAGAAGTGCGCGCGGTTCTCGACCGTCATCCGCTCGGCATCGACCAGTCGGAGATAGACCTCATGGACGAGTGCCGTCGTTTGCAGCGAGTGGCCGTTTCGCTCCGCACGCAGGCGTGCTCTCGCCATGTGCCGAAGATCGGCGTAGACGATCGGGACCAACCGGTCGAGCGCGTCTTTTTCTCCGTCGCGCCAGCGTAGAAGGAGGCTGGTGACGTCCTGTCGGGACGGAGTGTCCGGCATCGGCGACTCAGTCGGCGCGAGTGGTGCGCTTTCGCGCGCGCGGCTTCGACACCGGTCGCGGCGGCGACGCAGTACGCGGCGGCGACACCGCCCGCGGCTGGCGTCCACCACCGCCGGTCTTGCGTCCGCCGCGAACGGGTCGCTTCGTCTTGCCGGCGCCACCGATCGGGCGACCGTCGGGACCAATCGGACGACCGTCGGGGGCCACGTTCGGCTGCGGCCCATCGTCTTCGTCGGTGTCCGCGATGACGTCGGCCTCGGCGACGACCGGCGTCTCGGTTTCGATCTCGACCGCCGCGTTCAGCGCCGGCGCGGACTCGACGACCTCCGCCTCCGCCGGCTCGACGACTGCGTCCTGCGGCACTTCGACATCCACGGTTTCGTCGATGTCGATCGGCCCCTCCATCGCACGTGGCTTCGACGCAATGGTGACGCCAGGGAACACCCGAATCGCGCCCTGCCGATCGCGCTCGATGCGCAGCACGCCTTCCTTCCCCGCGGCGCGCATCAGATCGACGACCGAGGCAAAGCCGTACTTGCGCTCGTCGAAGCCCTCGATGGACTGCCTCAGGAACTGCTTGGCCTGACGCACGTACATCGGCCAGCGCGGCGGCGTCGGCGCGTTCATGATCGCCTGCTGCACCGCGCGGATGCCGTCCTGCATCGTCATCGGCGATGAGGGCACGCTTTCCTCGTCCTCGTCCTCTCGCGGTTCCGACGCCGCAGTTGGGGACGACGGCCGCACCACGGTGCCTTCGACCGGCCGGTCCGCTGGAACACCGGGCTCCTCGACGACGACGGAGCCATCACGCGGCTCGACGAGCATGCTGCGTCCGGCGTGCTTCAGCGTGACGGCACCGGCCTGTGCGACCTTCTCCATGAAATCGCGGAAGCTGCTGGCGCCGAATTCGCGCTCCGAGAACGTGGAGTCGAGCTGCAGCAGCGTGCTCTTCAGCAGGCCAAGCTGCGGTGTCACTTCTCGTTCGGTGAGCACCTTCAGTGCGCGCATCACGAGCGGCAGCGCCTTGGTGATGTCGCTCGATCCGACCGGCCGACCGCCGCGATCCGACTGCCGGGGTGTGCTGCGAACCAGGTTTTCGTAGGCAATGAACTCGTGACAGTTGCGCTGCATCGTCACGCTGGTGAACTGGCGACCGCCGACGACGATGACCTTGCGCCCGTACTGTTTGAGCTTCTCGACCAGCGAGATGAAGTCGCTGTCGCCGCCGACGATGACGAAGGCGTTGATGTGGTCGTGGGTGAAGCACATCTCGAGCGCGTCGAGCGCCATGGTGATGTCGGCGCCGTTCTTGTCGCCGCCCGGCGTCATGTTGCGCTGCACCATGCGGATGGCGTGCTGGGTGAGGAGACGACTGTAGTCGCCAACGCGCTTCCAGTCGCTGTAGGCGATCTTGGTGACGATCTCGCCGCGCTCCTTGATGGCTTCGAGCACGAGCCCGATGTCGAATTGGCCGCCAATCGTGCTCTTGACGCCGATCTCTACGTTGTCGAAATCAATGAAGACAGCAATACGGGTACTGACGAGTGTCGATTTGAGTCATGAAAGGTGTTCTTGTGCGTGTGGCGCGCTCGAGGACAGAAGGATTCGTGCAGTCGCTCGAACGTTCGCTGTTTCCCGGCCGCGCTATAGGGCAGCCGTCCCGGTAATTATACCTGGCGAAGGATTTGCGTGGATATCCCCCTCATGGGCGTCCAATCCGTTCGCACCGGGCTGGCAGTGCTGCCGATGCTGATGATCTCCGCCTGCGCGGCCCGAGCCACAACGGCCACGACCGCACCCACGGAACCGCGCATTCTCGAGGTTCGCCAGGGCCTGGCGTCCTATTACGGGCCTGGATTCGAGGGGAAGCCGACCGCCAGCGGCATCGCCTTCGACAAGACGGCCATGGTCGCCGCCCACCCCACCTACCCGTTCGGAACCGTCGTTCGCGTTACGAATCTGGCCAACAAACGCCAGGTCGTGGTGCGGGTGGTCGATCGCGGACCGGCAAAGGGCCCGCGCGCCGAGGGAGTGGTCATCGACGTGTCGTCGGGAGCGGCATCAACCCTCGGCTTCGTTCGCCAGGGCCGGACGCGGGTGCGACTCGAGGTGCTGCGCTGGGGCTGACCGCGGGAAGCGGCTCAGTCTGACATTTCTGTTGTCACTTACCGAACAAACGACATCTCTGCGTCTACACTCCGAGATTGCGGCGGATCCACAATGACCGCACTCCGTGGAAACCGCCGTCATCAGCTATCGCGTCGCCGACTTCCTGAAACACCATCCGCCGTTCAACGCGATCGAGGATGCGGACCTGCTCGACCTTGCGGCGCGCGGACGGGTCAGATTCTACGAACCGAATCAATACATCCTCTGGCAGGGTGAGCCGCATCGCCTACAGGTGTTCGTGATTCAGCAGGGCACGGTCTCGCTCTGGGACGAATCGGGCGAAGAGGCCAAGCTTCGCGACGTGCGCGGGGCCGGCGACATGCTCGGTGTCGAGCGCTACAACGACGCACCGAATTGCCTGTGCTCGGTGCGATCCGAAAGCGACGTTGTCGTCTACGCGTTTCCCGAGTCCGACTTCGACGCCTTCGTGATGAAGTATCCGGCGGCCGCACAGTATGTCGCGGCCGAAGGCCGCGTCACGGCCGATTACCAGCCGGCTGGTGGACGCCGTCAGCCTCAGAACACCTTCTTGCACAGTCTGGTCGGCACCAGGACGCTCTCGACGTGCAGCCCGCTGACCACCATCGGCGATGCGGCGAGACAGATCATCGCGACCGCCTCCGGTGCGCTCGCTGTCGTGGATGCCGAGCAGCGGGCGAGCGGCGTCGTCACGTCCGAGACGTTGCTCCGCTGGATCGCCGGTGGCGGTGGCGATGTCCATCAGCCGGTGACGCAGCTGTTGACGGGTCCTCCGGTGGCGGTGACACCGGATGTCTCGGTGGCTGATGCCGTGCTGGCCATGGAAGGAGCCGGGTCCAGCGTCCTGGCGATGACGACCGGCGGCGGTGCGGGCGGCAGGCTGCAGGCGGTCGTCACCGCCAATGATCTCGGGCGGCTCTTTGGCGAGCAGCCGGCGGCGCTCATGCGCGACATTCGCAGCGCAACGACCGCTGCTGAACTGCGCGAGCTGAATCGGCGCACACGCGCATTCATGTTCGATTACCTCACCGACGCCGCCGCGGTCGAATGGCTCGCACGCCTGGCGCATCTCGCTGATGTGGCGATCGTCAGGCGGATCCTCGAGCTGTTGCCGGCGCACGACGCACCGGGCTGCTGGTGTTTCAGCGGAGTGGCCGGACGCGCGGAATCGATACCCGGTGTGACGCCGTCTCTGGCCGTCATCGTCGAGCACGACGCGGCACGGGACGCGGCGCGGGACATTCTCGAACGGGTACGCGAGTGGTTCGTCGGATGCGGATACGTTCCCGAGACTGAGTCCACATTCGACCCGGCGTTCCAGGTGGCCAGTGTTGAAGAATGGCAGACGCGCTATCGCGGGTGGATCCAGGACCCCGTGCGGCAGCAGATGTATCTGGCGCGAACGTTGTTCGATCTGCGCGCCGTTCACGGCGACACGTCGCTCTGGGCAACGCTGCAGGACAAAGTCGACGCGACCGTGGATCGGGACTTCGTCCACGTGCTGGCCAACGATTGTCTGGCCAGCCTGCCGCCGCTCACCTTCTACCAGGATGCCGTCATCGACAGCGCCGGAGAACGGCACGCGACGTTTCAGCTGGCACACAGCGCTCTGCAGCCGCTGGTGGATGTGGGGCGTGTGTTCGGAGTGGCCGCCGGTCGAGTGCTCGGGCGCCCGACGCTGGAACGGTTCGCGATGGCGCGCACGCTGCTGCCCGAGCACGAAGCGATCTTTCGCGAGGCCTCCGACGCGCTGCGGGTCGTCCTGTGGCAGCAGGGCCGCATCGGCATCGCTCAGGGCACGTCGGGCTCCGAGCTGCCGCCCGGCTTGCTCAGCCGTCACGATCGCCACCAGCTCAAGGGCGGATTCCGCGCCATCCTCCGGTTGATCGAATTCACCGGCGATCGTGCCTGGATTGACCGCTTGTGAGCCGTCCACCGTTCATCGAGCAGTACCTCGGGCACTTCGACCGCACCTGGACCGATGACACGCCGATCGATGTTGTGCGCTTCGTCGTCCTGGACTCGGAAACCACCGGCCTGAACCCGCGGACGGATCGGATCATCACGATCGGCGCGGTCGTCGTACGGGCGTCGGAGATCGTCCTGGAGGATTCGTTCGACGCGTTGATCAAGGTCGAACGGAACACCGAGGCGGTGACCGTGCACGGGGTGACCAGAGACGAGAGCCTCAAAGGGGTGGACGAGGCCGTGGCGCTCGAGCGATTCCTGGGCTATCTCGGGGACGGCGTGATCGTCGGACACCACATCGGCCACGACATCGCGACGCTCGACGTGGCGATGGAACGCCACTGGGGCATCACGTTGCCGAACCGCAGCCTCGACACGATGGACCTGACGCTGCACCTCGAGCGCGATGGGGCATTCGCCGGCCGCCCGGCCATCCGGGAGTTCACGCTCGATGGCCTGTGCGCGATGTTTGGCGTGATTCCGCACGATCGCCACACCGCCGGCGGAGACGCGTTCATCACGGCACAGGTGTTCCTGCGACTGGAGCGGCTTGCATCGCGGTTCGGACGCGGCACGCTCGGACGCATCGGTGAGCCGTTCGAAGTGGAGGCGCCCGACGCCTGAGGAGAGTTCAATTCCTGAACGACGCTGGCAGCGTCCCGGGATTGACGAGCGCGGATCGAGCGCCGCGAAGCTGTTGGAGGGCGACACCAAGCAACTCGTCGATCGCCCACCTCACGCGCAGGAGATGCGCGAGTTCGAGAGCCACCTTGGCGGTGCGCAGTCGATTTCTCGCCGACCGGATCGCCGACTCGCTCTGTGTCGAGAACGCTCCCTGCGAAAGAACGTTCAGTGCATCGTCGGTTTCCGCGAGCGACAGTCGAGCGAGATCGCGCAGGTCGGCGACCTTGATCATCGTCCGCCCTCGTTCCGCCACGTCGATCGACGATCGGATGTTCTCGAGCGCGTTCAACACACGAAGGAACGCCGCAATGGCCTGCACTTCGGGATCGGCGGGGTCCGCGCTGATCTGAATCGGGATCGCGGTCGGCACGACACTCTTCTTGAACGCATCCGAACCGTAGAACGCCACCGCCGACTCGAGGTCAGGTACGGTGTGGTTGTGGAAGAACGGACCGGTGTCCGCCGACTCCACCACCGGTGGACTGTTGAACTCCTCGAGCTCGAAATGTCCGAACGGCGGAGGCAGATCGTCCGTGTTGCCGAAGGAGCCGAACGCCGTCGGGACTTGCCCGAAGCCGCCATCGCGTGGCAAGCCAAGCGTCAGCGCCAGCGGGATGTCGTTGGCGTTCGTGGGGCTGGCCATGTTGAACCCGTGCGGACCGCCGTCCAGGCGCGGAAAGCCTGGGTCCGCTGGATTGAACGTTATCCCCGTCGTCCCTCCGCCGTTGAAGTGACATGCGTTGCAGTTCTTGTGGCCCGGTTCGGTCAGATTGCCGGTGTCGAGAAACAGCTTCTTGCCCTCTACGGCAAGCGCGCTCTTCAGCTCCAGCGCCGGGAGGTCGAAATCCTGCTGGCGGCCCAGGGCAAGCTGATACGCAGCCAATGCGTCGAGCTCTTCGTCAGTCGGTACGCGAAAGTTCACTCCCGGTAGGCGTGCCAGGGCGGTCGGCGCATGCTGTGCGATCGCCACCAGCGCGAAGTCACGGATCGGCGGGCCATCGTTGCCCCAGCCGAGGCGTTCGGGCGGATTCGGATTCTTCCCATTCGTACTGAAGTCGGCGCCGGTGATCGCATCCTGCGGCGCCATCGAATTCGCGAGTGCCTGCACGTTCTGAGCGCTGCGGAACACGAATCCTCTCGATGCATCGAATCCGTCGGCGTCGACCAGGAACAATCCGAAGCGGCGCAGCAAGTCCGGGTTCTCCAGTGCGGACAGCGCCGGAGTCGTCTCCGCGACGAACAGCGGGTCGGTCGAAGGCAGCATGGCAATGAGGTCCGGATCCACCGTGAAGTTATTGGCTTCGACGTGACATGTCCCGCAGGTGCGGCCATTGCCGTTGAAGGTTTCCTCGAGGAAGAGCTGACGGCCGTCAGCAACCATCCTCGTCACATCCGTGACGCGCGTCGCCGCGGCCGTCGGATTGAACCCTCGTGGCGCACTCGCCTCGTCTACGAACCGCACCTGGCGATGACGGAGCCGCGTGAAGAGAGAGCTGGGACCGGTCAGGATGAACCCATCCAGCGGGCTTTCACCAGCCCTCACCACGAAGGCGCGATCGGGATAGAAGCTGCTGAAGGCTGAAGCCCCGAGAGACAGTGAGAGTCCCTGCCCGCCCGACACGGGGGCGTACGTGCCGACCTTCAGCAGGATGTCACCGTTCTCCGCGAACGTCGTGTGCCCGGGAGCAGGCTGGTTGTCGATTAACCAGAGATCGAACACGCCGTCGTCGGGTAACAACCGGACAGTCGAATCGACGTTCCCCGTCGTGAGATCGACGGTGACCTGCCCGCCCGCATTCACGGCTTCGTCGCTCAGGCCACGAAGATTGGAGAGCGACAAGCCCACCATATTCGCGGGCGTGGCGGCCGCAAGCCGGTCATACGCGCTCACGACCGCGCCCGGATCCGCCATCCCCGGGTTCAGCGGACCCTCGTCACCGGCAACGCGCGCAGCCACGAAGCCGCACCAGACAATGGCGCCGACTCCAATTGTCCCGATCCACAGTGCTCGCCGTCGTGTCCCGACAAGACGTTTCATGGCAGTCCCTCGCTCGTCGAGAAGGTAGCGGGGCGGACACCTCGGTGTCGCAGACGTACGGCAGGGAATCGGCAGGGGTTGGGCAGGATCTCGGAGCGTCACGAAACCGGGCGCTGGTCAGGGCGTAGAATCGCCGGCGAATGCGCTGGACCTTCGGCGATTTCGCGCTCGATCTCGATGCTCGAGAGCTGATGCGAGCGGGCGCGCCGGTCTCGTTGTCACCGAAGGCCTTTCAGCTGCTCGGGATCCTGGTTGAAACCTGCCCCAGAGCGCTTTCCAAGACGGAGCTGCAGGATCGGCTCTGGCCCGGCACGTTCGTGGTGGAGAAGAACCTCACGAACCTGGTCGCCGAAATCCGGGAGGCGCTTGGCGATGACCCGGCGCAGTCCCGGTACATCCGCACGATTCATCGGTTCGGGTACTCGTTCCGCGAGCCGGCAGTCAGCGAGACGCACAGCCGTGCCCGCCACAATCTTCCTGCGCAGCTCACGCATTTCATCGGCCGCGATCGGGACATCGCGGAACTCGTGAGGCTCCTCGACTCGACGCGACTGCTGACGCTGACGGGCGCCGGCGGATGCGGCAAGACACGCCTTGCACAGGAGTTGGCTGGTCGGGCGCTCGATCGCTTTCCGGATGGAGTGTGGGTCGTCGATCTGGCCGCTCTCGCCGATCCGGAATTGGTGGCACAAGCCGTCGCGTCAGTGCTCGACATTCGCGACGCATCGAACCGGCCGATCCTCGACTCGCTCTCAGAGTGCGTCCGCAACCGGCAACTGCTCTTCGTGCTCGACAACTGTGAGCACCTCATCACCGCCTGCGCACGAGTCGCGGACGCGCTCCTTCGCGCCGCCGGGAGCGCGTGCGTCCTGGCCACGAGTCGCGAGGCACTGGGCATCACGGGAGAAACCGTCTGGCGCGTGCCGTCACTCGCCGTCCCGGATACATCGCAGACCGTCTCAGTCGCGACGGTTCTTCAACACGACGGAACGCGGTTGTTCATCGAACGCGCCGCCGCCGTCGATCATTCTTTCACGGTGACGGCGGCCAACGCCGCGACGATTGCCGACCTGTGCGACCGGCTCGACGGCATTCCGCTGGCCATCGAGCTGGCGGCCGCGCGAGTCAAAGTCCTCTCGCTCGACCAGATCCACGGCCGGCTGAACGATCGCTTTCGCCTGCTGACCGGCGGAAGCCGGATCGCTATCGCACGGCAGCGCACGCTCGAGGCCACCGTCGACTGGAGCTACGAATTGCTCTCGGGCGCGGAACGGCGGCTGCTGCGCCGTCTCTCGGTGTTCGCTGGCGGATGGACCATGGAGGCCGCGGAGGAAGT
The DNA here is from genome assembly GCA_963728305.1 of uncultured Acidobacteriota bacterium. Classification (GTDB taxonomy): domain Bacteria; phylum Acidobacteriota; class Vicinamibacteria; order Vicinamibacterales; family UBA2999; genus Gp6-AA40. Next base: position 102,190 of record CAVSKE010000045.1, read on the forward strand.
GACATCGGACAACGCGAGCGAGCGCGAGGACGTGTTGGAGTCGCTCTCGCGCCTCGTGGACAAGTCGCTGGCCAATGTGGAGACCGCCGACGATGGGAGCCGGCGTTATCACTTCCTCGAGACGGTTCGCCAGTACGCGCGCGAGCGTCTCGTCGAATCCGGCGAGGCCGAGCACGTGCGCAACCGTCATCTCGCCTGCTTTCACGCATTGGTTCAACGCGCCGAGCCCGCGCTGACACGTCCCGGGCAGGTGGCCTGGCTTCACCGGCTGCAGCGGGAACACGACAACCTGCGCCTGGCGATGGACTGGTGCCTTGCAGCGCCCGGACGCAGCGAGCAATGCCTCGAGATCGCAGTGACCATGTGGTGGTTCTGGCTCAAGCGAAGCTATCTGCGCGAGGGAGAGGACCGGCTGGAACGCGCGCTGGCTGCGGCCGGCTCCGCGCCAGCCGCTCTTCGGGCGAAGGGCCACATGAGTTTTGGCGCCATCACGTTCTTCCGCGGCAACTTCGTTCGTGCGCGAACGCTGTTGGAGGAAAGCGTGGCGCTCGCACGGTCAGCGGGAGATTTGTCCGTCGCCGGATTCTCGCTCGGCCTGATCGCGCTCGGCGAATTGGAGCTCGGCGACATCCCGGCCAGCGTGCGGCGCGCGACAGAAGGACAGGCTGCGGCGCGGGCAAGTGCGGAGCCATGGGTCGAGGGCCTGTCGCTCTCCTGTCTTGCCTACGTGGCGATGCACGAGGGCGACCTCGACCGCGCCGGCCGGCTCCATGAAGAGACGCTCGAGCTGTCGCGGCGGCAGGGCGACACATGGGCCATGGGGATTGTCTTGTTCGATCTGGCGCTGCTGAGGGTCATCCAACAGCGTTACGCAGAGGCCCGAGCCCTCTGTGCCGAGGGCATCGCCCTCAACCAGGAGTTCGGGGACCTGCGGGGCATCGCCTGGTGCCTGGGGATTCTCTCCGGGGCCGACGCCGCCGAAGGGCACGCGCTGCGCGCCGCCCGGCTGCGCGGTGCCATGGAGGGCCTGGCCGAGAGCGTCGGCGCGCCCCCTCAAGTCAGCTACCACATGTGGATTGGCGACCGTTCCCTCGACCTGATGAAGCGGAATCTCGGCGACAGCGCCGTCGAGGCTGCCGTGGCCGAAGGCCGTTCGATGTCGCTCGCGCAGGCCATCGAGCTCACCTTGTGACGACTGTATCTATAATGCGCGGACGCACCTCGTTGCTTCGTCCCGGAGGATTCCGTGCGCAGGTACTTACCGGTCTCATTTCTCATCGTCACTCTGCTGGTTACCGTGTCGGCGCAGGCGCCCGCCACCCCGCCGCCCGCGGCGGCGAAAGCGGCCCCGACGAGCGCCCCGATGCCGTCGCGCAACCTTCCCGAGTTCGAAGTAGACAAGGCGTGGCCGAAAGTGCCGCCGAAATGGAAGCTCGGCGACGCCTCGAGCTTCGCGATCGACGCCAAGGACAACGTCTGGCTGCTGCACCGGCCGCGCACGCTGAAACCGGGCGACGCCACCATGGCCGCACCGCCGGTGATGGTGTTCGACAGCGCCGGCGCGTTCGTCAAAGCCTGGGGCAACGAGGACGCCGGCACGCAGTGGCCCGAGCGTGAGCACGGCATCCACGTCGACGCCAAGGGCTTCGTGTGGATTACGGGCAACAACTGTCCGACCAACGGCATCGCCGGTCTGAAGCCGGTCAACGACGATCAGATCCTCAAGCTGACCGGCGACGGCAAGCTCGCCATGCGCATCGGTGAAAGCAACGCGAGCAAGGGCAACGCCGACACCCGCAACGTGCATCGTGCCGCCGACGTCTGGGTGCATCCGGCGACGAACGAAGTCTACGTCGCGGATGGCTACGGCAATCACCGCGTGATCGTGTTTGATGCGGACACCGGCGCGTTCAAGCGCATGTGGGGCGCGTTCGGCAACAAGCCCGTCGACGACGACCACTGCGAAGTGGTGACGCCGAAGGCCTTTCCTCCCGGCCAGGGCCCTGCGAACTTCAGCATCGTCCACGCGCTGCGCGTCGCCAACGACGGCATGGTGTACGTCGCCGATCGCGAGAACCGCCGCGTTCAGGCGTTCACGCCAAACGGCACGTTCGTCAAACAGCTGGTGAAGACCGACACGCAGTTCGCGCGCAATCTCGCGCTGTCGCACGATCCTGTGCAGCAGTTTCTCTACGTCGGCAACGGCATGGAGATCACGATCGTCGATCGGCGATCGCTGGAGATCGTCGGGACGATCAAGGTGCCGGGCATGATCGGCGGCGGACATCAGATCGCCGTCGACTCGAAGGGCAATCTCTACATCGCGGGCACAGCCGCCGGTCTGCAGAAGCTGACGTTCAAGGGAATGGCCATACCGAAATAGACGGTCCGGCTGAAGGCGGACACTACGACAGCTGTAGTGTCCGCCTTTAGGCGGACCCGCAAGGGGGGGTCATGCGTCTGCTCGTCTCCGTCCTCCTCGTTAGCACGCTTGCCGGCACAGCGTCCGCTCAATCTACCGCGCCCGCGAAGATGACGCGGCAGATCACCATCGTCTCCAGCGCCGGCGCGCGAGCACTCGCCGACGCCTGCACGGCATGGGCGGAAAAGAACAAGCTGATTCTCGCGATGGCCATCATCGACTGGGGCGGTAACGTCCTCGAGTCGCACGCCATGGAAGGCGCGGCGGCGAACGCGATTGAGACAGCACTACTCAAGGCGAGGTCGGCTCTCCGCTGGCGGCGGCCGACGTCGGAGACGAACAAGCTGGTGAAAAGCGGAGAGAACCTCGCGCCCACCTTCATGAACGACTTCCCGCAGCCGGGTGCGCTGCCGATCGTGCTCGACGGCCAGGTCATCGGCGCGATGGGGGTCTCGAGCCGGCGCCGACGGCGAGAAGTGCGCCGCGGCGGCGATCGAGTCGGTGTTCAAAGGACAGGCGACGTTTACCGGACGATAGATGTCCGGCTGAAGCCGGGCACTACGTCGTGTCCGCCTTCAGGCGGACCGTCAGCGCGCGGGTGCCATTCGCGTCAGCTCGGACAGCCAGTTGAGCACGATGTTCAGGCGGGCCGCACCCGATTCGTCCTTGACCATGATGAACCGCTGGCCGTCCCGCGTCACGTCGAAGTTCGCCATCGTGATGCCGGCGCCAAATGCATATCGCTGTTCGAACAGCATCTGCGGCGCCGACAGCTTCACGTCCGGAGTGGTAGTCAGGTCAACCGCCATCATCTTGTCGCCGTTGCGGTAGAAGATCTCCTTGCCAGTCGGATTCCAGAGCGGTTGCGTCCCGCCCTGCGTGGAGATCGTCCAGCGTCTATCAAGCGCCGGGAATGGACGCAGGTAGACCTCGTTCTGCCCCGATTCATTCGAGACATACACCAGCCATCGGCCGTCAGGCGAGAGCCTGGCGCCACCTTCGTATGCCGACGTCTGGAGCAGGGGGCGGATCTCAGTGGGATTGCGCAGCGACAGCTTCATGATGTCGAACGAGGTCTCCTGGGTGCTGCGCATGAAGAGAAGTGTGTCGCCATCGGCCGCCAGTTCGGCGGGATAGTCGTAGTCGGAGGTGCCCATCACCGTCTGCCCGTCGCTGCTTCCGTCGGCGTCCTGGATCCGCAGACCACCCGGACTTCGGTAAATCACGCGCCGCCCGTCGGGGAGCCACATCGGGAAGGCATTGATCACCGCATCCCGCGGTGTAAGACGCGTGAAGGTCGAGCGCGTCACGTCCTGAATCCACAGATCACCCGCCTGGACGAGTATGCGGCTCCCGTCCGGAGCCAGCCGCGGGTTGGCGTAGCTGCGGGCGACCTCATTCAACGGCTGCTCGGCACCCTGACGCGACACGAACACGAGACGGCTCACCGCCGCCGTTGGCGCGTAGATGACCGTGCCCGACGCCGAGATGTCGATCGACGGGATGCCTTGCAACTGCGAGGGAAGCTTCTCGATCGCCTGCGCCGCGGTCCCGATCACCTCGAGACGATCGGGATCGAATGGGGCGGCCAGCAGTTCGCCGGCTCGAACGAAGACCAGATGCCCGCTCGTCGCGTAGAGCGGCAACGCCCCGCCCTCGATCACCGTTCGTCGTTCGCCGCTGGCGACCACCAACGACTCGATACGACGCTGATCGCCTGCCGAGGCCGCGAACAGCAGCGTCTTGCTGCCCGGCAGGAACGCCGGATTGGCATGAAGCGTGTCGCCGCGCGAGCCACCCAGTTTCGTCAACTGAGTGGCGGCGCCCCCTGATCGAGCGATCTGCCACAAGGTTCCTGCTCGAACGAAGACGATCCGGTCGTCCTCACCCCACGCGGCACCGTAGAGGAAGTTGGCACCATCGGTCACGGTGGTGACGAGACCATCGGCCAGCGAGATCGTCCTGATCACGCCGGTATTCGTGACGACCCCGATCGAACGTCCATCAGGTGCGAAGAAGCACACGGTGGCGCTGTCGGAACCTTTCAGAGCGATCGCCTCGAACTGGTCGAGGGCACGCAGGTACACCTGTCGAGTGCCTGCCCGGACACCGACGAACGCGACCCGGCTGCCGTCTGGCGAGACGGCAACCGTCCGATTCGATGTGAACAACTCGACGCCAGTCGGGAGCGTGAGCTCCAACCGCCTGACCGGCAACGAATCGGAAGCGCTGCTGCCGATTCGGTCCCACAAGGCGAATGCGGCGACACCGAGCGCGAGCGCGGCCACTGCCCACGGCAGTACTCGCGTCCACATCGACTGGGCACGGTGCGTCGCGACGGCCTCGCCGGATGCGGGAGCGCTCAATGCGTCAGCGATCTCGAGCCGCGCGTCGGCGATGTGATGCAGTCGCCGATCGGGATCTTTCTCGAGACAGCGGCGCAGCAGTCGTCGGATCGGAGACGGCAGTTGCGCGGGCAACGCATTCCAGTCCGGTTCCCGTGTGAGTATCGCGGCCACCGCATCCGACACGGTCTCGCCGGCGTCGAACACCGGACGGGCGGACAGCATCTCGTAGAGCACGCAACCGTACGACCAGATGTCCGAGCGCCGATCGACCGGCTTGCCGCGCGCCTGTTCGGGGCTCATGTAGCCGGCCGTGCCAAGAATCAGACCCGCCGACGTCGCCTGCACAGCGAGCGTCGGCGACATGGACACCGACGATGATTTCGAGGGCTCGACCAGGGCCATCTTCGCCAGACCAAAATCGAGCACTTTGACCTTCCCGCCACTCGTGACCTTGATGTTGGCGGGCTTCAGATCGCGATGAATGATGTTCTTGTCGTGAGCGGCGTCGAGTGCGTCGGCGATCTGCCTGGCAATCGCCAGCGCCTCGTCAATCGCCAGCGGTCCCTGAACGATCCGATCCGCCAGCGTCGGCCCCTCGACGAGTTCGAGCACGATGCCGGTGGCCGCGGGTGATTCCTCGAAGCCGTAGACCGCGGCGATGTTGGGATGATTCAGCGTGGCGAGCACTTCCGCCTCACGCTGAAGGCGGGCGATGCGATCGGGATCTTGGGCGAAGCCGGCGGGCAGAATCTTGATCGCGACGTCGCGCTTCAGCCGCGTGTCGCGCGCTCGATAGACCTCACCCATGCCGCCGGCGCCGAGCACGGATTCGATTTCGTAGGGGCCGAGGCGCGTTCCGCGCTCGAGGGACACTGCGCGTGATTCTACACAACTCCCGAGCTCAAAGCCGGACCACTACAGGCGCTCGACGTTGAGTGTCGCGACCTGTCAGGCGATCTATTCGGAGAGAGGCGGCGGATTCTCGACGTCCTGCGGAATCACGCGCGTGAACTGCCCGCGCTGGAGCAATTCGCGTCCCTTGCCGCCGCGGCCGGTGACCTCGTACTTCGTCGTGCTGATCGTCTGCTCCGCGCCGCGCGTCGTCTCGACGCGCATGATGTCGCGGTCGCCGGTCGAGGCGATGAACCCGAGCACTTTGTCCTCGTCCGACAGCTTGATCAGGATCACACCCTTGCCGGGGCCCGAGAGGTAGTTCACCTCGTCGGCGCGGCACAGGATGGCGCGCGCTGCCTCGGTGGCGGCGATGATGATCTCGTCGCCGCGGATCTTGGCGACGCCGAGCACCTCGACTCCGTCCGACGGGCGCGCGTAGCGGCGTCCGGCGCGCGTGCTCGCCTCGACGAACCCGTCGAGGCCGAAGCGCAGGCTGTAGCCGTCGCTGGTCACCGCAATGGCGTGAACCTTCGGAACAGCCCCCTCCTTCTTCGGGGTGATCTCGCCCGCCACGCGCGCGTCGAGGCTCATCGCCGCGACCACCCGCTCGCCGTCGCGCAGCTTGAACAGCTTCTGCACCGGCTCTCCGTAACCGGTTGACGCCGGCACGTCGATGATGCGCGACGTATACGCCGCGCCGAAGTTCGAGAAGAACACCACGCTGGCGCGCGTGCTGCCAGGCAGCACAGCGAGCACGGAGTCGCCCTCTCGCAGACGCGTGGTCGACAGATCGCGCACTTCCTTCTGCCGCTTCACCCACCCGTCGCGCGACACGATCACGACGTTGTCCTCTTCGACGATGAAGTCGTCGGCGGTGAAGGAGACTTCCTCCTCGGACTCGATCAGCGTACGGCGCTTGTCGGTTTTTGCGTAGGTGGACTGGATCTCCTCGATTTCCTCGCGGACGACCTTCCAGCGGCCGTCCTCGTCCTTGAGCAGTCCGGCGATCTGTCGCGAGCGCTTCCGCTTGTCGGCGAGCTCGTTCTGGATGACCAGGATCTCGAGGCGCGCCAGGCGATACAGCTTCAGCTCCAGGATCGCGTCCGTCTGCTCGGCGTCAAGCTCGAAGCGCTTCATGATCTTCGACGCCGCATCGGCCTTGCCGTCGGACTTGCGGATGATCTTGATGATCTCGTCGAGCGCGTCGAAGACCTTCTCGAAGCCCTCGAGGACGTGCATCCGCTTGTTGAGCGCTTCCAGCTCGTGCTCGAGACGGTTGGTGACGACCTCGAGCCGGAAGTGCAGGAAATGCCAGAGGATCGACTTCAGGTCGAGACGCTCGGGACGTCCGACCTCGGCGTTCTCGGTCGGAATGAGGCACGTCAGGTTGACGATGACGTTGGTCTGGAGCGGCGTGTTCTTGAAGAGATACGCCATCACCATCTTTGGATCCGCATCGCGCTTCAGTTCCAGCGCAATCCGCACATCGTCAGTAGAGACGTCCTTGACGTCGAGGAGCGGTGGCAGCTTGCGCGAGAGCACGACTTCGGCGATCCGCTCGACGAGCGCGGCCTTGTTCACCGAATACGGAATGCTTTCGATGTAGATCGTCTGAGTGCTGCGTGTTTCAGGGCCTTCGTCCCAGGTCGCCCGCAGCCGCACCGTGCCCGATCCGGTCTTGTAGATCTCCTTGAGCTCGTCGACCGAATTCAGGATCTGCCCGCCGGTTGGAAAGTCCGGGCCTTTGACGTAGCGGCACAACTGGGCGCTGCTCAGATCGGGGTTGTCGAGCAGCTTGCTCAGGGCCGTGCACACCTCGCCCAGGTTGTGCGGCGGCACGTTGGTGGCCATGCCGACCGCAATTCCGGTCGCTCCGTTGATGAGCAGATTCGGAATCCGCGCCGGCAGCACGACCGGTTCGGTCCTGGTGCCGTCGTAGTTGGGACGGAAGTGGACCGTGTGCTGATCGATCTCGGTGAGCATCTCGTCGGAGATGCGCGCGAGGCGGCACTCGGTGTAGCGCATCGCTGCCGCGCTGTCGCCATCGAGCGAGCCGAAGTTGCCGGAGCCGTCAACCAGCGGATAGCGCAGCGAGAATGGCTGCGCCATGCGGACCAGCGTCTCGTAGAGCGAGACATCGCCGTGCGGGTGGTAGTTGCCCATCACGTCGCCGACGACCTTGGCGCACTTGCGGTGCTTGGCGTCGGCAGTCAGGTTCTGCTGCCACATCGTGTAGAGGATGCGGCGCTGCACCGGCTTCAGGCCGTCGCGCACGTCGGGCAGCGCACGCGACGTGATCACCGACAGCGCGTAGTTCAGATAGCGGCTCTGCGCCGCTTCATGCAGCGGAACGGCGTCGGACGAGCCGCCGGTCGGCGGTGGTGGCGTGTTGTCTTCGAGATCGAACAGCGAGGGATCGGATTTGCGAGGTCTCTTCGAAGCCACGGGATTGCGTAAAAGGTATCAGGTCTCGTAGTACGATGAATAGGCTTAGACATGTCCCGCCGCTCGCGTACGTCTATCGCGTACCTGTGTATCGTGGTCGTCGCGCTGGCAGCATTTCTGCCAGGCGTGGCGGCGTTTGACTATGTCGTGCCTGTGCTGCCGTGGATCCTGCTGCCGGATCTCGCAGACGTTACGGTTGTCCCGGTTGCACCTCCCAGCGACGAACAGCCGTCCTCGTTACTCTCGCTCGTCTCCTCGCGAGCACCACCCCGCACCGCTCTCGCGTAACTCCACATTCCGCCCTGGCAACAGGTGCGGGAATGCGTCCGCCTTCGCCGACGGCTACGGCGGACACGTCCACTCGTACGTCGAGGCGGAGCGGCCTCTCGAGGAGGAATCGTGGGAATTCGCAATCGCATTGGGTGGCAAGAGTGGCTTGGCCGCCTTCAGGGATCGCCGGTCGATCTCGACCTGCGCGCATACGATGACCCGCTCGCTGAGATCAACGAGCTCGAAGCCGGACTGACCGCGCTTTCTGACGACGAGCTCGAGGAGTCGGCTCGTGCTCTTCGTGAACGCGCTCGCGCGGGTGAACCGCTCGATGCGCTGCGCGTGGCCGTCTTCGCGCTCGTTCGCGAAACCGCGCGCCGGACCATCGGTCTGCGCCCGTTCGATGTGCAGGTGGTCGCCGGCCTCGCCCTCGACCGCGGCCGGATCGTGGAGATGCAGACGGGCGAGGGAAAGACGCTGGCGGCCGTCATGCCCGCCGCCTTCAACGCGCTCACCGGCGACGGCGTGCACGTCCTGACGTTCAACGACTACCTCGCGAGGCGTGACGCGCAATGGATGGGGCCGATCTACCAGGGGCTGGGCCTGTCGGTCGGGTTCGTCGAGGAGGGCATGACGGCGCACGAGCGGCGCCGTGCCTACGCGGCGGATATCACCTACGTCACCGCGAAGGAGGCCGGCTTCGACCACCTGCGCGACCTCCTGGCCATGGCCCCCGCGGACGTGGTGCACCGCGGGTTCCACTTCGCGCTCGTGGACGAGGCCGATTCGCTGCTCATCGACGAGGCTCGCGTCCCGCTGGTCATCGCCGGACACGTCGGACGCGAGATGTCGGCGGCACCTCGTCTCGCCGCCGTGGTGGCGGCGCTCTCTGCCGGACTCCACTTCGATACCGACGAGTACGGGCGCGACGTGGAGCTCACCGACGCGGGCATTGAGCTCGTCGAGCAGACACTCGAGTGCGGCAGCATGCACGACGAACGCAACATCGCGCTGCTCACCCAGCTCAATTGCGCGCTGCACGCACGCGTGCTCCTGCGCCGGGACATCGACTACATCGTCAGAGACGGCCGTATCCAGATCGTCGACGAGTTCACGGGCCGCGTCGTGACCGATCGTCATTGGCCAGACGGACTGCAGGCGGCGCTCGAAGCGAAAGAAGGGCTCGCCCAACGGCCCGACGGCCGCATCCTCGGCTCGATGACGCTCCAGCGATTCCTGCGCGGCTACCGCCGCTTGTGCGGCATGACGGGAACCGCCTCGGACGCCGCCACGGAGCTTCGCACCTTCTACGGCGTGGAGGTGCTCGTCGTGCCCACGCACCGACCGATGATCCGCATCGATCGTCCGGACATCGTCTTCACCCACCGTGAGACCAAGGAGTCGGCGGTCGTCGCAGCAGTCGGCGACGCGCACACGTCAGGCCGTCCGGTGCTGGTCGGCACCTTGACGGTTGAAGAGTCTGAGCGGCTGGCAGAACGCCTGCGTTCGGCGGGCATCGCCTGCGACGTCCTGAACGCCAGGAACGACGAGCAGGAAGCCCGAATCATTGCGCGTGCCGGCGCGCTCGGCGCCGTCACGATCTCCACGAACATGGCCGGACGCGGTACCGACATCCGGCTGGGTGCCGAGGACGAGGCCAGCCGCGACCGTGTCGCGGCGCTGGGCGGGCTGTATGTCATCGGCACGAATCGCCATGAGAGCCGACGTGTGGACCTTCAGCTCCGCGGCCGCGCCGGACGACAAGGCGACCCCGGCGAATCACGCTTCTTCCTCAGCCTCGAGGACGACCTGCTCGTCCGCTATGGGATTCAGACGCTCCTGCACGGACGTTTCGTGACGGGCTCGCCGGATCAGCCCATCGACAATCCTGTCGTCAGCGAGGAAATCGCCCGGTCGCAGCGCATCATCGAAGGGCAGAACTTCGAAGTCCGCAAGACGCTTTCACGCTACTCGTCGGTGGTCGAAGATCAGCATCGCGTCCTCATGGAGCGGCGACAGTCGCTGCTGCACGGGGATGAGGCGCCCGACGTCTGGAAGAACGCCGCGGCCGAACGCTACGAGACGCTGGTGGCTTCGTCCAGCGAGGACGACGTCGAACGTGCCGAGCGTACGGTGACGCTCTTCCACATCGACCGCGTGTGGCGCGAGCACCTGGCCTACTGCGCCGACCTGCGAGAGGGCATTCACCTCGTCAGCCTTGGCGGCATGGATCCCTTGAGCCGTTTCACGTCGGATGTAATGGCCGCCTTCCGCTCCGTTGAAGAGACGATCGACAGGGCGGTACTGGAGACGTTGGCACTCGTCACCGTCGGCGCTACCGGCCTCGAACTGGGAGCGGCAGGGATCAAGGGACCATCATCCACGTGGACGTATCTAGTGAACGACGACCCGTTCCGCAATCAGATCCTTCTGAAGCTCATCGGCCCGGGCGGGACCACGATCGCGATCTACTCGTCGGCCCTTCTCGGACCGTTGTTCCTGCTCTGGGGCATCGTCGAACGCTATCTTCGAAAAGCCACAGGCCGCCGCGCCGATCCGTTTCGCGATTCATGAGCTCGCGTATAACCTGACCTGATGTTTACTCCGAAGACGCTCTCGTTTCTCCGCGCGCTGAAGCGCAACAACCGTCGCGAGTGGTTCCAGCCGCGCAAGGAGGAGTACGAGACGCACGTGCGCGCGCCGATGGTGACGCTGCTCGAGAGGCTTGCCGTCGATCTGCGGAAGTTCGCGCCCGAGCTCATTGCCGATCCGAAGATGTCGCTGTTTCGCGTCTACCGTGACACGCGCTTCAGCAGCGACAAGACGCCGTACAAGACGCACGTCGCGGCGCGCTTTCCGCTTCGCGGCGTGCCGAAGGGCGAAGGGGCCGGCCTCTACTTCGAGATCGCACCCGGCTGGGTGTGGATGGGCGGCGGCATGTATATGCCGACGACTGCCGATCTCCACGACATCCGTGCGCAGATCGCGGCGACACATCCGCGCGGTCTGCACAAGGTGGTGACGGCACCCGCATTCACGAAGGCGGTCGGCGAGCTCACCGGCGATCGATTGACCCGCGTCCCGCTGGGTTATTCGAAGGATCATCCGGCGTCGCATTACCTGCAGTTCAAGCAGTTCCTCGGCTCGTGCGAATACGAGGCGTCGCTGGCGACGAGCCGCCGCTTCTATACGGAGCTGCTCAAGGTGTTCAAAGCGGTGTCGCCGCTGGTGCAGTTCCTCAATCGCGCCATCGAGCCGCGGCTCACGCAGGCGCCGCTGCTCGTGAACGAAGAGCCGCCACGAAATCCGCGGCAAACCGCTGCGCGTCGTCCGGCACCAGAGCCGATGTGGTGACGCGAATCGCCGGCACGCTTCTGAGACGAAAGCGCTCGCCGGCCGCCACACCCCACCCGCGCTCGGCCAGCGCCTGCACCGTCGCCGTTTCCTCACGCACCGGAATCCAGACGTTGAGTCCTGATCGGCCGTATGCCGCGATCTCGTGCGCTGCCAGCGCATCAACGAGCGCCTGCCGCCGCTGCGTATAGACGTCCGCCGCGCGCGCGAATCGTCGTCCACTCGACGGATCCGACCACAAGGTGAGCGTCAGCCTCTGCAGGAGATGGCTGACCCAACGTGCGCCCAACGCCTGGCGCCGCTCGACACGCGCGATCGTCGTCTCGTCGCCGGCAACGAGAGCCACGCGGAGATCGGGTCCCAGGAACTTCGAGGTGGACTTCACCGACACCCAGTGCTCGGGTGGTGGATCGGTGAGCGTCCCCATCGGCGTACTCGCCACCGGACCGACGGGATCGATTTCAATGAGGACCACATGCGGCCGGCGGCGCAGCAGTCGTGAGAGGTCGGCCGCGCGGCGCGTGCTCATCGCCGCTCCGGTCGGGTTCTGCGCACGCGGTGTGACGATGACGGCCTTCGTTTGCGGGGACAGTGCGCGATCGAAGGCGTCCGGCTGCAGTCCCTCGTGGTCCATGGCACACGGTTGTGGCGTCAGGCCGAGTGAGGCGATCAGATCGAGGAAGCCGGGCAACGTCGGATCCTCGACCACGACGCGGTCGCCGGCGCGGGTGTGCTCGCGCAACACCCGTTCGGTGGCATCGAGAGCCCCGCTCGTCACCGTGACGGATGCCGCTGAAATGCCGTCGGCCTCGAACTCGGCGGCTGCAAAGGCGATGAGCGACCGCAGTTCCGCCGGATCGCCGTACAGGTGGGTGTCGACGTGCAGGCCGCGCAGCGCGGTGTCGATCGACGGGAGGAACGCCGGGTCCGGGTTGCCGGTCGTGAGATCGAGGACTCCGTCTGCCGGGCGCGTCGATCGAAGGGTGGGGAGTTGTGGGACAGAGTGGGCCCGCAGCCGGGTGCCGCGCCGCCCGTGGCCCACCGCAAGCCCGCGCGAATGGAGCAGACGATACGCCGCGGCGACGGTGACCGGGCTCACGCGGAGCGTCGCGGCCAGCTCGCGGATGGTTGGCAGCTGCTCGTCGCGGTCCGCCGCGCGCGCCTGACGCTCGATCGAGTAGGCGATTTCGGCCGCTGTTCTGCCGCGGATCACATTTAGATCCATTACATTATTATGTTTGTAATGTAACATAATTAGTTGAACGAATTCGACGAAGTCCTGGTTCTTTTGACCTCCGTCTGCCTCCAACCAGATTGGGGTCTGACCCCGGGTCTGACCCCCCGACATCCCACACGACATAATCACAGCGTGTCCCCCCGCCCCCCGGCCGACGAATACCGCGCGCGACTCGAGGCGCGCGGCGCGACCCACACCGCCCTCACCGCCTCGGACCTGCGATTCAGCCAGGCGCGGCTCGGCGACGTTCGGCGTGCTGGTGCTGGTCGCGGTACTGGCCTCGCTCGAGGATGCTGTCCGCGCTCTGGCTGATCGCTGCCGGTTGTCGTGCTCGTCGTCCTCATCCGGCGCCACGACCGCGTGATTCGCGCCCGCGACGCCGCAGCCCGGGCGATTGCGTTCTACGAGCGCGGCCTCGCGCGCATCGAGGATCGATGGATGTGGCGGCGGCTCCCACGGCGACCGCTTCGTTGACGAGCACCACCTCTACGCCAACGACCTCGACCTCTTCGGCCGCGGATCGCTCTTCGAGCTCCTGTCGATCGCGCGGACGCGGGCCGGGGAAGACGCTCTCGCGACGTGGCTCAAGACGGCGGCCGCGCCCCCCGAGGTCACCGAACGCCAGCAGGCGATCGCCGAGCTCAGCTCGTCGCTCGATTTCCGGGAATCAGTCGCGGTCGTCGGATCCGACGCGGCGGCGCTGCGCAGCGACTGGCTGGTCGAGTGGGGCCAGGCACCGCCTCTCCTCTCGCCTCACTGGCTTCGATACGTCGCATGGGCCATCACGGCCGCGTTCATCGTCACGCTCATCTTCTGGCTGATGACGAACAACTCGGTGCCGATGTCGATCGTGCTGGTGGTGCAGGTCCTGTTCGCGTGGCCGCAGCAGAAGCGTGTCGAGCGCGTCTCTCACGGCGCCGATAGAGCCGCCCGCGATCTCGACGTCCTCGGCGAACTGCTCGAGCGCATGGAACGCGAGCCGCTCACATCGCCGCGGCTGGTCGCGCTGCAGCGACATCTCGAGAGTGGCGGCACCGATGCGTCGCGCGCCATTCGCGCGCTGCACCGCCTCGTCGAACTGCACGACTGGCAGCACAATCTCTTCTTCCTGATCTTCTCGCTGCCGTTCATGTGGGGCACGCACGTCGCGTGGGCAATCGAGGAATGGCGCCGCGCGCACGGCCATCATCTGCGGCTGTGGATCGACGCAGTCGGCGAGCTCGAGGCGTTCTCCTCGCTGTCGGCCTATCGATTCGAGCACCCGGACGATCCGTTTCCGCGAGATCGTCGACCTGTCCCTCGCGGAGCGAATCGGCGTCTTCGACGGACGTGGACTCGGGCACCCGCTGCTGCCGGCGGCGCGAGGCGTGCGCAACGACGTCGCGCTGCGTCGCGCCCACGCAACTACTCGTGGTGAGCGGTTCGAACATGTCGGGCAAGAGCACGCTGCTGCGCACGGTGGGTATCAACACCGTGCTGGCGCTGGCCGGCGCTCCCGTGCGTGCAGAATCGCTGCGCCTGTCACCGCTGGTGATCGGCGCGACGCTGCGCATCCAGGACTCGCTGCAGGAGGGACGGTCGCGCTTCTACGCGGAGATCACCCGCATCCGCGAGATCGCTGACGTCTCGCGCGGTCCGGTGCCGCTGCTCTTCCTGCTCGACGAGCTCTTTCACGGCACCAACTCGCACGATCGCCTGATCGGCTCATCGGGCGTCCTGCGCAGCCTGCTGGATCACGGCGCCGTCGGTCTCATCACCACGCACGATCTCGCGCTGGCCGGCATCGCGCGAGAGCTCTCGCCGCGCGCGGTGAACGTGCACTTCGAGGACTGGTTCGACGGCCAGGAGCTGCGCTTCGACTATCGACTGAAGACCGGCCCGGTCACGCGCAGCAACGCCATCGCGCTGATGCGCGCCGTCGGACTTGGAAGTGCCGGAGGAGTCATGACCACACCGAACCCGTCGGTCACCTACGCCACCTATCTGCAGCTCGACGAGCTCCTCTCGCTGCAGCAGCCGCGTGCCGACGGCCCCGAACACGACGAGCTGCTCTTCATCGTCATTCACCAGGTGTACGAGCTGTGGTTCAAGGAGCTGCTGCACGAGCTCGATCGCGTCGCGGCACTGCTCACGGAGCGACGAGCCTCACCGCGCACAGCACACGCTCAAGCGCATTCTGACGATCCTCAAGGTGCTGGTCGCACAGCTCGACATTCTCGAGACGATGACGCCGCTGGAGTTCCTGTCGTTCAGGTCGCGGCTGGACGCCGCGAGCGGATTCCAGTCCGACCAGTTCCGGCAGATCGAGTTCGTGCTCGGCGCGAAGACGCGAGTCGGCTATCGCGCGGTTTGCCGCGGACAGTCGCGCCCGCGCGGCACTCGAGCGCCGATACCGCGAGCCGACGTTGTGGGATGCCTTCCTCCACTACCTCGCGCGCGAGGGCTATCCGGTGCCGGCCGCCCAACTCACGCGCGACGTGACCACGCCAGTCAGTCCGTCACCCGAGATCCAGGACATCCTCGTGAACGTCGTACCGCAAGGATGCCAAGACGCAGGCGCTCTGCGAACGGCTCGTCGATCTCGACGAAGGCATTCGCCGGAGTGGCGATACCGCCACGTGCGCATGGTCGAGCGGACGATCGGCGTGAAGCCAGGGACAGGAGGTTCGTCGGGAGCCGCATATCTGCGCACGACGCTCGGGCAGAACCTGTTTCCGGATCTGTGGGAGATCCGTTCGCGTTTGTAAAATGGAGGGCGTGACTTTTCTCGTGCGTGCGGCGGCTGTGCTCTTCGTAGCGGCGCTCCTGGCGGCGCCCGCTTCGACTCAATCATCGACGCCGAATGAAGACCTGCCGGACGGCGAGGGCAAGAAGATTCTCGAATCCCGCTGCACCTCGTGCCACGAACTGAGCGAGGTCACCAAGTTCCGCGGTTACTACAGCCGCGCGCAGTGGCGCGACATCGTTGTCACGATGGTCGAGTACGGCGCCGATCTGAAGACGCCCGAGATCGAGACGCTGGCCGACTACCTCGCCCAGCATCTCGGCAAGTAGGGCCGGTCCTTCTGGACCGGCCATCTCCTCACCGCATCACCACCGTGATGTTGCGCTTCGGCGCCTTGCCCACCTTGATCTGCGCGACTTCCTTGCGGGACGTCACGTCGATCGCGTGGACGATATCGGTGTTCTCAGTGGTGATGTAGATCAGCTTGCTGTCTGGCGTGAACGTGACCCAGTCGGGACGGCCACCAAGATCGACAGGATTCGGCAGCAGCTTCAGGTCCGGCAGCGAATACGTGTAGACGCGCGCGTTCGGACGGCTGGTCACCCACAACGTCTTGCCGTCAGGCGCGACGCCGAGGCCATGCGACGGCGAGGCGTTGAACGGGCCCTTGTCGACCTTCTCCGCCGGGATGTCGTCGGGCAGCGTGATGCGGCCGACTTCCTTGCGCTGCGCGAAGTCCACGATGGCGAACCCGTGCAGGTTCGACAGCTGAACGAACACGCGCCTGGTCGATCCGTCGGGATTCACCTCGAACGCCATCGGCCGGACGCCTTCCTCGAACAGCGTCCATGCCGTCTCGTCCGTCTTCTGATCGATGACCGTCATCAGCCGGCCGGCAATCGATCCTGCGATGACGTAACGGCCATCGGGTGTGACGTACACGTTGTGGATCCCGCCCTTCGTCGGAATGCTCTTCACCCGCTCCAGCGTCTTGGTGTCGATCACGTCGACCGCGCCTGGCGCCGAGACGATGCCCACGTACACGCGGCTGCCATCCTTGGCGATCGAGATGTTGTTCGGACGTCCGGTCAGCGGAATCTTCTTCGTCGTCTGCAGCGTCTTGCCGTCGACGACGTGCAGCGTCTGCTCCGCCTCGCTGCTGAAGTAGAACCGGCGACCGTCGGGATCTGCCGCCGCGCCGTGGTTGATCGGAACACCCTTGACCTCACCAACGATGGCGTTGGACGAGGGATCGATGAGATGGATGTTGTCGCCGCCCGAATTGGTCTGGACGATGCGAACCTGCGCCGCGGCAACGGTCGAGATCGCGAGGATCAGCGCGACGCAGATCAGTCGAAGAAGACGAGCAATCATGAGGCCTCCTCAGGCGGCAGCAGCGTAGCATAGGCGGCGTTGATGGCTCCTGCCAACCCACTGGCCCCGCACTATTCGCGCTTTCGCGTCGGCGAACGGTTGCTGCTGACCGGGCATTCGCATCAGGCGTGGCCGGACGTGGGGTTCGAGGCGCAGCAGCGCGGCTGGCTCGACGCGGCGGTCCTCGTGGACGACAAGTGGGAACGTGCCGCGGAGCAGGCTGCCCTCGTGCGAGCCGGATTCGCCCGCCTGCTCGGCGACAGCTCCGCCAACATCGCGCTGGGGCAGAACACGCACGAGCTCGTCACGCGCTGGCTCTCAGCGCTGCCATTCCGCACGCGGCCGCGTCTGGTGACGACCGACGGCGAGTTCCACACGATCCGCCGCCAGATGGACCGATTCGCCGACGAAGGGATCGAGGTGACGAAGGTCGCCGCGCATCCGGTGGACACGCTCGCCGAGCGCCTGGCGGCGCGACGTGACCGATCGGACGCTCGCGGTGCTGGTGTCGTCGGTGCTCTTCGAGACTGCGGAGATCGTGCCGGGGCTGGATCGCGTCGCTGCGGCCTGTGCGGCACGTGGCGCCGAGTTGCTCGTTGACGCGTATCACCACCTCAACGCTGTGCCGTTCGACGTGAGCTCAATGGGACTGCAGCACGCGTTCGTCACCGGCGGCGGCTACAAGTACTGCCAGCTTGGCGAGGGCAACTGTTTCCTGCGCGTGCCGGACGGCTGCCGTCTGCGCCCGATTCTGACCGGATGGTTCGCGGAGTTCGACGCGATCGAGGCGACGGGACACGAACGGGTCACGTTCGGAGAAGGCGCCGCGGCGTTCGCCGGCGCCACCTACGATCCGACGTCGCACTATCGCGCCGCCGCCGTCTTCGACTTCCATCAGCGGCAGGGACTGACACCCAGCGAGCTCCGTCGTGTCAACCAGCAGCAGGTCGGGCTGCTCGTCTCCGCGTTCGAGCAGCTCGACATCGTCCCGTCGGTGGCACAGATCGAACCGATGTCGTTGGAGCGGCGCGGCGGATTCCTCGCGATTCGCTCGCCGCACGCGCGCAGGCTGGCGCATGACCTTCGCGAACGAGGGGTCTTCGTCGATGCCCGCGGCGACGTACTGCGAATGGGACCGGCGCCATATCTACGCGACGATCAGCTGACGGACGCGGTCGCCGCGCTGGGCGATGTGATTCGTGGAGGCGGGTCTTAAGGCCCGCCTCGACAACCCGGCGCCTACCGAAACAGCTTTCCCGGGTTCATCCGGTTCTCAGGATCGAGCGCGCGCTTGATCGCCTTCATCACCTCGAGCGCATCGCCGTGCTCCTCGATCAGGTAATCGATCTTGCCCATGCCGATGCCGTGCTCACCGGTGCTGGTGCCTCCCATCGCCAGCGCCCGATGCACGAGGCGGCCGTTCAGCGACTTCACTTCCGCCAGCTGATGGGGGTCGTCGGGATCGAAGACGAAGTTCAGATGAAAGTTCCCGTCGCCGACGTGTCCGACGAGCGGCGCGAACGCCTGCGACGACGCCAGGTCCTGCTTGGTTTCGAGAATGCACGCGGCGAGCGTCGAGATCGGCACGCAGACGTCGGTGACGAACGACTTTCCGCCAGGACGCATCGCCCGCGCCGCATACAGCGTGTTGTGCCGCGCCTGCCACAGCTTCGCGCGCGCCTCGGTGGTCGTCGCCCACTGGAACTCGCCGGCACCATGCTCGGCGGCAATCTCCTGGACCGAGGCGGCGTGCTCGCGGACGCCGGCGTCGCTGGTGCCGTGAAACTCGAAGAACAGCGTCGGCTTCACAGGATGCGACAGGTGTGAGTAGCGGTTGACCGCATCGATCATCACCTCGTCGAGCAGCTCGATTCGGGCAACCGGAATTCCCAGCTGGATCGTCGTGATGACCGTCCGCACAGCGCCTTCCATCGAGTCGAAGGGACACACCGCAGCCGAGATCGCGTCGGGCAAGCCGTGCACGCGCAGCGTGATCTCGGTGATCACGCCGAGCGTTCCCTCCGAGCCGACGAAGAGACGCGTCAGGTCGTATCCCGCCGACGACTTTCGCGCGCGCCCGCCGGTCCGGATGACGCGCCCGTCGGCAAGCACCACGGTCAGACCGCGGACGGTCTCACGCATCGTTCCATATCGAACCGTTGTGGTGCCCGACGCACCGGTGGCCACCATGCCGCCGATCGTGGCGTCCGCGCCGGGATCGACCCAGAAGTAGACGCCGGTGTTCACCAGCGCCTTGTTCAACTGACGATGGGTGATGCCGGCTTCGACAGTCACGTCGAGATCGTCGACGCTGACGCGCAGCACGCGATTCATGCGAGACAGGTCGATGGACACGCCGCCCTGCAGCGCGTTCACGTGCCCCTCGAGCGAGGACCCGGCGCCAAAGGGCACCACCGGCGCCTTGTGGCGGGCCGCGGCTTTCATCACCGCGCAGACTTCGTCGGTCGTCAGCGGGAAGACGACGACGTCCGGTTCACCGGGCGGGTGCCACGACTCGCTGTGACTGTGCTGCTCGATCTGCGCAGGCGCGGTCGTACAGCGATCACCGACGCACGCGCGGAGATCGGCAATCAATCCCGCGCGGGCGTCAGCGGAGAGGATGGAGCCCAGTGGACGTTACCTGGGACGCTTCATCATGCCGTCAAGGCTCCAGATGCCGGGGCCTCGCGAGCAGATGTAGAGGAACGCAAAACAGAACGCCGCTGAATCCACCCCGCCGTTGTTCAACGGCACGAGTCCCGCCGGGATGCCCAGCTTGGGCATGCCGACCATTGCCACGTGGATGTACCAGAACGCGATGGCCATCTCGCCACTGGCGAGAAACGCGGCCAGCCGCGTGAACAGGCCGAGCATCACCAGCAGACCGCAGACGGTCTCGACGACGCCGGCCGCGCCTTGCAGGCTGGCCAGCGGCGGTACCTGCCCCCCGAACAGGCCGAACATCTTCTGCAGACCAAAACACAGGAACAGGAAGCCAAACACGATGCGGAACAGCGCGTACGTAGTCGGTGCATAGCGCTCTGGAATCATGCCGTCTCCTCAGAAGTGGACGAGGATTCTACCCGATCCGTGCCCGATGGCAGCCGCACGAGCAGCGCCACGGACAGACAACTGAACACGAGGAGCGCCATTCCGGGGCGCAAGCCGGCGCGATCCGAGATGAAACCGATTGCGGCGGGCATCGCGATGCCACCTACCTGCAAGAGCGTGAGCAGCAGCCCGAACAAGGCTCCCGCGTGGCCGGCATACCGGTCGCCCGAGAGCGCCAGCATCGTCGGTACGGCCAGCGCGATGGCAAAGCCGATGACGAACGGCAAGACAGCGAGCCACGCGTACGAGTGGACGATGACAAAGACGGTGATACAGACGGCGGCGGCCAGCGCCGAACGGAAGACGGCAACGGCTTTCGTTCGCTCGACGCGGGGTGACAGCGTCACCCGCGCCACAATGAGACCGAGCCAGTGCGAGGCGAGCACCCAGGTCGACGCCGACGCACTGAATCCCGCTGCCTGCAGATACGTCGAGATCCATCCGGCCAGGGCTGCCTCGTTTCCCCCGCCAAGCAGCAGCGCAGCGGCGAGCCAGACGAAACCTGGCTGGCGCGCGAAGCGACGAACGGCCTGTCCGAGCGAATGCGGACGTATGGGGATCGACGCCGGTGGAACCCACGCACAGGCCAGCGCGACGAGCAAGGCCAGCGCGCCACCAGCCACGACGATCGCTCGCCAGGACACCACCACCGATGACAACACCGTGATGACCGGCATCATCACGCCGCCAATGCCGACCAGAATCGCCAGACGGTTCATGCGCCGTGCGCGCTGGCCGGGAAACAGCTCGGACGACAGCGCGTTCGACGCGGTGTTCATGCCGGCAGACGCCACACCAAGCGCGACGATCGCGGCTCCGGCGAGCAGCGGCGTTCGCGTCACGGCGAGCAGCGGCATCGCGAGCGCCACGAGTCCCGACGACAGCGCCAGCGAGGCTCGGTATCCAAGCGCGTCGACCACCGGGCCTGAGAGCAGACTGCCGAGCAACAGTCCAACGAACAGCGCCGAGATCAGCGACCCGCGGCTGGTCAGCGTGAGCCCCAATTCGGCGGCCGTCTCGGGGAGACCGAGCACCGTGCCCGGCAGACTGAGGACAATGCCGTACACCAGCATCGACGCGCAGGCGACGGCGAAGAGACGATCTCGCAAGTGGAGAACTGGAAAAGTGGATAAGTGGAAAGTTCTTACCCCGGAGGCGTTGCTGTCTTCCGAGGCGGATTGAAGAACGGCGTTCGCACCACCGTCGCGCCGACGAAGTGACGCACACCTTCGACGGTCATCTCAAATTCGACGCGGGTGCCTTCTTCGTAGTGCGGCTGGTCGATCGTCGCGAGCGCGATCAGGCGCTTCAGCGTCGGCGACCATGCGGTCGTGGTGGCGCGCCCGATCTGCTTGTGGCCGCGGACCACCGGTACGGTGACGCGTGATGTGGCGGCCGGCGCCACCGGCGCCAGTCCCTTCTTCTCGTAGAGCGCCTCCACCTCGGACCACTCGACGGCGAGGCCGACGATCTGGCGGCGCGGCCCGCGGCGGCGCTCCTCGGCAAGCGCGGCACGGCCGACGAACGGACCTTTGTCGAGCGACACGAGGCGCGACAGCCCCATCTCGTACGGCGAGTATCGCTGCGACGGAATCAGCGCCTTGCGGCTGCCTACGTAGTCCACGTCGAGCAGCAGCAGGCCGGCTTCGGTGCGCGCCACATCCAGGGCGAGCATGCCCGCAGGCTTCAGCTCGAATGCCTGCCCGGCGGCCATCAGCCCGTCCCACACATCGACGGCGCGGTCGCTCGGCATCCAGATCTCGTAGCCCAGGTCGCCGGTGTAGCCGGTCCTGGAGATATCCACTGGCACGCCCGCGATATGCCCGTGAGTCACGCGGAAGTAGCGCAACGTATCGATGTCGGCGTCGGCCGCGGCGCGCACCACACTCGCAGCCATCGGCCCCTGCAGCGCCAACGCCGCAGTCGTCTCTGACACGTCGTCGATATCCACGCGAAGGCCGGTCGTGTTCTGCGTCAGCCACCGAAGAGTGGGATCCGCCGACGTCCAGCGAAACCGCTGCTCATCGAGCCTCGACACCGTGCCATCGTCGATGACCATGCCCTGCTCGTCGCACCACGGTGTGTAGAACACCTGGCCGACGTCCATCGCGCGGACGTCGCGCGTAATCACGCGGTCGACCAGCCGCGCGGCATCCGGGCCGGTGACGACGTATTTGAAGAGCGGCGAGATGTCGATCAGCGCCGCAGCGTTCCGGATCGCGTTGTACTCGTGCTCGTGGTGCGTTTCATAGGTACTGACGGTGTAGTACCCCGACCAGTCGCGGTAGCTCAGCGACTCGCACAATGCGAACGTGCGCTCGTGGAATGGCGTCCCGATTGGCACAGGTGGCGATTATATGATTCGGGCTCGACGGAGGGTAGACGGATGAAGACCCGCAGGGTGAGCTCTCGCGAGTACAAGCTGATGCTGCAAGCGGCACGATTTGCCGGCGACGAGGCGCAGCTGCTCGCCACGGCGGGGCAACTGTGGGAGGACTTCGCCGGTGCCATCGAGTCCGTTCGTCCCGAGCGTTGAGGGAGTCCTTGACACGATCGAGCCGGCAGCGGCTCGTCCATTTCTGGATAGCCAGGCGCGACACCTGTGGGCGGCCGGTTACGTCTTTCGCGTCCGCCGCAGACTCGAAGGTGGCCGGCCGGAGGTCACCCTCAAGTTTCGCCATCCCGATCGATACGTGGCCGAAGCCCGTCAGATGAAGAGCCGGCGCATACGTGCGGCAGATCAAATTCGAGGAAGACGTCAAAGCCCCGTTCATCTCGCTGTACGGCTTCTCGAACGAGGGGACGCGTTGGCAGGAAGGACGTGCCGCACACGCTCGATGCGGTGTCGGCAGTGTTCCCGGATCTCCAGAAGCGGCTCGGTAAGGTTGACGGCAATCTTCAGCCTTCGTCCGGTCAACGGTCTCACGGTTCGCGAAGTGGTCCTCACGGGGCCGATCCTGACGATCGGCGCCAAACCGCGGGTCGAAGCGGAATGCGCCCTTATTGTCTGGTACGAACATGGCCACACGGCCAGTCCTCCCGTGGCAGTGGAGTTCAGCTTTCGCTACGGGAATCCCGGCGGGCAATATAGCGGGAAGGTCGCCAGCCGTGCCTTCAACGTCTTCGAGGTGCTGCAGCGCGATCTTGGCGACTGGGTCGATCCGAACTCGACGACGAAGACCGCGCTGGTGTTCGGGTAACACGTCACTGCTGGCGCAGCGCCGTGACTGGATCGATCGACGCGACGCGGATTGCTGGAACCAGACAGGCGGCGAGCGCGAGCACAAGGAGCAGCGTCGCGACGGCGACATAGATCACGGCATCGGGACGGCCGCCGATCGGCAGCGAGCCGAAGGCCAGTAGCAGTTGCTCGATGACGATTGCGCCCAGCACCAGCCCCACCGCAGCCAGCCACGCGCCACGCCGCAGAACGAGTCGTCCCAGCCCCGTCGGATGCGAGCCCAGAGCAAGACGTACCGCGAATTCACGAATGCGGGCGGTGACGGTGTACGACATGACGCCGAACAAGCCGACCGCGGCGAGCACGAGGGCGAGTGTCGCGAACATCGTGATCAACCATCGATAGAGGTTCACCTCCCACATCGAATCGGCCATCACATCGTCCATCGTCTTGACGTTGAAGATGGCGAGACGCGGATTGACCTCCCGCACAGCGTTGCGAATCTGTCCAACAACGGCTTCCGGCGGACCGTCGGTCCGGACCACGAGCGACATCCCGATGTCGCTGGCCATCGTCACGTTCTGTGCGGCCGGGTAGAAGATCTCCGGCTCCGCCGGCCGATCGAGCCCCGCCTGGCGCACGTCGCCTATGACACCAACGATCGTCCCGCGATCGAGGTCAACACCGATCGGATCCTCATTCGGGAGATACCGGCGCACGAGAGCTTCGTTGACCACGATCACTCGTGGCGCTCCCTCCTGGTCTTGAAGTGTGAACTCGCGGCCCTGCACCAGGCGAATGCCCATCGCGCGGACATATCCGGGCGTGATGTATCGCAACCCGGCGGTCGGGCGTCCGGGCATCATGCGTCCACGCACACGGAAGTCGGCCTGCCCAGCCCCAGTTCTGCAGCGGGACGAGCTGTGTGAACCCGGCTCCCCGTACGCCTGACAACGCGGCGACGCGCTGTTCAATCGCGTAGTAATTCCGGGCATCGGTGCGAGGCGTGAGATGCAGGGTGACCACGTTGTCGGTGACGACGCCTGAGGGCACCGATCGCAGACGCATCGCCTCGCGCGCGACGACCGCCGCTCCGATCGCGAGGATGAAGGCGAGCGACACTTCGGCGACGACGAGCCCGTCACGGACACGGCCGTAGGCCCGTCCCATCGTTGCGTGGCCTGACTCCTTCGCGAGCTGACCGCCTGCCTTCGACGCTGCATAGGCCGCGACGACACCAAAAATGGCCGCCATCACGACGCAGGCGGCGAACAACACGGCAAACACTCGCCAGTCGAGCGTCACCTCGTGGGCACGCGGAATCTTCGCAGCGGCGAGCGTGATGAGGAGGTTAGTGCCCCAGACTGCCAGCAGCGCGCCGCCGGCTCCACCGGCAAGCGCCAGCATCAATCCTTCCGCGATGAACTGACGCACAAGTCGAAACGCACCGGCCCCGAGAGCGGTGCGTGTGACAACCTCGCCGGCGCGGACCGTCATCCGCGCCAGCACCAGATTGGCAATGTTGGCGCAGGCCGCGGCGAGCACGAGCGTCACCGCGCCGAGCAACACCCACAACGAACGCCGCATCGGATCGACGACTTCCTCCGACAGCGGGCGCACACGAACACCGACTCGCCGGTCGGTGCCCGCGTACAGTTCCGACTCGACGCGTTGCGCGATGACGCGCAACTCCGCGGCTGCCGCGTCCACGGACACTCCTGGCTTCAATCGGCCGGTCACGCGGGCTCGTCGTCGTGGCACGTTGTTGGGCAGCGGTGCGAGCGACGGCGCTGGCACCCACACGTCGGTGCGCGACTCCGGCTGCGCGCCATCCATCAAGGACGCGGCCCTGTAGGGAAACTGGAATCGCCCCGGCATGATGCCGATGACCGTGTACGGCCGTCCGTCGAGCGTCACTTTCCGGCCGACGACTGTCGGATCGTTATTGAAGCGCCGCTGCCACAACCGTCCGCTGATCACGACGACGTCGAGCGGATCGTCGGGACGGAATGTTCGGCCGGCTGCGGGTTCGACGCCCAGCACCGAGAAGAACTCGCGGTCGGCCGAAACGGCCGTCAACCGCTCGGGGCCGTCGGAGCCATCGAGATGGCGCGTCTCCAGGTCGTAGGCCGCGAAGGCTTCGAACGTTTGGCTCTGCGCGGCAAACTGCGCGAGCTCGATGGTGCCTACGGGACCTTCGACGGGATCGGGCGCAGACAGCCCGAGGTCAGACACCCAGGTCCGCCCGTAGATCTGTACGAGCCTGTCCGGATCGGGAAACGGCAGTGGGCGCAGAAGTACACCGTTGACGACGCTGAAGATCGACGTCGTTGCGCCGGTCGCCAGCACCAGTGTGAGGATGACGGTCGCGGTGAACCCTGGACTCTTGCGCAGCGTGCGAGCAGCAAAGCGGACGTCCTGCCCGAGCTGTTCGATCCATCGCCAGCCCCAGACGTCCACGCTCTCTTCGCGGATCCGCAGCGACTTGCCGAAGCGGCGGCGGGCAGCGGCGCGCGCCTCCTCCGGCGACAGACCGGCGGCCCGCAAACGTTCACTGCGCAACTCCACATGGAGGCGCATCTCCTCGTCGAGACCCTGCTGCAGTTCGTCGCGACGAACGAGCGCGCGCCAGCGCCGGCCGAGAGTGGAGAGGATGGACATCGCTCACACCGCCTGCAGCACGCGGGCAATCGCGCCGGCGATGCGCAGGTACTGCTGCTCCTCGGCCTCGAGCTGCTTTCGGCCGGCGCGCGTGATCTGGTAGTAGCGGGCGCGGCGATTGCCGCCGGTCGTGCCCCATTCCGCCGTGACCCAGCCGTTGACGAGCATCCGCTGGAGCGCCGGATAGAGCGACCCTTCTTCGACGACGAGCACCGATTCCGATGTGCGCTCGATCGCGTCGGCGATCTCGAAGCCGTGGAGCTCGCCGTCGCGGGCGAGCGTTCGCAGAATCAGCAGGTGGAGAGTGCCGGGTGGTATCGCGTCGCGTGCCATGCTGACATAGTCTGGCTATGCAAGCAGAGGACCGCAAGGCAATCGTCCGAATCGCAGGTAATCTGACAGGTCGGCTGAGATGCCATGTCCGGGTGCGAACATCGCCGTCCCGCGAGCGGAGCGACGGGTAGGGCCGGTCCTTCTGGACCGGCCTGCGATCCTAGTAGAGGTCGTATCCCAGTCCCGCGCGGCCCATCAACGCGACGCTCGTCCAGAGAAGGACCGACAGCGCGGCGACCACCTTGGCCAGCGGGTGACGGGCACGGGCGTCGTCGCCGGCCACAATCCACTGACGGACGGTGAAGGTCAGCGTCAGCGCGGCGGCGAGCAGCCACATCTTCGTCCAGAACGCCTGGTGCAGGTAGTACTTCGACGCCGCGAGCGACGCGAACATCACGAACCCTGTTGCCGCCATGCCGACCAGGCTCGCGATCAGCCAAGGCCGCATTTCCCTGGCCACATGCGCCACCGGCTGCCGGGTCAGGCCCAGTCCAAGAATACGCAGGTCCACCACCAGCACGGCGCAACCGACAACGGCGAGCGCCAGCAGGTGCGCGGCCTCGGTCAGCGCAAACAGCCACACGGAGAGGTGAATCGACGTCGCAAGCTGTGAGTCGATCACCGACGTATAGGTGGCTTCGAGCCACTGAAAGACCTGCAACATCGTCGCTCTCTCTTCGTTGCGTGGGTCCGGCTGAAGCCGGACACTACGTTACGAGCTGCGGGAACCAGTTGTATCCAATGAGTCGGCCGGCGACGACGATCACCGCCCACAGCACCATTGAGATGACGCCAGCGGCGCGTGCCGCGCGCGGCGGCGCGGGCGCGAGATCCCAGTCGATGATTCGGCGTTCGATGCCGACGTGGAACGCGGCGGCGTTGGCCAGCGCCAGGAGCAGCGCGGCGACCTTGATGCGAAAGAACACGTGCCCCCAGGAGTAGACAGGCTTGGCCCAGAACAGCGCGAGGCCGGTCCCCATCATGAAGACCGCGCCAATGGCAATCCACGGAATCAGACGGGCCCAGATCTCAGTGACCGGCACCCGCGTGAACATGACCCCGAGCAGACGCAGATCCCAGACAAGAAGCAATCCGAGAAACACGGCTACGCCAATCGTGTGCAGAGATTCGATGATGGGATAGGTCCAGACAGATCCCGCGAGCTCCTGGCTCAGGCTCGTTGACTCGATCCACTGACAGAGCTGAAGAATCATGGAGGGTATGGCTATTCAGCGCGGAGTGTGACGACGGGATCGACGCGCGTGGCCCGGCGCGCCGGAATGAATGCGGCCAGCATCGAGACGACCACGAAGAGCAGTGAGACGCCGGCGAACGTGCCGGGATCGAGCGGCGTCAGCCCGAACAGGAGACCCTCGAGATAACGCGTCACGGCGGCGGCGCCGGCGAGTCCGAGCGTGATGCCGGCGAGCGTGACCGCCATACTCTGGCCGAGCACCAGCCGGACCACGTCCAGAGGCCCCGCGCCGACCGCGATGCGTATCCCGATCTCGGTACGGCGGCGGGCCACGGCGTACGCGGTGACGCCGTAGAGTCCGAGCGCGGCGAGCCCGACAGCGAGGACGCCGAAGAGACCGGACAACACGGCCACCACACGCTCCTGCGTCAGCGAGGCGGCGATCTCGTCGGCAGGCGATCGAAAGGTCAGAGCCAGACCCGGATCGACGTCGCCAAGCGCCGCCCCGATCGCGCGCGTCAGCAGCTGTGGCGGGCGATCGTCTGCGCGCACGCTCAGGCTGAGGCCTTGCTCTTCCAGCGACAGCTCGAGCAGCATTTCGTCGGCCTGTTCGAGCGGCAGGAAGACCGCCGGTGGAATCGGATCGCGAAGCGGCCAGGCCGCGGTGTCGGCGACTACGCCGACGATGTGCATGCGCGACGGCGTCTCGCGCATCGGAACTGCGATGCTCGCACCCACCGGGCCGACACCCTTCGGCAGGCTGCGCGCGAAGCTCTGATTCACGATCACGACCGGTGGCGCGGCGCGGCGGTCAGCCGAGGTGAAGTCGCGGCCGGCCAACAGCGGTGTGCCAAAGGTGCGGAACACGCCTGGCGATACGACCATCACCACCGCGTTGATCGGCGACGCGCCGGCCAGCGTCACCGGCGCAAACAGTCCGCCGCGTGTCGCCGGCGTCGCGTTGGAGATCGCCGCGGCGCTGACGCCGGGCACCGCGCGAACCACGTCGAGCGCCCGCCTGTACAGGGCGAGCCGCGCATCCGGCTCGACCAGACTGCGACCGGCATCGACATCGACGATCAACACGCGATCGGGCTCGAAGCCGAGTTGCAGGTGTGCCAGCGACGAGAACGTCCGCACCAGGAGGCTGGCCGCGACGACCAGCACCAGCGAGAGCGCCAGCTGCGCGATCACGAATCCGCTCGCGGCCTTCGCGCCACTGTCGGACGTGGGACCACTCTCCTTGATGGCCTCGATCGGCGCGATCCCTGATGCGCGCAACGCCGGCGCGATGCCAACCAGCAGCGCCGTCCCCAACGCCACGATCGTCGCAAACACCAGCACGTGCCAGTCGATGGACACATCCAGAAACAGCCTCGCGCTGCCGTACGCGACGCGCCCCGTGGTCAGCAGGCTCTCCGCCGAGAGTTGTGTCACGAGGTAGCGGCTGCCCAACGACGCGATCACCACCGCGCCGATTGCTCCGCACACCGACAGGACGACACACTCCGTGAGGAGCTGCCGGACGAGCCGCCACCGCGAACCGCCGATGGCCAGCCGTACGCTCATCTCCTGACGACGCGCCGTCGCACGCGCGAGGAGAAGGTTCGCGATCGTCGCGCAGGCCACGAGCAGCACGACGCCGACGACCGCCATAAGGGTATAGAGCGGACGGGCATACTGCCCGCGGAAGTACGACTGCTCGGTGGCTGCAGGGACCAGCGTCATTGGCGCCAGACCCGCGGTCACCTCGTGCGGCGTCTGGCCGGGCTTCAACCGGGCGATCATCGTGAGGAAGCCGAAGTTCGTGTCGAGCCAGGCCTCGGGCATGATGAGCCCGAATGCGCTCAACGGCACCACCACATCGAAGGTGCGTCCGACGACGGGTCCGAAGAATCCTGGCGGCGTGACGCCGATGATGGTGAAGTGGGTGCGGTTGATCGGAAGCGAACGGCCGATGACATCGCGGGCGCCTCCGAACTCGCGCTGCCAGAACGCGTACGAGATCACCGTGACCGGTTGTGCACCGCGCGCGTCATCGGCGTCGATCAGCGTGCGGCCAAGTACGGCGGGCACGCCGAGGGTGTCGAAGAACGATCCGCTCGCCCAGAGCCCGTCCACCCAATGGGTTTCCCCGCCCGATGACAGATCGAATTGCGAGGAGCCCCACGCCGCGACACGCTCGAAGCGGCCGGCGTCCTGCTGCAGCCACTCCCATGCGGGAAAGCCGCGGCCGATGCCGCCGACGACCGCCAGGCGGCCGGGGTCGCGCACCGGCAGCGGGCGGAGCATGACGCTGTTGATGAGCGAGAAGATCGCGGTGTTGGCCCCGATGCCGAGCGCCAGCGTCAGGACGGCGACGATCGTGAATCCCGGATGTCGCGTCAGCAGGCGGACGCCGTAGCGCACGTCGCGGCCCAGATCGATCAGCCAGGCCGGCCGGCGCGATTCGTAGTAGCGCTCGGACGCCGCGGTGACATTGCCGAAGGCGCGGCGCGCCGCAGCGCGCGCGTCCGCGGGAGACCGGCCCTCGGCAATCAGCCGATCGGTCTCGAGCGCGATATGCGCCTCGACCTCGAGCCGAAAGTCGTCGTCACCGCGTGAACGCCATCGCCCCATCACGTCCTCGGGTAGACATACGACAGGAGCCTACTCCCGCTCGGGTCGAGTGTCAACCTGAGACGATCGTCCCTGGTGCTTTAGTCCTTGGTGCCTGGTCCGCGCGGGCCGAAGGTCCGCGAAGACTACACGGCCTCTGAGAGCGAGCTGAAGTTGAAGTCGCGGACGCGCAGCGCCGGCATCAGGCGTCCGGCCTCGGTCGGCTCGGGCCGTCCGATGTCCTCGAGGCGGTTCAGCATCAGCAGCGGACTCTCGTTCCAGCGGAAGTTCTTCAACGAGCGCGTGATCTTCCCGTTTTCGATGAGGAACGTCCCGTCTCGGGTGAGTCCGGTCTGCAGCACCGTGCGCGGATCGAGCGAGCGGATGTAGAAGAAGTGCGTGACGAGGATCCCGCGCGCGCAGCCGGCGATGATCTCCTCGGTGCTCTTCGTGCCGCCGGTCAGCGCCAGACCTCCGGCCATCGGCGCGCCGGTTGGACGCGTGCCCTGCTTCTGTGCCCAGAACCGCGTGTAGGCGAGATTCCTCAGGATGCCCTTCTCGATCCACACCATGCGGCCGATCGGCAGGCCCTGCACGTCGAAGGGCGCAGCCAGCAGGGCCCGGTCCAGTCGGATCGGAGTAGAGCGTGACGCGCTCGTCGGTCACCTTCTCGCCGATCCGGTTCCCGCCGCCGGGTTTCGAGAACGGACTGCGCCCTTCGTCGGCACTGCGCGCGGCCAGCGCATTGGCGAGCAGCGGGATCAGATCGTTGACGGCCTGCGGCTCGAGCACCGCCGTGTAGAGGCCGGGCTCGATCGTCTGCGGACTGCGGCTGGCAACAGCCTTCTGCGCGGCAATCCGGCCAATCGACGCCGCGTCGATCGCATTCCAGTCGCGCGCGCCGGCCCGCGCCCACCCGCTGCCGGTACCGTCGGGCGTCCGCGCCGTCACCGAATAGTCGGTGTCGGTCGAGCGGTGATACGCAAAGAGACCATTGCTCGTCGCGACCGCCGTCGCGCGCGCGTTCGCTTCGAGATAGCCCGCGGTAAAGATCTGACCCGCCGGCTTGCCTGCCGTCGTCGCAGCGGTGATCGTGCGCCGCACAGCCGACGCACGCGCTTCGGGATCGAGATCCGCGGTGCTCTCGACGAACGCGTTCACGGTCTGATACGTCTGCGGTCCGAGCTCGGGCAGCAGCTCCGGATCCTCTGGCGACAGCCGCGCCAGTTGAATGGCGAGATCGACGGTTCGCTTGAGCGCTGCCTCGTCCAGTACGTTCGTCGATGACGACGCCTGACGCTTGCCGACCGCCACGATGACGGTGAGCGTCGTGTCCGTCACGCCGCCGGACGTGGTGATGCTGGCATCCGCAAAACGCGTGTTGCCGCTCCAGGCGCTGACGATCACGACTCGCGTCTGATCGGCCGTGCTCATAGCCAGCACGCGATCGGCCAGCGCCTTCGCCTGCTCGCGAGTGAGCAACTGAGACGAGGACGAGGGACGGTCCCGGCGCCTGCGGCATCACGAGCTCCGCGCGGTATTGAGGATGGTCACGTTCCGGAATCGTGCCGGCACACACCCGTGACTCACCGAGTTGATTTGCGACGGCTCACCTTTGCCGTCATTGAACGCGCCGCCCATCCAGTACGACGACTTCCCGCCAATCATGTCCATCGAGCGCCAGAACACCGGCGTGTTGCTCTGATAGGCGACGTCGCGCAGCATGCCGACGATCTTGCCGTTGCGAACCTCGTAGAAGCCCTGCCCGGAGAACTGGAAGTTGTAGCGCTGATGATCGATCGACCACGACCCGCTGTTCCTGATCAGAATGCCGCGCTCGGTGGCCGCGACGATGTCGTTGACGCTGAGATCCTGGTCGCCAGGCAGCAACGAGATGTTCGGCATGCGCTGGAACTGCACCGCATTCCATGACTCGGCGAACGAGCAGCCGTGCGACCGCGTGACGCCGGTCAGCTTCTGAATCCGCGCCACCTGCTCGCGCGTCGTCTGATAGTCCTTGAAGACGCCCTTCTCGACGATCGGCCACTGATCCGCCGGGACACCCTCGTCGTCCCAGGCCACTCGACTGAGTGAGCCATCCTGGGTACGGTCGGCCTGAATGTTCATGATGGGCGGACCGTACTGCAGCTGGCCGATGACTTTCTCCGGCGGTGCCACGAAGCTCGTGCCCGCGTAGTTGGCTTCTTCACCGATTGCGCGATCGAGCTCGGTGGGATGGCCGATCGACTCGTGAATCGTCAGCCATAGATTGGTTGGTTCGAGAATCAAATCGTACTGACCGGCCTGGACGCTTTTCGCCGTCAGCTTCTCGGCGGCGAGCGACGCCCATCGTTCGGCATTGCCAGGCATGTTCAACGACTCGACATACTCCCAGCCCGAGCCACGCGGAGCGAGCTCCTCCTCGTAGCTTTGAAAGTCGCCGTTGCCGATCGCCGTCGCAGAGAAATCCGGTCCGACGCGAATCATCGTCTGGGTGACGTTGGTGCCCTCGGACGTCAGCAGCGTCTTCACCTCGCGCAGCAGCGCCAGACTGCTGGTGACGAACCGGACGTTGGCCACCTTCAACGCCGCCTCGTTCGTCGCGAGCAGCAGCGCCACCTTGTCTTCGAGCGGGACGTCGAGCGGATCGCGCGTCACCGGCGTGATCCAGGTACCTGTGACGGGCTTCACTGGCGCGAGCTCGACGGGCCGTCTCTGCACGGCCCGCGCGGCGCGCGACATCACGATCGCCTCGAGCGCCGCCGCCTGTGCGCCGGCGCGCGTCATGACACTCGTCGCTGCGAATCCCCAGGAACCATTGACCAGGGTGCGTACGCCCAGGCCATACGACTCGCTGTCGCTCACGCCGGCGACCTGGCGCTCGCGCGTCGCAACGCTCTGACGACGGTAGCGGCCAACGCGGACGTCGGCGTACGACGCCCCCGCACCTCGCGCGGCGTTGAGCGCTTCATTGGCCAGTTCGATCACGGCCGCGTCGGCTGCCGGCGCGGGCAGAGTCTGTGCCGCCTTCGCGCTGCTGGCTTCGACGTCCAGGGCCGTAGCCAGTTGCTGTCCGACGGCCAACGCCGCGGCGGTCGAGGTGGTGGCCTTGAGGAAGTCTCGACGGGTCGGTGACATCGTTCACTCGTAGTGTCCGGCTTGAGCCGGACAGGTGTGTAGTGTCCGGCTTGAGCCGGACCATGTGTAGTGTCCGTCCTGAGGCGGACCATAATACGATTCCCGCTGGTGCGATACGACGTCGTTGTCATTGGCGGCGGCCATAACGGTCTGACCGCCGCTGCCTATCTTGCCCGGGCCGGCCGCTCCGTGCTCGTCCTCGAGCGCCGCCACGTCCTCGGCGGTGCCGCGGTCACTGAAGAGGTGTTTCCGGGCTTCCGCTTTTCGGTGTGCTCGTACGTCGTCTCGCTGCTGCGGCCGGAGATCATTCGCGAACTCGACCTGCCGCGCCACGGGCTCGAGATTCTGCCGCTCGACGGCACGTTCACGCCGATGCCCAGCGGCGACTACCTGTGGCGCGTCAACGACCACGCCAAGACGCGCCGCGAAATTGCCCGCCACTCGAAGCTCGACGCCGAAGCCTACGACGAGTACGGCCGCGCCATGGTCGAGATGGGGCGGTTCGTCAAACCGATCCTCAGCATGCTGCCGCCGGATCCCACGTCGCTCGATCCCCGGGGACTCAGCCAGCTGCTCTTCCTGCTGCGCCGCTTTCAGCGGCTCTCGCGCCAGGACCAGTACAACCAGGTCCAGCTGATGACGATGAGCGCGGTGGACTTCCTCGATCAGTGGTTCGAGACCGACGTGCTCAAAGCCACGATGTCGGCATCGGGCATCATCGGCACGTTCCTCGGCGTGCGCTCGCCGGGCACGGCCTACGTCCTGCTCCACCACTACATGGGCGAAATCGACGGCGCGTTCCGCTCGTGGGGCTTCGCGCGGGGCGGCACTGGTGCGATCTCGGAGGCGATTGCCGGCGCCGCGCGGCAGGCGGGCGTCGAGATCCGGTCGCAGACCGAGGTGGCGAAGATTCTCGTGCGGCAGGGCCGAGCCTCCGGCGTGGTGCTGAAGAACGGCGACGAGATCACCGCCGGCCTGGTCGTCTCGAGCCTGGACCCGCGGCTGACGTTCCGCCGCCTTCTCGACGCCGCTCAACTCCCGGGCGAGTTCCTCGAAGACGTCGATCGCTACAAGTTCCGCGGCTCGTCGGCGAAGGTGAATCTCGCGCTCGATGCGCTTCCGGACTTCACCTGCCTGCCCGGTGCAGGTCCGCATCTGCGCGGCGCGATCTCGATCTCACCCAGCGTGGACTACATGGAGCGGGCGTTCGACGACGCGAAGTACGGCCACTTCTCGCGCCGCCCATATATGGACATCGTCATCCCGTCGCTGACCGATCCGAGTGTGGCGCCACCCGGGAAGCATGTGATGTCCTGCTTCGTGCAGTACGCGCCGTATCACCTGGCCAACGGCACCTGGGACGATCAGCGCGAGGCTCTGGGTGACGCGGTCGTGAACACGCTCGCCGAATACGCGCCCAATATCCGCAACATCATCCGCCATCGTCAGGTCGTGACACCGCTCGATCTCGAGCGCGAGTGGGGACTGTCGGAAGGCAACATCTTTCAGGGCGAGCTCACGCTCGAACAACTGTTCTTTCTGCGTCCGGCGCCGGGCTGGGCGCAATACCGCACGCCCGTGGGCAATCTCTACATGTGCGGCTCGGCGACCCATCCAGGCGGCGGCATCATGGGCGCGCCCGGACGAAACGCCGCGATGAAGATCCTGGCCGACCGGACCGCATGACGCAGGTGGTGATCATCGGCGGCGGCCACAACGGCCTGGTGGCCGCCTACTATCTGGCGAAGGCCGGCATGAAGCCGCTCGTGCTCGAACGCAGCACCGATGTCGGCGGTGGCGCGATCACGAGGGAGATCAGCCCGGGCTTCCGCTGCCCCACGCTCTCCCATGAAGTCCTGCTTCACGATCAGATCTTTTCGGAGATGGAGCTGCGGCGTCACGGCATCGGACTCCTCTCGCCGGATGCCGACGTCTGCGCTGTCTCGCGCGACGATCGTCCACTCGTGCTGTGGAACGATCCCGGCCGCACCGCCGAAAGTCTGCGGGCGCGGAATGCCCACGACGCGGACGCGTTCCTGAAGTTCAGAGACGGACTCGATCGCGCGGTCAACGTCCTGGCGGAGGTCCTGGTGTCGCCGCCACCCGACATCGACAGCCCGGGCGCAAGCGACGTGTGGCGACTGCTGAAAACCGGACGCAGCTTCCGCGGTCTCGGCAAACGCGGCGGGCATCAGCTGCTGCGTTGGCTCCCGATGCCGATTGCCGACTTCGCGCGTGAATGGTTCGACGATGACCTGCTTCGCGCGGCGATCGCGGGGCCAGGCGTGTCGGGCACGATGCTCGGCCCGCGCTCGGCGGGCAGCACGCTGGTGATGCTGTTGCGCGAAGCGCACCGGCGCTTGAGCGGCCAACGTCGTATGCAGGTGCACGGCGGCCCCGGACGGCTCACGGAAGCACTGGCCGCGGCCGCGGCGACTGCAGGCGCACAGATCCGGACCGGCGTCCAGGTCCAGCGCATCGTCGTCCGTGAGGAGCGCGTCGCCGGCGTGGTCGTCTCGGGTAAGGAGATCGCGGCCACGACCGTCCTCTCCTGCGTCGATCCAAAGACGACATTCCTCGAGTTGTTCGATCCGGTCGACCTCACTCCCGACTTTCTGTTGAAGATGCGCAACTATCGCGCGAAGGGCACAGTGGCCAAGGTCAACATCGCGCTGTCCGCCCTTCCACCGTTCAGAGGCGTGACTGACGCGTCGATGCTCACCGGCCACATCCACATCGGACCGGACCTCGAGTACATGGAACGCGCCTTCGACCACGCGAAATACGGTGAAGTGTCAGCGGCGCCCTGGCTCGACATTACGGTGCCGTCGGTGCTCGATGGCGAGCTCGCGCCCGCGGGCGGACACGTCATGTCCGTGTACGCACACTACGCGCCTTACACACTGCGCGGCACCGACTGGCTCTCCATGCGACAGACCTTCCTGACGAACGTGCTCACGACGCTGGAAGAAAACGCTCCCGGCTTGCGTTCCTCGATTGTCGGCGCCGAGATCATCACGCCCGCCGACCTGCACAGCGAGTACGGCTTCTCAGGCGGGCACATCTTTCACGGGGAGCTCGCTCCGGATCAGCTGTACGCCATGCGGCCGCTGCTTGGCGTGGGACGCTACGAGTCCCCGGTTCGCGGTTTATTCCTCTGCGGAGCGGGTACGCACCCCGGCGGATTCATGAGCGGCATCAACGGCCGTCTGGCGGCACAGCATGTGCTTCGCTCCGGCGCCGGCCGTTGAAGGCGCGCGCCAATCGCGCGATACTGGCGCTGCACTGACGAACGATTCCGTCCGCCTGAAGGCGGACACTACATTTTTCGGCTTATGAGCCACAGGATTGTCGCTGCGCTTGCCTGTGCCTGCCTGGCGTTCACTGTCACCGGTGTGGCCGACGCACAAACGCGGCGCTCGGCAGTTTCCCGGTCCGGTGGCGGCGCCATTGTCGGGCAGGTCTTCGATGCGGCGACGAACGCGCCGATTCGCCGGGCCCAGATTCAGGGGACGAACAACGAGATCTTCGTCGACGCGCTGAGCGACGACGAAGGTCGCTTCCAGCTCATCAACCTCGCGCAAGGGGAGTGGCGCGTGACCGTCTCGAAAGGCGGCTACTTCACGTGGCAGCCCGGTCAGCGCCGTCCGTTCGATCCACCTCCGCCGATTCCGATCAGGCGCGGACAGCGCATCACGACGAACGTGCCATTGAGTCGGGGCGGCGTGATCACTGGACGCGTCTCGGACGAATCAGGCGAGCCGCTGGCGGGACTTCGCGTCCGCGTCTATCGCGCGAAGATGGTGAAAGGCTACCGGCGACTCGAGGACGTCGGCGCCGCCGATCAGACCGACGACACCGGCGCCTACCGAATTTTTGGCTTGCCGCCCGGTGATTACTACGTGGCCGCGAGTCTTCGCATGGCGCCGCCGGATTCGGTCGTCCAGACGACGTACTCGCCGACTTACTATCCCGGAACCGGCGAGCTCGCCGAAGCGCAGCGCATCAGAGTGGACCTCGGGACCGAGTCCACCGCGATCTTTCCGCTGCTGCCGGTGCGCACCGTCAGCGTCACCGGCACGGCCATCTCCTCGTCGGGGGGACCGGCGAATGCGTTCCTGAATCTCGAGTCGGACGCTGCGGAGTTCGGCACGCCACTCGGCATTGGCGGCGCGACGCTGCCCGACGGCACGTTCACGATTCCTGACGTGCCGCCAGGACGATACACGCTGACCGCATCGCTGCGTGGCGACGGCCCAACCGAAACCGGCAGCCTCCCTGTGACCGTCGTCAACGATGATGTGACTGGCACGACGCTCGTCACCGGTCGGCCGGCGACGATCAAGGGCAGGTTCGTCGCAGACGCCGGGGTTGTGGGTGCGATCCCGGACGGACTGCTCGTGGCGACCGCCGCGCGCGGCAAGGTACTCGCCAGCGGATCGGGACGCACCTTCGAGCTCGACGAGCTCTCAGAGCCGTTCACGCTGAACGTCGAATCCCTGCCCGACGGCTGGGCGGTAAAAGCGATCGTCGTCAACGGCGCCGACGTCACGGATTCGAGGTTGGCGTTGCCCGTCAATGAAGAAGCGGACGCGCAGGTCGTCCTCACCAATCGACTGACTCGGATCACTGGAGCGGTCAGCGCCGAGGGTCAACCGGTGAAGGCGGAGGTCGTCGTGTTCGCCGCGGATTCGTCGAAGTGGACCTATCCGTCGCGCTTCGTGCGCACGGTGAGCGCCGACGAGAAAGGCCGGTTTCGTCTCAACGGACTTCCGGCGGGCGAGCGCTACCTGGCTATCGCCACCGATTACCTCGAAGACGGCGAGCACTACGACCCGGAGTTCCTCGAACGAATGCGCGGCCTGGCGACGGAGTTTTCGCTCGATAATGCCGACGCCCGCGCGCTCGAACTGACGGCGCTGCAGAGATGAACGCAATGGTACGAACGGCGTTGTGCGCGCTCGTCATCCTGATCGGCCTGGCCGACGCGGCCTTCGCTCAGGACGCGGTCTTCGCTCCGGCACCGCCCCGGCGACAGCGATCACAGCGCGTCGATCCGCTCACGTCGAGCATTCAGGGTCACGTCACGACCGCCGATACCGGCGCGCCGGTTCGCGGCGCCGAAGTGCGTCTGTCGATGGACGGACGGTTCAGCAGACTGGTCACAACCAACGGTGAGGGGCGCTTCGAGATGCGCAACCTTCCGGCCGGCACCTACAAGTTGATCGTCTCGAAGACCGGCTTCATCACCCTCGAGTTCGGTCAGCGGCGTCCGTTCGAGAGCGCATCAACGATCACCGTCGGTGAAGGACAGAACGCCACGGGCAACGTCGCACTGCCCAGAGGCGGCGCCATATTTGGGCGCGTGCTGGATCAGTTCGGCGATCCATCGGTCGGCACGCGGGTGCAGGTCCTTCGCCTGCGGACGGAAGGCGGCGACCGGCGTCTGCTCCCCGTCGGCGTCGCGGATCAAACCGACGACACCGGCGCGTTTCGCCTCTACGGCCTGCCTCCCGGCGACTATTACGTTGCGGCGAGCACCGGGCTCATCGACGCAGTGAAGCGCGATCCGCCCGTGTACTACCCGGGCACGATGACGTTTGCCGAAGCGCAGCCGATCACGCTCACGGCTGGTGCAGAGGCCAGCGCCGATTTTCAGATCGCCGACGTCGCGCGGGCGGCCACCATCTCCGGCGTTGTGCTGAACTCGTCCGGTGGACCGGCGTCAGGAGCGATGGTCAATCTCTCGTTGAACACGATGAGCGCGACCCCGGGCGCTCAAATGGCGCTGCACGCCGATGCGGCCGCCGACGGATCGTTTGCGATTCAGAACGTCCCGCCAGGACCATACACGCTGACCGCGCAGCTGCCATTTCAAGAGTTCGACGCAGGGGTTCTCGCCGCCACGGTACGCGGTGCGAGCGGACCGCCGCCTGGGGCCCCGATCTCCGGCAGCTTCGGCGTTCCGAATGCCGTCTTGCGCGAGCAGATGTTGAACCGTATGCCGGAGACGGCCTCTCTGCAGCTGGCCGTTACGAGTGAGGGCGTGTCCGGGATCACGTTGAGCACGCGTCGAGGCGGACGCGTCAATGGGCGATTCGTCGCCGATACGGGCGTGGTCAGACCGCTGCCGGACGGTCTCAGCGTCGCCCTGCGCGGGTCCGGTGCGGGCAACAGGGCGATGCACATGGGCGGCACCAACGACTCGGACTTTCAGCTCGCCAGCATGAGCGGGCCCACACGCGTTGACGTCGAGGGTGTGCCCGACGGTTGGGCAGTGAAAGCCGTGCTGCTCGACGGCGAGGACATCACCGACGTGCCGGTGGACCTCTCGAACCGGACCGGCACGATGCGGATCGTCATGACCGATCGCCTGACATCGCTGAGCGGAACGGTCCAATCCGACCGGACCACTCGCGACCACAACGTCGTCGTCTTTACGGATGACGCGACGAAGTGGACCTTTCCGTCGCGGTTCGTGCGAGCGATTCGGGCCGATGCCGATGGACGTTTCCAGATTCGCGGCCTGCCGCCCGGCGAGCGCTATTTCGTGGCGGCGCTGGATTACCTCGAGTCCGGCGAAGAGCAGGACCGCCGGCTGCTCGAGCGTCTCCGGACCCGCGCCACCTCCGTGACTCTGGGCGACGGTGAACAGCGGTCGATCCAGGTGGACGTGACGAGCCGGTAGCCCGGGGTAGGCCCTCGGGCCCTCGGGGTCTGACCCGGGGTCTGACCCCGGGTCAGACCCCGCGAACACTCGCCATTTAACAAATTGCTAACGACAGTGGCGGGTTCTGCGACGTCAAATACAGTGTGAGGATGCCGTTTCGCATCAAACGGGCGATTTTCGTGCTGTTGTTCGCTGTCCTCGTCGGCGCAGGCGACACACAGATTGCGGCGCAGCGCGACGGCGGCGGCAGATCAAGGCGCCGGTCCACGCGGCGGTGGAGGTGGCGGATTTCGCAATGGCGGTGGTGGTCCGCTCGGCCGCGGCGGCTTCGACTTCCCCGGGCGCGGCCGCGGTCAGCAGGTCCAGGGCACGGCGTCGATTCGCGGGCTCGTGACATCCGATACGAACTCGCCGGTACGCCGCGCGCAGGTTCGCGCGACGTCGCCCGACACCCGGTCGGCCCGCCTCGGCACGACCGACGCCGACGGGCGCTTCGAGCTGAGAGACCTGCCGGCCGGACGCTGGACGATAACCGCCGCGAAAGGCGGCTTCGTCACCCAGCAGTTCGGACAACGCCACCCTTTCGAGTCCGTTGAACCGATCGACCTGA
The DNA here is from genome assembly GCA_963728305.1 of uncultured Acidobacteriota bacterium. GTDB lineage: Bacteria > Acidobacteriota > Vicinamibacteria > Vicinamibacterales > UBA2999 > Gp6-AA40. Next base: position 142,756 of record CAVSKE010000045.1, read on the forward strand.
CCGACGGTCAGCGCTTCACGGCGAACTTCACGCTGTCACGCGGCTCCGCGATCACCGGCCGTGTGTCCGATGAGTTCGGTGATCCGATCACGGGAGCGCGCGTGCAGGTGCTGCGCTCGCAGGTCCAGCAGGGGCGCCGACGGCTGACGCCGACGGCGAACGGCGCGCAGACCGACGACACCGGCTCGTTCAGGGTATTCGGCCTCGCGCCGGGTGAGTACTACGTCGCCGCAAGTCTACAGGCGGCGCCGGCTGATTCATCGACGAATCCCGTCTCGTACGCGCCGACATATTTCCCTGGCACCGGCAGCGTTGCCGACGCGCAGCGCATCACGCTCACGCTGGGCATCGAGCAGTCCGGTATCAACTTCGTGCTGCAGCCGGTTCGCGCCGTACGCGTGTCGGGCACCGTCGTCGACTCGAACGGCGCGCCGACGCAGGCATTGCTGAATCTGACTCCGGCAGGATTCGGGGACGACGGCGGTTTGCAGATGGGCAATCCGGCGCGCGTGCTGCCGGATGGCTCGTTCACGATTCTCAACGTCGTGCCGGGCGAGTACGTGCTCACGGTCAACGGTCGCGCCAACGGCAATGCGACACCGGAAGTTGCCGCCATGCCGCTCACGGTCGGCAACGATGATCTCGCCGGCGTGTCGATCGCGACGAGCAAGGGTGGAACGATGCGCGGCAGCATCGTGGCCGACAACAACGCCAAGGTTCAGACAGCGAACATTCAGGTGTCGGTGCAGCCGCTGCGGCCGGTACCGGGCAATTTCCTGCCGCGCACGCAGGTGAGCACCGCCGGCACGTTCGAGTTGAACGGCCTGATCGGCGCGCAGGTGCTCCGCGTGGATCGGCTTCCGGACGGCTGGGTCGTGAAGTCGATCCGCGCCAACGGGCGCGACATCACTGACACCGCGCTCGAATTCCGCGGCTCGGAGTCCGCGAACGTACAGGTGGTGCTGACCAACCGCATCAGCGAGGTCAGCGGCGCGGTCAGAGCGAATGGACAGCCGGTCACGGCGGCGAGCGTCGTGCTCTTTCCTGAAGACGCGGCGCAGTGGGTGTTTCCGTCGCGACGCGTGCGTATGGTGCGTGTCGATCAGAGCGGCGTCTTCCGCGCCCGATCGCTGCCGCCGGGTGAGCGCTACCTGGCGATTGCGGTGGACTATCTCGAGCAGGGCGAGTTCCAGGACCCGGTGTTCCTCGAACGGATGCGCGGCCGCGCCACCGCGTTCTCACTCAACGACGGCGAGAACAAGAACGTCGATCTGACACTCGTCGAGCGCTGAGAAGGTCCGCAGGACGTGGACCACATCGCGTCAGAAGTGGTCCGCGTGCCAGTAGAACACGTCAGCCGCCGTCTTCGGCATCGCGACGTCGCTCAGCGGTCTGACCATGAACAGGTCCTTCGGCGCTGAACGATCCGTCAGCTGAATCTGTGGCGGCACGGCGAACGCCCGCGGCCACCACGCGCGAATCAGCGGCACGCGGTGTGACGGCTCTCTGGCCAGGAGCACCTGCAGCATCGCGCCAAGCCGCGCGCCGGCGGGATCGCGGTCGCCGGCCTCCTCGAGCGTCCATCCGTTCGCGTTCTCGTTCAACACGACGTAGGCGACTGCCGACGCGCCTTCCTCGGCGACAAAGAACTCGAGCTGACGCAGTCCAGGCGGGCCGAGTCCAGCCAGCAGCCGTCTTCTCGATAACGCGTAGTGCACCAGCGAGCCGTCGCGCCGCAGCGCAAACGGCGCCGACGCCGAACGCACCGCATGCATGGCGGCCACGGCTTCGAGATCGCGCTCCTCACCCGCGCGCACCAGCATCGCCGGCGCGCCGGCTTTCTTGCGATCGACCGTGACGGTGACTTCATCGATCGACACACCGGTAAAACCGAGCCGTTCGTAGAACGGAGCGCCGATCTCTGAGAACAGTGACGCGAGCAGTGCGCCATCCCGCTTCGCGCGCACGACCAGCTCGTCGACGAGCGCCGACGCGTGTCCGCGTCCGCGCTGCTCGGGCGGCGTGAACACCGCCCCAATCCCGCACATCCATCCCTCGCGACCATTGGCGCGCACGTCGAATCGATACTGCTTGGCGGTGGCAAGCAGCCGGCCATCGTCGTCGATCGCCGCGTACCGCTGTAGACACGAGCGCGCCCACGGCGTCTTCAGCTGCGCGCGGTTCCACTGACCGTACGCCGAACGCGGCAGTCCTTCGTTCCAGATTTGAAACGTGTGGTCGAGAATCTGTTCGAGAAGGGCGCCTTCAGCGGGGACGATGGTCATGCGGCTCTGAGATGGATTGTACCGGCGACACGCATGAGCAAGTTTGATGTAGTGTCCGGCTTGGCCGGACTGTGAGGTATTAGGACCATGACGACGAACGCACCCGCCGACCTCCGCTATCCGATCGGACGATTCAAGGCGGTCATGCCGCTCACTCACGAGCTGCGCGGCGCGGCCATCGACGCGATCGAAGGCTTCCCGGCCCGCATCCGCGAGGCCGTCGCCGGGCTAAGCGACGCACAACTCGATACGCCGTACCGGCCTGAGGGCTGGACGGTGCGTCAGGTGGTTCATCACGTGGCCGACAGCCACATGAACGGCCTGATCCGCGTCAAGCTTGCCCTCACCGAGGAGACGCCGACGATCAAGCCCTACGACGAGAACGCCTGGTCCACGCTGCCGGACATGAAGCTGCCGATCGCCGTGTCACTGAGCCTGATCGACGGGATCCACACGCGATGGGTGGCGGTCGTCAACGGGATGGCCGTTGATCAGTTCGCGCGGTCATTCATGCATCCCGAGCTGAAGACCGAGATGACGATCGATCATCATCTGCAGCTGTACGCCTGGCACTCGCACCATCACCTGGCGCACATCACCGAACTTCGCCGCCGCGAGCGATGGTAAGATGCGACCCGTGGCACAGGACAAAGCGGACGTCGGCGATGCGCTGGGCATGATCGAGACGCGGGGTTTCATCGGCATGATCGAGGCCGCCGACGCGATGCTCAAGACCGCGAACGTCACGCTGGTCAGCTGGCAGAAGGTCGATGCCGGCCTGGTCACGGCGCTGATCCGCGGCGACGTAGGGTCGGTCAAGGCCGCCACCGACGCCGGCGCCGCCGCCGCGCGCCGCGTTGGCGAGCTGATCGGGGTGCACGTGATTCCGCGCCCGGCCGACGGTCTCGAGAAGGTCTTTCCGATCAAGTAGGTCCGCCTCAAGCTAGTCCGGCTAAAGCCGGACACTACGGTACGGAGCCCACCATGAACGCGCGCTTGCTGGCTCTCGTCGGTGCGTTGCTCATTCCCGCGTCACCGCTCCTCCAGGCCCATCATTCGTTCGCGGCGGAGTACGACTCCAACAAACCGGTGAAGGTCACCGGCGTCGTCACCAGGGTCGAGTGGACCAATCCTCACATCTGGTTCTACGTGGACGTGAAGGACGATCAGGGCAAGGTGACGAACTGGGGCTTCTCGGCCGGACCTCCCGGCGTGCTCCAGCGCCGCGGCATCAGCCGTGACGCGATGAAGAAGGGCGACGTGATCGTCGTCGAAGGGTTCCGCGCCCGCGACGGATCGAACAACGCGTCGGGCGGCCGCGTGACGTTTACCGACGGCCGCAGCGTGTTCACCGCATCGAACGAAGACCGCGCACCGCGCTGAGGGAGGCTCAGCCTCCGCGCGGAGATCGCATGTCACGCCTACGCATCAACGTCGCAGCTCTGCTCGCCGTGATCGCGCTCGCCGTCGTCGCGAGCCAGCTGGTACGCGCACAGTCGCAGCCGGCCTCGAATCAGGTTCCGCGCGCAGCGGATGGCAAGCCCGATCTCAGCGGGATGTGGGACAACCCGAAAGAGCCGGGCGCGAAAGGCGCGGCGACGGTGTTCGACCGGGCGAAGATGTCGCCCTTCGTGCCGGGCGGCGAAGCGCTCTTCTACGAGCCGCGCACCGGCGATCCGCGCCACGACGAGCCACGCGCGTTCTGCATGCCGTCAGGTTTTCCGTCGGCGTTTCTCGGGCCCTATCCGATCCAGATCATCCAGACACCGCAGTACCTGGTGATGGCCACCGAGTTCATGAACGTCACGCGCATCATTCCGCTCGACGGGCGTCCGCACAAGACCGACATCGAGCCGACGTTCTACGGCGAGCCGGTCGGCCGCTGGGAAGGCGACACGCTGGTGATCGAGGCGAAGAACTACAAGCGATGGTCGCTGGACGATTGGTACTACCAGAACCCGAAGGAGTACCGGATGCACACCGAGGCGCTGCGCACCGTCGAGCGCCTGCGCCGCGTCGATCGCGGACACGATCGCCTACGAGTTCACCGTCGACGACCCGAAGATCTTCACGAAGCCGTGGTCTGTTGACTGGGTGATGAAGCGCCATCCCGAGTGGGAGAAGATCGGCCTCTACGAGATGGTCTGCAACGAGAACAACCGCTGCGAAGGCGGGAACTGCCGTAAATAAGGGCGGCCCGCCTTCGCGAAGGCTTCGCGTCGCCCCTACAGCGTCTCGCGGCGACGACGAATCGTCCGCTCGGGCGTTGCGGCGCGCCGCCGTCTGGCCTCGCGCGCCGCGACCGGCCGCAGCGGCAGCTCCTCTCCCACCATCAACAACGGTTCCGTCGGGCGGTTCATGTCGTACAGCTGTCCCTCCCGCGTGCGGGCGTAGAGCTGGTCGCCGCTGATGAACAGCGTTATTGATCCGCCCTCGCCGATGGCTTCGTAGAGCCGGATCCCAAACACGTCGCGAAGCGTCGTGAGCAGACGACGAATCTGAGGAATCGAAAACTTGCGCCGGCGAAGATCGGCGAGCACCTGCAGCTCGAGAACATCGATCGGCGTGTAGCGGCGCTCGGTGAAGCCGCCAGCCTCGGTACGCTGCGAGGCAATCGCCGAAACGAACAACCGCCGCGCGTCCCACCACTGCAACTGCCGGGCGCTCAGTCCGGTCAGCACAGCAACCTCACGCGACGAGTAGAACTTCTTGAGCCGCAGAGTCACAGGCCGAACCGATCCGGCCTGACGTCGGCCAGCTCGGGGCGCTCGCGCCCGTCGAGCACGAGGTCGGCGATGAGCGACGCCGTGAGCGGCGCCAGCAGCACGCCGTTCCGGTAGTGCCCGGTGGCGTAGAACACGTGAGGCATTGTCGACGAACGCCCGATCGCGGGCAACTCGTCGGCGGTCTTCGGACGCAGTCCTGCACGAGCCTCGCCGAACTGCGCGTGTTCCAGGGCGGGCATCAGATCGACCGCGGCATTCAGCAGGCTCCGCAGCCCCGCCGCCGTCGTCCGTTCGTCAAAGCCGACGTCTTCCACCGTCGCGCCGACGAGCACGGTCCCGTCCTTCCATGGCACGACATAGCAATCCGTTCCCCAGATGACGCGCCCGGCCGGACGCCGATCCATCGAGAGCGACAGCAGTTGTCCGCGAATGGGCTTCACGAACGGCGGCGACACGTCGATCAACTGTGCCGACCAGCTCCCGGCGGTGACGACGACCGCATCCGATCGAATCTGACCTGCATCGGTGATGACCCCGCCATCGTCGATCTTCGTCGCGCGGGCTGTGCTGATCGAAACACCCCGTGCCGTTGCGGCGCGAGCCAGCGCCTCGATGAGCGGCGCAGGTCCGACATAGCCATGCCCGGGCACGAGCAACGCGATCGTCGTTCGATCGCTCAGACCTGGCTCGAGCTTCGCCGCATCGCGTGCATCGAGCAGCGTATGCGGCACATCGGCGGCCTGGAGACCCCTGGCCAGACTCGACACCTCGGCGGCCTGCGCGTCGTCGAGCGCGACGTGCAGCGTTCCGCTGCGTTCGTATTCGACGGGTCTGACCAGACTCGCGCTTGAATGCGGCGGATGAAGTCGTCCCACAGCGCCACGCTGCACGTGCCGAGACGAAGCAGCGCGGCGAGTGGCCCTCGACGAGCGGCGCGAGAATGCCGGCCGACGCGCCGGTGGCGCCGCGTCCGGGTCCACGCGCATCGATCAGCTGCACGTGCGCGCCGCGTGACGCGAGCTCGTACGCGACGGCGCAGCCGACCACACCTGCGCCGACGACGGTGATGTTCACAATTGGGAATTCTATTCGAACTTGGAACGGCCAGTCCCAACGCCCAACCACGCCCGACGCCCAATCCCAATTGGAAGTTCTTGGGAATCGGGCGTCTGGGAGAGGACGGGACCTGGGAGTTGGGAATTGGGAGTCTAGAAACGGAACGCGGATCCGACCGTCAGCCGTCGCGGCTGCTGCGCGCTCGTCGGCAGACCGAAGAACGGCGACAGCCGGTTGCCGCTGTAGCCGCCGTAGTTCACGTTGTTGAGGACGTTGTCGGCGCGGATGAAGAACTCCATGGTGTAGCGCGCGTTGAACTGCCGCGTCTCCGCCGCCGCCGCCGCGGTCCCACCGCCGCCCTGGCCGCCGCGGCCGCCCGGACCCTGCGCGAACTGGACCTGTTGATTCCCGCCGCCGCCTGCGCCGGCGCCGGCACCAGGACCTGGATTGCCGCCACCCGGAGCCACCGGGGAATCCGCCGGGACGGCCGCCGCCCGGGAAGCCTCCGGGGCCGCCGCCCGTCCCGTTCCGCGGACCGCCGAGCGCAAACTGCTTGGTGATGTTCAGACTCATCGTCCACGTCGCCGAGCCGCGCTCGGTGTTGCGGCCGACGCCGGCTGGCCGATCGTTGACGATGCCGTCCCGGTTGTCATCGCCACCGGTGGTAATCGTGTAGGGCGTTGCCGACTGCGCCTGAACGTTGATGCTCGATGCGCACGCCAAAGACGATCGGCACGTTGATCAGGCCCTGGATGCGATGACGCACGTCCTGCCGCGACGGTCCCCACTCGGCATCCGGATGGAGATTGTCGGCAGGCAGCGCGGTCGCGCTGTCGGCGTGGTTCTTCACCTGACCGAGCGTGTAGTTCACGTTCATGAAGATATTGCGCTGCGGGAACCGATAGGTGCCGCGCAGCTCCAGACGATCGCTCTGCGACTTGCCGGTCGAGTCGAACTGCGTGATGTGCCGACAGCGGTATCGGGCCGCACACCGAATTGGTCCGGCGCGTTGATGTTGATCGACCGCAGCTGGTTGCGACCGCGCAGCATCTGGATAGCTGGCCTGCACCGACAGGTTCTGCGTGACCTGACGCTCGATGCCGATCGACGCCTGATGCACCTTCGGCATCTCCAGGTCCGGGACTCGCCTGGATGCGCCCGCCCGGCTGCACGTCGGCCATCACGCCGGTCGAGGGATCGGGATAACCCGGATTGAGGATCAACAGATCGCGCTGCGCGATGCCGTTGACGCGCAGCGTCTGATCGTAGAGGTTCGATTCGTACCAGTCGTGGAACAGGCCGTAGCCGCCGCGAATCGCCGTGCGGTTGCCCCACGGCGTCCATGTGAACCCGAAGCGCGGCATCAGATTCAGATGGTCGTTGATGTGCGACTGCATCTCGTTCCGCACGCCGATCCCGAACGAGAACTTGTTATTCAGGCGGATGTCGTCGGACCAGTAGAAGCCCAGGTTGTATTGCGAGAACTCGGTATTCACCTGGCCGAGGCGTTGCGTGATAGGTGGTCGGCATCCCGGCCAGGAAGGCGTCGATGCTGCTGAACGTGAACGTGCCGGCGGCGTTGGCGGCGTCGAAGTTTCTGTAGCGTCCGGCCTCGAGCAGGAAGCCAACGCGCATCTGCTGCTTGCGGCCGATGTTGAAGTCGAGATTCTCGGCCAGCTCGAACGTCCGCGACGAGCCATTGCTCGCCACACCTGCGCCACCGCGGCTGAAGGCGTCGAGCACGATAATCGCCGGCGCGGACGAGAACGAGGTCCGGGCACTCTCCTGCGCGTAGACCTGGAGGCGCACCTCGTGCAGCATGCCCTTGCCGATGATGCCCTGCGCCTGGGCGCGCAGCTGGTTGTTGCTGCTGTTGATGTTGAACGCACGTTCAGCAAGATTGAACCCGCCCACGCCGCTGTTCTCGGTCGAGCTCTCGCCGCGGCGATACTCGAAGCGCAGCGTCTGATTGTTGTTCAACGCGTGCTCGATACCGACCGTCGCGTTGGTGGAATCCGACGGCCGGCGCACGTAGTCCCCGAGGCGATTGCCGTACTCGTCGATCGCGACGATGGTGTCGGCCTGGTAGTCGCGGCGGCCGTCGAGGCCGAAGCGAACCGAGGTCTTCCCTTTCACAATCGGACCGCGCGCGCCAAGGTTGAAGTTGCGGTTCTGCTCGGGCGTCTTCGCGTTCGCAAACGCATTGCGCGCGTTCATCGAGTCGCTGCGATAGTTGAAGCTGCCGTTGCCGCTCCACTCACGGACGTTCGGCCGCGTGATGATCTCGATCTGCGTGCGGCCGGCGTCGTGATTGTCGGCGGAGAACGAGTTGGTCCGGAAGCGGATCTGCCGAATCTCGTCGCGCGACGGCAGCCGTCCGCCGCGGAACCCGTTCACCTGGAACACCGCGCCAGAGCCGCCGGCCATCGCCGTGAGCACGTCGGCGAGCTCGTCGGGATCCTCGGGCAGTTCTTCGATCTCGGCTTCCTCGAGCGTCGTGCTCTGCGAATTGCCTCGCCGATCGTCGAGCGCGGTCGTATCGTTGACGACGACCTCTTCCTGGACGCCGGCGATCTTCAGCGTGACGGTCTGATTCATCGCGCCGCGTCGCAGGTTGATCGGCCCCTCGAACGGATCGAACCCCTCGAACTCGACGTGAAGCTTCGCGTTGCCCGACGGAAGATTCGGCGACGTCGCCAGCCCTCGCTCATCGCTGGTGAACGCCACGGCGTTGCCGGTCGCCGGCGTCACGATGATGGTCGCGTTCGGAATGCCGGCGCCGGTCTCATCGACAATGACGAGGCGAAGCTGGGTCTGATTGGCGTTCTGCGCGTAGACCGGCAGGGCAAGAAGGACGAAGAGGACCGCGAGGAACCGTTTCATTTGGTGAAGGTGTTTCCCTTGAAGGTCGGATTGATCCGATAGCTCTTGATGGCCCACTCTTCAGCGGTTTGACCGTTGGTGCCGCGTGTAATCAGATGCGGCAGCTTGAGGCCGTTGACCACCTTGTATTCGGAGAGGTGCATCTCCAGCGTCGCTGGCGCGCCGCCGCCGAAGCCGCGTCCACGGCGGCCCTGCACCGTGTCGGTGGCCGGTCCACTCTGAGGTGCGGCCTGCGGAGGGGCCGCGTCCGGCGCAGCACCCTGAGGCGCGCCGCCTTGCGCGGCGGCATCACCACGGCCCCGGACACCACCCTGTCCACCGCGTCCGCCACGCTGGCCGCCAGCAGTCCACGTCATCATCAGCGGCATGTGCGTCGTCGATTCGAGGAAGAGCCGCGTCGCGGTGCCGTCGGCCGACTTCACTTCGAGGACATCCGCGGTGCCGTCGGGAGACTGCGCCGTGCCAATCCAGGCGACGGGACTGTCCGTGGCCAGCAGGAACGCGAGAAGCAGACGCGCCACTTCGGTTCGCCGGTTTCGCAACTGCAGTTCCTTGAGCCGCTCGGGGTCGAGGCCTTGAGCAGGCGTCTGATTCGCGCCACCGGTCTGCCCACCGCCGAATCCGCCGCGCGGGAAGCCACCACCACCAAAGTCGCCGCGACCGCCGCCACCGAAGTCACCACCGCCACCGCGTCCAAACCGTCCACCGCCGCCGCTGTTCTCTTCCCAGACCTCGTTGCCGTTGAGCACTTCGACGCGATCGACGCCCGGGCCACCGGGACCGAGGCTGAGCGACTCGTTGCGCCTGAACTTGTCGGGCGGCTCGAGGAACACTTCCGTGTCGCCCTCCAGGGTGAGGTTGCCCTGACCGCGGCGCATCTCGCCCTTCACTTGCAACCGCTTCACGGCAGCCAGCTTGTCCTCGCCGCCGAGCGCCTTGCGCGCTTCGGCGAGGAGCGAGGCGCCCTTGGCGGCATCCTCGGTCTGCGCCGACCCGATGGGGCCGAGCACGAGGACCGCCAATACGCCGATCAACGCGGTTACTCGCGAAGACACGACCCGCCTCATGAGCATGACCTCCAATTATCCTCGTCCGTTGAAGAAGGCGTCGTTAACCATGGGCAAAGACTTTGTTAAGAAATGTAAAAGCCAAGAATTCAGTGTGTTACGGCGATTTTGTTGATGTTACACTCGGCCCGAGTGCCGATCAGAAAGCCCTCCGGTCCGACGCTCGTCACCTGCGCCCTGCTCGTCCTGCTGCCGGCTCTTGCCGTCTTGCAGTACCGGTGGGTCGGTCAGGTGAGCACCGCCGAGCGCGAGCGCATGCAGCGGAACCTGCGAATCGCAGCGGCCCAGTTCCGCGAGAACTTCGACGGCGAGATCGTACGTGCCGTGCTCAACCTTCAGGTCGGACCCACAACGGCACTCGAAGGCGCGTCCGACCGTTATACCGATCGCTACGAGACATGGCTGAATACGGCTGCACACCCCCAGGTTGTTGCAGCCATCCTGCTCGTCGACGCCGACGCGGGTCATCTTCGGCTGCGGCGATGGAACTCCGAGTCTCACTCGTTTGAAGTGGCCGAATGGCCAGCCTCACTCAACGAGTGGCGCTCGCGATTCACCGAGGAGTTGTCGGACTTCTCCGCCGGCCGTCCGCCGACACGGCGCGCGTCGTTCCGCGGCGATGAGCAGTTCATCGTCACGCCCCTCCGCAACCTCGTGGTTCCGCAGTCGCCTGCACCGGTGCCGCAGACCGTGACGCCCGTCTTCGGGTTCACGGTCACGCAGCTGAACATGGCCTACCTCCGCGAGCAGATGTTGCCCGAGCTCGCGGAGCGCCACTTCATCCACACCGATGGCGACGTTTACCGCGTATCGGTGACGAGCGCCGACGATCCGTCGAAGGTCCTCTATCGATCCGATCCTGGCGCGCCGGTCGAGCGCGAACGCGCCGATGCCACCGCCGGACTCCTCGGCCGCGTGGATCCGATCTTCTTCTTCAATCGGCCACCACGCCCGGGCGATCCCGATCGCGAACCGCGGCGCCGCCGCTTCGAGGACGGGCCCGGCGGGTTCGCCTCACGAGACGACGAACGGTTCGGCCGATGGCTGCTGATGGTGCAGCACCAGAGTGGATCGCTCGAAGCGGCGGTGGCCGCCGCCCGCCATCGCAACCTGGGCATCAGCTTTGGCGTGATGCTCCTGCTGACGGTCAGCATTGCGCTCCTCATGGATACCTCGCGCCGGGCCCAGCGCCTGGCACGGCAGCAGATGGAATTCGTCGCTGGCGTCTCGCACGAGCTGCGTACGCCGGTCGCGGTCATTCGATCGGCCGCGGAGAATCTCGCGCACGGCGTCATCGGCGGCGATCGCGTGAAGAGCTACGGGCAGCTGCTGCAGACCGAAGCCATACGTCTCGGCGACATGGTCGAGCGCGTGCTGCAGTACGCCGGCATCGAATCGGGTCTCGGCTTTGCGACGCGGGTCGCGCTGCCGCCGTCGGAGATTGTCGAAGGCGCCATCGACAGCTCGCTGCCGCTGCTCGAGTCATCCAGCGTGCAGGTGCATCGCGAGATCGCCGCGGATCTTCCACAGGTAATGGGCGATGCCGCGGCACTGCGGTCCGCGGTGCAGAACCTGATTGCCAATGCGGTCAAGTACGGCGGACGCGATCGATGGGTAGGCATTCGCGCCGAACACGCTGTCGATCGACGCCAATCGGAAGTGCGCATCACCGTCAGCGATCACGGCGCGGGCATTCCAGCAGCGGAGCTGCCGCACATCTTCGATCCGTTCTACCGCGGCGCAGACGCCGTCGAGCGTCAGATTCACGGCAACGGCCTCGGCCTCTCGCTCGTCAAACGCATTGTCGCGGCGCATGGCGGCCGTGTGAGCGTGACGACACGCGCCGGCGCGGGGAGCTCGTTCACGATCGCGTTGCCAGCAGCGCCCCCCGACGCGCGCGCGCGTGCCGTCGCCAGCGAGTTGCAGACGACGCACGGTTGAACGCGGCACCGCTGTTCGAGTTCGATCCACTTCTCCACTTCTCCACTTTTTCCACTTCTCCACTTTTCCACTTCGCTACACTGGCTGCATGCCTTCCAGGCGTGTCCTCCTGGTCGAGGACGAACCCGGTCTCGTCATGACGCTCACCGACCGCCTGATCGCCGAAGGCTACGAGGTCGAGAGCGAGGGCGACGCGGTCAAGGGTCTGGCCCGCGCCACTGAGGGATCGTTCGACGCGATCCTGCTCGACGTGATGCTGCCCGGCGGCAACGGGTTCGACGTGTGCCGGACGCTGCGGCAACGAGGCATCCATACGCCCATCCTGATGCTGACGGCGCGCGGGCAGGTCGTGGACAAGGTGGTTGGCCTGAAGCTGGGAGCCGACGACTATCTCGTGAAGCCGTTCGAGATGGTCGAACTGCTCGCGCGCATCGAAGCGTTGATCCGGCGCATGTCCACGCAGGCCGCCGCGGCCATGGCGACCGGCGAGACCTATCGGTTTGGCGACATCCATGTCGATTTCCGCAAGGCGGAAGTGACGAAGGCCGATCAGCAGGTCGAGCTGTCGGCCCGGGAGTTCAAGCTGCTCAAGTACTTCGTCGAGCACCGCGGCGCCGCCCTGTCGCGCGACGAGCTGCTGAACGAGGTCTGGGGCTATAACGCCATGCCGTCAACCCGGACCGTAGACGTGCACGTCGCCTGGCTGCGGCAGAAGGTCGAAGACAATCCTCGCCATCCGCAATTCGTTCTCACCGTGCACGGACTCGGGTATAAATTCGTGGGCTAATTCAAGCATTGGAGTTGCTATAGCGAGTAGAGGACAAATCCGAAAAACAGGCCGATAAGTCCTGCGCGGATTGCCGAAATCCTTCCTGATCTCGCGATCCAGTCAGGCATAGCCCTTGCTCTAGCAGGGAGACGAGGTCAAGAACCATGGAGATCGGCAAGGCGGCGACAGGGCTCCTGGTAGCGGCGTGTGTCACGGCAGGGGCCGCGGGCACCTACCTGGTTGTGCGAGGCAGCGCACCAGACACGCCTGAGGCGGTCGAAACCGCCGCGCCGAGCAATCCGGCCGTCGAGCAGTCCGAGGGTTTACTTCCGGACGCCGCTCCACCACCTGCCGAGGCACCGGAACCGGTTGCTCCGCTTGCGTCCAGTCACAGCGGTACCGAAGCCAGCTTCGCCGGCTCGTGTCACCAGACCGGCACCGTCGCCCCGTCCCGCGCCGCGGGCAGCCGCCAACCCGACTCCGCCACCTGCGCCGACTCGGGAAGAGACGCTGGCGACGATCCCGGCACCGTCGATCCCGGAAACCCAGAGTCAGCCGGCGCGTCCTATCGAGCCGCCGGCACCTGTGCTCGAGGAGCTGGTCGTCTCGGCACAGTCGGTCATCGGCCTGCAGATGGAAACGGCGGTATCAAGCGAGCACGCGCGTCTTGAAGACGAGGTCGTGGCTCGCGTGACGCGCGACGTGAAGGTTGCCGACCGCGTCGTCATTCCGGCCGGTGCGCGTGCGCAGGGCGAGGTCACGCTCGTCGAGCGCGGTGGCCGCGTGCGCGACCGGGCCCGGCTCGGTGTGCGGTTCACGTCGATCGTGCTCGCCGACGGCACGCGTTTGCCGATTTCCACCGAAACGGTGCTTCGTGAGGGCGACTCGCCTGGGCGCGAGAGCGCCGCGAAGATCGGCGGTGGGGCGATTGGCGGCGCCATCATCGGCGCCATCATCGGCGGCGCGAAGGGAGCGGCAATTGGCAGCACCGTCGGCGCGGGTGCCGGCACCACGGCCGTGATGGCCGGCGGACGCAATCACGCGACGCTACCATCGGGCGCGCCGCTTACGGTCCGGCTCGAAGATCCGGTCACGATCACCGTCGAACGATAGTGAAGGGCCGGCCTCTCCGCCTTCGCCATGGCTACGGCCGGACCGCCGTAACTCGAAGCGCGGAGGCTGTTCGGACCGTCCATCAGAGCCTCCGGTGTAAGATCCGCGCCGGAGGCTTTTCCATGTACGCACGACTCCTCATCGCGAGCGCGCTGGCGGCATTCATCGCGGTGCCCGCATCTGCCCAGGTCAAGAAGTCGGAGATGCCTGGCATCCGCAATTACTCGCGCGTGGATGCCACGGTCGGCTGCGGCGGCGCAGTCGATCCGAGCGCGATGTCGGCGCTCAAGAAGGAAGGTTTCGTCTCGGTGATCAATCTCCGACTGGCCAATGAGCCCGGCGCCGACATCGATGCTGGCCGGGCCGCCGCGCAGTCTGCAGGCCTGAAATACATCCACCTTCCGTTCAACGTGGCGATGCCGGACGCCAAGGTCGTCGACGCGTTCCTGGCGGCGGTCGCGGACAAGAGCAATCAGCCGGTGTTCGTCCACTGTGGATCGGCCAACCGGGTCGGCGGTGTCTGGATGATCAAGCGCGCGCTGCAGGACGGCTGGCCGATCGATCGGGCCCAGGCCGAAGGCGAAGCGATCGGTCTCAACAATCCGCAGATGACCGCGTTTGCCCTGGGCTACATCAAGGAACACCAGAAGAAATAGGCGGAAATACCGGTCTCGGGTGGGCTTTTTCGCGTGCCGAACAAGCGGCGCCCGGGTTGTGATCTATACTTATCCCTTTCGTGCGTGCGGCGATTTCACCGACTTGATGGGCCGCGCCCGCCGGTTACACCGGCACGCTCTATCTAAGTCGCGAACCCAAGCCCGCGACGAGCGGGCTTTTTCTGTTTTCGAGGAGCAACATGTCGCGTTTCACGTTCACGTCAGAATCGGTCTCCGAAGGTCATCCCGACAAGGTTTGCGATTACATCTCCGACTCGGTCCTCGACGCGTGTTTCGAGCAGGACCCCAGGAGCCGTGTGGCGTGCGAGACGCTCGTCAAGAGTGACCATGTGGTCCTCGCTGGTGAGATCACGACCAACGCCACGGTGGACTTCGACAAGATCGTGCGGCAGGCGGTCAAGGAGATCGGTTACACCGACACCTCCGAGCCCTTCTGCGACACCACGCTCAAGCTCGTTCAGTTGATCACCAAGCAGTCCAACGAGATCTCGCAGGGCGTCACTGAAGCCACGAGTCAGAGCGGCGATCAGGGCGCCGGCGATCAGGGCATCATGTTCGGCTACGCCACCGACGAATCGCCGGAGATGATGCCGCTGCCGATTCTGCTTGCGCACAAGCTGATGAAGGCGATGGCCGACGACCGCCACGCGGGCAAGTACGCCTGGCTTCGTCCCGACAGCAAGTCGCAGGTCTCTCTGAATTACGACGGCAACGATCCGCGCGACGTGACCGCGGTCGTCGTCTCCACGCAGCACTCGCCGGAAGCCGATCAGAAGCGGATCACCGAGTACGTGCGCGAGGAGCTCGGCCCGAAGGCACTCGGCTCGTGGTGGAACAAGACCCTGACCCTGTTCGTGAATCCGACCGGCAGCTTCATTCACGGCGGACCGTCAGCGGATGCCGGCGTCACCGGCCGCAAGATCATCGTCGACAGCTACGGCGGCTGGGGCCGTCACGGCGGCGGCGCGTTCAGCGGCAAGGACCCGTCGAAGGTCGACCGCAGCAGCGCCTACTTCTGCCGCTACGTCGCCAAGCAGGTTGTCGCCTCGGGATTCGCGAAGAAGGCGGAGATCCAGGTCGGCTACGCCATCGGTATGGCGAAGCCGGTCTCGGTGAAGGTCGATACCTTCGGCACCGGCGACGAGCGCGCCGCGGCCGAATTCGTGATGAACACCTTCGACTTCCGCCCGCGCGCGATTATCGAGAAGCTGAATCTGCTTCGCCCGATCTATCGCCAGTCGACCAACTACGGTCATTTCGGCCGTACCGGTCTGCCGTGGGAAGCGGTCGAGAAGGCCGCCGCGGTCGCGAAGTAGTACGTCGTGTCCGGCTTTAGCCGGACCTCGTAATCGGTACCGTTCGTACCAGCGACGCGTTCGCAGCGTCACTGCGTTCTGCACGTCACCGACACGGCCGGCCGCGAGATTCGCGTCCGGCTGTGTCACTCCCACCGACAGCAGCGTGTTCCGCATATCGTCCTTGAGCGCGTCCACCTGACGCTCGCTCAACTCGCGCGCCGCCACCGACGTCCACAGCAGGTTCACGATCTTCGTCTGCGTCTCGTCGTTCACCGGCCGCTTCACCAGCATCGAGGCAACCGTTATCGCCAGCGCCTTGGTCGCGGTCCGTCCTGCCGGTTCGTCGGTGAACACCAGCAGGTCGTCGGACAGATCCTGAACGGCCTGCTGCTCGCCGCCAACGACGGATTCGAGATCGCGTTTGAGGTCGCCGAGACGATTGGGGACGTCATTGGCCTTGGCGGGCAGCGAACCGTCGCCCTGCTTGCAGGCGCCGGCGCCGAGCGCGGCGATCAGCACCAGCGCAGACAGCGTCACTCTCATGGGCCTCAAGAGTGACCGACCCGTTCGCGTGGTGTCAACGATCAGCCACGAAGAACGGCACGAAGAATATTGTGGCTTGCAGTGGTAGCGCGCTTTCAATTACGCTTACAGGCTCATGGGTCTGCACCGCGCGCATCATCACCTCCATCACGGCCATCACGCTGGCCGGCCGGCAGGATTGCGCGCGCGAACGGACTGACCCCGAACCACGGACTTCGCGACCGCACGCAGCCCCGCCGGAATACATGGCGGGGTTTTTTGTTGTACCGGACGAACCTGGAATGAGGCTATGGATTTTTCGAAACTCGACGGACTGATCCCCGCGGTCGTGCAGGACCACGTCAGCGGCGAGGTGCTGATGGTCGGCTTCATGAACACGGAAGCCTGGGACGTCACGCGCCGCACCGGCTACGTCACGTTCTTCAGCCGCACGCGCAACACGCTGTGGACCAAGGGCGAGACGTCCGGCAACAGGCTCGCCGTCCGCGACATCCTCATCGACTGCGACGACGACACGGTGCTCGTGAAGGCGGAGCGGCTCGGCGACGGCAACGTCTGCCACACCGGCGAGCGCACCTGCTTCTTCCAGCGCGCGGAAGGGATGACGATTCCATGAAGCTCAAGCTCGGTCTTCCCAAGGGCTCGCTGCAGGACGCGACGATTCAGCTGTTCGCGCGCGCCGGCTTCAACATCTACGTCAACACGCGCTCCTACTTCCCGTCGATCGACGATCCGGAGATCGAGTGCATGCTGATCCGCGCGCAGGAGATGACGCGCTACGTCTGCGAGGGCGTGCTCGACGCCGGCCTCACCGGTCAGGACTGGATCGCCGAGCACCGCTCGGCCGCGACGCGCACACCTGCGTGACCAGCCTCGCCGATCTGGTCTACGCGAAGCAGAGCTTCGGCAAGGTGCGCTGGGTGCTCGCCGCGCCCGAGGACTCGCGCTTCAAGTCGCCGCAGGACTTCACCGGCGCGACGATCGCCACCGAGCTCGTGCGGGTCACCAAGGCGTACTTCGACAAGCTCGGCGTGAAGGTGAACCGTCGAGTTCTCCTGGGGCGCCACCGAGGTGAAGCCGCCGGTGCTCGCCGACGCCATCGTCGAGGCGACGGAAACCGGATCGACGCTGCGCGCCAACCGCCTGCGCATTCTCGACACGGTCATGGAGTCGAACACGCAGCTCATCGCCAACGAGCGGCGCTCGCCGACGCGTGGAAGCGGACGAAGATCGAGAACATCGCGCTGCTGCTGCGGGCGGCGATCGAGGCGCAGGGCCGCGTCGGCCTGATGCTCAACGTGCAGCGCGCCGATCTCGACAAGGTGCTGGCGCTGCTGCCGGCGCTGCAGCGGCCGACGATCTCGTCGCTGAGCGACGACGAGTGGGTCGCGGTCAACACGATCATCGAGGAGCGGACCGTGCGCGACCTGATTCCGAAGGTGAAGGCCGCCGGCGGCCAGGGCATCGTCGAGTATCCGCTGAACAAGATCGTGGTGTAGGGCGGGTCCTTTCGGACCACGTGAGTTCGGTCCTTGTTGGACCGGCCGGGAGAGCATGATCAAGATCGTCGAGGCAGTCGACTCGGCGGCGGTGAAGGCGCTGCTCTCGCCGGAGCGCGATCGCGACGGCGCGACCGAGCAGCGCGTCGCGCAGATCGTCGCCGACGTGCGGACGCGACGGCGAGGCCGCGCTGCTCCGCTACGCGCGCGAGTTCGATCAGCTCGACGGCCCGATCGAGGTCTCGCGCGAAGGAGATGCGCGCGCCGCGCGAAGACGGTCCCGCGCGCCGGTGCGGCAGGCGATTCGCGCCGCCGCGCGGAACATCCGCGCGGTCGCGAAGCGACAGGTGCCGCGCGGGTGGAAGGCGCGCGTCGGCGCCGGGCGTCACCGTCGAGCAGCGCGTCGTGCCGCTCGATCGCGTCGGCTGCTACGTGCCGGGCGGCCGCTATCCCCTGCCCTCGTCGCTGCTGATGACGGCGATTCCCGCGAAGGTCGCCGGCGTCAGGGAGGTCATCGCCGTCTGCCCGCGGCCGGACGCCGGTCGTGATGGCGGCGGCGCTCGAGGCCGGCGTGTCGCGCCTCTTCCGCGTCGGCGGCGCGCACGCGATCGCCGCGCTCGCCTACGGCACCGCAACGGTTCCGCGCGTCGACAAGATCGTCGGGCCCGGCAATCGCTACGTCGCCGCCGCCAAGGCGCTCGTCGCCGCCGACTGCGGCATCGACTTCTACGCCGGTCCGACCGAGATCGTCATCGTCGCCGCGCGGGGCCCGGCGGCGTGGATCGCCGCGGATCTCATCGCCCAGGCCGAGCACGATCCGGATGCGCGCGCCGTGCTGATCACGCCGAGCCGCACGCTGGCCGAAGCACGTCGCCGCGCGGTCGCGGCGCACATGCCGGCGACGGCCCGGCCGCGCGAGTCGCCTGCGCGCGCACGGCGGCATCATCGTGACGCGCTCGACGGCCGAGGCGATCGCGCTGGCCAACGCGGCCGCGCCCGAGCACCTCGTCGTCGACGATGACGGCATGGCGGCGCAAGGTGCGCTGCGCCGGCTCGCTGTTCGTCGGCGCGTGGTCGGCGCAGGTCGCCGGCGACTACGCGATCGGCTCGAACCACGTGCTGCCGACGGCCGGCGCCGCGCGCGTGCGCGGCGGGCTGTCGGCGGCCGACTTCGTCCGGCAGATCACGGTGCAGCGCCTGACGCAGGCGGGCCTGCGCAGATCGGCCCGACGGTCATCGATCTGGCGACGGCCGAAGGGCTGATCGGCGCACGCGGAATCGATCGCGGTGCGGCTGCGTAGTGGCGGGTCTTGAGACCGGCCGATGACTTCATGCGCATCCAGGGCTATCCCGATCCCGGCGACGGGCCTGCGGCTGCACCTGAACGAGAACACCGGCGGCTGCTCGCCGCGGGTGCTCGAGGCGATTCGCCGCGTGCAGACCGAGCGACGTGTCGACGTATCCGTCGTACCGCGGCGCTCGTGCACGCCTGCGCGCGCCACTTCGACGTCGATCCCGACTGGGTGCTGCTGACCAACGGCCTCGACGAAGGCATCCTGATGGCGGCCGTCGGCCACATCGCCCGCGCGCGCGCGCACGACGCCGAGACGATCGTGCCGCTGCCGGCGTTCGATCCGTATCCGAACGCCACGCCGCCGTCGGCGCCACGCCGGTGCGGATTCCGCCGCGACCCGGCTACGTGTTCCAGGCCGACGCGGTCATCGCCGCGATCACGCCGCGCACGCGGATGATCTTCCTCAACACGCCGAACAATCCGACCGGCCAGCTGATTCCGCTCGACGATCTGCGGCGGATTGCCGACGCGGCGCCGCACGCGGTCGTGCTCATCGACGAGGCCTACATCGAGTTCGGCGGACAGTCGTTCCTGCCCGAGCTCGCCGCGGTATCCCGAACGTGCTGATCGGCCGGACGTTCTCGAAGGCGTACGGGCTGGCCGGCATGCGCGTCGGCGTCGTCATCGGCCAGCCGCAGGCGCTCGATCCGGTGCGCGCGGTCACGCTGCCCTTCAACATCAACGGCGTGGCGATGGCGGCGACGCTCGCGGCGCTCGAGGACGACGGACTTCCTGCCCGCGCTACGCGCGCGCAGGTCGCGGCATCGCGGACGCGGCTCTACGCCGCCTGCCGCTCGGCTCGGCCTGACCTTCTGGGAGAGCGCGGCCAACTTCGTGCTGGTCCGCGTCGGCGACCCGGTGCCGCTCATCGTCCAGGCCCTGGCCGCGCGCGGCGTGCACGTCCGCGATCGCTCGAAGGATCCGGCGACGCCCGGCTGCATCCGCATCACGGCCGGCATGCTCGAGCACACGGATGCGGCGATCGAGGCGCTCGAGTCGGCGTGGCCGCCGATGGCAGGCAGCGATGAGCAGGCGTGCGCGCGCGACGCCTTCAATCGCCAGACGACGGAGACGCAGATCGCGGGCGCGCTGACCATCGACGGCCGCGGCCGCTACGACGTCCGCACCGGCATCCGCTTCTTCGACCACATGCTCGAGCTGTTCACGCGGCACGGCGGCTTCGACCTGACGCTGAAGGCGACGGGCGATCTCGACGTCGATCAGCACCACACCGTCGAGGACGTC
Source organism: uncultured Acidobacteriota bacterium (assembly GCA_963728305.1). Lineage (GTDB taxonomy): Bacteria > Acidobacteriota > Vicinamibacteria > Vicinamibacterales > UBA2999 > Gp6-AA40. The sequence goes on from CAVSKE010000045.1 coordinate 163,212, forward strand.
GGCATCGTGCTCGGCGAGGCGGTGCTGAAGGCGCTCGGCGATCGCAAGGGCATCAACCGCGCCGGCTACTTCGTCATGCCGATGGACGAGACGCTCGCCGTCGTCGCCATCGATCTGAGCGGCCGGCCGCACGCGGTCGTCGATCTGAAGGTGAAGGTGCGGATGGTCGGCGATCTGCAGAGCGAGCTGGTCCACGACTTCTTCGACGGCTTCGCCGCCGGCGCGCGCGCCAACGTGCACGCCAAGGTGCTGTACGGCCGTTCGAGCCATCATCACATCGAAGCGGTGTTCAAGGCGTTCGCGCGCGCGCTGCGCGTCGCCTGCGCGCGGGACGAGCGGCTGGCGAAGATGCTGCCGAGCACGAAGGGGCTGCTGTGATCGCGCTCGTCGACTACGGCGCCGGCAATCTCACGTCGGTGCGCAAGGCGCTGACGGCGCTCGGCGCCGACTTCATGACCCCGGACGGCCCGCCGACGCTGAACGGCGCCCGCGCGGTCATCGTCCCGGGCGTCGGCCACTTCGCGGCGACCAGCGCGCTCGAGAGCGAGTGGCGCGAGGCGATCGGCGGCGCCGCGCGCGCGGGCACGCCGCTGCTCGGCATCTGCGTCGGCATGCAGTGGCTGTTCGAGGGCAGCGACGAAGCGCCGGAGGTGCACCGGGCTCGGCGTGATGCCGGGCCGCATCGCCCGGCTCGACGGCGATGCGGAGCAGGCGGCTCAAGGTCCCGCACGTCGGCTGGAATGCGCTCGACTTCACGCCGCGAGGCGCGCCTGCTGCGCGGACTCGACCGCGGCGCGCAGGTGTACTTCACGCACTCGTACGCCGCGCCGGTCACCGCCGAGTGCGTCGCGGCGACCACGCACGCCAACACGTTCGCCGCCGTCGTCGAGCGCGACAACATCTTCGGCGTGCAGTTCCACCCCGAGAAGTCCGGCGACGCGGGCCTGCAGATCCTGCGCAACTTCCTCGAGCTGGCGCGCGCGGGCGCGCGGCGCTGATGCTGACCAAACGCATCATCGCGTGCCTGGACGTGCGCGACGGTCAGGTCGTCAAGGGCGTCCAGTTCCAGCAGCTCCGTCACGCCGGCGATCCCGGCGAGCTGGCCCGGCGCTACAACGTCGAGGGCATCGACGAGGTCGTGATGCTCGACATCACCGCGACGCTCGAGAAGCGTCAGGCGCTGGCGCGCACGATCAACGCCGTCGCGCAGCGAGATCTTCCTGCCGCTGACCGTCGGCGGCGGCATTCGCTCCGAAGACGATGCGGCGGCCGCGGTTGAGGCGGGCGCGGACAAGGTCAGCCTCAACACCGCGGCGCTGCGCAACCCGGAGCTGATCACGACGCTCGCGCGGCGGTACGGCAGCCAGGCGGTCATCGTGGCGATCGACGCCAAGCGGCGCGACGATCGGCTTCGCCGTCTACGTCCGCAGCGGCACGACCGATGCGGCGCGCGATGCGGTGGAGTGGGCGCACGAGGCCGAGTCGCGCGGCGCCGGCGAGATCCTGCTGACGTCGATGGATCGCGACGGCACGAAGGCCGGCTTCGACTGCGACATGACGGCCGCCGTCTCCGACGCCGTCGATATCCCGGTGATCGCCTCGGGCGGCGCCGGCACGTTCGACCATTTCACCGACGTCTTCACCAGCGGCCACGCCGACGCCGCGCTCGCCGCGTCGATCTTTCACTACGCCGAGTCGAGCGTCACCGACCTGAAGCATCACCTGCGCACCCACGGCATTCCGGTCCGCCTCTGAGATGCTTATTCCTTCCATCGATCTCCAGAACGGCCACGTCGTCCAGCTGGTGCAGGGCGAGAAGCTCGCCATCGAGGCGCCGGATCCCGAGCCGTGGATCCAGCGGTTCTCGACGTTTCCGCGCGTGCAGCTGATCGATCTCGACGCCGCACGCGGCCGCGGCGACAACGCCGCTATCGTTCGCGAGATCTGCGGGCGGCTGCCCTGCCGCGTCGGCGGCGGCATCCGCAGCGTCGAGCGCGCGCGGGACGTCCTGGGCTCCGGCGCGCACGCGGTCATCGCCAGCTCGGCGCTCTTTCGCGACGGCACCGTCGATCTGGCCTTCGCCCGCTCGCTCGCCGACGCGGTCGGCGCCGACCGCGTGATCGCCGCCGTGGACAGCCGCGGCGGACAGGTCGTGATCCACGGCTGGAAGACAGTGCTGCCGATCACCGCCGTCGAGGCGGTGCGCGCGCTCGAGCCGTACTGCGCCGAGTTCCTCTACACGCACGTCGACAAGGAGGGGCTGATGCAGGGCACCGACATGGACGCGATCATGGCCGTGCGCCGCGCCACCTCCCGCCGCCTGACCGCGGCCGGCGGCATCACGACCTGGGACGAGATCGACCGCCTCGACGCCGCCGGGCGTCGACGCCGTCGTCGGCATGGCCATTTACACCGGCCAACTGCCCTTGGATCGTTCGGGTCGTTCGGGTCGTTCGTAACGGTCAGAACGAGTCGAACGATTCGACCGTCCGAACGCCCGAACGATCCGAACGATCCGAACGTTCTGTGTTACGTTAGTTAGCGTAACCGTTACGCCGAATGACGTAATCGCCGCTCCGCTCCGTGACGCTCCCGCGGAGCCCCGGCTGGTCGCAGAGTGCTCCTATGCAGAACCCGTTTGTCTACGGCGAGGTCGTGCCCGTCGAGGCGTTCGTCGACCGCGAGACCGAGCTGGAGCGCCTCGTCGAGGACCTGTCCGCCGGCCAGAAGGTCTTCCTCATCTCGCCGCGTCGCTACGGCAAGTCGTCGCTGGTCCGGCAGGCGCTCCGCGCCACCACGCGCCGCGGGGCGCTCACTGTCGAGGTCACCGTCAGCAGCTACAGCTCCTACCTCGCATTTCTCGAGGGCTATGCCCGTGCGCTCGCCGGCGTGGAGACACGGTGGGAGCGGGCGCGCAACTGGCTCACCACCGTGATCACCTCGACGCGTCCCGAGGTCCGCTACGAACCGGACGTCACCGGCGCCGGACGGGTCGCCGTCTCGTTTCCGATGGTCCACACCGAGCGTGACGTCAACCGGCTTGCGAACGAGGTGTTCGCGCTGCCCGGTCAGTTGGCCACCGAGCGCAAGCGCACCGTCGTCGTCGCGCTCGACGAGTTCCAGGCGATCGACGGCTTCAACGGCGGCAGCGTCGAGCATGCACTGCGCGCCGCCGCACAGCATCAACGAACCGTCGGCTACGTCTTTGCCGGATCGGAGCCGAGCCTGATGGAGAAGATGATCGGGCCCAAGCGGCCGTTCTACAAAGCTGGACCGGTCATGCGTCTCGACAAGATTCCCGCCGAGGTCTTCGCCGCCTTCATCGAAGCGCGTTTCGCCAAGAGCGGCATCCGCGCCGAAGCCGGGCTCGGCGTCGCGATCGTCGATCTCGCCGGCAATCTACCCTACGACGTGCAGCGGCTCGCGCACGAGACCTGGGACGACATCCGCAACGCCGGGGGACGACGGGCGACGCTCGACAACCTGCATGGGACGCTGGCGCGGCTGCTGGCGGAACAGGAAACGATGTTCGAGGCAATCTGGCAGCGGCTCACGCTCGCCCAGCGCGGCGTCTTGCGCGCCGTCGTCCTGCAGGACGGACGCGAGCTGCTGTCTGCCGACACGCGCGCCCGCCACCGGCTTGGCGGACCCTCGAGCGTGCAGACCTCGCTGACGGCCCTCGTCAAACAGGACCTGCTGCTGCGTGAAGGCACTCGCTACGTGGTCGTGGACTCGCTGCTGAGGGAGTGGGTCGCGCGGAGGACGTTCTGACATGATCGGGCTCCTGGCACGGCTCGGGCTCGGCCGACCTGAGCTGCGCGCCTGGGCGATGTACGACTGGGCCAACTCGGCGTTCTGGACGACGGTCATCGTCGCGGTCTTTCCGCCGTTCTTCAGCGAATACGCGGCGGCCGGGCTTCCTGCCGAAGTCGCCACCTCACGTTTTGCCTGGGCAACGACGCTCGCTGTAACGATCGTCGCCCTGATGGCACCAATACTGGGTGCGATCGCGGATCACCGTCCGCTGAAGAAGACGCATGCTGGCGGTCTTCCTGGCGATTGGTGTGTCCGCGACGCTGTTGATGGGGACCATCGGACGCGGCGAATGGCTGTATGCGCTCGCGTTGTTCGTCGTCGCCAACATCGGCGTGGCATCAACGCTGGTCTTCTACGACTCGCTGCTGCCACACCTCGCCGCGCCACGACGAGCTCGATCGGGTCTCGACAGCCGGCTTCGCGATCGGGTTCATCGGCGGCGGCGTGCTGCTGCTGGTGAATCTCGCATGGATTCTGCAGCCGGCGCTGTTCGGTCTTCCAGACGTCGTCGCCGCGATGAAGCTCTCGCTGGTCAGTGTTGGGCGTCTGGTGGCTGGTCTTTTCGATTCCGTTGCTTCGCCGTGTGCCGGAGCCGGCCGTGAGCCTCGGCGATCTCGGCGACGGCATCGGCGCGCAGATTCGCGGCGGTGTCGTCGCCGCGTGGAAGACATTGCAGGACCTGCGGCGCAGCCGGAACGCCTTTCTGATGCTCGTGGCGTTCCTGCTCTACAACGACGGCATCCAGACCATCATCCGGATGTCGTCGATCTACGGCATCGAGATCGGCATCGATCGGAACGCACAGATTGCCGCGTTCGTCATCGTCCAGTTCGTCGGGGTGCCGTGTTCGTTCGCGTTCGGCGCCATCGCCGGACGAATCGGCGCCAAGACGGCGCTGTTTGGTGCGCTGACGGTGTACGTGTGCATCAGCGTGCTCGGCTACTTCATGACCGCCACGTGGCAGTTCTTCGCCCTGGCCTTCCTGGTCGGCACTCGTCCAGGGCGGCAGTCAGGCGCTGAGCCGCTCGCTCTTCGCGCGCATGATCCCGAGACACAAGTCGTCGGAGTATTTCGGCTTCTTTGCCGTGTTCGAGAAATTTGCCGGAATCGCCGGACCGGCCGTCTTCGCCGGGTCGATCGCGCTGTTCGGGTCGAGTCGCGCCGCCGTTCTCTCCGTCATCGTCTTTTTCGTGGTCGGAGCCCTGATCCTGACCCAGGTCGACGTGGCCGCTGGCGAGGCCGAGGCCGCGGCCGCCGAAGCGCGGCTGTAGCCGCGTATATCTTTGACACTAGTCAATCAATTGCGCCATTCTCGATGGCTGCAGTCATGCGTCGCACGGCCCCTTCGGAGCGCGCTGAATGATCGGCCGCGCCGTCTCGCATTATCGGGTGCTGAGTGCCCTCGGTTCCGGCGGCATGGGAGTGGTGTATCTCGCCGAAGACGAGCGTCTGGGCCGGCAGGTCGCTCTCAAGTTTCTTCCCCCTGAGTCTGCGACGAGCCATCAGGCACTCGAACGTTTCCGCGTCGAGGCTCGAGCCGCCAGCTCGCTTGAGCCATCCCGGCATCTGCGCGATCTTCGACATCGGCGACGACGCAGGGCACCCCGTACATCGTGATGGAGGCGCTCAAGGGCGAGAGCCTCCGCGATCGCATCAACCGCGGACCGTTGAAGGTCGCAGACCTGCTCGACATCGCGATCCAGCTGGCCGATGCGCTCGACGCCGCGCATGCGCAGGGCATCATCCATCGCGACATCAAGCCGTCGAACATCTTCGTCGGCGACAAGAACCGCACGAAGATTCTCGACTTCGGTCTCGCCAAGCTGGCGCAGTCGGCGGGACCGATCTCGAGCGGCGCCGCCACGCGCGCGCTCGAACGCCAGCACCCATCGCGACCTGACGATGCCGGGGTCGGCGCTGGGAACGGTGTCGTACATGTCGCCCGAGCAGGCGCGGGGCGAGGAGGTCGATACACGCACCGACCTCTTCTCGCTTGGCGTCGTGCTCTATGAGATGGCGACGGGGACTCAGGCGTTCGGCGGCAGCACGCAGGCGATCGTGTTCGACGCGATCCTGAATCGCACGCCGCACCCGATCACACACATCAACCCATCGATCCCGCCGCGTCTCGAGTCGCTGATCGTCACCGCGCTCGAAAAGGACCGCGAGCTTCGCCATCAGCACGCGTCGGACCTCGAGGCCGATCTCAAGCGCATTCGTCGCGATCTCGAATCGGGCTCGCTCGCCGCCGCCTCGCGCACGCAGGTCAGCCCGGCCGCCGAGCGGCGAGTCGTCGACGACACGCCGGCGACCGACGCGGCGCCGGCGAAGAGCCGCTCGTGGATCTGGCTGGCCGCAAGCGCACTCGTGGTGATCGCGCTCGCCATCGCGGGCTTCAATCTCTGGTCCGACACGACGACACAGGTGGCCGCTCGCGCCGGCAGCAGACACAGCCGGCGGTTGCGCCGCCAGTGCAGACCAGCCCTCCATCGACTCCGCAGCCACGGAGCCTGAACCGGCGCCACCTGCCGCGCAGCCAAAGCCTCAGGACACAGCGCCACCTGCGCGACCAACGCCGCAGCCGCAGCCTCAACAACCGGCGAGGCCGACGACGGAACCGCGACCGCAGACGCCACAGCCGCCCGTCACGCCACCACCGCAGCGGCCGCCAGCGACTCTTCCTGCGCCCAGCCCGATCACCGTCGCTCCGCCACCGCCATCGCAGACTCCGGCGTTGCCGCCACCGCCGCAGGAGACACCGGCGCCCGCTGCTGCGACACCGACCCCGACGCCTTCCCCTGCTGCTACGCCAACCGCAGCCCCGCCGGCCACCGAACCGTCAGCCACCCAACCGCCGCCGCGTCCGGCAGCCGCAGCGCCTTCGACGCCGGCTCCGTCGACGGTCCCACCGAACTCACCGGTCGAATCAGACGATGCACAGGTGCGAGGTGTGATTCGCACCTACGAGCGCGCGATCGAGACCAAGAGCGTCGATCTCTTCCGCTCCGTGCGGCCCGGACTTTCAGCCGCCGAAGAGAGCCGTCTTCGCGCCAGCTTCAGTCAGATCGACTCGCAGCAGGTGGACATCGTCGTCGAGGACCTTCGTCTCGACGGCCGCACGGCGACCGTCCGGCTCTCGCGCCGCGACACGATCATGAGCAGCGGCCGCCGCCAGACCACCTCGAGCCGCCAGACACTGCGCCTCGAGAAGGGCGCGGCGGCTGGATCATCACCGAAATCTCGATAGGCAGTGGGAGGAACGATGCGAGTCGCGATCGTAGGGGTACTGCTGGCTGTGTTCGGAACGGCTGTGCCGGCGTCCGCGCAGGAGCCGATCAACGTTGCGGTGCAGGTCACCGAGCTCTGGCGGATCTTCAAGGACCTCTACGGACCGAACGGGCTGGTCGTGAACAGCAACGTGCCGCTGCCGAGCGGCGCGACGCACTCGAGCCACTTCAACAGCGGCTTCGAAAGCGAGTTCTCGCAGTTCGGCACCGCGCTCACCAGCCAGATCGTCTCGCTGCCGCTGCCGCCGCCCGCGTCGGGCTTCACCTACGAGTTCGATCCCGGTCTCGGTGTGTTCCAGCGCACGACGCACGAACTTCGGTCCGATTCTCTCCGAACGCGCCGAGACGATCGGCGCGCGGCGCGTCTCGATCGGTTTCGCGTATCAGCGGCTCTCGTTCGACTCGATTGAAGGCGTCGATCTGCGCAACGTGCCCGCCGTCTTCACGCACGACGACGCGGCTCTGCTCGGCGGCCGCGAGGACGTCGTCACGACCGTCAACGCGATCGAGGCCGAAGTCAGTCGATCGGCGGTGTTCATCAGCTACGGCGTCACCAATCAGCTCGACGTGTCGATCGCGGTGCCCTTTGTCACGGCCGATGTCGTGGTCACGTCAGACGCAACGATTCAGCGCATCGGCACGACGAATCCGGAGACGCACTTCTTCCGATCGATCGAAGACGACATCGGCGCACGCCGGCGATTCACCGCGTTCGGCAGCGCGTCGGGACTGGGCGACGTGACCGTGCGCCTGAAACAGACCGTCAAGAGGGGCACACGACAGGGCGTGGCACTCGGCATCGACCTGCGTCTGCCGACCGGCGAGGAGCGCAATCTGCTGGGCACCGGCGCGCCGGGCGTCAGCCCGTTCGTCGCCTGGTCGGCAAACTACGGAGCGCTGTCGCCGCACCTGAACGCCGGCTATCAGTGGAACGGCGACAGCATTCTCGGCGGCGAGCCAGGAAGCGGCGAAGCCAGAGGACCTTCCCGATCTGGCGACGTATTCCGCCGGCGCGGTGATCGAGGTGCATCCGCGCGTCACGGCGGCGGTGGACCTGATCGGGCGCTATCATCATCGACTCGCCTCGTCTTCGCCTCGAAGATTTTCACGCACTCGACAACCGATCGGTGTTCCCGAACATCACGTTCACGTCCGGATCCTTCAACGAGATCAGCGCCGCTGCTGGATTGAAGATCAATGTCTTCGGCCGTCTGCTCGTGGACCTGAATCTCCTGGTTCCGTCTGAACTCGGCCGGACTTCGCGACAAGATCTCGCCGCTCGTCGGACTGGAATACGCGTTCTAGCGGCGGCCTGACGTAGCGCGAGCGCGTCAGCCTGCGCGGTCACGGCGCACTCACAGCTGAGTCGGTTCCGATCCCGGCCATGGCATGATGGCGCCCATGTGGAATGCCGTGAGCGCAGGAATGCTGGCCGTCGTGCTCGCGACGCAGTCGATGCAGACGGCCTGTCCCAAGGACAGCCCACTAGTCCGCAGACTCCACGATCCTCAGACCGGTGAGGTCTTCACCACACGCGACGGCGTGCGGTTCCGCGTCGAGACCGTGCTCAGCGGTCTCGAGATCCCGTGGTCGATGAACTTCGCTCCCGACGGACGTCTGTTCGTCACCGAGCGGCCCGGCCGCGTGCGCATCGTCACCCTCGGCGGCTCGTCCGAGCTGGCGCTGAGTCTTGACGACGTCTACACGCAGGGCGAAGCCGGGCTTCTCGGCCTTGCGCTCGACCCGGACTTCGCGCAGAACCGGTTCGTCTACATCTACTACTCTGCCCCGGTGTCGGGCGGCGCGGTCAATCGCATCGTGCGCTATCGCGAGGTCAACTCGCGGCTCGGCGAACGCGTCGTGCTGCTCGACAACATCCCGGCGGCGCAGATCCACGACGGCGGCCGCCTGCGCTTCGGTCCGGACGGTCTGCTGTACGCGACGCGCCGGCGATGCCGGCAACGCGAACCTCGCACAGGACGTTGCGTCGCTGGCCGGCAAGATTCTTCGGCTCAATCGCGACGGCACCGTTGCCGCGCGACAATCGCTTCAGTTCGCCCGTGTACACCTACGGTCATCGCAATCCGCAAGGGTTCGACTGGCATCCAACGAGCGGCGACCTCTGGGCCGTCGAGCACGGGAACAGCGGCAATGACGAGGTGAACGCGATTCGCGCCGGTCTGAACTTCGGATGGCCACGCATCGAAGGCGCGGCGACGATGCCCAACATGGAAGCGCCGGTCACGTTCTATAACCCGGCGATCGCGCCGTCGGGGGCATCGTTCTATCGAGGACAGCGTTTCCCGCAGTTCGCCAACAACCTGTTCGTCGCCACGCTTCGCGGGACGCATCTCCTGCGACTCACGGTCGATACGTCAGCGCGCCGCGTCACTGCGCAGGAGCGTCTCCTCGAGGGCACCTTCGGCCGCCTTCGCGACGTCGTCTCGGGTCCAGATGGGAATCTGTACTTCTGCACGAACAATCGCGACGGACGCGGCAGCCCGACGTCCGCCGACGATCGGGTCCTGCGAATCGTGCCGGCCTCGTAGGATCGTTCGTAGGGGCGACGCATGCGTCGCCCGAAACGCGAGAGGCCGCCCGAAGGCGGCCCCTCAGTTGAGAGTCGTGAAGCGTCAGCGTCGACGAGTCCCTTCGTAGATCGCGGCGCCGCCGCCGCCGATCGCCGCGCCAATCAGCGCGCCCTTCGTGCCGCCAATGAGGCCGCCGACACCCGCGCCGGCTGCGGCGGTTCCACCAACGATCATCGCGCTCTCGCCCCACGACGGTTCGTCACGCCGATCGTCCTCGTAGACTCTGTCGCGCTCGCGGTCGGAGATTCTCTCCCGTTGCGACCGAGCGATTCCACGATCGCTGGCGCGCGACCCCTGCCACGGCGCACGCCGCTCGCTACGGACTGCGGGGGCTTCGCCAATCGAAGGCGCTGCGATGGGCCGCAGCGCTTTGCTGTAGCGCTCGCGCTCTTCTGCCTGTGCGCTCGCGGTGCACATCGTGACGCCAAGTGCTAGCGTTGCTACGGCTGCGGCGATCCGTTTCATGGCTTTGTCTCCTTGTCAGCGGCCCGTCGCGGGCTCTGCACGCGAATTCTCCAAGCGTCATGCCACATCAGTGGGCGCCGCAAAGTCGGATATTCAGGCGGATTCGCACCTGCCACACGCGTGACACATATTCACTGTCCTCAACCGGGCTCATCGTTTCGGCCGCCTTGGCGCTGAGGGCTAGGCGGTGCGTTTGCTCGATCGAAGTGTGGCGAGCGTGAGGATGCCGACGCCCCACGCCAAGCAACGCGAGCGCGTCCGGCCAGAACGTCTCGAGGCCGACACCCTTCAGGAAGATGCCGCGCAGGATGATCAGGAAGTAGCGCAGCGGAATCAGATACGTCACCGGCTGCACGACCGCCGGCATGTTCTCGATCGGGAACACGAACCCGGAGAGGAACACCATCGGGATCAGGAAGAAGAACGAGGACGGTCATCATCGCCTGCTGCTGCGTGCTCGAGATCGTCGACACGAACAGGCCCAGCCCGAGCGTCGTCAGCAGATAGACCAGCGCACATCGCCAGCAGCAGCGCAAAGCTGCCGCGCAGCGGCACCTCGAACCAGAACACCGCGACAGCGACGACGAGCAGAACGTCGATCAGGCCGATCAGCGCATACGGCAGCATCTTGCCGAGGATCAGCTCCCACCGCGCGATCGGCGTCACGTTGAGCTGCTCGAGCGTGCCGAGCTCGCGCTCGCGCACGATCGCCATCGACGACAGATTCGTGGTGACGACCAGCAGGAGCAGCGCCAGGATGCCCGGGAATCATGAAGTCGCGGCTCTCGAGCTGCGGGTTGAACCAGACGCGCACTTCCGCCGAGACGAGCGGCGGACCCGCGACCAGTCCGGCCGCCGCCGCCAGCTCGCGCGCGTAGTCGGCAATCAACGCGCCGGCGTAGCCCAGCGCGACGTTCGTCGAGTTCGCATCGGTGCCGTCGGCGACGACCTGCACCGTCGTCGGCGTCCGCGCGCGAAGCCGCCTGCCGTAGTCGGCGGGAATCGTCAGCGCCATCCAGGCGCGGCCGGTGTCCAGGTAGGCGTCGATCTCGCTGACCGACGACAGGCGATCGATCACGATGAAGCTCTGCGACGCCTCGAACCGGCTCACCAGGTCGCGGCTCTCGCTCGAGCCGTCCTGATCGACGACGACCAGCGGCACGTTGCGCACGTCCGTCGTCGCCGCATACCCGAGCATCGTCAGCTGGATGATCGGCGCCATGATGACGATGCCGAACAGGCGCGGATCCTGGCGGAGCTCCAGGAACTCCTTGCGGACCACGTGCATCAGACGGCTCATGCCCATTGACGCCGAAGCCGGAGCGAGGCGAGACCGAGGATCACGACCGCGAAGATGCCGAGCGCGACGAGGTCCGGCCAGAACACCTCGGGACCGACACCCTTCAGCACGATGCCGCGCAGCGCGACCAGGAAGTAGCGCGCCGGCACGATGTGCGTGACCACCTGCAGGAACACCGGCATGCTCGAGATCGGAAAGATGAAGCCCGAGAGCATCAGCGTCGGCAGAAACGACGTCAGCAGCGCGAGCTGAAACGCCACCTGCTGCGTCTCGGCGATGCTCGAGATGAGCAGCCCGAACGCCGAGCGCGCCGACCAGAAAGAGCGAGACCACGCCGAGCAGCACCAGCCACGAGCCGCGCATCGGCATGTCGAACAGGACCATCGCGGCAACGACGATGCTCATCGCCGAGACGAGCGAGATGACGAAGTAGGGCGACCGTCTTGCCGAGGACGTAGGGCACCGGTCCGATCGGCGACATGCGCACCTGCTCCATCGTGCCGACCTCCTTCTCGCGGACGATCGACAGCGCGGTGGAGACGACGGCGGTCAGCATCGCGATGTAGGCGATGAGTCCGGGCACGAGGAACAGCGTGCTGCGCAGCTCCGGGTTGTAGAAGACGCGTGGCTCGACGGTACAAGCAGCGGACCCGTGCAGGCTGCGAGCCGAGCCGCGCCTGCATCTCGTAGCGCGCCGACAGTGGCGCTGAGCAGGCCCCTGGCGTAGCCGACCACCGTCGTCGCGGTGTTGGCGTTGTCGCCGTTGACGATGAGCTGCACGCTCGTCGGACGCCCGGCCGCGACGTCGCCGCCGAATCGGCCGGGAATCACCAGCACGGCGCGCGCCTCGTTGCGATCGATGACGCGAGTGATCTCTGCGTCGTTCGAGACCTCGCCGACGAGATCGAAGTAGCCGGAATTGACGAAGCTGGAGATCACGTCGCGGCTGGCGCGTGCTGCGATCGTTGTCCTGGACGGCGATGCGGATGTGGCGGATGTCGAAGTTCAGCGCGTAGCCGTAGACCAGCAGGAAGAAGGCCGGCACGAACAGCAGGATGAGCAGCGTGCGCCGATCGCGCCCGATCTGCCGCATCTCCTTGCGCGCGACGGCCAGCGTCTTCCAGATCGCGCTCATGCGGCAGTCCGCTCCGCGACATCGAGGAACACGTCCTCGAGCGACGGCTCGACGTACGTGCAGGACGCCGGCTGGCATACCCGCCGCGGCGAGCCGCGCGGCGATCGCGTCAGGCGTCGACGTCGCGCCGATCGCAGGACGGCGTGGACGGCCGTGCCGAAGATGCTGGTCTTCTCGACCTCCGGCATCGCGTCGAGCGCCCGCATCGCCGCGACGGGCTCGGCGGCGCGGACCTCGAGAATCGGCCGCGAGGCAAAGATGGCTTTCAGCTCCTTGACCGTGCCGAGCGCGGCCAGCCGGCCGGCCTGGATGATGGCGATGCGGTGACAGTGCTCGGCTTCGTCCAGGTAGTGCGTGGTGACGAGGACCGCGACGCCAGCCCGCGACAGGTCGTCGATCAGCCGCCAGAACTGCCGGCGCGACAGCGGATCGACACCGCCGGTCGGCTCGTCGAGGAACACGATCGGCGGCTCGTGGAGAATGGCGCAGCCGAGCGCGAGCCGCTGCCGCCAGCCGGCCGAGAGCGCACCGGTCAGCGTGCGCTCGCGGCCGCGAAGGCCGGCCATGTCGAGGACGAAGCGCGCGGCGCGCGGCGAGCCGCTCGCCGCGTCAGCCCGTAGATGCCGCCGAAGAACGCGATGTTCTGATCGACGGTCAGCTTCTCGTAGAGCGAGAAGCGCTGCGACATGTAGCCGATGCGGCGCTTGACGCCTTCCGGATCGCGGTCGACGTCGATGCCGCCGACGATGCGCCGTCCCGGACGAGGGCCGCAGCAGTCCGCACAGCATGCGGATGGTCGTCGACTTGCCGGCGCCGTTGCTGCCGAGGAACCCGAAGATCTCACCGGCGCGGACGTCGAACGACACGTCGTTGACGGCGACGAAGTCGCCGAACCGGCGGGTGAGGTGCCGGACTTCGATCGCGTTCATCGCCCGATCGCCCTCGCCAGCCGCGCTTCGGCCAGCCGGACGCCGGCGAGCGCGCGCGTCCGATCGAGCTCCGCCTGCAGCAGCGCGAATTCGGCGTCGAGCACTTCGATCTGCGCGATGACGCCGGCCTGGTAGCGCTCGGCCACCACGCGGCGCGCCTCGGCGGCCGCGCGCACCGCATCGCCCGCGGCCGCGACCGCGGCGCGGCCCGAGTCGATCTCGAGCGCGCGCTGTCGCACTTCGACGGCGAGCACGGAGTCGAACTCGGCGAGCCGCTGTCGCGCGACTTCGATGCGCGCCGGCGGCCTGCGCCACGTCGGCCGCCGTCCGGCCGCCGTCCCACAGCGACCATCGCACGTTGACGCCGACATCCCAGGAGTCGTCCCAGCGATCGGCGCGCGGGAAGATGCGCGGATTCGGGCGCGCGTAGTCGACGCCGCCGGCCACGGCGACCGTCGGCAACGCGCGGCCGGCGGCGGCCGCGTACGCTGTTCGTCGGCCGCCTCGATCCGCCGCTCGCAGCGCGCGACGCTCGTCCGCGCGATTCACGCGCGCCGGCGACCAGCGGCGTCGATGACCGGACAGGCCCGGCGCCGGCGCGTCGAGCGTGGCCACCGGCTCGACGCGGCTGTCCGGATGCGAGGCCGACCAGACGGGCGAGATCGGCGACGGCGACGTCGCGCTGGTTGCGCGCCTCGATCGGCAGCATGCGCTGCGCGCGACTCCTGCGCTTCGGCGGACGCGATCTCGTTCGGCGGAACGAGTCCGGCGTCGAAGCCGCTGCGCGGACGTCGGCGACGTGCGCCTGCGAACGCGCCACGCCCTGCTCGAGGACATCGACGCGTCGCGCCGCGCGGTGACCACCGCCCAGAAGGCGCGCGCGACTTCGAGCCGCAGATCGGCCTGCGCCACCGACACGTCGGCGGCCGCCGCAGCGGCTTCGGCCCGCGCCGCGCGCTCGAGCGCGTCGGTGCGACCGCCGGTGTAGATCGGCCACTGCAGATCGAGTCGCGAGCGGTAGTTGTTGGGAACGTCGGGATACAGCACGCGCGGCAGACCGATGCGGCCGGCACGGCGAACGGGAGTCACGTGATTCGTGCGCGTGTAGCCGGCGAGCGCGGCAATCGTCGGGCGGTCGGCGGCCTCGCGCACGTCGACGGTCGCCTGCGCCGACGGACTCGCGCGCGCGCGCACTCGGCCAGCCGATGGCTGGCCTCGCGCGCGCGCGCCTGCGCCTCGTCCAGGGTGAGGCGCAGCACAGGAGCATCCTGGGCCGCGGCGCCGTCGAGGTCAGGCCGACGACACCGATGCGAAGAACAGCGACGAGCGGCAGTCGACGATCACGCACGGACGTTCTCCCTGTTCCTGGAGCCCCGACAGCTGGGCGATGAACACGTCTTCGAGCGACGGCGGGACCGGACGCACCGGCGCGTCGGCGAGCGGCGTCGCGCGCAGGGCCGCCCTGAAACGCTCCTCGCCGTCGGCCGAGTGCGTCGTCCAGCGTGACGTGGATGCGCTCGCCAAAGACCTGCGCGTCGCGCGACACCGGGAAGCGCTGCGCAGCGACGTCGGCGGCCGGCCGCGCCGTGGGCAAGGACCTCGAGCATCCGGCCCGGAATGAGCTGCGCGCAGACGCGCCGGCTCGTCGGCGGCGAGCACACGCCCTTCGTGCACCAGCGCCACCCGCGTGCAGCGCTCGGCTTCGTCCAGATAGGGCGTGGACATCAGAATGGTGATGCCGTTGGCGAGGAACTCCGACAGCAGCTTCCAGAACTCGCGGCGCGACACCGGATCGACGCCGGTCGTCGGCTCGTCGAGCAGGATCAGCTCCGGCTCGTGGACGAGCGTGCAGGCCAGCGCCAGCTTCTGCTTCATGCCGCCGGACAGCCGATCGGCGAGCCGCGCGCGAAACGGCGTGAGCTGCGTCATCGCCAGCAGCTGATCGCGGCGGCGCGCGATAGTCGCGCACGCCGTGGATCTCGGCGAAGAACGCGATGTTCTCGTCGATGGTCAGATCGCCGTACAGGCTGAATCGCTGCGAGAGATAGCCGACACGCTCGGTGAGCGCACGGTGGTCGCGCACCGGATCGAGGCCGAGCACGCGCAGCTCGCCCTCGTCGGCGATGCAGGAGCCCGCAGATCAGACGGATCGCCGTCGTCTTGCCGGCACCGTCGGGACCGATCAGCCCGAACATCTCGCCTCGCGCCACCTCGAGGCTCAAGCCGGCGAGCGCCGTCGTGCGCCGTACCGCTTCACGACGCTGGTCGAGGACGATCGCCGGCTCGCGGACGCGCGATCGGCGGTCATGGCAGCGCGAGCTCCGCGTCGACCGGCATGCCGGGCTTGAGAATGCCGGCGCGGTTGTCCACGGTGACCTTGATGCGGTAGACGAGCTTCGATCGCTCTTCTGCCGTCTGCACGTTGCGCGGCGTGAACTCCGCCTTCGGCGACACGAAGGTGACCTTGCCGGGCAGGCCCTCGCCGCCGGCATCGGTGACGACCGTCGCCGGCTGCCCCAGCTTCACGCGCGGCACCATCGGCTCCGGCACGAACAGATTCGCCCACGCGTTGTCGAGATCGGTGACGACGACGAGCGGCGTTCCGCGCATGACGATCTCGCCGGCATCGACGAGCTTCTGCGTGACGATGCCGGAGACCGGCGCGACGATCCGCGCATCGGCGAGCGCCTTCTCGAGCACGGCGATCTGCGCGTCGGCGGCCGCGACCCGCGCGCGCGCCGCCTCGATCTCTTCGGGCCGCGCGCCCTGCTTGCAGTCGCGCCGACGGTCTTCGCGCGCGGCGCGCACCCGCTCCACGGCGCCGCGCTAGCCGCTCGCGCGTCACGTCCACTCTCGCCTTGGCATCGTCACGCTGCTTCTGGGAGCCGGCGTTGGCCTTGAGCAGCGACTCGAATCGATCCAGGTCGAGTTGCGCGGCCTTGCAGATCGGCCTCGATCGCCGTCGACGTCCGCCTCGGCGGCATCGACCTGCGCCTCGGCCTGACGGATGTCCTCGACGCGCGAGCCGGCCTCGAGCAGGCGCAGCTGCGCCACGGCGGCGGCGCGCTCGGCGCGGCCGCGCTGAATCTGCAGCTCGGTGTCGCGCGTGTCGAGCGTCGCGACGACGTCGCCGCGATTGACGCGATCGCCTTCGGCCAGCGCGCAGCTCGAGGATCCGTCCGCCGACTTCCGCGGCCACGTGCACCTCGGTGGCCTCGACGTGGCCGGAGACGCGCAGCGTGTTGTCGGGCGCGTCGCCGGCGCGCACGCGGCAGCGAGCAGCGTGACGGCCAGCGACAGACATCGGCAGCTCGCGGGTGAGCATTCATGAGTCCTTCCGGAGCATGCCCCTCACCGAGGCCTGCATGTGGCGCGCGAACTCGTCGACCTGCCGCGGCTCGGCGAGGTCCTTGGTCAGCTTGGCCGTCGGCGATGACGCGCTGCCGCACGAAGAAGATGAGGATCGGCGGCATGATCGTGAGATGCGTCAGCAGCGGATCGACCTGGCGGAACACGCCGTCGCGCTGGCCCTGCGCGATGATGTCGCGCACCGCCGACGAAGACGTCGTTCATCATCTGGAACGTGTGCGGCGTCGAAGTGCGGCGCGCCGGCGGCCAGCTCGCGCAGCATGATCGACGCGAACCAGGGACGGGCGGCGGCCTCCTCGACGATGGCGGCGACCCAGGCGTCGAGCTTGTCTTCGGCGGTGCCCGGACCGTCGGCGATGGCGCGGGCGCGGCCGCCGACGGTGCGCACCATGTCGCGCACGACCTCGAGGTAGAGCTCGCGCTTGCTGCCGAAGTGGTAGTAGAGCATCGCCTTGTTGACGCGGGCGCGGGCGGCGATGCGATCGATGCCGGCGGCGTCGTAGCCGCGCTCGGCGAATTCGATGCGCCGCGGCGCGAAAGATCGCGGCGCGCGAGTCGCGGGCGGCGCCCTTCTTTCGTCCGACGGCGTCGGTCTTCCGGGTCGGCATACGCTTCTGATTAACCAACTAGTTAGTTAATAGATCGGAGCCGCCGGCCGTGTCAAACTTAGCGCGCCCTCCCCAGCGGACCGTTCCGCATGACCCTGTTGATTGCCGGCGGCAGCGGCTTTCTCGGCACCGCCCTCGCCACGGCACTTCGCGCCGGCCGGCCACCGCGTGATCGATTCTCACCCGACGGCCGCAGCGCGACGGCGACGTCCTGTGGTCGACCCGGCCGACCGACACCGCCTGGCGGCATGCGCTCGATCGCGCCGACGCGGTGATCAACCTCGCCGGCGAGTCGATCGCCGGCAGCCGCTGGACCGAGGAGCGGAAGCGGGCCATCCGCGCCAGCCGCATCGCAGCCACGCGGCGCCCTCGTCTCGGCGATCACGGCCGCGTCGACGTCCGCCGGCCGTCTTCATCAGCGGCTCGGCGGTCGGCATCTACGGCGTGCACGGCGATGAGGTCGTGACCGAGGAGTCGGCGCCGGGCACCGACTTCCTGGCCGTCGTCTGCCGCGACTGGGAGACGCTCGCGCTCGAGGCCTCGTCGCGGACACGCGTCGTGCTGCTGCGGAGCGGCGTCGTGCTCGGCGCGTGACGGCGGAGCGCTGCCGCAGCTCGCGCTGCCGTTTCGCTTCTTCGCTGGAGGGCCGGTCGGCACGGGACAGCAGTACATGTCGTGGATCAGCCTCGCCGACTGGATCGGGATCGTGCGCTGGGCGCTGACCACGAATCACGTGTCCGGGCCGCTCAATCTCACTGCGCCAGCGCCGGTGACCAACGCCGAGTTCGCGCGCGTGCTCGGTCGTGTGCTCGGCCGACCGTCGTTCGTGCCGACGCCCGCGTTCGCGCTGCGGCTGGCGCTCGGCGAGCTCGCCGACGCGCTCATTCTCGGCGGTCAGCGTGTCGTGCCGACGCGCGCGCGGCGTTGGGGTACGAGTTCAAGCACAAGACGCTCGAAGCCGCTCTGCGGGAGATTTATGGAGTCGCCGGGTCTGAGGACCCGGCGCTACGGGGCTTTGGCTTGGTCCCAGGACCAGGACCAAGGACCAAGGACTCAGACGATCGCCGGCGCGCCGGCGCGGAAGTCGCCGCCGAGGACCGCCGTCGAGTTCGCGCCGAGCCAGTTGTCGAGCACGCGGGCGTAGACCGAGCGGAAGTCGGTCTCGAACCGCACGTCGCCGCCGTTGTTCTCGAGCGTCGGGTTGGCGGGATTCGGATCGAGCGACGGGGCCGTGCCATAGAGCCGCCGCGCACCAGGCCGCCCGCCGCCATCATGACGGCCGCCGCGCCGTGGTCGGTGCCCTGGCTGCCGTTCTCGAACACGCGACGGCCGAACTCCGAGAACTGCAGGATCAGCGTGTCGTTCCACGGTCCTCGTCGTCTGAGATCTTCGGCAGAACGCCGCGACGCCGTCGCCGAACGTCCCCATCAGATTGGCGTACGCGCCGCACGCCAGGTTCCCCTGGCCCGCGTGCGTGTCGAAGCCGCCGGTCTGCACCCAGAACACGCGGGTGCCGATCCCGCGCACGAGCGCTTCGGCCACGGTGCGCAGCGCCAGCGCGAAGCCGTTGTTCGGATACGCCACCGTGCCGGTGTACACCGACGCCGACGCCACGCGATCGATGGTCGCGAACGCCGCCTGCGCGCTGGTGTTCACGAACGCGAGATGCGGTCGATCGGTCGGCAGATGCGACGCGATGCGCGTCGCCGTCGCGCGTTCGTTCGCGGCCTCGGCAGCATTGAAGCTCGAGAACGCGTAGCCCGCCGCGTTCGGAATCGACGGCACGCTGACCTCGCGCGACATCAGCGCGCGCGGCAGCTCCTGCGTCGTGCTCCAGCCTGACAGCGGATCGAGCGGAACCGTTTCGAGATAGCGGCCCGAGCCAGCCCTCGCTGTCGGTCAGCGTTGGATTGGCGGTATCCCAGATGTCCTTGCCCTGGAAGTGCGAACGGCTCGAGTTCAGATAGCCGGTCCGCTGCACGATCGCGAGGCGGCCGGAGTTGTACAGGTCTCGTAGCCCGGTGAGACGCGGGTGCAGGCCCGAGCGCCTCTGCCGCTCGAGTCCGACGCCAATCTGCAGCACCTGACCCGCCGGCACGGCGATGTTCGGACGCCGGCTGAAATAGAACGGATCCTGTACGGCACCACCGTGTTGAGCGCGTCGTTGCCGCCTCCGAGGTAGACGATCACGAGGTTCCGCGCGCGCGCGCCCTGGGCGCGGGCCAGGTCGCTCAGAAACGCCGGCGCGGCGAATCCGATCGTGAACGCCGAGACGCCGCCGCGTATGAACTCTCGACGAGAGACAGCCATGGGATTCTCCGTCTAGACGAATTGATACTCGGACGAGCCGATGATCAGCCGCGCCAGGCCATTGCCCTTCGACTGCAGCTGCGCGTCCGACCCCGTCCAGGTCCCGCCCGTCTGCAGGAACTGCATCAGGTGCTCCATCGGTTCGGAGTCGATAGCGCGCGGGCGACAGCCGATCGAGCATGTACTCGAGCAGCGCGTCCGGCGACTGACGCGCGCTGGCTGCATCGCGCGCCAGGTTGAATCGCTGGTTGAACGCGAGCGTGCCGGCGAAGTTCATGCGCGACAGCATCGCACCGGTCGAGAACCATCCCTGACCGAGCTCCCAGCCGTTGACGTCCGGCGGCTCGAAGAGCACCTGCCCCATCGGGATCAGGGCGGCGCGCGCGGTGTCGATCGAGAATCCCGTCCAGCCGACCTCCTTGATCGCGCGCACGACGTACTCGACCGGCCACGAGTAGCGCGTGTGCCAGTTGCCCGGGTTCAGGAACTCACGCGACCGCAGCATGTAGTGGACCATCGCCCTGATGCTGGTCCCGTTCTGCAGATAGACGCTCGCCGCGGCGCCGATCGTGTCGTCGTCCGGCGGCACGACCTCGCTCACGAAGAAGTTCCACATCTTCCGCGCCAGACGTCGCGCCGTCTGCGGATGACGGGCCAGCGCGGTGATGAAGTCGATGCCGTCCTGCATGCCGCCGCCGCCGGACGCGCGGGAATGCGTGCGGCTGCCGTTCGAGTAGATCGGGAACGTGAACGTCTTCTCGGCCGGATCGTGGTTGTTCGGGACGTAGAGGAACTCGTAGTAGTTGTTCGGATCGTCCGTGCCGCCGACGAACCGCAGATTCCAGCCGGTGAACACGCGGGCCGCGGCGTAGACGTCCTGCTCGGTGTAGTTGCCGACACCGAACGTGAACAGCTCCATGATCTCGCGGCCGAAGTTCTCCTGCGGGCGCTGACGCGTGTTGACGCGGCCGTCGAGCCACACGAGCATCGCCGGATCCTTCGCCATCTCGATCAGGAGCTCGGTGAAGCTGCCGAGCGCGTGCTCGCGAAACGTCTCGAGCTGACCTTGCGGCCCGGGCAGCTGGCCCGAGACGTTGGCCATCATCTTCGTGCCCTGCACGGCGCCGAAGGTGCCGGCGACCTTGCTGTACGCCGTGGCGAAGTGGTTGTGCCAGAAGAGCGCCATCTTCTCCTGCAGCGGGCGCCGCGAGTGCACCATCCGGAACAGCCATCGCTGACGCGCATCTTCGATGTTCGTGTTCGGCTGGAATCCGCCGGCACGATTGAAGACCGAGACGTACGCCGGATTCCCGATCCGTTCGTGTCGACGTCGTCAGGTTGATCCTCGTAGTTCAGGAGGTGATCGAGCACGCCGGACATCGACATGCCGTCGAACGAGGCGAGGTCGGCGGGACTGGCGCCAAAGCCGGCCCGACGAAGCAGATGCTCAATTCCCGTTCGGCCTCGTGCCATGCGTCTGTCTCCAGAGAAGCGCGCCAATGATACAGCCATCCCCGGAGAAGGGATGGGCGAACTTTCGTCGCCGTACTTACAATTTCCGTCGCGGACCGACGTGTGGAGGGGAACCCGTTCCGAGTCGTGCAAAGTTTCGGCCTTCCCGCTACCATGCGTCAACTACAAGTTCATGAGCACACGCCGGAAAGCGTCGAAACGGGCAAAGCGTTCCTCGCGATCACCCACTTCCAGGCCGGTTCGACGACGAACCGCGCCGTCGGTCAGCGCCAGACCGGCGCCTCCATCGGATGCGGCGAGCGGGCTCGCGCCGGGCATGCACCCAATCAACACGTATCTCGCGGTCGCGAACGTCGGCGCGTCGATGGACTTCCTCGAGCGGGCCTTCGGCCTGTCACGGGGAGTCGTGCTGCCCGATGCCGACGGCCAGATTCGCTACGCCGAGATGCGGCACGGCGACTCGGTTGTCATGTTGATCCGCAAGGGCGACGCCGGCGACGGCGACCGGGGGATCACCCGGCGCTCTATGCCTACGTCAGCGACGTCGACAAGCTCTCGGCGCAGGCCCGTCAGGCGGGCGGCGGGGTCGGTGACGCGCAGGACATGCCGTGGGGCGATCGCACCGCGGTCGTGACCGATCCGGACGGCTATCGCTGGGTGCTGGCGACGTTCAAGAAGCTCGCGCCGTTCACGTAGGCTCACCCCATCGAAGAGGTTGGCTCCAGTCTGTTATAAGGAAAGCAGGTGAGACGGTCGGTCCCTGTGTACACCATTTCGTTGCTGGTCCTTGCGGCCGCCGTGCTGCTGCGCTGGGTGCTCGACCCGCTGATGGGCGACAGCCTGCCGCTCGTCACGCTGTTTGGCGCGGTGGCCGGTGCCGTCTGGGTCGGCGGGTACCGGCCGGCTCTGGTCGTCGTCATCCTCGGCTATATCGCCTGCGCGTTGCTGTTCATCCCCCCGCGCGGCCAGCTCGGCCTCACTCTGCCGGAGAATGTCGTCGGACTCGCGGCGTATCTCTTCACTTGCGCCCTCATCATCGGGATCGGCGAGGCCATGCGTATCGCGCAGGCACGCGCGAGCGCTCGCGGCGAAATCCTGAGAGTCACACTCAGCAGCATCGGCGATGCGGTGATCACCACCGATATCAAGGGACGCGTCACATATCTCAATCACGTAGCCGAATCCCTCACCGGCTGGACGCTCCACGATGCGGAGGGCCGCATGCTCGAGGAGGTGTTTCGCATCGTCAACGAGGATACCCGCCAGACCGTCGAGAGTCCCGCCACCAGAGCGCTTCGGCAGGGTGTCGTCGTCGGACTGGCGAACCACACCCTGCTCGTCGCGAAGAACGGCACGGAGCGGCCGATCGACGACAGCGCCGCACCGATCAGAGACGAAGTCGGTGTGGTGTCGGGGTGCGTGTTGATCTTCCGCGACGTCTCGGAACGGCGGGAGTGGGAAAAACGTGAGGCGGCCCGCTTGCAGAGCGCGCGAGTGCTGGCGTCGATCGTCGAGTCCTCGGATGACGCGATCGTCAGCAAGTCTCTGGATGGGATCATCCAGAGCTGGAACGCGGCAGCGGAGCGGCTGTTCGGCTACACCAGCAGCGAAGCGATCGGCCAACACATCTCGCTGGTCATCCCTCCGGACCGCATCGCCGAAGAAGATCACATCATCGCGACGCTCAAAGCCGGCACCCGCATTGAGCACTTCGAGACCGAACGTATCCGCAAGAACGGCCAGCACATTCCGGTGTCGCTGACGGTCTCGCCGATCCGGGACGACGCGGGGGCGGTGATCGGCGCGTCGAAGATCGTTCGCGATATCACGGAGCGCAGTTTCGCCGACGCGGAGCGACAGAGGCTGGTGACGCTCGTCGAGAACAGCACGGACTTCATCGGTATCTGCGACATGAATGCCGTACCGATCTTCGTGAACCGGGCCGGACTGCAGATGATCGGTCTCGACAGCCTCGATCAGGCTCGCACGGTTCGCGTCACGCGATTTCTTCTTCCCCGAAGACCAGCCGCGTGTGATGAACGAGCTGTTTGGCGAGGTCCTCGCCAAGGGCCACGCCGAGATGGACGTCCGGTTCCGGCATTTCAAGACCGGACAGGCACTGTGGATGGCCTACAAGGTCCTCCGGCTGGACGACGCCCGCGGCCGTCCGGTCGCCATTGCGACGGTCAGTCAAGACGTGACCGACCGACGGCGGATGGAGGACAGCCTTCGCGGCCTGGCCGACGATCTCGCGGAAGCGGATCGCCGCAAGGACGAATTCCTCGCCACGCTGGCCCACGAACTGCGCAATCCGCTGGCGCCATTGAGCAATACGCTGGAAATCCTCAAGCGGAACACCAGCCAGGACGCGTCCGCGCGTCGCGGCCTCGACACGATGGAGCGTCAGCTCGAGCAGTTGGTGCGGCTGGTGGACGACCTCCTCGATCTGAGCCGCATCACGCACAACCGCATCGAGCTGCGCAAGCGACAGGTGGAACTGGCATCGGTGATTCGTCAGGCCGTGATCACCGCACAACCACTCGCCGACGCGTCCGGCCACACTATCGATGTGAGCGTGCCGAGCGAACCGATCCATCTGCACGCTGACCCGGTCCGACTCACTCAGGTGTTCGACAATCTGCTCAACAACAGCTGCAAGTACACCCCGCCGGGCGGAGCAATTCGGGTGATCGTCCAGCGCGAGGGCCAGAACGCGATCGTCACGATCACCGACACGGGCATCGGGATTCCTGCCGACAAACTCCAGACCATCTTCGACATGTTCACGCAGGTCGATCGCTCGCTCGACCAGTCGAAGGGAGGACTCGGAATCGGTCTGACACTGGTGAAGCGGCTGGTGGAGATGCACGACGGAGCCATCGAAGCGCGCAGCGCGGGCGAGGGCCGCGGCAGCGCATTCGACGTGCGTTTGCCGGCGCTGGTGGAGGCCTCGGACGCCGCCACTCCAGCGGCAGGCGACACCGGCACGAACGGTGCGACGTACCGCATCCTCGTCGTCGACGACAACACCGATTCGGCCGAGTCACTGGCGATGCTGCTGGAGCTGACCGGACACCAGGTGTACACAGCCCACGACGGTCACAGCGCGCTCGACGTGGCCGAACAGCGCCGGCCGGACGTGATCCTGCTCGATATCGGCTTACCCATGCTCAATGGTTACGAGGTGTGCCGCAGAATCCGCCAACAGCCGTGGGGCGCAGCGATGGTGGTCATCGCGCTCACCGGGTGGGGACAGGACGAAGACCGCCGTCGATCGCAGGAAGCCGGCTTCAACGGACATCTGGTCAAGCCTGTGGACCACACACATCTGCTGGCCCTGCTCGCCTCTTTGACAGAGCCGAGAACCGCGAATTAGTGGCTAGCCGTTTCGCAGATCCGCGAGGCGGCTGATGATGCGATGCGGCCGCACCGTGTGGTCGGCAGGAATGCCGCGACCGCGCGCATCGATCCAGATGCCGGCAATGCCCTCGCGCTGCGGGCCGGCGACATCCCATTCGAGGTTGTCGCCAACCATCCATGTCTCAGATGGCGGCGTGTCGAGCGCAGCGAGCGCCTGCGCATAGATCCGCGGATCGGGCTTGCCGAAGCCAACTTCGCCCTCGATCAGAATGGCGTCGAACAAGGGCGCCAGGTCGAAGCGATCGATCTTGAGCCGCTGTGCAGTGCTGCCGCCGTTGGTGAGCAGCGCCAGACGGCATCCCCGAGCCCGCAGCCACTGCACCGTGGCAACCGCATCGTCAAAGGGCTTGATCGCATGCTCACGAAGCCCGTGATATGTCTCGCCGATCCGTCGCGCCAGATCCCCGTCATCGACTCCGAGATCGGCGAGCGCCAGACGCACCACTTCGCCACGCGCCCAGGCCAGCTCCAGCCGGCCGGCCCGATGACGCTCGGGATCCGACCAGTACCATTCGCGCGTCCGATCGATGGCCTCGAACACCGCATCGGCGTCGAGCCCATTCAAGCTCGATCGATGGGTGACGCAGGCGTCACGCCAGCAGCTGACCACGCCGCCGCTGTCGTCGAGGATCGTGTCGTCGAGATCGAGAAGAATCGCTTGCGGAAGAGCAGGCATCAGGGCCGGGGAATTGGCAACGCCCCGGGGTCTTCCGTCATTGGCGCGAACAAAATCAGAAGGGCCGGGTCGATGCCGAGCAATTTCTGCTGTAGCAAACCACGCGGTTGTGCAGGGCGCATATGGTTCGCCGGAGACCGGCCACGGAACATGTACGGCGCTTCTTCGAGGCGCCCTGTTCGAAGCAGTGTCAGCGGCGCGAGCAAGAGCATCACGACACCGAACACGCGCCAATGACGAGCTGCGATCCTCATCAGTAACTCTCAGAGTATTTTAAGGGTGTTGCTACCGTCCCGAGGAGGCTGGTCATGCCGCGCGACCGTTATCTGAAGATCATTCTGACCGTCATTGCCATCGAGTTGGGATGGCTGGCCGTCAAAGATGTGGCCGTTCCTGTATCGGCCCAACAGACTCAACAGAATCAGCAGAGCCAGCAAAGCCCACAGCTGACTCAGGTGGTCATCCGCGGCATCGACCTACCTTGCGGGGGCAACACCATCAATTGCCGGGAAACGTCGCTGCCCGTGTCCTTGACACGCGCCACCGTACCGATGCGTGTGACGGCGGATACGCCCTTGCCGGTCGATGCCCGCGGCACCGTCAGGATCCGCCAGGATCAGGCGATCATCGTCGAGACCAGCGATCGGCCGTTGCTGATCCAGTCGGTGCCGCCGACCGCGGCGCCGCGACCGGGCATTCCGGATGGGCGGTAGAGGGTCTGAAGCCCAGAGCCTAAAGGCCTGCGCCTAAGACAGAAGCGCGCGATAGAACGATTCGTACATCGGCACGACCCGCTCGACACAGAACTCTTCTCTCACGCGGCGGCAGGCGGCGAGGCCCATCTCGCGGTGGCGTTGGGGATCGGTCAGCAGCGCGACTGCGCTCTCCGCCATCTCCTCCTCCGCGTCGAGCGGGTGAAGGAACCCGCTGACGCCATTCTCGATCACTTCCGGCAATCCTCCTACGTGCGACGCGATCACCGGCACTTCGCACGCCATCGCCTCGAGCGCGGCGAGACCAAAGCTCTCCTGCGCCGATGGCAGCAGGAACACGTCGGCGATCGACAGCAACGGCACCACTTCTTCCTGCGCGCCGACGGCGTGCACCAGGTGACTGATGCCAAGCTCTCGCGCCCATCGCTGCGCCACGCTCAGGTCGGGACCATCGCCCACCAGCAGCAGCCGCGCCGGCACGTTCTGCTGGATGCGGTTGAAGATGTCGACCACCGCTTCGACACGTTTCACCGGCCGAAAGTTGGAGACGTGGATGACGATCTTCGTCCGCTCGTCGCCGCCGGTGAAATGCCGGCGAAGATCGGGCCGCGGCCGGCGCCGATGGACCGCGCAGTCGAGAAAGTTCGGAATGACCGCGATGTCGCGCGTCACCTGCAGCTCCGCGTAGGTGGACTCGCGCAGGCTGTTCGACACCGCCGTCACGCCATCGGACTGCTCGATCGAGAAGGCGACGATCTGCGAGTACGACGGATCGTTGCCGATCAGCGTGATGTCGGTGCCGTGCAGCGTCGTGACCACCTTCGGGCGCCCGCCCGGTTCCCGCCAGCACCTGACGTGAGAGAAAGCCGGCCGTCGCATGCGGCACCGCGTAGTGCGCGTGGATGATGTCCAGGCTGAACTCGCGCGTCACCTGCACGATGCGATTGGCCAGCGACAGCAGATACTGCGGCTCGCGAAACAACGGATAGGTCGGCGTCGCGACCTGATGGAAGAACAGCCCTTCCTGGAAATCGCCAAGACGGAACGGCGTCTCGGTGCTGATGAAGTGCGCCTGATGACCGCGCAGCGCCAGAGCCTTTCCCAGCTCTGTCGCCACCACCCCGCTGCCCCCGACCGACGCGTAGCAGACGATGCCGATGTTCAAGGGTCGCTCACTCGTGGAGGAGATGCGGCCGGACCAGCGGCTGCTTCACGACGATGCCCTCGGCGAACGCCACGCCGGCGACGGCGCCGAACTGCGCGTCACGGCTCTCGACGAGCTGCCGGAACCGGACCGACGTCAAGCCGCGTGGCGACGGCGTCCGGCTGCGACGGCTGGAACTGCGTGACGTGACAGGCCAGCGCGCGGCGTTTCGTCTCGTAGTGCTCGCTGACGTCCACGACGAACGAGGGCACGGCCATGTCGTTGATGAAGTAGTAGCAGATCGACTCGGGCTTCCACGCCTCGCCATCGGCCTGATAGCGGCGAAGGCCGGCACTGAACACGCGCTTCGGTGAGCAGATGACTCGCCGCAACGTGGTCGGGATGGCGATCGGACCAGTACGGAATCGCCACGACCCTCGGCGTCGACGGATCGCACCAGGCTCGCGACGGCGCGCTGATGATCGGGCGACGTGCCGATCGCGCGATCCGGCAGACGCAGGTTCACGCGCCACGCCGCGCCGAGCACTTTCCGCGCCGCCTCGGCCTCGGCGAGCCGCTCCTCCACGGTCCCGTTGCTGCCCATCTCGCCGGCCGTCAGATCGCACAGACCCACACGATGACCGAGCGCGGCATGCTTGGCGACGATGCCGCCGATGCCGATCTCGATGTCATCAGGATGCGGTCCGATGGCCAGCAGATCAACCGGAGCGATCGTCATCGCGTCCAGCCGAACACCTCGTCTGCCTTGTCCAGCTCGCCACCACCGGCACGCGTCAGGATGCGTGCGGCGAGAAAGGCGCCGGCCAACGTGTCGCCAGAGCTGCCGAGCGCGAACAGGTGGCGCGGGATAGTTGCGATGCGGCCCGATGTACATCAGTCCGTCCGCCGTTTCGCCGTACGCCATCTCCCAGCCGTACTCGGGCTGCAATCCGGAGATCACCGGATACATCATCAGCAGCTCGTACATCAGCTGACCGGTGCGCTGCACGCGCAGCGCGTCGCGCTGCCGCGCCGGCGACTCATCGCGATCGCCGCCGGCAATGAGCAGCCGGCCGTCCTTCGTCCGTCGGAGCCGGTGCCGCGGCGATGCCGTGTCGCGAATCGTTACGGTCGTCAGCGCCAAACTGTTTCCGCATCGACGCAGGCAGCGGCTCGGTCAGCACGAGATACGTCTCGCGAGACTTGAAGTGGCGGCGCAGCGGCTTGAACTCCGCGGTCGCCATGCCGGTCGTGACGATCACCGTCTCGGCCTGGACGACGCCGCCATCGACGATGATCGTCGACCTGCTTGCGGCCGACAGCGGACCTTCTTGACTGGTGAACGCTCGAAGAAAGCTGGCGCCGCGTGATCGCGCCGCGGACGCCAGTCCGAGACACGCCCGATAGGGATCGAACGAGACGCCCGACCCGAGCTTCATCGCCCCCACCGCGTCGAGCGCCCAGTGACGCTCGCGCCGACTGTCCCGTCATCCATCGCGCATCGAGCACCGGCGCCAGCGCGCGCATCATGCTCGCGGCGAAGCTTCTTCTCGCCATCGCGAATCGCCACCAGCACGTCGTCGCAGCGACAGGAGATCGCAGCGGATGTTCAGTCGCCGCAGCGTGGCCGCGCCGTCGGACGCCGCCTTCCGGTAGCCCTCGAAGATCCGCTTGCGCGGCGCGGAGCCCGTGGGCGCTGACGATGTCTCTGAAGAACACGCCGGGATCCGGCAGCAGCAGCCCGGCGCTTCGTCCCGCGCTGCCCAATCCGATCCGGTCGGCTTCGATCACGAGCGGACGCATGCCCGCCGCCGCGCACGCGTAGGCAGTGGCGCAGCCGGTCAGGCCGCCGCCGACGATGACGACATCGGCAGTGTGCTCGCCACGCAGCCGTGGATGATCAGGACGCCGCGTGCAGGGAAAGGTGTCGATCCAGGGAGAGACTCCGTAACGTGTACGCATGCAATGCCAAATGCAAAATGCAAAATGTCGAAATGCAAACGAGGCTCTAGTGCCCCTGAGTTGCACCATGTTTGCATCTTGCATTTTGCATTTTGCATTACTTCTCGCTGGCGAGCAGCTTCTTCTTCCTCTCGACCCCCCAGCGATACCCGGTCAAGCTGCCGTCCTTGCCGACCACGCGGTGGCAGGGGATGACCAGACAGACCGGGTTGGTCGCGCAGGCACGAGCGACGGCGCGGACGGCGGACGGCGCGCCGATGTCGCGCGCCACCTGGCTGTAGGCGCGCGTCTCGCCGTAGGGATCGACTGCAGATACCGCCAGACCTTCCATTGAAACGCGGTCGCCTGAATGTCGAGCGGTAGATCGAGGTGCGGACGGCGTCCGTTCAGGTAGGTGAGGATGGCGTTGACCCAGCGCGCCAGATCGGTGCGATTGGGCGTAATCGACGCCGCCGGATACTCCTGCCGCAGATCGCGCTCGAGCATCTCGTCCTTGTCGCCGAGCTTCACCGAGCAGATGCCCTTCGGCGTCGCCGCGACGAGCAGGCGGCCGAGCGGCGAATCGGCGATGGCGTAGGTCACCTCGACGCCGCGCGCCCCGCGCTTGTAGACCGCGGGCGTCATCCCGCGCCCGGTCGGCTGACGCTCGTAGACGCGACTGCTCGATCCGTAGCCGGCGTCGTAGAGCGCGCCGGTCACCGGCACGCCCTCGCGCAGGCCCCGCCTGAAACGTCCGGCGCGCAGCGCGTCCTGATACGCACGCGGCGAGATGCCGACCAGACGCGTGAACACACGCTGGAAGTGATACGGGCTGGCGTTCACGTGCTGCGCAAGGCGCGCGAGCGTGATCGGCGCGTCCGCGTGTTGCTGGATGAACGCGCAGGCCTTGCGGACCTGGTCCATACCAAGCGGTGTCTTGACTTGCCCCGCCGAAGCGGGCGAAGGCGGGTGGCGGCAGCAGCAGCACTCATGAACTCACGATACCGGCAGGACCACAGTGTGTTCTATCCGTTCCTTGCGCGGCAAATCGTTGGTCAGGGTGGCCCTTCCCCAGGCAGCGCCCTAGGGTCTTGGTGAAGTCGGCTGCATGATCGGTCGCCCATTGCTTGAACGTGCGCGCCGGCGTTCCCGTCACGTCTTCGATCCCGGATGTGACGAGCGCTGGCCGATCAACGGCGGCGGCGTAAGCGCTCAACAGCATGTCGGCCACCCATGCCGGCATCGTCTCGAGCATCTGACGCCGCGCGCTGTCTGGAGATATTTCGTCGAACACGAGCGTCCGGCCAAGAGACTCCCCGATGCGTGCCACCTGTTCACGCTGGGTCAGAGACTGAGGTCCGGTCAACACGTAGCTCATACCGTCGTGCTTCGCATCGCACAGCGCGCGAACCGCGACCGCTCCTATGTCGTGCTCATGGACGGGCGCCGTGGCTGCCAAACCATAGAACCAGCGTACCGCGTCGCCGCGTCTGATCTGCGGCGCCCACCAGTTGCGGCAGTTGAGCGCGAACGGACCAGGCCGAAGGAACGTCCATCGCACTCCTGACTTCTCAATCAACTCCTCGACGCCTGCGTGCACCGATCTGAGGGGATTCGGCTGTTGGAAAAACGGATGGGCGGTGTGAATCGGCGCCGACAGAAAGACGATGCGGCCGACTCGCGACGCGATTCGTGCGATCGCATCTGCCGCGGCCGCGAGCGGCGCGACCCAAACGAGCAACACAGCGGCGACATCGTCCAACGCTCGATCGAGCGTGTCGGGCGCGGTGAGATCGCCGCGTACGACATCGATGCCGACCGGCAGATGGCTCGATTGCGGATTGCGGCTGAGGGCGCGAACCGGGACACCGGCGGCACGCAGCTGCGCGACGACTTCTCCGCCGATATTGCCGCTCGCACCGGTGACGAGGATCCGCCGCTCCATGTCCATCCCCTTCATCCCGTTAACAATAACGCCGCGCCTGACCTTAAGATCCTCTGACATGCGACGTCACCTCGTGCGGGCGGCGGCATCGCTGCTCGGCCTGATTCTCGATTCTCGGTGCTGGCCGCAGGTCTGTACGCTGCGCGCACAGCTCCGGGCGAGCCTGCCGCAGCTCGATGGCACGCTGCGCGTCGCGGGGCTGTCGGCGCCGGTCACGGTCGCGCGAGACGCGCTGGGCATTCCGACCATTCGCGGCGCCTCGCGCGACGACGTCGCCCGCGCCATCGGCGTCCTCCACGCGCAGGAGCGCTTCTTCGCGATGGACCTCTCGCGCCGGCGGGCGGCCGGCGAGCTCTCGGCTCTCGTCGGCCCGCGTGCGCTCGCCGCCGATCGCGAGATTCGCGCTGCATCGCTTCCGCGCCGAGGCGCAGCGCGCGGTGGCGACGATGACGCCGAAGGCGCGCGCGGTGCTCGACGCGTACGCCGCCGGCGTCAACAGCGGCCTGACCAGCCTCGGCGCGGCACCATTCGAGTATCTGCTGCTTCGACAGGATCCACGGCCATGGCTGCCCGAAGACAGCCTGCTCGTCGTCCTGTCGATGTTCATCACGCTGCAGGACTACACCGGCTCGTACGAGTCCACGCTGGCGACGATGACCGACGTGATGCCGAAGGCGATGGTCGATCTGCTGGCGCCCGACGGCACGGAGTGGGACTCGCCGGTCGTCGGCGCGCCTTCAGCGTGCCGCCGATTCCGGGACCAGACGTCTACGACCTGCGCACGCGACGCTCGGGCAAGCGAGAGCGGATTCAGCTGCCGCCCGCCACGGCAGGAAACGTCGATCCCTCATCGTCCGGCCTTGGGCGTTGGGCGTTGGGCGTTGGCGAAGGCTTGGGCTTGAGCCTGACGCGGAACGAGCGACGACAGCGCGGTCGGCAGCAACAACTGGGTCGATTGCTGGACGCCTGACCGCCGATGGCGCGCCGCTCGTCGCCAACGACATGCACCTCACGGTGCGCGTGCCGAACACGTGGTATCGCGCGTCGCTCGAGTGGCCGGAGCCGTCGAGTCCGTCCGGCCCGCTGCGGCTGATCGGCGTCACGCTGCCAGGCGTTCCGGCGCTGGTCGTCGGCAGCAACACGCACGTCGCCTGGGGCTTCACCAACACGTACGCCGACTGGAGCGACCTGGTCCTGCTCGAGGTCGATCCGCAGGACCCGACTCGCTACCGCACGCCCGACGGCTGGCGCGACCTTCGATCGCCACGACGAGGTGATCGAGGTCGCCGGTGGACCGGCCGAACATCTCCCCGTGTCCTGGACGATCTGGGGTCCGGTCCTCGAGCCCGATCATCCGCGGGCGACCGCGCGCGATTCGCTGGGTCGCGCACGACGTCGATCGCCTCGCCGTCGGCATCGGCCGCGCTCGAGACCGCGCGCACGGTGGACGAGGCGTTCGACGCGGTCAACGGCCTCGGCGCGCCAGGCCAGAACTTCGTCGTCGCCGACACGCAGGGACACATCGGCTGGACGGTCTACGGCTCGATTCCGCGGCGCGTCGGATTCGACGGCCGTCTGCCGCAGTCGTGGGCCGACGGCATCGCGAGGCTGGAACGGCTGGCTGAGCCCGGCGGAGTATCCGCGCGTTCGCGATCCCGAGAGCGGACGCATCTGGACGGCCAACGCGCGCGTCGTCGACGGCGACATGCTCGCAAGGCTCGGCGACGGCAGCTACGAGGTCGGCTCGCGGGCGCGCATCATCCGCGATCGACTCATGGCAAAGGAACGATTCGCGCCGTCGGACCTGCTCGACATTCAGCTCGACACGAGCGCGACGTTCCTGGCGCGCTGGCGCGACCTCATTCTGCGCACGCTGACGCCGGCCGCCATCGCCGGCAGCAGCGCGCGCGCCGCAGTTCCGCGACTCTCGTCGAGCGCACGTGGGACGGCCACGCGTCGGCCGGTTCGGCCGGCTATCGGCTGACGCGCATGTTTCGCGAGGAGGTCTCCGACGCGGTGATCGCGTTCGTGCTGTCCGAGTGCTACGAGGCCGACCCGTCGTTCGACTACCGGACGGTTCGCCGTCGCGAGGGTCCGATCTGGAAGCTCGTCACCGAGAAGCCGATGCACCTGCTCGATCCGCGTCTATGCGAACTGGGACGCGCTGCTCGTCGCCGCCGTGGACCGCGTCATCGCGCGCGCCGACGGCGGACGGCGGTCTGTCCGAGCCGTGGTCGCGATCCAACATCACCGCGTATCGCCATCCGCTGTCGTCGGCGATCCCGTTCTTCGGCAGCAGGCTCGACATGCCCGTGCAGCCGCTCAGCGGCGATCTCTACACGCCGCGCATGCACTGGGGCGCGAACGCGCCGTCCGAGCGGATGATCGTCTCACCCGGCCGCGAGGCCAGCGGCATCATGCACATGCCGACCGGCCAGAGCGGCCATCCGCTGTCGCCGTACTACGCCAACTCACACGCGGCCTGGGTCAACGGCGAGGCCACGCCGTTCCTGCCGGGCGCGACGGAGCACACGCTGACGCTGACGCCGTAACTCAAACTGCCAAATGCGCATGCAAGCAGAGCGCGAGCTCGTCCGCCGCGTTCGCATTCTGACTGCTGCATTGTGCAGTCACGCGCAGTCAGAATCTGACCCTCCACGCGATCGCCGCCGCGTCGGCTCTCGCCGATAGATCGTCTTGTTGTTGCCCTGCAAGGCGTCGATCGTGCCGCCGATCACGGCGTAGCCGAGCGTCGCGCGCATCACGTACTCCGCCCGGGCAGTCAGGGGCGCAGAAGACGAGAATCACCAGGCCGACTGCCGCACCTTTGAGCATGCCGTCGAGGTAACTGTCCCTCGGCTTGGAGATCTGCCGGATCGTGCTGAGAGGAAGCGTTCCGCTTCCCGTCAGCATGATCTCGTCCGGACCCATGCAGAGCAGCGTCCCCGTACGCGCCGGCCCATCGTCCATGTCCACGACCACGCGGTCCCGGCTCGTGACCGGCCAGCATCCGGCCGATCGCGACGATCGCTCGCCCGGGCGCGGGCTTGCTGGGCCACAGCGCCGACGCCGCTCGTCACACCGAGCAGCAGTGCAATCGTCAGCAGCACTCGCATGATCGACGCTCCTTCCTACCGGTGGCCGCGAAAGTTGAAGCCGGTGAGCATGCTGACGCGCATCCCGTCCTTCGACGGCACGACGGCGAAGGTCACCGGCACGTTGAGCGATCCGGAGCGGAACGTCACGCCGCCGGCCACGTGCCAGCGCGACGCCGGCCGGCGTGATGTTGGGACCGATGCCGAACTCCAGCCCGGTCGGCGAGCGCAGCCCCACCATCCAGCTCAGCGCTCGGCAGCGTCACGCCCTGCTCGAGCCCGCCGAGCAGGACCACGAACTCGTTGACCGCGGCGATCCCGCCGGCCTTGCTGTAGAACTGCTTCTCGAACTGCCAGCCGAACTGCGAGATCCCGGAGTCGGATGGTGATGTCGTGTTCCGCCTGCAGCTTGTCCACGATGCCCTGACTGAGCGACGTGAAGCCAAAGCGGGGACCCGACAGGTTGACGCTTCTGACCGGCGGCGGCGGATTGACCACGTTCTCGGTCTGAGCCGCGGCGGGAACAGCCACACCGAGCATGAACATCGTCAACACAGCAGCGCGCATAGGCACCTCCATGAGTTCCATGGTCGGCGCCCGCCCGCTGGAAGTCTTGACGGAAGTCCTGAAAAGTTCTGATCTCTAGGAACATGTCGGCGACTTGACCGCGCGCGAGTTAGGGCTGGCGTCGGTCGCGGATTCGCCTGGCCTTCTCGGCAAGCAAGCAGAACCAGTGCGGGCCTGCACCGCCGAAGCGGCGCAGCCGCGAAGGCGGGTAAAATTCAGATGGTGTCCAGCACGATAAAACTTGCCGTGATGCTCCTCCTGACGGCCGGGGCGGGCCTCGCCCTGCGGCCGTGGATCGAGCAGCACCTCGAAAGCCGCGCCCGGACGGCGTATTTCGAGCAGGGACGGGCCTACGCGCCGCGCGTCACTCGAGGAGACTCGCACCGCTGCCGCCGGAGCTGCGCGAGAGCCTCGGGCCTGGCGGTCAGCCGGACGCAGCCCGGCGTGCTGTGGGCGCACAACGACTCGGGCGACGCGCCGATGCTCTACGCCATCGACCTGAAGGGCACGGCTCCTGGCGAAGGTCGCGGTGCTCGGACGCCGTGGCGCATCGACTGGGAGGACATCGCGGCCGGCCCCTGCCCCGGGAGACGAGCAGCCCGCAGCACTGCCTCTACGTCGCCGACACCGGCAACAACAATCGATCGCGGGACGTCGTGACCGTCTTCGTCGTCGTCGAGCCGACGATCAGCGGAGCGGATCCAGCGCGTCCGCTGCCCGGTCACGGCGCGATCGTTCCGCTTCCGCTATCCCGACCAGCCCGAAGACACCGAGGCCATCGCCGTCCTGCCGAATGGCGACGTGACGATCGTCACCAAGGGACGCACGCCGACGATCTCCTTCTTCGGCTTCTCCAGAGGCCGATGTGGCCAGGGCCGTGACGCTCGGCGAGGTGCTGACCGCCGCGTATCAAGGCGACAGCGGCATCGCGCCCGATCAGGGACTCGGCCGATGGGTCACCGCGGCGGCGATGTCGCCGGACGGGATGACGCTCGCGGTGAGAACCTACAGCGAGATCTTCTTCTATGCGCTCGAAGACCGGGCCGCAGGGCGCCGCTGGCGGGATCTGCAAGCGCCCGTGCTTTCTCGGCGAGGTCGAGCCGCAGGGCGAAGCGATCGACTACCTCGACGAGAAGACGCTGATGCTCGGATCGGAGACATCACAGGGACGGCAGGGCAGTGCTGCACCGGGTGCAGTGCCGGTGAAGTCGACGTTGACGATTGACGTGATTGACGCGGCCGTCGCGTCACGCAGCGCGTGTGCGCAGCGCGCGGCAGCACCAGGATGCCCAGACGTCAGGCGCTGCCGCGACGTTGAGCAGCGGCTCGACCGGCAGCGATCCATCCAGCGTTGCCCGGCGGCGCCAGCGTCGAGCGCGTGATCGACCAGGCGCATCGGCGTCCTGCAGATCGCCAGCGCACGGCCAGCGACGGCTGCTTGACGCGAAGCGGCGGCGTCGAACGACGGC
Source organism: uncultured Acidobacteriota bacterium (assembly GCA_963728305.1). GTDB lineage: Bacteria > Acidobacteriota > Vicinamibacteria > Vicinamibacterales > UBA2999 > Gp6-AA40. The sequence continues at coordinate 199,465 of CAVSKE010000045.1, forward strand.
GCCGAGACAGCGGCGGCGCGCGTGCATCGGCGCGCCCGGATCGAGAATGCCCAGTCCCAGCCTCGCGAGCGGATGCTTCGGCACGCGCGCTCAGCGCCTGCTGAAACGCGGCCGCGGCCGCTGTCCGCTCGCTGCTTGTCGCGCGTGGAACAGCGCCGATCGCGTACCACGTGTTCGCGCAGCATTCGCGCGCGTAGAGATGACCGCTCGCCTCGAACGACAGCTCGCGCTCGAGCGACTCGAGCGCCGCGACGCTCGTCGCCGCGCGCCAGGTACACGAGACCGCGCAGCCAGTGCAGCGCGACGCCGCTGAATCGCGACGGCCGGTCTGCTGACTGGCCTGGCTGGCGATGCCCGCGTCGAGCTCGCGCTCGGCCTCGTCGAACGCCTGCCGCGCGACGTGCACCGTGGCGCGACAGCCAGTGCGCGAGCGGAAAGCCAGGCAGCAGCGCCAGCGTGCGACGCGCCTCGCGCAGCCGCTCTTCACCCCAGCTCACGGAGGCCAGCCGCAGGTGATGGCGCCAGTTGTCGGCCTCGAGCGTCACCGCGCGTCGCGACGCGGCGAGCGCGTCGGTGTGGTGGCCGGTGCGATCGAGCACGAACCCGAGCGTCGCCCACGCCTCGCCGTAGTCCTGACCGAGCCGGCACGCTTCGCGCGCGTGGTGCGCGGCCATGGTCAGCGCCGACGATGTCGGGTGATTCGTCGGCCCGGGTCATCTCGAATTGCATGATGCAGGCGTTGGCCAGACCGACGTGCGCCGACGCCTGATCCGGCGCGCTGCGCAGCACGCCCTCGAAGACGCCGCGCGCGCGGCACGATCTGCTCTGCCTCGAGCGTCTCGAGCGCGGCGCGTCCTTCGATCCACGCGCGATGCGGCGCGAGCAGCGCGTCGAGCGAATCGTCCGAGGCGCGCGCGGTCGTGCGCGTGACCGTGCCCGAGAATCGATACCCCTGCCTGGGAACGGTCTGAATGTAGGGGTGCCGGCCGGGCCGTCGCCGAGCACGCGCCGCAATCCCGAGATCGCCTGCTCGAGGCTGTTGTCGGTGACCGCCAGCCCGCTCCCACGCCGACTCGATCAGCTGGTCCTTGGAGACGACCGCGCCGGCGTGGGCGAGGAGTTGCAGCAGGACACCGATGTGCCGATCGGGAATCGCCACGACGTCCCCGCCGCCGCGTGACACGGCGGGCGGCGGCATCGACAACGAAGTCGTCGAAGGCGTACACGGACACGGGAGCATAATACGCGCAATGGAAACTGGCCTTTCCGGCGTGGGGCGTTGGGCCTTGGGCTATCGGCGCTGTTCTGGCGTGGCTGGTGTGCGCCGCACCGCTGCAGCGCCGCGGACAAGACCACCGCCGGCGAGCTCATCACCGAGCCGCCAACGCTGCTCTCGCTCGGCTTCGAGTGGCGCATCGACGGCGACGACAACCGCAACGCGCAGGTCGCGGTCTCCTATCGCAAGGCCGGCGAGCAGACGTGGAAGGCGGGACCGCCGCTGCTGCGTATCGGCAACGAGCGCATCAACGAGAACGCGCTGCAGTACATGACGCCGAACGGATTCGCCGGCAGCATCTTCGATCTCGAGCCGGCCACCGAGCTACGAAGCCCGCTTCGTCCTGTCCGATCCCGACGGCGTCAGCGGCAGGACCGAGCGCATCGCGTCACGGTGCGCACGCGCGCCGAGCCGATGCCCGCCGCCGGCGGCAAGGTCTATCACGTCTATCCACCCGGACATAAGGGCGAGCGGCAGGAGCCGGCGTTCACCGGACTCCTCGCCGCGTACTACACCGGCTCGTCGCACTCGGACAACTTCAACACCTATCCCGCACGCGTGCAGCCGGGCGACACGATCCTCGTCCACGCCGGCGTCTACAAGGACGACCGCTATCGATACGGCGGCGGACTCGGCACCGTCTCGAGCGGCACCTACTTCCTGACCCAGAGCGGAACCGCGGAGAAGCCGATCGTGATCAAAGCCGCCGGCGACGGCGAGGCGATCTTCGACGGCGACGGCGCCTACAACCTGTTCAACGTCATGGCCGCGAATCTACAACTACTTCGAGGGCCTGACGATTCGCAACACCGAGCTCGCCTTTCAGGGCGGGCTGAAGAACATCACCGGCTCGAGCGGCCTGACGATCAAGCGCTGCCGCTTCGAGAACGTCGGCCGCGCGATCTACACCGACTGGTCGGGCTCGAAGGACTACTACATCGCCGACAACGTGATGATCGGCCGGTTCAATCCCAACTACCTGATGGGATTCACCGGGCGCACATGGACGAACCTGCCCGAGTTCAATCCGAAGCTGATCTCCGAGTACGCGGTGAAGGTCTACGGCTCCGGCCACGTCGTCGCCTACAACTCGATCGCCAACTTCCACGACGGCGTGGACGTCGCGACCTACGGAAATCCGGACGGCAGCTCCAACAGCCGAGTCCGCGATCGCCTGCCGGTGTCGATCGACTTCTACGGCAACGACATCTCCAACGTCGAGGACAACTGCATCGAGGCCGACGGCGGCGCGCACAACATCCGCATCTTCCGCAACCGCTGCTTCAATCACGGCCACCGCGCGCTCAGCGTGCAGCCGATGTTCGGCGGTCCGGTGTACTTCATCCGCAACGTCGTCTACCACGCGCCGGAAGGCGGCGCGGTGAAGTTCACCGCGTCCTCGTCGGGCATTGTCGTGTGCCACAACACGCTTCATCGCGCCGGTGAAGCCGATGCTGCTCGCCGCGTCGAACGTGCACTACCGCAACAATCTGATTCTCGGGAAAGAGCGAGACGCTCGAGACGTTCGCCGTCGAGACCAACACCAACTACTCGAGCTCGGACTACAACGGCTTCCGCCCGAACGAAGGCGCCGAGTTCTCGTTCGAGTGGAGCACGCCGCCGCTGTCGATGCGCGCCAACTTTCCGGGCGAGCCGGGCAAGCTGTCGGCGCAGGAGCAGAGCAAGTTCGAGGCGACAACGCGCGAGCGGCGGCGGTTCAAGACGTTGAAGGAGTACAGCGCGGCGACCGGCCAGGACGCGCACAGCGTGCTCGTGGACTACGACGTGTTCGTGAAGGTGACGCCGCCAGGACCCGATCCGCGCACGCTCTACAAGCCGGCGGACTTCGACTTCCGGCTGCGCGAGGGATCAGTCGCCGTTGACGCGGGCGTGAGGCTCACCGGCGTCAACGACGACTTCACGGGAAAGGCGCCCGACCTCGGAGCGTATCGAGGTCGGGAAGCCGTTGCCGCACTACGGACCGCGATAGTTGTAGTGTCCGGCTTGAGCCGGACGGCGTCGTAGTGTCCGGCTTGAGCCGGACCGTGACGGTGCGCCTGAAGGCGGACACTACCCGAACAGGGTGAGCACGAACTTCTGCACCCGGCGATTCTCCGGGCGCAGCGGCGTGACCTCGGTGACGTAGAGATTGCCCTTCGAGTCGGCAGCCATGTGGTGGAGCGTGCCGAACTGACCCGGCGCTGAGCCCCACTCGCCGAACGCAGCCGAGCAGCTGCAGGCTCTGGCGCTCGAACACCATCACCCTGGCTTGACTGCGGTTGCCCACATACAGGTACCGCTGTGTCGGCATCGGTGGAGAATGCGGTGCTCGCCGCGGTCGCTGCCGTTGCCGCACTCGGGTGCCTTGCATTCGCGTCCGATGAACACCTGCGTGACGTAGGTGCCGTCGAGCCTGAACACCTGCACGCGCTTGCCGCCGCGATCCGAGACGTAGACGAGCCCGTCCTTCGACACGCGCGCGGCATGAACCGGCTGCACGAACTGCGACGCGCCTTGCGGGTCGGCATCGGCAGGCGCCGGGTTCGGCGGATCGTCCGTCGGCTTGTTGCCGAACGCGCCCCACATCCGCTTGAAGCGGCCGGTGTCCGCATCGAAGACGATGATTCGCCGATTGCCGTAGCCGTCGGCGACGAACGAGCTCGTTGGTCGCCGCGTGCACGAAGGCGTCGGCGGGCTGATTGAGGTTCTCGGTGTCCGCGTTGCCGCGGCTCTTTCCGGCGCGGCCGATCTGCATGACGAACTTGCCGTCCCTGGTGAACTTCAGGATCTGATGATCGTTCGTGCCGTTGCCGCCGATCCACACGAAGCCCTTGGGATCGACGTAGATGCCGTGCTCAGACGATGGCCACTCGTAGCCTGCAGCCGGACCTCCCCAGGCGCGAGCGACTACGTCCTTCCGGCGTGAACTCGATGACCGGCGGCGCCGCCTTGCTCTTCTCGTCGGCGTCGAGCGTGCCGGGCCGCTGCAGGACCCAGACGTGATCGTCGGCGTCAACCGACGACGCTGGCTACCTGGCCGAGCTGCCACGTCGTTGGGAATCTGTGGCCACGACGGATCGACGCGAAACGTCGGGACACCGCGTGCGCGGGTCTTCGCCTGAGCAGCGAGACGATGGACTACGATCGCGAGAACGATCGACCGTCCAGTCGGCATGAGGTCGCGGCCGATTATGGACCTGATCCGGAATGTGCTGCGGATGAACTGTGTGAGCGGAGGATGAAAAGGAACAGGCCCGCGGTCGAGCATGACCGCGGGCCCGTTGCTTCGACTGGGCGGCGCGCATCACATTAAGCCGGACCGCCCGCCGAAGATTGGCTTGCTAGCGACACTCCTTCATGGCAACGGTCATGCCGACGCAGAGTTCGGCGCGAACGTCTATGAATTCGGTGATTCGCCCGCAGCGCAGGAAGAAGTTACCGGCTCGAAAGCGTCAGTGATGAGTAGTGCAGGAATACTCGAGCCTCTACTTCTTCCCTTCGGCTTTGAGCCGTTCCTGCTCGAGCTCGGCGCGCGACCGCGCGCCGAATCTCGTCCCGCTCGCCGTCAGCGCGGCCGTGACGTATCCGCCGTCGCTCCCGTCCTTGAGCGGCGCGATGTAGACGGTGATCGTGTCGCCGACCTTGATCATGTTGTCGCGGTAGCCGGCGCGATACATGTTGTTGGTGCTGTGGCCCTCGAACTCGATGTCGCGCTCCCCCTTCGCGTCCTTGACGTGCAGCACGAGCTGCATGTGCGGATTGATGGCGATGAACTTCTTGACGACGCCGGTGACGGCCTTGCTGTTGGTGAAATCGAACTGAATGGCCGAATGATGCGCGGCGAGCGATGCGCCACAGATGACCAGGGCCGCCGCGACGAGGACGATGAGTCTCATGATGTGTTCTCTCCACGGAGGCTCGATCCTCCGCTCTACGTTTACTTCTTGCCGGCGGCCTTGTTCTCGAGCTGCTCGAGGTGCTTGATCCAGTTTTCCTCGGCGCACTCATACGGAAGCAGATGCCCGTTCGGGCACCTTCGCCCACTTCTTCACCGCCGTGACCGGCGCGGTGTAGAACACCGGATCGGTCATCGTCATCTCGGCCACGAGCACCGTCTTCGCCCTTCGCGCCTTTTCGAGGTGATAGCGCTCGACGATCTTCGCCTTGTCGCTGTGCGCGTATCGCTGATCGACCTGCTCGACGAGATTCGTCGTCTCGACGACCAGCGTGTTGCCTTCCCAGCGGCCGCTCGAGTGGCCGTTCCGGCCCGGCAGCCGATCGACCTTCGGGCACGATGCGATCGCCGAGATAGACGCGACGAACCTCGCTGTGCGCCTCGTAGACGATGATGATCTGCTCGGGGCGCTGATGGATCTCCATCGGATAGCCGCCCGAGCCGAGCATCGATCCGGGCATGCCGGTGCCGAGGCAGAAGCCGCCGGGCGTGTCGCCGGTCGGCTTGACGAGCGCCTGATACTTCTCGACCTTCTGCTTCGCCGCATCGGTCATCGGCAGCGGCGGTCCGCCGCCGCGTCCCTCCGCCCGCCTGCCCGGGCTCGTTGTAGGTCGTCCACACGCCGGTGAAATCCGGCTGCTGAGCGCAGGCGAACGAGGTAGTGAGCGATGCGCAGGTGGCAAGAACAATGATGGACGTTTTCATAGGTCACCGGCGGCGTGACGTCCACGCTCGCGACTGCTGTTTCACGAGATCCACGAGGTTGCCCATCCCCAGGTTGACGTCGATGAGATGCAGGCCCCAGTCCGTCAGTATCTGATTACCGACCCCCAGATCGCCACGAATTTCGTCGGTGCGAGGATCGGCGGGATTGCCATGCACCGTAATCTCCAGATACGACGCGTGCTCGTTGGATGCGCACCGCGCGCTCAGCAGCCCCGGCACGCTGACCCACGGCGTCTCGATCGGACGTCCGGGCACGACCCACGCCGGCGCCGGCGCCATGCCCACGATGGTGCGGCCATCGGCGAAGAAATAGGCCTGCAGTGTCCCGCTACCGGCTCAGCGAGGCGCGGGTTGGTGCACGCCGCGACCATGCCGGGCTCGGCGACCTTGCCGAATCGGGTGTTGGCCGGTGGCGGTGACGTGGCTCTGAACGACACGTAGGTGATCGAGGCAGCCCGACCTGCGCCGGCTTTCGACAGAGCGGCACCTGCTGGAACGAACCGCCGACGTCCTTGCCCGGCGGCACTGAAAACGTCGCACCAAGCAGCATCGCCGACACCAGCCGTGACTGAATCGGCTGGCCGTCGATCTCCTGGCGAATCAGCTCGGCGAGGATGAACGACCCCTGCGAGTGACCGATCAGCACGACGCCGCGGCCGCGGTTGTCGTGTTCGAGGTAGTACCTCCACGCGTCGCGCACGTCGTCGTACTGCGGGCCTTTGCTCAACGCGGCGCCGCCGCCACCACCCGCGATTGCGGTGCGCAGGCCGGCGAGCGTGACCTGCCGATACAGCGGGGCATACTGACGACACACCGATCCGAATCGCGCGAACTGTTGCCGAACCACGTTCACTTCGGCGGGGTCCGCCGTCATGTCACTGAACGGGGTCGGATCGGTCGAGACGGTTGGATAGACGTAGAAGCAATCGATCGGCGCCTTCGGATCAGCCTTTCCACCCCTCCCGCGAGAAGCTGCCATCGGCTTTCACGATGGTCGTGCGGAGATCGATGGCGCAGGCATCCTGTCTGTCGGGACGGCACAACCAGTTCGCATCGAGGCTGTAGTCGTTCGATGCCGGCGCCGCCTGTGCGCGAATGCCGACGCGGCAAACGCGACGCAGATCCGCGACGAGCGCAACTCGTTTCATGGTCACTTCCTCTTCTCGGTGGGATCGGCGCCATCGGTCGGTGCGCCGGTTCCAGACGAGCCGAGGAACAGCTTGCGTCCGTCGGGATAGGTGATGTTGCGGCCGTTCGCGCGCTTCAGCGTGTGGTCGCGCGCCTGATAGCCGTCAACGACGATCTCGGTGCCGACCGGCAGCGAGTCTCGCTTGATACCCGCGCGCAGGAGCGAGTTGGGACTGCCGCCCTCGATCATCCACACCTCGGTCTTTCCGTCCGGCTGTTTCACGGCGATGTGGATCCACGCGTGCGGATTCACCCACTCCACCTTGACCACCGAACCCTTGAGGAGCACCGGGCGGTTGGCGTCGAACTCACCGCCAAAGGCGTGATGGGCGCGGGTCGTAGCGACAGCGCGCAAGGACGATTGCAATCACAGGAGAATGGTTTTTCTCATCGGCGATCCCCGGTCCGGCTAAAGCCGGACATTACGCTATTTTCCTGCAGCGTCCAACTCACGGCGACGCGCACCACGCAGGATGTTCTCCATCGCGTAGTTCGCTTCGTGGCAGGCGTACTCGAAGATCTGCTCGTTGGTGGCCGGCCACGTGAATTCACCGGTCCATGGCGCGACCCACGTGCCCGGGTCCTCGACCGTGAACCGATACAGCAGCGCGTTGTCGGCGACGCGCGTGAAGCGCTCGACCACGTGCAGATCCTGGCTGGGGCCCTGCAGCCGATCCTGCGGCTTCGCACCAAGGCTCTCGACCATGAAGAGTCCCCGCCCCGGCGCGGCCTGAACCGCGTAGCGGATCTGATCGGCGTTGAAGTTCGTCGTGTCCACGACGAGCGTGTCGCCTTCCCAGCGGCCGATCGAATCGCCCATCCACTTGCGAATGTGCTTCGGCAGATGCTGCGCGTTCATGCGGACGACGCGGACGTCGTGCACCATCTCGTTGATGATCAGCACGGTGTTCGGCGTCTGCACGATCTTGTGGAGGTTGTTGTAGAAGTAGTTCGGCAGCGCCGGCGGTCCGGCCGTCGATCCGAAGCCAAGCAGGCAGCGCTCGCCGAGCGGACGCCGCTCGGGATCGTCGTAGGCACCGGGCGCCGTCTCGAGACCGCGATCGTTGTTCGGCTGCCCCGCTCCGGCCAGCAATCGCGCGGCGATGCGCTGCCGCGCCTCCGGCGTCAACTGCGGCAGCCGGCCATCCGGCGGATCGACGACGATCGACGTGCGAATCTCGCCGTTGACGATCGTGAACGTCGAGCCCGGATCGAGCCAGAACGTGTTGTAGCCGCCGACGTTGCCGGCGGCGCCCGCCGAGCCGTCGCCGCCCTTCGGCGGCGCGGCCCGGTCGCCGCTCGAGCGGCTTCGCGCCTTCATCGATCTGCGTGGCCACCGCGCGTTCGAGCTTCGCCACTTCCTCACGTGTCAGCACCGGCTTCATGCCGGCCGGCCGCTCGAGCGGCGTGAGCGTCGCCAGATCGTAGGTGCCCTGCAAGATCGGGCTTGCCGTCGGGCATGCGCTTCGGCGAGTACGGCTTCGCACCCTGACCCACGACCGGCGTCGGCTCAGCCGCCGACAGCGCGATGCAACACTCCGCACGTCAGCGCAACGACGAGCCATCGAGTCTGCATTGCCTGCTCCTCGAGTCCGTCAATCGCACTTCGCCGGACTAGTCGGCTCAAGCGGTTTCTTCCGCCACTGGCCGTACATCAGCTCCTCGACGAACTCCACGCACTTGAAGTCCATGAGCTGCGCGTTCCGCTCCTGCCGCCGGTAGAGCGGCATGCTCATCTTCCACGGACGGGTGAACACATTCGGATCCTCGATCGTGGCTTCGTAGGTGATGACGTCGGCGCTGGTCCGCGTATAGCGCTCGACGACGTGCAGCGCGTCGCTGTGGAAGTTGCCGGCACGATCGAACCACGTCTGGTCGTTGAGGCCGGTGACATCGACGACGAGCGTGTCGCCGTCCCAGCGTGCAACCGACTGGCCCATCCACGAGTCAACCGGCGCCGGTCCGGGATCTTTCAAGTGGATGTCCCGCACCGCGCCGGCGTACTCGTAGACGATCAGCAGTTGCGTCGCGCTCTGCACGACCTGAAACGGATACGGCATGTACGTCGCGCGCGGGACGCCGGGCAGGTAGCACTTGATCTCCGGATCGCGCGACAGCCACTGCTGCTGGTTCTCCTGCTTCGTCTTCAGCGCTTCAGGGCGATACGGCAGCTCGTCGCCGTCGACGACGCCGACGCCTGGCGGCACCGCACCCACCGCTCCGAGTGCGAGCACTGGCGCGACGGGGACGGGACCGTACGGTCCGTCACGCAGCGCGAGAGCCGGCCGCGCGACGTGCATCTGAATGTCGTAGTTGGCTTCGTTGAGCGCCTGCCAGATGCCGTTGAGATCGGGACGGCCGTCGGCGAGCCGCGGCGGACGATAGCCTTGAGCTTCGCTCGTGACAGGCCAGGCGGCGATGGCCAGCCACCCGCCTGCGAGCCCCGCGACGAACGCCGGCACGACGCTGCGAATCAGCTTCTTCATGTCGCTTCTCTTTCGCGCAAGGACCTTAGTGATAACGATGAGGAGGGCAGCGACGACAGGCCTTGGTCCCAGGTCCTGACTCCCTGGTCCGTCCTTGGTTCAAAGGACAGAGGACGCGCGCTACATCGAGATGAGACGCGCCGCACGCCGCAAGGATACATCCGCCACGCGGCGGTGGGGTCAAAAGGCCATCAAAACCGCAGCGCCACGCCAGCGGCCACCCGGGTGCCGCTGTCGCTTTCGCCGTCCATGAAAAAACGGCGCTGCGCCACGGTCACGCGGACACTCAGCACGTCGCTGAACCCACTGTCACACCGCCGCCAATCTGCAGCGTTGAGTGGGAATCCGAGTATTCCGTGGATCGGAACCAGCCTGATAATCGTCGCGCAGTGGCAACTCGCCGGCGGAGGACCTCGACGATCGGGCACGCGCGCGAACAGTCGCAGGTTGACGCGAGCACCACGAGGAACGTCTGGACGCGCGATCTCGGACCGAGTCGACGTGAAGTGCTCGCATGAGCAGGCTCCTTTCCGCACGACCGTATCGCTCGAGGAAGTCCTTGGAATCGCTGCAACGTTCTGAAGATAGAATCCAGGCAACAGGGAGAACCTCCCATGCGTCTCACGATTGCCTGTTGCGTCCTCGTCCTCATCATGTCGTCTTGCAGCTCCACCTCTGAACCGGCGAAACCAGCGCTGACCTATCCCGCGACCACTCTGGGCAACGTGGTCGAGGACTATCACGGCACGAAGGTCGCCGACCCGTATCGATGGATGGAAAACCTCGACAGCCCGGAGGTCGCGGCGTGGGTCAAGGCGCAGAACGCCGTCACCGATCCGTATCTCGCGTCGCTGCCGCGCCGCAAAGCGCTCAACGAACGGCTGACGGCGCTGTGGAACTATCCGCGCGTCGGAACGCCTCTGCTCGAGGGCGGACATCTGTTCTACCGGAAGAACGCCGGCCTGCAGCGTCAGTCGCCGATCTACATGCGCGCGAGCGCCGACGCGCCGCCAGCGCTGGTGATCGATCCCAACGTCATCTCTGAGGAAGGCACCGTCGCGCTCTCCGACTACAGGCCGTCGCCGGACGCGAGGCTCGCTCGCCTATGGCCTGTCCGAAGGCGGCGCCGACTGGACGACGATCAAGGTGCGCGACATCGCGTCGGGCAAGGATCTGTCGGACGAAGTCCGCTGGATGCGCTTCTCGAACATCTCGTGGACGAAAGACTCCAAGGGCTTCTACTACTCGCGCTATCCGGAGCCGCCCAAGGGCAAGGTGCTCGAGGCCGCGCTCTCGGGTCACGCGCTGTACTACCACCGCGTCGGCACGCCGCAGTCCGCGGATCAGCTCGTCTACGAGCGCAAGGATCTGCCCGGCTGGATCATCATCGGCGGGGTCAGCGAAGACGGACGGTATCTGTTCGTCTCGATGTACGAAGGCTCGGGCAACAACAATCGCCTGTACGTCGCCGACCTCGGCGACGGCGAAAGCGCCGAACGTGAAGGCGCCCGTCAAGCCGGTGATCGAAGCCGACGATGCGGAGTACTCGCCGATCGGCAATCAGGGCTCACTGGTCCTGCTGCGATCGGACAAGGACGCACCGAATCGCAAGGTGATCGCGGTCGATCTGCGCAACCCCGCGCCCGCCGCGTGGAAGACGATCGTCCCGGAACAGCCGCAGGCCATCGAAAACGTCGGCGTCATCGGCGGACGCGTCGTCGCGCAGTATCTCGTGGACGTGCAGAGCCGGCTGCGGCTCTACGGACTCGACGGCACGGCGCAGGGCGAGATCGCGCTGCCCGGCATCGGCACGGTCGGCGCGATCAGCGGACGCGAGGATACGCCGGAGATCTGGTACAGCTTCACGTCGCCGCTGACGCCGTCGACGGTCTACAGGTACGACCCGGCAACGAAGACGAGCACGCCGTTCGAGCCGCCGAAGCTCCCGATCGATCTGAGCGGGTACGAGACGAAGGCGCTGTTCGCGACGTCGAAAGACGGCACGCAAGGTTCCGTTCTTCCTGACCGCAAAGAAGGGACTCACCGCTCGACGGCAGCAATCCGACGATGATCTACGGTTACGGCGGATTCTCGGTCAGCACGCTTCCGACCTACGCGCAGGACGTGCCGGCGTGGCTCGAGATGGGCGGCGTCTGGGTGACCGCCAGCATGCGCGGTGGCGCCGAGTACGGCGAGGCGTGGCACAAGGCCGGGATGCTCGAGAAGAAGCAGAACGTGTTCGACGACTTCATCGCCGTCGCCGAGCATCTCGATGCGCGAGAAATACACGTCACCCGCGAAGCTCGGCATGATGGGCGGGTCGAACGGCGGCCTGCTCGTCGGCGTCGTGATGGACCAGCGGCCGGATCTCTACGCCGTTGCGCTGCCGGCGGTCGGCGTGATGGACATGCTGCGCTACGACCGCTTCACCGGCGGCCGGCTGTGGGTGCAGGAGTACGGGTCGGCGTAGAACCCGGCGCAGTTTCCGTTCCTCATCAAGTATTCGCCGGTGCAGAACGTCAAGACGGGCACCTGCTATCCGGCGACGCTCGTCACCACCGCCGATCACGACGACCGCGTGGTGCCGAGCCACTCGTTCAAGTACGCGGCCACTCTTCAGGCCGCCCAGGCGCAGACTGCGCGAAGCCGGTGCTGATCCGCGTCGAGGTCTCCGGTTCGCACGGCTACCGCCCGACCGACAAGCTGATCGCCGAGCAAGCCGATCAGTGGGCGTTCGCGGCGAATGCGTTGGGAATCCGGTAGGGCCGGTCCTTTTGGACCGGCCTGGAGATGGCACGTCCGAAAGGACGTGCCCTACCCGAGTTTCGCGGCCTTGACCTTCTCGGCTTGCTCAACCCTGAAGGCGCGAAGCTTCTCCTTCAACTCGGGCCGCGAGTTGGCGAGAATCGAAATCGCGAAGAGTCCCGCGTTCGTCGCGCCCGCTTTGCCGATCGCGAACGTCGCCACCGGAATGCCGCCCGGCATCTGCGCGGTAGACAGCAGCGAGTCGAGTCCGAGCAGGGCGCTGGTAATCGGCACGCCCAGCACCGGAATCGTGGTGTGAGCGGCGACGACGCCGGCCAGGTGCGCAGCGCCGCCGGCGCCGGCGATGATCACCTCGAGGCCCTTCGCCTGCGCGCCCGACGCGAACGCCGACGTCACATCCGGCGTGCGGTGCGCCGACATGACGTGCTTCTCGTTCGGCACGCCAAACTTCTCCAACACATCAACGGCATGCTGCATCGTCTCCCAGTCAGACGATGAGCCCATGATCACAGCGACAAGTGGGTTGCTCACGATGTCCTACAGTACTCAATTCAAAATGAAAAATTCAAAAGGCAAAATAGGAATGCAAAATTGCTGTTTGCATTGTGCGTCTTGCATTTTGAATTACACTCGATAGTTTGCAATGGCCAAGATCATCTACACCTACACGGACGAAGCCCCGGCACTCGCCACCTACTCGCTGCTGCCCATCGTGCAGGCCTTCACGCGCGCCGCCGGCGTGGTGGTGGACACGCGCGACATCTCGCTGGCCGGCCGCATCCTGGCGGCGTTTCCCGATCGGCTGCCGCCGGATCGGCGGCAGGCCGATGATCTCGCCGAGCTCGGACGCCTGGCCAAGACGCCAGACGCCAACATCATCAAGCTGCCGAACATCAGCGCCTCGATCCCGCAGCTGAAAGGCGCCATCAAAGAGCTGCAGCAGCAGGGCTACGCGATCCCCGACTATCCGGAGGAGCCGCTGAACGACGAGGAGAAGGCGATCAAGACCGCCTACGCCAGGGTGCTCGGCAGCGCGGTCAATCCCGGTGCTGCGCGAAGGCAACTCCGATCGCCGCGTGGCGACGTCGGTCAAGCAGTACGCGAAGAGTCATCCGCATTCGATGGGCGCCTGGAGCAAGGACTCGAAGTCGCACGTCTCGCACATGGCCGGTGGCGATTTCTACGCGCAACGAGCAGTCGGCGGTCGTCTCCGCGGCGGCAAGCTCCGCATCGAGCTCACTGATGCCTCCGGCACAACGACCGTGCTCAAGGACGGCGTCGCGGTCGACGACGGCGACGTCATCGCGCGCGTCGGTGATGAGCCGTCGCGCGCTCACCGAGTTCTTCGCGAAGGAGATCGAGGACGCCAAGGCGACGGGCGTGCTGCTGTCGCTGCACCTCAAGGCGACGATGATGAAGGTGTCCGATCCGATCATGTTCGGACACGCGGTGCGCGCGTACTACAAGGACGTCTTCGAGAAGCACGCGGCGACATTTCGATCAGCTCGGCGTCGATCCCGACAACGGCATCGGCGACGTCTACGCCAAGATTCAGAAGCTGCCGGCCGACCAGCGCGCGGCGATCGAAGCCGACCTGCAGGCCGTCTACGCGACGCGGCCGCCGCTGGCGATGGTCGATTCCAGCAAGGGCATCACCAACCTGCACGTGCCGAGCGACGTGATCATCGACGCCTCGATGCCGGCCGCCATTCGCGCGTCGGGTCAGATGTGGGGACCCGACGGCAAGCTGCACGACATGAAGGCGATGATTCCCGATCGCTCGTACGCGGGGATCTATCAGGCGACCATCGACGACTGCAAGACAGCACGGCGCGTTCGACGTCTCGACGATGGGGACGGTGTCGAACGTCGGGCTGATGGCGCAGAGCCGCCGAGGAATATGGATCGCACGACAAGACGTTCGAGATTCCCGTGGCCGGGACCGTCCGTGTGGTGGATGGATCGGGACAGCGCGCTCTTCGAGCACCGGGTCGAGCCCGGCGACATCTGGCGCATGTGCCGGACGCGCGATCTGCCGATCCGCGACTGGGTGAAGCTGACGGTCACGCGGGCGCGGCTGACCGGGCACGCCGCGATTTTCTGGCTCGAACGAGACGCGTGCCTACGACCGGAACGTGATCGCGAAGACGAAGCAGCTACCTGAAGGACCACGACACGTCGGGACTCGACATCCACGATCCTGACGCCGATGGAGGCGATGCGCGCGACGCTCGCTCGTGTGCGCGCGGGCCTCGACACGATCTCGGTCGACCGGCAATGTGCTGCGCGACTACCTCACGGATCTGTTCCCGATCCTCGAGCTGGGCACCAGCGCGAAGATGCTGTCGATCGTGCCGCTGCTCGCCGGCGGCGGTCTCTACGAGACCGGCGCCGGCGGGTCAGCGCCCAAGCACGTGCAGCAGTTCGTGCAGGAGAACTACCTGCGCTGGGATTCGCTCGGCGAGTTCCTCGCGCTGGCGCGTCTCGATCGAGGACCTCGGCCACAAGACCGGCAACACGACGCGCGCTGACGCTGGCCGATGCGCTCGACACGCGCCAACGGCTGGATTCTCGACAACGACAAATCACCGCAGCGGAAGGTCGGCGAGCTCGACAATCGCGGCAGTCATTTCTACCTGGCGATGTACTGGGCACGTGCACTCGCCGATCAGACGCGCGATCGCGGGCTCTGCGAGAGGTCTTCGCGCCGATCGCGCAGCGAGCTCGAGCAGAGCGAGAGCACGGATCGTCGGCGAGCTGAACGGCGTGCAGGGACGTCCGGTCGACGATCGGCGGCTACTATCATCCCGACCCGGCCTGACAGCTCAGGCGATGCGCCCGAGCGCGACGTTCAACGCGATCATCGACTCGATGTCCGGCTAAAGCCGGATCACGTATTCGTGTGCTGCGGGATCTTCAGCACCTGCCCCGGCTTGATCTTGTCGGGATCGGTGAGCTGGTCGCGATTGGCGTTGAAGATGTCCATGTAGTCGTTGGCGTTGCCGAGGAACTTCTTGGCAATCCGCTGAGCGTGTCGCCGGACTGCACGGTGTAGGTGATCGTCGACGCCTGGCCGGCGCCGGCTGCGGATCCGGTCGTGGGCGCCGGCTGCTGAGCCGCCTGGCTTCACCTTGATGTCTGCGACGACATCCTTCTGCCAGTCGGGAACGGTCTTCAGCGCGTTCCAGATCTGGTTCTTCTCATCATCGGACTTGACGGTGCCGTTGAAGTAGAGCTTGCCGTCGCGCTCTTCGGCGCCGCCCTGCATGCGCAGCGACTTCGCGGTCTGAACTGCGCGTGGTTGTATTTGTCACGCAGTCCCACCGATCACTTCCTTGTCCGAACGATACTCGTTGCACTCGCTGTGGTGCAAGCACAGTGCCTCCGAGGAAATAGGTGAAAATACAAACTCCGTCTAAGGAGTCCGCATGCGCCGTCGTCTTGCCTGCTCGCTCCTGATCTCCTGGGTGCACCGTTCCGCTGCGCGGGCAATCGCCCGCGCCGCCGCCTCTGCAGGTGCCCTTACACGCAGTTCCAGCTCGCCAACGGACTGACCGTCATCCTGCATCAGGACAAGACGCGTTCCTGTCGTCGACGGTGAACGTCTGGTATCACGTCGGCTCGGCGAACGAGAAGCCCGGCCGCACCGGATTCGCGCATCTGTTCGAGCACCTCATGTTCGAGGGATCGAAGAACGTGAAGGAAGGGCAGTTCGACACGCTGCTCGAGAGCGCCGGCGCGAACAACAACGGCTCGACGACCAACGATCGGACCAATTACTTCATCGACCTGCCGGTCAACGCGCTCGAGCTCGCGCTGTTCCTCGAGTCGGATCGCATGGCCTATCTGCTCGACGCGATGCCGCCGAGCAGGTCAACAGCCAGCGCGACGTCGTCAAGAACGAGCGACGGCAGAGCTACGAGAACCGGCCGTACGGCATGGCGTCGCTCGAGATCGACAAGATGCTCTGGCCGACGAACCATCCCTACAACTGGCCGGTGATCGGCTACATGGAGGATCTCACCGCCGCGACCCAGACCGACGTGGTGGAGTTCTTCAAGAAGTACTACGCGCCCAACAACGCCAGCCTGGTCGATTGCCGGCGACATCGACTTCGACCGCACCCGAGGCGCTGGTCGAGAAGTGGTTCAGCGACATTCCCGCGCGGCGCCGACGGTCGAGCCGATCGCCCCGCCGGCGGCCATTCTCACGCGGCGTGCAGAACGAGAGACCCTCACCGATCGGTCGTCGCTGCCGCGTCTGTATCTCGCCTGGCTCACGCCGCGACTCTATGCGCCCGGCGATGCCGCGCTCGATCTGGTGTCGTCGGTGCTGACCGGGGGCAAGAACTCGCGGCTCTACAAACGGCTGGTCTACGACACGCAGATGGCGCAGGACGTGTCGGCCTTCCAGCAGTCCGGCGCGCTCGGCAGCTCGTTCCAGATCATCGCCACCGCACGGCCGTGGTCACACCGCTGCGGAGCTGCAGAAGGCGATCGACGAGGAGCTGGAGAAGCTGCGGCGCGAGCCGCCCGATGCGCGCGAGGTGCAGCGCGCGATCAACCAGGTCGAGGCCTCGTTCTACCGGCGCATGGAACGCGTCAGCAGACAAGGCCGACTCAGCTGAACGCCTATTACTTTGCCGGCGGCGGCCCGGACTACTTCGCCGAAGATCTGGCGCGCTACACGTCGTTGAGTCCGTCTGACATGCAGGCGGCGGTCGTCAGATGGTTGCCGCGCCGATCGCCGGGTCGAGCTCGTGGTGGAACCGGAGGTGAAGAAATGAGCCGCCGGCTTCTCAGCCTTCTCGCCGCTCTCGGTCTGCTCTGCGGCGACGTCTCGGTGACCTGGTGGCCCAGGGCGCGCCCGATCGCTCGAAGCCTCCCGCGCTTGGTGCGCCGCCGCGACTCGACCTGCCGGCGATCCACAGGCGGACGCTCTCGAACGGTCTGCCGGTGTGGCTGATCGAGTCGCACGAGGTGCCGCTCGTGCAGGTCAATCTGCTCGTGCAGGCCGGCAGCGGTGACGATCCCGGCCGGCAAGTTCGGACTCGCCAGCCTGACCGCGGCCATGCTCGATGAGGGCGCGGGCTCGCGCAACGCGCTGGAGATCGCGGATGACGTCGAGTTTCTCGGCGCCGTCGCTGAGCACGACCAGCTCGTTCGATGCATCGGCCGTTCGCCTGAACGTTCCGGTCGCGCGGCTGCAAGGACGCGCTGCCGCTGATGGCCGACGTCGCCCTTCGTCCGACGTTCTCCGCAGGCGGAGCTCGATCGGCTGCGGCAGGAGCGCCTCACCGCGCTGCTGCAGGCCAAGGACGATCGCCGCGTCGGTCGCGCCACTGGCATTCGCGCGCATCGTGTTCGGACCGACGCACCGCTACGGCACCGGCATCGCCGGGACCGAAGCCACACTCAAAGGGTTCACCGTCCCGGATCTGCAAGAGCTTCCACGCCGCGGCCTATCAGCCCGGCAACGGCACGCTGCTCGTCGTCGGCGACGTGACCATGGACGCCATCCTGCCGCTGCTGGAGATGCAGTTCGGCTGCGTGGAAAGGCACGAGTGCCTCACGCAAGCCGGTGCCGCAGGCCACGCAGCTGACCCAGGGACAGATCACCATCGTCGACATGCCCGGCGCCGAGCAGTCGCAGATCCGCATCGGCTGGGTCGGCGTGCCGCGCTCGACGCCCGACTACTTCACGCTGCAGGTGTTGAACACGATTCTCGGCGGGTCGTTCACCTCGCGCCTCAATCAGAACCTGCGCGAGGAGCATCAGTACAGCTACGGCGCCAGCTCCCGCTTCGACATGCGGCTCTCGGCTGGTCCGTTCCACGCCGGTGCCGGCGTCCAGACCGACAAGACCGCCGAGTCGCTGCGTGAGTTCTTCAACGAGCTGAACGGCATCCTGAAACCAGTGAGCGCCGACGAGTTGAGCAAGGCGAAGAACTACGTCGCGCTCAGCTTTCCCAGCGAATTCGAGACCAGCGGCGATCTCTCCGCGAAGATGGAGGAGATGGTCGTCTACGGCTTGTCGGACGGTTACTTCGGGCAATACGTCGACAACATCCAGGCCGTGACCGCGGCGGCGGTGCAGAAAGCCGCCGCGACACACATTCAACCGAACCGCTTTGCGGTCGTCGTCGTCGGGGATCGCAAGGTGATTGAGCCTGGCATTCGCGCGCTGAACCTCGGGCCGGTCCGCGTGATGTCGGTGGACGAGGCAGTGGGACCATGAGC
Organism: uncultured Acidobacteriota bacterium; assembly: GCA_963728305.1. Lineage (GTDB taxonomy): Bacteria > Acidobacteriota > Vicinamibacteria > Vicinamibacterales > UBA2999 > Gp6-AA40. The sequence continues at coordinate 218,101 of CAVSKE010000045.1, forward strand.
GGTACCGTCGATTTCCTGAATCTGATCGCCTACACCGATCACGAGCGGGCGAAGTGGAAGACGTGGCTCGCCGCGGATCCGTCGCGTCTGGCCATCCCGTTCCAGAGCGGCGGACGGTTTGCCACCGTCGGCAGCCTGCTCAATCACATCTTCTGGGTCGAGTCGCGCCACCTTGCCAGGCTCGAAGGCACTCGCGGTGCCGGAGACACCTGGCGCTCCCGAGAACGATCTGACCGCGCTGTTCGAATACGGAGACCGGGTGCGCAGCGAGTTGCGACGGTTCGTGACCAACGCCGACGAGGCTCGCATCAGCGCGCCGATCACGTTCACACTAGGCGCCGCGCCGAAGGAGTACACGGTGTTGCGGCGCAAGCTCGCAGCGCACATCATGCTCCACGAGATCCGTCACTTCGCGCAAATGGCATATGCGGTTCGCGTCGCTGGTCTCGAGCCGCCGGGCGAGCACGACTACTTCTTCGCGCCGGTCGATCAGGCGGCTGCGGTGTAGGGCCGGTCCGTTTGGACCGGCCTGAACTGGCACGTCCAAAGGACGTGCCCTACGTCCACAGGACGTGCCCTACGTGCGCTCGAACACGCCCGTCTCCCGATTCTTCCTGACCCGATCCCACGGAAAGTGCTGTCCGTTCATCGCGATGTAGACACCGCTCGGCAGCACCTCGGCAAACGACAGCGCACTCCCGAGATTGAACAGTCCGTCTGAGCTGCCGAACGCATACGGCACCATTGCGCCGGTGAGGACAACGGTCTTGGCGGCGACGCCGTGGGCCACGGCACGTGCCGTCTCCACCATGGTGTCGGTGCCGTGGGTAATCACGATCCGGTCCTCGGGACAACGGGCGCACGCCCCGACGATCCGCGCGCGATCAGCGTCGGTCATGTCGAGGCTGTCGATCATCATCAGCGTCTCGATCGTCGTCTCGACGCGCGAGCGGCCGAGGCGCAGCATCTCGGGCAGGTGCGTGGACCCGAACGAGAGGCGGCCGTTGATCTCGTCGTATGTCTTGTCGAAGGTACCGCCGGTGACAACGATGCGAATCACAGTGCCGGCCTGCGCTGCCCGTGCCTGGTCGCCTGCTCGAACGCGTAGGCCAGTTGCAGCACGCTCCAGTCGTCGTGATGCCGCCCGACGATCTGCACGCCAACGGGCAGACCGCCAGAGGTAAAGCCTGCGGGCACCGAGATCGCCGGGTTGGACATGAACGTGATGTACCAGCACGAACGCATCCAGTCCACATACGTCGCCATCGGTGTGCCGGCAATCTGCGTCGGGTATGGCACGTTCACGTCGAAGGGCGCCACCTGCGTGACGGGCAGCACGAAGTAGTCGTAGCGTGCGAAAAACTCGCGGCTCTGGTCGAACATGCGCGCCTGACGGGCCATGGCACGGCCGATGTCAGCGCCGGTCAGCTGCTCGGCCCGCGCGACCTCGAACTTGATCGTGTCCTTGACCCACTCGGGATTCTGTCGAACCAGCGGCGCATATTGCGCGTGATTCTGCGCAAAACGCAGCGTGGGGAACGCCTCGTCGACGCCCGTGAAATCCGGCTCGGCCTGCTCGATCGCGCAGCCGAGATCGGCAAACACCGGACGGCAGCCGTCGACGACGCGCCGGATTTCCGGCTCGAACGGGATGCCGCCGAGGCCGTTCCACCAGGCGACCCGCGCGCCCTTGAAACTGCGCCCGAGCGGCGCGCGAAAGCGAGCGCCGTCCTCGGCGATCGACAACGGGCTCTTCGGGTCTGGCCCGGCAATCGCGCTGAGAAACAGCGCGAGGTCGGCCACGGATCGGGCCATCGGCCCTGATACGGACAGCGGCGCCCACGAGCTCGAGTCCGACGGCACACGACCCGGCGAGGGGCGGAAGCCGACGATGTTGCAGAAGGCGGCTGGGTTGCGGAGCGATCCACCCGTGTCGCTGCCGTCGGCGATCGGGACCATCCCGCAGGCGAGCGCCACCGCCGCGCCACCGCTGCTGCCGCCGCAGGTTTTCGACACATCGTACGGGTTGCGCGTCGCGCCGAAGACGGTGTTGAAGGTCTGCGATCCGGAGCCAAACTCCGGCGTGTTGGTCTTGCCGAGCGTGATCGCGCCCGCCGACCGCATTCGCGTGACGATCGGCGCGTCGCGATCGGGAACCCGGTCGCGATAGAACGGCGAGCCGCGCGTCGTGCGGATGCCGGCCGTATCGACGAGATCCTTGTGCGCGACGGGCAGGCCGTGGAGCACGCCGATCGGTCCACGCTTCGTCATCGCCTCGTCGGCGCGAGCCGCATCCGCCATCGCGCGATCGGCGACCAGCGTCACGATCGCGTTGACGCTGCGGGTTGACCTGGTCGATCCGCGCCAGGTGCGCGGTCATCACGTCGCGGGCGGAGATCTCCTTCTTGCGCAGCCGCGCGGCCAGATCGACAGCGCTCGCGTAGTAGAGTTCCGCGCCGGCGCTCTTGGTCTGAGCCTCGACTCCGGCCGACTCCAGCGACATGGACATTGCAGCCGCGGCCACTGTCTGACCGAATTCCCGACGACTCACCGGCATATACCCCTCAACTCTCCCGAGCGACAGGTTCACTGCGTGGACTGGCGAACCAGATCGCGACAGCGCCGACGACGAAGAACATCTGCACCGGCAGGAATACCGCGAGCGATCCGAAGAACGTATAAGGGCTGAACCACACCATCGGCACGATAATGAGCGCAAGAGTTGTCAGCAGATGGGCGTTGCGCCACCGCTTTGCCATCCGCCGAGTGGACAGATGCGCGAGCCAGATGCTGATGACCGGAGCCACAACTGTGAGTAGGAGCTTGGGAGCTGCCGGACTCACAAAGCTGACGCTGACTGAGCCTATGCCGCCGCTTCCGGTGTCGCGCAGCATTCCAAAGAGCGGCACAAGAGACCAGTACACCCAAGCGGCGCACACGACTACGTCGAGCACCAGCACGATGCGCATGAGCAGTTGTCGGCGTTCGTCCGTCACCGGCAGGCGCTCCTGGCGATGAACAGTCCGCGGCCGGTCAGTCCCTCCGGGTCGTGCTCCACGTCCAGGCCCGCCTCGCGAAACGCCTGCATCATCTCCTCGGTCGTGAACAACCCGAGCTCGTGGACTTCGCTGACCCGGCGCACCTCGCCATGGTCCTCGATCTCGTACTCGAACAGCAGCCGCGACAACCTTCCGTCGACCTCTGTGCGTGAGTGGCGCGAGACCCTGACACCCTGCGACTCGCCAGTGTGCGTGAACCGCTTCTCCGGGGCGAGCACTCCGGCGGCAACCATGGCTCGACGAGGCCACTCCGCCCGGCGCCAGATGCTCGCGGAAACAGTCCAGCGCGCGCGTGACCCGATCGAGTGTGCGCAGGTAGCCAATCGCGCTGAACAGACAGAGCAACGCGTCGTAGCGATCCGGCAGTGGAAGTCGCTCATGTCCGCTGCATCGAACCGCCCGGCGGGGTTCTTGGCCGACGCGATCCGCACGAAGTCCGGTTCGATGTCGAGACCGTCCACGGCGAATCCCTGTTCAGCGAGCAGCCGCGCATGCTCCCCCGTGCCACAGCCGACATCGAGCACGGTGCGGCAGTCCGGGACGAGACGACGCAGCAGGCTCGTCACCTGCGCGACCTCCGCCGCGTAGTCCTTGAACGCCGCGTAAATCAGGTCGTAGTACTCCGCCGACGCGTTGAACATCGCTACGCGGAGTATACGGTCCGCCTAAAGGCGGACACTACGGGTTCAGCGAGTATCCGGTCCGCCTGAAGGCGGACACTACGGGTTCAGCCAGTAGGCGAGCTTGACGAGCAGCGCGTTGGATGATGGCGTCGCGAAGACGTCGCCGAAGTCCTGGCCGTAGCGGAAGCCGTTCGCCGGGCCGACGCCTTCGCGGCCCTGCTGCCAGACGACGAACAGCGTCGACCCGGGCTTGTATTCCCAGCGCATCACGTTCGTGGTGCGGAACGACAGCACCTTGAAGTCCGGCGAGCCCGCGTAAGGATAGGGTGCGTAGCGGTCGTCGTAGTCCGGCGCACGGCCGTCCACCAGCTCCTTGTACTGCGCGTAGTTGCCCGACGACACGAACGGCTGCGCGTACACCTGCACCGACAGGTTCGCCGTCACCGTGTAGTTGGCACGTATCGTCATCGAACTGGTCTTCTGATCGAGGCGCGCAAAGACGTAGCGGGTGCGATCGTCGCGAATTTCCTCAGTCACCCATTGCGCATCGCTGATGCCATGGTCGAAGAGATGGCCGAACTCGGCCGAGAACGCGGCGGTGGGCCGGATCACGACGCGCGGTTCGATCGCGACGCCGTACGATCGGCTGGTCCGGTAGAAGTTGAAGTTCCCGTTGAAGCTCACCTTCTTGCGATCGTCGGTATTGAGGTAATACCAGCCGTTCACGTTGGGCAGCGTGTAGCCACCGGGGCCGCCGCGCGTCAGACGATCGTCGAAATTTGTCGCGTTGTAGTTGATACCGCCGCCTGAGCTCCACAGGTTGACGAACTGGCCAGTGCAGGTTGATGTTGCCGCCGAACCCCAGCCGATCGCCGTCGAAGTTGTGCGACGACCATTGATTGAAGTTGAGACGGATGTTGCGCGTGTACTTCCCCGGCTTGTCCCAGCGGATTTGCAGCCAGCTGTTCTGCGGGATCTCGTCGGCGCGGCGCTGGAATCCGAGATCGTTGACCTCGAATCCCGGCGACCGGTAGCCGATGTTGACGTTCATCCGCGTGCGCTCGCCGGCGAGCTTGTTGAAGTTGACGTTGCCGGAATGGCCGCGCATCGACGTGGCAACCGGATCGAGCTCGACGTGGTCGGCGTCCGGCCGCTGGAAACTGTGGACGTTGCTGCGCTGCAGCGCGTCGAGCGCTTCGATGCTGCCGCTGACCTGCGAGCCGGCCCAGTAGCCACTCAGGCCCCAGCGTTTCCCGATCCGCCAGTTGTAATCCACGCCTCCGGTGACTGCCGAATCCGGGAGGAACGACACCGAGTCGACCAGGCTGCGGCTGGTCGTCGTGAGAATGAACCCGAGTGACGACTGATCGCTGAACTCACGCCGCGCGCGCGAGACGGAATAGAACGTGCGCGGCTCGACCACCTCGCTCCACATCACGCCGCCGGAGGCCGCGCGTGCCTCCTCGTCATCGGTCGCGGCGGTGAGCACACCCACCGAGAAATTGCGCACACGGCCGGTCAGCTTGGCGGCGCCGAGAATCGTCGAGTTCCGCGGTACCGATGCATGACCGGTCTCGCCGATGTCGGGATAGCCGCGTGGCTGCCGCCCGATCCGGCGCGAGTAGAACAGATTGCAGTCGCGGCACTCGAACTGATACGTCCCCGAACCCTCGATGAAGAATGGACGCTTCTCCTGAAAGAAGGTCTCGAACGCGCTCAGATTCACGACCGCGGGATCGGCTTCAACCTGTCCGAAGTCCGGATTCACCGTCGCCGTCAGAGTCAACGACGGCGTCACGGCGTATTTGAGATCGGCACCGACAGACGCGCCAGGATCGGGCGTCTTCTGCAGCGGGTTCCCCGCTTGCCGCGGCTCGGTCAGCACCTGCGCAACGGTGTACGGCACGAGCTCGAGCCGCTTCGACGCCGTGCCGATGTTCACGCCGTTGAGCGTGCCGAACGACGACACCCATCCGCTGGCGCTCTTCGAGATCAGCGGCCACGTCGACGTCTCGTTGAGACGCGCCACCTGCCGCGAGATCGCGAAGCCCAGTTGGCCATCGCCCTTGCCACTGAACCGCAGCTGCGAGAACGGTATGCGAAACTCCGCCTGCCATCCTTCGGGCGTGCGCCGCACCACGACATCCCACACCGCATCCCAGCTGTCGTCGAAGTCGTTCTCGTTGAACCAGTAGGCGTCCTGCTTCACGCCAAGCGGATTCACGCTGAACTGATACGCGGTACGGCGGTCGTAGTAGGAATCGATGTAGACCTGGATCCAGTCCGACGCGGACCCGGCATCGCGGCGAGTCAGGAAGCCGATGATCCGCGCCGGCTCGGCATCGAACGCGCGCACACCGACGTAAATGGCAGATGAGTCATAGACGATGCGCGCTTCGGTTTTGAAGCTGGGTGCCGCACCCTCGAGCGGATCGCGCTGAACGAAGGTGGTCACGGGCACGGCTGGCTGCCAGCCGTCATCGTTCAGTTCGCCGTCGACGACGATGGCCGCGGCTTCGGCAACGCTGGTGGCTGTGACGTCCGTGGCGCCGGCCTGGGCATGGACAGCGGCCGCGCCGAGGCAGACGAGCAGCCCGGCGAGCACACTTCGAACAATCACGGGGGGCACGGCTAATAGACGCTGGTTGGCGGGCTTTGGTTTACGAGTCGAAACATACCTGATTTGGTGAGAGCAACAGCTCAGAGGGCCCGGCGGCGCTCACGTAGCCGGGCATCGGCGGCGGCCAGGCTGTCACGAGTCGCCGTGAGCCAGCGGCGATCGGTATCGAGCGTGCGTCGTGCCTCGTCGATGGCGCGCGAGGTCTCAGACGGCGCCGGGCCGCCGAGGGTACGCCGCACCTCCACAAAGTGCTGCGGGCTGATGATGGTTTCGATCTCGGCGTCGCTGTACTGAAGTGAACTGCCCAGGATTCCAGCGGAGACCTGTGCGAGCGCAGCACCGGGCGCCACCTCCGGATGTTCCCGCCGGGCCGCGAGGAAACCGCTGACGATGGTGTGCGCCGTCTTGAACGACAAGCCGCGCGACCGCACGAGGTGATCCGCAAGCTCGGTCAGCGTCGTCCCACCTTCCGCGGCGCGCGCCTCGAGCCGCGCGACGTTGAGCTCCGCGGTGCGCATTGCCGCGTCGACCAGCGTGACCGCACGAAGTGCGTCGCGGAACATGGACGCGACGAGTGGCTGCAGGTCGTCCTCGGTGTCGACGATGTCGCCGAATGGCGTGTTGTGGACGGTCAGCATGATCGCGCTGGCCTGTCCCAGCGCCTTGCTGCTGATCGCGCGCGCGTGCTCGAGCGCCACCGGGTTCCGCTTCTGCGGCATGATGCTGCTCGATTGCACGAATCCGTCCGCCAGGCGGAGATAGCCGAACTCCGCGGTACACCACAGCAGCAAGTCCTGCACGACACGACCAAGCCCGGCGAGCAGCACGGCGCTCGCCGATACGCTCTCGAGCAGATAGTCCACCGTCGCGATGCTTCCGTAGGTGTTGCCAGTCGGACCATCGAAGCCAAGCAGATCGCTGGTGAGATACCGATCGATCGAAAATCCGGTGCCGGTGATCGCGCACGAGCCAAGCGGACTGCGGTTCGTGCTGGCATACGCCGCCTGCAGACGACGGACGTCTCGTTCGAGCTGTTCGATGACGCCGAGCAGGTAGTGGGCGACGGTCGTTGGCTGCGCCGGCTGCGTGTGCGTGTGCGCCGCAAACAGCGTCGTCCGATGCTGCGTGGCCAGATCGAGCAGGCCGGTGCGCAGCTCCAGCACCGACTCGATGAGCGCCGCAACGAACTCCCGCTGCCGCATCCGATACATCGTCATGTCGATGTCGTTGCGGCTGCGCGCCGTGTGCAGACGGCCGGCGACGTCCTCACCGCAGGCGCGGACCAGGAGACGCTCGACGTAGAAGAACAGATCTTCGCAGGTGTCGTCGTAGGGCGTGCACTTGACCGCCTCGACCGAGATGCCGTCGAGGGCCTCGCGCACCGAGCGCGCGTCGGCCGCGCTGATGATGCCGCGGTCGGCGAGCATGACGAGATGTGCGTAGTGAATCGCGAGGAGCGGCGACAGGAACAGCGCCTTCGCATCCTCGAAGTTCTCGTTGAGGACCTGCGAAACGTATTCCGGATCGAACCTCACAAGCAGGAGTATAGCGCCGCTGTTGTGGGGGGCGCCGTCACGCGGTCCTCAGGCAGCCCGGACACCCTTCTTTGCCGACGCGGCGCCGGCGCTGCGGGCATCGAGACCAAGACGGCCGATGATGTGCCGGGCGAGGTCGGCGGTCAGCAGCGCGCGGCAGACGTGCTCGCCGACGCCGAGGCGCGCATCGAGTACCTCCACTGTCAGCTGCTGCGCGATCGCATCGGCGATCCACAGCGGGCTCACCGGCGCACCGTAGTGTGCGATGTGGGCTGTCCCGATAGTGGCGCCACACCAACTGACATTCAGCACGATGTCGTCAGCGGCGTCGGCGTCGGCAATGGTCTGAATGGCGTCGCCCAGATCGATGCTGCGCGTCGTCTGGGTCAGCGGCACTCGGCGCGGGGCAGCGAGCGAGGCCGGCGACGCTGAGGCAGCACGGACGATTGCCGCTGGCTCGAAGACATGCGTATACGGACCGGACAGGGTCGCGCCCGGCTGCCAGAACGCGACGTTGGCGCCAAACCGTTCGAGCAATGTCGCGAACGAGCCGGCGCCCTGGCTCGCGTCCGCGTCAAGGCGCGACCACTCGCGGCAGAATGGTGCACCGGCGGGAGCACGTCGCGCATCGGCCGCCCGATCGAGCGAGGCAGCGTCATGCCGGTCACGGTCATCACGTCCGGATCGGCGAGAAACACCGCGACGAGACGCGAGACCCAGCGACGGTCGACCACGGCATCACCGTGCGTGAGCGCGAGCACGTCGCCGCGGCACTCGGCGATCGCCTGCCGCGACGCCGCACCGGCAGGCGCGGCAACGTAGCGAATCGCCGGATAGTGATCCTTCACCAGCGCCTCGACGCGCTGGCGATCGTCGGAGGCATCAACGAGGACGCGATCGATCGACGCGTAGTCGAGCGCGATCAGCGAATCGAGACACGGCTGCAGCTCCGCAGCGGGTGTGCGGCTGCACACGGCGACCGTGACCAGCGGACCGCTCGACGGCGAAGACGGCTGCGACAGCAGCATCGATCCCACGTCGATCGCTCGCGGTGGAATCCCACTGAGAACGGCCCTTTCGGCCAGCGGCAGCGCACACGACCAGGCGTGCTGTTCGAGCAGCTGTCGAACCAGGGCGCCGCGGTCCAGACCGCCGTCCGTCACAGAAGCAGCTCCCCACCCGAGGGGGCGTCCGTGGAGCCGGAACAGGACAAGGGCGCCCACAAAGTCGCCGATGTCGTTCAATTCGGTGAATTTGCCGCTGATTTCGAGATCCAGAACCGCCGTAGGTGTCCGCATTGCCGCCACGCTTTCTCCCGACACCTTATCGGTGCAAGAGGGGTGCCGCAGAACACCTCTTGGCTGGCGCGTGAACGGAGCTGTCGTTCGCCCTTCTCTGTTCTTGCTGCTCGGTTCGGTTCACTTTCCTGGTTCTGTTCGCAAGTTCGCCGTTCAGTGTTCCAGGTTCCCAGTCGAGGATTTGGGCCCAGCCGTCGCATCCGGGCCATGGCGCGCTTGGTTCGTCGCGCCGAACGCTGAACACGAACCGAGCAGAGAGCACGCAGAAGCGTGAACGGTATGCTCACGCCGGCCGGGGCTCCAGGCGCCAAGACCGGGGCGGTTCGCCCGCGACAACGACGTCCAGGGAGAGCAGCCGGTCGCGGCGGGCCACCAGCAGCGAGATGCGATCGCCGGGCGCGTACTGTTCGAGCCGCTCCTCGAGCCGATCCGCTCGCACGCGCACCTGATCGATGGCGAGGATCTCATCGTCCACGTTGAGGCCGGCACTGAACGCGGGCGTCTCGCGCTTCACCTGCGCAACGAGCAGGCGGCCTGAATCGATCTTCGTCGCGGCGCCGATCCACGCCTTGGGCCTGCCGTTCGGCGGTCCGTTCGCCGGCCTGAATTGCAGGCCGAAGACGTCGAGCGCCTCGCTGTAGTCGAGCTCGTCGGTGCCTTCGATCGCAGTTCGCCAGAACGGGCCGAGGTCAGCGCCCGCGACACGCTCCGTCAGCGTACGGAATTCGTCCGGCGTGAAGCCGCGCCTTCCGGCAAAGTGCGCGTATGCCTCGCGCATGACGTCATCCAGACTCCGCGCGCCGTCGGTGGCACAGCGAATCCTCGCGTCGAGCAGAAAGGCCACGACCGCGCCCTTTGTGTAGTAGCTGATCGCGGTGTTCGGCGTGTTCTCGTCGGGGCGATACAGCTTGATCCACGCATCCATCGAGGCCTGCGTCACTGAACGGACCAGGCGGCCGGGAGTGGTCTGAACTTCTTCGATCTTGTCCGAGAGCGAATCGAGAAATTCCTGCGCCCACGAGCAGCCGGCGCGCAGCACGAGGACGTCGCCGTAGTAGTCGGTGATGCCCTCGACGATCCACAGCGACGGCGTGAACGCCTCACGCTCGTAATCGAATGGTCCGAGCTCAATCGGCCTGAGACGCTTGACGTTCCAGGCGTGGAACAGCTCGTGGCTGGCCAGCTCGAGCCAGCGCAGATACGCCTTTCGCGTGCGCGTGGCCCACCGGCTGGTCATCAGCACCGACGAACTGGCGTGCTCGAGGCCACCGCCTGCTTCGGTGATCAGGTTGATGAAGACGTAGCGCTGATACGGAAACGAGCCCCAGAACTCCTTGTGCGCCTGCACGATCGCCGCGAGGTCCTTCACCGCGCGCGGCGCGTCGAAGAACGTCGTGTCGCCGGCATTGGCGAGCACGTGCGGAACGTCGTCAACGGTGAACTCATACACGTCGGGATTGCCAATCAGGATCGGCGAGTCCACCAGCGTGTCGTAGTCGGGCGCGCAGTACGTGTGCGGCTGTGCTCCTGGCTCGAGAGCCGTGATCGAACGTGTCCATCCGGATGCAGGCACGATGGACACTTCGTGCGGACGCGCGGACTCGCCGGCGAGGGTCAGGAACGTCGCCGCGCCGTTGATGAAGGCGAAGGCGGACTCAATCCAGTTGGTCCGAACCGACATCTCCCGGCCGTAGACGCGATACGACACGATCACCGTCGGCGCACCACCAGCCGCGACGCTCCAGCGGTTCTTGGCCGTTTTCTCGACCCGCAGCGCGCCGCCGGCTGGACTTTCGGCCGTCACCGCCTCGACGTGCCGCGAAAATTCGCGCACGAGATACGAGCCGGGCGTCCAGACCGCCATCGACAACTCGACGCTGTCGCGACCGGCGGCCGGCACTTCCGTCCGCACGTCTACGTAGTGCGTATGCGGGGCGGGAAAACTCAGCGTGTGGCGGATCGGTTCCATCCAGGACCCGAATATAAATTAGAGCAGCGTGCCAAATCGAATTACCGCGCGCCAACCGCGGGCGCAGCCGTCGCCCCACATCGATCGCGATTCCGCCATCGTCGCTTCGTTCCTGAGCGACGCGGCACACGTGCCTGGAGGATTTGCGGCCGGCGTGGCGTTTCCGCGGAATGAGGCCGAAGTGGCCGCGCTCGTCTCGAATGCCGAGCGCGTGCTGCCCGTGGGCGCACAGTCGTCGCTCACCGGAGGCGCCACCCCACGCGGCGAGTTGGTGCTCAGCACACGAGCGCTCACGTCGGTAGGGCCGGTCCTTTCGGACCGGCCTGACGCCGATCGCGCAATCCGTGTCGGCGCCGGGGTGCCACTCACAGCGCTCCAGACGACGCTGAATTCATCAGGGCTCTACTACCCGCCGGTTCCGACCTTTGAGGGTGCATTCGTCGGCGGCACGATCTCCACCAATGCCGCCGGCGCGGCGACCTTCAAGTACGGCTCGACGAGACCATGGGTCGTTGGAATGAGCGTCGTGCTCGCAAATGGCGACGTGCTGGACCTGCGGCGAGGCGAGGTCACCGCATCGCCGGACGGGCTTTTCGAAGTCGCGCTCTCATCGGGTCACACTGTTGCGATCACGGTGCCGACGTATCGCATGCCCGGCGTCGCGAAGCTGTCGGCCGGCTACTATGCGCGGCCCGCGATGGATCTCATCGATCTGTTCATCGGCTCGGAGGGAACGCTCGGCGTCATCGTCGAGGCGACGCTTCGAGTCATCCCGCGGCCGCGCCGAGCGGTGGCGCTGATTCGCTGCGATGGCGACAGCCAGGCAGTCGCGGTGACCGGCGCGCTGCGTAGCGAGCCGTCCGTGTCGGCGATCGAGTACATGGACGCACGGGCGTTGCGAGTCGTGCCGAACGATGTGTTCGCGCGCGCGGGCGTGGTGCGGCCCGACGGCGACTCGGTGCTGCTGATGACGCAGATCGAAGTCGAAGCGGACGATGCCGCGGCGTTCGATCGACTGCAGGAGCTGCTCGAGTCGTGCGCGATGGCAGACGAAACAACGATTGCCGCACCAGCCGATCAGCGCGGCGCAGCAGAAGCTGTTCGAGCTGCGCGAGGCCGTGCCGGCCAGCGTCAACGCCGTGGTCGCCGCCGCGAAGGCGAGCGCGCATCCTGACATCGAGAAGACAGCCGGCGACATGATCGTGCCGTTCTCACGGCTGGCCGAGTCGCTGGCGCTCTATCGCCAGGCCTTCGAGAGCCGCGGCCTGGAGTACGCGATCTGGGGGCACGTGTCTGACGGCAACCTGCACCCCAACCTGATTCCACGCACGCTCGAGGACGTGACTCGCGGGCGCGACGCGATCTTCGAAATCGCCCGCGGCGTGATTGGCATGGGCGGCGCGCCGCTCGCCGAGCACGGCGTCGGTCGCAGCGCGCTCAAGCAGCGGCTGCTGCGCGAGCTCTATGGCGATGACGGCATCGAGCAGATGCGTGCGGTCAAGCGCGCGCTCGATCCGGACTGGAAGCTCTCGCCGGGCGTGCTGTTTTCTGAGTAGAACGCGTGCCTGGAAACCAAGAGGACGATGGTGCGGTCGCATGGACCCACGCTAAAACGCTCTGGCGACCGATCCTAACCAGGCGTCGCGGAATCTGCGCTGTGCCTCGGTGAGCGTCTGGCCGGCTTCTTCGGCGGGCACGAGCTCGAGGCCAGGGTTCTCGACGAGCTTGAGGACTGCCGTGATGCGCTCGCCGCGGCGGTCGTAGACCATCTGCAGCGAGTCGCCCGGCTTGCGCGCCGCGATCGCGCGCTCGATCTCGGCGGTCGTGGCGGCCCGCGACCCGCCGACCGATACGATGATGTCATCGCGGTCGAGCCCGGCCTGGAACGCCGGCGTCCCGAACAGCATGTCGGTAACCACGCGGGCGCCGGTCTGCGTGTCCTGCGTCAGGAGCGGGCCTGCCCAGGCTCGGCCCGCCGCGCGCGGCCGGAGAGCGAAACCGGCCCTGGCGAGCAGACGCGCATAGTCCACCACCTCGCGGCCCTCGATGTAACGCGCGAAGAAGTCCTGGGCAAACGCCGCATCGCCGGAGACGGCGGCCAGCACCGCCTTCAGGTCGTTCATCGTGTACGGCGTCTCGACGTGACCCGGCGTCTTCGCGCCCGGGCTTGCCGTACTTCTCCCACAGCGCGCGCATGAAATCGTCGAGCGTGACCCGTGCCGTCGCTGCGATCGCGCAGCGTCAGGTCGAGGCCGAGGCCGATCACCTGCGCCCCAGGTGTAGTACGAGATGAACGTGTTGGCGAAGTTCGTCCGATCGGTCGACGCCGCCGCGGTCGACGAACGGCGCCATCTGGCTCATCTGCACCGCGCTGCTGAACGCCCGGCCCGGACTGTTTACGACGATGTCGATGGCCTCGCCCATCGTCCTCGGCGAAGTCGCGCACCGTCGCCAGACCGCTGCGCTTCATGATCAGCGGCGCCGTAATAGTTCGTGAATCCTTCCGCCGAGCCACAACTCGCCCGACATGTTCACCTCCTCGAAGTTGAACGGCTCGAGCGACTGCGGGCGGATGCGCTCGACGTTCCACGAGTGAAAGAACTCGTGCGAGATCGTGTCGAGCAGATCCGAGCCGGCTGGTGCGGAGTGAATTCGACGAGGTCAGCACGGTGCTGTTGCGGTGCTCCATGCCGTCGCCGTTGGCCCACGGCAGGTAGTCGGCGATGAACGTGTAGGTGTTGCCCTCGAACGGCGGATACTCGCGAAACACGTGCCGGCTTCGCGCACGATCGCCTGCACGTCGCGGGCGAGGCCGTCGAGCTCCGCTTCGCTGCCGGTGTGGTGCACGGCGATGCGGAAGACCGGCGTGCGGTTCTCGTCGGGCACGGTGAACGTCCGCATCGAGAACTGGCTGAACTCGGCCGGGCTGTCCATCAGGTATTGCAGATTGGGCGCGCTATACGAAAACGCGTCGGTGCCGAGCTGCATCTGCGTCGCCACATTCCACGACGTACCGGCCGGCCGATCGAACCGGACGGTCATCGTCCGACGTTCCATGCCTTTCGCCCACATCAGCACGGCGGGCATGTTGATGTGCGCGTGCGTGCGGTCGACGGCGAGGTACGTGCCGTCGATCCGATCGCCGAAGACGCGGTACTGCACGCGCACGATGCCGGAGTGGCCGGTGACGTCCCATTGATTCGGGTTCGGCCGGGAGACGGTGAGCGGCTTCCCTGCCTGGTCGGTGACGCGCACGTCGAAGACGTTCTTCGCGAACTCGTGCATCGAGTAGCGGCCGGGCGACGAACGGCTCATGTGCACCTGCAGTGGGCCGGGCGGCACGTCGGGGAACGTGATCTCGACCTGCATCAGATGGTGCTCACGCTCGGGGAACGACAGCCGGTAGGCGACCGGCGCCTGCGCAGACGCCGACGGAGCCGACGGCGAGAAGAACCAGCAGATGCGCACACGGGCGCAACGCGAGGCTACAGATGCGCTTGTAGGGGCGACGCATGCGTACGCTCGTACGTGGCGACGCATGCTCGCCCGACATGTCCCACGCGCGAATGATGCGGCGGCAGGTGCAGAACCGACCGAGGTGACAGACCGCGATCGTCGTCGCCACGAAGTCGAACGGCTCGACGGCCGGCGGCTCGGACGCGTGGCCAAGCGTGATGTGCGGCGTAAAGCGATCGAAGCTCGATTCACGCCTGAACTCCCGCACCCAGCGCACGTCGCGATCACGCGCGTCCTCGCCGAAGAACGCCGATGCGTCACCGGTGGGCACTTCGAAGGCCTCAGTCGCCTGCAGCAAGTGCTCGTGCAGGCTGACCAGCTCCGGTGTCCGCGCGATCGACATCCACACCGAGCTGCTGCCGCTTCCTCCACCAGTGACACGCAGACGAAGCCGCGCGCGAACGCGCACAACCTGATCGACGTGCGCGAGGAGCGTGTCGAAGGACTCGGACGGGACGAACTGCTGCGTGAGCGTGATGTGCGGCACACGATCGTCGTCGAGCAGCAGGCCTTGTGATTCGCTGGGCCGGCAGCGACGCGCTGAGTGCGATCGCGCTGGCCGACACATCGGCTGGCGGCAGGATGGCGATGTCAATCGCTGTAGTGTCCGGCTTCAGCCCGGACCGGTCATCCGGAGTGTCCGGCTGTCAGCCGGACGCGTTAACGGCAACGGCCTTCCCCCCTCGTATCTGCGAATCGTCGTCATCACGACGTCGGCCATCATGTCGAGGAACAGCGGATCGTCGTTGACCGCTTCCGCGCGCGTCATCTCCAGTCCGACTTCGCGAGCAGACCTCGGCGGCTTCGCGATCGAGGTCGTAGAGCACCTCGATGTGGTCGCAGACGAAGCCGATCGGACAGAGCACCGCCGCGCGCAGGCCGTCTTCGCGCGCCACGGCGCAGGTAGTCGCAGACGTCCGGCTCGAGCCACGGATCGCCCGGCCGCCCGCTGCGACTTTGATACACCAGCGCCCAGTCGCGGACGCCGGCCTCACGTGCGACCAGCTCGCACGAGGTCGTCAGCTGCTCCCGATACTGCGACCGCTCGGCCATCGTCGTCGGGATGCTGTGCGCGGTGAACACCAGCCGGGCCTCGCCGCGCAGCGACTCGCGGCAGGCGCGCAATCGCCTGGCGCACGTGCGCCGCGTTGGCCGCGATCCACAACGGATGATCGAACCAGCTGCCGGCGTAGGTGACGTCGACGTCCTGCCCGTCGCGCCGCAGCGCTTCACGCGCGGCGACCACGTTCTCGCGATACTGCTGGCAGCTGGAGTACGAGTGCTGCGCCGCAGCGATGAAGCCGACCGCATGACGCAGCCCTGCGGCGTACATCTCGCGCAGCGTGTCGGGCAGCAACGGATGCCAGTTGCGCATGCCGACGTAGCACCGGCAGCGGGTGCCCCGAGCGCAGCGAGCCGCTCCTGCAGCCCGCGCGCCTGACGACGGGTGACCTCGGTGATCGGCGAGACGCCGCCAAACAACTCGTAGTGATGCGCGACTTCCTCGACGCGCTCGGGGCTGACGCGCCGTCCGCGCAGCACGTTGGCGAGGAAGGGACGAATGTCCGCAAGGCCTTGCGGACCGCCGAACGAGACGATGAGGACCGAATCGAAGTGCAAAACCGGAGTCTACTTCGAGTCTTCCTACCCTTCGCGCAGCGCCGTCATCGGGCTCACCCGAGCCGCCCGCAAGGCGGGGACGCACGCCGCGATCCCCGCGATCAGCAACATCCCAATTGCTGCACCCGCGTAACTCGACGCCTCGATCGCCTGTGTGTTGTACAACAGGCTCTGCAGCAATCGCGCACCTGATGCTGCCGTCACGACTCCCGCCAGGACGCCGGCAACGGCCAGCCGCACGCCGTGTCTGAGTACCATCGTCACAATCGAGCGCCGGTCGGCTCCGAGCGCCGACCTGATGCCGATCTCGCGCGTGCGCATCGTCACCTGATACGCCAGCAGCGCGTAGAGGCCGGCAGCCGCGAGCACGAGCGCGATCGCGGCGAAGAGCGCGAGGGCCTGTGACTGGAAACGGCGGCCCGCGAGGCGCTCCGAGAGGCGGCCGCGAACGGTCGTGATCTGCGTCGAACGGAATGGACGCGTCGACGGCCTGCAACTCGCGGCGCACCGCGGGAATCAGTCCCTCCACGCCGGTCGTGGCGCGAATCGCCAGATCGTAGCTGCGCAAATTGGTCGGATTGTAGGCGGTGAGGAACGGTCGCAGGTCGAGGCCCTCGCGGCGTACAGTTTCTGACGACGCCGACGACCGTGTCCCAGCGTCCATCCTTTCGTGGCTGTCTGCCGTTGACCATTCGCTTGCCGACGGCGCTCTCGCCGGGCCACAACTGACGCGCCATCAACTCGTTCACGATGAACACCGGCGCGGCGCCCGGTGCGAGATCGCGCTCGTCGAACATGCGGCCCTCGACGAGCTCGATTCCGGCGACGTCGAAGAATCCCGGCGTGACGCCTTCGATGGTCAGTCGTTGCCGCGGCGCGTTGGGATCGGCGATGCGTCCTTCGATCGTGACGTTCTGGTCGCCGTTGCGGCGCATGAAAAAGTCCATGGTGCCGCCGACACCGGCCACTCCCGGCAGCGTCTTGAGGCGAGCGCTCGCCTCGTTGAAGAACCGCGCCCACGAGGCACCGTCACGATAGGCAGTCCTCGGCAGCTCGATGCGCACGATCATCAGGTTGTCGGCGGCGTAACCGGGGTCTTCCGCCTGTGCGCGCATGAAGCTTTCGGCAAACAGCACCGCGCCCACGAGCAGCACGAGCGCGCCGGCGATTTGTGCGGCCACCAGACCGTCCTGTAGACGCGGCCGCTGGAGGACTCGACTGGTCTCGGGTGGCGAGCGCCGCTGCCTGCTTCGCACGCATGGCGACGAGGGACGGGATGGTGCCGCAGACGATGACGACGACCAGACCACCGACGAGCGCGGCCGTCACTGCGACGACGTCGAGTCCGAGCTGCTCGATGCGCGGAATGCTGCGCGGGCCGTAGAGCAGCAGCAACCGCGTCAATCCATACGCGAGCGCAACGCCGCCGGTGCTGGCGATCGCCCAGAGGACGACGCTCTCCGCAAGAAGCTGACGGATCAGGCGCCATCGTCCTGCACCGAGTGCGGAGCGTACCGCGAACTCCTGACGCCGGCGCATGGCATGGACCGACAGAAAGCCGCCGACGTTGGTGCAGGCAATCGCCAGGAGCGCGAGCACGGCGGCGAACCCGAGCCACACGCCGCGCCGCGTCTGCTTCGCCGACGACGTAGTCGAAGAGCGGCGTCACGCGGACATCAAGGTTCTTGTTGCCCTCGTAGGCTGTCGCGCAGTCGCGCGGCGATGAGGCGCATCTCCGCTCGTGCCTCATCAAGCGTGCGGTTCGGTGCGAGGCGACCGATCACTTCGAAGGCATCGCCGTCGCGGTCGAGGGCCGACAGCTTCGTGATCTCCCAAAGCGGCGACACGGAGATCGGTCTCCACAGCCTCGTATCGCTCGACGGTATGTGAAACGCGTGGGGCATCACGCCGATGAATCGTGTGCGGCTCGCCCTCGATCACCAGCGCGCGGCCGAGCGCGTCGGGAGATCGCGCGAACTGCTCCTGCCACAGTCCCTCGCTGAGCACGACGACGCGATCGCGACGATTCGAATTCGTCCGACGAGGGAGTGCGACCGATGAGCGGCGGCGTGCCGACGATCTCGAAGAAGTCCGGGCCAACCCAGCCTGCCTGTCCGCGTTGCGGGGCGTCGCGCCCGGCGAAGGTGACCGCGCTGACAGCCGTACGGAAATAGAACGTCATCCCCGCGAACGTCTTGCTGTCGCGCCGCCAGTCGAACCAGTTGGGCAACGACGTGCCGTCCGGCTGGTTCTGCAGCATGAGATGGGTGCGAATCATCGCCAGCTCGTCGGCGCGCGGATAGGGAAGCGGCGCGAAGCACAACCGAGTGCAGCACGCTGAACATCGCGACGCTGGCGCCGATGGCGACGGTCAGGATGATGGTGACCGAGAGCGCGAACAGCGGCTCGCGGCGGAGACCTCGAAACCCGACTCGAACGTCTCGAACGACCTCGCTGAACCACTGATGCGGCCGGACGTCGCGGACGTGTTCCTTGGCCTGCTCCAGTCCTCCGAACTCGATGCGAACGCGCCGCCGCGCATCGGGCTCGCTCATGCCGCTGGCGACATAGTCGGCGACCTGGCGCTCGATGTGATCGCGCAGCTCGAGATCGAGGCGCTGGTCGGACGAGGCGTCGCCAGAACCACCTCATGACGCACTCCCGTCCGCGCTCTTGAAGATCAGCGCGATGGCATCGGTGAGCCGCAGCCAGCTGCGAGTCTCGGCCTCCATGTAGACACGCCCCTTGCGCGTCAGGCGATAGAACTTGGCCTCGCGCCCGGTGTCGCTCATCTTCCATTCGGCGGCGAGCAACTGGCGGTGCTCGAGGCGATGCAGGGCCGGATAGAGCGTGCCCTGTGTGACCTGGACGACGTCGCGGGAAATCTGCTGGAGGCGCTGTCCGACGGCGTACCCATGCAGCGGGCCCGAGGGCGAGGACCTTCAGGATCAGGAGGTCGAGCGTGCCCTGCGGCAGATCGGACTTGGGCAGACACGATGACACCTCTGGCTTCGACATATACCGCTAGTACACGTGTCGAAGGTCAAGGCGTATGGCGTACCGGCCGATTTCAGCGCGTGTTCGAGTCGGGGGCGATCACTCGTGACGGCGACAGCCCTCGCAGCCACTCGCGCACCTTGCCCGTGCACGGCGGCAGCGGATCGCACGCCAGCAGATACAACACCACCGTCGTCAGGAAGATGAGCAGGTAGCTCAGAAGGACGAGGTGCAAGCGCAGGTTGACGTAGACGAACAGGACCGGGTACGCGAGAACGAGGCAGAGCGTGAGGAACGATGTGCGAAGCAACGCGTCGCGAATGCGCCGCGGATTCCGCAGCCCTCGAGCGACACGCTGATAGGCCGCCATCTCATACGTCTCGATCGGTGTCTTGAAGAGCGTCTGGGTCAGCACATAGATGAGGGCAACGCAGAAGACCGCCGCCACGACGCGCAGCTCGACGTCGATGTTCAACGAGTAGAGTCCCGCCCACACGAAGTAGACGATGATGCTGAGGTTGGTGAGCTGGAGGGCCAGCCACACGTTGGTCCGGCCTGTCAGGCGCTGGAACCCGCGACAGGATCGTTCGATCAGGTTCAGGACGGCCGAATCGATGAAGGTCATCTCTCCGGAGCGGCTCACTAGGGAAGACACCGTCTCCGGTGAAAAGTTCGGCGAGGTGGTGTCATATCCTGCGAGCCGTGTCCTGGTCCTTCTCGTGCGTGGCGGTGATGCTTCTGCTGTGGGCGCTGGCGGTGGAGTCGGCGGCGGCCGACCTCCCGCAACCAGGCGTGTGCATGCGAGTCGGCGCACAGCGGGCCGGCGTGGCGCCCGTACAGAATCGGCAAGGGGATGCCGCAACCCAGGAAGATTCACAACGCGATTCCCAGATACCCCGGCCAGCCCACCGGGGATGATCACGAAAGGTGGTCCCTGGATCGGCGAGGCCCTGGTGAACCGGGAGGGATCGGCCCTCGAGGTGTGGAGCACACGCGAAGTGATGTTCACCCCGCCGTTTCCGGCCTTCAATCGCGCCATCGAGGACGCGATGCGGCAATGGCGGTTCGAACCCCTGGTCGTCACACGGCAGCGCGTGCCGTGGTGCACGACCGTCACCCATTTCATTAACTGGTCGTAACCGCCGCGCTTTGACTGCAACCGTGTGCAGGAGGCTGGCTTGACGCCCGGTCTACGATCCCTCAGACTCGATAGAAGCCCTAACCTACGGAGCATCACGAGCATGCCGAGATACCGATCCCTTCCGGCGGCGGCAATCCTTCTCGCGCTGAGCGCCTGCGCAGGCGCGTATTTCGGCCGCACGGCGCTGGCCGCCCAGGATCAGGTCTCCGAGCAGTACAAGATCTTCACCGCCGGTCTCAAAGCGGTCGAAGACGTGTACGTCGGCGACGCCGATTCGGATCGCGTGATCTACGGCGCGATCACCGGCATGCTGCAGACGCTCGACCCGCACTCGAGCTTCATGGATCCACGCGCCTACGCGCAGACGCGCGAGCGTCAGGAAGGGCGCTACTACGGGCTCGGCATCACCATCCAGGTGATCAACGGCGACGTCATCGTCGCGTCGGTGTTCGAAGACTCGCCGGCGTATGAGACCGGGCTGCGTCGCGGCGACGTCATCGCCCGCATCGAGACCGAAGACACCAAGGGCTGGACCAGCGAACAGACCGTCGGCCGCCTCAAGGGACCGCGCGGCACGTTCGTCAACATCTCGCTCCGGCGCGGCGGTCACGAGAAGCTGATCGACCTGCGCGTCCGCCGCGACGAGGTGCACATCCCCACGGTCGCCGCGGCGGTCATGCTCGACGACACCACGGGCTACATCAAGCTGACCGAATTCGCCGAGAACTCGGATCGCGAGCTCGGGCGCTCGCTGGGCGACCTCACCAAGCGCGGGATGAAGCGCCTGGTCTTCGACCTGCGCGGCAATCCGGGCGGCCAGCTCGATCAGGCGATCCTCATCTCGAGCCGCTTCCTGCCGAAAGGCGACCTCGTCGTCTACACGCGCGGCCGCGTGAACGGATCGGATCAGGACTATCGTGCGCAGGACCGCAGCGACTATCTGACGCTGCCGATGATCACGCTGGTCAACCGCTCGAGCGCGAGCGCATCGGAGATCGTCTCCGGCGCGCTCCAGGATCACGACCGCTCGCTGGTCATCGGAGAGACGACGTTCGGCAAGGCGCTGGTGCAGTCGGTGTATCGGCTCAGCCGCGGCGCGGCGGCGCTCATCACTACCGCGCGCTACTACACGCCGAGCGGCCGTCTGATTCAGCGTCCATGGGATGGCACCTTCGACGACTACCTGACCTACACGCTGCGCGATCAGGACGCCAACAGGTCGCACAAGGCGGAGGACCTGAAGCTCACCGACGCGGGCCGCAAGGTGTACAGCGGCGGCGGCGTCGAGCCCGACCGGCGCTTCGACGGCCCGACCGAGGGCTTCAACCCCGGCCGCTTCGCGCGCACGATCGCCGCGCGCGGACTCTTCGACGTCTACGCCCGCCGCTTCACGCGTCAGGGCGACACCCGCATGCCGCAGCCGACCTCGGGCCCCAGGCACGAAGTCGCCGCGAGCTATCAGATCAGCGACGAGATGCTGAACGAGTTCAAGCAGCTGGTCCAGCAGTCGCCGCTGCGCTTCGACGAGGCGGGCTGGCAGAAGGATCGCCCGTACATCGCCGCGATGATTCAGAAGGAGATCGACCTCGATCTGTTCGGCGCGGCCAAAGCGTACGAGCGGCTGGCAAAGCAGGACCCGCAGCTGCAGTTCTCGATGAACTACTTCGGCGAGGCGGCGCAGCTGCTGAACATCGGCAAGAACTCGACAGCGACGCGCGCCGCGCGATTGAACTAGCGGCGGCGCGCTTTCTTCGTCTTGGCGCCCTTCCGAACGAGCGGCCGTTTCGTGGCCGCACGCGGATCGGGGACCTCGCCGATCACCAGATACGAAATCTCCTCACTGAACGCGGGACCTTTGCCGCTCCAGGTGATCTCGAGGTCGTCGCGCGTGATCGTGTCGCCCAGCCTCAACTTGTAGTCGGCCATGGGATCGACTCCGACCAGTGACACTTGGCGGAGCGCGATCAACTTCGCCGGCGTCGAGACGAAACGTCCTGATGGTCCGATTGTCTTTCGCTCGACCGGATTGGCGTCACCGGAAATCTTCTGGTGCGGGTCGAAGCCGATGCGCACACGGCCACTTTTGGGTCCCGTGCTCTTGACGTTCACAAAGCCGCTCAACACACGCAGGGCCATCGGGGAGCTCCTTGCTGGCTAGTGCTTGGTGGTTAGTGGTTAGTGGTCGAGGAAGGGGAGAATACAACACCAACTACCAACCACTAACACGCTATTTCACCGGCAGCAGCGGCTTGCGCTCCGGCGGCAGTTGCTGGTCGACCGCCGTCAGCATGAATCCCGCCATGACGTAGTCGCCCATCGTCGCGACGATCTCGATGGCGCCCTGCCGTCCGAAGTGCTCGACCGTCTTCGCCCACAGTTCCGAGCTCACCTTGTGATCGCGGAAGAGCGCGCGGCCGAGACGGATGACCGTGGCGTCCTTGTCCGGGAGCCCGCCGACGTCCCGGTTGAACTTCACGGCGTCGATGACCGACTGGTCCAGACCGGCGCGCACCGCTGCCGGCTCGTGTCCCGACCACTCATACTGCTGATCGAACTCGCGCGCGGCGAGGAGCGCCGACAATTCGAAGTAGCGGCTGCCGGCAACGGTCTTACGCAGGTACTGATTGAGGTGGTGAATCGGTTCCGCGGCGCCCGGGCTGTACATCGACACCGGCGCCGGCCCGGTCTTGCCCATGCCGCGCGCCGCCGGCGATCACGTCCCAGACGCGTTTGCCTTCGGCGTCCAGGCTGTCGCGCTGCGGCGGCGGGAGCCGCGAGAGCGACTCCGGATGAATGTCTGACGCTGGCTTGGATTGGCCGCGGCGACCGCGACCGACGCCACGACAACGACGAGCCCGAACAGTCTGGTTCGCATGATGCTCCTCAGCGGCGAAGCCGCCACCCTCCGTGCTGGATCTTGCCACCGCGCGCCGACAGCATCAACTTGACGAGTTCCTCGGTCACCTTCGGTTCGAGACCTTCGGTGTGACCTTTGTCCCGACGAACGACATCGGCGACGACGCGCCCGTCCCTGCACGTGCGATAGGCGAACACGTCGGCCTTGCCGGGACGCGGACGCAGTCCCCACGCCTTCGAGCCGGGATTCTGCCGCGTGCCGTCGAACACGTAGCCGGCTTTCGTATCAACGACCTCGCGGCGCTTACTTCCGCTGAGCACGCGTACTTCTGTGCACGCGCCGACGTCTTCGGCAGCTCGCTGATCTCGTGCTCGCCGGTCGTCGAAGATGTGCGAGAAGTCGCACATCGGCGGCGGCGGCATCACCAGCGCGCCCGCGGGCAGGCCCGCCGCGCGGAGGCGTCGCGCGTCCGGCGCGGCGCTCCGGTCTGTGGCGGAATGCCGAAGTTCGTTGCGCGTCCCGCCTGACCACCAACGCGCCCGCCGGAAAGACTCAGGAACCCATCGACCTTCGTCGCGAAGAACTCACTGCAGATGATGCGGCGTGGATGTCAGACCGCCCTGCGAGTGTCCGGCGAGCCAGAACGCCTTGATGTTCTCGCGGCCGATCGTCTCGATCACCGACGACACGATGTTCTGCAGATAGCCATCGTCTTCAGCGGACCACACACGCCGCGGCGAGAACGGCGTCGCGACGACGAGCCGGTACTTGTCGGTGTAGTCGAGCAGCGGGAAGTAGTGCCGCTGCCAGTTGCCGTACGAGCCGCCGCCGTGCAGGCTGAGGATGAACGTCACTTCGTCGCCGCGCTTCAGGTTGCACGGGTAGTCGAGGAAATAGGTGCGATTGGTCTTCGGCTCGACCACGGCGCCGCCACTGGTGACGACATCGGCCGCGCATCCCTCGTCTGGGCAGTGCTGCACCGGCGGGCGTACGCACGGCGGCCGCCCGGCATTGTCAGCGGCTGCGCCAGCGCGCTGGTTGCCGAAGCGGCGATGAGAGCGAGCACGAATCTGAGCATGCGCATGGCTTTCGAACCTGTCGCTTCGTCCGGCGAAAGCCGGACACTACGGTCAGGACGATATGCGACAGGCATAGGTCGTGGGGTCAATTTTTCGTCCAACGTCGGCCATTGACAGCGCCGGGGCCTCGGGTCTAGAGTCCGCTGCGATGGATCCGGTCACACGGCGCACCTTCATCAAAGGCGTCATCGCGGCCGGCGCGACGGCGACCTCCGCCGCCTATCTCTTCCGCGGCCCCGGCGCGCTCCTCGGCCAGACCTCGGCTCCCGGCGCGGTCGAGCGTCTGATCACGCTGAACGTCAACGGACAGATGCGGCGCGTGGACGTCATGAAGCAGGAAACGCTGGCCATGACGCTGCGCTACAAGCTGGGGCTCACGGGCACCAAGCTGGGGTGCGATCGCGCCGAGTGCGGCGCGTGCACCGTCCTCATCGACGACGTCCCGCACTACTCGTGCTCGATCCTGACGCACACCGTGAGGTCGCGTCCCGTCGTCACGATCGAGGGACTGGCCAGCGCCACCGGCGAGCTGCACCCGATGCAGCGCGGCGTGCTCGACGAGCAGGGCTTCCAGTGCGCCTTCTGCATGCCCGGCTTCATCATGTCGGCCGTCGGCTTCCTCAAGGTCAATCCCAACCCGACGCGCCAGGAGCTGGCGCACGGCGTCTCGGGCAATCTGTGCCGCTGTCAGGACTACGACAAGATCCTCACCGCGCTGATGAAGGGCGCGGAGTACATGCGAGGGCGCGTCCAATGCCTGACGGGAAGCTGATCGGCGCGAACTACATCCCGCCCGATCACGTCGCCAAGGTGACCGGCCGCGCGAAGTACGCCGAGGACTTCCGCGCCGACGGCATGCTCTTCGCGAAGCTGCTGCTCAGCCCGATGCCGCACGCGCGCGTGCGCGGCATCGACACCAGCGCCGCGCTCGCCATCCCCGGCGTCAGAGCCATCCTCACCGCCGACGACGTGCCGGATCTGAACGGCGCCGAGAAGGCGCTGACCAACGAGCCGCTCTATGCCGGCGAGCCGATTCTGGCCGTCGCCGCCGTCGACGAAGAGACCGCGGCAGCGGCCATCGAAGCGATCCAGGTGGATCTCGAACCGCTTCCCTTCGTCGTCGATCCGCTCGACAGCCTCCGGCCCGGCGGCCCCAACGCGCGGTTGAACGGCAACGTGTGGGGCGCACCGCGTCCACCGGCACCCGGCGCGCAGGGTCCCGCTCCAGCGCCGGTCCCCGAGACCGTGAAATGGACGGCCGCCGACTTCGCCGACGACGAAGGCGATCCGGGACGGCTGCCGATGGGCAAGGCGCTCGAGGAGTGGTCGTTCGGCGATCTCGATGCCGGCTTCAAGAACGCCGAGCTCGTGCTCGACGAGAGCTTCATCGTGCAGTCCACGAGTCACCACCCGATGGAAACGCGCAGCGCGATGGCCTACTGGCAGAACGGCAAGCTGTATCTGCACGCCTCGACGCAGAGCGTCGCGTTCACGGTGGCCGGCATCGCGCGCTGGGTCGGCATCCCGCCGTCCGACGTGGTCCTGATCTGCGAGTACACGGGCGGCGGGTTCGGCAGCAAGGGCGCCGGCGCGGTGTCGTTGGCGATTCCGGCGCTGCTCGCGAAGAAGGCCAACGCGCCGGTGATGATGCGCATCAGCCGCGAAGAGGAGAGCTACATCGGCCGCGCGCGCACCAACATGTCCGGCCGCGCGCGCGTCGGCTTCGCCAAGGACGGCCGCATCACCGCGCTCGACCTGTTCATCGTCCAGGACTCGGGCGCGTACGGCCCGATGGGCGACCATCGATCCGCGGGCAACGCCGCCTCGTTGATCTATCAGCCCGGCGCGATGCGCTGGCGGGCGATCAACGTGATCACCAACACGCCGCCGCGAACGCAGCAGCGGTCGCCGGGCCCGATGCAGGCCAACGGCATCATGGAGCCGATCGTCACCAAGGCCGCGAAGCAGCTCGGTCTCGATCAGGTGGCGATCCGCCGCATCAACGCGCCGAAGGGCAAGGCCGTCTACGGCCCGCCAGGCCCGAACGGTGTGCGTCCGCACGCGACCAGCGCGTTCGTCACGGAAGCGCTCGACAAGGGCGCGCAGGTCTTCAACTGGGAGGAGCGCAAGGCGCGCAGCGGGCAGCGCCAGGGCAGCAAGGTGCGCGGCATCGGCGTGACCGTCGGCCCGCACGGCGCGGGATCGATCGGCTGGGACGCCATCATGACGCTGCGTCCCGACGGCAAGCTGTACGTCCAGTCGGGCGTCGGCAATCTCGGCACGCATTCGGTGTTCGATCTCGCGCGCGCCGCCGCCGACGTGCTGGCGATGCCCTGGGAGAAGGTCGAGGTCGTGTGGGGCAACACCGGCAAGCACCTGCCGTGGACGTGTCTCTCGGTCGGCAGCCAGACGACGCACGCGATGACGCGCGCCAACCACGCCGGCGCGATGGACGCGAAGAAGAAGCTGCAGGAGATCGCCGCGATGGATCTCGGCGGCTCGCCTGACGACTACGAGCTCGGCAGCGAGCGCGTCTATCGCCGCGGCAATCCCGGACGCGGTCTGAGCTACGCGCAGGCCGCGCGCCGCGCGATCGAGCTGGGCGGCCGCTTCGACGGCCACGTCGTCCCGGACGATGTGAATCAGATGACGAAGACGTCGGCTGCCGCTCTCGCCGGGCTCGGGCTGATGGGCGTCGCCAAGGACAATTTCCCGCGCGACGGCAACACGTTCTCGTTCGTCATCGGGTTCGCCGAGGTCGAAGTGGACGTCGAGATCGGCAAGGTGACGCTCGTCGACTATCTCTCGGTGGGAGACGTCGGGACGGTCGTCAACCCGCGAAGCCTGATCGCGCAGCTCAATGGCGGGAGCTGTCTCGGCATCGCCCATGCGCTCTGTCAGAAGTGGGTCATCGATCCGCAGTACGGCGTCACGCTCGCGCGGCGGTTCCACTACAACAAGCCGCTGACGATCCTCGACATTCCCAATCAGCTGCAGGCCGTGGCGCTCGACATCGCCGACCCGGAGACGCCGGTCGGTGCGCGCGGCGTCGGCGAGCCGCCGGTCGGCGCCGGCTACGGCGCCGTGCTCAATGCGATCGCCGACGCCATCGGCGTGGACGCATTCCGCCGCGCCCCGGTGACCGCCGACATCGTGCTGATGTCGCTGGAGCACGGACGACAGGATGCATGAGCCCTTGCGGGCCTCATCTGTAGCAGATCGCACTATGGCAGTCATTCGCGACGTCATGCCCGCGTTCGAGCTGTTCCAGCCGGCGTCGATCGACGCTGCGCTCGAACTGCTCGATCGTCACGGCTCGAGCGCCTGGGTGCTCGCCGGTGGACTCGACAGCTTCGACTGGCTGAAGGATCGCATCAAGCGCCCGAGCGTCGTCGTCGATCTGAGCGCGATCGCGGAGCTGAAAGGCATCCGCACACGCGGCGACGGCCTCGAGATCGGCGCGATGACGACGCTCACCGAGGTCGTGCGGCATCCGGTGATCAAGGAGCGGTACTCCATCCTGCTGAAGGCGTCCGAAGCCGCAGCGTCTCCACAGATCCGGAATCAGGGCACGATCGGCGGCAACGTCACGCAGGACACGCGCTGCTGGTACTACCGGGCCGGATGGTCCTGCTATCGCGCGGGCGGCAACATCTGCTACGCCGACACGCCGACCGCGATCAATCGCGAGCACGCGATCCTCGGCGCGGACCGCTGCGTCGCCGTGAACCCGTCCGACACGTCCCCGGCGCTGATCGCGCTGGAGGCAGAGATGGTCATCCGCAGCCGCGACGGCGAGCGGGTCGTCGCAGCCGAGGACTACTTCGTCGGTCCGGGTACCGACATCACGCGAATGACGGTGCTGCGCACCGGCGAACTGCTCACGGCCATCCGGCTTCCCGGAACGTGGGCCGGCGCGCACTTCTATTTCGAGAAGGTCGCCGATCGGAACGTGTGGGACTTTCCGCTCGTGAACGTCGCGTCGGCTGCCGTGATGTCAGGCGACACCGTGACGCGCATGCGCATCGCCGTCAACGGCGTCGCGCCGACGCCGCTGCGCCTGCCGGCGGTGGAGAACGCGGTGCGCGGCAGGAGGCGTGACGAGGCGACGGCGGCCGCGCCGGCGAGCTCGCAATCGCCGGGGCCGTGCCGCTGCACCACAACGCCTACAAGGTGCCGCTGCTGCGCAACCTGGTCAAACGCGCTGTCCGCGGGACGGAGTCCTGACGCATGGACCTCCTGACCTGGGGACGAAGCCCGTGGGGTGAGTGGATCCTCACGCACATCTCGTGGGATCTGCTCTGGGCGTCGCTCTTCGCCGGACTTGCGTTCCTGGTGGCGCACGCCAGCTACATGCTGCTCTCCAGGCATCGCAAGCGCGATGCGCTCGAGACCGATCGACTCGAGGCGGCGCGCAGCGATCTGCCGGACTCGGATTCCGCGCCACTCTCTCGCCGCGCGGCTCTTCCACTGGGTCATGGCGGCGGCGATGTTCGTCCTGCTGTTCACGGCCTTCCTGCCGATCGTCGGCGTCCAGTTCGCGTGGGTGACCTGGCACTGGATGGCGGGACTCGTCCTCACCGCCTCGATCGTCTTTCACATCGTCCACGCCACGGTGTGGATGGACTTCTGGTCGATCTGGGTCGGCCCGAAGGACGTGCCCGAGCTGAAGGCGGAGCTGCTGCGCGAGCTTGGGCAGGAAGTGGACGGACCCAAGTCCGGCAAGTATCCGCTGGGCAATCGCCTCTATCACCTGGCCATCGTGATCGCCGGGCTGGCCGTCGTCGTCAGCGGCCTGCTGATGATGGTGCGCATCCGGACGCCGCTCTTCACGCGCAATCCCTACCTGCTCGGCGACACGACCTGGGGCGTCACCTATGTCGCGCACGGTCTGGCCGGCGTGGCGCTGGTCGGGCTGGTCATCGCGCACGTGTACTTCGCCGTGCGGCCCGAGAAATGGTGGATCACCAAGTCGATGATCCTCGGCTGGATCACCAGGCGGCAGTATCTCGAGCACCACGATCCGCAGCGCTGGATCGCCCGGTGATGGATCTGGCCGCGCGCTGCGACGCGATCGAAGAGTGCTACGAGTTCATGCTGGCCTACGCGGCCCAGGGTGTGGTCGAGGAAGCCGGCAGCGCCGCGTCGGGTCAGCTTCGGACGTTTCTTCAGCGGGCCGAGCTGGCGCTCGACGGCCTGGCAGGATCCTGCCGCGCCGCTCGTCGATGAGGGTCGTCTCGAGCCGGTCGATCGTTATGTCGGCGTTCATCGACGTGCTCGACCGCGACGCGCGGAGCGCGCTGGCAGCCGTTCGGCTCGTGCTCGCGCAGCCCTCGATCGGCTCACAGCTCATCGACAACCTGAACGCGTCGATCCACGTGCGCGCGCTGCTCACCGACCTGTTCCTGATCGACGAGATCCTGAAGACGCGCGGCGCGCGCAACGCGGTTCAGCCCTGAACCGAGATTTTCGTCTAACATCAACCACATGCTGACACTGCGGAAAGCCGAGGATCGCGGCAAGAGCGACCTCGGATGGCTCACGAGCTACCACACGTTTTCGTTCGGCGGCTATTCCGATCCGAACCACATGGGCTTCCGCGCGTTGCGCGTGCTCAACGACGATCGCGTCGCGCCGGGCAAGGGCTTCGGTGCACACGGCCATCGCGACATGGAGATCCTGTCGTACGTGCTCGAAGGCAAGCTCGCGCACAAGGACAGCATGGGTGAGGAGCACGTGCTCGGGCCGAACGAGGTGCAGGCGATGAGCGCGGGCTCGGGCGTCATCCACAGCGAGTTCAACGCGTCGGACACCGAGCCGACGCACTTCTTCCAGATCTGGCTCGTCCCGGAGACGCGCGGCATCAAGCCGTCGTATCAGCAGTTCGCCTACGACCCGACGGAGAAGCGCGGCACGCTGCGGCTGATTGCCGGACCGGAGCAGAACACGCAACCCGCCGTCGGCGTTCATCAATCAGGACGCGCGCATGTACGCGGCGGTGCTCGGCAGCGGCGAGACGATCACGCTATCCGATCGCGCCGGGACGGCATGCGTGGGTGCAGGGCGCGGCCGGCGAGATCGACGTCAACGGCATGGCGCTCAAGGAAGGCGACGGCCTCGCGGTGAGCGACGAGTCGTCGCTGACGCTGCGCGGCGCCGGCGCTCGCGGCGGCGAGCTGCTCCTGTTCGATCTCGCCTGAACGTCCGTGGGCGACATCAACGCGCTCGTCGTCTTCTACTCGCGCTATGGGACCGCGGAGAAGCTCGCGCTCGCGGCGGGGCTCGGCGCGATTCAGGCCGATGCCAACATCCGTCTGCGCCGCGTCGCGCGATCGCGCCGACGCCGCCACGATCGCGGCCGATGCGGAGTGGAAGAAGAATCTCGATCGGATGAACCGCGACTACGTCGTCCCGCGACCTGCCGATCCGGTGTGGGCGGACGTCATCATTCTCGCCACGCCCGCGGAGTCCGTCGACCGAGCTCGAGGCGTACGTCGCGTCGCTGTCGTCGCTCGGATCGATGGCCGGCAAGATCGCGGCGCCGCTGTGCGCCGGGCAATCGCGAGTCGGCGCTGAAGCCGATCTACTCGGCCGCGGCGTGCTGCGGACTGATCGTCGCGCCATGCGGCGAGCTGTCGGACGATCCGATCGCTACCGCGACGACATTCGGCCAGCGCGTGACCGAGATGGCGCGCGCGCTCAAACGGACGTTCCTAACGCGCCATCGACCACCGAGCCACGCGGCGGGGACCATCAACGCGATGCCGGTGAGCCAGAACCACAGCGGCTCGTCGCTGCGCACCGAGAACATCGCCCACAGGGTGACGACCGCCTGAATCGCGCCCATCACCGTCGCATGAGCGACCTGGCTGCTCGACGGCGAGACGAGCCGTGACATAGCCCGCGGCAGCCATGCTCAGCGTCTCCCAGACCATCCAGAACACGCGCGTGCCCGTGCTGTGGTTGACGATCGACGTCGTCGCGGGAAGGTCGGGATTCAGCTGCCTCAGGAGCGCCGTACCGCCACTCTGCATCGCATAGAGCGCGACCGACAACGTGACGAACCCGGCGAGGACTGCGGCAACGCTTCTCACTTCGCCAACGGCCAGTAGACCTCGGTGCGCCAGTCGGCCGGATCCGGATGATCGGCCGGATCGGTGATGTACGACTCCCACGGCGCGCCGCCCGGCCGGACGCCGTTCGCGTCCATCCAGCGTTCCATCGCCACGTACGTTTCGTTGAGCTGATCGTAGAGACCGCCGTGCATCGCCACGAGGACGGACCCGCCGGGCAGCGTCGCAGCTTCGATGGCGCCCTCGCCCGGCGCAGGCGCGGCGAGCGGCTTGCCGCATTCGATCTCCCAGAGCCCGGGGCCGGTCGAGAGGTACCTGCGTGAACGGCCGTCCCTCCAGCGGCAGGCCAACCTTCTGACAGTGGCCGAACACGCCGCCGAGCGAATTGCCAATCGCCGCTTGCAGTTCCGCACGCGAGGTGCGGCAGCGCATGATCAACACCGGCTGCGGCGTCAGCTCGCGGCGTTCGATTGACAGCGTGGGCATAGGGACTCTCCGAATCGGATGTGGAGGATCGACGGAAAGGTGAAAGAGACCGACGCACGGACCCGTCGCGTCGGTGATCGCGCGATGCCGTGCCCGGACTTCGGGGGACGCACCGGCAAGCGCGGTCGAGCGATACGCCGCCGGCGTGCGGTCGAAGTGGCGGCGAAACGCGCGCGTGAACACCTCGTGGCTCTTGAATCCAGCCGAGAGCGCGACGTCGACGATCGAGTCGTCGCTGGCCAGCAGCCGCGCCGCGGCGCCTTCGAGGCGCAGGCGCAGCGTGTACTGCTTCGGCGTCTCGCCCACCATCCGCGTGAACGCGCGATGGAGATGGAACGGCGACCAGCCGGCGCGGGAGGCCAGCGCATCGAGCGAGACGTTCGCGTCGAGGCGGCGGCGAATCGTGCGCAGCAGCTGCAGCAGATCTCGCTCGGACGGCATCAGCGGCGGAATGATAGACGAGGTCTGGCGCGGGGTTCTTGACGTTTCTTGCGGCCGTGGCCGGAGCCGACGCAGAATTACCCCCACCATGGACGCAACGCGGCGCTACTTCGAGCCGCGTGCCTGATTCTCGCGGTGCTCGCGACGAGCGAGGCCGCGTTCGCGCAGGCGATTCTGGCCGGCAACTGGGCTCCGTACCGCTATCACGAGGACGATCAGGATCGCGGACCCGGACCGGACCTGGGCGACTACCTCGGCCTGCCCATCAACAGCGCCGCGCGCCTCTTCGCCGACAGCTGGGACGCCTCGCGCCTGACGCTGCAGGAGCACCAGTGCCGCGTGCACGTGGCGCCGTACATCTACCACGGCCCGCTCGCAGCTGCGAATCTGGGAGGAGAAGGATCCCGAGACGCAGCGCGTCATCGCCATCAAGAACTACATCAGCACCTACGAGCAGACGCGCACCATCTGGATGGACGGACGCCCGCATCCCTCGCCGTTCGCGCCGCACACGTTCATGGGCTTCTCGACCGGCAAATGGGACGGCAACGTGCTGACCGTGACCACGACGCATCTGAAGCAGGGCTGGTTGCGCCGCAACGGCGTGCCCGAAAGCGATCAGACGACGCTCTACGAACGGTTCATTCGCCACGACCGAACCCTGACGCACGTCGTGATCATCACCGACCCGGTGTATCTCGCCGAGCCGATGATCCGCACCACCGACTTTCAGATGAACGATGCAGGACAACGGCAACTGGCTGTGGCCCTGCGAGTACGTCGAGGAGATCAGCGGGCGCGCCAAGGGCGAGGTGCCGCACTACCTGCCGGGCGAGAACCCGTTTCTCCTCGAGATGGTCAAGCGCACCGGCGTGCCCGAAGCGCCGGCGCGCGGCGGCCCCGAGACGATCTATCCCGAGTATCAGAAGAGGCTGAAGAGCCGATCCGGCGCGCGCGCTCAACACGGCGGAGGCGCCGCGCGTGAGCCAGGCGAAGAACCCCGACACCGGCCAGCTGGACACCCTGCACGTGCAGGGCAACGTCCATCTCCTCGCCGGCGGCGGTGGCAACGTCGTGGTGCAGGTCGGGTCCGTCGGGCGCGATCATGGTCGATGCGAAGTCGGGGGCGCTGACCGATCGCATGCTCGCCGAGATCAAGCGAGCTGACACCGGTGAACAAGCCGGTCCGCTACCTCCTCAACACGAGCGCCGACCCCGATCACGCCGGCGGCAACGAGAGCCTGACCAAGGTGCTCGGCTCGGCCATGAACTGGACGATCGTCGGCACGCCGGGCGCGTCGCAGACGACGGTGAAGATCGTCGCGCACGACAACGTGCTCAGCCGCATGAACACGCGGCCCGACAGCGTCTGGCCGACCGAGACGTTCGTCGGCCGCGAGAAGGAGATCTTCTTCAACGGCGAGCCGGTGTTGATGTATCACGTGCCCAGCGCGCACACCGACGGCGACAGCATCGTGTTCTTCCGCCGCTCGGACGTGATCGCCACCGGCGACATCTACCGCACCGACAGCTATCCGGTGATCGATCTGCAGAAGGGCGGCAGCGTGCAGGGCGTGATCGACGGCCTGAACCTCGTGCTCGATCTCGCCGTGCCCGAGCATCACGAGGAAGCGCGGCACCTTCATCGTCCCGGGCCACGGGCGCATCAGCGACGAGTTCGACGTGCGTCGAGTATCGCGACATGGTGACGATCGTCCGCGACCGCATCGCCGCGATGATCAAGAAGGGGATGACGCTCGAGCAGGTGAAGGCGGCGCGGCCGACGCTCGACTACGACTCCCGCTACGGCGCGACGACCGGCGCCGTGGACGACGGACATGTTCGTCGAGGCGGTGTTCAGGAGCCTCAAAGCGGAACGCTAGAAGCCCCTCCACCGCCGCGGTCACCCTTCCGGGTGACCCGATGGACCTCTTTTCCTCGAACGACGCGTTATAGATCGAGCGGCCACCGGCGTTATTCCGCGGCGCCAGGGCTGCGCGTAATCACCATGCGCGCCATGTCTCCCCCGCGAACAGCCGTGATCATCCCCGACGTGTCTACCTGGGGCCGAGGCCAGGTGCTGTTCGCCGCTCTCCTGATCGCGTTGCTGGCCAGCGGTCTCTGGGCGTGGTCGCGTGGTCTGAGCGGCCCGTATCTGTTCGACGACCACGTGACGCCGCTCGGCGATCCGGCGAGCCAGTCACTTCACGGAGTGGACCCGGTACGTGACTGTGACGTTGCGGCCCGTCACGAAGCTCACCTACGCGCTCGAAGCCGAGACGTCCGTCGCTGCGACGCCCGCCGCAAGACGGGTCGTCTCGATCGTGCTGCTCTGCGTGTCGGCAGGTCTCCTGTTGCGACTGATCCTGCAGCTGGCACCGAGTGCGTCGTCGCTCGTCGCGATCGCGCTGGCCGCTTTGTGGTTCCTGCACCCGGTGCACGCCGACAGCGTGCTGCTGGCGAGCGGCCGAACGGCCGTTCTGTCGGGTCTGTTCGTGATGGCCTCGCTGCTGGCTCTGGA
Organism: uncultured Acidobacteriota bacterium; assembly: GCA_963728305.1. Lineage (GTDB taxonomy): Bacteria > Acidobacteriota > Vicinamibacteria > Vicinamibacterales > UBA2999 > Gp6-AA40. The sequence continues at coordinate 252,936 of CAVSKE010000045.1, forward strand.
TCGCGCGCGCCGGTGGCTCGCGGCTCTGTTCCTTCTGCTGGCCTGTCTATCTCGCGAAACCGCACTGGCGGCGTTGCTGCCGCTGACCGTGCTGGCCGCAGCACGACATCAGGGGCGATGGCGCGCTGTGCTCGACGACGTCACGCCGCTGTTCGCCACAGGTGCCATCGTCGTGGCCTGGATTCTGACGACACCCCGCTACGTTCAGTTGGCGGACTACTCGATGCTCGGGCGGCCGTTCGTCGCGAGTGCGATCGCGCAGGTTGGTGCGGTGCCAGTGGGCCTCGAACTGCTGTTTCAACCGGCAGCCCTGTCGATCGATTACGGCATCCCGCTGCCGGTCAGGCTCTCTGAACCGCTGTTCCTGCTCGGTGTGCTGCTCTACGTCGGGGCTGCTACAGGCGTGGTGTTCTTCGTACGCCGCGGTTCGTGTGCGGCAGCTGTCGGTCTGGCGTTGTGGTTGGCGGCACTTCTCCCGACGCAGTCGGTCGTCCCCAAGCTCGATGCGTTGAGCAATCGGCCGTTGAGTCTTGCGCTCGCGAGCCTGCTGCTCGCCGCTGCTCCACTTGCAGCAGTGGTCATCCGCAGACGCCCGGTCCTCGCCGTGTGCACGACCGCAACGCTTGCCGCTTCTTTGACGTTGGCGACATCAAGCCGCGCGACGTTGTTTCAATCGGAACTGCGGCTCTGGCAGGACGCGGCGGCGAAGTCGCAAGTGAACGAGCGACCTCACGTGCAGTACGCGGTGCTGCTGAAGCAGGCCGGACGAGACCGCGACGCACTCGCCGCGGCTGCGGCGGCCGCAACGATCAACCCATTCAGCTCGCAGGTGGCAACACTGACCCGCGGGCTTCGGCAGCTGGAGGTCCCGGCATGTTACGTGCGTTCCTGTTGATGATGCTGACGGTCGTGTGGGTGGCGGGCGTGAGACTCGACGCCAAGGCGGTGCAGTGCTTGAGCACCAATCCGTGCAAGGGCCCGCCATGCGAGTTCATGTACGAGCTCAAGATGGCCAAGGCGGCTCTGCGCGCCCATTCGCAGCCGTTCCTACAGTCTGTAGACACGTCGGACTATGAGGATACTCGGCGTTACAACCGTCAATTCCGCGAGGAGATGAACAAGGCGTACGCGAAGTACGCGAAATGCCGATCGTCGACGTTCTATCGACCCCCGCCGACGCCGTTCGTCTCGAGTTCGAGAGGGGTCTGTCAGATCGAGCTCAACCCCGGACAGGTGGTGACGCTCGACGACTTGCTCGCCACCGCCAACTCCTGTTCGGAGAACGTCGAAGCCAAGTTTGCTGGCGCGCGGCAGAGCCAACTCACGTGCTTGGCCTACTCGAAGGAGACAGCGCCGATCACCGTCCTGGAGTTCAGGCAGCATCAACGGATGGAATCTCAGGCCGAGATCAAGTCCATGGAGAACAGTCTGCTGAGTTATTTGAGCAGCTGCAAGCCCGACGCGAAGACATCCCGCCAACTCAGCGAACTTGGTCTGAATGCGCTCAAGAAGGCCGGCGGCAAAGCCCGCAGAGAGTGGAGGCGCGCGCAGCGTGCCGCCGCGCGGAGGAGATAGGTCATGACGATGCGACTCACGTGGCGGGCGCTTCTCTGGTGACGCTGTCGATCGGCGCGTTCGCTGGTTGTTCGAAAGACGCCTCGTCGGCGCAGGCCGCCAACACCCCGCAGACCGGTGTCGCGGCTGGAGCGACATCGACACCACCACCAGGGCAGGAGCAGGGCGAAACGCTCGGCACGGGAGATGCGTTAGAGCTCGCAGCTGACTACGAGCGACAGTGCGCCGGCGAGGAGAAGCCGTCACGACACTGCGAGATCCTGCGCGGCCTGCTCGTCGTCGAAGTGGCGATGGCGCTCGAGGAGATCGAACGCTCGGGCGACCAGCGCGGAACGCAGGAAGCGTTGGCGGCGCTCGACTTCTCCGACGAACCCGACATCCTCATTGCCGCGTGTCGCATGCTGGGGCGATTTCCGGATACCCCTGGTGTTGGCGCCAGGGTGCTGCCCTTCGCGCTCGAGAGCCCCTACCTGGAAGTCCAGCGCGTCGCCGCGGAGTTGCTGAAGGCCGGGCCCGATCCGGGACTGGCCGAAGTCGGTGGCCTCTGGCTCCAGAACCACAGCGGCATGCAGGCTGACACGAACTACGACGAGTATCCCGACTTCCCGGCGCACTATGCGAGTCTCGGATTTCCGGAGTATCCGGGCACCGAGTGGTTCTCGCCGGCCGATTCAGATCGGTCGATCGGGTTTTCGACGAAGGAGAACGTCGCGACGGTCGCGCGATGGTTCGCCGACTCGCTCAAGAGTTCGGCGATCGGCGTCGAGCAGTGGATCGCCGAGCGGAACGCCGCCGTGAAGCTGCCCGATCAATCAAAGATGGCGCGCATGCAGCAACTCGTTGAGCGCGTCGTCAAGGGCGATGCGGCCGCGCGCGCCGAGCTCGAGACGCTGCAGAAGGAGTTCGAGAGCCAGCAGAAGAACACGGAACAGGCCTTGAAACAATCGGTCGGCGACCTCCTTCCCCCGAGTTCAGTGATGACCGAGGCGCGCTGGGTTGTCGCGCAGCGGAAGGATGGCCACGTGTCTCGCGTCGTACTCGTGTACCAACTGCGAGGTCTCCAGCGAACGGTCATCCAACTCGCCTGGGACCTCACCGATTATCCGAGCGCCTGGCCGGCGAGCAGAGTCCAATGAATTTGCGCTGAAAACCGGGCACTTGACAGCGTCGGCGGCTTGTGCCAAGTTTTTAGCACTGTGCCAATTTCTCAGCACCAAGATCTCAGCCGCCGCGAGCGGCAAATCGTCGACGCGCTCTACAAGCTCGGTCGCGCCTCGGCCGCCGACATCCGCGCCGAGTTGCCGTCGGCGCCGAGCTACTCCGCCGTCCGGTCGCTGTTGCGCATCCTCGAGGAGAAGGGCCACATCCGGCACGAGCAGGACGGCCCGCGCTACGTCTACCTGCCGGTGATCGCGCGCGACAACGCCAAGCGATCGGCGATGCGCCACCTGCTGCAAACCTTCTTCGACGGCTCGACGTCTCAGGCCATGTCGGCGCTGCTGGACGTTTCCTCGTCGCGCCTCGATGACGCCGAGCTCGATCGGCTGAAGAAGCTGATCGAGCAGGCCCGGAAGCAGGGAGCCTAGAGATGCTGGTCGAATCGCCCGTCGTTGACGTCCTGCTCAAGGTCACCGTGGTGCTGGCCATCGCGCCGCTGGCCGCGCGTGCGCTGTCGCGCGGCTCGGCCGCAGCACGGCATCAGATCTGGGCTGTCGCACTCGCCGCGTCGCTGTTAATGCCCGTCCTCGCCGCGGTCGCACCGCAGTGGACGATTGCCGTGCTGCCCGCTCCGCCAGCAGCCGTGGCATCTGTCGCTGCGCCGGCGGCGATCACGACTGCGACTGCCGATCCCGTGTTCGAGCCGATGCCGGCCGTGACACCGAGTGTGAGCACAGAGCCGCCGCGTCAGGCCGCATCGGTCGACACGCTTTCAACGGCCACGACGATCTGGCTCGCTGGTGTGCTGCTCGTGCTCGCGCGTCTCGCGTTCGGAACCGCGCGTGTGTGGTGGATCGCGCGGCGCGCGACGCCGGCGCCAATCTGGGCACCGCTCGGCCATCATCTCGCGCGATCGCTCGGCATCGATCGGCACGTCACGTTCCTCAGCGGAGACGAGGACGCGATGCCGATGGCGTGGGGACTCATGCGCGCGCACGTGCTGCTGCCGGCCGAGGCCGACGACTGGCCGCTCGAGCGCCAGCGCGTCGTCCTGCTGCACGAGCTCGCGCACGTGAAGCGCCGCGACAGCATGACGCAGATGCTCGCGCACCTGGCGTGCGCGGCGTACTGGTTCAACCCATTGGTGTGGCTCGCCGCGCAGCGGCTGCGCGCCGAGCGGGAACGCGCCTGCGACGATCTCGTCCTCGCCGCCGGCACGCGCGGGTCCGACTACGCCGATCACCTGCTCGACATCGCCCGCTCGCTGCGCAGCGGTGCCTGGCCAACCTGGTCCGCCGTGACGATGGCGCACCGCTCACAACTCGAGGGAAGACTCATGGCGATTCTCGATCCTGCTCTGCCCCGCCGCTCACCCACTCGCCGCGCCGTGGCTGCGTTCGCCGCGGTGGCCGATGGTGTCGATCGTGTCGCTCGCCGGCGTGCGGGCAGTCGCGAAAGCGGCCGACGCGGAAGAGCAGGGCCGCCCGTCGGCGCTCGCCGCTCCGACACCGACGCCAACGCCAACACCGACACCAACGCCGACCCCGCGCCAACGCCTGCGCCGCGTGTGCCTCGCGTGGCAGTAGCGCCGACACCGATGCCGCCGCCAGTTCCTGCCCAGCTCGCGGGCCGGTGCGCCGGCTCCACCGGTGCCACCTGTTCCACCGACGCCGGCGCCTTTCGTGGATCATCGACATCGAACGGAGCGTCGCGACAGCGTTGAATTTCGCGTTTGCGCAGCAGGCGCCACAACCGCCGCAACCGCCGCAGCCAGTGCAGCAGCAGGGCCGCACGCCAGTCGATCCGAAGATCGCCGCGGCGCTGACCGCGGCGCTCAAAGATGAAGACAACGAAGTGCGCCAGCAGGCGTTGCACACGCTCGTGCGGATGGGCGCATCGCTTCCGGCGGACGTCATTGCCACGATGCTCAAGGACAAGTCGTCGGAGGTCCGGCAGCAGGCTATCTACGCGCTGGCCCGGCAGCGTGATCCGAAGAATGTGAGTCTGCTGACGGAGGCACTCAAGGACTCGGACGCCGAGGTGCGTCAGCAGGCCGCGTTCGCTCTGGGTCAGATTCGCGATGCCCGCGCCGTTGATCCGCTGATCGCGGCGCTCAAGGACGCTGATCCCGAAGTGCGACAGCGGGCGGCACACGGTCTCGGCATGATCCGAGACGCGCGCGCAACCGACGCGCTGATCGCCGCACTGAAAGATTCCAACGCCGACGTGCGCCAGCAGGCGGTCTTCGCGCTCGGCCAGATCCGTTAACAACTCGAGTTCCGCCCCTCGCGTGTGGTGTCCGGCTTCAGCCGGACCTCACATGAGGCGGCTCGCGCCGAGGTGCTGATTTCTTAGCATGGAGTCTGTCATGCCGTACTGCGTGGCGTTTTTCGAATCGACCGTCGAGGCACTGCTCGCGCTCGTCAGCGCCGCGATGACGCTGGTCGCCTCGCTCGTGCACCCCATTCCCGCACAGCCGCAGGCCGTGTCCTCGTCGCCGGCCATCGCGCTGATCTCCTATGCCGCCGGGCAGGACGCTGCGGAGCTCGCGGCGCGTCTGCGCGATGCCGACCCGCGCACGCGGACGATCGCCGCGTGCGATCTGCAGCGCATGGGATCGGCGTCACGCGCCGCGATCGACGCGCTCGTCGAGCGTCTCTCTGATGCCTCTCCCGTGGACCCCAAGGTCTGCGGCGACGAGCGTCACTACTGGTCGAAAGACATCGAACAACAGACAACGCCGGGCGAGGAAGCCGCGGCAGCGCTCGTCGCGATCGGCACCGAGTCGCTGCCGTCGCTGATCGCGGCGACCCGCGCGCCGCAATGGGTCGCGCGCCGCAATGCCGTGTGGGCGCTCGGCGCTCTGGACGATGCGCGTGGTGTGGCGCCGGCACTGGCCGCGATCGCGGATCGCGAGCCGCCAGTGCGACGTGTGGCCGCGTGGGCGCTTGGCGCGCTCGATGCTGAAGTCGCGGTCACTGCGCTCGTCGACGCGCTCGGCGACACCGACGCCAGCGTGCGGTCGCAGGTGGCGTGGGCCCTCGGCGCGATTGGCGATCGCCGCGCGGTGGACGGCCTGATCAAGGCGCTGAAGGATCAGGACGAGAGCGTGCGGATCGCAGGCGGCCTGGGCGCTCGGCGCGATCGGCGATCGGCGCGCGAGCGATTCCCTCGCAGCGACGCTGAAGGACGCGAGCCCAAGAGTCCGGCGTCAGGCGGCGTGGGCGCTGGGATCGATCGGACGATAGCGATTACAGGGCTAGCGCGGCGCGGCCAGCGCGGCGCGCCAGTTCTGGACGACGGTGACCGACCCGGTGCCCGTCCGTTCAGGCGAAATCGCGAGGAATCGCTGACGGTCGGGCGTCGCGTCGATCCACACGATGTCAGCAGGGAGCCGCGCGAACGGTTTCGGCGTGCCCACGCCGAGCGTGGTGCCAGGCGCGAGATCCACGCGCGAGAGCGTTCGAAAATCGCCGCCGAGCAGCACGAGTTGGCGTCCGTCGCGCGTCCACCATGCGCGCACGGCACCGTCCGACGGAAATCTGCACCTTCCGGCCCGGTGCAGGGAACGACTGGACGTAGACCTCGAACCGGCCGGTGTCTTCAGACGCTGTACGCGATCCAACGACCATCTGGCGACACGGGGCCGCCGTTATCGCGCACCGCGCCACGCACGATGGCCGTCGGTGGCTTGCTGCCCGACGCGTCGAGCAGCCACACGTTCTGCGACGTGTCCTGGTCGAGGTGCGTCATCACGATCCATTGCCCGTCGCGCGACCAGTCGACGGGATTCTTGAACGGCACATCGGATTGAAAGAGCAGCTGCTCCGGCGCGGCCTCGTCCACGCTCTTCACGAACAGGTTCTGCGCCCCGTCGCGATCGGCAGCCCAGACCACGCGAGTGCCGTCTGGTGACCACACCGGCGTGTCGTTGCGCCCTCGCCCCGAGGAGAGCGGTGTCGCGCCACCGCGCGCCAGATCGACGAGCCACAGCGTCGATTCGGACGGGCGACGTCGACAGCACCGCGACACCGCGGGTTCCATCTGGCGAGATCGTGATCGATTCGTAGTGGCCCTGGGGAAGGTTGAGCGTCCCCGACGGCACGCCGTTGGCGTCGTACCACGTCGCGATCGTGTTGGTGGACGGCGCCGAGTAGTAGCCAAGCGATCCCGAGGCGGACACCGACACCGACCAACCGGCAGTCCATGACGATCGCCGGGTCGAGAATGCTGGACGGCTCGTCCTCGAGCACGACGGGATCGCCCGTGATCTTGAGCGTGTCGGCGTCGAACGGCAGGGCCGCCAGCACACCCTGGCGCGCATACAGCAGCCATCCGGGTTCGGCGAACACCGGTGTCGCTTCGAACGATCCGACGAACGTCCGTGACGTGTTACTGAGCGAACCGGCAAAGATATCGAACTTGCCGTTCTTTCCCGGGCAGCGCCGCGTACAGAAAACGCTCACCATCGGGCAGGAACGACGGCGAAGCGATGACCGTATTCCTTCCGCGCCGAGTCGAGCGTGGTGACCGGCTCGGGCGTTCCTCCGTTGGCCGAGATCCGGAACAGCGGTCCTCCGGCATCCGGCGCGAAGAGGATCACGTTGGCGCGGTTCCATGATGCTCCGCGGCCACTCGGCGCGTCGGCCAGGGTCTCGACGCGCCCGCCTGACAGCGGTGACGATCTTCAGCTTGGAATTCGTGAAGAATCCGATGCGACGGCCGTCCGGTGACCAGAACGGCAAGGCCGCGCCTTGCGTGTCCTTCCAGCCGGCGTGACGACATCGAATCGAGCGACCGGACCCACAGCTCGTTTTCCGATCGGGCAACGGAACCGACGACGAAGGCGACCATCGTGCCGTCGGGCGACACGGCGACGCCCACGCGAGTCCGGGTAGACCGTCTCGCCGGGTGGCGGAAGAATGGACACTCGTGCGACGCCGGCGCTCGTCGGCGCTGGCGCCGACGGCCAGAAAATGGCCGCCGCAGCCGCGGTGATCGCGATCCCCGCGACGGCTGGCCAGAGCCGCGACAACATCGAGATGCGCCGGCGCGGCCGAGGACGGTGGCAGGGCCACACGCGTCTGTTCGTGCTCCTCGAGCTCGAGCCGCGCGTCGCCAATCGCGCTCAAACGTCGCTTCGGCTCCTTCTCCAGACAGCGACGCAGCAGTCGAGAGAGCGGCGTCGGCAGATCGGCCGGCAGCTCGTGCCATCTGGGATCGTCCTTCAGCACGTTCGCCAGCGTGATCGACACGTCGTCGCCGTCGAACGCCCGACGGCCGGTCAGCATCTCGTAGAGGACGACGCCGAACGCCCAGATGTCGGCGCGGCGATCGACGGGTCTGCCGCGTGCCTGCTCGGGCGCCATGTAGGCGGCGGTGCCGATGATCATGCCCATCTGCGTCGCATGCGACGGTGAGCGTCGGCGAGTTCATCAGGTCGGGCGCGCTCCCGCCCTCTGGACCGAGCGCTTTGGCGAGGCCGAAGTCGAGCACCTTGACCGTGCCATCGGCTTTGACCTTGATGTTCGCCGGGCTTCAGATCGCGATGGACGATCCCCTGCTCGTGTGCGGCTTCGAGCGCATCGGCAATCTGCTTCGCGATGGGCAGCGCGTCGGCGAGCGGCATCGGGCCGCGGGCGATCATCGCCGACAGGTCCTCGCCGCTCGACGAGCTCCATCACCAATGCGTCGCCCTCGATCCCGTAGATCGCGGCGATGTTCGGATGATTGAGCGAGGCCAGCACCTGCGCTTCGCGCGTGAAGCGCGCCAGACCGATCCGGGTCGCGCGCAAAGAGATCCGGCAGGACTTTCAGGGCGACGTCGCGATTGAGCTTGGTGTCACGGGCGCGGTAGACCTCGCCCATGCCGCCTTGCCCAAGCTTGTCGAGGATCTGGTAGACACCGAGCTCGGGCGCCAGCGGAGAGGCCCATGGAGTCGGCGGATTATCGATCACCAAGGGAGAAAATATAACGCAGACTACATGACCCTAATGCCGCGGGCTTACTTCGAGTCCGGACGCATCTCGAGATCATGGCTAACACGCCAGACACCATCCGCATCGCGTGTGGGCATCCGCACGAACATCGCCTCGCCCTGTGACAAGGGCAGGCCGGCGTTGCGCCGGGGCGCGAAGTACGGCTCGTCGCCAAACCACAGATCGCACAAGCGCGGTTTGTATCCACTGGCAGTCACGACATGGTGTACGTGGGCCGCCAAGCCGTCGTAGCCGCGCGGACGGATCGTCTCGTAGGTATAGCGCCCCTCCCTATCCGTGCGCAGTGTGGCAAAGAGCCGCGCGTTCTCGTCACTGTTGCGGCGGTCCCTGGTGTACAGGCCGTCCGCGTCCGCGTGGAAGGCATAAATCGAGACGCCGGCAACCGGTCGTCCCTGATCGAGCGCGCGCCCGGTCACGATCAACCGATCGCCGCGCTCTCCACGGCCGGCGATGACGGTGTTCGACGGCGCATCCGGCGGTGCCACGTACTTTGGTGCGAGATACGCTTCGGGAATTAACTCGGTATTTTGCGGCCATGCCGTTGACGCCAGAAGCACGGACCGAATCAACACCGCTACACGCATGATTTCTCCAGAATGTTGCGTCGCTGCCTGCGAGATATCTGACCTAGGCGCCTCGGTGGACAGCCAACACCGGCCATTGACGGACACCTAAACACCGGCCATTTCGAGTAGCGATTTGAGACGTTGACGCCGGCGAGGAACGGACCGTTCCTACGGCGCATGAGCAACGTCTTGGGTGATAACACAGAGCACGAGGCCGATGATGAGACGCATCATCATCCGTACCCACGAAAGGCGCAATTACTACATTCGGTGAGGGCGCTGCTTTGCCGCCATGTCGCAGGACGTGGTCGATTCGATTCTGCTGACTCACAAGAAATCGAACCGATTATGGAGCCGACCCGTTTCCAACCGGATTACTCTCGAGTGGTCGCCAGGTGGCTTTCGAACACGCCGGCTTCGTGCCGCTTCAACGTTTCGGCAGCCGGCCGGGTATTAACCAATGAAGGGCACGAGTTCGTGGAATTGCGGCCAGACGGTTCATTCGTCGTTCCGACAGCTTTGGCGATGTCACGCGTCTCTCAGGAAGAGGTGTCGCGTGATGTTGCGGAGACGGCTAGGCTCGTTCGCCTGACGCTCGGAGGCGATTCGACGGCCTTCGAGCAGATCATCCTCCGATACGAAGCGCGCGTAATGACCGTGGCCGCGAGACTCCTGGGCGCGAAAGACGACGCACGCGATGTGGCACAGGAGGTCTTCCTTCGGGCATTCAAGTACCTCCACCGGCTGGATCTGCAGAAGCCCATGGAGCCCTGGCTGATTCAGATCACCGTCAACGCGTGCCGCGACGCTGCGCGCCAAAGACAGCGCCGGCGGGACACCTTCGTTGAAATCGATGGGCCAGAGACGATCGACGAGTCCGCGAATCCCTACACCGACGTGGCCCGAGAGCAGGAGCGACTCATCCTGCGGAAGGCTCTAGATACGCTGCCGGAAAAGGAACGACTGGCCATTCTCTTGCGCGACGTCGAAGGGCTCTCGACGGCAGAGGTCGCGTCTCTCCTGCACTCCTCTGAGACCACGGTGCGTTCTCAGGTGAGTCGAGGACGTCTGAGGCTGAAGGCTGCCATCAATGGGCTGATGGGAGGCAAACCGTGAGCTGCGGTTTTTCGAAGGAACTGCTCGCGCTGCATGTGGAGGGAGACCTGTCAGAGGCTCGCGCGGAAATGACCTCGAGTCATTTGAGGATGTGCGAGGACTGCCGGCGATTTCTTGATGAGCTTCGCACCACGCAATCGCTGTTGAAATCGCTTCGCAGCGAAACGATTCGTCCTTCCGACTGCACGCCTATGCGGCGCGAGGTCATGTCGATCATCGAGGGCCGGCGCGAGGGGTTAGGGTGGGCGCTACGGATCGAGCGGGCGATCATGCTCGGCTTCGGACTGCGCTCATACGCGTTCGCGGCGGTTGCTCTTCTCGCGCTCGTGTCTGTCTCGGTGCTGGCTCAAATGCGCCAGACCACGCCGGCTGTGAGGACGTCCGCGGCGGTCTTCGAGCGCGGGAACACTCTACTCCGTCCGGAAGGCTATCGAGACTGGATCCTTGTCGCACCGTCTTCGATGCCCCACCGATCCGGCATCGACTCTGCCACAAGCGCAAAACACACACCGACTCACAGGGTCTACATCAATCCCGTGGGTTACCGAGAGTACGAGAAAACCGGCAGGTTTCCCGAAGGCACTCTGATGATCTGGGAGTCGGTCAGCGGGGGCCGGACATGGCGCCGCACCCTCACAAGGAATCCGCACTCCTCGCCTCCGTTAAAGACAGCACGCGGTTTGACGGAGGCTGGGGATTCTTCGACTTCACTGGGGTCGACGGGACTGTGACGGCGAGAGCGCAGGCGCTTCCGGAATCGAGTGGCTGCGGGACGTGTCATCGACAGGATGCGGAGACAGACCACGTGTTCACGCAGTTTTACCCCGTCCTCCAATCGGCTCGTCGTACAACGCCACTAAGCGTTCCGCGCGATAGCGCCAGCTTGACAGAACTCCTGGCGGTGTCTCACTCGTCCGCTCTCCCGGGACCGTCCCTCGCAGTACGCAGCTGATGCTAGAAGCCCGTGGTCTCGAATGCGTTCGAGGACACCGCCGGCTCTTCAGAGAATTGAGCTTTTCGATGCACCCCGGCGACTGCTTCGAACTAAGGGGTCCAAATGGAAGCGGCAAGACCAGCCTTCTGCGAATGCTGTGTGGCTTGTTGCCCCCGACGAGTGGCGAGATTCTCTGGCACGCCAAGCCGATCAGCGCGCATCGAGACGAGTACCTCTCGTCAGTGGCATATGTCGGTCATCGCTGCGCGGTAAAAGACGAACTGACCACGCTGGAGAATCTTCGCGTGTCTAGCGCGTTCAGTGGATGGGAGCTCAGTCGAGAAGAGGCGCGAAGCACGCTCGGTCGCATGTCCCTGGGCGAGCAGGAAACTCTTCAGGCGCGTCATCTATCCGAGGGGCAGCGCCGCAGGCTCACGCTCGCTCGGCTCGTGGCCTGCCGGTCGTCGTTGTGGCTTTTGGACGAGGTCCTGACGTCACTGGATGAGGTCGCCGTACAGTTCGATCAGGACGCTCATCGACGATCACCTCTCGCGAGGCGGCATGGCGGTCATCGCGACGCACCAGGACTTGAAGATGACTACGCGTGTGTCTCGACGAATCGACCTCGCAGCATGAGACCGCTGACGCAGGCCGCGATGATCCGATGGCTTGTGTGGCGCGATGTGACGCTCGCATGGCGACGTCGATCCGACGCACTTGGATCGCTGTTCTTCTTCGTCATCGTCGTCACGCTTTTCCCGTTGAGCGTTGGTCCAGAGACCCAATTGCTGCAGTCCATTGCACCTGGTGTGGTGTGGGTCGCAGCGCTGCTCGCATCGATGCTCTCGCTGAGCCGGCTCTTCGCAGAGGACTACGCGGACGGCACTCTTGAACAGATGCTGCTGATACCCCGGCCGATTTACGTGCTCGTGCTGGGCAAAGTGCTCGCGCAATGGTTGGTGTGCGCGATCCCTCTGCTGTTGACGGCACCGCTGCTCGGTGTGCAGTTTGGTTTGTCGGTGGATGCGCCGCTCGTACTAACGGCCTCGTTGATCCTCGGCACGCCGGTCATCCTTCTGATCGGATCAATTGGCGCGGCCCTCACCTTGGGGTTGCGCGGCGCCAACACGCTGACGTCATTGCTCGTCATGCCGCTCTATATTCCGACGCTCGTATTCGGAACCGGAGCGGTTCAAGCGGTGGTCTGGGGCGGCAGCGCGGACGCGAACATGCGGCTTCTCGCGGCGATGTTGATTTTTGCATTCATCTTCGCGCCATCTGCGGCGGCGGCCGCGCTGAGGATATCGCTGGAATGAACATCCGTACGATCAATTGGTACAAGTACGCATCCCCCGGAAATCTCTATCGACTTGCGGGGAGACTCGTCCCGTGGTTTGCCGTTCCAGCGGGATTCTCTTCGTCATTGGTCTGTATCTCGGACTCTTTGTCGCACCGACGGATTTTCAGCAGGGCGACGCCTATCGCGTCCTGTTCGTTCACGTGCCCGCTGCCTGGATGGGGATGCTCCTTTACGTCCTGCTGGCCTTCTATGCGGCAGTCGGCTGGATCTTCAATGCGCGCGTGTCATCGATGATGGCTTCGTCGTTGTCAATCACCGGAGCGATGTTCACGCTTCTTGGCCCTCGTGACGGGCTCGCTATGGGGACGTCCAACATGGGGCACGTGGTGGGTCTGGGACGCACGGATGACGTCGACGCTGATTCTGCTGTTTCTGTACATCGGATTCATTTCGTTGCAGTCGGCGATTGACGATCCGCAAGCGCGCCGATCGAGCGGGCACCGTCCTGGCACTCGTCGGAGTCATCAACGTGCCGATCATTTACTTCTCGGTGCAGTGGTGGAACACGTTGCACCAGGGCGCGACGATCCGGATCGCTAATGAGACAAGCATGGCGGGCTCGATGCTGGCGCCGCTGCTGATCATGATCGCTGCATGCTGGTTGTATTCCATCGCTGTCGTGTTGGTTCGACTGCGGCGTCTGATTCGCGAGAGAGAGCCACTGGGGCGCTCACTGTGGGGGCGAAATGAGTTGGCCGGAGTTCTCTTCCATGGGCGGTTACGAATTTTACGTATGGGCTTCGTACGCGCTCATGCTGACAGCAATGGGCGGCGAGGTGGTTCTCCTGCTGTGGCGACAGCGGGAGTGGCGCGATGACGTCAACGCCACAGCACCCAGTAGGCGGGTAGAGACATGAAAACGCGTCACAAGAGAATCGCGATGGTGGTCCTGGGACTCTGTGGCTTAGCCACGGCCGTTGGGCTCGCGCTCAGCGCGTTCAACGAGAATCTGGTGTTCTTCTTCAGTCCTTCGCAGGTGGTCGCAGGCGAAGCGCCCGTCGCACGGAGCTTTCGGATTGGCGGCCTCGTGGAGAAGGGCAGCCTCCGGCGCGACGCAGACGGACTGACCGCGCACTTCACGATCACCGACACCGTTCACGGCATTCCGGTCATGTATACCGGCATTCTGCCCGACCTGTTCAAGGAAGGCCGTGGCTGCGTGGCTCAAGGCAAGGTCGGAGCGGACGGAGTCTTTCGCGCGGAGCTGGTGCTGGCTAAGCACGACGAGAACTACATGCCGGTTGAGGCCGCGCAGTCGATCGAGGATGCACGCCGGTCATCGAACAGAGCTGGCAAGACCATCCTCGATAGATAGGTCAGGGTTAGATGATCCCCGAAGTTGGACATTTCGCATCGATACTCGCGCTGTTGATGGCGCTCACGCAGGCCACGGTGCCGATGATCGGTGCGGCGCGCGGAAGTCCGTCCTGGATGGCCGTCGGCACGCGCGCCGCTCGAGCGCAATTCTTGTTCCTTGTCATTGCTTTCTGCTCCCTGGCGGTGTCGTTTGTCACGAACGACTTCACCGTGCTGAACGTCGCCACCAATTCACACTCGCAGTTGCCGGTAGCGTACCGCTTCGCCGCCACCTGGGGCTCGCACGAGGGTTCGTTGTTGCTGTGGACGCTCATGTTGGGGCTCTGGACGGCCAGCGTGACGTTGTTCACACGTTCACCTGCCTGGGGAAATGGTCGCACGCGTTCTCGGCGTGATGGGTGCGATCAGCGCCGGCTTCCTGTTGTTCATGCTGCTGACTTCGAACCCGTTTCTTCGTCTCGTGCCAGCGCCCGCCGATGGCCTGGATCTGAATCCACTACTCCAGGACTCGGCGATGGTTCTCCATCCGCCGCTGCTCTACATGGGGTACGTGGGATTCTCGGTGGCGTTTGCCTTCGCGATTTCGGCATTGATTGAGCGGTCGACTCGATGCGACATGGGCGCGCTGGTCGCGTCCCTGGACGACGCTGGCCTGGATGTTTCTTACCTGCGGCATCGCGCTTGGAAGCTTCTGGGCCTACTACGAGCTCGGGTGGGGCGGCTGGTGGTTTTGGGATCCGGTGGAGAATGCGTCCTTCATGCCCTGGCTCGTCGGGACCGCCCTGATTCACTCGCTGGCGGTTACGGACAAACGCGGATGCCTTCAGGAGCTGGACCGTCCTGCTCGCGATCGCCGCGTTCTCGTTGAGTCTGCTGGGAGCATTTCTCGTGCGATCCGGCGTGCTGACGTCAGTGCACGCCTTCGCGACCGATCCGAAGCGCGGCGTCTTTCTTCTGTGCTTCCTCGCGATCGTCATCGGCGGCTCACTGCTGCTCTACGCCTGGCGAGCCGGGAAGTCAGGTCCCGGCTGGCAGATTCGACGTGATCTCGCGTGAGTCGTTGCTGCTTGTCCAACAACGTCTTGCTTGCGGTCGCCGCCGGCTCGGTGCTGCTCGGCACGTTGTATCCCCTGTTCATCGATGTTCTCGGGAAAGGGAAGCTTTCGGTGGGCCCACCGTATTTCAACACCGTCTTTGTCGCGGTCATGACGCCGCGATGTTCCTTGATGGGCGTGGGTCCAATCGCACGATGGAAGAAAGCGAGCCTGCCGGAGTTGGCGGTTCGGCTGCGATGGGCGTTCGCCGGAAGCTCAGTGGCGTCACTCGTCATTCCTCTCGTTGTCGGCGAATGGAAACCGCTGGTGAGTCTTGGATTGCTGCTCGCTCTGTGGATTGTGATGACGACGGGACTCAGCCTATCGGAAACGATGAAGACGGCCGGCAGCTGGCGCGCGGTCATCTCGATGTCGCCGCGACGGCGGAGCTATTACGGCATGCAGCTCGCTCATGTCGGCGTAGCCGTGTCGATCATCGGTATCACGGTCGTCACCGGCTATGAGGCGGAGAAGGACCTGCGTATGGATGTCGGCGACGTCGTTAATGTGGCTGGGTACGACTTCGGGTTCACGGGCGTGAAGGAGGTAAGCGGACCGAACTACCTCGCAGCGCAAGCGAATATCGAGGTCTCGAACGGCGGCCAGAAGCTGCGGAACCTGCATCCGGAGAAGCGTGTCTACTACGCATCCGGCAATGCCATGACCGAAACCGCGATTGACTCGGGGGTCTTCAGAGACCTTTATGTGTCCCTCGGCGAACCGTTAGACGGCCGCGCCTGGCGCGTGCGCGTCCAGTACAAGCCATTCGTGGGCTGGATTTGGGGCGGCGCGATTCTGATGGCTATCGGTGGTGGACTGGCGGTCAGCGATCGACGCTACAGGCAAACGTCCAGCAAACAGGCAGAGGCGGTCCCGGCCGCTGAAGACGGGCGGCAGGCGCCGGCGCACGCTGGACTGTCGGGTGCACGTTCATGAAGTTTGCATTGCCTCTTGGCATCTTCCTCGTCTTGTCGGCGTTCCTGACAGCTGGGCTGGGGCTCGACCCACACCTACGTTCCGTCACCGCTGATCGACAGACCTGCGCCCGCGTTCCAGCTCGCACAACTCCACGATCCGGACAAGACGTTTGCCCCAGACGAGATGCTGGGCAAAGTGTGGCTGCTCAACGTGTGGGCTTCGTGGTGCGTGTCTTGCCGTGCGGAGCATGCGGTGCTGTCCGCGCTCTCACGGACGGGCGTCGTGCCTATTTACGGTCTCGCCTATAAGGACTCGCGGGAGAGTTCGCTCGCGTTTCTTCGTTCATTCGGCAATCCGTACGTGCTCAGCATCCAGGACATCGATGGGCGGATCGGCATCGACTACGGGGTTTACGGTGTGCCCGAGAGTTACTTGATCGACAAAGCGGGAGTGATCCGCTTCAAGCAGATCGGACCCATCACATTGAACGTCGTCGAAAAGACCATCCTGCCGATGGTGGAGCGATTGAACCAGTGAAGGTCGTTCTGGCGTGCCTCGCGATAGTGTCGAGCATCAGCCTTGCGGGATTGGGCGCCTGGTCGGAACCAGAGGCCGCGGAAGCAGAGCTCGACAGACGTGTCTATGCGTTCTCGAAGGAGGTGCGGTGTCTCGTCTGCCAGAACGAAACACTCGCCGATTCGCGGGCAGACTTGGCGCTCGATCTGCGACGTGAGATTCGCGAACAAATGAAGGCCGGAAAGAGCGACGAACAGATTGCTGCGTTCCTCACGGAGCGCTATGGAGATTTCGTGCTCTATCGGCCTCCGTTGAAGCCGAGCACATATCCCCTCTGGTTTGGTCCGTTCGTTCTCCTCGCGGGCGGTTTTTTCGCGCTCTATCGCTCTCTGAAGAATTGGCGAACGTCGCCCGACGTTGAACCACTGTCGGCCAAGGAACGGAGACGCATTCGGCGACTGCTGGACATACGCCAGGAAGAGGATCCGGCGTGATGATCGTCTTCTCGGTAGTTTGTGCGTTGCTGATCCTCGTAGGCCTGGGATTCATCCTTCCGCCGCTCCGACATCCCAATCGGCTTGCCGCTGTTAAAACGATGGCTGAGGCGAATGCAACCGTGTATCGTCGTCAAATCGCTGAATTGGAATCGGATCTTCGTCATGGACTCATCACAAGTGCCCAGTTCGAGCGAGATCGTGAAGAACTTGAGGGACGCGCAGTTGCGGATCTGCCCAAAGAGTCGCGCGTCAGAAATGAGAAACGAACTGTCGGGTCAGGTACTCTGGTTCTCTGCCTCGCCGCCGGCCTGCCTTTGGCCGCGATAGTTCTTTATCTCGCTCTTGGTACTCCGGCTTCCATTCACGAATTGCCTTGAACCCGTTCGTGCGACATCGCAAACACGAGGCCGGGCGAACGGAGGCGTACACGTGCCTCGTCGCCGGAGACTACGTTTCACACGAGTGGAGCCGTCCAATCGCGATTACGTGGCGCTTGCGGAAAGCGATGCCGGACGATTTTACCTAGAAAGTCCTCGGTTGCTGGCCGACCTACGCCGCCGTCGATCTTGCTCACGTCGCACCCGAGCTCCTCCAGACGCCGCAGGTGGTACCGCCTCGCCTTGGCCGAATTGAGGCGGTCGAAGTAGTCGGCTCCGAGATCCGTGAAAGGCCACGCCGTCGCGCAGGATGTGGTACGCGATCACCAGGATGCTGTGCGCGACCGCAATGGCGGCGCGCTTGGGTCCACGCCGCTTGCTGATTCGTCGGTACTGCGCCGCCCAGGTAGCTGTGCGCGAGAGTGCGACGCGGCCCAGGCCGATTCGAGCAGCGTCGTCCGCAACCAGTTGTTGCCCGTGCCGGTGCCGGCACTTCGACGTTTGCCGGCGCTCTCGTGCGTGCCAGGACAGATGCGCGCCCAGGAGGCCAGGTGCGCGGAGGTCGCAAACCGGGACATGTCCACGCCGATTTCCGAGACCAGCACTTCTGCCGACCGGCGTCCGACGCCGACGATCGTCTGCAGGCGTTCGAGATGGGTGGCGAACGGCTGCGCGAGCTCGGTGATGCGGGCGTCGCAGGTGGCGACGAGCGCGGCCAACTGATCGAGCTGTGTCAGGATCTGGCCGAGTAAGAACGCGTGATGAGTGGTGAAGCGGCCTCGCAGCGCCTCGGCGAGCTGAGTCGCCTTGCGCGTCAGGCTGCCCCGGGCGAGTTTCGCCAAGGGTGTGGGATCGGTCTCGCCGGCCACCAGCGCATCGAGCATCGCCCGGCCGGACACGCCGAGCACGTCGGAGACGACGTTGCCGAGTTTGATATTGGCGCCCTCGAGCAGCTTGTGAACCCGATTGGCGGCCTTTACCCGGTCACGAATCAGACTCTTGCGATGGCGGGTCAGATCCCGCAGCTCGCGAATTCGGCGGGCGGAATGAAGCTGGCTCGAATCAGCCCGTGCGCCAGCAGCTCCGCCAGCCACTCGCAGTCCTTGACGTCGGTCTTCCGTCCGGGCACCGCCTTGATGTGATGGGCATTGGCGAGGATGACACCGAAGCTGCCCTCAAGCAGATTGAAGACCGGCTGCCAGTAGACGCCGGTCGACTCCATCGCGACGTGCGTGCACTCGGCTTCGGACAACCAGGCGTGCAAGCGCAGGATCTCAGCGGTCGTCGTACCGAACGACTGCACCTCCCGCCGCATGCGCCGGCCGTCCTGCACACGGAGGCAGGCGACCAGCGACTCCTTGTGTACATCGATCCCGCAGCAGCGCGGATACAGCACTTCCATCGCACACCTCCTCGAACGAGGCGTGCCGGGGAGTGCCACAGAGGTGAGTTTACCTGGCGTGCTCCGCGACCCCTTTCGAGGCGCGGGCAACAGTACGGGGTGCCAGAAGCGCGGCACTCGGGTCCATTTTTTTCCGGGCTCGGGGCACCAGTAAGCGTCGACCTTCGCCCGGCGCGCTCGCACCGCCGACGCTATCACTTTCATGTCGACGTGGGTGCGCCGCAGCGGTGCATGACCATTTTTTTGAGAGGCCAGGGTTGCCGCAGGTTAGTCCGAAAGCCATGGAGACGAGCACCCGGGAGGGAAAACGATCAATAAAACCGGGCACTAAACTGGCGGTGAGGCAGGGATTCGAATTCTCCGAAACGCGTTTCTAAGTTGGTGATGGCGCGTGACTTATGGCTCTAAGAGTTTGAATCCCCACCGCTTGTCTCCACGGGTTCGTTCTCTGGCATCTTCCCCAATCCTCGCGGGTCCACCGGAGTTTTGGAGACATTTTGGAGACGGCAAGGAACCCTGCCTGAATCCCAGAGCAGGCGCAGACATCCGGGGACGTTGACCTCGCCGTGGTCTTTCACGTTTTGTTGACGATCAACGCGCGTCTGACCAGCATCAGAAGCCACGACGGCGTTTCTCGGGACCGTCAGGTTTGTCGCGCTCTGTGCGAGGCTGATTCACCGCGGGCTCCACGTCGACGGTCAGCGCAGCAGGCTCAGCGCATTCACCCTCGCCGTGCGGCGCGCGGCGAGGTGACAGGCGGCGAGCGTGACCAGCGTGACGAAGGCGAGCACGGCCATGAACGTCGGCGGGTCGGCCGGAGAGATGCCGAACAGGACGCTGGCCAGCGCGCGGGCGCCGGCGAATGCGCGCGAGAAGGCCGAGCGCGAGGCCGACGACGATCAGCACGCGCGCCCTCTCGCAGGATCATCGACGTGCACTTGGTCGTGGCAGTGCGCCGAGCGCGAGGCGGATCGCAATCTCATGGTGACGCTGTGCGACCGAATAGGCAATCACGCCAAACAGGCCGGTCAGCGCCAGCGCGAACGCCACCGCCGCCAGCGCCGTGAACAACAGCATCCCGAAGCGCCACGGGGCCATCGCCGTGCCGACGATCGCGTCCAGCGTCTGCACGCGGCCGATGACCGCCCGCGGGTCGACTGTCGAGGATCGCCGCGCGCACCGGCGGCAGCGAGCGCCGCCGGGATCCGCGGTCGTGCGCAGCACGATCGCGTTCACCCGCTGCCTCGCCTGCTGATGCGGCATGTATACGTCCAGCCGCACGTCGTCGATGCCGCGCAGGTGGCTGTCGGAGACGACGCCGACGACGGTCTGCCAGCGGCCGTTGCCCTGCGCGTCCTTCGGCGCGCCGGCGACGCTCAGTTGCCGCCCGATCGGTTCGCAGCCCGGAAAGAACCGCCGCGCCGCGGTCTCGCCGATGATCACCACGGGCGACGACGCCGCGGTGTCGCGCGCCGTGAACAGGCGTCCCTTCAGCAGCCGCGCGCCCATCGCCTCGAAGTAGCCTTCGGTCACCGACATCTGATTGACCGTCGGGATTCTTCATCCAGTCGCGCGCCGGAAACGGCGCCTGTCCTTCGAGCAGGATGCTCGCATCCATGCCGATCGGCCCGTAGATCAGCGGCAGCTGATAGGTGCCGCCCGCCGCCCGCACCTGCGGCAGCGCACGGACTGCGTGCGAGGATCCGATCGTAGGCGACGCGATACGGCTGCATCAGCACCTCATCGCGCTGGACCCGCGCGACGTAGGCGCGCCGCCGGCGCTTCGAGGCTGCCGTCGCCCGGCGCAGGCGGCGCTACCTTCGCGGCGAGTGCGTCGGCCGCGGTGTGCGCCGCGACGTCGATCGTCAGGACGCCGCGACGGCGACGTAGCCGAGATCGAGATGCCGCAGCACGAGGACGCTGCGGATCATCAGGCCCGCGCCGACCAGCAGCACCATCGCGAGCGCGAGCTGGCCGACGACCAGAGCGTGGCGCGCCCGCCGCTGCGACGGACTCTCGCTGGCGCGCGCGCCGTCCTGCAGCGACGCGCGCAGCTTCGCAGCGCGACGCCATCCAGCCGGGCACCAGTCCGCAGACGATCGCCGACGGCAGGCTGACGATGGTCGGCGAAGATCAGGCCCGCCACGTGAGCGTGATCCGATCGAGCTGCGGGGTGCTCGCCGGCGCCAGCGCGGCCAGCGCATGCGTGCCCCACCACGCGCAGGGCCAGGCCCCCGAGCAGCCCCGCGCCGGCGAGCAGCGCGCTTTCGGCTGAGCCAGAGCCCGATGATTCGCCAGCGCGACGCACCGAGCGCGATGCGCACCGCCGAATCGCGCTGCCGCGCGAGCGCCCGCACGAGAAGCAGCCCGATGATGTTGGCGCACGCGATGGCGAGCACGATGACGCCGGTGCCGCAAAGCGCCAAGCAGGATCGGCCGGGTGTTGCCGAGGACGAAGGTCGTCAGCGGCGTCACGGCGCTCGACACGTGCTCCGCGCCGGGCAGTCCGTGCTCGCGCTCGAACTGCCGGACGAGCGGATCGAGCTCCCGCTGCGCCCGTGCCGCGTCGACACCAGGTCGCAGGCGGCCGACCACGTAGAGGACGCCCCACGATGGATTGTCGATGAACTGCGGCCCGATGACGGGACTTACTGGCGTCCAGATCATCGGCGCCAAACGGAAACGCGAACTCGCGCGGCATCACGCCGACGATGGTGAACGGGCGATCGTCCAAGGTCAGCGCGCGGCCGACGACGAAGGGGTCGCGGGCGTACTCGCGCGTCCAGAACGCGTCGCTGAGGATCACCGCCGGCGGGGCGTTGATTCGATCCTCGTCTGGGAGGAACGTACGCGGCCGAGCGCCGGCGCCGCGCCGAGCACCGCGAAGAACTCGTGCGAGACCGCGGCGCGACACGATCTTGCGCCGCTCACCGTCCGCGCGCGTCCAGGTGAGCGGGCTGTTGACCGAGGACATGGCGGCGAGGCTCGCAAACCCGCGAGCTCCGCGCCTGCCACTCGCGGAAGTGCGCGTGCGAGACCTCGACGACCGGCTGCGCGCGCGCCGGATCCTGGCGCCACGCGACGACGAGCGCCGACGGATCAGCGAAGGGTAGCGGCGTCAGGATGACGGCGTCGAGCGCCGCGAAGATGGCCGTCGTCGTCCCGATCGCCAGACGCGAACGTGACGATGGCCGCCAGCGTGAACGCGGGCTGCCGGCGCAGTGTCCGCACCCCGTCCCGTAGGTCCCGTCTCTGCCAGAGCATGCCCGTCTCCACGGATTGGCTTCGAGAATCGGTGTGCGGCGATTCTAATGCACGGTCGCGTGGTCATGCGGATTCTTTCGTGCGGTGATCGGCGGTGCGAAACGCCCCGATCGCCATCCTGCGAGGGAAGCCTCATTGCGGTGATGAGGAGGTCAAGGCGACGCAACATTTCCGGTAAGACACTTGCCTTAATGGAGTGTCGCTGTGTTGAGATGACCTCTCGTGAATGCTGCTTCGGCGCAAACCCAGCGTGCCCCTCTCCGCTGGGCATACCGTCGCCGACAGCTTCATCGAACGTCCCTCCCTGCGGCGTTTATCGTGAGTTGACGAATCGCACAAATCACTTCACTTTCTTCGCCGTCACCGTCTGGCCATTGGTCATTCGCTCGCAACTCGATGTCGAAGCGGGTTACGATGTGATTTCCCCGCACTGCCACTAATTCCTCAAGGCAGACGTATGAACGGAATACGCCATGGATTTAGCGTTAGCCGGTGCCGGCGGTTGCTGGCTATCGCAGTGGCGGTCGAAGTCGTCTTGGCAGCTGCTCCGACACTCGCTCACCATTCCCGCGCGATGTTCGACATGGGCAAGAACGTTACGTATCGGGGAGTCGTAAAGGAGTACCGGTGGCAGAACCCACATAGCCACATCGTCATCACAGTTGGGGCTGGCGCGCCGGATCCGTCCACGGTGGGAACATGGACTGTCGAGGCCTCGGCTATCGACGTCATGACCAGAAGGGGGTGGACTGCGACGACGTACAAACCCGGCGATCCGATTACGGTGATCGCTCATCCGAACAGGGATGGCTCCAACCCCGTGTTGCTCTTCTACGCAATCAAGGCTGCCGGAACGCGGTTGTATCGCGCGACGAATCGATATCCTGGAGAAGAAGAGAATAGGTGAGGCGAACGTCGCCCACCGTGTAGGCAGTGCGTGATGCAGGCGCCGCTTGTGTTACATCCCGATATATCGCCAAGTGTCTAGCGACGGCACTGAGCGAACATCGACACCTCCCGAGCACGCGGGTGCTCTGTCAGGACGACGCCGAGCCGTTCACGACCGGGCTATTCAACGGATCGGTCGTTTGCTTCTAATCACAGCCACGATCCCGTCTCCCATTTCGCTCCTCGATGGGCAAGGCCCTTGGACTACGTCCACGCCGTCAATAGACTAGGCCGGTCCGTGCCATCCGAACCCGTCTCCGGCCTCTACGAGCACCTGGTCACGCGTCGAACTCAAGCGACTGCTCGAGGCCCTGGAGCCAATCCGTGTCGACGTCGGCTCCCCGGATGCCGCCGACGCCCACGTCGCCGTCGCGGAGCACCTGCGCCGGATTATCGAGCGCGCGCTGCGCGCCGTTCCCGAGGCGGAGCGGCTGACGCGTCAGGCTGAGCTCTGTAACGCGATACTCGTGTGGCTGCGGGAGGAGGGACAGGCGGCGGAGTCAGCGCCGCTTGGAGAGGACCTCGTCGTCCCGCTGGAGGTCCTGCGCGAGGTTCGGGCCCTTGGCCGCGGCGCAGCGTTCTCCCGACGCGACACCTTACCCCCTGGTCCCGCTGTCGTCGGCAGACCTGCTCGTGAACGCCCGCGGTGAGCCTTCTGTCGGCATGGCGATCGAGCGGGAGATTCATTCGGCCGACCGCATTGACCTGCTGTGCGCATTCGTTCGCTGGAACGGTCTCCGCATCATTCGTCCAGCGCTCGAGGCACACCGTGAGGCTGGCCGGCCGCTTCGCGTCATCACCACCGTGTACACCGGGTCCACGGAACGCCGCGCGCTCGACTGGCTCGCGTCGATCGGCGCTGACGTCAAAGTCTCGTACGACACGAGGACAACGAGGCTGCACGCGAAGGCGTGGTTGTTCGAACGACTGTCCGGGTACTCGACGGCATACATCGGATCGTCCAACCTGACGCACAGCGCCATGCTGGACGGCGTGGAGTGGAACGTGCGTCTGGCGCAGGCGTCGACGCCGGACCTGATCGAGAAGTTCAAGGCCGCGTTCGAGAGCTACTGGGCGGATCCCAGCTACGAACCGTACGATCCCGCCCGAGATGCCGAACGGTTCGACCGTGCGGTTCGCGCGACATCGGTGACTGAGGCCACTCCGATTTTCCATTTCGACCTGCAGCCGTGGCCGTTCCAGCGCGAGATGCTCCAGCGCCTCGACGCCGAGCGCGAGCGGCATCACCGCTACCGCAACCTCGTAGTGGCAGCCACCGGCACCGGCAAGACGCTGGTGGCCGCGTTCGACTATCGTCGGCTCCGGGAGCGCTTGCAGAATCCCAGCCTGCTGTTCGTTGCGCACCGTCGAGAGATCCTGTCGCAGAGCCTGGCGGCCTATCGCGCAGTCCTCCGTGACGGATCCTTCGGCGAGCTGCTCGTCGATGGCCATCGACCCGAAGCAGGGACGACACGTCTTCGCCTCGATTCAGTCGCTGTGCACAGGTCGATCTCGACGACATTCACCCCGACGCGTTCGATGTCGTGGTCGTCGACGAATTCCACCATGCGGCAGCGCCGACGTACGGGCGCCTGTTGAAGCATCTGCGCCCGAAGGTCCTTCTGGGGTTGACGGCCACTCCTGAGCGCACCGACGGTCAGAGCGTGCTCGAGTGGTTCGATGGCCGCATTGCCGTCGAACTGCGGCTGTGGGATGCCCTCGAGCGAGGCTTGCTGTGCCCCTTCCAGTATTTCGGACTTCACGACGGCACCGATCTGTCGCACGTGCAGTGGTCGCGTCGCGGCTACGACGTCCTCGCGCTCGAGAACGTCTACACCGGTGACCAGGCGCGCGTCTCGCTCGTCGTCCAGGCCATTCAAGACACCGTCGCCGACCCGCTCGCCATGCGCGCGCTTGGCTTCTGCGTGAGCGTCGCGCACGCGCGGTTCATGGCGCACGAGTTCTCTCGCCGCGGTCTTCGCTCGATCGCGGTGTCGGCCGACACGCCCACTGATGATCGCGAGGCGGCGTTACGTGATCTGCGGGACGGCACGGTGAACGTCGTGTTCTGCGTCGACCTCTTCAACGAAGGGGTGGACGTGCCAGAAATCGACACCGTCCTCTTTCTCCGCCCGACCGAGAGCGCATTGGTCTTTCTGCAGCAGCTCGGTCGCGGCCTGCGACGGACGGACAGCAAGTCCTGCCTGACGGTGCTGGACTTCATCGGAGGTGCGAACCGGCGGTTTCGTTTCGACCTCCGATTCCGCGCGCTGCTCGGCGGTCATCGCTCGGACATCATCCGGCAGATCGAGGAGCGGATTCCCTCGGTTGCCTTCCGGCTGTTCGATTCAGTTGGACCGGGTCGCCTCCGGCATCGTCCTCGCCAACGTGAAAGGGAGTCTCGGCTCGAGCTTCGCCGGCCTCGTCGCGGAGCTGCGAGCGATGGCCGATGCGCGGCGCCACGCCGGCGGCGATCCGGGCGCCATCGGCTTGGCTGACTTCCTCCGCGATGCCGCGTTGGAGCTCGACGATCTCTACAAGTCGAGCGGTTGGACATGGTCGCGCCTGCGGCGCGAAGCGGGCCTGCCCGCTGCGCCCGAAGGGCCCGACGAGGCTCGCGTCGCGCGGGCGATTTCCAGGCTGTTGCATGTCGACGACCCGAACCGACTCGCTCTGTACAAGCGTGCCGTCGCCGGTGAGCTATCGGACGACGATCTCGATCCGAGCAGTTCGTCTGGCCGGGCGCTGATGGGTCTGCATTTCTCTATCTGGGGAATCGATCCGGCGATCACCTCACTGCGCGACTCGATCGCCAGACTGCGCCAGCATCCGGCGTTGGCGATGGAGCTGAGCGAGCTCTTCGACATCCTGGATGACCAGGCGGACCACGTCCCTGAACCACTGGACGATCAGATGCGATGGCCGCACCGGATCCCGCTGGCTGTGCACTCGAGGGCATCGCTCGACGAGATCATGGCCGCGTTCGGCCGCATGACCTTCGATCGTCCGAATCGCCTGCGCCAGGGTGTCGACTTCGACCGGGCGACCAGCAGCGACCTGTTCTTCGTCACCCTCGAGAAGGCCGAGGACCACTACTCGCCATCGACGATGTATCGCGACTACGCGATCGCGCCGGACCTGTTCCACTGGGAGTCGCAGTCGACGACGTCGGTGCAGTCGCCAACCGGTCAGCGCTACCTGCAGCATCAGGCCAAGGGCACCCACGTGTTTCTGTTCGTGCGGCATCGCAAGCACGAGGCGGGGCGAACGGCGGCGTACACGTGCCTCGGCGCCGCCGACTACGTGTCACACGAGCGGAGCCGTCCAATCGCGATCACCTGGCGGTTGCGGAAACCGATGCCGGACGACTTTTTTCGAGAGGCCAAGGTTGCCGCAGGTTAGGCCGAAGGCTAAACAACCCGCAGGATAGCTCCACCTTTCGAGGGCGACCCGTCCACGCTATTTTAGGTTCGACTCGAAACCTAAAATAACGCCGCCGATACCCGCGCTTCCTAAAATAACGTCCGGACTGCTGTTCACGGATTGCCGCCAAGTCAGGATGCTGGTTGCGCGAGTGTCCTGAGGCATTCAACCAATAGCGGGACCCGGTCTTGACTCGCCGAGTCTGGCAGCAGGTAGCCTGGCAGCGCATCGATAAAGGCCCGCGTACCCAGCAACCCACGCGCCGCAGAGGCAATGTACGTTCGAACATCATCGGGTGCTTCGGCCACTTCTCGGAGAAGTTCTGGACGTCCGTCGACCACAGCGATGACATCCTCGAGGTCGTGACTGCCTCTGTAGTCGTTCCGGCCCCGTCCGCGAAAGGCTTCGAGTTTGGTTGCGAGAAAGTAGACGGCTGTGATGACTCGGACGTCCAGGTCGGCGATTCTGATCCGCTGCGCAGCCGCAATGGCCGGTGCGTACCATCGATTGCTGAAACCAAGGACCTGCTCATTGGTCGGCATGACGTCGATGATGAGGTCTCGGTACCGCCATCGACACGTCGGTGCGCCTTCGCTGGAGTCTTCGCTGAGTCCCAAACCGCGCAAGTCGTTCTGACAGTGTCGCGTACTCCGGCGTACGACGCGACCTCGGTGATCGTGTCGACGTCCATCGTCGGTCTGATGCTTCCCGCTGCCGGATCGGTGATGAGCAGTCCAGTGGCACAGCCGCCGGCGAACACGAGCTCGTCGAGAAGCGGTTGCTAGAACTCTAACCGCGGCTTCGAGCTGGACTCGATTGGGATCCTTCATGTCCTAAGCGTCGAAGGCGAGCAGTCAGTTCCTTCTCGGCGAGATTGCGCTCGCGAGCGCGCCCTTCACGGAGCGCATCGATCAGCGCGAGGAACTCGTACAGTCGCTCATCTCGAAGGGCTGCAGCAGGAACGGTCTTGTAGAGGGGCTCAAGACTCACACCTCGCTGAGAGCCTTGTGGATAGGGCCAGACTGGCGGCAGATCGTCTCCAGCCGCGATGTGCTCGTTGAGCGGCGGCGCAGCGTAGGACGTCGGCACTCCGCGCGTGACCTCTCCTCGCTTCGCAGGAAATGCGTACTTGAACCCGTGAATCAGGAACTCTTCGACGGCGTCCAGCAGAGGGCGATTTCCGTCCGCATCACTGGAGACAAGTCGCGCCAGAGCCAGTCGCTTCAGGGCGGCGTGGACCTCAGAAGAGCTGATTTTCAAGTCCGTGCCCATCTGAGCCATTGGCGGACGGGGCCTCGGTGGCTCAACAACTTAGCCAGCACGACAACGTCCTGAGGCCGAAGGCTAGGCTGCGCCATTCGATATTCGCGATTCGCGAATGCAGAATAACACGTCCCGCTGCTGAACTGAACCAAGCAACTGCTTGGGAGTTGGATTGACTCGATTGCCACCTCTTCACATGATCAGCCGGTCGAACCGCTCACGGAGAAGACCGAAGTCCGTCGAGCGGCCAGCTCGATGCTCCTCCAGTAACGCCTGTAGGGCCACATCGTCGAGCGGCGCGATGTACCCGCGCTGATCGTTGGCGGTGTCGCGACACCGCTCAATGAATAGACCCTTGTCCGCCAAGGTACGGCACACGAGAATGCCGAACTGCCCGCGGCCAGGGGAGAACCGACCCGAGAGTTGATCGAGTTCGGGGTTTGAGGTAGGCGTTGTTCGAGAAGGTGAGCTTGCCGTCAATGGACAGGCCGCCCAGCGCCGGAGGGCTGACATGGAATACGCCTCGCAGGACGAGGTACGCATTCTCGCCCTGCGACATCAGAGAGAGATCGGGTTCCTGCCCTGATCTCCGGAAGTTCCGGATCATTGCCGTCCGTGGCGATGGTCCGGTTTTGCTTATCGGCGTACCACAATGCTGGCTTGAGTGTCCAACGGGCCAAACTGATCTCTGCCAACGCCCTTGGGGGCGGTCGGGATTACCAGTTTCACCCAGACGGCATCCGGACCCTTGAAATACGAAGTCTCGGTCGCCTTGCGCAGGGCGTCGATGCTGTCCTGCTGCTTCCCGGAGGTCGCGTTGGCGAAACCCGGCAGCTCGAACACGACCCATGAGTCTTTGGCCATTTCAGCTCAAACTGATAGCAACTTCCGGTCTTTCGGTCTTCACACGGATCTCGGTACCGGCGCGCACAGTGCTCTGGTTGGCCGTGATCTTGAAGTCCTTGCCATTGCGGCTCAGGACGATTGGCTGCTGAGGGGCAGCACCAGCGCCGCCGGCACCACCAGCTCGCGCGCCCGGGCCAGCCCCCGCGGCGCGAGGGGCAGCCGCCTGCGCAGGCGCAGCTGACCGCACAGCAACATCTCTCAGCGCAAGACCAGCACCCCTTGTGGGTCCGGCCCTCCTGATGCTGAACTGAATGCGTCCGATATCACCCGCGCACACAGAGGCGTTCCAGGTCGGCTGGATCTTGCAGGTGTCGTCCGTGGCGACGCTGTCGTTCTCGCCGTCGTGGATCAGAACATAGGAGTCAGGGATGCCGGTCGTCGAGCCGTCCAGATCGTGGATCGCCAGGGTCCGGTAGGCCGTACCATCCCGGTTGTCACTATCGAACCTGGGGTCGATTTTCGGGAAGTACACGGGCTTGGCATTGACGAACTTCGCACCCTTGACGGTGTTTTCGGTGGTAACCCCGGCGCCCGTAAACAACAGCCATGAAAGCGCTCCTGATCCGCGCTGTTTGTTGTCCTGGAAATTCACGAAGGTCGTGTTCACCACGTCATGACGGTAGTCGTAGTACTCGTAGCCGTGGATCGGGAAGTCGGGAATCAGGCGCTTCGGCAGGCTGCGACCGTAGGCCTTTTCCTCCGGCGTTACGGGGTTGCCGATGTTGTCGGTTTCGCCCACGAACAGCGAATCAACCACCAGTGAGGTAAATATGTCATCGCCGAAGGAACCGGTTGAATGCGTGAAACCAATGGCATTGTCTGCCGACTTCAGATTCTTGAAGACGTGCCGCTCGCCGCGGCCCCAGACGCCGCCATTGCGGTTCTTGTAGGTGGTGAGATTCTCGAAGAGCGCATCCACGCTCTTGCTGTTCGGGTCAGCAGGGTTTTCCTTGGGCATGTACGAGGGGCCGGCCAACCCGAAGACGTTTTCCACATTGATGTTCCGGTCGAACATGAACCCGTCGAAGTTGGAGTGGGCAACGTTGTCCCTGAACTCGCGGAGCTTGGTACGACGTGGCCAGATGCTCTTGCTGATTTCCGTGTCCAGGAACTGACCGTTCGGGTGCTCCGGCAGCGAGAGCCAGAAGCCATTCTCGTCGGAGCCCGCGGCCACATTGCCGACGAATGAATTGTCCGGATTGGTGATCCAGTAAGCCGCCACCGTGTTGTCCGAAGGCAGCAGGGTGTCCTTGCCGGACATGCTGACTTGCCTGATGGTCTGGCGATTCTCGCTGATCTCTCCGTTTGGCGGCGAGATTGGTCGGGACGCATGTCTTGGTGGGATGGCACTTGATCTGGATGGCGAGGTTCCTGACGAACTCGTTACCGTGCTCGATGCCGTCTTCCAGGAAGAAGCAGTGACCGACGATGTTGTAGGTCACGTTGTTCTCAACGCGCAGGAAGTTCGTGCCGTGCACCGTCACGCAGCGGCTGTACGTGTCGTGGATGGAGGCGTTCTTGATGTACTGGCCCTTCGCGTCACCCACCAGATGCCAGTGGATCGGATAGCGGGCCAGCGTCATGTGCTGGCCCATGCGATTCAGCTCGACACCCGAGACGAACATCTTGCTCGATGCCATGGCCATGATGTGGCCGCCGAAGTAGGACTGCGCCGCATCCTCCGATGCCTGGATCTTGATGTTGCGCGTCAGCAGGCCCACTTCGCCGCGCTCGTCCACGTCGAAGGTGATCTTGCCGAAGTGCATGTAGTCGAGCTTCTTGTCGAGCGTGATGTTGTTGCCTCTGATGGCGGCAATCGTGCGGCGCTCGGCCTGGCGGGGATCAAAGTCCGTCGAGGCGAGGACGATCTCGTCGCCGACTTTCCAGCCCTTGGCATCGAGCACCTGGATCGAGGTGGCGCCGGCGTTGGCCGTCGCGGACAGCTTGGACCAGGTGTTGGTGCGATCACCGTGCAGGTTGAGCGTGCCGCCCGAGATCATGATGCCGCGGTCGCCCATGCCGGCCATGATGTTCTCGCCCTTCACGTTGTCGGTGAAGGTGATGGTGGCCTTGCGGGCGTGGGGCTTGGCTTCGGTGCCGATCGCCAGCTCGCCGTGCAGCATGATCCACTCGGTGGTCAGTTCCAGGTCCGCGTTGTCGGCGAAGCTGAGCTTGCCGTTGATCGTCAGACTGCCGCAGCGCCGGCGGGCTGACATCGAGGATCACTTCCTTGCCACTGGCGATCTCGACCTTGTCGCCTGCGGCTGGCACCTTGTTGTTCGGCCAGGTGGCCGGATCAGACCAGTTCGTCGGCCTGCCGCTGGCGTTCCAGCATTCTGGGCCTGAACGACAGCGAACACGCTGCCGAGCAGGACTGCCGGAACGAGCGATACAAGAAGGAACGAGCGAGATCTTTTTGTCATGGCATCAAACCCGTCGTCACAGGAAAGCCCCAGGCTTGGCGCCGGGGCTTCGTTCAGCCCGCGAAACAGATCCTATCTGCTGACCGCGATACTGGCTTGCAGATCCGTTGGACGAACAATCGGCAACGGAGGCTTGGTCACGACCAGTTTGACCCAGAGGGCATCCCCGCCCCTGAAATAAGACGTCGCGTTCGCCTTGCGCAATGCGTCCATGCTGGGCTGTTCCGTTCCGGAGGCTGCTTTGGTGAAACCCGGCAGCTCAAATATGACCCATGACCCCTGGTCCATTTCAGCCAGACTGAGTGAGACTTCCGGTCTTTCGGTCTTGACCTGGATCTCGGTGCCGGCCTTCACAGTGCTCTGGTCGCCGGAGATCTTGAATTCCTTGCCGTTGCGAACCAGCGCGATGGGCGCCTGAGGAGCACGACGAGAAAACAGCGCGGCACGTTGGGCCTGAACGAGGGGATCGTTTGAAGCATTCCCACCACCGATCGAAGCCGAGCAAAGCGAACCGGGCGGTCCGCGATTCGAGATTGACGGCTTTTGGAAGCTCTCCTCTGGCGTCCGAGAGATTCAGGCGACCGATATCACCCGTGCACACAGCGGCGTTCCAGGTCGGCTGAATCTTGCAGGTGTCGTCGGTGACGACGCTGTCGTTCTCGCCGTCGTGGAGCAGGACTTGGGAATCGCGGATGCCGGTCACCGAACCGTCCAGGTCGCGGAACGACAGGGTCCGATATGCGTTGCCGCCGCGGTTGTCGTTGTCGAACCTGCGATCGAATTTCGGGAAATAGACCGGCTTGGCATTGACGAATTTCGCACCGCTGATGGTGCTTCCGGTACTGAGCCCCGCGCTCGTGAACAGCAGAAAGGACAGCGCGCCTGTCTTTCGCCGCTCATTGTCCTGGAAATTCACGAATGTCGTGTTCACCACATCATCGCGGTAGTCGTAGTATTCGTAGCCGCGGATCGGGAAGTCGGGAATCGAAGGCTTCGGCAGGCTGCGGCCGTAGGCGATTTCCTCGGGCGTCGTCGGGATTGCCGATGTTGTCGGTCTCGCCCACGACCAGCGAATCAACCAGCCGTGAATGAAACCGGAGGCTGCCGATGTCACCAGCGGCCTGCGTCATGCCAATGGCATTGTCAGCGAATTTCGCGTTGCTGTAGACGTAGAGGTCGCCCCGGCCCCAGAGACCACCATTGCGGTTCTTGTAGCTGGTCAGGTTCTCGAAGTGCGTCTCCAACACTTCGCTCTCCAGATCAGCAGGATTCTGCCAACGGCAGCAACGGAATGGAGGCCGTACCGAAGGTGTTGTCTTCGTTGATGTGCCGGTCAATCATGAACCCGTCGAAGTTGGAATGGGCCACGTTGCCCCTGAATGCGCGCAGCGGCGTTCGGCGCGGCCAGATGTTCTTGGCGACCTCCGTGCCCAGGAACTGGCCTTGCGGGTGCATCGGCAAGGAAAACCAGAAGCCGTTCTCGTCGGAACCGGCGGCCACATTGTCGATGAAGGAGTTGTCCGGATTGGTGATCCAGTAGAGCCGCCACCGTGTTGTCCGAGGGCAGCAGGGTGTCCTTGCCGGACAAGCTGATTCTGCCTGTGTGCACCGGGGTTCTCGGCAACGAGCTCACCGTTTGCGGCGAGGTTGATCGGCACGCACGTCTTGGTGGGGTGACACTTGGTCTGGATGGCCAGGTTCCTGACGAACTCGTTACCGTGCTCGATGCCGTCTTCCAGGAAGAAGCAGTGGCCCACGGTGTTGTAGGTCACGTTGTTCTCGACGCGCAGGTGGTTCGTGCCGTGCACGGTCACGCAGCGGTTGTAGGTGTCGTGGATGGCGGCGTTCTTGATGTACTGGCCCTTCGCGTCACCGACCAGATGCCAGTGGATCGGATAGCGGGCCAGCGTCATGTGCTGGCCCATGCGGTTCAGCTCGACACCCTCGACGAACATCTTGCTCGACGCCATGGCCATGATGTGGCCGCCGAAGTAGGACTGCGCCGCATCCTCCGATGCCTGGATCTTGATGTTGCGCGTCAGCAGGCCCACTTCGCCGCGCTCATCCACGTCGAAGGTGATCTTGCCGAAGTGCATGTAGTCGAGCTTCTTGTCGAGCGTGATGTTGTTGCCTCTGATGGCGGCAATCGTGCGGCGCTCGGCCTGGCGGGGATCGAAGTCCGTCGAGGCGAGGACGATCTCGTCGCCGACTTTCCAGCCCTTGGCATCGAGCACCTGGATCGAGGTGGCGCCGGCGTTGGCCGTCGCGGACAGCTTGGTCCAGGTGTTGGTGGTGGATACCGTGCAGGTTCAGCGTGCCGCCCGAGATCATGATGCCGCGGTCGCCCATGCCGGCCATGATGTTCTCGCCCTTCACGTTGTCGGTGAAGGTGATGGTGGCCTTGCGGGCGTGGGGCCTGGCTTCGGTGCCGATGGCCAGCTCGCCGTGCAGCATGATCCACTCGGTGGTCAGCTCCAGGTCGGCGTTGTCCGCGAAGGTGAGCTTGCCGTCGATGGTCACGCCGCCCAGCGCCGGCGGGCTGACGTCGAGGATCACGTTCTTGTCCTTGGCGATGGCGACCTTGTCACCGGCGGCCGGCACCTTGTTGTTCGGCCAGGTGGCCGGATCCGACCATTTCGTCGCCTTGGCTGGCGCTCCTGCGTTCTGGGCCTGGACGACAGCGAATACGCCGCCGAGCAGGACTGCCGGAACCAGCGATGCAAGAAAGACCGAGCGAGATCGTGCACCCATGGCGATTACCCCTTATTTTCTGAATTGAGCCCAATCCGTGAGTGGCAGAAGAATAGCGCGACTATCCAGCGCCCGGCCATATGGAAAGGCCTGCGCCTCTATGATTCCCGGGTCCAGGGGGCCGACGTTCCCCCCGATCTGAGTAGCGTTTCGGGTTACCTAATGGACTTCACCTATCTGTACGATGAACGGCAAGCCGACTTTGTGGAGTTCACGGGCGGGAAGCCGTTCACAACTGAACAAGTGTTCGCAGAGATCGGCCGTCCCGAAGACTGGTCCCACCGAGCGGGTCGGGGTGTGGTGTCTCGCTCACATGAGGAGGCGATCGGCGTCGCGGAGCAACTGCAGGCGTGTCGGCGTTGGGAGCCAGCGCTTGAACTCGATGACGAGATCAGCTGAACGAACGTCCCGAATTGGTGTCGGCGGCCGCCTCGATCAACGGCGGCACCTGTCGTTATTTGGTCGACGGACTCCATCCGAGCAGTCTGTCCAGTTGCCGCCTCTCGGCCGCTGTCAGCATGACCCTCCGCGCTGCGACGGCGTCGGCGAGTGCTGCTCGCTCCCGTAGTTCTTTGAGTTGGTCGTCGAAGGGATTGGTCCACCAGGCGTACCCCGCGCCAGCGGCCGCGGCGGAGGCCAGCGCGAAGGCCAGCGCGAGCACCCAGCGGCGCCACACGCCGGGCCAAAAGCGCAGCCTCTCCTGCTCGCGAAAGTGGCGGACGTCCACCAGCAGCTGCTGGGCCTGGCGAAGCCAGTCGCGCTCGTCGCGGAGCACCGCCCGGAGGTCCGCGTTGCCGGCGACGGCATCGACTTGTCTGGTCAGCTGCTCGAGGAGTTGGGCCACTTCAGTCAGCCGGGCGTGGACCTGGTCGGCCGCTTCGCGCTGCGCGCGAAAGGCGTCGAGAGCACTCTGCATGGCTACCTCCCCGGATATGAGTCGTCGTCTCGGCCGCGGCCCGATGCCGCCGGATCCGGCGTAGCCTCTGGCGAGCTCGGGATGCTCTTCGATGTGGCGCACGAGAGCGGCGCGCGTCGGACTCGAGCGCCGCGATCTCGTGCTCGACGGACTGCAGTTGCTCCCGCTCGTCGACCACGCGTCGCGGCGGCTTCCAGCCGGTCGTGACCCTGACCTCGAGCGACCATGTGAGCGGCCTTCGGGCCGTAGTGCTCGCCCGGCCTCCTGGTCGACGCCCTGACGCTCGTAGCTCCGGTGGTCGACGCGCTCCTCGCGCCCGAGGCGAGCCATCGTCTTGTTCGTGAGCTCGGCCCACTCTCGCCTCGCGTTCTCCACCCACTCGCGGCCGTGGAAGGTCCGGCTCTTCTCGGCGCCGCCCTTCGTCGGGTCGGTCGGGTTCGCGCGCGAGAACCACTGCTCGGGGCTGCGCTCGATGCCGTCGTTCTTCCGCTCGGAGATCATCAGGTGCGCGTGCGGGTTGTGCTCCTGCCCGTTGGCGTCCCGACCGGCGTGGATGGCGAGCGTGTAGGGCAAGGACTCGTCTGAGGTCAGCTGCTGCGCGAACTCGTGGGCCGAGGGCGACCTGGTCCTCGAGGCTCAGGTCGCGTGGCAGGGCGAAGTCAGCGCTGACGTACAGGCGCCCGTTCGCGCGCTCGTACAGGTCGGCGGCGTCCCAGTACTCGCTCGCGTCGTCTCTCGGCCCACGACGGCATGTGATCGGACTCGGTGTAGATCGCCGGGTCACGATCGCCGTCCGCGTACTCCCCTTCTCGCGTGATGTAGTCGTACGAGGCGTCGGCGCACGAGCCCGTTGCCTCGCGAGCCGGAGCGAAACGACAGGTGGTAGGAACTCCCACCACTCGCGGCCTTGCCGCCGCCGGGCTCGGGCGACTTTTCATACAGGCCATTCCATCGTCATCTCCAGCCGGCCACGGGCGCACGCAAGGGCGTTTCGAAGAAACGCCAAAGTGCGCCTGATGGCCGGCTCTCGCCGTCCACAGGCCCGGCGCCCGCCGCGACCGCATCGCGAAAGCGCCCGACCGACATCGCTACTTCGCAGAGGTCCTGGTCTCAAATCCGAAGGCCGCGCGGTCGTACGCGCGAGTGAGCCGGGGCTCGAGCCACCGCTCCAACTCCGCACGCGAGCCGAGCGCAGGGACGCCTCCATGCTCGACTGCGGCGAGCACTGTCGCGCCGACCAGGATCTTCTGTCGCGTGTCGCGACGACGGTCGGCCTGGCTCGCGCGCGCAGCGAGTCGACCTCTCTCCTGTCGCAAGCGCGCGAGGCGTTCGTCGAGTCGACGAATGCGAGTGAACACGTCTTCAGGCATCTGGCACCTCCACGAGCAGCGAGCGTCGATGAAAGTGATGCACGTCGAATCACCGTTCAGCGACAGCAAGGAGTGTGCTGAGCACGGAAGTTGCTCAACGCGCGACGCACGGCGGCAGTGCGTCGCGCCGCTCGTGAGACACGTGAGGAATCAGGTGGACGTGACGAGACGTCATGGAATTTCTGAGAAGCGCATGGAAACGCCAGAAGCCACTGAAGCCGGACTCGCGGGAACGGACGTCTCGAGTGAAGAAACGACACGCGGCTGTCATCCTCAGAGAACGGGCGTCCTCCAAGAAAGACGATCGCGATCCGGCGATTTGGAGACGCTCGCGAGGACGACGAAAAGTGCGCGTGTTTCTGGAGCGATCACGCGACGCAGCATCGCCGTTGCGCACGACGCGTGACGCGCGCGTGATCACGTGCGTGACCAAAAGTTGATCACGTCGCGTGATCACTTTCGTGCCTCGCGCGTGATCACGTTCGGAGTCGTCGCGATGATCAACAGCAGTGCACGTAGACGACGAAATCGA
Organism: uncultured Acidobacteriota bacterium; assembly: GCA_963728305.1. Taxonomy (GTDB): domain Bacteria; phylum Acidobacteriota; class Vicinamibacteria; order Vicinamibacterales; family UBA2999; genus Gp6-AA40. The sequence continues at coordinate 289,562 of CAVSKE010000045.1, forward strand.
GAGCCGGCGGCAATTGCCAAAGAGTGGCCTGCGCGGAGCCGGAGTCAAGGCCGAAGCCCGCCGCACGGCGGGTCGAAGCGAAGCGCAGAGCCTTGACGCCGGCGAGCACAGGCCGACGACTCCCTGGCCGCCGGCGAACCACTTCGAGTGAATCACATGGATGGGAACCAATGACGACGACAGCCATTCAGTGAGGACGTGATGACTGAGAACCAGTCGAACTGAGAGTTGGCGGACCGACGCTGCTTCTCGTCAGCGAGGTTGCCGCGATCCTGCGAACGAGTCCGAAGGCGGTCTACGCAATGGTCGAACGCGGACTGCTTGCCGGGCGTCGTACGCATCGGCCGTCGCGTGCTCGTTCAACGCGACGATCTGCTACATTGGCTGCAGCCAAAAGTCCGCGCCATCGCTGGAAAGGTAGACGAGCGATGAGCGTGACCGTCAGACCCTATCGGCGCGGAGGTTGGGAAGTGGACCTGCGCGTCACGCTGCCTGACGAATCGGAACACCGGTTGCGCCTCAAGGCGCCACTCGGATCGAAGTCAGCGGCCCAACGATGGGGAGAAGAGCGTGAGCGACATTGGTATCACAAGCTCACGCATCCCCAACTCGTCAAGGAACAGAAGGAGGTTCCGACACTGAGACAGTTCGCGCCACGTTTCGTGGACGGCCACGCGCGGGCCAATCGGCAGAAGCCGAGCGGGATCGCGGCCAAGGAAATGATCCTGCGCGTGCATCTGGTGCCGGCGCTGGGTCACAAGAGGCTGGACGCGATCAAGAGCGAGGACGTGCAGCGACTCAAGCGCGATCTGGAGGCGAAGTCGCCCAAGACGGTGAACAACGTCTTGAGCCGTGCTGAGCATGCTGCTGAAGAAGGCGGTGGAGTGGGAGGTCATCGAGCGGATGCCGTGCACGGTGAAGCTGCTGCCGGTGTCGAAGGGATCAACGGCGTTCTACGACTTCGACGAGTACGAGCGTCTCGTCGAGGCGGCGCGTGTGCTCGATCCACGAACTCATCTCATCATCCTCTTGGGCGGTGAGGCGGGACTGCGGTGCGGCGAGATGATCGCGCTGGAGTGGACCGACGTGGATCTCGCGAACCGGCAGCTCTACGGTTCGCCGGTCGGACTGGAACGGTCAGGTGACGACGCCCAAGGGTGGGCGCATCCGGCACGTGCCGATGACGAGACGACTGGCGGCGGCGCTCGAGCGAGCATCGACACCTGCGGAGCACGCGCGTGCTCTGTCAGGACGATGCCGAGCCGCTCACGCGGCAGATCGTGCAGACGCGCGCGAAGCGAGCGGCGCGTCGCGCAGGCGTGTTGCGCGGGTCACCGACGAGCGGTGGCGGAGGCGTGCACATCCTGCGTCACACGTTCTGCTCGCATCTGGCGATGCGCGGCGCACCGGCGCGCGCGATCCAGGAGCTCGCCGGACACGCGGACCTGTCGATGACTCAGCGCTACATGCACCTGAGTCCGGCAGCGCTCGACGCGGCGATTCGGTTGTTGGAGGAACCCGCGGGTCCGGCGGGAGTGAAGCGTCACGGGTCCGCCTGAAGGCGGACACTGACGCGCTCTACTAACGAATTCGTGGAGACATGTGTGGAGACGGGCACCCGGGAGGTAAAAACGATCAATAAAACCGGGCAGTAAACTGGCGGTGAGGCAGGGATTCGAACCCTGGGTAGGACTTTAAAGGCCCTACAACGGTTTAGCAAACCGCCGCCTTCAGCCTCTCGGCCACCTCACCCTTCGACTCGCTTGCTCGCTCAGAGCGAGCCGCAGACGTAAAGTGTACGTGAAATCAGCACGTGCATGATCCAACTATTTCGTTCGCGAGGGCGGCGGTTTCAAGCCGCGGGCTCGCCGAATTCTGGCGAAAAAACGCGCGATCCTCTGCATGACTCATCGCACGTGAGCGTCCAGAAGTACTCAACGGACGCTGAACTGTAGAGAACTGATGGGCCGAGCCGTCCGAACACGACGCTGACGCCGGTGATGTGCGGCGTCAGCGAATACGGTTCAGCGCACCTGGAAGGAAGAAATCTGGTCGCTCCAGTTCATCGCACCGAGGTCCGACGCGTCGCGATCGAGCCGCAGCCGCTGACCGCGATAGTCGGCATCCCGATACAACTCGATGCGCGCCCGGCCGAACACACGAATCGAGCTGATGCGATCGTTCCAGCCAGCGCCGCTCAGATTGCGTTCTTCGTCGTCGGCGTTCCAGCACTGCGAGCGGCCGCCATAGTTGATGTCTTCGTAGACGCAGATGCGATCGCGCGCCGGACGGTTGTCGCGGTCGCCTCGCGGTCGTTGCGCCCGCTGTTCCCGAAGGCCCCGCCGCGCCGGCCGGGTGCCACGCACCTGGAACGAGTCGATGCGATCGTTCCAGTTGCGGCGGCCTTCCAGGGCCCGCAGGCGCAGATCGGGGACATCCCTGTCGAATTCGTCCGCCGCGCCCATGAACTCCTCATCGTCGTAGACGATGACCCGGGCGCGTCCGAAGACGCGGATCGACGAGATCTCGTTGCCCTGGTTGCGAAGATCCGCGAGCTCGTCGCCGGGACGATAGCACCACGATGGCCCCTGGTACTCGACGTCGCGAAAGAAGCACACGCGATCGGGGTCGCGGCTGTCCCGATTGTCGTTCCGGTCGCGTCCCTGCTGCGCGAACGCGGGCGCGGCGGTCATCGCCAGTCCCACAACCATCAGAGCGGCCACAGCGCGATGCTTCATGACGTCACCACCTCTATGGATGTCGCTAAAGCCAAGTGTATGCCAACCTCGGCTGCACGCCTGTGCGTGCTGCTGCGCGATTCAGCGCCCGATCGCGAGGACAGTCTTAGGCCGCCGATCGCACGACCGCAATGCCGGCGAAGACCAGCGCCGATGCCACCAGCGTGCGGATCGAGAACGGCTCCGACAGCAGCACCGTCCCGAGAACGACCGCGATCAGCGGATTGACATAGGAGGAGAGCGAGACGGTGGCGATCGGCAGGTGCTTCAACGCGTAGACATACGCCGAGAACGCGACGATCGATCCAAAGACCACCAGATACAGAATCGCGCCCGCCGAACGAACGGTGAACGCCAACTGCGCCCATTCACCGGTGACGGTCGCAACGGCGAGGAACATCAGACCGGCGGCGAGCATCTGCACCGCCGACGTCGCGGCCGGTGACGGCGACACGATGTTCCGCTTGGTGAAGGATGTGCCGACCGCCCAGCCCGCGCACCCCAGCTGCAAGGCAATCACGCCAGCGACAAACCAGGTGCCGCTGGTGTCCGCGAAGAGCTCCGGCCAGACCAGCACGACGATCCCGGCGAAGCCGATGGTGAGACCGGCCATGCGTGCGCGTGTTCGGCCGCTCTCCGTCTGGACGGACCGCCTCGACGACCACGTTCCAGAACGGCACCATGGCCACAATCACCGCGGTCAGGCCGCTGGCCACGTACTGCTCGGCCCACACGACCGCGCCGTTGCCAATGACCAGCAGAAGAAATCCGGAGAACGCGATCGCGCCCCAGGTGCGCGGGGAAGGCAGCGGCTGTCGGGTGAGGCGCAGTGCGGCGATCAGGAGCAGGCCAGCCGCAGTGAATCGCAGCCCGCCCACCAACGCCACCGGCACCGACTCGAGCGCGACGCGAATCGCCAGATACGTCGTTCCCCAGACGATGCAGACGATGACCCAGGCAATGTAGGCGAGCGAACGCGACTGACGATCGACGACGGGCGATTGACTCATCGGTATCGACGGATTGAGGCACCAGATCGCCCGTCAGTCCCAATCCGTCAATCGTACTTCGTCAATCGTCAATCGCAATCGCCGGTGGTGCGGCCGGAACGCTGTTGGCGAGGATGACGACCGCGCGCGGGTCGACGCGGACGCGTTCACCTGACACGAACCGGCGGCGGAACGCACGCGGCCGGTTCTTGCGCGTATCGAACAGCACGCGCCATCTGGCATCTGGTACGGCGCCGGTCACCGTGAAGTCCACCGGCTGATCGTGCGCGTTGAAGAGCAGCAGGAAGCTGTCGTCCACGATGCGCTCGCCGCGCTGGCCGGCGCCGGCGATGGCGCATCCATTCAGGAACACCATCACGCTCTTGAGTCCGCGGTCGCCCCAGTCTTGATCGGTCATCGGTATGCCGGCGGACGTGAGCCACGCCACGTCGGGACAGCCGCCCTCGCCGGACGGCGAACGGCCGGTGAGCCAATGCGAGCGCTGGAAGGTGGGGTGGGCGCGGCGCAGGCGAATCAGCTGTCGCGTGAACTCCAGCAGATCGACATCACCGGCCTGCCAGTCCACCCATGAGATCTCGTTGTCCTGGCAGTAGGCGTTGTTGCTGCCATGCTGGGTACGGCCGCGCTCGTCGCCAGCGAGCAGCATCGGCACGCCCTGCGAGGTGAGGAGCGTCGCCAGCATGTTGCGCTGCTGACGGGCGCGCAGCGCGTTGATCGCCGGATCGTCGGTCGGTCCCTCGGCCCCGCAGTTCCACGATCGGTTATGCGATTCGCCGTCGGTGTTGTTGTCGCCGTTGGCCTCGTTGTGCTTCTCGTTGTACGAGACCAGATCGCGGAGCGTGAAGCCGTCGTGCGCGGTGATGAAGTTGACGCTGGCGTCGGGACGGCGATTGCGGGCGTAGAGATCGGAGCTGCCGGCAAACCGCGACGCGAAGGTCGCCACCGGTTGCTCGCCGCGCCAGTAGTCGCGCATCGCGTCGCGATACTGGCCGTTCCACTCGCTCCAGCGCGGCGGGAAGTTGCCGACCTGATAGCCGCCGTCGCCGACGTCCCACGGCTCGGCGATCAGCTTGACGCGACTGAGCACGGGATCCTGCTGAATGACGTCGAAGAACGACGACCCGTGATCGACGTGATGAAACTCGCGCGCCAGCGTCGACGCCAGGTCGAACCGGAAGCCGTCCACGTGCATCTCCTGCACCCAGTAGCGCAGCGAGTCCATGATCAGCTGCAGCACCGACGCGTGCGTCGTGTTCATGCTGTTCCCGGTGCCGGTGTAGTTGCTGTAGTAGAGCGGCTGATCGTGCTGGAGACGGTAGTAGGCGCGGTTGTCGATGCCGCGGAAACTCAACGTCGGGCCCTGATGGTTGCCTTCGGCGGTGTGGTTGTACACGACGTCGAGAATCACCTCGATGCCGGCGCGGTGCAGAGCGCAGACCATCTCGCGGAACTCGCCAATCTGCGCGGCCGGGTCGGGGCGGCTGGCGTACCCGGCGTGCGGCGCGAAGAACCCGATCGAGTTGTAGCCCCAATAGTTCTTCAGCCCGCGATCGAGCAGAAACCCCTCGTCGACGTAGTGATGAACCGGCATCAGCTCCACCGCCGTGATGCCGAGCTGCTGCAGATACTTGACCGTGGTGGGATGTCCGAGGCCGGCATACGTGCCGCGAATCTCCGGCGGCAGATCCGCGCGACGCTTGGTGAAGCCCCGCACGTGCAGCTCGTAAATCACGCTGCGATGCAGCGGATGCCGCGGCGGTGCGTCGGAACGCGGCCACTTCTCTTTCGGATCGATCACGACCGAGCGCGGAACGTATGCCGCGCTGTCTTCGGTGTTCGGCTCGGTGGTGGCCGATCCATCCGGTGCCATGACATGCCCGAACACCGGCGGCGTGTAGGTGACATCGCCGGCGATCGCACGGGCATACGGGTCGAGCAGCAGCTTCGACGGATTGCAGCGCAACCCCTCTTCCGGCCGCCACGGTCCGTGCACGCGGAAGCCATAACGCTGCCCCGGACGCAGCCCGGGCACGTAGCCGTGCCAGCAGAACACCGTCCGCTCCGGCAACGTCAGCACACTCTCCGTGCCGTGCTCATCGAACAGGCAGAGATCGACGCGCTCGGCCACCTCCGAGAAGATCGAGAAGTTCACGCCGGCGCCATCGAAGTAGGCGCCGAGCGGAAAATACCGGCCAGGCCAGATCGCGGGCGTCATCACGCCTCTGTTTGGATCGGCTCAGCGCGAAACAGCCACGCGCAGTTGCCTTGCAGCGTCCACAAACCTTCCGTCGTCATCGGCGCCACGCCGGAGCCGCCGTAAACCGGGCGCTCGCTGCACCAGATCACTGACCCACTGCAGCTGCCGCGATGCCGGTGCGAGCAGCGGATCGTTCATCCGCAGCGTCGTCCGCCGGCCAAGGTTGACCAGGAGCAACCGCTCCTCCTCGCCGGCCGAGTATCGCAGCAGCACGACGTCGGACGTCAGCGCCGACGTCGCCACCTGCGTGGCCGACGTGCCGAGCCCGGCCAGAACAACGTCGGATCGGCGCAAAGCCAGCAAATCGGTGTGCAGCAGTCGCGCGTCCTCCGCTCCCGGGTGGCCGCACCAGTTGATCTTGCACGCACGGAAGGCGGCTTCATCGTCGGGCTCCGGCAGCACATCGCGCGTCTCGGAATCGGTCAATGCCGGAAACTGCGAGAGAAACTGCAGCCGTCCCTTGCGGACGGCGTCGGCCAGCTCGCCTTCATGATCGGCAAAGTATGTGAACGGCGACGTCGTCGCGCACTCCTGACCCTGAAAGAGCATCGGCACCTGCGGTCCGAGCAGGAGGAGCGAGACCATCGCCCGCCATCGACCAGGATTGGACAACTGGTGTAGACGGACACCGCGTCCGGTGTTGGCGACCTGATCGTGATTCTCGAGAAATGACACGAACGCGGCGCCCTGGCACCCACGCGCGTCGGTGCCGCGCCGCTGCTTCTGCCACGAATACCATTGCCCCTGATAGAGCAGGTTCCAGCGCGCCATCGCCGCGAACTCGTTGGCCGAGCCGTCGTAGTCCGTGCAGTACGCCGAGTTCTGACCGGTCAGCGCCACGAACGCGGCATGATGCCAGTCCTCGTTCCAGATCCCGTCCAGCCCTCCGCCGCCACGCTCACCGACATCGGTCAGGAATTCGACGTTCTGCGACTCGTTCTCCGCCACGACGAACAGGCGGCGTGGATGCGCGATCGCCCGGGCATGCCGGGTCAGCTCGTACACGACGTGCTCGCTGGAGCGGTCGACGATCGAGTGGATGGCATCGAAGCGAAGGCCGTCGAAGTGGTACTCGTCGATCCAGTGGCGCACGTTGGCGCGCATGAACGCCCGTACCTGTGCCGACTGCGGGCCGTCCACGTTGAATCCACGTCCCCATTCGGTGTCGTAATCGGCAAGGTAGCGGTCGCTGAACTCATGGAGGACGTTCCCGAGCGGACCAAGATGGTTGTAGACGACATCCAGAATCACCGCGATACCGAGACGATGGGCATCGTTGATGAAGACGCGTACATCGTCGGGCGTCCCGTACTCGTGGAAGGGCGCGAAGAAAAACACGCCGTCGTAGCCCCAGCCGAATCGTCCCGAGAACTCGGAGAGCGGCATGATCTCGAGGGTCGTGACGCCGAGGTCTGACAGCCGCTGGAGCTGTGCGCGCGCCGCACCCCAGGTGCCGGCAGTCGTGAACGTCCCGACGTGCATCTCGTAGACGACGTTACGATGGCGCGGCGGTGCGCCGGTCCAGTCGGTGTCGGTCCAGGGGAACGACGCGGGGTCGACAATCGCTGACGGACCGAAGACGCCCTCGGGTTGATACCGTGAGACCGGGTCTGGACGAAGCGCCTCGTTCAGCTTGAACCAGTAGCGTTGTCCGGCGCGTGCGCCGGGTACGGTCACCGCAAAGTACCCATCGGGCCGCGGTTCCATCGGGATGTCGCGCCATTCCGATGGGACATCACGATCGTGGAGGCGCAACATGAGGGCGTCGTGCCGCGGCGCCCACACGGTGAACGTCACCGCGTCCTTTCCCGCCCGCGCACCGAGATCCACGTCGCCCGAGGAAACGATCTCCACGCTATCTACCGACATGAGAGTCTGCTGTCATGGGGACGCTCACGAGGCATGCAATCGAACGAGGCAGCGAAGCACTTCCGCGACGCTCCACGCCTGCGCCACGCAGCCGCGCGACGCGTGTGGCGGCATCGCGTCGAACACCTCGCTGATGCTCCCGACACAGGCCTCGCTCAGATGGCCGTCGAAGGCGCCGAGAAGTTTCAGCGCCTGCTGCCGGCCACCGGGGTTCACGCGCAGCCAGGCGTCGATGTAGGGACCAATCAGCCACGCCCACACGGTACCCTGGTGATACGCCGCATCCCGTGCCCGCAGGTCGCCGAAATACTGCGCCTTGAAATCCGGATGTTCGGGATCGAGTGTGCGCAGTCCGAGCGGCGTGAGCAGCTTCTGTGTCACGACATCGAGCACGGCGGGCCAGCGTGATTCGTCGAGCACCGGGTAGCGCAGCGACAACGACATGATCTGGTTCGGCCGGCACGACACATCATCGCCGGCCTCACCATCGACGATGTCGTAGAGATAGCCGCCACGGTCGTACCAGAATCGCTGATTGAACGACTGTCTGGTGCGTTCGGCAAGCGGCTCGAGCTCATGGTCGGGAACATTGAGCGCCGTCCGCCATTCCGCCAGCAGGCGCACGGCGTTGTAGAAGAGCGCGTTGATCTCGACTGGTTTGCCGCGCCGCGGCGTGACGACCCAGTCCGCGACCTTGGCATCCATCCACGTGAGCGGAAGCTGCGGATCTCCCTGTGTCAGCAGACCGTCCTGATCGACGCGGATGCCGAACAACGTCCCGGCGCGGTGATGCCGGATGATCTCGTCGAGCGCCGGCAGCAGCTCGCGCAGAGTGTCCACGTCACGCGTCATCGTCACGTAGCGATCGATCGCGTGGAAGAACCACATCGTCGCGTCCGCCGTGTGATACAGGCCGTGCTGATCACCCTCGGGGAACAGATTGGGAATCAGTCCCTGATTGAGGTGCTGCGCGAAGGTGAGCAGCGTATCGCGCGCCTCGACCGCGCGGCCGGTCGAGAGCGCGAGTCCCTCCAGGCTGATCATCGTGTCGCGGCCCCAGTCGGTGAACCAGTGATAGCCGGCGATGATGCTGCGTGCGTTCTCGCCCGCGGCTTTGGCGCGCGCGGTATCGGCGGTGCGTGTGGCCGGCTTGATGACGAACTGATCCGCGGCAAGCACCAGTTCGGCGGTCAGGCTCTGAGGGTCCGGATTGCCCGCCGCGACCGAGCAGCCGCGTGCGGCGATCGAGTTCTGTCTGCCAGGCGTCGTTCGGCGACAGGGCATCGATGACGCCCAGGTGCTCGGTCGAGGCAATGAAGGTGACCTGCTGGTGTTCGAGCGAGATCGACCTTGTAGTAGCCAGGACTCCACGTGCTGCCGTCGGCCGCATAGCCGCGCTGCTCTTCCAGCTCGTAGTGAAGATCTTCGGTCACGGAGTCGACCGTGAACGTCGCCGCGTGATCGCGGACGGCCAGCCTGATCGTCGGCACCGTCTCGCCGGCGTTCACCTCGAGACAGCGCTGATGCGCGACGAGGACCGGCTCCTGCGGAACGGTGCGATCGACCGGCGCCTCGTGCATGCGAATCGCGACCATCGGACGCAGCCCGAAGCGAATCGCGTCTGGTCGCCTTCACGAGAGTGTAGGTGACGAAGATTGAGTTCTGCTCGTTGGGCATGAACAGCCGCTTCTCGAGCACGACCTCGTCGAACGTGTAGCGCCACACCGGCAGACCGCCGACCAGCCGGAAGTCGGTGACGACCACCGGCGAGGATTCATCGCGGCGGCTGAGCCAGCCGACACGCCGATGCGGAAGACGGATGCGCTCGTCGAGATGCGCGAGCAGCGCCAGCCGGCCGAGCGGCGCCGGCATCGCCGCGACGAGCAGTGAGTGATAGCGACGGGTCGGGGGGCCGGCCAGCGTGCCGGACGCGTAGCCACCCAGGCCGTTGGTCACCAGCCATTCGCGACTGATGAGCTCGCGCTGGTTCCACGTCGACACGGGCAGACGCCGCTCGACTATCGGCAGCGGCAGTTCGAGCACTCTCGAGCTTCGACATCTGAAACGGAACATCCGGGCGCAAGCTTGATGCCGTCACGGTCCGATTGCGCAAAATGGGCGCAGCAAGTGGCACGTCCGATGCGAAGAGAGGCGGCGTGGCCGCCGATCGCGAACGAACTGTCCCGACCAGCACGTATCGCGTGCAGCTATCGGACCGTTTTACGCTCGACGACCTTGCCGCTCAGGTTCCGTACTTGGCGCGACTGGGGGTCAGCCATGTGTATCTCTCGCCCATTTACACGGCTCGCCCCGGCAGCCCGCACGGCTACGACATCGTCGACTACGGCTGCATCAATCGTGAGTTGGGCGGCCAGGCTGCGTGGCGGCGGCTCGCCGACACGTTGCGGGTCCACGGCATGGGCGCCGTTCTCGACGTCGTGCCGAATCACATGGCGGCCGATCCCGAGCACAACGCGCTCTGGCGGAAGGTGCTTCGCGATGGTCCATCGAGTCCGGCGGCGCGGTTCTTCGACATCGACTGGCGTCCGCTGACCGGTCTGGTGCGCGACAAGGTGCTCCTGCCGATCCTGGAGGAGCCAGTACGGCGCAAGCCCTGATGAAGAGGCGTCGTTCAGGTCGAGCGACGGACCTCACGAGTATCAGATTCGCTGCGGTTCGCTGCCGCTTCCGCTGGCGCCGTCGACGCTGGACACGCTCGTGGCCGGATCAGCCCGTCGACGACGCGGTCGCCGAGATCAACCGCAACCCGCACCTGCTGCATCAACTGCTCGAACAGCAGCATTACCGGCTCGCGTACTGGCGGCCGGCCAATGACGAGATCAACTACCGGCGGTTCTTCGGGATCAACGAGCTGATCGCGACGCACGCCGAGGATCCCGACGTGTTCACGCGCAGCCACGAACTGGTCCGCAAGCTCGCCGCGGAAGACGTCGTGCACGGTGTGCGTGTCGATCACGTCGATGGGCTGCTGGACCCACTCGGCTATCTCCGGCAGCTGCAGAGCCGATCTCGAAACGGTGTCGCCGGCGCGTCCCCGTGGCTCGTCGTCGAGAAGGTGCTCGATCCGTCGGAACGGCTGGGCACGCACTGGCCGGTTGACGGCACCACCGGCTACGACGCCCTCGACGCGCTCAACCGTCTGTTCGTGAGCGGCCGCGGCGTGCGGATCCTGCGGCGCTTCTTCCAGCGGCTGGTGGAGGACTCCATCCCGTTCCGGGAGGAGGCGCATCGCTGCAAGCGGCTGATGATGCGCGCCGCGCTCTTGAGCGGCGTCACCATCCTCGCCCACGAGCTGAAGCGGGTGGCGGATTCCTCGTGGACCACGCGCGACATCTCGCTGAATTCACTGCACGAAGCGCTGGTCGCATTCGTCGCCGCGATGCCGGTCTATCGCACGTATCTCGGCATGGGACAGGATCGCGAGGCCGAACGGCAGATCGTCGTCGAGAGTCTCGAACTGGCCGAACGGCGCAATCCGGCCATGGATTCGTCGGCGTTCGCCTTCCTGCGGTCGCTGCTCCTTGGCGAGCTCGTGGACGATCCCGCGCTGGCCGCGCGGCGCGCGCTACTCGTCAAGCGGCTGCAGCAGTACACCAGCGGCGTGCACGCGAAAGGCGTGGAAGACACGGCGTTCTATCGCGACAACACACTGCTGGCCTTGAACGAGGTCGGCGGGAACCCGGCCGCTCCGTCGCTGACCATTCGCGAGTTCCACCATTTCAACGAGCAGCGTGCGAAGCACTGGCCGAACTCGATGACGGCCACGTCCACTCACGACACGAAGCTGGGCGAGGACGCGCGGATGCGCATCGCGACGATCAGCGTGTTTGCCCACGAGTGGGTCATCGCTGCGGGCCGGTGGATCGCGCTGAACACGCCCTATCGGCAGACGACGCGGCGTGGATCGTGCCCGGAAGCCCGGGACGAGTACCGGTTCTACCAGGCGCTGGTCGGCATGTGGAACCCCGACGAGCGTCGATGCGGACGGGCCGCGTCTGCGCCGGATCTCGTCGAACGGCTCGTCGGCTATATGCGAAAGTCGGTGCGCGAAGCCCAGCTCGTCACCAGCTGGATACGCCCGAACGCCGACTACGAGGACGGACTCGAGTCGTTCGTGCGCCGCGTGCTGCTCGAGGACGAGGCCAACGAGTTCCGGCAATCGGTCGCCGCGTTCGTGCACCTCATCGAGCCGGTGAGCAACTGTCACTCGATCTCGCAGCTCGTGCTGAAGTGCTTCATGCCGGGCGTGCCGGATTTCTATCAGGGCTGCGAGGATTGGCGATTCACGCTGACCGATCCCGACAACCGCCGCCCGGTGGACTTCGCGTCGCGCGTCCGAACGTCTTGCCCACACGTTTCAATCGTCTCCCGGCGGGGCGAGCCGCGACCTGAAGCTGCAGATGACGACCACGCTGCTGCACTTCCGCGCGGATCACGATCGGCTGTTGCGTGAGGCGAGCTACCGGCCATTGCGCGTGCGCGGCAGCTCGCGCGGCATCGGTGGTCGCGTTCGAGCGGCGCGGACCGGACTCGCGTGTCGTCGGTCATCGTGCCGCGGCTCACCGATCGATCAGCCGCGAACGCGGTTCCGCTCGACGCGGCGTTCTGGGGAGATACGGAAGTACGACTTCCCAGCTCCGACGACGGCCGATGGAGTAATCTCCTGGCCGCGGAGGAGCTGGTGCTCAATTGCGGGTGGTGTCGGATGGCGGAGTTGATGGCAGCGCGACCGTGGGTCGTGCTGTATCACGCCCGGCTCAAGCCCGGACGTACCCGTTCGCTGTAAGGCGGAGAAAGCCGCGGTCGACGAGTGCCGTCAGGACGGACGACGCCGTCTCGACATCGACACCGATCAGGCGCGCGGTCTGCTGGGTGGTCAAGCGAAGCCCGGGCATCTCGCGAAACTCAGCCGTCAGGCGCACCGACGGGACAGCAATAGTGGGCTCATGGCATTCGGGCGTATCGGACGTGGGGCATATATCGCGGCCGCTATGCACGTTTCATGCTTATGAGTCACGCCTCCGACTGACCAGCTCTCCGTCACCAGCGTCGATCAGGATCTCGTCGAACGCCTCTACGCGCGACTGGCCTCGGTGTACAACGGGATTTTCGGCCCGATCCTGCACGGCGGCCGCGTCGAAGCCATGCGTGCGCTGCCGCTGAGCGGCAGGCGACGAGATTCTCGAAGTGGGTATCGGCACGGCACTGACAGCAACTCTGTATCCCTCGAACTGCCGCGTTGTGGGAATCGATCTCTCAGAGCCGATGCTGCGGGAAGCGGCCCGCCACGTCGAATCGCGGGGGCGCAACAATGTCCAGCTTCGGCAAATGGACGCATCGAGCCTGGGCTTTCCCGATCAATCGTTCGACGTCGTCTATGCCGCCTACGTCGATCAGCGTCGTCCCCGACCCGGTCGCAGTGCTCAAGGAGATGCGCCGCGTCTGCCGCGCCGGCGGCGACATCGTGCTGTTGAACCACTTTCTCAGCACCGACCCGCTGCTGTCGGCCCTCGAGCGCTGGCTCTCGCCTCTGACGGCACGCGCAGGATTCCGGTCCGACCTCGATCTCTCGGTCCTGCTCGCTCAAGCCGGACTCAGGCTTGTCTCGGTCAAGAAGGTGAACACGCCGAGAATCTGGTCGCTGGTGCACTGCCGTCAGTAAGCAATCCGATTCCGGCTCCACCTCGTAGGTTCCTCAGACAACACGCCCTGGCGCACGGCCGGGCGCTGGAGGTGGATCGTGAAAGGAATCTGGAGGCTGTCTATGACGGCCGTCGCCGTTGCTGCACTGGCGATGACGGCAGTGCAGGCGTCGAGTCATCGCGAGGCGCCGCTCATCAGCCCGGATCCGCTCGCCGACAACACGGACGTCTACGCGTTCGTCAGCCCGAACGCCCCCGACCAGGTCACGCTCATCGCCAACTTCATTCCGCTTCGAAGCGCCGTACGGCGGCCCGAACTTCTTCAAGTTCGACGACAACGTGCTCTACGAAATCATGGTCGACAACAACGGCGACGCCGTCGAGGACGTCACGTTTCAGTTCACGTTCCGCACCGACGTTCGCAACCCGAACACGTTCCTCTACAACACCGGCCCGATCACGTCGCTCGACTCGCCGACCTTCAACGTCCGGCAGTTCTACACGGTCACGCGCATCGACGGTCCGCGCCGCCGCGGGCGCGGCACAGTGCTCGGCGACCAATCTGCCGACGCCGCCGGTGAACGTCGGCTTCCGCTCGACGCCCAACTACGACGCGCTGGCCGCGGCCGCCGTGCGTCCGCTGCCGAACGGCACGCAGGTGTTCGCCGGTCAGCGCGACGACCCGTTCTTCGTCGATCTGAACGTGTTCGATCTGCTCGCCGTGCCGCCGGCCGACACGAACAACTCCGACTCGCTCGCCGGCTTCAACGTCCACACGATCGCCATCGAAGTGCCGATCTCGACGCTGACCGCCAACGGCGCGCGTCCGTCCACGGCGACCGATCCCAACGCCGTCATCGGCGTGTGGTCCACGACCAGCCGGCCGTCGGTGACGAGCCGTGGCGGCGGACAGGAGCGCTACAGCGCCAACTACGTGCAGGTGTCGCGGCTCGGTCAGCCGCTCGTCAACGAAGTCGTGATTCCGCGCGGCGTGAAGGACGCGTTCAACTCGCTCGAGCCGACCGGCGACGCCGCGGCGCTCAACTTCGTGACCGATCCGGAAGTGCCGAAGCTGCTGCTGGCGCTCTTCGGCATCCAGTCGCCGCCGACGCCGCGCAACGATCTGGTCACGATCTTCCTGACCGGCATTCCGGATCTGAATCAGCCGCCGGGCGTACGCCGTCGGAGATGCTGCGCCTGAACGTCGCCATTCCGCCGACGCCGAATCCGAATCCGCTCGGCGTGCTCGGCGGCGACGTCGCCGGCTTTCCCGAACGGCCGCCGTCTCGGCGACGACGTGGTGGACATCGCGCTGCGCGCGGTCGCCGGCGCGACGCCGCTGACGCCGAACTTCAACAACGGCATCAACGCGCAACTCGGCGACGGCGTCGCCGGCAACGACAAGCCGTTCCTTGCCTCGTTCCCGTTCGTGGCCACGCCAACTGCAGGCAATACCAACTAGTCCCTGGTCCTAGGTTCTTCGTTTCCTGGTCCGTCCTTGGTCCTTGGTCCCGGGGTCCGTGGTTCCGAGTCGGACCAAGGACGAGGGACCAGGGACGGACGAGGGACCAAGACCCAAGGACCAAGAACCACTTTGTTCAGGAGTTCTTCATGCGACCACTCGTCGTACTCGCGATCGTTGTGTCTGCGCTTTCGATGCCGTCCATGGCTGCAGCGCAGACGGAATCCCACTCCTGGTTCGCGTCGCCGTTCGTCGGGACGACCTTCGGCGGCGACACCACCAGATCGGCGCTGGTCTACGGCGCCTCCGCCGGATGGATGGGCAGCAGGCTTGGAATCGAAGGCGAAGTTGCGGACGCGCCCGACTTCTTCGAACCGAATGGGTTTCTGACACACCGCCGCGTCACCACTGTCATGGGCAACGCGCTCTACCGGTTCTGGAACGGCGGCGCGGCGCAGGCCTACGGCGCAGGCGGCGCTGGACTCGTGCGGCCGCATCTCGCCGAAGCTGGCGACCTGGCCGTGCTCGAGGTCAACAAGTTCGGCTTCAACGTCGGCGGCGGCATCCTCGGCCACTTCTCGGAGCACACCGGCGTCCGCGGTGATGTTCGCTACATCCGAACTGTCGGCACATCCGACTCCGACGCGAATCCGTTCGGTCTCGATCTCTCCCGCTTCGAGTTCTGGCGAGCATCGGCAGGACTCGTCGTCAGGTTCTGAGGCGGCTGGCTGTGACTCGCGCGCTCACGTTCCTCGCGTTTGGTGCGGCAGTCATTATCGCCACGGCGGCGTGCTCACGGCCTGCGGCACGTCAGTCCGCGGCAAGTGTCACTCCCCTCCTCGGCAGCGGCCAGATCTCGACGTCGCGTGCTGAGCTCGAGCGAACGATCGCGACGATGCGCGAGAGAGTCGCGAAGGCTCCGGATGATGCGCCGGCAGCGGTGATGCTGGCCGACGCGCTGCTACGGCAGACACGCGTGTCTGGCAACGCGGGTCTCGCCAGAGAAGCCGAGCGAGTGCTGCTCGACGTGCTGGCGCGCGACGCCGATCGTTACGACGCCCGACGCATGCTGGCCGCGACGTACCTGTCGCAGCACCGCTTTGCTGACGCACTTCGCGAAGCCGAACGCTGCCGGACGATTCGTGCCGACGATGCGTGGGTGTGGGGCGTGATCGGCGACGCACACGTCGAGCGCGGCGAGTACAACGCCGCCTTCGACGCCTTCGACCGGATGGCGGCGATCAAGCCGACCGCCGCCGCATACGCACGAGTGTCGTACGCGCGCGAGCTGCGGGGCGATCTCGTCGGCGCGTTGCGCACGATGCGCATGGCGGCCGAAGCGACCAGCGCGCACGATCCCGAGTCGCTGGCGTGGCATCACGCACAGCTGGGCGAGCTCCATCTGGAGATCGGCCAGCTGACGGACGCGCGCCGCGAGTTCCTCGCGGCCGCGCACGCGTTTCCCCGACATCCGTTCGCCCAAATCGGCCTTGCCCGCGTCGCCGAAGCCGGTGGCGACATCCGCACCGCCCTCGACAGTCGTCATGGCAGTGCTCGAAACGAATCCGACGCCCGCAGACCTCGCCTATTCGGGAGATCTGCTGACCAAGCTCGGTCAGACCGACGCTGCCGAACGGCAGTATCGATTGGCGGAAGCGGCGTGGCAGACCGACGCGCCGGAGCCGTCGCGTCTCGCGCGTTTCCTCGCCGAGCGCGGCCGTCGTCTCGACGAGGCGATCGCTATTGGCGAAAAGGCCCGAATCGAGCGCAACGACATCTTCACGGCCGATGCGCTGGCCTGGGCGTACTTCCAGACCGGTCGAATTGCCAAAGCAAAGACCATGATCGATCTCGCGCTGCGCACCGGTTCACGCGACCGCGTCATTCGTGCACACGCTGCCGCGATCGCTCAGGCCGCCGAGCGTAGTGTCCAGCCTCCCGCCTCCGCCGAAGGCTTCGGCGTGGCTCGCCGATGAGCCACGTCTTGTGCCGTGGTGTCCTGTTCGCCGCGCTCGTGCTGAACGCGGCGGCAGGACGCGCGCACACGCTGGCCAGCACGATTGTGTCGGTGAGGATGACTGACCCCGACACGGTAGTCATCACTATCGCCGCTGAAGCCGACCCCTTGATAGCCAAGCTGGAGGCGCTCGCCGGTGCTGCCGCAGCGGATCCGCCCGCGACAGCCGACCACCGGCGCAGACGAATAGAGTCACTCTTCCCCACGCTACTCGAACATCTCGATGCCCGCGTCGGCGGGCAGGCCGCTGAGACTCGCACTCCGGGAGGTTGTGGTCGACGACACCGCGCAGGTCGAGATGCACCTGATCGCGAAGGGCGCCCACGGGCCACACGCGTTCACCTGGCGGAGCACGTTTATCTTCGGCGCATACCAGCTGGCGACGACGACCGGGAGCACGGGCGCGGCTGTCGAGTGGCTTCAGGGACCACAAACGAGCAGGCCAATCAGGCTGGAGCCATCGCACGCCGATATCAATGGGACCGCGGATGCCGCAGCCTCCGTTCTACAGGATTACGGCATCCGCATCGGCCACAGCCTCGCGATGGGTGGTCTCGTCGCGTACGTCCTGCGACGCCGCCGCAACGCTCGTCGTAGTGTCCGGCTTTAGCCGGACTCAGGTAGTGTCCGGCTTTAGCCGGACTTAGGTAGTGTCCGGCTTTAGCCGGACCTTGGGCCGGACCTGAACGTCAGCGGCTGAGCAGGCGATACTTGGATCAGGTCCACGATGCCAGACCATCTCTCGGGGCAGGTGACTGTCCTCTTCCTGTATGAAGCCGCCGAGGTCATCGATCTGGCGAGGGTCGCGACGCTGATTGCGCCTACCGCTCAGGCCCGCCTCAGTCCGAAGGCGACGACGCCGTCGTATGTGCAGTATCGCCAGCCGCCGCTCACCATCGATGGTGAGGCGATCGGGGTGGCCGATGCGCTGGGCTTCCGCGTCCGGTTCAAGCTCTATGACTACGGGGTCCTCTCGGTTGCGCTTGTCGGTCCGCTGCCGCCGTCGTGGCCAGAGCTGATCGAGCGGGCGCTCACGTGGCAGGACGATCCGCGGCTCGCCTCGACCGCCGACACACTCTGCCGCGATCTGGTGAACCGCTTGTCAGCGGCGATGACTGCGCCGCGAACCCAGTTCGTCGCGGAGGACTATCTGGTGTTCGCGCTGACCGCCTCAGCCGGGGCCGAAACCGCGGATGCACTGCTCGATCAGCGTGGACACGACATCGCCAGGCTGCTTCGCGGCGAGCGCGAGAATCTGAGCCGTCAGGAGCGCGAGGAAGTGCTGCGCCATCGCCTCTCCTACTTTGAATGCGATCTCGTGGTGCCGACGTGGAACGCTGCGTTCGTCTACGACACCGATAGCGGCGGTCAGGCCGCCGTCGACATCCTCGAGTTCGTCAACTCACAGCTCGTGGAGTTCCGCTACTACGACGAGCTGCTCGATCGCGAGCTCGAGCGGATTTACGCGGACCTGCAGCGTCCGAGCTGGTTCAAAGGCTGGTTCGGGCGCCGCTACACGCGGTCCGCACAGCAGGTGCACGCGCTCTTCATCGACGTCAACGAGCTGACCGATCGCACCGAGAACGCCCTGAAGTTCGCCGGCGATGTCTACACGGCCCGCCTGTTCAGCCTTGCCGGCTCGCGTATCGGCCTCGACCACTGGAAGGCGAACGTCCGCGACAAGCTCAAGACGCTCGACGATATCTATCGTTTCGCCGTCGAGCAGACGGCGATGGCGCGTGGCGAGACGCTCGAGATCATGATCGTGCTGATCCTGGTCTTCGAGCTCGTGCTCTTCTTTATGGGAATCATGACGTAGGGCCACTTTCCAGGTTGCGGCCGTGGGCTGCCTGAAGGCAGCCCTGACGCGCTACGTCTTCTGACTCGCGTGAATCGAATCCACGAGCTGGCGCCACTGCGCGATGACCTGCGGATTGGCTTCGAGCAGCTCAGCGCCGCAGGAGATCGAACCGACCGGCGTATAGCGCGACCATACCGGCTTGGCGCGGAAGACACCGTCGAATCCGGGAATCGCCATCCGGAACTTGGCCGGAATCGATTCCGCCGGTGGCAGCTCGAGACGGATGCCGCCGTAGCTGATGTCGATCACGCGCGCGGAGCGGCGCGCCACGTGAAAGACCAGACCTTTGATCGGCTGCTTTCGCGGCCATCGCCGCTGCGGACCAGTCTCATTGAGCAGCTTCGAAATCTGCTCGGAGATGACCGCCAGATTCACCGGCCCACCCAGATAGACAGCGCCGTGGCGCTCGGCGTCCAGAGCAACGACCGGATCGTGAACACGATCCAGCAGGATCGACCGCATGTTGGGGCGCGTGCTCTGACTGCGAATCACCAGATGCAGGCCGTTGAATCCGCCCAGACGAACGTCGGTGATCAACAGGTCGGGCCCGATCTGATCCAGCTTGCGGATCGCCGGTTCGAAGCCGGGTGCGAACACGACTTCGTGGCCGCTGTCTCTCAACAGCCCCATCGCGGGCGAGGTATCCGACCTCATGGCGACAACAAGGATCTGAGCCATGCTGCGTTTCTATTGGCCTCGGGGTTTCCCCTAGGTCGAGCAAGTGACGTACCGCTCGAGAAACCCCAGCACAGCCGCAAAAAACGCACATGGCGCGCGTCGATCGATTTCAGAATTGTTCGATCAGAAACAAGACTGTGTTCAGAGCCGCCGCTGTCGCCGCCGGAATTCGCGGGCGCGATAGCCAACCAGCCCCGCGATGAGGATCGGCGCCGCCCATCCCATGCTGGCCGACGACGTGCGGTTCGATACCGAGACCGGCTGCACCCAGGCCACGCGTCCGTTGCTCTCGATCACTTTCGCACGCACGTAACCCTCGTCGCCCTTGAACGTATACGTGGCTGACGGTTCGGCCACCTCGCTCAGAATCTGGCCACCGCGGCCAATGAATTGGACGCGGTACTTGGAAACGCCTTCGGTCTTGATCTTGACCGCCAGGCTTCGTTCCGTCGCGATCACATCATCGAGCACGACGCCGGTTGACGCGTAGAAGTCGCCGCGTTCGAGCGACTGCATCAACGCGCCGGCTTCGAGCCGCGGCGCACGCACCATCACCCACCCACGACCCGGACCGGACACCATCGGGTTGCCCGGATCCTTGAACACGTGCGCATCGTCGGTGGCCATGCCGTAGACCATGGTGCCGCTGCGTCAGCAGGCGATCCCAGACCTCTTCGAGGCCGGGCACGCCGCCGCCGCCGAGGTTGTTTACGGTCGGATGACCGTTGTGGATCTCGAAGATCTTGTAGTTGCGCGCGCGGCGCAGATCGTCGGTGGTCAGCGCCCATCCGAAGTTCGGATGGTTGATGTGCGGCACGCCCGACGCGGCGCGGATGCCGTCGATGTTGCGCTGCAGCGTCTCGCCGACCGTGCGTTCCGTTGTAGGCCTCGACCAGCGTCTTGATGTCGAGACCGTTGACGTGCACCGACTTGTCGCCGGCGCGCGCGGTCACCTCCTCGCCGCGGACGACCAGGAACTTCTCGTCGGCGCCGTGCGATCGCGTTGAGACCGTCGACGTTGGTCAGGAAGTTGTGATCGGTCAGCACCAGGAACTGATAGCCGTGCGTGCGATACCACGTCACGACCTCGTCCGGCGTGCTGTCACCGCCGTTGTTGATCGTGTGCGTGTGCGTGTTGCCCTTGTACCAGCGCATCGGCTCTGCTGGTAGGGCACGTCCTGCGGACGTGGCCGGCCGTCTGCGCCGGGCGTCTGCAGCGTCGGCCACCGCGAGCACGATACACAGCCGAGCGCGCCGAGAACGATGAATCGCCTTTCTGCATGATCGCCTCCTAGAACAGGAATCGAGCCGCCAGCTGCATCGTGCGGGGACCACCGATGGTCGAGGTGATCTGCCCCGCCGTGCCGTATCCGTTGGCGGCGAACGTCGATGCCGGGTTCGCGAACACCGGCGTGTTCAGCGCGTTGTAGACCTCCCACCGCACCTCGAGGCGCTGCCGCGGCGGTGAGCGCCAGCGTGCGCGCGAGCGTCAGGTCGAGCTGCACCTGCGACGGACCGCGCAGGATGTTGCGTCCGGTGTTGCCCCACTGATCGAGCGAGTCCTGGAAGGCGGTCACGTCGAAGTAGCTGTCCAGTCGATCCTGGACCGGTCCCGACTTCACCGCGTCGTCGATGGTCTTGCCGGGCGCGAAGCTGACGCGCGGCCGCGCCACCTGCGCGAAGAAGGCGTTCCGCGTCGGATTGCCGATCACCGAGAACGGCGTGCCGGACTGATAGGTGAAGATGCCGGACGAGGCTCCAGTTGCGCGTGAGCGCGCTGGTGATCGAGCCGCGCTGCGCCGGCGCCAGGGACTTCGAGGATGAAGCTCGTCGTCAGACGATGCGTGCGGTCGTAGTCGGACGGACCGAAGTTGTTCTCGGGCCGCGCGGGATCGTGCTCGACGAGCCCGCCGTCCGACGACAGCGTGTCCATCGACCGGCTCAACGTGTAGGCGACGTTGGTCGTGAGCGTGCGGCCCAGCCTGCGCGCGCACCTTCGACTGCAGGCTGTGATACGTGGAGCGCCCGATGTTGGTGAGCTGCTGGAATCCGCCGTTGCGGTTCAGGCCCGAGGAACTCGGCCGGCACGAAGAAGTCGGGGTTGATGAGACGCCCGAGCCGGTCGTAGATGTCGGTGAAGCCGTTGACCGGCGTCACGCGCGGATCGACGGGAACGGCGAGGTTGATCTTGCCGAGCAGGCCCGTGCCACGCGAGCCGACGTAGCCGAGGTCAAGCGAGCACGCCCGGCCGCAGCTCGTACTGCACGTTGGTCGTCCACTGCTGGAGATACGGCGTGCGCAGCAGCGGATCGATGAAGGTGTTGCTCTTCGCGGTGAACGGCGAGGTCGCGGGGAACGGCGTGCCGTCCGCCTTCACCCAGCGCGGCGCGCCGTTGGCGTCGCGGACGATCTGCACGTCGCAGCGGGATCTCGAACGGGTTGACGTTCAGCCGCGGGTACGGGTCGGCCATGTTCTCGGCGGCGACGGCACGTTCTGGTAGAAGAAGAACGGCGCCGAGAGCTGCAGGTCACGCTTGTAGCTGGCGCCGGTCCGCTCGTAGTAGATGCCCCATCCACCGCGCACGACGACCTTCGGCGCAAACGACGGCTGCCAGGCCACACCGATGCGCGGCGCGACGTTGTTGAGATCCGGCCTGATCGTGGACTCGTACTTCGCCTCGTGAATCTGGCTCAGGTCGATCGGCGTGCCCGGATCGACCGAGAGCCCGATCGACAGCGGCGTGAAGTTCGGCTGCGAAGAACGGCGCGTTGCCCGGCACCTGGAAGCCCGGCTGCACGCCCAGCTGCGCGGCCACATCGGGCAGGTAGTAGTTGCCGATCCGGCCGTTGCGCTCGGTGAAGTTGCCGAACACGTCGTAGCGGAGGCCGGCGTTGACGGTGAGCCCGCCGCCGAGCTGCCAGTCGTCCTGCACGAAGCACGCCGATGTCGCTGCGCGAAGAAGTTGCGCCGCGTGTCACCCTGGTCGAGGTCGGAGCCGCCGCCCGACGCGCCGTGGCCGGTGAAGAAGAACACCCAGTTGTCGTAGTCCAGGTCGCCGTTGGTGCGCGCCATGAACTCGCCCTCGAGATTGATGCGCCGGTACTCGACGCCGGCCTGCAGCGTGTGGCGACTGGTGACGAACGACCAGCGGTCGGACGCGCTCCACACGCGTTGGATGTCCCAGAAGTCCCAGGCGTTGCCGATGCCGCCGGAGTTGCGCTGCGTGATGATGTCGATCGTCGGCATCAGCGCGGCCAGGCCGCCGATCGCGTACTCGAGCGGGTTGTAGATGCCGAGCGTCGAGTTGAGGATGTCGCGGTTCTTCGAGATGCGCGTGTTCTGCAGGTCGTAGTAGCCGACGTTGGCCTCGTGCAGCACACGCGAGCCGAACGTGTGCGTGTTCGAGACGCCGCCGAGCCACGCCGGCGTCTGGCCCAGCGTCGGCGACGGCGACGCGTCGGCCCAGCCGAACGCTTCGTCGACGTCCTGCTTCGATCGGGTCAGCGTCAGCGCGCGTCTGGTTCGAATCGCCGATGCGATGCTGCACCGACCCGAAGCCGGAGAAGCCGCTCAAGCTCGGTCGGAATCGACCTGCTGCTGCAGATACTCCGACCGAACGTGCCGTTGCCGCGCAGGAGCGGCTGGCTGCCGGTCGGCGACGGAATCAGGAGCTGGCCGTCGCGCTTCGGTTCAGGATGTTGATCGCGACCGGGATGAATGTCAGCCGGCGTCAGCTGGCGGAAGACGAGCCGCGCCGGATCGGCGAAGAACTGCGCGATGAGT
This sequence comes from uncultured Acidobacteriota bacterium, assembly GCA_963728305.1. GTDB lineage: Bacteria > Acidobacteriota > Vicinamibacteria > Vicinamibacterales > UBA2999 > Gp6-AA40. The sequence goes on from CAVSKE010000045.1 coordinate 312,901, forward strand.
CCGGCCTGCTGTTCGGCCGGGAACGCGCGCAGCGCGTTCATGAAGTTCTGCGCGAAGCGCGGGATCGTCCTGCGACGCCGGTGCGAATCCATTCGTTCGCGACGGCGGCAATCGTCTCGGGCGTGCGGACGTCGGTCAGCCCGGTCGGCAGACCGGTGGCGGCGTTCGCGTTGGTGGCGTAGCCGGACTGGAAGCCCTGCCGCTGCACCGCCCCGAAGAAGTGCGTGCGGCCGCGCCGCAGCCGGGCCGCCGAGCGTGATCGTCGTGTCGTTGCGGCGGAACTCGGGCTTCGGCGACGCCGGCGCGATTCAGGAAGAACTCGTTCGCGTTCAGCTTCTCGTGCTGGAAGTAGTAGCCGGCCGAACCCGAGAAGCGATCGCGTTCCGGCGCGCGTGATCAGCTCGACGTTGCCGCCGCCATTGCGGCCTCGAGAGGCCGAGGGCAGCGCCGTCTGCACTTCGACCTCTTCCAGCGCGTCGAGCGGGATGTTGATGCTGTTGCCGAGGCCGCCGCTCGCGTTGAGCATGTTCGTCGCGTCGATGCCGTTGATGCGCAGCCCGTTGTTGGTCGGCCGCGCGCCGTTGACGCTCGGATTCAGCGACTGCGACGAGTCCTCGGCCTGGGTGCCGGGATTGGTCGCGATGTTCAGCCCGCGCCCCGTGCGATCCGGGCAGCGGCGCGTTGACGCCGGCTTCCGCCACGATCACGTGCGTGTAGTTGCGCGAGGCGGTCGGCAGCTCGGTCAGCGTCTCGCTCGGAAAAGCTGGACGTCTGCGTCGACGTGGCGACATCGAGCGCGATGCGGTTGGCGACAACGTTCACCGTCTCGGCGAGACCGTTGACCTCGAGCGTCGCCGACACCGTGGTCGTCACACCAGCAGTGACGGACGCACGGACTTCGGGGCGCGAGAAGCCGGCCAGTGTGAATCGCACCAGATACTCGCCGGGCCTGATCGTCCGCAGACGATAGGAGCCGTCGCCTTCGGTGACGCCGGTCGCAGCCGGTGTTGCGCCCCGTGGGGCGATCAGTTCGACGATCACGCCGGGCAGACGTGCTCCGCTCGAGTCGGCGACCACCCCTTCGATCGATCCCGTCGATTGCCCCGCCGCGGCAACCGTTGTGGTCACGATCAACAGCCAGATCGTGGCCATGCGCTTCGCGTACAGCATCATCTCTCGCACCTCCGTACGTGCTGCCGCTCTGCGCGGCGCGAGGCAGTCTGCGAGAGCCACGCGACGTCGACGTCTCCGGACAGGCACGACTCTGGAAACTCGATGTCGCGACGGGATCACGGGAATGCGACGAGGAGATCTCATCCGACAAGCGTGTCGGCACGTCTGTCATCATATCGATAATGATCGAATGCCCCCACGGGTACGTTTCGCGCCGTCGCCGACCGGCTACTTGCACGTCGGCGGCGCCCGCACGGCACTCTTCAACTGGCTCTATGCGCGCCGGCATGGCGGCACGTTTCTGCTGCGCATCGAAGACACCGACGTCGAGCGATCGTCGGCCGACATGGTCACCGGCATCCTCGATGGCCTCCGCTGGCTGGGGTTGATGTGGGACGAAGGACCCGAGGTCGGCGGACCGCATGCGCCGTATTTCCAGGCGCAGCGTTTCGATCAGCACCGCCGTGCCGCCTACCGGCTCCTCGAGACAGGTCATGCCTACGCCTGCTTCTGCTCGCCAGAGCGTCTTCGTCAGGAACGTGAGCGCGCCGAGCAGCGCGGCGAAGCCTGGCAGTATGACCGCACGTGTCTGGGACTCTCCCCCAATCGCGTGAAAGAGCTCGAGACTGCCGGCACACCGCGCACCATTCGCTTCAAGGTGCCGGCCGGGAGCACGGGATTTGACGACGCCGTCCACGGACGCATCGAGTTCGACGGTGCGAACATCGAGGATTTCGTGATCCTGCGATCCGACGACTCTCCCATCTACCATCTCTCCGTCGTCGTCGACGATGTGGACATGGGGATCACCGAGGTGATCCGCGGGGACGATCACATCTCGAACACGCCAAAGCACGTGCTGCTGTTCCAGGCACTCGGTGCACCGGTGCCGCGGTTCGCGCACGTGCCGTTGATTCTCGGCAGCGACAAGAAGCGTCTGAGCAAGCGTCACGGTGCGACGTCGGTGACCGAGTATCAGCGGCAGGGCTACCTGCCCGACGCGATGGTCAACTTCCTGGCGTTGCTCGGCTGGTCACCCGGCGACGATCGCGAGCTGATGACGACGACGGAGATGATTGCCAGCTTCTCGCTCGACGGCATCAGCGGCGGCAATGCGGTGTTCAACACCGAGAAGCTCGACTGGATGAACGGGCAGTACATCGCCCGGATGTCGATTGCGGATCTCGCGGCCATTCTGCGGCCGATGTTCGATGAAGGCGGGCTCGGCGGGCAGGCGCTCGTCCGGGACGTCGCGTCTTTCCATCGTCTGCTCGAGCTCCTTCGACCGCGCGCGAAGCGGTTGACCGATTTCGTCGAGCAGGCCCGGCCGCTGGTCGTCGATGCCGTCGAGTATGAGCCGGAGGCGATCGAGAAACATCTGTCGTCGCCGGATCTCGCGGGACACGTTGCGGCATTGGTCGATGCGCTGTCGCAAGCAACGCCGTTCGACGACGCGCAGGTGGAAGCCACGGTGCGGGGAACCGCTACCGCGCGCGGGATCAAGGCCGGCACGCTGATTCACGCGACGCGCGTGGCGGTGACCGGCAGGACGATGAGCCCCGGTCTCTTCGAAGTGCTGGCCTGGCTCGGCCCCGACCGCACTCGCGCGCGGCTCACACGATTGCTCGAGTTCCTCGCTACACGCGTGTAGGGGTAGTGTCCGGCTTCAGCCGGACGTCGGCGTAGTGTCCGGCTTTAGCCGGACATCGATGTAGTGTCCGCCTTCAGGCGGACCTCGGTGTAGTGTCCGGCTTTAGCCGGACCTGCTGTACCACCCATTCCGAAGTTGAACCGCCTCGATGATCTGCTCGAGCGAATACACGCTCGATCCCGAGAACTCGTACTCGTCAATCCGCGCAACCAATCCTGCCCGCACGGGATTTTCGAGAATGTAGCGAGCGACGCTGATCGCGGCCTCGTGGCTCCGAAGCGTGTGCTCGTAACCATACCGCTGCCAGAGACGGTGACCGAACTTCGCTTTGTAGTGATACCCGGAGAACTGTTTTGAGCGGGCGATGAACCGTAAACAGTCGGAGTTCTCCGCTTTCCCTTCTGTCAGGAAATGCACGTGGTCAGGCATGTAGCAGTACGCGAGAAGCGCAACGTCTTCTTCGGCCGCAGCGCGCTCAATCTGCGTACGAACAATCGACACTGCATCTTCTGCGACGAAGCATCGCCTGCGAGAGTCGGTGCAAAAGGTCAGGAAATACTGTCGTGGACCGAGGTAGTCGAACCCCTTCAGGTGTTCCGGCTTGCCAGTGAACATGCCGGTGTGAAGGCAAACCGGAGCCCACGGGCTGGCTGAAGCCAGACACTCTATCAGTCCGGCTAAAGCCGGACACTACAACGCAAGTCCGCCTGAAGGCGGACACTACGCGAGCAACGCGTCGATTCGTGCTACTGCCTCCGCCAGACGCTTCGCGTGCGAACCCGACACCACTATCATCGGCGTGCCCATACGCGTCAGCTCATCGCGAAAGCGGTCGTGCATCCACTGCCGGAGATGCTCGCCGTCGCGGATGCCGTCCTGAACGAATGGAATATCGGTGTTGGTGAGGATGTAGAGATCGTACCGGCGGCCGGCGGCCACCGCCTGCACGGCGCTCGACGGCGCACCCAGATACCGCTCGTGCCAGATGGTTGTCGCGAACGGGTCGGTATCGCAGATCAACACCTGATTCGCCAGCCGCGCCATCGCATCTTCCAGCCGTGCCTGCTCGACAGCGACGAACGTGAACTCGTCGCTGCGCCACAACTCACCGCGCGGGCGCCGCGCCTCGGTGTAGAACCGCCCGAACTCAGGCACCCACGTGGTCTGATAGTGCTCGGCCAGCGCAATCGAGAGGGTGGTCGTGCCAGTGGACTCGGCGCCAATGATGACGACCCGCTTCACGATATGCGCCCGCACGCACGGCTCGAGCTGATCGAGGTGCTGCAGCGGATTGCGACGAATCATCGTGCCCGAGATCGGGACAACGCGGCGTTCGGCGTCCACGCTGACGTGGGTCGATCCCATGTGCGCGGCGTAAACATCGCCGTACGCTTCCGAGGTGAAGACTGCATCGGGCGCGCCGCCGAGCCACTCGATCGTCGCCCGGGCCCAGCCGGCAGAGTCGTCATCGGCCAGCGGACTTCGAATCACCCGCACGTCCGCTTCGGGATGAATCTCACGCAGCCACGCAGCGCGCAGCTCACCGGGGATCGTCTGATCGTCCTCGTCGCAGACGAAGACGGTGACCCGTTCCGACTGTGCCAACGCGGTCTCGATGAGGTGCTTGTGGCCACGGTGCGGCGGATAGAACTTGCCGATGCAGATGACGCTCGCGAACCGCTTCATGCCGCCGCTGCCGGCTGCCGGGCCGTGTCGCGCTGCCACTCTCGCCAGCCGGCTACACACATCGCGAAGAACACGACGTAGAGCAGGCTCGTCAGGTAGAGGCCGCGCTCGGCGTACAGCCAGATGTAGATCACATCAGCCGCCATCCACACCAGCCAGTGCTCGATCACCTTGCGCGTCATCAGGTATTGCGCTTCGACGCTCAGCACGGTCGTCAGCGCGTCCAGTAGCGGCGAGGCATCGCCGATGCTGCGAAGATACGGGGCAAACAGCGCGGTCGCCGCGATGCCGGCGGCTGTGTAGGCAACTGCTACGGTCCGGGAGATGCGCGTCACCCCCAGCCGCGAGTGTCCTTCACCACCAAAGCGCCAGCGGTACCACCCCAGCAGGCAGATCGCCATGAAGACGACCTGCAGCGCCATGTCGCCATAGAGGCGCGCTCGATAGAACAGGAGGAAGAAGCAGACGGCGTTGGCGACGCCAACCGGCCAGTTCCAAGGATTCTGCCGCACGGCCAACCACACCGCCACGGCACCGGTCACGAATCCGGCAATCTCGAGAGGGTTTGTCACAGTGGCACGTCCAAAGGACGTGCCCTACGGTATTACGTCGCGGGCGTGGACTGCACGTCCGACTTTTTCACCAGCCGGACCACCAGTGTCACCAGCACAAGCACGGCGACGATCAGCACGCCCCAGAATAGCCGCGGCGACATCAACATCAACGGCGATTCCGGCGCAGCGGTCGGTTCCGGGCCGGGCATGACCTCGGTGGCCGCTACGCCAGTCAGCTGCGGAGCGATCAACGCAAGGTCGTACTGCGGCAGACTGAGATCGTCCCGGCCATAAGCGAGGCGCAGCGCGGCATCCCGCTGGCGGAACAGACGCAGCCGGTACGAGGGCAGCAGCAGCCGCGCCGATGCGAGCGGGAGCGGGCTGTTGTCACCCTCTTCGACAGTGACAAATACATCCCGGCCCTCGAGTGGACGCACCGTCATCGTGAGCGCAGGAGCCGGCGTGTCCTGATCCGCGTGCGACCAGTTCGCTGTGGCGAGCGTCTCGAACCACGGGTCCCGCTGTCGTCGATCCGGACCGTGCTCGACGCCGACTGTCACCCGCCGGGAGAACACACGTGCCGGCGTCGTCAAGACGAGGCGCGCGGAGGGAAGACGCTCGAGCGGAAGGCGCACGCGATACACCGTCACCGCTTCATCCCGCGGCAACGAGGACGGACGCGGCGTGACCGGCTCGATCGTCACGTCGAGCGACAACGGCTCACTCGCACGCTCGACCAGATACGGCACCTGACGGTTCGAGGCGTCGAGTACCCGGACGTCGGCGAACGCCGCGCCCTGGCTGTGTGCAAGCACGGCTTCGTCGATCGGAATCGTCACCAGTCCTGGCTCGCCAGGTGGAATCGTCCGCACATATCGGAACGTCGCCGGGTCGAGCGTCGAGCCGACCGTCGGCAGAGCAGGCACGACGCTGCTGACATTCTCGGCCTCAGTCCGAAGCCTCGCTTCTCCCCACGCTGCATCCATCGTCCTGGCGATGGAGAGCGTGTGACGCACCGCCTCGAGGTCGTATCGCGGCGCTTGCAACGACGCATTGCCGTAACGGGCGATGATCGTGTCCGCGCTCGATTCGAAGTAGATCCACGGTAGCTCGGCGAAGACGGCCGTAATGCTGCGGATCTCGCTCGGCGGATTGTTCCCCTCGTCTATGACGAGATCGAGCAGCGGCTCCTCTGGCGACGTCATCGGAATCCGCGTCGCCGAGGCCGTCATGCCGTCCTGCACGACGCGCCTCAGCACGGCTCGCACCCAGCTCTGTTGGGACGACCTGATCGCCAATGAGACGCGGTTCGTACACCGTCGCCTGGCGCAGGACGCGCGTGCCAGCGATGTCCACGTCGAGCGCGACGATCGGCAGGCGCGCGGCGGGCAGACGGACTCGGTATTGGCCGCGGCCCGGTTCGCTCGGCCGCCGCTCGAATGTCAGCGGTGTGGTCAGTGGAGACCGTGGTATGGCGTTGCGTACTTCGCGCACCGAGGCGAGGTCAGGCTTCGGAAGACGACCGCTTCGCGTGTCGTCCCAGGTCACACGGACGTAGCGGAACGAGCCGGGCGCAAACGCCAGCTCGGTCTGGACCAGTCGCTCGTCGGGCAGATTGAAAACGGTACCCTCGTCAACGAGCACCGTCCAACGCGCGCGGTCACCGCTGCCTTCGAGGCGGATCCGTTTGAGAAACGGCGGGGTAATCCCGTCGACACGGAAACGATCGATCACGATCGGCTGTCCGAGATCGATCTCGAATCCGCTGGTCTGTGCTGTGGGCGTCTCCACGGCCGCCACGGCCAGCGTCTGCGCCGAACGCCACACGGGCTGCTCGGGCGGATTCGCCACGAGCAGATACTGCAGCTCCTGTTCGTTGGGATCGAAGAGGCGCAGGTCGGTCAGCCCAACCCCAGGCGACACGCCGCCGCGAAACGGACTGCCGCCGCTCAGCAGCGGGACGTCGATCGCGAGACGACGCGGGCCGGCCCCGCCAGTCTGAACTGGACGCTCGTAGCGGAACACCGTGTCCGGTGCCGTCTGCTGCGCCGCAGGTGTGACCACGAGCAGTGCCCACATGTAGAGCGCGACATCGGCGGTATCATGATCCTTCCTTGGGCGCGTGCAGCACGAACTTCTGCAGCGCCAGGGCAACCAGCGACAGCGAGATCGCGAGACCGACAAACGACCCCACCTGGGCAAGACCCTCGAGTGATCCCATGTCGTAGAGAAACGCCTTGAACGTCGTGATCGCGATGAGCGCCACCGCCGCCATGCGGCCGGAACGGTTCTGCAGATAGATACCGGCAGCGAGCATGAGGAGTCCGAAGACCAGCCAGCCGATCGTGTAGGTGAGGTCCTGGGCGATGCTGACGCCAAACCGGAAGGTGATCTCCGGGCCGGTGGCATAGAAGTCGGCGATCTCGATGTTGAGCAGGATGAACAGCAGAATCACACCTGCCGGCGCCAACAGCGTGGACGCCTTGGCCCAGTCGCCGGCAAAGAGCAGGCGATCATCCGTGCGCGACAGCCACCACGCCGCGACGAAGATCGCGACGCTGCAGATCAGATACGCGTAGAGATACCAGTTGAACACCCGCATCCCCCGCGGCTCGTAGATGAGGATCTCGGGGTTCAGCGCAAGCCGTACGAACACGACTGACAGCAGCGCGGTCGCCCAATACAGCAGGCCGCGATGCGGAATGCGTCGATAGAGCCAGGCCAGCGCCGCGCCCTCGAGCGCCCAGCCGATGGTGATCCACTGCTGTTGGAGCTGCAGCGGAATCGCGACCGTCGCGAACGCGAGCGCCGACCCGGCGACGATGGCGAGGCGGCCCAGATCGCGGCCGTCGCGCGGCTCGATGCGAAGGAGCGCGCGCAGCAGCAGCGCCAGCACGGCGCCTTCGAACACCGGCACCACACCGACGCACCGACGACAGTCCCCCTTGCAACAGCGCCATGCGCGCCGCGAAGAAGTAGAAGACGCTGCCGCCAATCGCGGTCAGATATGGATCGCGCGACTCGCGGGCGCGCGATCCGAGCACAAAGGGATAGGCGATGAAGACCGCATACAGCGCCGTGGCCAGCGTCATCACCTGCGTCCACTGCGCGGGCTGCCGGTGGCTGTCGTACCACGCGAGCGTCGCAAGCCAGGCGGGCACCACCGCGGCCAGCCCGACCCATTGCCACTGCCGCACCCACGCCATCCACAAAATCAACGAGACGTTGATCACGTGCAGCGCGGTGAGGATCAGCAGTGACGGCGGATTCGGAACGGCCGACACCGCGATCAACGTGAACTCGCCGATGAACAAGGTGGCGAGCACCGCCACCGACGTGGCGACGCCCTCGAGACGACGGCCGATCCACAGCCACGCCAGGGCGTAGGCAATCGCCGCTTCGGCCATGATCATCGCGACCAGGGTTCCTTCGTCGCCGAGCGAGAGCTGCGCCCATACCGAGATGATCGCGGCGGCCGCAATGGTTGCGGCCGCATGGAGGATGGCTCTGCGGACAAAGAGCGCCGTCGTGCTGACCGCGAGCGTCATCACCAGCAGCGCTCCGAGGCCGGGCCACGGTGGTGTGGACCATTCCGGATCAAGAAACACAAACAGCAGGAAGCCGTGACCGATCAGGCCGAGCGACGCGCTGGTCGGGAATCCGAGCGCATTGTCGCGGCGCCCGCCGTGACGGATGGTCTCGGCATGGGCCCACGCGTGGCCGCCGAGCATCACCAGCGTCAGACCGACCAATACCGTCAGCGACGGCATGAGACCCACCGCGGCGGCCGCGTTGCCCCACCACACGCCGAGCACCAGCCAGGACAGCAGGCTTCCGGCAACCGAGAGCGCCGGAAGGCGGCCAGCGGCGCTTTCGACGAAGAGTCCGGCGTTGAGCAGCGCGAGGAGGAAGGCCATGCCCCACAACCCCGCGGCGGCGCGCGGACCCGCCGCGAGGAACAGCAGCATCACCAGGCTGCCGAGAACCACGGCGCCCCCTCCCCACTGCGGCTCGAGCGGTCGCCCGATGCGGCGGGCAACGATCGGCACGCCGAGATAGAACACGCCGAAGATCGCGTAGAGCAGCACCGCAGTACCGAGCCGCTCGGTCACCAGGTGCGTCGCCGACCATGAGGCCTCGGCGGCGAGCGCGAAGAACGCGGCGATGAAGAAGAGTGCCGAGTTGGGGATCGCCAGGGCACGCCAGGCGATCAACGCGAGCAGCACGTACAGCGTGCCGAACAACATCCACGGCGACACGGCGGCGGGCTCGATGCGGGCGACCGTCGGGAAGACGAACAGCAGAATCGGCGCCGCGAAGATGGCTTGAACGGCGATGCCTGTGAACGGCTTCTTCAGCCGCTCGGCGATCACTGGTGACAGCAGATAGAGCAGCACGCAGAGGCGCCGTAAAGAGCGCTGCCATCGTCAGCGCGCCGCTCGGATATCTGCCGAGCCAGATGGCGAACACGACGAGCGTGATGACCGCCGCAACGGCGTGCAGCAACTCTTCGCGACGCGCGATGGCGATCGCCAGAAGGCCTGCGTCGAGGAGCAACAGAAATCCGAACAGCAGCGCCGGATCGACGGCGAGCCGTGGAACCGCCGCAAGGTACACGGCGAACAGCAGCGGCATCAGCGCGGCCGCGGCACCGGTGCGCTCGAGCACGAGGCCGGTTTCGACGCCGGCGTCGCTGCGTTCGAGACCGCGGCGGCCGAGAATCAGCGCCACAAACGACATCACCGAGAAGACGAGGAAGATCCCCATCGCCAGCGACAGCTGGCCGCTGTCGAGGAACCTGATGACCCAGCCCCACTGATAGATCGCGGTCAGGATCAAGCGTCAGGATGGTGAGCAGCGGCCATCCCTTCTTGAACGCGACCCACGCCAGTCCGGCGTTGAGCAGCAGCAAGTACGCAAACAGCGGGATCGGCCGGTTCTCGCCGGTGGACAGCAGCGCCGGCGTCGCGAACCCACCGAGCAGCCCGAGCACGGCGATGAATCGCGAGTCGTGCCGGATCGACAGCAGTACGGCGAGCACCGTGACGAGAATCAGCAGCCCGAAGGTCACGCTGGCGGGAATGAGATCCCACAGCGCACGCGCCGCGTAGAACGTGGCGAAGAGAATGGCGATGGCTGCGGCATCGAGCGCGTTGGCGGTCACCGCGTACTTTCGCGCGGCTTTGAGCTCGCACACGACCAGCAGTGCGGTGGCGACGATCACACCAATCGCGACGCGGATGGGCGGGCCGAGCCATCCCTGCTCGATCGAGTAGCGCAGGAAGAAGATCGCGGCGAGCACCAGCGCGATGCCGGCGATTGCCGAGAAGAGCTTCACGCCGACGAAGGCTTCCCAATCGATCGCAAAGGCCGGCGCCGGTGGCGGCTCCGGTGGAAGCCGCGGCGGCTCGAGGCGCGGCGGACGCGGTGGTGGCGGAGGTGGCGTCTCGGTCTTCGCCTGATAGGCAGGCGCCGACGGCGCAATCGGAGGCCGCACGGGCGCAGCCGGTGGAGACGGCGCCTCTCGCTTCGGCTCGAGCGGCGGCCGTTCAGCCGCAGCCGGCGGCGGAGCGAGCGGAGGCGGCGCCGCAACCGGCGGCTTCGCGACGATCGGTTCTCCGTCTTCTGTGACGCCATCTCGGCGCAGGCGGCGCAGGCGCTCGGTGAGCGTCTGCAGCTCCGTCTGGTGACGCGCCAGCTCGCCCTCGAGCCGCTTCACGCGTGAGCGCAGGCCGAGGACGAGGGGGATGCCGATCAGGACCAGTAACCAGAGCAGAAACATCAGACGCTCGCTTTCCAGTGCTGGTGCTCGAGCCGCCGGGATCTGGGATCGGTTGACTGCTTAGGTTCGGCTACAAGGATGCCATCGAATCGCACGGCTGTGGTGAACCAGATTCACTTACACAGCTTGTCGAGGAAATCGACTCGACTGCGCACAAGGGCACGGTTCTCGCACTGCCATGCTCGAGGAGAACGACGGCTCTGAATAAATCACCCGCTTCTACATCCTCTGCTGAGTCACGGCGTGTTGTGCGTGTCTACCTGCTGCTCCTGCTGCTTCACACGCTTGCCGCTTCGTTCATCTGGGGCATCAACACGCTGTTCCTGCTCGACGCCGGCTTGTCCAATGCCCAAGCGTTTGCGGCCAACGCGTTTTTTACCGCCGGCCTCGTCCTCTTCGAAGTTCCGACCGGCGTACTCGCGGATATGCGCGGGCGTCGCCTCTCCTATCTCGTTGGAACGGTGACTTTGACGATCGCGACGATCGTCTACCTCGTGATGTGGCGGGCGTCGGCCGCCTTCTGGGCGTGGGCGCTCGCGTCGCTGTTTCTTGGACTGGGCTTCACCTTTTTCTCCGGCGCCGTTCAGGCGTGGCTTGTGGATGCGCTGAAGGCGACGGGGTTCTCCGGCTCGCTCGATCGTGTCTTTGCGAAGGGAGAGATTGTAGAAGGGTGCGCCATGCTGACGGGATCGATTGCCGGCGGCTATCTCGCACAGGTATCGAACCTGGGGATGCCATACATCGCGCGCGCGGTGGTGCTGATGTTGACGTTCGGACTGGCGTTCGCCCTGATGCGGGACGAGGGATTCTCGCCCAAGCGCTCCGGCGATCCGTTGCATGAAGTGAAGAACGTCGTCCGTGGCGCGCTCTCCTACGGCCTTCGCAATCCGCCGGTGCGCTGGGTCATGCTCGCCAACATGTTCACCGACGGTGTGTCGATCTACGCGTTCTACGCAATGCAACCGTATCTGTTGCTGCTGTATGGCGACCCCAAGGCGTACGGCATCGCCGGGCTGGCGGCGGCAATCGTCGGCGGCGCGCAGATTGGTGGAGGGTTGCTCGTCCCACATCTGGGTCGAGCATTTCGTCGACGAACGTCCGTCCTGCTGACGTCGGTCGTGCTCAGTACGATGATTCTGGGCACCATCGCGATGGTGCCCGTCTTCTGGGCGGCCATTGTTCTCTTGACGGCATGGGGGCTCGTCTTTTCGACGGTGATGCCGATGCGGCAGGCGTATGTCAACGGGTTGATTCCGTCCGAGCAGCGCGCGACGGTGCTGTCATTCGAATCGCTCATGGGTTCGGGCGGTGGAGTCGTGGTTCAGCCCATCCTCGGCAAAGCCGCTGATGTCTGGGGGTATCCCGCGTCGTATGCATGCAGTGCGGCCATTCAGGTGATGGCCGTTCCGTTCATGTGGCTGGCGCGGCGCGAGCGTGCTGAATCGGATCCGATAACCACGGATGCCGAGACCCATTCAACGTAGCGTTCGGCTGCCGCGGCTTGCGCGGCCGAGGAGCCAGCCGGTAGAATCAGAGATTCCTGCCTCTACGGACGCGGCCAGATACTGGGAGGTCGTTCAACGGTAGGACACGTGGCTCTGGACCACGTTATCGGGGTTCGAATCCCTGCCTCCCAGCCACCTTCGTTTTCGCGCAATTCCGCAGCGTTCTCGCTGATTTCAAAGAGAGACGATGTCTCTCAACCTAACGGCAGCGTACGCCATGGATTCTTGTATTTTTGTTCCGTCTCCGACGCTAGCAGGCCTCGTGACATTCTCGCGTGACATCTCGATGCGGGACTGACGCTCCTTCACGACCCTGGATAGCCAGGACGTCGCATTCCGGGCCTGTCGATGACCGGATTGATCGCTTTAGCGAGTCGAGGGTCGCGTGAACTGCGAAGGCTGATCACGCTGCACGCTCTAGTTTGGGGGATTCGGAGTTGGCGGCCTAGTCTCGGGGATTCGGAGCTGGCGGCGGCTCCGCTGAGCGAGTGTCAAACTTTGGTCGAAGCACTATCCGCGCGGGAGCCAGTGGATCGTCCTTGTCGTGCGCCCAGACCGTGCCGCAGGAATCACAACGATAGTGACTCGACCTGCGCACCTGTGCTCGAGTCCGGCAGCAAACGCCCCAGGTAGTTGCACGTAGGGCACAGACGCTCTGACATCGTCCCTCTCCTACAGACGATGCCAAAGTTGCCATCAAGTCGCAATGGTCAAGAGCCGTAGTCGGCTCGTGGCACATGACTAGGCGTGCCTCCGGTGAAGCCCGGAGTGACCGTAGGTTTTATTGAACCGGCTACAGCGTAGCCGTCTCTGTCGGTGCACACTTGCCGACAAATCGGGATGTAACACAGGCGGCGCCTGCATCACGCACTGCCTACACGGTGGGCGACGTTCGCCTCACCTATTTTCTTCTTCTCCAGGATATCGATTCGTCGCGCGATACAAACGCGTTTCGTCAGCCTTGATTGCGTAGAAGAGCAACACGGGGTTGGAGCCATCCCTGTTCGGATGAGCAACCACCGTAATCGGATCGCCGGGGTTGTACGTCGTCGCAGTCCACCCCCTTCTGGTCATGACGTCGATAGCCGAGGCCTCGACAGTCCACGTTCCCACCGTGGACGGATCCGGCGCGCCAGCCCCAACTGTGATGACGATGTGGCTATGTGGGTTCTGCCACCGGTACTCCTTTACGACTCCCCGATACGTAACGTTCTTGCCCATGTCGAACATCGCGCGGGAATGGTGAGCGAGTGTCGGAGCAGCTGCCAAGAAGACTCCGACCGCCACTGCGATAGCCAGCAACAGCCGGCACCGGCTAACGCTAGATCCATGGAGTATTCGGTTCATACCTCTGCCTTGAGGAATTAGTGGCAGTACGGGGACATCACATCGTACCTGCTTCGACATCGAGTTGCGAGCGATGACCAATGGCCAGACGGTGACGGCGAAGAAAGTGAAGTGATTTGTGCGATTCGTCAACTCACGACAAACGCCGAAGTGACGCGTGGTTCGCCCACGGCCTCGGCGCAGCGGTCGCCCAATGTGGGGCGCGTTGCGGGGCGCGAATGAGGTTCTTCGTCGGCTCCTGCTAATTTCGGTGTTTTGGGGCGGACATCCGGTTTAACCGAGTCGCAGTACGCTGCATCGGAGCGTGGCAGCGACGAGTGGTCGCCCAAGTCTCGGGCCGCGCGGTCACATGGAGGAGCGCAGGTGCTGGCACTCGTCCGCGAGCGGGCGGCGTAGGTTGTGGCCGTAGCACCGAAGTTCGACCGCAGCGGTGGCGCTGGAACGGCGTAACGATTCAGCTGTCATGAGAGCGCTTGACGCTCGCCGACGGCAGCGGAAGAATGGCGTAGCGTGGCGTTGGTCGGAGACACCGCGACAGCGGCGGAGTGAGACATGAGTCAAAAGGCACACTGCATTGATGCCGGACTGCGGCACCAGATAGGTAGAGCCGTCGCGGCAACGTGTGCGTGGCTTCTTGCGTCTCTGCTAGTCGCGAATGGCACAGCAGCTCAGACCGGAAAGCTTGCCGCCGAGAAGCAAGCCAAGATCGAGAACGCCATTTCAAAGTTCATGACGGAAAGCCAGACGCCTGGCGTCTCTGCGGCTGTTGTGCAGGATGGAGAATTGGTGTGGTCAGCGGGCTTCGGCATGGCCGATCTGGAGAACTCCGTTCCTGCGACATCCAACACGCTGTACCGCCTTGGCTCGATCTCGAAACCGCTCACGGCAACTACCGCCATGGCGCTGTGGGAACACGGCAGGCTGGATCTGGATTCACCGGTGCAGAAGGTACTGCCCGGCATTCCCGCAGAAGCCGTGGCCTGTCACCACACGGCAGCTCTTGGGAAACCTTGGCGGGATCCGCTCCTACAACGTGCCTGAACAGCCCTACTCCGTATCCCAATCCGATCCCGAGGTGGGCAACACCCGTCACTTCGACAATGGGATCGAGGGCGGGCTGAAGTTCTTCGCGAACGATCCCCTGGTGGCGCAGCCTGGGACGCACTTCAACTACTCCACCCATGGCTACACTGTCGCCGGATGCGCAATTGAGGGAGCCTCCGGCCAGAGAGGTACGCGGACGCCGTGCGCGAGATGGTTCTCATTCCAGCTGGCATGCTGCAGACGCGTCCAGACGAGCGCTTCGCCATCGTGCCGTTCCGCACGCGCTTCTACTCAAAAGACCAATCCGGCGCCGTGATGAACGCCGAATTTCTCGATGCCAGCTACAAAGTTCCCGGCGGGGGCTGGCTCTCGTCCGCGCCAGACATGGCGCGATTCGAGGCGGCGATCATGAATAACCGCCTGCTCAAGCGCCCCACGCGAGACACCATGTGGACTCAGCCCATGCCGTCGGACGGGCTCGGTAGGTTGGCGTACGGTCTTGGGTGGCAATTTGGAGCCGTGGAAGACGTGAAGATTGTGGGTCACGGCGGATCGCAGCAAGGAACCAGCACGATGATTTGGATGGCGCCGGACGCGAGAGCCGGCGTCGTAGTGCTGACCAATTCAGACTCGTCCAACGCGCCCAGACTGGCCATTCAGCTCCTCAGGATTGTGCTGGGGTTCCCTGAACACGAGCACACAGAGGTCGCTGTCGATCCAAAGGTGTTCGACGGCTACGTGGGAATCTGGCAGCTGGGCGATTTCAAGGTGACGATTGCGCGAGAGGGCGATCGGTTGTCCGCGCAGATACGGGACCAGAAATATTCATTGTCGCCGGAGAGCGATCGTGAGCACGTTCTCAAGGGCACTGACGCTCACCTCATTTTGTCGGTCGATCGCAACGGCCGGCCGGAAATAACTTTTCGTGAGAGCGGGATCGATGCGTACCTCAATCTGGTGAAGTAGTCCTTCCAGCGTCGGCACCTCTTCTTCAGTTCGCGCCGCCAGCTGCTCTGAGGTACGGGCTGAAAGCCTGAGGCTCGACGAGTTCTCGCGATCGCCAGAGGATGTCGAACTGCCCGGCGGCGCGGACGCGTCCCACTTACGCCGGCTTGTAGGTGTGATGGTTGTCCGATGCATGCGCTTGCTGCCGCCAGGCGCATCGAAGTGCGGATAGACAACATCAGTTAGAGGGGATCCGCTTCCGCGGGGCGGGACGGCTGGCCGCACGTCACCGGCACGGCCATGGCCGGTCATCGCTCAACTCGAGCACGAGTTTCTCTGCGGTCGTGATTGCCGGCGCGAGGACCGATCGGTAATGTGTGACGCCGCAGTGTTTAGCTGCGAGAAACTCCTCGCGGTTCTTCAATGCGAATCACATGAGAGACGCTCTACGCGAGTGACATTGTGAGTGACATCGCTCTGGCAAGAGCCGCAATTCTCTGCGAACCGTCGCGAACAGCTGCAAAGACCGACGCGAGCTAAGCGGCACCATCTGCAAGAGTTCGCAAAAGCCGGCGAACCGTCGCAATCAGGCGCAAACGGTTTTCCGAGACTCCCTGCCTCCCAGCCAGCACGAGACTAGCTGTTTTGTTGAGGAATTCGGCCGTTCCGCTGAGAACGAAATCTCTCAGCCCATTTCGCTCTTGCGGCCGCTTTTCCTGGACATTTGAGCGGTCGGACGCGCCTCGAGGCTCTGAGTGACATTTGCGAGTGGCATTCCGTCAGCCTGAGAGACCGCCGTGCTCGGCGAGGACTGACGACCGCGAGCTGGTAGTCGGCACCGATCCTACGACGAGAGCCGTCGAATCGCGGCAAGGATCAAGCACGCTCAATAAAGGCGGATGCTTGACACCTGCAGGATGGCACGGCGATAATCCGCCTTCATGAACCTGCTGAGGGTCACCGGCAAGTCCGACGTCGTGGCGCTGACGCCCGACGTGTCGGTCGTGCCGATGCTCGCACTGGTGGTTAGCGTTCTCCTACTTAGCCTTGGGCTGCTTGGAAGACCGCCGCCGCCGGATGATGTCAGTTTCCACAAGTTTCAGCGCACCAAGGGCCATCATCCGATAAGGGTGATGGCCCTTTTGCTTTTTGAGGGTCTATGGAGCTCGGAGAACTCGAAAGTCTTCGTCACAGTCGCGACTGAACACAGCTTCTCGCGGGCCGCCATAAAACTCTGTCGAACCCAGCCTGCGGTGAGCCAGGCTGTCCGACGCCTTGAACGGGAACTGGGCGAGCCTTTGTTCGATCGCACCACGAAGTCCGCGAAGCTCACACAGGCAGGCGATGCGCTGCTGCCCCGAAGCGATCCAATTGCTGCGAATGGCCGACGAAGCAGTGGCCACGGTCCACCAGTTGTCGCAGCGGGACCGGGTGCGGTCGTGCGGATTGGCGGCGACGAACCCGACGCACACATCCTGCTCCCAGCGTTGTCGACATTCTTGCTCGAGCGGCCGCACGTCAGCGTCGAATTTCGGCGCGTAGCCGACTTGGACGTCCTCGCGGAAGTCGGAGCGGGGACCATCGACATTGGCATCACGACCCGGGAACGGGTGCCGGTGCCGTTGTGCTCCGTGCAGGTACCCGTCTTGTCTACCGGCCTCTGCGTCCTGCTGCCAAAGAGCCATCCCCTTGCGTCGTGGCCCGAGCTGCCGGTAACGGTTCTCCATTCCGAACGGCTCGTCATGCTCGCTGGTCTGCCAGTGGAGTCGCTAACGATGAGAGTCACCGATGATGCCGCGGCTCCCACCGGGGTGTTTGTCGTGATGCCAGGTATCGACAGTCTGAAACACGCGGTTGCAGAACGGCCTTGGCATCGGGATCGTTCCTCGCGCCGTGCTTTCGAGCCTCACCTCTGCCGGACTGGTCGCGATCGCCCTGCCAACGGCGCGGGCAGCCCGCACGCGCACGCTGGTGTATCGCGACAGCGACGGACAACGAACTGCTGTCCAGACTCGTCGAGACCCTGCGGTGCGCGGGAGAGGCCTGCAGCTCGCGAAAAGCTCCGATCGCCATGAGGGCCGCGAGGTGAAGCTCTCCTACGTCCACGGCGTCGGTACCACGCCTCTGATCGCGGATACCATCGGCGGCGCCCTCAACAGTGCGGCCGAACACTGGGGCGACCGCGACGCGCTCGTCGCATGTCATCAGCAGCTGCGTTATTCGTCCCCGAGAGCTTCGCGACGAGGCTGATCGCGCCGCCCGCGCACTGATCGCGCTCGGGGTAGACATCGTCGTCGGCGGCGTTTACGACGGCAACCGCGCGGAATGGATGGTCACGCAATACGCGGCGGCGAAAGCAGGCGCCGTCCTCGTGAACATCGATCCGGCCTACCGCCTGCGAGAGCTGGAGTACACGCTGACCCACTCGGGAGCGAGCGTGCTCATCGCCGCCCGTCGGTTTCGCTCCACCGACTATGTCGAGATGCTGCCGGGGCTCATGCCGGAACTGACGTCGACTGGGACCGGGCTCATCCAGGCGCAACGCGTACCGGCACTTCGCCGTCTCATTTACCTCGGCACCGACGCGGGACCCGGTGGGATCGCCTGGGGAGAGTCCCTGGATCTGGGCAATCGAGTCTCCGCGCGCGACCTCGAGGCGCGCGAAACGGCGCTGCAATTCGACGACCCGACGGTTGGCCGCGTGCTGCCACTCCTCGAATGCAAGATTGTCGACCAGGACACGGGCATGACCGTTCCGCGCGGCATCCCGGGCGAACTGTTCATGCACGTTTACATGGTGATACTGGGGTACTGGAACGATCCGGATGCGACTCACCCTCCCACTCGATGACGCGGGCTCGATGCATCCGGCGACCTCGCCGTCCTCCGCGATGACGGCTACGTATCGATCATCGGCCGCCTCGAGGACATGATCCGTCGCGGCGGCGAGAACATCTTTCCCCGCGATTCGGAGAGACCCTCCACACCCATCCGACAAGATCAGGAGACGTGCAGGTGATTGGCGTGCCCGATGACAAGTACGGCGAAGAGGTGTGCGCGTGGATCTTTTCGGTTGCGCGACGGAGTCACCGCCACCGCGGAGGAATTTCGCGAGTTCTGTCGCGGCCAGATCGCGACATACAAGATCCCGCGGTTACCATCCGGTTCACCAACGAATTCCCAATGACCGTTACCGGCAAAGTTTCAGAAGTTCAAAATGCGAGAGCTGACCGTGGCGGAGATGACCAGCGCCCGTGTGACCGATGTAGAGCCGACCTGAGCGGCGAGAGGAGACAACGTGCTGACACGAGTTTCGTGGCTCATACCAGCGGTGATCCTGTTCAGCAGCGACGCTGCGTATGCGCAGCAGGTTTGCGAGAACCTCGTGAACTTGAAGCTGCCGTGACCACGCTCATCACCGCGGCGACGAGCGTGCCGGAAGGCACCGCACCGGCGCCATCCGCTCCGGGTGCGCCGCCAGCGGGTCCAGGCACGATACCCGCCCATTGCGACGTTCGCGGCGTCATACGTCCGAGCCGCGATTCCAATATCAAATTTGCCCTCTGGCTGCCAGCGGCGTCCACCTGGAACGCCAGTACCGGCAAGAAGGCAACGGCGGCTGGGCAGGCGCCATCAACACCGTCTCCTTTGCAGAGCCCTTGCGCCGCGGCTACGCCGTCGCCGGCACCGACAACGGCCATGAAGGTGGTGGCGGCGCAGACTGGGCCATCGGACATCCGGAGAAACTGATCGACTTCGGGTATCGCGCCGTGCATGAGACTGCGGTGCAGTCCAAAGCGATCATCCGCGCGTTCTACGGCCGGGACCCTGAGCGGAGCTACTTCGCCGGGTGCTCCGACGGCGGCCGGGAAGCGCTGATGGAGGCGCAGCGCTTTCCAGAAGACTTCAACGGCATCCTCGCCGGCGCTCCCGCCAACAACTGGTCGCGCCTGTTCACCGCGTTCGTCTGGAACGAACGCGCGCTCCTGGCGACGCCAGAGAGCGCGATCCCACCCGCGAAGCTGCCCGTCATCCAGCGCGCCGTCATGGCGAGCTGCGATCGCCTCGACGGCGTGGCCGACGGCTTGATCGAGGATCCGCGTGCCTGCACGTTCGATCCGGCCGTGCTCGTCTGCAAAGGAGGGAACGCAGCCGATTGTCTGCCCAAAACTCAGGTCGACGCGCTCCAGCAGATTTATGAGGGGCCGCGCAACCCGCGCACGCAGGAACGTCTCTTCGTCGGACAGCCGCCCGGGACGGAAGCCGTGCCCGGCGGCTGCGGCGCATGGATCACGCCGGCGAACCCTGCGGGGGC
>CAVSKE010000046.1:0-84238 GCA_963728305.1 uncultured Acidobacteriota bacterium
TATTCGAGCCGGACACGACGATCCACACCGCCGCCCGAGGGCAGCGGGTTCACCATCGCCCAGCGTTCCGGCAGCACGTGCAGCAGGCTGTCGCCGGCATCGTCGTACATGGCCAGCACGTCGGTGCCCCGGCGAGCCACGCGTTCGACCCGCGACTGGGCGAGCGCCTGGTATTCGTGTGTCGAGATCAGCACCGCTTCAACTGCGCCCCAGTCGATCGCGTCGAGGGAGGCCTCGCGATAGATGTTCAGCCCGCCAGGCTCGCCGGGCTGATCGTCCAGCGGCACGAACGCCATGACGTCGAGGCTCGCGAAGCCGTCGACGTACTCGATACAGGCACCGCGTGTGGCCGCGCGTGCCGACGATCACCACCCGCGCACTCGACGATTTCCATGAGGCGAGCCGCTGCTCGAGCTCGTACCTGGCGCGATACTCGCGGTGCCATTCGGCGATCTTGTTCTCCTCGGCCAGCCACCTGTCGCGCTCCACGATGTCGTAGCGTGTGAGATGCCGAGCGGTGACCGCCTGCCATTCCTTGTCGAGCGCCGCCGCCCGGTCCGCGATCAGCCGCGCGACCATCTCGGGGTTGGCGTACTGCGGGCAGTCGATGAGCAGCCCTTCGAGGTAGAGGTAGTCGATCGCCGTGCCGAATACGCAGATCAACGCGTCGATCGGCGTCTCGACAATCGGCTCGCGGTTGACGTTGAGCGATGTGTTGAGCACCATCGGCACGCCGGTGAGCCGGTAGAACTCGCTGATCATCCGGTGGTAGTTGGGATTGATCTCGGCCGTGACCGTCTGCGGGCGAGTCGTGTTGTCGACGTGGGTGATCGCCGGCACCTTCGCCCGCTTGTCTTCGCGTACCTCAACGACCATCAGCATGAACGGGCTCGGCGCCTGGAGATCGAGCCACTCGGCGGCGTGCTCGGCGAGCATGCTCGGCGCGTAGGGACGATAGGGCTCGCGGAACTTGACGCGCCGGTTGAGCGTGTCCTTCATCTCCGGGTCGCGCGGGTCCGCGAGGATTGACCGGTGGCCCAGCGCGCGCGGTCCGAATTCAGAACCGCCCTCGAACCAGCCGACCACCTTGCCTGAAGCGATCAGCGGCGCCACCGCCTCGGGCTCGACGGCCTTGGCGGCGATGCCGTATTTCCCGAGCATCTGCGTGACCTGCTCGCGGGTGTACGAGCGACCGGTGTACGGCGACGTCATCGACACCGACACACGACCGCGCTCTTTGCCGGCGACGTCCTGGAAATATCCCCACAAGGCGAGTCCGAGTGAGAGTCCCGTGTCCGAGCACCCCGGCGGGATCCAGACGTTCTCGAACTGCGACCGCTGCAGGACACGCGCATTGGCCAGCCCGTTCAGCGCCGTTCCGCCGGCGATGCACAGGTTGCGGCTGCCGGTCTTCTCGTACGCGTAGTCGGCCATGCGCACCATCTGGCGTTCGCACTCCAGCTGCACGTCGTACGCGGCGCGCGCGAAATACGGATCGAGCACGCGCTCGCGGTCCTCGCAGCGGCGCACACCGTTGGCAACAATGCGCGGGAGCGGAGGCCGGCTGAAGAAGGCACTGTAGTCCGAAGACATGCCTTCGTCTTTGGCCTTGAAGTCGAGGACCGGACCGGGATGCACTGCCCCATAGGGGGCGAGGCCCATCGTCTTGCCGAAGCCTTTCTCAGGTCCGTACGGCAGCACCGAGCCGGTGATGAGCGAGTAGAGGCGCCCGATCCCCCAGATGTTGCCGCGCTCGAGCACGCGGCCGCCGTCGTCGCGGAAGTGGTACAGCGTCTGCGTGTTCAGCCGAGATCCGAGCGAGTCCACGACGAGGACGGCGGCTTCGTCGAACGGCGACAGATGGAAGGCTGCGCCAGCGTGGCCATCGTGGTGATCGATCACGCGAATGCGTTCGCGTGGATAGCGGAGGCGCAGTTTGAGGTAGTCGTGTTCGAGCTTGCGGTAGCCGGGGCCGCTGTTCATCCAGCGCCGAAGACGAGCGTAGTCGGTGTAGATGAAGTCGATCTGTTCGATTGATTCCAGTCCGAATGCTTCGAGACAGTACTGGATGCCGCGGAGTGGAAACGCGTAAGTGTGTTTGGTCCGGGTCAGGCGGTCTTCGGCGATCGACACATACGCGACGTCGCCGCCGCCGCGCGGCACGCGAATCAGCGACGCGCTGGCTTCGTAATTCGCGAAATTCGGAACACCCAGGACGTACGTATATTCGGACACGTTACCTCAGCCGGTCAGTCTAGCAAATCGTGCCAATACGCCGCCGATCGCGGCCATCAGGTAGTGGGTCCGTCTGGAATTACCACGATCATCCGAGAGCACATGTGCGAGTGCTGGACGTGGAACGGCAGCGGGACACATGCTGCGGCGAACCGCTCGACGGCGCGGGAAACCGCGGCTCCGGGTCATGGGTACAGCCGGCGCAGGTTCGCTGCCGCAGCATGTCTCCCGCTGCCGGTGCGTATGGACGGGTATCACCGCGCGGATCTAGACGCCGCGAGACTGAACGACCGTCATCGGCCGCTCGCAAACTCTCTCAATACTGGCCATCAATGCTGTACGCTGCGCGCGTGCACGGCTTCTGTCGCTCACGCTCATGACCTCACGACGCGCTGCCGTACTCCTCGGTCGGATGGCGATTGCCGCCGGTTTCCTGTCGGCCGTCGCCGACCGCTTCGATCTGTGGGGACGACCCGGCGCGCCGCAGGTTGTCTGGGGCGATTGGGCGCACTTCGTCACCTACACGGGGATACTGAATTGGTTTCTGCCGGACAGCGTCGTCCCGTTTGTGGCGGTCGTGGCTACGGGTGGCCGAGATTGCTCTCGCCGTCGCGCTGCTGGTCGGCTATCAGGTGGTGTGGAGCGCGACCGCCTCCGGCGGCCTGCTCTTACTGTTTGCCGCAGCATGGCGGTCGCAGTGGGACCGAAAGCGCCTCGCGACTATTCGGTATTCGCCGCGGCCGCGGCGGCGTTTCTGATCGCGGCGGTCGCGTCGGGACCGGATCGTCGGCGGTAAAGGTCTCAGGGGCGGCGAAGCCCGAGCAGTTCCTGCAACAGCGCCGCCCTGCGTGAGTTCGCGGCCCCCGGCCGCCGCGGCCACCGGCGGTAGCGAGGTCGAGCGGCGTGCGGCCCTGCGTGTCCTTTGCCTGCAGATTCGCGCCTTTCTCGACGAGCAGCCTCACGATGCTGTCTTCCGCCTGCGCCACGCTGAGGTGCAGCGCGGTCTGACCGTTCTGGTCGTCGGCGTTCGATCGCCGCGCCGCGATCGAGGCACAGCGCAACCGCGGCCAGCGCGTCCTGTTCGGTGCCGCGGTTCGGCGTCCCGCGAAAGCCGCCGAGGCGGCTGGCCGCAAACATCAGCGGCGTCTTCCCGACTTTCGTCCGGGCATTCACGTCGGCGCCCGCGTCGAGCAGCGCCCGCATGACCGGCACGTCGGCGTCCTTGGCGGCGCGCATCAACGGCGTCGCGCCGTCGCCCAGGTTGGTGTCGCCGTCGTTGTGGATGCGCTCGAGGACCGGCGCCTTCAGCGTCAGATTCGGATCGGCGCCGCGAGCGAGCATGATCCTGACGAGCTCGGCGGCATCGATGCGCGCGTGCGGCTTGGGATTCGGCCGCCCGACGGTCTCGTCGAGCGTGCTCATGTCGACGGCCGCGTAGAGCGCCGCCATCCCCTGACTGTCGGCGACGTTCGGATTGGCGCCCTTCTCGACCAGCATCCGGGCCAGATCGAAATGGCCGTTGATGATCGCGAACACGAGCGCCGTCGTCCCGTCCGGATCGGTCAGGTCGAGATCGGCGCCTGCATCAGCGAGCGCGCGCGCCGCGTCGATCGCGTTCTGCCGCGCCGCGTACATCAGCGGCTGTCCAGCTCCCGCGCGGCAGCACCATCTGCCGGGCGACGATGCCGTCGCCGAAGCGGAGGCGCGGAAACGTCGTCTGGTTCGATCGCGCGTTGACATCCGCGCCTTTGGAAACGAGCAGCGTGACCGCGTCCCCGTGGTTCTCGAGCGCTGCCCACATCAGCGCGGTTTCGCCAGCGACGCCTTCCTTCGCATTGACGTCGGCGCCGGCGTCGAGCAGGAGTTTCAAGACCTCAGGGCTGCCGGCTCGCGCCGCGGCCATCAGGATCGTCTGGTCCTTCGGCCAGGCGGGCGCTGGCGTCGGCGCCGGCCTCGAGCAGCGCGCCGACGATCGGCGGCGTTGCGATTGAGCGCCGCCAGCGCCAGCGGCGTGACGCCGTACCGGTTCGCGGCGTTGGCGCTTGGCGCCAGCCCGCAGCAGCAGACGCACGGTCGCGGCATCGTCGGCGCGAACGGCCCAGTGCAGCGCGGTGGTGCCATCGGCTTCCGGCGTGTTCACCGCCGGTGCGGCTGCGCGCGAGACGGCGAATCGCCGCCTGATCGCCGGCCTTGACTGCTTCGACAAGCGGCGGCGCGTCGTCGGCCGCGCGCCAACGCGTCCACGCCGAGCACGAGGACGAGCAGCAAGTGCGCAGAAGGACGGCGGTCTCGGCTCGAAGCCGGACGACTGCATTGCTCTGCACTAGAGCTCCACGCGTGCCGTTGCTGACGCCGAAGCTCTCCATTCGGCTGCCGAAACGGTTCGCCACGCCCAGCCACAGGTTGCCGACCGGAGTGTTCGCGGCGCTCTGGACGTGGCGATTGCCGCGACCGGCGCCGCCGCCAATGGCCACCATCGGCAGCGGGCCCGCGGCGTGCAGATTGGGATTGCCCATCCCGCCGCCGTAGAAGATGAGCGAGTGATCGAGCAGCGATCCGTCGCCGTCGGGAGTCGAACGCAGCTTCTCCAGGAACTTCGCCAGCAGCTGCGAGTGATATGTGTTGATCTTGACGACCTTCGCGATCGAGCGCCGGATCGTTGCCGTGATGCGAGACCTGATGATGCTGCTCCGGAACGCCAGCCTGCGGATAGGTCCGCGCGCTGAGCTCGCGCGCCACCATGTAGGTGAACACCCGCGTCAGCTCGGACTCGTACGCCACGACGAGCAGGTCGTACATCAGACCGACGTGCTCCTCGTACGACTCGGGGACGCCGATCGGCGCGTCCGTCGGCAGGACACGGCTGCGGTTGTGCGCCTCGGCCTGCTGGATGCGACGCTCGATCTCGCGGACGTTGTCGAGATACTGATCGAGCCGGGTGCGATCGCGGGCGCCGAGGGAGCTGCGCAGCCGCGCGGCCTCCTGCGTGACGAAGTCGAGGATGCTGCGATCGCGCCGCCGGCGCGCCTCACGCTGCGCCGCGGTCCCGGGCTCGCCGAACAGCCGCTCGAACACGGCGCGCGGATTGATCTCCATGGGCAGCGGCGTCGTCGGCGAGCTCCACGAGATCGTGTTCGCGTAGGCGCAGCTGTAGCCGGTGGTGCACGCGCCGATGTAGCCGGTGAAGTCCTCGGTCGCCAGCTCCAGCGACGGGAACGGCGTGTCCTGACCGATCTGCCGCGGCCACGACCTGATCGATCGTGATGCCGGCGAGGATGTCCTCCGCCTCGGTGCGCTTCGCCCCGACACCGGTGAGCCATCCTGCGGCACTCACCGCGTGATCGCCGCCCGGCGTCGCCGCCCGGACCAGGTTCGAGATCACCACCAGCGAGTCGCGAAACGGCTCGAGCGGCTTCAAGGATGGCGAGAACTCGAACGCCGGCCCGACGCCTGCCGGCGTCCACGATTCCATGATTGCGCCGTTGGGAATGAAGACCGCACCGAATCGCGTGCGCGGCCGCGCCGCTGTCTGCGCGAGCGCCGTGACCGACGGCACCATCGCGTCGAGCAGCGGCAGCGCGATCGGCGGCACCCACACCTCGCAGGAACGTGCGCCGCGGCAGATGCCTGTCTTGGTTGCAGGACATCAGGTCTCACCTGGCTTCGTCCGGCTTGATCGCCTCGCACGCTCTCGCTCATTCTCATCCGAAACGGCTCGCTTTTGACGATGGCGAGCACGACGGCTGAGAAACGGTAATCGTTCGCCGCGGATGCGCGCGACCACCGAGCGAACCGTCGGCATGTCGTCAGTACGTCAGGCCACGCCCGAGGCCATAGGTCAGCATCTTTTCGGCCATCGTGGTGACGAACACCTCCGGCCGCTTGACCAGCGCCTGCCGCAGCGTCGACGGGCCCGTCGACCGTCGTCCCGTCGGGCAGCTCGCGCCGACGCGTCGATCGGCCCGCCCGGCTCGCGCGTCCGCCACGCGCCGACCGCGTCGAAGTTCTCGAGCGCGAAGCCGATCGGGTCCATGATCCGGTGGCACGCCGCGCAGGACGGATTGGCACGATGCTGGGCCATCAGCTCGCGCATCGTCTTCGGCTTCTGGCCGGGCTCGTTCTCCTTGAACGCGGGCACGTCGGGCGGCGGCGGAGGCGGAGGCGTCCCGAGGAGGTTGTCGAGCACCCACTTGCCGCGGACGACCGGCGACGTGCGCTCGGCGTGTGACGTCAGCGCCAGGATGCTGCCCTGCCCCAGCAGCCCGCGCCGCGCATCGTCGGCGAGCGTGACTCGCCTGAAGTGGCTGCCGTAGACATTCGGGATGCCGTAGTGACGCGCGAGCCGCTCGTTGAGGAACGTGTAGTCGGCGGTGAGCAGATCGATCACGCTGCGATCCTCGCGCACGATCGACTCGAAGAGCAGCTCGGTCTCGCGGAGCATCGACTGACGCAGGCTGTCATCGAAGTCGGGGAACTCGTCCGAGTTCGGCAGAATGCTCTTGACGTTCCGAAGCTGGAGCCACTGACCGGCGAAGTTCTTGACCAGCGCGGCCGACTTCGGATCGGCCAGCATCCGGCGCACCTGCTGCGAAAGAACGGCGGGCCTGTCGAGCGCTCCGGCCGCCGCCGCCGCGAGCAGCGTATCGTCGGGAATGCTGCTCCACAGCAGGAACGACAGGCGCGACGCCAGCTCGAGGTCGCTGATCGCATAGGCGCGTCCGGCAGGCACCTTGGCGGGTCGCGCTCGATCCGGAACGTGAATCGAGGACTGGCCAGAATCGCCTGCAGCGCGTGCTGGATTCCGGCGTCGAACCCCCGTTCACGCCGGCCGGCCTGATAGAACTCCAGCAGCGGCGCGAGATCGCCGTCGCTCACCGGCTGTCGATACGCACGACGCGCGAGCGTCTCGATGATCTGCCGCGCGCACGCTGTTTCCTTGGCCGCGGTCGAGGGCCCGCCGGCTTCAGTGTCCGGCGGACGGCAGCTGAAGATTCGTCGGCGGCTCGGCGTGTCTCCGGGCCCGCTTGCGCCAAACGGACCGGTGATCGTCACCGACTGGATATGCGGCAAGCCGGTCCAGTCGAGCGTGTCGACGGAGCTGCGCAGAAACTGCTGGATACGTCGGGTGTCGCCGATTGGCAGGTTGCGGATGAACGCGACGCTGACCGGACGCGCACCGGCCTTGACGCGCACGCGCGATACCAGGCGAGCTTCGATCGCGTCACCGGCGTTCTGCGGGTGCTCGAACATCATCGCCAGATCGGCGTTGCCGCCGATCGTCGCCAGGTGGACTCGCTCACCATCAACGCTCGTCTCCACCTGCTGCGGATAGTCGAGTCCACGCAGGTTGCCGAAGTTCGTCTGCTGGAGACGAATGCGGAACTCGTACTCGCCGTCGAGCGGGAAGCGATGGGACACCGTGAGTCCACCGACGGTTCCGAGCGGCAGCCCCTCGAGGTGCTGGTTCTGCGACAGGTCCTGACGCACGCGATAGGTCTCGGCGACAGCTCCGCGCGTCGGATCGCCAACGGCGAGCGCGCTGATCTTCGCCGCGGCTGACAGGTACCGTTCCTGGAGAGACGGCGACACGCCCAGCACGTCGCCGATGGTGTCGAAGCCGTACGCGGAGTCGTCGGCGGGCAGGAGCGCCGAGGCATCGAGGTCGAGTGCCAGCAGATCGCGAATCGCGTTGGCATACTCCGAGCGGTTCAGACGACGCAGCATCGGCCGGCCTGGATTCGGCCGTGCCGCCGCGGCGCGATCGAGCGACGAGGTGAGCGAATCGATCAGCGCGCGGTAGGTCGCCTCGTCCGGCCGGCGAGAGCCGACCGGCGGCATCGCCCGGGTCTGCAGCTTGCGGACGACCTTCTCCCACACGCCGGCGTGCTCACCGGGCGTCGAGAGATCGAGCGTATCGAGCCGCAGCTCGCCGCTGGCCAGGCGAGCGTTATGGCAGCCGGTGCAGTATTGGTCGATCGTGGCGCGAGGCGGCACGGCCGCCGGCGCATCGCTCGACACGGTTGTCTGGCGGCCAGCGGCCTGCAGCACGACCCACGCGAGCGAGATCGTGAAGAGCGCAACCGCGGCTGTCGAGCGCATGAATTTAGGAGCCGGTCCGAGTAATGGCATGGGTCGCGTTCCGAGCGCCGTGCCGGTAGCTGCAAGGCGCCGCGACGCCGGCAAGGTGGGCCCTTGGCCAGGAGCGGCAACGCCGCAGATGCCGGCACGCCGCCGGAACCCGGAGGGCGCATGGGGGTTGCGGGTGAGCTCGTCGTTGCCTCGAATCTCCCCTCGCAAGCCCCATGCGCGCGACCCATGCCATTACTCGGACCGGCTCCTAAAAATCGAGCTGCATGCCGAACTTCAACAAGCGGCCTTGCAGGATCTGCAACGGTCGCAGCCACGCTGAACCGTAGGTCGTGTTCAAGGCGAGCACCGGGCTGGCATTGAACAGATTGTATAGATCGACATTGGCCTGAAGCCTTCTGCCTCCCCCACTGAAGATCTTCGAGACGCGGAAGTCGACCTGGTTGAGCCGTCCGCCGTACATCGTCCCCGGCTTGATCAGTGGGACCGTGGCGTTGCCGGTCGTCAGCGGGCGGCCTAGTGAGCCCTGCACTTCGGCGCTTGAATAGGAACGGGCGGCGGTGATCTCCGGTCCGGGCAGGCTCTGCACCGTTGCGCTGGTCTGGATGCCCCACCACGGCAACGGATACACGCCGAGCAGCTTCACTTGCGTCTGGAACGGCGGAGTGATGTCGCAGTTGAGCGCCGCCTGCTGCGGCGAGTCCACGACGAAGCAGTTGTTCGTGGCGACGCGACCGGTGCTGGTCCCACCCTGGAGCACGACCCCACGTGGCAAGCGCATGCCGACACTGAAGTCCATGCCGTTGTAGATCTCGGTCTGGTCACCGAAGTCCTTCGCCAGCGTGACGACGTTGTTCTGCGCGACGATCCGGTTCACGTCGTACAGCCCGCAC
Organism: uncultured Acidobacteriota bacterium; assembly: GCA_963728305.1. GTDB lineage: Bacteria > Acidobacteriota > Vicinamibacteria > Vicinamibacterales > UBA2999 > Gp6-AA40. The sequence goes on from CAVSKE010000046.1 coordinate 9,216, forward strand.
ACCTGATAGCCGCCGCCGTTCGGGAGTCGCGCGTCGGATGGCGCCGTCACGCAGTACGGCGTGTAGTCGGCAGGGGTCAGATTCAAGTTGTCGGTGGACAGGAAGTTGCCGTACCAGCGGCGGAAGTACGCCGGCATTCACCGACACGCGCGGGAACAGCTCGTGCTGGAACGCGACGGTTCCTTCCCAGTTGTAACCGCGGGTGGTCAGCGCCTCGTCCGAGTAGCGGACGGTGGGATTCGTCGTGCCGAAATTGGACGGGCTCGCCGCCGCGCATTCGCCATTGGCGAGCGGCGACACCAGGTCGCAGTCCGGCGCGAAGTTGCCACGCCGCGGATCGCCGACCGGATAGAAGGTGTCGTTCCAGACGCGGGTCGCCTGCGTCACGATGGCGCTGGCCGGATTGGCGCGCCGCGTGAACGTGGTCAGGTTCGGACCTTCGAGATAGCGTCCGATATTGGCCTTGACCGCCGTTCTGCCGTTGCCGAACAGATCCCAGGAGAGCGCCGAGACGCGGCGACACGTTCTTCCAGTCCGGCACGTTCTCGACCTTGGCGAACGTGATGTTCCGGGTAGGCACGAGCGGGCCCGGGCCAACCTGCTGTTCCGGTACGTAGGAGTTCAGGTAGTCAAACCGCACGCCGAGATTCAGCGTGAAGCGCTGCATGCGCCACTGATCCTGTGCGAACAGACCGATGTTGGCCTTGGTCGTTTCGTACAGCTCGAGCGGCGTGGCGAACTGCGTGATCTGGGCCGGCGTGCCGTTTCTGAGCTGCAGCGTCACGCCGTTGTTGGCCACGTCCTGGGTCGTCCACGCCCACGCATGCTGGAAGGTGACGCCGACCTTCGCGGCATGCGAGCCGGTGACGTAGGAGGTCGCGAATCGCATGTTGTACTGGTGGGTGTCGTTGTGACCGTAGACGCCCGACAGGTTGCCCCACGACAGCCCGGTGCCGAGATCGCGCCACGGCACGTCGCTGGCGGTCACACCATCCGGCGTCTGCAGGCGGAACTGGAAATCCTTCGCTGCGTAGGCCCAGCCGGCTTCGAACAGCAGCTTGTTGGTCCACGGCGCGTTCCAGCCGGCCTGGGTCAGGCGGCTCGGATCGGCGTAGTAGTTGATCGTCGCCTCCGGCGACTGCGTGCGGTTGGTCGTCGACTGCGTGTAGAAGTGGTCGCGGATCTGCCGCGCGTGCTGGTGCTGGAAGTTGAACTTGTTACGGGGGGATGCCTGCCAGGTCAGACGGATGCTGGCGTTGTAGTCCTCGTCACCCTCATAGGCCGGGCGGGTCAGATCGTCTTCCTTGATCCACGGGACGGTGCTCTTGTTGTAGAAGAGCCCGGCGGCGTACTGATTGGTCTCCCACTGACGATACGCAGCGAAGAACCATAACTTGTCGGCACGAATCGGTCCGCCAATCGCCGGGTTCACGTCGTAGATGTAGTTGACGCGATCGACCGTGGTCAGTCCCTGCGCTTTGAGCTCGTCGGTCAGGTTGGTGCTCTGCAGGTGATGATTGGTGAAAGCGCCCGAGAAGAACCCTTCGAAGGCGTTGCCGCCATCCTTCGGAATCACGTTGCCGCGGACACCGCCAAGCTCGCTCTCCGCAGACAGGCTTCCGGTCTCGAGACTGACCTCGCGTACCGTCGCGTCGTTGATCGAGACGGCCACGAAGCTGCCGCCGCGCCCGGCGCCGTTGTTGTAGTACATGCCGTCGTAAAGCAGCGTCTGCTCGAACAGCCGGCTGCCGTGGATGGCCATCGCCGCCGATCCGTACTGCGTGCCGCCGACGTCCTGGCTGTTGGTCGTCATGCCCGGGATGAGCACGCCCAGGGCGACCACCGATTTGGTGCCGACCGGAATCGCGTCCATCACGTCGCGGGTCATCACCCGCTGCTGCGTGACGTTCTGCACGTCCACGGCCGATGCTTCGCCGGTCACGGTGATGGTTTCTTCCAGCGCGCCGACCCGCATGTCGGCGTTCACTGTCGCCGTGAACGACGAGGTCAGCTCGATGCCGTCGCGCCTCACGGTGCTGAACCCGGAGAGCGTGAACGTCACCGAATAGACCCCGGGGCGCAGGTTGACGATGTTGTAGCGTCCGGCGTCATCGGTGACCGCGGCTCTGACCTTCTCGATGAGCGCCGGGCTCGAGGCCTCGACCGTCACGCCTGGCATCACCGCGCCGCTGGCGTCGCGCACGACCCCGGCGATGCCGCTGCCGCTTTGCGCCGACGCCGCGAGCGGAACCAGGAGAGACGCGCACAGCAGAATGACGATGCGTCCAGGGATCCGTGTCATGAAAGACCTCGTTCTATGAATGCGTCGCGCACGATCGTTATTGGACGATGAGCTGCCCGATGGACCAGGGATGTTCCTGGCAGACGTAGTCGTAGCTGCCCGGCTTCGCGACGGTCACCGTCGCGGATTGCCCGGGTGCGATCGTTCCCGATGTCCACGATCCGTCGCGCGCGCGGAGCGTGTGCGCAACTTGCGTCGTGTTGGTGAAGGTCACCGCAGCACCCGCCTTGGTACGGCCTCTCACCGGTGTGATCGCCCACGGGTTCGACCACTTCTCCTCGCGGTTGGCGTTGCGGATGTTGGTGACGTTCTCGACGCCGAGCGTAATCGTCGTCACGTCGTCAATGCGGCCATCCCAGTCGTCGGTCACCGCCAGGGCCGGCGGTGCGGGCCGCGGAGGAATCTTGCCGCCGAGCGTGAACGACCAGACGTGCCGATTCATCGCGAACGCGATGTGCTGTTGGCCGCCGGTCTCATACACGGCGATCGGTCCGCCCACTGGACCGTTGTTGTTCGGCACTCCGGTCTCGCCGGTCTCGAATTGCCAGAGCAGCGCGCCGGTCTTCGCGTCGTAGACCTGGAACTTGCCGTCAGGCTCGTTGTGCAGCATCACCCCGCCCGCCGTGGCCGTGGCGCCGCTGCCGGCGCACTCGGCATACGGCATCCGCTGCTGCCAGACGACCTTGTTGGTGCGTGTGTCGACAGCGGCGAGCAGCCCGTATTGTGAGACGCCGGGGACGCGGGTGGGCGTGATGAAGATCCAGGGATTCTCCGGCCGGCGAATCCATTTCGGGCGGACGCACGCGGCGGCGTAGAGATAGCCAGTCTGCGCGCTGTAGGCGATTGGCGCCTGCCGCAGGTTCATGTGCGGCATGAACACGTTCGGCATGTCGGCGCGAATCGGATCGAAGTAGCAGCCGGTCACCCAGCCTTCGGGCACCTGCTCGCGCAGCGCGCATCCGGGCCCGACGCGATCGGCGTTCACCGGGAACGGCTGCGTCGGCGACGTCGCCATGTGCGCATCCTGCTTGACCGGCACGTTCCTCGATCGGCAGCAGCGGCTTGCCCGTCTCGCGATCGAGCAGAAAGAAGTATCCGTCCGTGCGTGCGACGGCAATGCCCTTGCGCGGCCGGCCGTTCACCGTCGTGTCGTAGAGGACCGGCCCCGTGCTGACGTCGTGCTCCCAGATGTCGTGATGCACGAGCTGATAGTGCCAACGCACTTTCCCGTCTTCAGCTCGAGCGCCACCACCGAGTCCGTGTACAGGTTGTCGCCCGGACGAATCTCTCCGCCGAACTGCGGCACCGCGTTGCCGGTCGCGATGTAGACCAGTCCGAGGTCGGCGTCGATCGAGGGAATCGTCCAGATCGCGCCGCCGCCGTATTTCCAGATGTCGCTGTCCTTCGGCCAGGTCTCGTGTCCTGGTTGACCCGGCCCGGGCACGACGTCGAACACCCACAGCTGCTTGCCGGTCTTCGCCTCGTAGCCGATGGCGCGGCCGCGCGCGAAGTTGTCACCGCCGGAGACGGTGGCCACGACCACGCCGCCGCCGTAGACCGGCTGCGCGGTCATGCCTTGCGCGGGCAGCGCCGGATCGCGAGGCGCCGTCCATCGCAACTGACCGGTCTTCTGATCGACGGCGAACACCGTCGAATCGCCCATGCCCGCAAACAGCAGTCCCTCGCCGGCGCCGACACCGCGATTGCCGCCGTAGCCGGGGTGCGAGTAGCTCCACACGGTCTTGCCGGTCGCCGGGTCGAGCGCGAGAATCCGCCCGCGATTCGTCGTCAGAAACATCAGCCCGTCGCTGACGATCGGAAAGGCGCGCGACGATTCCCGCTCGGGCAACTCCGTCACCCATGCCGCCCCGAGCGTCTTCGCGTTTCCAGGAGTGATCTGACGCAGCGTCGAATAGCGCGACGTTCCCCAGTCGCCGCCCGGGGCGGGCCAGTCTTTGCCCGAATGCCTCCGTCCATCCTCGATCGACTGAACCGCCACGATCGCTGGCAACGCGAACGCGACGATGACCGAGACGACGACCGCGACCGCTGCGACGCCTACCCATGGACCCTCCCCTCGTACGTACGACGCATCGTCGCCCGTTCGTAGGGGCGCACGCACTGCGTCGCCCTAAAAGTCGATCTGACCGCCGAACTTGAGCAGACGGCCCTGAATGAGGTTCGTCGGACGGAGCCACGACGATCCGTAGGTGTTGTTCTGCGCGAGCACCGCACTCGCGTTGAACAGGTTGAAGAGGTCCATGTTGGCCTGGATGCGGCGGCCTCCGCCCATGCGGAAGATCTTCGACAGCCGGAAGTCCACCTGATTCAGGCGATCGCCGTACATCGTGCCGGGCGCGATCAGCGGCACAGCGACCGTCCCGTTCGGACCCGCAGCCAGGTTGCGGCCCAGCGACGGCAGGACCTCGGCATTCGTGTAGGTGCGCGACGCCGTGATCTGCGGCCCGGGCAGGCTCTGATACGTGGCCGACGCCTGGATGCCCCCGAACGGAAGGGGATAGACGCCGATCAACTTGAGCTGTGTCTGGAACGGCGGCGCGGTGCGGCAGTTCAACAGCGCCTGCGGTGAATCCACCACGTAGCACTGGTCGATCAGCGTCCGGCCGGTGCTCGTGCCGCCCTGCACGACGACGCCGCGCGGCAGCCTGGCGCTCAGCGTCACGTCCACGCCGTCGTAGACCTCCTTGTCCTCGCCAAATTCCTTGGCCAGCTTCACGACGTTGGAGACCGCGCCGAACTTCGCTTGCGAGATGTTGTAGAGCCCGCAGACCTGGTAGCCGCCGCCGTCAGGCAGCCGGGGATCGGTGGGTGCCGTCACGCAGTACGGGCTGTGATCCTCCGGGGCGATCAGCACGTTGTCGGTGGTCCTGACGTTGCCGTACCAGCGGCGGAAATACCCGACGTTCATCGACACGCGCGACATCAGCTCGTGCTGGACGCTCGAGGAAATCTCCCAGTTGTAGCCGCGCGTCGTCGGAGTGTCGTCGTCATAGCGCGTGGTGATCACGCTCTGGCCGAAGTTCGAGTTGTTGGGCGCGCCCAGTTCGCTTTCCTGGGGGAGGAAGTCGCCGTTGCTGTCGGTCCAGGTGCGCGTCGCCGTGGTACTGAATCGCGCCGGCGGGATTCGCCACGCGGGTGAAGCTGATGAGCAGCGGCGCCTCCAGATACCGTCCGGCGGTGAACTTGACTGCCGTCTTGCCGGTGCCGAACAGGTCGTACGACGCGCCGAACCGCGGCGAGGTGTCCGTCCAGTTCGGCACGTCGTAGACCGCCGCGAAGTCCACGTTGCGCGTCGGCACGTTCGGACCAGGCCCGAGATGGTGGGGCGGGACGTACGAGTTGAAATAGTCGTAACGCAGTCCCATGTTCAACGTCAGCCGCCGCATCGTCCATTGATCCTGGGCGTAGATGCCGACGTTCGCCTTGTTGATCTCTTCGAGGTGCAGCGGCGTGGCCCAGAGCGTCACCTGTGACGGCTGGCCCCTCAGCAGCGTGAGCAGCACGCCGTTGTTGCTGATCTCCTGCGTGGTCAGCGACTCCTGATGCTGGAAGGTGAAGCCGAACTTGGCATTGTGCGTGCCGGTCACGTAGGACATCGACGCCCGTGTGTTCATCTGCCAGTTGGCGTTCTTGCCGTAGGTCGATCGGCTGTTGCCCCAGAAGTTGCCGGTGGTGGACTCCTGATACGACGGGTTGTTTCCGGCCGACGGCTGCAGGAAGGTGAAGAAATTCTTGTTGGCCACCGCCGCGCCGGCCTCGAGGAGCACGCGGCTGGTCATCGGCGAGTTCCAGCCCGACTCTGGCCGAGATACGAGGGGATCGACTTCGACGCGTAGGCCGCTTCTGGTGACGCGAGCGTCTGGCCCAGCGAGTAGCCGTAGAACGGCCGATCCTGCTGGCCGTACTGATACTGGCCGCTGAACTTGTTCCGCGGCGTCGCCTGCCACGTCAGACGCAGGCTCTCGTTGCCGTTGGTCTCGATGTTGAGCGCCGGCCGCGACGGGTCGGCGACGTACATCCACGGCACGGTGCTCTGGTTGTAGAACATGCCGGCCACGTACTGCTGCGCGGACCAGGCCCGCAGCGACAGGTAGAACCACACCTTGTCCTTGACGATCGGTCCGCCGACGCTGGGGTTGACGTCGTAGATCTTGTGCACCGTGTTGACCGAGAGCAGGCCCTGTGCCTTGAACTCGTCGGTCAGGTTGCTGCTCTGCAGGTTGTGATTGGTGAAGGCGCCGGCCAGTGTGCCGCGGAAGATGTTGCCGCCTTCGCGGGGGATCACGTTGGTGCGAATCCCGCTCATCTCGCTTTCGGCGCCAAGGCCGCCGGTTTCGAGGCTGACCTCCTGCACCGTACCGTCGTTGGTGGCAATGGCCGTGTACTGACCGCCGCGCCCCTGGCCGTTGTTGTACATCATGCCGTCATAGAGGAGCTGCTGCTCGCCGGCGCGTCCACCGTGGATCGCGAGCTGCGACGAGGTGAAGGCACTGCCGCCGACGTCCTGGTTGTTGACGACGACGCCGGGGATGAGCACGCCGAGGTGGGCGACCGACTTACTGCCGGTCGGAATCGCGTCGATGATGTCGCGCGTCACGACTCGCTGCGTGACGACGTTCTGCACGTCGACGGTCGGTGTCTCGCCGGTGACGGTGATCGTCTCCTCGAGCGAGCCGACGCGGAGATCGACGCTGATGTTCGCGGTGAAGGAGGCGGTCAGCTCGATGCCCTCGCGGCGTACGGTGTTGAAGCCCTGCAGCGTGAATGTCACGACGTAGCTGCCGGGCACCAGATTGACGATCTTGTACTGGCCCGCGGAATCGGTCACGACGGTGCGCACTTTCTCGATCAGCGACGGGCTCGCCGCCTCGACGGTGACGCCGGGAAGCACGGCGCCGGTCGCATCCTTGACCACCCCGGCGATGTTGCTGTTGCTCTGAGCGGACGCCGAACACGGAAGAAGAATGAGTGCTACCCACGCGGTAAGAATCAGCCTCAGCATGCTGCGCACGGTGACCTCCTCACTTGCCGTTGGCGCTGCCTGATGCAGCCGCACGCGCCCGTTCTTCCGCGCGCGCGCCGCTCAGGATGTTTTTCAACCCGTAGTTGCCTTCGTGACAGGCGTACTCGAAAGGCTGCTGGCTCGGGTCCTTCTTGGTCAGGTTCATCGCAAACGTCCACGGCCTGGTCCATGTCGATGGATCGTCGATGGTCGTCGACCACTCGACGATGCTCGGACCGACGGGCGTGAAGCGCTCGACGATCCGGAGCGTCGCCCCGTTGGCGTTGCGATAGGCGATCTGGTCCTTGAAGTTGGTGGTTTCGACCACCAGCGTGTTGCCCTCGAAGTGGCCGCGCGCGTCGCCCATGTAGCTGACGATCGCCGTGCCGACGTGCGGCCGGCTGTCGAGCGGGATCACGCGCGTCTCGTGGATCATCTCGTAGGAGATCGCTACCGTGTTCGGTCCCTGCACGATCGAGTACGAGCTGCCGTAGATCGCCGGCATCATCGATCCGGGAAGACCTCGCGAGATGCACCGGTCATACAAGCTGCGATCTTCCGGGCCATCGGCCGGACCGCGGCCGCTGCGCTTGCGTGCCTCCTGCCGCGCCGCCGCTCGCTTCTGCGCCTCGGGCGTCGTCGGTGGAATGCGGCCATCGGCAGGATCGAAGACGAGCCACGCCCGGCTGCTGCTCGCGTTCAGGTTTTCCCACCAGAACAACTGCGGGTGACCTTCCGGATCCTCGACGGCGCTGGCCGCGCGATCGATGACCGCGTTGCGCCGCTGCTGCCGCAGCGTGTCCAACTCCGCGGACGTGATGTCCTCGAGCCGCCGGCCGGAGAACTGCGCGGGCCGCTCGAACGGAATGCCACTTTCGTCGCTGTTGGAATAGACGCCGGAGAGATCCGGATCGCCCCATGGCGTCCGGCCCGGCTTCCAGTCCTTGATATTCGTCGGCAGCGCCAGCGCGGCGTCGCGCTTCTTGAGGCCTTCGGCAACGCTCAGAATCAGTTTTCGTTCGGCGTCTTTGGCGGCCTCCACATCGCGCGTCGCTGACGACTGGCCGGCGAGCGACGCCGTGGCAAGCGACGCAGTGAGACCGAGGACGACGGCTACGCGCAGACGCGCACGATGAGGACGCATGGCACGCTCCCGCAGAGAAGTAAGCCGGTGACGCCGCACGCCGGGGGAATGAACTGGGCTGAAACCGCGCGCATCGTAGCACGCAGGTCGAAGCACTCCCGCTAGAATCTGCGGCGTGGCGAAGCGAGCAGTCCTCGCTGCGGTGATCGTCGTCGCCGGCATTACCCATTTAGGGGGGGCGCAGCCTGCCAGGACGGCGCCGCTCTCGTACGGCGATGCGAAACCGATTCTCGAGCGCCTTCGCGCCAGCCTGCCTGCCGATCTCGCGGCCATCCCGGAGTCGCAGCTCGATGCCGTGTGGGATTCGTGGTTGGCCCAACTCGATCGCGGCATTCGCGCGCGTCTGATTCGCGGCGACGAGGACTCGGCGATCAACTTCCTGCTGTTCGGCACAACGTTCACGAAACTCCCTCGCGCGTTGAACGACAGCGCCAGGGTTGGTGGCCGCGAACGGGCGGCCGACCTCGTGCGCGGGCGGATTGCCGACCTGACCGCCGCCATCGCGTCGCCGGGATCGAACGAACGGCTGATCTTCGTCGGTGACCTGGTCCGTCGTCACGGCATCGATCCGACGACCGCTGCGGGACGAGAACAGACCCGCGTCTACCTGCGCACGCTCATGACCCGCATCGTCGGCGAGGCTGAGGATTACACGCGCACCATCGAGTCAGCGCGAGGCGCGGCGGAACTCGCCGCTCGATCGACGTTGTTCCGCACGCGCGGGCTCTCGTCCGATACGTCGATCCGTCCGGACTTCGCCGTCGATCAGGCGCTCGATGCGCTGATGTCCGCAGGGCTGCTCGAGGCAGGCTCAGTACGCCGCATCGGCATCATCGGCCCCGGTCTCGACTTCACCGACAAAGCCGAGGGCTACGACTTCTATCCGCAGCAGACGACGCAGCCGTACTCGGTGATCGAGTCGGCGCTGCGTCGTAAGCTGGCGCGGCTCGATGATCTGCGCGTCCACACGCTTCGATCTGAATCCGCGCGTCAACGGACATCTCGAGCGGACGCGGCAGCGGGCCAGCGCCGGAACCGGCCCGGTCGTTGTGCTGCCTCACGATCGCAGCGAACAATGGCATCCCGGTCTGACCGCATTCTGGAAATCGTTTGGCGGCGTCATCGGCGACGTCACACCCGCCGCCCCGCTGCCGCAGGGCGTGGACGCGCGCGCCGTGCGGGTACGCCCCGGCATCGTGCTGACGATCGAGCCGCATGATCTGAACGTGGTGGTGGAGCGACTCGTCCCCACCGCGGACAGCGACACGCTCGACCTCGTCGTCGCCACCAACGTGCTCGTCTACTACAGCGTGTTCGAGCAGTCGCTGGCGCTCGCGAATCTCGCGGCGATGCTGCGCCCCGGCGGCATTCTGCTCTCCAACAATGTGCTCGTCGAACTGCCCACCACGCCGCTGCGCGCCGCCGGCCACAGCACGACGAGCTATTCGGAACGGCCCGACGATCGAGACGACATCATCTGGTACGTCCGACGATAGACTTCGTCAAGGCAAAGGGTAAGGGCAGGTCGAGCTGGCGGAGGTGAGGCGTCGCCGTCTACTAACTGGATCGACACCCAACCCCCGACCTGACACCTGGACCTATCACCTGGACCTTCACTGACCTTTGCCCTTTGACCTTTGCCGTTTGACCTGACGTCGTACACTAACTCAGCTTGAAGATCCTCTTCTTCGGACGCCACTTCACCTACTTCCGCAACTTCGAATCAGTGCTGCGGGGCCTCGCCGAGCGGGGTCATCAGATTCACCTGGCCGCCGACCGCGACGAGTTGACCGGCGGTCTGCAGATGATCCAGACCCTCGCCGCAAGGTATCCGAACCTCACCTACGGCGACGCACCGCCGCGCGCGGCCGATGACGATGCCTGGGTCGCGAATCATCTGCGGCTGGGACTCGACTACCTGCGCTATCAGCACCGCATCTTCGATCAGGCGCTGACGCTGCGCGAACGCTCGCGGGATCGCACGCCGGCCATCTTTCTCACGCTGGGCCGCATCGCGCGGTGGATCGGCGAGCCCGCCCGCCGGCTGCTCGTCGGGATCCTACGCAAGCTGGAACGCTACGTCCCCGAGGACCCGGCGATACGCGAGTTCATCGCGTCGCACCAGCCCGACATCGTGCTCATCACCCCGCTCATCAACCTCGGCTCGTCGCAGATCGAGTATCAGCGGGCCGCACGCGGACTGCGCATTCCATGCGCGCTCTGCGTCTGGAGCTGGGATCACCTGTCGAGCAAGGCGTTGATCCGCGACTGGCCCGATCGGGTGTTCGTCTGGAACGACGTCCAGCGGCAGGAGGCGCTCAACCTCCACGGCGTGCCCGCCGATCGCATCGTGGTCACCGGCGCGCAGTGTTTCGACCAGTGGTTCGACCGTCAGCCGTCACGCGCGCGCGCCGACTTCTGCGCACATGTCGGTCTGCCCGACCGACCGTCCGTTCGTGATGTACGCCTGCTCGACGCTCTTCGATCACAGTCCGCCTGAGGCCAAGCTGGTCGTCGAATGGATCCGGCGCGTGCGCGCCAGCCGCCTTCCCCATCTCCAGAACGTCGGGATTCTCGTACGGCCGCACCCGTCGCGGCTGTTCGAGTGGGACAACATCGACATGAGCACGATGGGACCGACGGTGCTGTGGGGGCGCAATCCGCTCGATCCGGTGTCGAGGGCCGACTACTTCGACTCGATGTATCACAGCGCCGCGGTCGTCGGCCTGATCACCAGCGCGTTCATCGAGGCCGGAATTGTCGGACGGGAGGTCGCACACGGTGCTCGAGCCGGAGTTCGAGGACAACCAGCTCGGCACCGTGCACTATCACTACCTCACGAATACCGCCGGAGGTCTGCTCATCGTCGGCAAGGGCTGGGACGAGCATCTGCACAAGCTGAACGACACGTTGTCACGGCCGCGTCAGGACGTGGTCAAGCCGTTCATCAAGGCCTTCGTCCGCCCGCATGGACTCGACGTCGCCGCCACGCCGATGTTCGTTGAGCAGGTCGAGGCGATGCAGCAGCTCGTAGTACAGCCGGAGGTCTCCGAGGCGTTCGGCTTCGTCTGGCGCTGGGCGATCGCGCGGGTCCGCGCGATGCGGCACAACCAGCGTTATGACCGCTGGATCCTCTCGGAGCGCGAGCAGACGGTCAAGCAGCGCAACGAGGACTATCGCCAGCGCAAGGCGCGCGAGCGGCGCGATGCGCGAGAAGCGCTCACGGCCGCGCCGCAGCAGGAGCAGGAGCCGCAGGCTCTCGCAGACCAAAAGTGAACATCGAGTTCCCGGCGACGATGCTCACGTACTGCTTGCCGTTCACCGCATAGGTCATCGGCCCGGACGCGACCGACGGTCCGAGATTCGTCTGCCAGAGCAGCTTGCCCGTGCGCGCGTCGAGCGCGAAGAACGAGCCGTCACGCGCGCCGCTGAACAACATGTCTGACGCGGTGGTCAGCACGCCCGCTTCCATCGACGGCGTGTTGATGCGATAGGTCCACCGCTTCGTACCGGTCTTCGGATCGATCGCCTGGATGCTGCTGTGGACATCGTCGGTGGCCAGGCCCGGACGCGGGAACAGTCCGGTGAAGCCTGCGCCCGCCTTGAACTCCGGCGGTGTGTCGCCCTTGATGTAGGTGGTTGACGTGTTCTCCCACACCGGCACGTAGAAGAGCCCGGTGCGCGGGCTGTACGACGGGCTGTACCAGTTCGTGCCGCCCTGGTTGCCCGGATAGACCAGCGTGCCTTCCCTGGTCGGCGCGATCCCAGGAACCGGATTCGGCCGGCCCTTCTCGTCGAAGCCATCGACCCAGTTCACTTTCACGAACGGGAAGCCCTTGAGGAACTGGCCGCTCGCAGCGATCGAGCACGTACGCCATGCCGTTGCGATTCGCCCACAGCATCACCTGGCGCGGCTTGCCCTGCCAGTCCATGTCGGCGAGCACGGGAATCTGCGTCGAGTCCCAATCGAACTCGTTGTGCGGCGAGAACTGATAGTGCCACTTCAGCATGCCGGTATCTGGATCGAGCGCGATCACCGAGCAGCTGTACAGGTTGTCTCCCGGCCGGCCGGCGCCGTCCCAGTCAGGCCCGGGATTGCCCGTGCCCCAGTAGGTGAGGTTCAGTTGGGGATCGTACGAACCCGTCACCCAGATCGGCGCGCCACCGTGCATCCACGAGTCGCCGCCCCACGTGTCGTGCCCCGGCTCGCCTGGCCCGGGCACCGTGTGGAAGCGCCACACTTCTTTTCCGGTCTTCACGTCCCACGCGGCGATGAAGCCGCGGACGCCGAACTCACCGCCGGCGGTTCCGGCGATCACCTTGTCCTTCACGACGAGCGGCGCCACGGTGAAGGCGTAGCCGTCCTTCGGATCGCCGGCCGGCTCGGTCTTCCACAGCTCCTTTCCGGTCTTCGCATCGATGGCGATCATGCGTGCATCGAACGCCGCGAGAAACACCGTGTCGCCGGCCACCGCGAGACCGCGAGACAGCTTGCCGCAGCAGTTCCTCGCCGCCGGATCCGGCGTGTACGAGTACGCCCAGATCTGCTTGCCGGTCACGGCGTTCAACGCGATCACGTCGTTGGGACTCTGAATCGTGTACATCGTGCCGTTCACGACCAGCGGCGTGACCTGATGACGTTCGAGCGAGCGCGACTGGAACACCCACTTCAGCTCGAGGTCGCGGGCGTTGGTCGGGCGGATCGTGGTCAGCAGGCTGTGCCGCTGGCCGGCATATCCACCGGAGTAGGTCAGCCAGTTCTGCGGCTCCTTGTTCGCGTCGCGAAGGCGCTCGGGCGTGACGTTCGGCGCCGGCGCCTCACGGTTCGGCGGCGGGCCGAAGAACGGGGCGTCCTGAGCGAGCAGCGTTGCCGACAACAGCAGAAACACACCAATGCGGAAGATCATCATTCGCCTCGTAGGGCGGTCCTTTGGACCGCGGCCGGTCCTTTCGGACCGGCCGTCTATTCGACTCCAAACGCCAACAACACATTACCCGGCCGCGCGGCGATGCCACCGTATCCGGAGTTGACGAACAGCATGCCTCCACCGATCACGAGCGGCGACCCGTCGATGCTGGCGCCGGTGCCTTTCACGCCGTTGACGGTCTGGAACTCTTTGTTGGTGTCGAACTGCCACAGGATCTTGCCATCGGCAGTCGAGTAGGCGCGAATGCCGCCGTCGAGCGACACGGCGAACACCGCGCCGGGAATGAGCGTCGTGGCGCCGCCCTGCGACGCGTTGCAGCGCGGCGTGCCGTCGCACAAGCGCGGCTGCGGCGGGGGCGCGCTCCACACCATCGCTCCTGTCGCCAGGTTGAGTGCCCGGACGCCGCCCGGCGCCGGCGACTGATAGTCGCCCACACCGAAGTAGCCGTTCTGCCCGTCCAGCGCGCCGCCCCACGCGCCGCCGAGGCCGCTGCCCTGACCGATCCGCGTCTGCCACACGACCGCACCCTGCTTGTCCGGGTCGAGCGCGTGGACCATCCCCGACTTCTGCGGAATCACGATCAGCTGGCGTCCGTTCACCGTGGCGAGGACAGGCGGCGCGGAGAAGTCGAAATCTGGACCTCGTGTCTCGGGACACCCGGGATTGCCGTCGCCTCTCGCGCCGCAGCCGCCGAGCCAGTTGTCGTTCGGCGTCGCCTGATAGAACCAGAGCACCTTGCCGGTGTCGATGCTCATCGCGATCACGGCGTCGGTCATCGCCTGCGACGGATCGGCATAGGCGTTGCCCGTGGAGACGTAGACCGCGCGGCGTTTCACGTCCACCGTGGGCGACGACCAGATGCCGCCGCCTGCGGGACCAAACGCGTCCTGACCGGATCGCGTGTTCCTGCCGCGAAGCGTCGGCTCGTCAATCGTGTACGTCTTCCACAGGAATGCGCCGGTGTTGGCGTCGAGCGCATTGAGATTCCCTCTGAACGTGCAGCACGGAAGCTGACCGCGACCGCCGGTGCCTTCTTCGTTCAGTCCCTGCACAGCCACGAACGCCTTGCCGTCCTGAACCACGATCGCGCCGGTGATCGCGGCGGCCTGGTGCTCGTCGACCTTGCGCTTCCAGATCTGCTGCCCGGTCACCGTGTCGATCGCGTACGCGTTGGCGCGCTGATCGCCGAAGAAGACGGCGTAGCCCGAGCGTCCGTTGGTCTTGTAGGGCCCAACCGTCAACGCGCTGCGAACGCCCGACTCCGCCTTGAACGTCCAGTAGGTGCAACCAGTCCTGGGATCCAGCGCGTGGAGCTCGCCGTTGTCGCTCGCGGCAAACAGCTTCCCGCCCGCCAGCGCCGGCTGCACGCGTGACGAGGTCGCGCCCTGATAGGCGAACGACCACTTCAACGTCAGCTTCGGGAGATCCGCCGCGGTGAAGCCCGCCTGCGGCGCGTACCGGGAGTTGCTGCCATCGTTGCCCCAGATTCGTCCAGCCCGGCGCGCGCGCCGGGTCAGTCGTCGGCGTCGGCGCCGAACAGCGATTCGTATTCGCTGCCGCCGTCGTCGATGCGGCGGCGCGTCCGGTCAGGTACTGCGCGACCGCAGTCCGCTCGGCCACCGTGAGCGAGCTGCCCTGCACCGACATCTTGCCGTTGGTCAGCGAGTTGACGATCGACTCGGGCGTCAGCGCGCGCAGCACCTCGGGTGCCGGCACTTCGGATTGTCCCGGTTTGTGGCAGCCGGCACAGGCGCGCGTGAATACAGCGGCGCCGTCAGGCGCGTTCGCTTGCGCGTGGGCGTTAGCGGGCACGAGACTCGCCGCGACAACCAAGGACCAGACGATGAGCAGACGCATGCAGGCTCCCGGAAGGCGAATGACTGGAAGCGCTGATTATATCGGCTGCTACGCTACAGGACGGCGATGGCTTCGATTTCGATCATCCAGTCCGGATGAGCAAGCGAGGACACTTCGACGAGCGTCGACGCCGGGCCCTTCTGTCCGAGGTATTCCGCGCGAATCGGCGCCAGATCGACGCGATACATCATGTCGGTCACATACGTCGTGATCTTGATGATGTTGGCCATCGTCCCGCCCTGCGACTTGACGAGCGCTTCGATCGCCGCGAACGCGCCCCGCGCCTGCGCCTTTGAAGTCGCCGCGATGCGCGGGACTGCCGTCTGCCGTATAGGCGACCTGTCCCGAGAGAAACAGAATCGTCTGGGCCTGACTGACCTTGATGCCCTGACTGTAGGTGGCCGGCTCGAATACACCCGGCGCGTTGAACTTCTCGATCGTTGCCATTCGTGCTCCTGAATCGCGGCCGGTCCCGAAGGACCGGCCCTACCTCTTTGAAAGAATGTCGGCGGCCAGCAGATCCAGCGCTTCCCGCCGCTCGAGCCAGCGCGCATCACACACGTCCTGAAAGCAGGAGCCGTTGAGGCACGCGGTGAACGATGCCGGCTTCGATCTCTTCGTCGGCTTCGACGCATGCCGCCCGCTCGACGCCGGTCTTGCACACCTCGAGCGCCATGTAGGTGCGCTGCGGCGTGACGCCCACGGTGCACGACTCGTCGTTCGTCCCGGAGTGGTGGTACTGCGGCGTCCCGGAACGAGCCGCCAGATCGCGAATCCAGCGATGCAGGCCTTCGCGGTCGGTGCTCGTGGCTGACGATGACGCCGACCTGCAGCGGCGCATCTGGCAGTGTCTCACCCTGGCGGACGTAGACGCTGCCGGAGATGCGGCCTCGGTTCCACGACGCGACGCTGGAGAGCGCCGACTGGTCGAAGGTGACCGCATCGGGCAGCGCGGGTGCCTGACTGCAGCCGATCACCGCCAGGATGGCGAGCACGCACAGCACCGCCTCGCACGTCAGTCGTCCGCATCGCTGCCGAGGAAGTGTATCCTGACGCCACACGATGACGAGGAACGCATGGCTGGCCGGCGTAGTCGTCGTTGCAGTGGCAGGCGCGTGGTTCGTTCACTCACAGCGCGAGGCGGCGAGGTTGGCCGAGGCCGACCGCGCCCGGGCCGAGGAGATTCGCGCCGAGTCGCGCGCGTACCGGGACGGCGACAGCTCAGGAGCGCACCGCGCAGCTCGATGCCAGCGTCGACGCGGCGATCGCGCGACTGCAATCGGCAGTCGCCGACGATCCGGTGCGACGCCGCGTTGCAGCTCGGTCGCATCGGCACCGGCGCGCAGATCAACCTCCTCACCGACCTGGTCTACAACTATTCGGAGTTGACCGAGCGTACGGATCTGCGCCGTGGGCGCACTGCGGCAGATGGGCGAAACCAGCACCGTGCTCGGCATCTACGAATCCTGGGCGCGCGACACCGACCCGGATCTGCGGCGGTGCGGCGATCATGGGTTTTGGCGAGATCGGCCCGGCTGCCACCGCCACCGCGCTGCCCTACCTGGAACGAGAGCTCGCCTCCGAGTTCAAGGACGTCCGTTACCTGGTGGTCGAGTCACTGGGAAGACTCGGCCCGGCCGCGGACAGCCTTGTTGGGCGAAGCCTGCCAAGGATCGAAGACACCACCGTTCGCCAGCGCGCCGCCGCGCTACTGAAGTCCAGGCAACAATCGATAGCGGAAGGACTGTCATGAAATCTGCCGCCCTCATTCCCGCTCTCCTCGTCGTCATGGCCACCATGCTCACCGCACAGCAGGCGGTGCAGCCTCCGCCACCGACGCCCGATGCGTTCGTCGCGCAGGAGGGACTGTTCAAAACGGATTCGATGGAGTTCACGCTCGCGCCCAAGGAAGGCATGGAATACAAGTACCGGCTCGGCAAAGGCGCGCGGACTGCTCTTCTCATGGGTGGCGACCGCGCCGGTGCACTACGAGCTGCACAGCGAGCCCGAGGCAGGACCGAAGGGATACGCCGAAACGTTCGACAAGCAGGACAGCCGCGACAGCGGACACGGCAACTACGTGGCGCCGTTTGCCGGCATTCACGGCTGGTACTGGGAGAACCGGACCGACCAGCGACGTCACGGTGCGCATCGTCTCGGCGGGTCACTACACCGAGTCGCTCGAGTTCCGCCGCAAGCAGGACGTCAAGCGCAAGGGCGTTCAATTGAGCGCTCGTCTTCGTCGCTGGCTTCCGCTCGCGATCGCTCTCGTCATGGTCGCTGGTGTTCGCGCCCATCACGGGTCGGCCGACTACCACGTCGATCGCGAGATCACGGTGTCCGGTGTCGTGAAGGAGTGGAAGTGGACCAACCCGCACACGTGGGTCCACCTCGACGTCAAACGGCAGGGTGGAATCGAGGCCTGGAACGGTGAGGGTCCGCCGCTGCAGTGGGCGGCGGCACGGGGCTGGTCGGCCGCAACGCTGAAACCGGGCGAGGCAATCCGTCTGGTGATGTACCCGTCGCGACGTGACGCCGCAGCGGCCTCATCAAACGCATCGAACGGGACGGCGGCGAGACATTGCTCGTCAGCCGCCCGTGGTTGAACGAACGCTGATCTGATTCGTAAAGCGGACTCCGCTCTACTTGGCCTGCTTCAGTTCCTCGAACAACACCACGAACGCGCCACCCGGACCGCCACGGCCTGGCGCCAGGTTGTAGTCCTTGAACTTCGCCGGCAGCGTGCTCTGGAACTCCTTCATCGTTTCTTCCGGCGTCTTGCCGGCCTTCATCGACTCACGCGCCTTGGTCAGCATCAGACGGGTGAACTCGGCCTGATTGACGAGATCCTCGTGCTTCAGCAGACCGGCGTTGTGACCGGCGATGATCATGTCGACGTTCTTGATCGTTGACGCGGCCTTGGCCAGCGTGTCCGGGTACGCGATCCCGCTGCCGCCGTTGTTCAAGTCGATGTTCGGTTGACCGCGGTTCGCAAACGCGTCGCCGGTGTGCAGCACGCGCGCATTGCGGAACAGCACGAACGTGTCGCCGTCGGTGTGCGCCTTGCCGAAGTAGAAGAGGTCGATCGACTCATCACCGCGCAGCAGCGTCAGACGGTCCTTGTAGGTGCGATCCGGCAGGCCGTGCTTGTTCTCCGCCTGCTGGAACACCTCCATCTTCTGCATGTTCTTGGCAGTGTTCTCCTGGACGACGATCTCGACGCTGGCCGGGAAGAACTGATTGCTCCCGTTGTGGTCACCGTGCGTGTGCGTGTTGATGATGTGCGTGATCGGCTTGTCGCTGACGGTCCGCACCTGGTCGAGAATCGCCTGCCCATTGTTGGCCAGCTTGGTATCGACCAGCACGACGCCGTTGGCGGTGACATACGCGGCCGTATTCCCGCCGGCGCCCGGAATCCAGTAGACATTGCCCGGCAGCCTTCTGAATCGCGCCGACGCCCGGCGCCGGACCGCGGCCAGCCGCTGGCGCCGCCGGCTGTTGCGCGGTGACGCTGGTCCATGCCGCCGCGAGCACACACACGAATACGATCGATCCGAGAACGAATACCCGTCTCATAGCTGCGCCTCCCAAACGTCGCACTACTTTACGTCAGGAGACGGCTCCGCATTACCAGGCGCCTGACCGAAGCTCGAAGCGTAGGGCCGGTCCTTTCGGACCGGCCGAGCGTTCAGGAGGTCAGGAACGTGGCGTAGGTCTCGACGATCTCGGGCCGCTCGAAGTGCAGGAAGTGGCCGGCCGGGACAATCTCGAACGACGCCGAGCGAAAGCGAGCCGCCGTCCTCGGAGTGTTCGTCGAGTCCACGATCGGATCGGCCTCGCCGTTGACGATCAGCGTTCTCGCGTCGATGCGCTGCAGATCCACCATCGATTCGATGTCGACGTTGTCGACGAGCAGCTTGGCCTGGTCGTACATCTGGCGGTATTGCTCTGGGCCGAGCGTGCGGAGCTGCGCTTCGATCGCGCTCTGCCGGACAGCATCCATGCCGCGGCCGAACTCGGCGACGAACAGCTCGCCCAGCTCCGCCCCGCGGCCGGCCTCGACGAGCGCGCGGCCATCGCGCGCCACCTGCCGCAGCTTCTCATTCGGACGCGTCTGAAAGCTGCCGAGCACGAGGTGCGACACGCGACACGGATGCGTGGCGGCGTACGCCGCCGCAATCAACGCGCCCCACGATCCGCCCAGCAACGCAACCGGCCGTCCTGGCGATACGCGATCCGCGACCGCGGCCAGCACGTCGACCTGCTGGGCCACCGAGAGGCTCGACGTCATGAGATGCCGGTTCAACTCGGCGGCGCGTCCCTGGTTGGGAAAGTCGAACAGCACCGTCCGGTAGCCGGTGCCGGCCATGCGCTTCAACACCGACCGCCACATCGCCATCGTCTGCTGCATGCCGTTCACGCAGATCAGAATCGCGCTCTGTAGTGTCCGGCTCCAGCCGGACGTCGGTAGTGTCCGGCGTCAGCCGGACCTCTGTCGTGGCATACGGAATCTCGAATTCACCCGCGAACAGCGTGCCTTTGCGCAGGCCCCGGCTCGAAAAGTCACCCATACACTCCGAATACGGAGCGAGCGGCATTCCCGGAAGAATGGCCGGCGCGGGTATAGTCTTGCGCGGCCGGTCCAAGGACCGGCCCTACGAGAGAGATTGCACGCTATGACACGAATACTGTTGGTCGTTGCTCTGGCCTTCCTGATCGTCCCGCTCGACGCACAGTCCCCCGGTTCCGCCACCAGCACTGGGAGAGCGCCGCGTGGGGCAAGCTGCCGGCCGGTCTGGAATGGGAGGCCGCGTCGCAGGTGTCCACCACCCCGGAAGGGCAGATCGTCGTCCTTCGCCGCGCGAATCCGTTCTTCGTGGTGATGACGCCGGCAGGCGACGTCGTGCGAACGTGGGGCGAGAACCTCTTTCGCGTCGCGCACGGGCTTCGCATCGATCGCAAGGGTTTCCTCTGGGTCACCGACAACGCCGACAACTTCGTCCAGAAGTTCTCGCCTGACGGCAAGCCGCTGCTGACGCTCGGGCAGCGCGGCGTCGCCGGCGGCAACGACTCGAAGACGAACTTCGACGGCCCCGCGGATGTCTTCGTCATGCCCGACGGCGACATCCTCGTCGCCGATGGCTATCGCAACTCGCGCATCGTCCGCTTCGCGAGCGACGGCACGTTCAAGAGCATCATCGGCGGCACGAAGGGCACCGAGCCCGGCCAGTTCAACGTGCCGCACGCCGTCGTCGCCGACTCGCGCGGCCGGATCATCGTCGCCGATGCGGAGAACAGCCGCATCCAGGTCTTCGATCCGTGCGGCAAGTTCCTGGAGCAGTGGACCGACTTCACCTCCAAGCCGCGCGGCTCGATGTTCATCACCGCCGACGACACGCTCTATGTGAGCCACGTGGACTCGGAGTCGATCACGATCATGAAGAACGGCAAGGTGCTCGAGCGCGTGACCGGCGTCGGCGGACGGCCGCACGGCGTGACGCTCGATCGGCAGGGCAACATCTACGTCGCCAACCCGGCGAGCCGATCGGTCAAGAAGATCGTGAAGAAGTAGGGCCGAAGACGGCCTTCCTGTCAGGCGGCCCTGTCACTACGGCGCGACCGCCGTCGACATGTCGGTCTGAATCTCGAGCGCGGTGAGCGCGCGGTTGTAAATCCGCACGTCGTCGATCAGGCCCTGGAAATAGCCGAGGCCCAGGGTGGTGCCGCCAATCGTGAGCGCGCCGGTCGTCACAGCCATCGAGCCCGACACGGCGCGGCTCGCCGACCTGCGCGCCGCCGACGTAGAGCCTGAGCGTCGTCCCGTCGTAGGTCAGCGCCATGTGGGTCCACACGTTGACGGGTAGCGCCGCGGCTCCGGTGGCGTTGAAATCGCCCGTCGTCCGCACGTAGCCCGCCGGCCGCGACGATGCGTCGGGCTGCAAGGATCCCGTAGGCAAAGCCGCCGCTGACGTTCTTCAGCAGGACCGTTCGGTAGCCGTTCACGGTGGACGGCCGCACCCATGCCTCGAGCGTCATGCCCGTCGTCAGATCCAGCGAATTGTGATCGGCGACAGTGACGATGTCGTTCACGCCGTCGAAGGAGAGCGCGCCACCGGATCGACCGGCGGCGGACCATGTCGCGCCCGACACTGTTCCCGTGCGCCCAAGTCCGGTGCGATCGATCAGCGTCGTGCCGGAACCCTCGTTGAAGCTGTACGCCGCGACCAGCCCTGGAGGCTGCGGTGGCGGACCTGCCGGGTTTACCGTGATGGACACAACCGCCTGGCCGGACTGCGCGGCGCCATCGGTCGCGCGATAGGCGAAAGAGTCAGGACCGCTGTAGCCTGCCGCCGGCGTGTAGGTGAACGACCCGTTCGCGTTCAGCGTGAGCACGCCATTAGCCGGCGCGGTCGCGAGCTGTGCCTGCAGCGACGCGCTGTCGATATCCGAGTCGTTGGCCAGCACGCCAGGCGCGGTCACGTTCAGCACGTTGCCTGACGTTACGCTGTACGACTCGCCCGCGCTCACCGGGGGATCGTTCTGCGGCGCCACCGTAATCGACACGGTTGCTGCGTTGCTGTTTGCCTGACCGTCGTTCACGCGGAACGTAAACGAGTCCGCGCCGGCGTAGTTGCCCGCCGGCTGATAGACCAGCGACGGCGCCACGCCGCTCAACGAGCCGTGCGCAGGGGTGCTCAACACGGTGTAGGTCAGCGGGTTGCCTTCAGGATCCGACGCGGTCAGCGTGATGACGGCCGATGTGTCTTCATTGGTGCTGACAGACTGGTTGTTGGCCGTCGGCGGTTGATTGATCGGAGCTGCCGGGTTCACGGTGATCGAGACAACCGCTTGGCCCGACATCGCGCTGCCATCCGTGGCGACGTAGGCGAAGGAGTCAGGACCGCTGTAGCCAGCCGCGGGCGTGTAGGCGAACGAACCGTTCGGGTTCAGCGTGAGCGCGCCGTGTGCGGGCGCGGTCGCGAGCTGCGCCTGCAGCGACGCACTGTCGATATCCGAATCGTTGGCCAGCACGCCAGGCGCGGCGACGTTCAGCACATTCCCCGCCGTCACGCTGTACGATTCGCCCGCGGCCACCGGGGGATCGTTCTGCGGCGTCACGGTGATCGACACGGTTGCGACGTTGCTGTTCACCTGACCGTCGTTCACACGGAACGTGAACGAATCCGCGCCCGAGTAATTCCCCGAGGGTTGATAGATCAGCGACGGCACCACACCGCTCAACGTCCCGTGCGCAGGGGTGCTCACCACGGTGTAGGCCAGCGGGTTGCCCTCAGGATCCGACGCGGTCAGCGTCACGACCGCCGACGTGTCCTCAGTGGTGGTGACAGACTGGTTGTTCGCGCTTGGCGGCTGATTGATCGGACCGCCGCCGCCCGTGGTGAATCGCCAGACGGGTCCGGTGCGTACGCCGCCTGCCGCATTGGTGACCGTCGCACGCCATTCGTACTGCGTGTTCGGCTCGAGTGCCGACAGCGGCACCGACACCGTGGAGCCGCTCGGCACAGATTGCGTCCCTACCGCTCCGAACGCGTCAGCCATCGGGAAGTCGAGCGAGAACTCGCTGTCCGCATCCGTCTCGAACCGGTTCAGCCACGGCGAGTAGGTCTGGACGTAGACCTTGTTGTCGCCTGGCACGAACCGCAGGATGCGCAGCCAGCCTTCCCCGCCGCTCGCGCGCTCCTGATAGTCGGCCAGCATCTGGAACACCGTACGCCCGTCGACGACATCCGTGCGGCGCGCCTCACCGTGCACGTGGCCGCTCAGCATGAACTGCAGATTCGGATTCGGGAACGGCGAGGTTGTCCCACAGGTACTGCGTGCTGCCGCAGACGTGTGTCGACCGCACCGCACCGAGCCCGAGATACGCGTGCGTCGTCATGATGCCGATGCGATCGGGATAGGCCTTGAACACCGAATCGGCCCACGCCACCGCACCCGCTGGCGGGCAGAAGATCCAGATGGACGATCACGAAGTCCATGCCGCCGGCCGAGAAGAGCTGGTAGTTGTTGTCGTTCAGATTCTGGTAGTGACCGCCGTACCACGGCAGGCCCTGATACCGCGTGTAGGGGAAGTACTGGTTGAACAGCGTCGTCGGCACATCGTGGTTGCCCGGGCCCATGCCGTACGGCACGACACCATCGAGCAGGCTCATGCTCGTATTCGCCCGCTGCCATTCGGTGGTGTTGGCAGTTGTGCTCGACGATGTCGCCTTCATGCGTGACGAAGACGATATTGCGCGCCTGCCTTGTTGTTGACGATCCACTGCGTCTGCGACGTGAAGACGGCCGGGAACGACTCCGAGTAGTGCTGCGTGTCGGGCAGCGCGATGATCGTGAACTCGGGCGCCGCCGCCTTGCGCAGCGAGACGTTCACACTCAGCTGGCCGCCGGCCGGATCGCTGACCGACAGCTCCAGCGTTGGTGACTGGCTCGCGCCGGTTGCACCGTCGTCCGGCGCGATCAGCACTGGCTGGTCCGGCGCCGCGGCGTTCGACGATCAGCTCGAAGTCGGTTGGCGCGGAGCTCTGTTGACCGCCGGTGTCGGTCACCCTCACGTTCCACAGATAGGTACGGCCGAGCGTCAGCGTCGTCGAGAAGCTGACCTGCGCGGACGGGCCGGCGATGGGCTTCGTCTCGATCGCCTGCAGGCTGGTTCGATGCACGACGGTCAGCACCGGCGAGATGCTCGATTCACTGCTGTCGAAATCGATGCCGTCGGTGCCGCCCTCGACCAAGACGATGCCGTGATTGGGAGCGCCGCTGCTCCACTCCTGCACGAACTGGGTGATGTTGATCGATCGCTGGCCGACGACGGTGCAGTCGCCGTTGACGGAGACGCCGGCATTCGAGCCGGCGCCGTCGGCACCGGGCGATGCCCACGGCACGCCGGAGGCGCGTTCATTCCACGTCGCCTCGTTCTCGTTCCAGCTTTCGGTCACCCGGTACAGTCGAATTGTCTGTCCGGCGTTGGTGCAGTTCACCTGCAGCGTGGCCGAGGTGATCGCTGCGCCCACGGGAACCTGTCCCGCTCCGGCGCCAATCAACGACGGAAACTTCATCAACGCGTGCGCATGAGGCGTCTGGCCGTCGACGTTGAGCGACAAGGCCGCGCCATCGGCAACCGTCGGCGTATCGGCGACGATATGCGCATCTTCAATCTGCGCCGGACCGCTGAACACTGCCGTCTTCGGCGCATCGCCAACCAAGAGTGTGGCGCTCGACAGACCAGCGCTCGCCGTGGCCGCGGCGGTGAAGGTGACGCTCGCGACGTTGGTGACACCGTGGTCGGCCGGCGACAGCAGGCTGACTGCTGGCAGCTGGGTCTGTGCCTCGGCGCCGCGCAGCTCGAGATTGAAACTCACATCGGTGCTGCTGGGGGACTGCTGATGCACTTCGACCGCAATCACGTTGGTGCCCGCAACCAGGCGTGAAGGATCGACGGGCGCTTCCTGCCATGCGCTCTCGTCTGCACCGCCAATCGCGCTGACTGCACGGGTCAGGTAGTTGATTGTGCCGCTCGGCATGTTCGAGCGCGCGACCTCGACGCCGTTCAGATAGATCACGGCACCGTCGTCGCGAACGAAGCGGACGACGAGCGAGGCAAACACTCCTGGATTGGTGACCGTAAAGCTGCGCCGGAAGTAGTAAGTGATGCGGCGGTTGTTCGGATTGCTGCCGTACGAGATGACAGTCGCCTCGTCGCCTTCGCCATATCCCAGCTGCGCAGGACCGGTCTGCCACGCGCTGTCGTTGTAGCTGACCGCGCGCCATCCGGTTCCGAGGTTGGTGCCGGAATCGTTGAAGCGCCAGACGGCGCCCGGCGCGATGAGCATCTGGTTGGTGGTCTGGCCGTGCGTCGTGGCGAGCACGCACAACAGTAGCGACAGAGCGACAGCGATCTGTGGGGAGGCGCATGGGGGAGAGTGATCTGTAGACCGGCGTCTACCGTGAAGTCAACGCTGTTCTGTCTACAATCCGCTGACGTTCTCTATCGGGAAGACTTTTGTCGCTCGCACACGGTATTCGTCTCGGTTCGGTCGAGATCCGCGACCCGATCGGCGTGGGCGCCATGGGCGAGGAGTACCGCGCGCGGGACACAAGACTGCAGCGCGATGTCGCGCTGAAGATTTTCCCGGAGCGGTTCGTGACCGATCCCGATCGCCTCGCGCGCTTTCATCGCGAAGCGCACCTGCTGCGTCGCTGTCGAGGAGGACGCGGCGTCGAACCTGCACGCGCTGGTCGCCGGACGGATCGCGTATCAGTCCGATGAATCCGGACGCGCGGAGATTGAGGTCCATTCCTCCCGCGGTGCCGGCGCGCAAGTCCGCATTTGGACGGCCGGTGGCGGGCACATGCGCTGTCGAACATCTATCTCGCACTCGACGGCCATCTGATGGCAACAACCGCTGAGCTCACCACGGCCGCGCCGTGGCCCAGCGTTTGCTCCCTCGTCGCGCATGGGAACTCGTGCGTGGATCGCTACCGCTTTTTCTATCGGGCTCATCCTTGGCGCTGGCTGTGGGAAGGCCGACGACTCAGATACGGTCGCCGCTTCCATTCGTCAGGTGCTCTCAGGGAAGCGCCCGGCGCATGTCAGCGCTGATGCGTGGAAGGACACGCACGAGTTCTACTCCAGGCGCCAGGACGCTGCCGCCTGGATGATGGACGACCAGGCGATGAGCGCCGATGCAGCGCATTGCCGTCCTCGGCCGCGCCCGCGAGCATGGCCTCGACGCGGCTGACTACGACGAGCAGGAGATCATCAGGCTGCGCGCGCTCCCGATGAGTGAGGATGCGCCTGAGAAGGGTTCACGAAGAGCGTGCGCATGCGCTGGCCGAGGCCGACGTGCGAATCACCTCAGCGCTGCTGACGCTCGGCCGTGACGTTGCCGTCGGCCGCACGAAGCCCGCTCGTATCGATCCGCGCTGGAACACGCGTCGGAAGGCACCCGACCTGGTCGGCACGCTCGCGGCCGCTTCGGACAGCGACCTGAATACGTGGCTCGACACGATCAAGCCACAGCATGCGCAGTACGCCGCTCTGCAGAAGGCACTGAGCGATCCGGCGTTGGCGCAGCAGGCCGATCAGCTTGCCCTCAATCTCGAACGTTGGCGATGGATGCCGGACGAGCTCGGTGCCCGCTACATCATCGCGAACATTCCCGTCGTTCCATCTCGAAGCGCACGACGGCGGGCAGACGCCTGCAGATGAAAGTCGTCGTCGGCAAGACCGAAAACAAGACGCCGATCTTCACCGACAAGATGACGACCGTGGTGTTCAGCCCCTACTGGAACGTTCCGGAGAGCATCGTCGAAGGCGAGACGGCCCCGGCGGCGGCGCGCGATCCGGGATTCCTGCAGCGCAACAACATCGAGATCCTTCGGGTCACGAAGTCGGGCGCAGCGCCGGTCGACCCCTCGACGGTGAACTGGGACGATGCCGAAGAGCTCAAGGCGCTGGCGTTCCGCCAGAAGCCCGGCGCGAAGAACGCCCTGGGCCACGTGAAGTTCCTCTTCCCGAATGCCCACGACGTGTATCTGCACGACACGCCCGCCGACGCGCTCTTCGCCCGGCCAGGCCGCGCCTTCAGTCACGGCTGCGTGCGGGTCGAGCAGCCCGAGGCGCTCGCGAAATGGGTGCTGAAGGACGCACCAGAATGGACCGACGAGAAGATTCTCGAGGCCATGCACGCCGGCGAGGAGCAGCACGTGAAGCTCAAGCAGGAGATTCCGGTGCATATCGTGTATTTCACCGCGTGGGCCGACGATGGCGGCGCCGTCCGACTGCTTCCCGACGTCTATGGCTACGACGCCACACAATCTTCACACTGAAGGCTGAGCTTCAATCCGCGCACGCGCACGTTACACTTGATGGACGGTGCGTGCGCTTTTCCTTCCCATCCTGTTCGTCCTTGCAGTCGGATCCGCCACCGGTGCGCGCGAGAAGGCGCCCGCAGGCGAGAAGACGGCAGTCGCGACCTCCGCGTGGAGTGCGACGGCGCGCGGCTCCATCGATCCGCATGTGTTCGATCTGGCGCTGAGCGCCGCGCGATGCGCGGTCCGCTCGGGAGCGATCGCCGATCCGTCAACGCTGACCGTCATCGACTATTCGAAGCCCTCTTCCGAGAAGCGGCTGTGGGTGTTCGATCTGCGGTCGCGCGAGATGCTCTATGAGGAGCTCGTCGCTCACGGTCAGGGCAGCGGCGACAATTTCGCCAATGTCTTCTCGAACGAGCCCGACACGCACGCGTCGAGCATTGGCCTGTTCCTCACCGAAGATACCTACGTCGGCAGGAATGGGTATTCGCTGCGTCTGAAGGGACTCGACGATGGCTTCAATCACCGCGCGCGCGAGCGGGCGATTGTGATGCACGGCGCGCCGTACGTCAGCGACGACTTCGTGAAGAAGAACGGCCGTCTCGGCCGCAGCTGGGGATGCCCGGCGCTGCGCGAAGGCGTGGCGCGCGAAGTCATCGATCGCGTCCGCGGCAACGGGATCGTCTTCTCGTACTATCCCAATCAGGATTGGCTTCGCTCGTCGAAATACCTCAACGACTGCGCCACTGAATCCTGAATCCTGATTCCTGATTCCTGATTCCTGACTTAGATCGCAGCCAGTTCTCGTGCGATGAGGCCGGCCGTGCGCGCGTTGTGCACCAGAAGCGCCTGGTTCGTGCGCTGTGATGCGCCGCCGCTCAGCTCGGACACCCGTGTGAGAAGAAACGGCGTCAGGGCCTTTCCCCGGATGCGCTGCGCTTCGGCCTCGGCAACCGCGCGTTCGATCGCCCGATCGACATCGCCGGCGGATTCGTCGGCCACCGGCACGGGCACGACCACCAGCACGCCGTGCCGCGCCTCCATCCGCTCCGCTGCGGCGATGATGGCCGCAGCTTCTCGCGGAGTGTCGACGCGGACGTCGATCGGCAGGCCGGTCGAGCGCGTGTAGAACCCGGGCAGCGTGTCGGTGCCCAGGCCGATGACCGGGACGCCGTGCGTCTCGAGCACCTCCAACGTCAGCGGCAGATCGAGGATGGCCTTCGGTCCGGCGCACACTACCGCGACGGGCGTGCGTCCGAGCTCCATGAGATCCGCGGACACGTCGAACGGCGCGCCGCGATGCACGCCGCCGATCCCGCCGGTGCCGAAGACGCGTATGCGCGCCTGATGCGCCACGATCATCGTTCCCGCAACCGTGGTCGCGCCGTCTTCTCCGCGCGCCACGACAATCGGCAGATCCCGGCGGCTGCACTTGCGCACCGAGCCGAACGGCCGATGTGCGAGATCCTCGATCTGGTCGGGTGAAAGGCCGACCGTGACACGGCCGGCAAGCACCGCGATGGTGGCCGGCACGGCGCCACTCTCGCGCACCGCCGCCTCCATCGCCAGCGCCGTCGACGCGTTCTCCGGCCACGGCAATCCGTGCGTGATCAGCGTCGACTCGAGCGCGACGACGGGCCGCGCGTCGCGCAGGGCGGCTTCGACCTCGGACGCGAAGTGCAGGAGGTCCTGGAACCCGCTCAATCCAACCAGCCAGCGGCGAGCTGCTTCTCGTGCGCGGCGACGGCGTTGCGCATGAACATCGCCACGGTGACGGGGCCCACGCCACCCGGAACCGGCGTCACCCAGCTCGCGACTTCTTTCACGCCCTCGGTATCGACGTCGCCGACGATCATCGTCTCGCCGTTGGGTCCGGTCACCTGATTGATGCCGATGTCGATCACCGCGGCGCCCGGTTTCACCATGTCAGCGTGGAGAAACTTCGGCTTGCCGACGGCAACCAGGACGGCATCGGCGCGGCGCGAGTGCGCAGCCACCGAGCGCGTCATGTGATGACACACGGTCACCGTCGCGCCCTCGGCCATCAGCATGAACGCCGCCGGCTTGCCGACGATCTCCGAGTGCCCGACCATCACCACCTCGAGACCGTGGAGGTTGAGCCCGGTCGCCTTGATCAACTCGACCGACGCTGCCGCCGTGCACGGCGCCAGCGCCAGCTCGTTGTAGACGATGTTGCCGATCGAGGCCGGGTTCATGCCTTCGATGTCCTTGAGCGGATGGATCGCGGAGGCGAGCGAGCGGCCGTGAATGTGCGTCGGCACCGGGCGCTGCAGAATCACGCCGAGCACGTCGGAGTCGTCGTTCATGGCGACCAGCCGCGCCTTGCACTCCGCCTGCGTCAGCGTCTCCGGCCATGTCTCGGAGTCGAAGCGCAGGCCGACCTTCCTCGCCGCGTTCGCCTGGCCGCGGACGTAGACCGCCGCTTCCTTGTGCTCGCCGACGCTGATCGACACCAGCCGTCCGATGGTGTGCTTCGCCGCCGCCGCCCGCACGCGCTCGGCGACCTCACCGAGAATGCGATCTCGGACGGCCCTGCCGTCGAGGAGCCGGTGGTCTTTCATTTGCCTGCCGGTGGTGGGGTCTGCTTCTGTCGTTCCCATTCCTTGCGAAATGCCGCCTCTCGTTCGGACACGTAAGCCTTGTAACCGGCAGGATCGATGAAAGGATTCGCTCCGCCCTTTTTCATCGTTTCGTACTTCGCTTTCATGCCGAAGTAGGCGCCATGTGCGCCGAGGAACAGATCGACGGGCAGGCTGTTCAGGACCTTGAAGGTCTTCTCGTAGTCCTGCGCGATCGTCGGATAGTTCTTGTTGCCGACCAGCACGTAGCCGGCGTTCACGTTCGGGCTGCCGATGATGACCGCGTTCAGCTTCTTCCCGCCCTCCTCCACCTGCATCGTCCACGTCGTGCAGCCTCTGGTGTGACCGGGCGTCAGGTGCGCCACGAGCGTCGAGCCACCGAGCTCGACTTTGTCACCGTCCTTCAGCGTGCGACTCACCTTCGCGCCGGGGCGGCCAGGCGCCGTGCTCTGCACGTCGGCGACGTCGCCTTCCATCACCATCACCTGCGCGCCAGTGTCCTTCTGGATGATCCCGACGCCTTCATCGTGATCACCGTGCGCGTGGCTGATGAGAATGACCTTCGTGTCGCTGTATGTGAAGCCGAGGCTCTCGATGCTCTTGCGGATCGTCGGCACGTCTTCGGCAAAATCCCCGTTGATCAGGATGTTGCCCTGCGGCGTACGAATCAGATAGACGGCGAGATCGGCCGTGCCGACGTAGTAGAGATTGCCGGCGATCTTGAAGCCCGGAAACGCCGCGTGCCAGTCAGGGTTTCCCTGGGCCGAGGCGACCGTCGCAGTCACCACTACGAGGAGGGCTGTTCGAAGGATGGTTTTCATAGGAACTAGGAGTATGCACCGGTTGCGGGACGTGGCTGATACACGTCTTCGAGCCGCGTCACTTCCTCATCCGACAGCTTCACTGACACTGCCGCGATCGCGTCCTCGAGATGCTGCGGCCTGGTGGCGCCGACGATCGGCGACGTCACCGCCGGCTTGCGGAGCAGCCAGGCCATCGCGATCTGCGCGGCCGGCAGTCCGCGTTCGCGCGCCACGTCGTTCGTGCGATCGACGACCGCCTTGTCCATCTCCGCGGTCGTCTTCGAAAAGACCACGCGGGCGAATTGATCGGTCCTGGCACGCTCGGTCGGCGGCTCCTCTGCCCATGGGCGCGCCAGCTTGCCGCGCGCGAGCGGCGACCATGGCGTCGTCCCGATTCGTTCCGACAGGCAGAGCGGCAGCATTTCACGCTCGTCCTCGCGATACAGCAGGTTGTAGTAGTTCTGCATCGAGACGAACTCGGCCCAGCCGTTGGCGCGCTGAATGCCCAGCGCCTTCATGAACTGCCACGCGTGCATGGACGACGCGCCGAGATAACGGACCTTGCCGGCGCGAACGACGTCGTTGAGCGCTTCGAGCGTTTCCTCGAGCGGCGTGTCGTAGTCGTAGCGGTGGATGATGTAGAGATCGATGTAGTCCGTCCCGAGACGACGGAGGCTCTTGTCCACTTCCGAGAGAATGTGCTTGCGCGAGAGTCCGCGGCCGTTGGGGCCTCGCCGCACCGGACCCCAGACCTTCGTCGCGAGCACGATCTCGTCCCGATTGGCGAAGTCGCGCAGCGCGCGGCCCAGCACTTCCTCGCTCTCGCCGTTCGAGTACACGTTGGCGGTGTCGAAGAAGTTAATCCCCGCTTCGATCGCGCGCTTGAGGTAGGGGCGGCCCTCCGCTTCGCTCAACGCCCAGGGCCACTCGAGAATGCCCGGCGTCTTGGCCTGGCCATAGCTCATGCACCCGAGACAGATGCGCGATACCTGCATCCCGGTGCGTCCCAGCCTGACGTAGTCCATGCCCTATCTTATTTCGCGTAACACATCGGTGCAGGCAACGGAGGGCACGGAGCGAACGGGATTCACACCGAGCAACGGAGAAACGGAGATCAAATTGGATTCTCTGAAAAGATGACCTCCGGTCCTCCGTTTCTCCGTGTAGACCGTTTCCTCCGTCAGCTCCGTTCGCTTGAACGGCGTATCATCGATCCATGTTTCGATCTCCGAAACATTCTGCGGCATGTGTCATCGCCGCCGTCATCATCGGGCTCGGGATTCCTGCTGGCGCGCAGTGGTTGAAGCATCCGTCTGTCGGGGTACCGAGGACCGCCGCGGGCAAAGTCAACAGGTCGGCGACAACGCCGCGCACCGCCGATGGCAAACCGGATTTGTCAGGTCTCTGGTTGACCAACCGGCCGTTCTGTCCCACCGGGCCCGACCCGGACTCGGATCTGTGCGGGCTCGAGCTGCCGATGGGTCTCGATGGCATCAACATCGGCGCCAGCGTGAAGGGTGGGCTGCCCTATCAGCCGTGGCTGGCCACGCTGGTGAAGGAACGTACGGCAACAGAGGCGAAAGACGATCCACACGTGCGCTGCATGCCTGACACGTTCCTGCGCGCCTACTCGCTACCGCACCTGCTGAAGATCGTGCAGACGCCGGGACTGCTCATCATGCTGAGCGAGGTGAACGCCAGCTACCGTCAGGTCTTCACCGACGGGCGGCCGCTGCCGCAGGATCCCACGCCGTCGTGGCAAGGCTACTCGTCGGCAAAGTGGGACGGCGACACGCTGGTCATCGACTCGATCGGCTTCCGCGACGGCCTGTGGATCGACTGGAACGGCAGCGAGATTGGCGAGTCCGCGAAAGTACGCGAGCGGATCAGGCGGCCCGACTACGGGCACCTGGAAATCGAAGTCACCGTGGATGATCCCAAGGCGTACACCAAGCCCTGGACCGTCACGCTCACTCAGCGCATCGTCGTCGACACCGAGCTGGTGGACGAGATCTGTTTGGAGAACGAACAGTCGGCGAAACGGATGAAGTAACGTCAGGTCAAAGGGCAAAGGTCAAGAGGCAAAGGTCAGGTACCTAGGTCTAGGTCGAGTCGAAGTTCAAGGTGTAGGTCGAGGTCTAAGGTAAAGATGGACGCGTACGATGAGTGCGGAAGTGGCCACTGTGTTTCTGTGTGAGATCAGCGAGCTGGCTGCTCGCCGAACGTGCGTCCTGGACCTGCACGTTTGACCGGCCCGTTTGACCTACACCTACACCTTCCACATGACCTTTGCCGTTTGCCGTTTGCCCCTTGACCTATTTGGTTTCGGGCATCAGCGTCACGCGCACGTAGTTGTCCGTGTTGAGATAGGTCTGCGCCGCCTGCTGGATGGCCACCGCGCTGAGCGCGCCGATCTGATCCGGCACGTTGAAGACACCCGCCACGCCCTCGGGAGTGCCGTCCTCATAGCGCCGGACGATCTGGTTCAGCAGATAGCCGTTGCTCTGGCTGTTCTCGTCGTAGTCGCGCCGCAGCGCCGTGCGGATGCGCTCCATCTGCAGGCCCGTTGAGCGCTTGACGAAGGCGATCTCGTCGAACACGCGTTGCACGAGCGTCTCGACGCGCGCCGGGTCGCAGGCCCACGAGATGCGCACCGTGTATTCGGGTTTCGGGAACTTCTGCGTCAGCGGCTCGACCTCGATGCTGTAGGTGCCGCCCAGCTGCTGCCGGATGGTGTCGAACAGCCGCCCCTGCAGCACCATCGTCATCGTGCGCAGCGCCAGGATGTTGGCGTCGTTGTAGACAAACGGTCCAGAGAAGACGATCGCCACCTGACTCTTCGGCGCGATGCCTTTCTCGACCGTCTTCTGGACGACACCCGTCGGTGGCGTGATGCCGAGGTCGCGCCATGTTTCGCCGGCTTTGGTCGCGGGCAGGCTGGCCACGTAGGTTTCGACGAACGGCTTGATCATGTCCACGGAGAAGCTGCCGACGAAGACGAACGTGAAATGGCTGGCATCGGCGAAGCGCGCCTTGTAGAACGCCAGCGACTTGGCCAGGTCCCACTGGTCGACCGTGCCCGGCGTCTCGGGCTGGCGGCGCAGGTGATCGCGGCTGAGCGTCGAGTACAGCGTCTGGCTGAACACGACATCCGGGCTGGCCATCTGATTCGCGAGCAGCCCCTTGCGCTGCTGAACGACTGCGGCAAACGCCGCCGGATCCGGCCGCGGCGCGGTGAACCGCAGATACAGCAGCTGGAACATCGTCTCGAGATCCTGCGGCGTGCTTCCTCCGGCCAGCCCCTCATTGATCTCACCGAAGTACGGAAACACGGCGACCGCCTTGCCCGACAGCATGCGGTCGAGCGTCGTATCGTTGAAGCGGCCGACACCTCCCGCCACAATCACATCGTCGGCGGCCCGTGCCGCGGCGAAGTCGGCGTCGGCGACCAGCGACGTGCCGCCAGGCGCGGTCGCGCGGAAGAGAATCTGATCCTCTTTCAGCGTCGTCGGTTTCAGGACAACCGTCGCGCCATTCGACAGCGTCCACTCGGTGACGCCACCCGGACGCGGCGTCGTCTTCACGATGGTGCCGGGCTTGGGTGGGGCTTCCATGAGCGACTGACCCGTGTCGACATCGACGTAGGCGTCGACGCGGCGGCTGGTCGCGGTCTTCACGGTCGCGGCGAGCTGCGCCTCACTCGGCAGCGTGACGCCAGCGGCTTCCGGCGCGGAGACGATCACCAGGCGATTCTGCTCGGGGAACCACTGCGGGCCGAGCGCGTTGATTTCCTCGAGCGTAATCGTCGGGAGGAAGCGTCGATGGAAGGCCAGCTCCTGCCAGATCGTCGGGAGCGCTTCGTTCTGCAGGAAATTGCGCGTGTACTCGTCGGCGCGGCTCTCCGACTCGCGGTCGGGACTCTCCGTCACGCTGCGCTCGTAGCTGAGCAGCCTCGCCTGCTTCGCGCGCGCCAGCTCCGTCGCGGTGACGCCGAAGCGCGCGACGCGCTGCATCTCGGTGACCAGCGCATCCAGACCGCTCTGGACGCCCGAGTTCGACGTGAGCGCAATCATCTGCGCTTCATCCTTGGTCCGCGGCGCCGGAAACAGTGCGCGCTGCGCGCCGGCTCTCAGGAACGGCGGGTTCTCACGCTGCGTGAGCTCGTCGAGCCGCGAGTCGAGAATGTCGCCGAACAGCTGGTCCATCATGATCTGGCGGTAGCCGCCAACCGTATCCTGCGGCCGTGCCGGACGCAGATTGCTGATCGACACCGACGTCGCGGTGGTCTCTTTGTCCGCGATGATCGTGTAGCGCGTCGCGGGCTTTTCCGGCACGTCGAAGTTCGGCCGCGGCCGCGACGGTGCCGGATTGGTCAGCGATGAGAAGTTCGATTTGATCATGCCGACGACGGCCTCGCGGTCGACGTCGCCGACGACGATGACCGCCATCAGGTTCGGGCGGTACCAGTCGCGATAGAAGCGAACGAGCTGTTCGCGCTGCGCTTTCTGAAGAACCCCGGGATCGCCTATCGGCGAGCGATTCGCGTACTGCGATCCTTCGAGCTGCACCTGGCGGATCTTGTCGCGTGTGCGCTCGCCAGCGCCGAGATGCTGCCGCCATTCAGAGAGCACGATGCCGCGCTGACGTTCGATCGCACTGGGCTCGAACGAGGCGGCGTTGGCCCAATCCTTCAGTACGAGCATCGCGCGGTCGAGCGCCTTGGGAGAATCGCTCGGCACGCGCAGGATGTACTGCGTATCGTCGTAGCTGGTCTGCGCGTTCGCGTCGGCGCCGATGCCCAAACCGAGTGACGCGAGGAAGTCGTTGATGCCCTGCCCCGGAAAATTCGTCGTGCCCTCGAACAGCATGTGCTCGACGAAGTGCGCGAGGCCCAGCTGATCGGGATCTTCCAGCACCGATCCTGTCTTGACGACCAGGCGCAGCTCCACGCGGCGCGCTGGCCTCGGGTTCGGACGGACGTAGTACTTCAGCCCGTTCGGCAGCGTCCCGAGGGAGACCTCGGGATCGACCGGCATCTGCTGCGTCAGGGCATACGACGCGACCGATGCTGCGGACGCATCGCGTCCGGCGACCGGACTTTGCGCGGCCGCCTGCGCACTCAGCGCGTCGGCGCCCCAGGACACGAAGGCGGTGGCGGCAAGAGCCGCGGCCAGCACGCCCGCACGCACGAGACGAAGGAACGTCATCCGATCAACTCCCAACTACCAATTCCCAACGACCAACCACACCCAATTCCCAACTCCCAATGTCGATCCCAGCTCCACCCGGCGGGGTCCCGTTGGGCGTGGTTGGGCGTTGGCAGTTGGGCGTTGGGAGTTCACTTATTCAATCCTACAGGAGCCTGAGTTAACCTGCCTTGGTGGACAGTTTTCGTGATGCCGCCGATTCACTCGCCGCCAGCGAGCGCCGTCTCGTGGCGCAAAGCGATGCGCTGACCGAGCTGACGGCCCGCTACACGACCCCCGGCGAGCACTTCGCCGATCGGCTGCACAGCATCCTGGAGATCGCCGCCGCCGCGCTGCAGGTCGAGCGGCTGAGCATGTGGGAGTTCGACGACCAGCACACGCTCATCCACTGCGTCGGCATCTATCTCCGCACGGACGGCCACTACGAGTCCGGCTCGGTGCTGTATCGGCGCGATTTCCCCGGCTACTTCGACGCCATCGAGCGTGAACGTGTCGTCGCGGCCGGGGACGCGCTCACCGATCCACGCACGAGTGAGTTCCGCGACCCGTATCTCGTCCCCAACCACATCGGGGCCATGCTCGACGTGCCACTGCAGGGCGACAACCGCCGGCACGGCGTGCTGTGCGCCGAGCATGTCGGCCTCTCGCGCACCTGGACCGTTGACGAGCAGAACTTCGCCCTGTCGGTCGCCAACCTGATCGTGATTGCCCTCGGCGAGGAGCAGCGACGAACGGCGCTGAAGCAGCTGGCGGAAAGCGAAGCGCGGGCGCGCCTGATCGTCGACACCGCGCACGACGCCTACATCGGCATCGACCCCACCGGGTGCATCGTCACCTGGAACACCCAGGCCGAAACGACGTTCGGATGGAGGCGTGACGAAGTGATCGGAAGGCATCTGACTGAGACGATCATTCCGCCGGCCTATCGCGAGGGACACAGCCACGGGATGCGGCGATTCCACGAAACCGGGGAGGCTCCGGTCGTCAATCAACGCATCGAGCTGACCGCGCTGCATCGATCCGGACGTGAGTTCCCCATCGAGCTGACCGTCACCTCGCCGATGCGCGTGGACGACGGCTTTTTCTTTGGGGCGTTTCTCAGAGACATCTCCGGCCGGATCGAACGCGATGCCGAGCTCCGCCGCGCCAAGGAGTCGGCCGAGGCGGCGACGCGCGCGAAGAGCGAGTTCCTGACCAACATGAGTCACGAGCTGAGAACGCCGCTCAATGGCGTGCTCGGCTACGCGCAGCTCCTGCAGCGCGATCGCGCCCTGACGTCCACGCAGCGCGAGGCGCTCGACGCCATCGCCAGGTGCGGGTCGCAGCTCCTCGATCTGATCAACGACGTGCTCGACCTCTCCAAGATCGAAGCTGGACGGTTCGACATCGAGGAAAGCTCCACTGATCTGGCCAAGCTCACCACTGATCTGCGCTCGGTCGTGGGCGAAGCGGCCACCCGCAAAGGCCTGCTGCTGACGACCGCGATCAGCCCCGATGTGCCGCGCATCATCGTCCTCGACGGACTGCGCCTGCGTCAGGTGCTGCTGAATCTGCTCGGCAACGCGATCAAGTTCACCGACGCCGGCCGCGTGCAGCTGACGATCGGCGTCGCGGACGAGCGTCTGGTCTTCGAGGTCACCGATACCGGACCGGGCATCGAGCCCGAATCCATCACCGCGATCTTTGCGGCATTCGCACAGACCAAGACCGGCGCAGCAGCCGGCGGCACCGGACTCGGGCTGGCCATCTGCGACCGCTTGATCTCGATGATGGGCGGCGAGCTCAGGTTGGACAGCGTGCTCGGTGAGGGCAGCCGTTTCTGGTTCACGTTGCCTCTCGTGGAGGGGCGGGCGGCGGCGCGCAAAGAGGACGAGCTCGAGTCCGGGCTGCCCTCGTTCGACGGGCGGCTCGCTCCCGGTCAGACGGTGCTCGCGCTGGTCGTCGACGACAACGTCGCCAACCGCCACATCATGTCGAGCCTGCTCGAGAGCGCCGGCGTTCGCGTGGTGACCGCCGCGGGCGGTCTCGACGCCATCGAGCGCGCGCACACCGATCATCCGCAGATCATCTTCATGGATCTCAAGATGGACGGCCTCGATGGCTTCGAGGCGACGCGCCGGCTGGCCGGCGATCCGTCAACGTCGTCGATCCCCGTCGTCGCGGTGACGGCGAGCGCGCTTGGCAACAGCCGTCAACGCGCGCGCGACGCCGGCTGCGTGGATTACCTGTCGAAACCGGTGCGCGCCGAGCTGCTCTACGGCATGCTGCAGACGCACGCCGGCGCACGCTTCATCAGCGATCGCGAATCGCCGCGGTCTGCCAGCGCCGACCTGGCCGTGCTCGAACGGCGATCCGAAATCGGCGGGCAGCTTCGCAGCGCGATCGCGCTTGGCGATGTCGGCGCGATCCAGCAGCTGGCGGCGGCGCTCATGCAGGGCGGCGGTGCCGAGTCCGCGCTCGGCGAGCGGATCCACCGGTTGATCACCACGTTCGACTTCGACGGCCTCAACGCGCTCGTCGACTCGCTGGAGACGTGATCGTGGTGGCGCCGCAAATCCTCCTCGTCGACGACAACCCGACCAACCTTCAGGTCCTCTATCAGACGCTCGACGGCCAGGGCTACCGGCTGCTTGCCGCGCGCAGCGGCAAGGACGCGATCGCCATCGCCGAACGCGCGGCGCCGGACCTCATCCTCCTCGACGTGTTGATGCCCGACATCGATGGCTTCGAGACGTGCGCGCGTCTGAAGGCCGACGCCCGCACGCGCGACTGCGCCATCATTTTTCTCTCGGCGCTGAATGACGCGCGCGATCGGGCGCATGGGCTGGATCTGGGCGCCGTCGATTTCGTGAACAAGCCGTTCCAGGCGGAAGAGATCCTCGCACGGGTGAGGACGCATCTCACGATTCGCGAGCTGCAGCAGCAGCTGCACCAGCGCAACGCCGCACTCGAGCACGAGCTGACCGTCGCCCAGGAGCTGCTCCGCGAGGCCCGCGACCGCACCGATGGCGTGCTGCTCGGCGACAGCGCGGCCGCGGCGAAGCTGCGACACGAGATTCGCGACGCCGCAGGATCCGCCGAGGCGTGGCTGATCAACGGACCGCCCGGCAGCGATCACGAGGCCGTCGCCCGCGCCATCCACCATCAATCGGCGCGCGCGACACGGGCGATCATCTGCATCAGCTGTCTGTCGCTGACCTCGGATTCATCGTCGGGACGCACTGGAACGCACGCCGACGTGTTGGACAAGCTGCATCTGGCAAACGGCGGCACGTTTTATGTGGAAGGCGTCGAGCATCTGCCTCCTGAGGCACAGGCGAAGCTGGTCGAGCGGCTGCGCGCGCTCGAGGCGGCAAGACAGGCCGCGATTCAGTCCGAGATGGACGTGCGGATCATCGTCTCCACCACACGCGACCTCGACGAAGCCCTCGCGGCGGGCCGCGTGATTCCGGAACTGCGCCGCGCGCTGCCACACACGCTGGATCTCGCGCCGCTCCGCGCGCGACTCGAGGATCTCCCCACGCTCGCCCCGTACATTCTCCGTCGTCTGGCCGAGCAAGCCGGGCGCACCGCGCCGACCCTCTCCGAAGAGTCGCTCAAGCGACTGCAGAACTACCGCTGGCCCGGCAACATTCGCGAGCTGCGTAATGTGCTCGGGTTCGCGCTGTCCACCAGCCAGGGCGCAGTCGTCGACATCGGCGAGCAGCTGCTCGACAACAACCTGCGGGTGGGCAGCTACAGCCTGATCGAGCGTCTCGGTTCCGGCGGCATGGGCGATGTGTGGCTCGCGCGTCATCAGCTGCTCGCCCGTCCGGCGGCCGTGAAGATCATTCGCGAAACCGCGCTCGGCAGCGGCGAGGACGGCCACGTCCGGCGCCAACGATTCGCACGAGAGGCACAGGCGACGTCGGAGCTGCAATCGCCCCACACCGTGCAGCTGTACGACTTCGGCGTCACCGAAGGCGGCGGCTTCTACTACGTGATGGAGCGCCTGCGGGGGATGGACCTGAAGCGCATGGTCGAGCGCCACGGGCCGCTGTCGCCCGAGCGCGTCGTGTTCCTGCTCAAGCAAGCCTGTCTGTCGTTGTCGGAAGCGCACGCCCAGGGACTGGTGCATCGCGATATCAAGCCGGCGAATCTGTTCGTCTGCCGCCTGGGATCGGAGTACGACTTCATGAAAGTCGTGGACTTCGGCGTGGTGTCGCGACATGCGAGCGAATCGTCGCAGATCACCACGGCGGGAATGATTCTCGGCACGCCGGCATTTCTCGCGCCCGAACTCGTCTCGAGCCATGGGTTCGATGGACGCGCCGACATCTATGCGCTCGGCTGCGTCGCCTTCTGGCTGCTCACCGGCCGGCCGCCGTTCGACGCCGGCGATGCGATGTCGATCCTGATGCATCACGCTCAGACCGCGCCGTCTGCACCGTCGACGATGTCGGAAGAGCCGATCCCGCCGCAGCTGGATGCCATCGTGCTCGAGTGTCTGGAAAAGGCTCCCGCGCGCCGGCCGGCGACGGCCGACGTGCTCTGGGATCGGCTCGATCGCCTGGCGATGACGCACGAGTGGAATCAGCGCCGCGCGCGCACGTGGTGGGAGATGCACGAGCCCGAGCTCGTCGGCTCGTCGGACTCGTCGCCAGCATGACGCCGCGCCGGAAGCGCCTCGTCCGCGCCGCACTCGTGATCGGCGTCGCGATCGTGTTCTGGCAGACGGCGACCTGGCTCGAACGGCGCGCGATCGATGCGCAGCGGCCGGTGAATGCGAGCGGCGCCGGCCCGCACTACGTCGATCGCGATCAATTGATCGCGGATGTGACCGTGCTCGCGTCACCGCAGATGGAGGGCCGCCGCACCGGAACGCCGGGCGGGCTCAAGGCGCGCGAGTGGATTGTCAGTCAGTTTCGAGCCATCGGCCTCGAGCCGGACGGCGAGGGTTCGTACGTCCAGCCCTTCACCTTCACCCACTTCAGCATCAGGGGATTCTTGCTGCCGGGGCGGCCTGCCGAGACGCGCTACGACAATGCGGCGAACGTGCTCGGACGGATCAATGGCTCGCGGAACGGCGCAAAGCCGATTGTGATCTCGGCCCATTACGATCATCTCGGGAAGAACGGCGCGGCCATCTATCACGGAGCCGACGACAATGCCTCCGGCGTCGCGATGCTGCTGGCCGTCGCGCGCCAGCTCCGGCAGCAACCGCTCAACCGTCCAGCGATCTTCGCGGCCTTCGACGCCGAGGAGCTTGGACTGGAAGGGGCCCAGGCGTTCGTAAACGCGCGTGCGGACGCCCGGGGCGCCGCCATGAACGTCAATCTCGACATGGTCTCGCGCAACGATCGCAACGAGATCTTCGCGGCAGGCACGCACCACTATCCGCAGTTCAGGCCGATGCTCGAGGACATCCGGAGCCGCGCACGAGTCCAGCTGCTGTTCGGCCACGACAAGCCGATGTATCGCGGCGGAGGCGTGGACGACTGGACGTCGCTGTCCGATCACGGCGTCTTTCACGCCGCCGGCGTGCCGTTCGTGTACTTCGGTGTCGAAGACCACGTTGACTACCACACACCAACGGACACCGCAGACAAGATCGACCGACAGTTCTTCGGAGACGTGGGCGACATGATCGTCGACGCCATCCGCACGTTCGACGCCCGGCTGCCCTGATCGAATCGCGCACTCCTCCACCGAACGCACGTCACCGAATGCCGGCACTTCACGACTGGCCGCCTGCATCTGGTCCCATATCGATTGCCCCCGTGCCTCGATGATGCTTCGATGGACGCCTTCGTCACATGCGCGTCCATCTGTCGCTGTTGTTCGTGTCGGTGTTTCTCGGCGCCAGTGCTGTCAACGCTGCACCGCCGGAGCCGAATGTCGACGACACGCATCGCCTGGACATCGCGGCCAACATGCGCGTCGCCGTGCACGTCTACAGCCAGGTGGCGGACTTCGGCGCCGACGATCAACGGATGGTGCTCGAGGTCGCCAGGGAGGTGTTCTCAACCGCCTCGGTCGATGTCGCCTGGACTGTGTGCGAGCCTGGTATGTGCCTGACGCCATCGGCCGAAGCGCTGAAGGTGCGCATCATGCTGTCGCCGGATCGCAGCGAGCCGAACTCAGGTGTCCTTGGAAGCGCACTGATCGACGCGCAGGCACGAACCGGGGTGCTGGCCAACGTCTACGTCGATCGGACACGGCGGCTGGCCAACGATCTCGGCATCGACTACCGCATTGTCCTCGGCCGCGCAATCGCTCACGAGCTGGGGCACCTGCTGCTCGGGACATCAACTCACGGTGGGGGCCTGATGCGTGAGATCTGGTCGCACGATGAACTGCTCGGAACACACCGTGACGACTGGGTACTCGATCCGCTCGACGCGGCCGCCATCCGCGATCGCCTGGCGCGTCGCGGCTTGGGACGCTCGCGCGGCGCGTCCTAAATCGCGGCTGTCAGATTGACCTTCTGCAGCAAGGCCGGCCATCCCGCCGATGCGCTGAGCCGAGGCTCGAACGGACGAACAAACAGCGTGACGAGACTGACGAACCGCTCGTCGGCCGCCTTGCCTGCCCACTCGACGGCGCCGTCGATGTCGCCGCGAAGCAGATCGTAGTACGCCATCCCGAACGGTCCGTTGGACACGTCATGGCGTAGCGTCTCGAGCAGCGGCTCGGCGTCCACCGTTCGACCCGTGTTTGCGAGAGCAGCGGCGGTCACACCCATCGACAGAGGAGCCCAGGGCGCGCCAGCGGTTGCCTGTTCCGCGCACCTGAGCGACTCCACGTGCCGCCCGTGCACGCCGTGAAGCACACCGAGGAGCGCCCACCCGAACCAGAACTGCGGGTCGAGTTCGACCGCCTTGCGGCACTCGGTCAGCGCGTCTTCCTCCAACTCCCGCCCCTGCAGCCCCAGGGACAAGGTACAGCGCCACATTTGACTCAACGGATCTTCCTCGATGACGCGCTGATGCTGCCGTGTGGACTCGGCGGTGTGTCCGATCGAGAACAGGTGGAAGTAGGCATTCCATTGGCGCAGGTGGGGCGACATCGGTTCACGCGCCGTCGCGAGACGAAACCGGCGTGCCGTCTCGGACCAATCGAAATCCAGCACTCCAGCGACAATGCCGAGCATCGCGTGCGCCTCCGGAAGATCCGGGTCGATCTCAAGGGCGCGCATCGCCAGCGCGCGCGCTTTCGGCATCGCCTCCAGAGATCGCGCCGCTCCAACCGCCGCGAGCGCGAGATGGTAGTCGGCGAGGCCTACGTATGGCAGGGCGAAATCCGGATCCAGCGCGAGGGCCTGCTCGAGACACTCACGGCTACGCTGCGAGTCCTCGGGTGTGAAGCGCCACTGGTAGTAGCGGTATCTGAGATACGCCTCGTAGGCCGGCAGGCTCGGCATCCGGCGCTCGGGCGCGAGAGACAGCTTCAGCTTCAGCGCACCGGCAATCGCTGCCGCGATGTCGTCCTGCACCGCGAAGATATCCGCCAGCTCGCGGTCGTAGCGCTGCGACCAGAGATGGGTGCCGTCGCGGGCGAGTATCAACTGCGCCGTGACGCGAACGCGTGAGCCGGCGCGTCGCACGCTGCCTTCGAGCACATTGGTGACGCCGAGCGTCTCGGCAATCTTGCGAATGTCTTCGTTCTTGCCTTTGAACGCGAACGCCGACGTGCGCGCGATCACCTTCAGGCCCGGCACCTGCACGAGGGCGTTGATGATCTCGTCGGCGAGACCGTCGCTGAAGAATTCATCGTCGGCGTTCTGGCTCATGTTCGCGAACGGGAGGACGGCAATCGAAGGTGCCGCCTGAACCGTGTCGGCCGGGGTTGACCTCAGCTGGTGGAGCGCTGCCTTCACCTCGGCGATCGTCTGGAACCGCTTCTCCGGCTGCTTCTCCAGACACCGCATCACGATCGAGGACGCCGGCGAGTCGGGTGGACGCGCCTCCTCGCGCACGACGGCGTTGAGCGTGTCGAGCAGCGACTCGCGCTCGAAGACGCGCCTGCCCGTCAGCAGCTCGTACAGGACGGCGCCGAAGCTGAACACGTCGGACCGCACGTCGGCGGCCTTGCCCTGTGCCTGCTCGGGCGACATATACGCAGCCGTGCCCAGCACGGTGCCAGCAATCGTGCGTGTCGCGTCGTCAGCGGCGTCGGCCAGGATCTTCGCGAGACCGAAGTCGAGCAGCTTGGCGCCGCTGCTCGTCATCATGATGTTGGCGGGCTTGAGGTCGCGGTGCAGGATGCCTTTGCCGTGGGCGGCCTCGAGTGCCTCGGCCACCTGCGTCGCAACGCGCAGCGTCTCCGTCAACGGCAACGGCCCGTGAAGGGGTGTGCCGTCGATGTACTCCATGACGAGATAGCCGGGCCCGACGTCGTAGAGCACGCAGATGTGCGGGTGATTGAGCGCCGCGACCGCGCGAGCCTCCTGCTGGAACCGCTCGCCGTGCGCGCCGTCGAGCGTCTTGATCGCGACGGTCCGGCCAAGGCGAGTATCGATCGCCTTGTACACCTCGCCCATTCCACCGGCACCGATAGGGCCCACGATCTGGTACGGACCAAGCCTGTGGCCAGGCGGGAGGGGCATCGTGTGAGTTTATACTCGGGCCAGCCATGACGACGTTCGCTTCGCGCCTTCTGTATTCCGGCCTGTTCATCCCGGCGGTGGCGCTCGCAGTGCTGGCGCAAACGCCACCTGACCCGGTCGTCGTCATTCACGCTGGCGCGCTGCTCGATCGTCCAGGGCAGGCGCCGCGCGGCGCCTCGACCATCATCATTCGAGGGACACGGATCGAGGCGATTCGTGACGGCCACGTGGCGCCTCCGGCTGGCGCGCGGCTGATCGATCTCAAGCGCGAGTTCGTGCTGCCCGGTCTCATCGACGCGCACGTGCACATCTTCAACGACGACGACAAGATGCGCGCGCGGCTCGAAGCGAACAATCGCGACATCGAGGACAGCCTCCTGATCGGCGTCGATAACGCGCGCCGCACGCTCGAAGCCGGCTTCACGACGGTGCGCGACCTGGGATCGGATGTCCACAGCATCACCGCGCTTCGCGACGCGCATCGCCTCTGGTCTCGGTCGCGGGGCCGACGATCGTGGCGGCTGGCT
Source organism: uncultured Acidobacteriota bacterium (assembly GCA_963728305.1). Classification (GTDB taxonomy): domain Bacteria; phylum Acidobacteriota; class Vicinamibacteria; order Vicinamibacterales; family UBA2999; genus Gp6-AA40. The sequence continues at coordinate 54,032 of CAVSKE010000046.1, forward strand.
CCGGCATCTCGGGAACGGGCGGACACGCCGATGCATCCAACAACACCAACCGCGACATCGCCGAGCAGCGCAGGTCGCGCGCCACGAACTTGTGCAACGGCGCCGACGACTGCCGGCGCGCCACACGCGAGCAGATCTCGCAAGGCGCCGACGTCATCAAGTTCACCGCGACCGGCGGCGTCAACAGCAACATCGCCGGCGGTCTCGGCCAGCAGCTGTTCGACGACGAGATGAAGGCCATCGTCGAGACGGCGCGCCTCTTCGGCCGCAAGGTCGCGGCGCACGCTCACGGCGCCGATGGCATCATGGCCGCGCTCAGAGCCGGCGTCGATTCGATCGAGCATGCCACCTACACGGATGCCGCGACCATCGCCGAGTTCAAACGATCCAACGCGTGGCTGGTGCCGACGATGGTGGCGCCGCACGCGGCGCTGGCTCAGGCGAGAGCCGGGGCGCGAAGCCGGGCCACGCTGGCCAAGGCGGAAGAGACCGTGGCCGTACACAACGAGAACATCGCGAAAGCGATCAATGACGGCGTACGGATCGCGTTCGGCACCGATTCCGGAGTGTCCGATCACGGCAAGAACGCGCAGGGAGTTCGCGCTGCTCGTCAAGGCAGGCATGACGCCCGCGGCCGCCATCCGCGCGGCGACTATCGACGCGGCGACGCTGCTCGACCGCGCCAGCCGCATCGGCTCACTCGAGATGGGCAAGGATGCCGACATCATTGCGGTCGCCACGAGTCCGCTCGACGACGTGACGGTTCTCGAACGAGTACGCTTCGTGATGCGTCAGGGCGTGGTCCACGCGCTCGATGGCGCCCGGCAGCCGTTTCCGCCAAAATAGCACGCAGGAGGTACGCATGCGGACAGGCACTGCGGCTTCAGTGATCGTCGGCGTGGCAGTCTTGTTCGCCGCATCCGAGGCGGCCGCGCACCACAGCTTTGCGCCGCACTTCGACTCGAGCAAGCCGGTCAGCATCTCGGGGACGATCACCAAGTTCGAGGCGCAGAATCCGCATAGCTACGTCCACATCAACGCCGTTGACGAGAACGGCCGCACGCACGAGTACGTCTGCGAGTCGCACGGCGTCACGCAGCTGACACGCAACGGCGTCACGCCGCAGATCCTGAAGGTCGGGACGAAGATTCGCGTGACCGGATCGCTATCGCGGCACAGTCCCTACATGTGCTTTTTCAACACCGTCGAGCTCGCCGACGGCCGCATGCTGAGTGTGAACGGGCCCACCGGACCGCGCCCGGCGACGGCGGCGCTGCCGCCGCGCAAGGACATCTTCGGCACGTGGCTGCTGGCGCCGATTGCCAATCGCAGCACCAGCGGCCCGCAGCCGATGATCCAGTTGCTGACGCCGGCCGGCGAGAAAGCCGTCGCCGCCTACGATCCGTTCAAGGACGATCCGACGTTCCGCTGCGATCCGGTGGCCATCCGCCGCGTCTGGGGCGCACCTGGCACGCCGCTCGAGATCGTGCGCGACGGCAACAACGTCGTGCTGCGTCACGAGTGGATGGACGTGCGCCGCGTCATCCACATGAACATGAAGGAGCATCCGAAGAACGGCGCGCGCACCTCGCTCGGCCACTCGATCGGCCGCTGGGAAGGCGACACGCTGGTGATCGAGACCGGCAACTACTCAGCAGGCGTGCTGAATCAGTACGTCGAGCAGCCCGGCCAGCCGACGAAGGGCCTGCTCCACTCCGCGGCGCTGACGTCGGTCGAGCGGCTGCACCTCGACGCCGCGCGCCAGCGCCTGGTCGTGGAGGTCGATCTCACCGATCCGGAGTTCTTCAAGCAGGCGTTCCCGCGGTCGCTGAACGAGTACGCGCCGTCGGCGCTGAAGATCGAGCCGTTCAAGTGCTCGCCCGAGGGCCCGACCGGCACGATCCGGAAATAAGGAATCGGTGGCTTTTCCCGTCGCGACCCGCCATCGCACTGGCCTCCCGGCACAGCTTGGTGCCCGTGAATCCGCCGTCTGAGACGAGCCGACAGCGGGGCATAATACTTCCGCCTATGAGGACTGCCTCGCCACCTTCTGATTGCCGGATTCCTCCTCGCGCTCGGCCCCGCGACCAACGCCCAGGTCGCTCCGCCTTCGGCTGCGGCGCGACTCGCCGACACACGCGAAGGAAGCGTCGGCTCGGACGGATCGACACCGTTGCATCAGGCCGTCCGCGCCAACGACATCAAGACTGTCGAGACGCTGATCAAGCGCGGCGCCGACGTGAAGGCGACGACGCGGTACGGCGTCACGCCGACGCATGTCGCCGCGCTCAACGGCAACGCCGCGATCCTCCGCCGGCTGCTCGACGCCGGCGCCGACGTGAACACCGCGACACCGGGCGGCGAGACGGCGCTGATGACGGCAGCGCGCACCGGCAAGGTCGATGCGGTCACGCTGCTGCTCGATCGCGGCGCCAACGTCAACGCGAAGGACGCGGTCGCGCTCGCAGACGGCGCTGATGTGGGCCGTCACCGAAAACCACCCCGACATCGTCAAGCTGCTCGTCGCGCGCGGCGCCGACGTCAAGGCGCAGACGACGATCGCGACGCCGAAAGGCGAGTACGTGCCGGCGCGGGCCGGCGGTGCGTCGGGCAACGGCATCATCCGTCAGCGCGCGCTGCCGACGAAGGACGGCGGCATGACGCCGCTGCTGTTCGCGGTGCGCGACGGCAACGTCGCGATGACGCGGCTGCTGCTGGAGCTCGGCGCCGACATCAACCAGACGTCGGGCAATCACACGTCGCCGCTGCTCATCGCGCTGCTGAACGGGCAGGTCACGCTGGCGACGGAGCTGCTCGAGAAGGGCGCCGACCCGAACATCACCGACGACTACAAGCGCGGCGCGCTGTTTGCGGCCATCGAGCTGCGCAACTTCAATCACGAGAAGTATCCGTTCCTGTATGACGAGGGCCGCGATCCGCTCGAGCTGATCAAGGCGCTGCTCGCGAAGGGCGCGAATGCCGAATCAGCGGAGCGAGACGACGCCGGTGCACGGGCTGATGCAGTTCGACGGCTCGTGGGCAAACTTCGACGGCCAGACGCCGTTCATCCGCGCCGCCCTCTCGGGCGACATCGAGGTGATGCGCCTGCTGCTGCAGCACGGCGCCGATCCCAACATCGCGACCACGCAGGGCTCGACGGCGCTGATGGCGGCAGTCCGGCATCAACTGGATTCCGGCGCAGACGTTCACGCGCTCCGAGGCCGACTACGTCGAGGCCGTGAAGCTGTGCCTCGAGCGCGGCGCGCCGGTGAATGCCACCAACTCGCTGCAGCTGGCCGCGATTCACGGCGCGGCCAATCGCGGATGGACGTCGATCATCCAGCTCCTCGCCGACGCCGGCGCGAAGCTCGACGTGGCGGACGTCGGCGGCCGCACGCCGCTGACGTTTGCCAACGGCACGTTCCTCGCCATTCGACCGCCGGTGGCCAAGCCCGAGGCGATCGCGCTCCTGCAGAAGCTGGGCGCGAAATGAATCGGCTCCTCCTCGCGAGCGTCGCTCGCATTCGTCGCGGCCATCTGGGCATCGGCTGCGCGTAGAGGCGGGTCTTCAGACCGGCCCGGACGTACGTCGTCCGGCTTCAGCCGGACCGACGTCGTGTCCGGCTTAAGCCGGACTTACTGCGAAACCTGCCACAACGATCGCCTGAAGACCGGCGGCCTGTCGCTGCAAGGCCTTCCGCTCGACGGCGCGTCGCACGGACGCGACGACGGCGAGACCTGGGAGAAGGTGATCCGCAAGGTGCGCGCCGGCATGATGCCGCCCGCCGGCGCCAAGCGTCCCGAGCGCGCCGCGCTCGACGCCTTCGCCGGGTCGATCGAGAACGCCATCGATCGCGCCGCGGCCGCTGAGTCCCAATCCCGGACGCGCGCCGCTGCACCGCATGAACCGCGTCGAGTACGAGAACGCGATCCGCGATCTGCTCGCGCTCGACGTCGATTCCTCGACCCTCCTGCCCGCAGACGATTCGAGCCACGGCTTCGACAACATCGCCGACGTGCTCGGCGTGTCGCCGTCGCTGCTCGAGCGCTACGTCGCCGCGGCGGCGAAGATCAGCCGGCTCGCCGTCGGCGAACGCGACGCCTCGCCGGCGCAGGTCACCTACTCGGTGAAGGGTGATCTCAGCCAGAACCAGACGCTCGAGGGCATGCCGCTCGGCACGCGCGGCGGCACCGACCATCACGCACAACTTCCCCGTCGATGGCGAGTATCAGATCCGGCTGGCGCTGCTGAAACTGAGCTTCGGCCAGGTGTTCGGCGAGGGCGCGGAAGGCGAAGAGCTCGAGGTCACGCTGAACGGCCAGCGCGTGAAGCTGTTCAAGCTCGACGAAGTGCCGATGTTCTTCATGCGCGAGTCGAAGGGGTCGCATCCGGCCAAGCCGCAGCCGACCGATCCGATCGAGGAGCGGGTGAAGATGACGCCCGACATCCGCCTCGAGTTCACGCTCAAGGTCAAGGCCGGGCCGCAGACACTCGGCGTCGCGTTCCTCAACAAGGCCCAGGCGATCAACGAAGACCTCGTTCGTCGTCCGGTGTCGAGCACCTACGACGTGTTCATCGGGATGCAGTACGGCTACACGACGGCGCCGCACCTGTCCCGCGTCGTCATCACCGGGCCGTACAACCCGACCGGACTCGGCGACACGCCAAGCCGTCGTCGCGTCTTCACCTGCAAACCGGCCTCGCCGGGTGACGAAGCCGCGTGTGCCAAGCAGATCGTCTCCGCGCTGGTGCGGCGAGCGTATCGGCGTGCGCCAGTCGAAGCCGACCTCGAGCCGCTGCTCGCCTTGTATCAGGAGGAGCGCAACAAGACCGGCAACTTCGAGGCCGGGATCGAGATGGCGCTGCGACGCATCCTCGCCGATCCGGAGTTCATCTTCCGCTTCGAGCCGCCGCCGGCCGGCGTGGCCGCCAAGACGGCGTATCGCATCAGCGACACGGAGCTCGCGTCGCGGCTGTCCTTCTTCCTCTGGTCGTCGATTCCTGACGAGGAGCTGCTCAAGCTGGCGATCGACGGCAAGCTGCGTCAGCCCGCCGTGCTCGAGCGCCAGGCGCGCCGCATGCTGGCCGACCCGAAGTCGCGCTCGCTGGTCACCAACTTCGCGAATCAGTGGCTGTTTCTCCGGGAGCTGAAGAACGCCAACCCCGACGTCACGATCTTCCCCGACTTCGACGACAACCTGCGGCAGGCCTTTCAGCGCGAGACCGAGCTGCTGTTCGAGAGCGTGATCCGCGAGGACCGCTCGGTGCTCGACCTGCTCGACTCGGACTACACGTTTGTCAACGAGCGGCTCGCCCGTCATTACGGCATCCCGAACATCTACGGCCCGGACTTCCGCCGCGTGCCGGTCCCGAGCGACGCGCGCCGCGGCCTGCTCGGTCATGGCAGCCTGCAGCTGGTCACCTCCAATCCCAATCGCACCTCCCCAGTGATGCGCGGCAAGTGGATCCTCGAGAATCTGATCGGCACGGCGGCGCCGACTGCCGCCGCCCGACGTGCCACCGCTCGACGAGAAGCCGACCGCGACCGCGAAGTCGGTGCGCGAGCGCATCGAGCAGCACCGCGCCAGCCCGGCGTGCGCCGGCTGCCACAAGATCATGGACCCCATCGGGCTGGCCATGGAGAACTTCGACGCCGTCGGCCGCTGGCGGACGACCGACGAAGGCGTCGCAATCGATGCGTCGGCACAGCTCGTCGACGGCACCGTGCTGAACGGACCGGCGAGCCTGCGCAAGGCGATGCTCGATCGCCAGGACGTGTTCATCGCGGCGCTGACCGAGAAGCTGATGATGTACGGCGTCGGACGCGAGACGAAGTACTACGACATGCCCGCGGTGCGCAGCGTGATGCGCGACGCGGCGAAGAACCGGTATCGTTTCTCGGATCTGATCCTCGGCGTCGTCAAGAGCGCGCCGTTTCAAATGAAAGTGAAATCGTGATCAACGTAATGCAAGATGCGAAATGCAAAATGCAACGGAATGCGAGACGCGACCTGAACTAAGGTCTCCGGTGTTTGCATTTCGAATTTGCATTTTAGATTACAGAGAGCAAAGACATGTTTCTCACTAAGAAACATCTTCCGCGTCGCACGTTTCTCCGGGGTATGGGCGTCACGCTCGCGCTGCCGCTGCTCGACTCGATGATCCCGGCGGGCACGCCGCTGGTCAGGACCGCGGCGCTGCCGAAGAGCCGCTTCTGCGGCATCTACATCCCGCACGGCGCGACGATGGACAAGTGGACGCCGGCGACGGAAGGCTCGGGCTTCGCATTCACCGAGACGCTCAAGCCGCTCGAGAAGCTCCGCGATCGCATCACCGTCGTCAGCAACCTCGCGCACCCGCTGGCCGGTGGCAAGGGATCGGACGCCGGCGCCGATCACGCGCGCTCGGCAGCGCGTGTTCCTGAGCGGCGCGCACCCGCAGAAGGGCATCGTGCAGGGCGGCAAGACCATCGACCAGGTGCTGGCGGAGAAGATCGGGCAGGACACGCCGCTGCCGTCGATCGAGGTCTGCATCGAGGAAGTGGCGCTCAATTGCGGCGCCGGCTACGGCTGCTCGTACTACAACACCATCTCGTGGAAGAACGACACGCTCCCGCTGCCGATGGAGAACAGCCCGCAGGTCGTCTTCGAGCGGCTGTTCGGCGACGGCACCAACGCGGCGCAGCGCCTGTCGCGCAAGCAGCAGGACAAGAGCATCCTCGACTCGGTGACCGACAAGGTCGCCCGCCTGCAGACGCGGGCTGGACGCCGGCGACCAAGCGCGGCTCGGCGAGTATCTCGACAACGTCCGCGAGATCGAGCGGCGCATTCAGAAGGCCACGCAGCAGTCGGCGAACAATCCCGACGTCCCCGAGGCGCCGGTCGGCGTGCCCGAGGCCTTCGAGGATCACATCAAGTTGATGTACGACCTGCAGGTGCTCGCCTATCAGGCGGAGATCACCCGCATCTCGACGATGATGTACGCACGCGATACGAGCGGCGCGGTGTATCCGGGCAGCGGCATCCGCGACGGGTTCCATACCGCGTCGCATCACTCGAACGCCCGTGCGCGCATGGACAGCTTCGCGCAGATCAACCGCTATCACACGCAGATGCTCGGCTACTTTCTCGAGAAGCTGAAGGCGACGCCCGACGGCGACGGCAACCTGCTCGATCACTCGGTCGTGCTCTACGGCAGCAGCATGAGCAACGGCAACCAGCACGATCACGATCCGCTGCCGATCCTCGTCGCCGGCGGCGCGTCAGGTCAGCTCAAGGGCGATCGCCACCTCGCCTTCCCGGCGCACACCCCGATGTCGAACCTGATGCTGTCGCTGCTCGACAAGCTCGGCGTGCATCAGGACGCTTCGGCGACAGCAGCGGGCAGGCTCGAGATCTGATTGCACGAACTCGAGCGCGTCCAGAAACGCTTGGCGACTACTCAGGTGGCAGTCCTGAGCGGCGTTATTGTGGAATAGCCGGCCGGCCACGGCGCAGTCCTCAGATCGTCAGCTCGCCAGAGTGAGAACGCGGCGCCAGCCGCATATTCGGTCTCCCCGCATCCTTCCCACTTGCCCCATCCTTCTACCCTAGCACTACTATGTGAGCCACATGGACCGATCGAGAGAACCCCCAGGCCGCGCTTGGAGCTGTTGATCCTCAAGACGCTCGCCGCGGGCCCCAATCACGGATTCGGGATCGCGCTGCACATCGAGGAGAGCTCGTCAGGGCTGCTCAACGTGGAAGAAGGATCGCTCTATCCGGCGCTCCATCGTCTGGACAAGGCAGGGTTCATCGATGCGGAGTGGACCGTGACACCGAAACGGCCGGCGAGCGCGCATGTATCGGCTCACCAGAGCCGGGCCGGAAGCGTCTCAAGGAGATCGAAGAGAGCTGGGCCACGCTGACCGAAGGCGTGAAGAGAGTGCTGCGATGGGCCTGACGCGCTGGTTCCGCCGGCGACCATCGGACGACGAGATGCGCGAGGAGCTCGAGGCGCACGTGGCGATGCGCGCGGAGCACGATCGGCGTGGACCGAGGCCGCGGCGCGGCGGCGGCTGGGCAACATGCTGCACACGCGCGAGTCGATGCGCCGCGTCTGGATCGCCGAGTGGTGGGACGCGCTGCGGCAGGACGCGCACTTCACGTGGCGCTCGTGGCGGCGCCGGCCCGGCGTTCGCGCTGGCGGCCATCTTCGTGCTGGCGCTCGGCCTCGGTGCCTCCACGGCGCTCTTCGCCGCGCTCGACCGCGTGCTCTTCCGGCCGCTGCCGTACGCGGATCCGGATCGTCTCGTCTCGGTCGGCTGCTGGCGGCGCCTCCGGACCGCGGTTCCGGACCAGACCGAGGCGATGCCGGACGCGCGGCTACGTGCAGGTGTGGGACACGACGCCAGCGCCGTTCGAGTCGGTGACGGCGATGAATACCTGCGACGTGCGACCATCGCCGAGGAACAGCCGGAGGGCGTGAGGTGCGGCGCCGTCGACGCACAACTTCCTTCGCGTGCTGGGCGTGCGTCGTCGCCGTGGGGCGTGATTTCGCGCCGGAAGACGACGTGCGCGGGAACGCCGCGTGTGGCCCTCATCAGCCACGGGCTGTGGGTCCGGCGCTATGGCGCGGATCCGACGCGTCGTCGGACGCACGCTGAGTCTGGAGACTCCGATGCGACTCCGGTCGCAGCAGTCCCGATCATCGGCGTCCTGCCGCCGGATTTCGAGATGCCGGTCGGAAGCGGCCGACATCCTGCTCCCGGCGCAGCTGCGTCCGCTCGACCCGAAGTGTGCCGTTCGCCAACCCTGGTCATGGCATTCGCGCGCCTCAAGCCGGACGTGACACCAGAGCGCGCGGAAGCTGATGCTGGCGCCCCAGCTGCCGGCGATGCCGAAGGCTTCTCGCCGTCATCCGCGTGTCGCCTGGAACGTGCAGCCGCTGCGCGACCGTCGGGTCGGCGACGCGGCACGCGTTGGCTGGCTGCTCATGGGCGCCGTGACCGTCTTCCTGCTGATCGCGTGCGTGAACGTCGCGAACCTCATGCTCGCGCGCGTGGCCGAGCGCCAGCGGGAGTTCGCGCTCCGAGCCGCGGTCGGCGCCGGCAAGATGCGACTCGCGCGCCTGGCGCTCGCCGAGAGCCTGCTGCTCGTCGCTGACGGCAGGCGGTGTCGGGCTCCTCGTGGCATTCGCGCTCCTGAGGACGTTCGTCGCGATGGCGCCGGCCGAGCATTCCCGGCATCGCGGACGCGTCGATCGACGTCCGCGTGTTCGTCGTCGCCGCCCTGCTGGTCGTCCTCACCGGAGCGGCGATCGGCGTGTGGCCGGCGATCTCCGTCTTTCGCGTCGGTGGCCTGCAGGGGCTGCGATCGACCAGCACGTCATCGCCGGGCGCGAGGCCGCGCGTACGGTTCGCGCTGGTCACCATGCAGATCGCGCTGACGCTGGCGCTGCTCGGAGGCTCCGCGCTGTTGCTGCGAAGCCTGTGGAACGTGGTCAACGTGCCGCTCGGCTTCGACGCCGAGCGCGTGATCACGCTGACCGCGTGCGCTCAGCCGCACCAGATACCCGACGCGTGCTCACGGGGCCACGTTCTTCGAGGAACTGCTCGCACGCGCGCGCGCTACGCCGGGCGCGATGTCGGCCGCGTTGAGCGATGCGCCGCCGCCGCCGCGGCCTCCGGGGCGGATGGACGAACATCGACGTCGACGGCCGGCCAGCCGGTCCTGGCGCGCAGCACCCGGCGATCGGCATCCGAGAGGTCGACGCCGCAGTACTTCGAAACCTTCCGCATCCCACTGGTCAACGGCCGGACGTTCCAGGAGCGCCGATGGGATCGGCGAGCCGGCGGTCGTGCTCAACGCGTCGGCCGAACGCATCCTGTTCGCGGGAGAGCGAGCGCTCGGACGGCGCATTCGGCCCCCGGTACCGGCTTCGCGAACGGCAATGCAGAGCAAAGCCTGGTACACGGTCGTGGCGGGTCACGCGGACATCCGAAACGGTCAAGGCCTCACCGATGAGCCCGACCCCGAGGTCTACGTGGTGGCCCGGCGGGACGCGTGGTGCCCCTTGCATCGCCGTCTCTCGCTGCGCACGACGGCACGTCCGGCCGATGCGGAGGCGTTTCTCCGGCAGATCGCCGCCGACCTCGATCCGACGCAGCTCGTGACCATCGAGACCGCCGATGCGCAGGTCGCGAGGCTCACTGCGCGGCCGCGCTTCATCGCGTGGCTGCTGACGGCGTTCGCCGCGCTCGCGCTGCTGCTGGCGGCCGCCGGGCTGTACAGCGTGGCGTCATACCTGGTGACGCAGCGGCGTCGTGACATCGGCGTGCGCATGGCGCTCGGCGCGGCGCCGCGCGACGTGGCGCGGCAGGTCGTGGGCGAATCGGGGCGCTGGATCATCGGCGGCGCGCTGGTTGGCTGCGCGCTCGGGTGGACGGCGCACGCGCGTGCTGCAGTCGCAGCTCTACGAAGTGCAGGCGTTGGATCCATGGTCGTGGACCGGGGCGTCTGCTCGCGCTCGCGCTGGTCCTCGTGATCGCGGTCTTCAGGCCCGCGTTCGACGCCGCTCATGTCGATCCCGTGACAGCACTACGAGGAGATGCATGAGACTGGTTCCGCAAGCGACCATCGGACGAGGAGATGCGCGAGGAGCTCGAGGCGCACGTGGCGATGCGCGCGGAACACGACCGCGTGGACGAGGCCGCCGCGCGGCGGCGTCTGGGCAACATACTGCACACGCGCGAGTCGATGCGCCGCGTCTGGATCGCCGAGTGGTGGGACGCGCTGCGGCAGGACGCGCACTTCACCTGGCGCTCGTGGCGGCGCCGGCCCGGCGTTCGCGCTGGCGGCCATCCTCGTGCTGGCGCTCGGCCTCGGCGCCTCGACGGCGCTCTTCGCCGCGCTCGACCGCGTGCTCTTCAGGCCGTTGCCGTACGCGGATCCCGATCGCCTCGTCTCGGTCGGGCGGTCATCATCTCGCCCGACGGATCTCTGGTGGCCGCGGGTATGGCCGAGTCGATTACCGACACGTTTTACGTGCAGGAGTGGGACACGCCGCCGGCGCCGTTCCAGTCGGTGACGACGATGGTCGCCCTCGTCGGTACCCGGACGTGCGAGATCGCCGAAGGACAGCCGGAAGGTCTGCGGTGCGACCTCGTCGAGCACAACTTTCTTCGCGTCCTGGGCGTGCGCGTCGCGCTGGGCCGCGACTTCGCGGCCGAAGACGACGTGCGCGGGGCGCCGCAGGTGGCGCTCATCAGCCATGCGCTGTGGGTCCGGCGCTTCGGCGCGGATCCGGCAGTCGTCGAGCGGACGCTGCAGTCTCGAGAGAGGGTCATCGCTCCTGCAGGCCCGCATCGTCGGCGTCCTGCCGCCCGACTTCGAGATGCCGTTCGAAACCGCCGACATCCTGCTCCCGGCTCAACTGCGTCCCCTCGACCCGAAGTCCCCGTTCGGCCTGTCGATCACGGTGCTCGCACGACTCAGGCCGGACGTGACGCCCGATCGCGCGAGGCTGATGCTGCAGTCGCAGTGGCCGGCGATGATGAAACTGCCGCCCGGCTTCCGTGAGGACTGGCGCGTGCGGCCGCTGCACGACCGGCGGGTCGGCGATGCCCCGCGGGTCGCCTGGCTGCTCATGGGCGCAGTGGCCGTCTTCCTGCTGATCGCCTGCGTGAACGTCACCAACCTCATGCTGGCGCGCGTCGGCGAGCGTCGCCGGGAGTTCGGGGTCCGGGCCGCCATCGGCGCGGGCAGGATGCGACTCGCGCGACTGGCGCTCGCCGAGAGCCTGCTGCTCTCGCTCGCGGCGGGCGGCATCGGGCTCCTCGTCGCCTTCGCCCTCCTCGAGACGTTCGTGGCGATGGCGCCGCCGGGCATTCCGGGCATCGCGGATGCCTCGATCGACCTGCGCGTCTTCGCCGTGGCTGCCCTGCTCGTCGTCCTCACCGGGACCGCCATCGGCGTGTGGCCGGCGGTCTCCGTCTTTCGCGTTGGGGATCTGCACGGACTGCGTTCGACGACCACGTCATCGCCGGGCGCGCGGCCGCGCCTCCGATTTGCGCTGGTCACCACGCAGATCGCGCTGACGCTGGCGCTACTCGGCGGCTCCGCGCTGCTGCTGCGAAGCCTGTGGAACGTGGTCAACGTGCCGCTCGGTTTCCATGCCGAGCGTGTCATCACGCTGACCGCACCGCTCGGCCAGGTCCGGTATCCGACGGTCGAGCATGGGGCCGTGTTCTTCGAGGAGCTGCTCGCACGGGCGCGCGCCCTGCCGGGTGCGGTATCAGTGGCGCTGAGCGATACAGCGCCGCCACCTCTGGCGTCTGGGGCGAGGTTGAACCGGTGGGAAGTCGAAGGCCGGACGGTCGAGCCCAACGCGCTTGGGCCTACGATCTTCATTCGATCGGTGACGCCCGACTACTTTGACACCTTCCAGAATCCCTGTGGTCAGGGGTCGGACGTTCCAGGAGGCCGACTGGGCCGGAGAGCCGGCTGTCGCGCTCAACGAATCCGCCGAACGAATTCTGTTTGCCGGGGAGCGCGCACTCGGCCGCCGCATTCGGCCCCCCACGCTGCCGTACCACGGCCAGCCGGTCCAGGCGCCTTGGTACACCGTCGTGGGAGTGACCGCTGACGTCCGAAACCGTCAGGCCCTCACCGAGGAACCGGGTCCCGAGATCTATTTTGTGGCGCGGCCGGGAAGGTGGAGCGGACCGATGGCCGCGTCTCGCGCGGGGGGGCAACCTCTCACTTCGCACGACGGCACGTGCCTGCCGATGCGGCTGCCTTCCTCCGGCAGATCGTTACGGACATCGATCCGAGGCAGATCGTAACCATCCAGACAGGCGATGAGGTGCTCACGACGATGACCGCGCAGCCGCGCTTCATCGCGTGGCTGCTGTCGGCATTCGCCGCGCTCGCACTGCTGCTGGCGGCGGCCGGGTTGTACAGCGTCGCGTCCTACCTGGTGCTGCAACGGCGCCGCGACATCGGCGTGCGGATGGCGATCGGCGCCTCGCCGCGCGACGTGGCGCGGCAGTTCGTGGCGGAAGCGGGTCGATGGATCATCGGCGGCGCACTTGCGGGGGCTGCGCTCGGCTGGATGGGGACGCGCGCGCTGCAATCGCAGCTCTATGGAGTCGAAGCGTTGGACCCATGGTCCTGGACAGCGGCCATGCTGACACTGGCGCTGGTCCTCGTGGCCGCGGTCTTCAGGCCCGCGTATCGCGCTGCCCACGTTGACCCGGTCACGGCGCTGAGGTCCGAATAATCTGCGTTGCATCGCCTCAATCGCGGGTAACGGATAACGAGTACGGGTATCCTCTCTGTTCGTAGTCAGCGGATTCGGGCGAGATGGTCCACAGCCCAGGTCTGAAACGTCTGCGCTGCCGCCTTCGCGCTGTGCGCTTCGGCGGCCAAGAAAGCCAGACACTACACTTGAAAGTCCGCCTGAGGCGGACGCGACGTACGGCGAAGGGAGTTCTGCATGTCACGTGTCTTCAGCCTCGCGCTTCTCGTCCTGAGTCTCGCAGCGCCCGCCGCCGCCGACTTGACACTCAAGCAGGCGGTCAGCGGCAAGGGCCTCGGCATCTCCGGACAATCCACCTCGACGACCTACATCAAGGGCAACAAGATGCGTTCCGAGACGCAGGCCGGCGACAAGCTGCAGATCACCATCTTCGATCTCGACGCGCAGAAGCTGTTCATCTTCGACTCGAAGAAGAAGGAAGCCGACGTGTGGGACATGGCCGCCTTCTCCGCGGAGCTCGCCAAGAGCGTCGACACCGCGGCGATGAAGACATCGCTCAAGCCGAACGGACAGACCAAGCAGATCGCCGGTCAGACCGCGACCGGCTACGATCTCGAGATCTCGATGCCGGCGACGGTGGGCGGCAGCAAGGACCTGTCGATGGTGGTGACGATGACCGGACCGACGTGGATCGTGAAGAACGCGCCCGGGTCCGCCGACTATCTCAACTTCTACAAGGCCGCCGCCGAGAAGGGCTGGGTGCTGAGCGATCCGCGCGCGGCCAAGGCCTCGCCGGGCCAGGCGCGAACGACCACTGAGATGTACAAGCAGCTGGCCGAAGCCGGCGGCATCGCATACGAGAGCGAGTTCCAGATGAAGATGAGCTCGGACGGCGGCGCCAACCCGCTCGGCGGCATCCTCGCGCGCATGGGCAACATGTCCATGACCAGCACCGTGCAGAGCGTCGAGACCGGCACGCTGGGCGACGACCTGTTCGCGCCCCCGGCCGGCTACAAGCTCAATCAGAAGAAGTAGCCCGTATGCTGGCGGCGGTCGTATGAAGGCTCGCAGACGAAGGACCTGTTGCGTTGCATGCGTGGCAGCGGTGCTCGTCGTCACCGCGATGGTCGTGCAGGCGCAGATCTGGCGCGGCGGCTACGGCTTCTACGGCGTCCCGAAGCATCCGACGTCCACAACCTTCGTCGGCGGCTTCAACCACTGCCGGCTCATGTTCATGAGCGACCATCGTGAGAAGCGCGGCTGGAGCACCGACTACCCTGGCGCCGACATCAACTTCAGCGTCCGCCTCGGCGAGCTGACGCGCACGCGCATCACCAAGGACAAGACCGGCGACCCGGACTACATCACCGTCGCCGCCACCGAGCCGTCGCTCTTCATGTGTCCCTACATCCTGGTCCAGGACGGCGGCTCGGCCCGCTTCTCGGACGAGGAAGTGCTCAAGCTCCGCGAGTATCTTCAGAAGGGTGGGTTCCTCTTCGTCTCCGACTACTGGGGATCGCGCGCCGGTGAACAGTGGGACGAAGAGATCGGCCGCGTGCTGCCGCGCCAGCAGTATCCGATCGTCGATCTGCCGATGACGCATCCGATCTGGCAGACGATGTACGTCGTCAAGGAAGTGCGGCAGATGGCGTCGATTCAGTACCTGGCGCCGGAGTGGCGGCGGCATCTCCGAACGCGGCAACGATAGCGCCGTCGTCAATGTGAAAGGCATCGCCGACGCACACGGCCGGCTGATGGTGGTGATGATCCACAACAGCGACATTCCCGACGGCTGGGAGCGCGAAGCCGAGGACCCGCAATACTTCTACCAGTTCTCACCAGACGCCTACGCGGTCGGCATCAACGTCGTGCTCTACGCGCTGACACACTGAAGAGCATTGTCGATTGGTGATCGTGGATTGACGATTCGTTGTTGATGGCTGATTGGTGATTGGCGATTGAAGGCCGCCAGCGTGGGTTTACTGCGGGAAGCCCGAACACGTGTCGCAGCGATGGTGTTGGCGGTATGCTCGAGACAACGAAGGAGATCGCCATGATGATGACGTGGAAGAGCGCGATATCCGCTGCGCCGATCGTCCTCGCCAGCGCATTCGGTGGTACCGGGATCGCCGCCGCCCAGACAGACATTTACGATCGGGTCACGCACGGTTACGCGGTCTCGGACGGCGGAGTGAAGATTCACTACGCCTCGCTCGGGCCGAAGCAGCCCGGCAGCGCGCCACTGGTCGTGCTCATCCACGGCTTCCCGGACTTCTGGTACTCGTGGCGCGACCAGATGCAGGCGCTCTCCGATCGATTTCTGATGGTGGCGATCGATCAGCGCGGCTACAACCTGAGTGACAAGCCGAAAGGCGTCGAGAGCTATGACGCGCGCCTGCTCGTCGCCGACGTCGCCGCGGTGATCCGCCATCTCGGACGGGACAAAGCCACCATCGTCGGTCACGATTGGGGCGGCGCCGTCGCCTGGCAGTTCGCGATGGCCCTGCCCCAGATGACCGAGAACCTGATCATTCTCAATCTGCCGCATCCGAGCGGGCTTATGCGCGAGCTTCGCTCGAACAAGGAACAGATCGCCAACAGCGAGTACGCGAGGAACTTCCAGACGAAATCGCCGAGCGATCCCACGGTCTTCTTCGGCAAGCCGATGACGCCCGAGACGCTCTCCTCGTGGGTGCGGGATCCGGCGGCGCGGAAACGGTACGTCGAGGCGTTCCAGCGCTCGGATTTCGAGGCGATGTTGAACTACTACAAACGGAACTACCCGGCGGCCGGTCCCGACGCGCCGCCCCCGCCACAGCTCCCGAAAGTGCAGGCGCCGGTGCTCATGTTTCATGGCCTCGCTGACACGGCACTGAACGCGGACGGACTGTCCGGCACGTGGAACTGGCTGGACAAGGACCTCACGCTCGTCACGGTCCCCGGCGCAGGGCACTTCGTCCAGCAGGACGCCTCGGATCTGGTCACGACGACGATGCGCTGGTGGTTGACGACGCGGACCGGGAAATGAGCGCAATGAAATCCGCGCTCATCGCTCTGGCCCTGTTCGTCAGCGTGTACGAGCCTGTCGCGGCACAAGACATCGACAGTAAGAGCAGCAGCGCCATTCCCACGGAGATTCCGCTGTTTCCACTGCCGGAGACGTCACTCTTCCCAGGAGTGTCGCGGCCGTTCGTGATCTTCGAGCCCCGCTACCGCGAGATGATTGCCGACGCGCTGAAGGGCGACAAGATCATCGGCATGGTGCGGCTCCGTCCGGGGTTCGAGAAAGACTACGAGGGACGTCCGCCAATCTACGCCGTCGGCTGCGCGGGCACGATCGAGAAGTACGAACACCTGCCCGATGGCCGATACCTCATCCTGCTCCGTGGCCTGACCACCTTCCGCATCGTCAGCGAAGATGGCGCGGGCGCGCGCAAGCCGTATCGGCTGGCGCGCATCGAGGCGGTGGCGGAGCTGCTGAAGGACGAGGAGCGGGTCGCGCTCAGCACGGTGCGCAATCGCATCGAGAAGCTGCTCATCACCATCCTGCCGCTCGGCGTCGATCCGCCGGACCCTTCTCTGGACGATGAGGAGTTCGTGAACCTCGTCGCACAGAGCCTGGGCATGCCGGAAGCGGCGCGGCAGGATCTCCTCGAGCGCAACAACCTCGTCGAACGCGCCCGCGCGCTGGCGGACCTGCTGGAGAAGAACTGAAGTCCGGCTAAAGCTGCACACTAGGCTAAGTCCGGCTAAAGCCGGACACTACGTGTTACTATCCCGCCCGTTCTTAACATTCAGGTGAGGACTATGAACAGACTGCTCATTGCGGTGTGCCTTGTCGTGATTGTATTGCTCGCGCCACGCGTCGCATCGGCACAGGACATTGCGATCACCAACGCACGAATCATCGTCGGCTCGGGCCAGGTGATCGAGTCCGGCACCATCATCGTCAAGGGCGGGAAAATCGTGTCGGTGACGGCCGGCGCGGCGCCGACGCAGGGCCTGCGCACCATCGACGCCAAGGGCATGAGCGCGATGCCCGGGTTCATCGACGGCCACAAGCACGTGAACAATTTCAACGCCGAGCAGATGAAGTCGATGCTCGAAGCCGGCTATACGACGGTGCTGTCCGGCGGCGGGCCGGCGGACCAGAACATCGCGCTGCGCGACCGCATCGAGAAGGGTGAGTGTCGGCCCGCGCGTCATCCCGTCAGGCCAGATCAACCTGCGGCAGACGCCCGCCGAAGCGCGCGCCGCCATCCAGGCACTGGCGGCGAAAGGTGTCAAGCACACGGGCGAGATCGCACTGACGCCAGAGCCCGGGCCGCCGCAGGCCGAGATCGAGGTGATCAAGGCGATCGTGGACGAGGCCAAGAAGGTGGGCGTGCAGGTCAACGTCCACGCGGTGAGCAGCCCGGCGATGGTCGCGGCGGTCGATGCCGGCGTGACGCGTCTGGTGCACACGCCGAACAAGGACTTCACGACCTACGATCAGGCCGAGCGCGTCGCGCAGACCGGCGCGATCGTCGCCGGCATGATCGGCTTCGGCGCGCCGAACATCGACACCTTGTCCGGCCCGCCAGCGGCGGTGCAATGGCCCAAAGACAACACGGCCAGGTTCCGCGACGGCAAGCCGTGGCCCGAAGCCATCGCCGGCGCCAATCGCGATCCGAAAGGGCGCGCGACTGGCACCGAGGGCGGATACACGATCATCAACATCCGCCGCATCTGGGACGCCGACCCCAACCACCAGACGGTCTCATACTCCACCGACCAGAACGCTGCGGACCTGGTGGTGCTCGAGCACGAGCTGAAGTCGTTCAGCATCGTCTTCTCCATGGCCGACATCCACAAGATCATCGGGCCCAACTCCGCGCGTTACGTCGGCATGGCCGATCAGATTGGGACGCTCGAGCCGGGCAAGCTCGCCGACATCATCCTGCTCGACGGCAACCCGACGCTGAACATCTACGAAATGCTGAAAACCAAGGTGGTCCTGAAGGAAGGCAAAGTCGTCGTCGACAAACGGTAGGGTCCGGCTGAAGCCGGACACTACATCTGAGGCTGTAACACCCCCGACGGTGGTGACACCTCCTGTGTGAGACCCCACACAGGAGGGATCAACCGTGGCCGACATCGACGAAATCGCACCGGACGTCTTCCGCATTTCCATTCACGTTCCGCAGTTCGACCTGCAGTTCAACCACTTCCTGGTCAAGGACGATGAGCCGCTGCTCTTTCACACCGGCATGCGCCGGATGTTTCCCGAGGTACGCGACGCGGTCGCGCGTGTCATCGATCCGGCGTCGCTGCGGTGGATTAGCTGGAGCCACTTCGAAGTAGATGAGTGCGGAGCCCTCAACGAATGGCTTGCCGCCGCACCCCTGGCCCAGGCGGCGTGCGGCGAGGTCGGCGCCATGGTGAATATGCAGGATTTTGCGTTGCGTCCTCCCCGGGCGCTGACGGCCAACGAAGTCCTGCAGACCGGACGCCATCGGTTCCGGTGGGTGCCGACGCCGCATCTGCCGCATGGATGGGACGCCGGCGTGCTCTTCGACGAGAGCAACCGCGTGCTGTTCTGCTCGGACCTTTTTCATCAGATCGGCAAGCTCGAGCCAATCACCAGCAGCGACGTCGTCGGTCGATGGGATCAGGCCGTGGCCACTTACCAGAACCATCCCGTGCTGATGGACTACATGCCCTTCACGCCGCAGACGCGCCGGCAGATGGAGAAGCTGGCGGCGCTCGAGCCCCGGGTACTCGCGGCCATGCATGGATCCACGTACGTGGGCGATGGAAGCCAGGCGTTGCGCGCCGCGGCCGACGTGCTGGAGCGACGGCTTGGCACACCGCTGGCCATTGGATGACCGTTGCCAGCGCCGCTGGCGATCAAGCGAGTGTCGCCAGCGGCAGCGATCGGTTGACCCGTGAGCGGGCGGCTGCTACCGTCGCCCTCATGTCTCGTCCCGACACTGCGTCGTTCGTGGATCGCCCCGACGGCGACCTCGCGCGTGAAGTGGCTTCGGCGCCGGCGGGTGATGCGGCGGCGGCTGAAGGTGAGTTGTATCGGCGGTTCGCACGGCGGGTTCGACTGTTCGGAATCAGGCACCTTCGCAACGACATGGCCGCCGACGATCTCGCGCAGCAGGTGATGCTGATCGCCATCGAACGGCTGAGAGCCGGAGAGATTCGCAATCCCGATGAGATCGGATCCTTCATTCTCAGTACGAGCCGCATGGTCGCGACCGGACTCAGACGCACGGAGCGACGACGGGAGCATCTCCATCTGCGCATCGACGGCGGTGAGCCCGTGGAGATGCCGCGCGACGAGCGCCTGTTCGACGCGGATCGCGTCAGGCCATGTCTTGCGTCGATACGCGAACGCGAACGGACGATTCTCCTGCTGACCTACTACGTCGAGCGCTCGGCCACCGAGATCGCCGAGGCGATGGGCATGACATCAGGCGCCGTACGCGTCGCGCGCCATCGTGCCGTGGCAGCGATGCGTGACTGTCTGGAAGCCGGGAGGCTGGCATGACCGCGAGTCCGGGCGTCTGCCTGTCAATCGGCGAGCTGTCAGACTACTGGGCGTCGGACGCGTCTGCCGAGGACGTCGAGCGGATCGAAGCGCACGTATTCTCCTGCGCCGCATGCACACACCTGTTGGCCGAGGCCGATCAGCTGCGGCGGAGCATCGGCGACGTCGCACGCTCGGGCGGACTTCAGGCCTTCGTCACAGACGCTGTGCTGAATCAGTTCGCTCGAGACGGCGTGCGCGTCCGCTCCTATGCGATGGACGCGGGTGGCTCGGTGCAGTGCGCGGTCTGGGACGACGATGAGGTCCTGGTCACGAGATTGCGCGCGGATTTCAGCGGTGTCACTGCTGTTGACGCCGTGATGCGGCTCGACAGCGGCGAAGAATGGGGCCGCGCGTCAGACATCCCGGTGCCCCAGGGCAGCCGAGAGGTGATCATGGCGCTTCCCGCGGAGCTCGTGCGCCGCGCGCCGGAAGTGCCCATGCGCCTGAGCCTCCGCTCGAGTTCGGCGTCACCGGGCGAGGCACCGCTCGCGGAGTACACCTTCGACCATCGCGGCGCTCACGCGCGACCGAAGTCCGGCTAAAGCCGGACACTACGTCCGTCAGGTCGGAGGTCCGGCTGAAGCCGGACACTACGTCCGTCAAGCCGCCACCAACGCGACTGCGCTAACGCCGAGGACCCAGCCTCGTCGCGGCACCGCATGCGTTGGCGGACCATCCCCTCGACCATCGCGCTGGTCCACCGCGTTCAGTTCGTGTCGCGCATCACCAATGTCGCGGAGTCTGCTCCTGACATCCTTTTCCAGGCATCGTGTGATCACGCGAACGACTGACGGCGGCGTCGCTGGAGGCAATGCGGCCCAGTTCGGTTCGCGCTCGAGAATTGACGCGTAGATGTCGGTCACGGTCGCGCCCCCGAACGGTGGGCGTCCGGTAAGCATTTCGAAGACCACACAGCCAAATGCCCAGATGTCAGTGCGCTTGTCGACCGCCACACCCCGCGCCTGCTCCGGGCTCATGTACAGCGGCGTACCGAGGATGATGCCCGTGCCGGTCATGTCCGGGCTCGTGACCGTGGGGAGATTCGCGGCGTCCGACAGCGTGGGCGCGAGCGCCTTGGCCAGACCGAAATCAAGCACCTTTACCGTGCCGTCCTCGCGGATCTTGATGTTGGCAGGCTTGAGGTCACGATGGACGACGCCGCGCTCATGGGCGGCGTCGAGCGCACTGGCGACCTGATTGGCAATGGCCAACGTTTCGTCGAGCGGGATGGGGCTACGCACGATCCGGTCGGCAAGCGTGGGGCCGTCGACCAGTTCCATGACCAGCGCACGCGAACCGCCGGCTTCCTCCAGGCCGTAGATGTGTGCGACGTTGGGATGGTTCAGCGCGGCGAGAGCGCGTGCCTCGCGCTCGATGCGAGCCAGACGATCGATATCGAGCGCGAACGCGTCGGGCAGAACCTTGATCGCCACCTCGCGACCGAGTTTCGTGTCGGTGGCCCGATACACCTCGCCCATGCCACCGGCACCGATCTGAGTGGAGACGCGATACGGCCCGACGAACACTCCTGGCTGAAGAGACACTCTGTTGTCACTGACTGCGCGATTCTACGTCAGACGCTCAGGCGTGAGAGGCCCAGATCTTCTCGCCTGGCTTGTACGGTGCGCAGGGGTCGTAGCGTCCGGGCGTTTCGATGTAGCGCATGACCTGTCGGTAGCCGATCTCCGACGTGAAGTAGCCGAGCAGCGCCAGCTCCTTCATCAACCGGAAATAGTGAACCGGTGCGTCGGGCGGTGGTGGCGGCGCGACAGGCGCGCGTGAGCGCCTCGCCGCTGTGACTGCGTCCAGTTCGGCCTGCCGTTCTGCATCGAGCCGCCGAAGCAATGCCAGTCGCTGCTCCGGGCGCGCCTGAATGAACGACACGGCATACTCGCGCTGACACGCCTCCTCGAGGCGCTGCATCCCATCGCGAAAGATCTGTTGGTTTCGCGGCGTGTAGGCCTCGGTGACCATCAACGCCATGAACGCGCCGGTACCAGCTGCTTTCGCGCCGGGCGTGCTCGTCTCAGGGAGGATGGTGTCGGCGATCTCGTCGAGGAACGCGACATCGGCGGCCGAGAACGGGCCGACACCCTGCGCGGCCGCGGTCACTTGAGCGGCGGCATCGGGCATCGCCGCAAGAACACTGTCGCCATCGACGAGCGCGACGCCGCCGAGCAGAACGGTCACATGACGAATCGCGTCGCGGCGGGAGATCAGGTCAGAGATTGCCACGCTTCAACTCCTCGACGGCAAATGCCGCCGCACGGGCGGTGAGTGCCATGTAGGTCAGCGACGGGTTCTGGCAGGCTGACGAGGCCATGCACGCCCCGTCGGTCACGAACACGTTCTGACACTCCCACACCTGATTGCGGCCGTTCAGCACCGACGTCTTCGGATCGCGACCCATTCGGGCCGTGCCCATTTCGTGAATGCCCATGCCGGGCGCGTATTCGTTGTCGTAGACACTGACGTTCGTGGCACCGGCAGCGTCGAGCATCTCCGCCAGGTCGTTCATCATGTCGCGCCGCATCAGACGCTCGTTCTCGCCGGTCGCACAGTCGATCGCCAGCACCGGCAGACCCCACTTGTCCACGCGCGTCGTGTCGATGGAGATGCGGTTCGCATGGTTGGGGAGCATCTCGCCAAACGCGGTAGCCCCGACGCGCCACGGCCCGGGCTGAGCCATCTGATCCTTGAACGCACCACCCACGCCGAGCTCGGCGACAGCGCGTTCCCATCCCTGACGGCTCGCGCTTCCCTGATAACCGAAGCCGCGCAGATACTCTCGGCGCTCGCCCGCCAGGTTGCGGAACCGCGGGATGTAGAACCCGGTTGGCCGGCGGCCGTAGACGTAGCGGTCCTCATGCCCTGCGAAGTCGCCGTTGGCGCCGCAGCGGAAGTGATGGTCCATCAGGTTGTGACCGAGCTCGCCCGAGCTGCTTCCCAGCCCGCCGGGCCACACCTCGGTCGCCGACCGCATCAGCAGCCACGTCGAGTTGAGCGCCGACGCGCAGAGGAAGATCACGCGGGCCGAGTACTCGGTGGTCTGCCCGGTCACCGCATCGAGGACGCGCACGCTGCGTGCGCGCTTGCGGTCGCGGTCGTAGACGAGGTCGGTCACGATCGCGAATGTCTTGAGCGTCAGCCGTCCGGTGGCTCTCGCCGGAGGAAGTGTTGACGACTGCGTGCTGAAGTACGCGCCGAACGGGCATCCGAGCCAGCAGGCGTTCCGGGTACTGACACGCACCTCGCCCGGGGAGGTTCTGCGTCAGGTTCGCGACACGCCCCGGGATGATTCGTCGTCCACCAAACTTCGATGCGACGCGCCCGGCGATGATCTCCTCGACGCAGTTGAGCGGCATCGCCGGCTGGAACTGGCCGTCGGGGAGCTGCGGAAGCCCCTCGCGCGATCCGGAGATGCCGGCGTGACGCTCGACGTGGTCGTACCACGGAGCGAGATCCTTGTAGCGGATCGGCCAGTCCGTCGCGATGCCCTCGCGCGCGTTGGCCTCGAAGTCGAGGTCGCCCAGGCGATAACTCTGGCGCCCCCACAGCAGCGAGCGGCCACCGACGTGATAGCCGCGATACCAGTCGAACCGCTTGATCTCGGTGTACGGCGAGTCCTTGTCCGACGCCCACCAATCCAGGTTCTTCTCGTTCAGCGGGTAATCGCGTTTGAGGACCGGATACGCTTCCTCCATCGCCAGCGTGCGGCCGCCGCGATGCGTGTATTCCCAGGGCGCCTTGAGCGCGTTGGGGTAGTCCTTGATGTGCTCGACGTTCTTGCCGCGCTCGAGCATCAGCACCCGCAGCCCGCGCTCGGTGAGCTCCTTGGCCGCCCAGCCGCCCGAGATGCCGGAGCCGACGACGATGGCGTCGAAGGTTTCGGGTTGAAGCTGCATGACGTTCCTCAGGCGGGTCTCAAGACCCGCCTCTACATCGGACGGATGGTGATGTTCCGAAACCACACCGGGTCGCCGTGATCCTGCAGCGCGATGCGGCCGCGCTTCGCGCGTCCATACGCCGGCATCTTCACGAACTTGCTGGCCTTCACGAGCGACTCCCACGCCGGGCTCCACAGCTCGTACTCGACGACCTTGACCCCGTTCATCCAGTGCTCGACGTGCGCCCCGGCCACTACCAGCCTGACATCGTTCCAGTCACCGACCGGTCGTGTGACATCGCGCACCGGCGCGTGCAGTGCGTAATTGGCGCCCGCCGACGTCAGCGGGTTCTTGCCGTCCACGTGACGGGCGTTGTCGAGAATCTGCAGCTCGGGGCCGCTCTCCCACACCTCGCTGCCGACATCCACCACGCGATAGATGATGCCGCTGTTGCCGCCTTCGCCGATCTTCCACTGCAGGCGCAGCTCGAAATCTGCGAACTCGTCGACAGTGACGATGTCACCCCCCGGGCCCGTTCGAGCCAGCGCGCCGTCAACGACCGTCCATCCTGACGAGGGCGTGTCCGATTTGAATCCACGCCATCCATCGAGCGTGCGGCCGTTGAACAGCGGCCTTTCGACTCCCTGCATGGACGCGCTTCCCTGTGAGAGTGACATTCCCGTAACCACCATCACCGTGATCATCCAGCGCATGAGGTCACACCGTACAGAGCGCCACCGCGTCGCGTAGCGAGGTCAGCGGATCCCGCTTCGGAATGAATTCGTGGGCCACGTATCCGCTGAAGCCGATGTCGGCAATGGCACGCACGATCGCCGGATAGTTCAGCTCCTGTGAGGTGTCGATCTCGTTGCGGCCGGGCACTCCACCAGTGTGGTAATGCGCGATCCATTGCTGGTTGTCGCGAATCGTCCTGATGACATCGCCCTCCATGATCTGCATGTGGTAGATGTCGTAGAGCAGCTTCACGCGCGGCGAGTTCACGGCAGATACGACTTCCACGCCAAACGCGGTGCGATCGCCGTGATAGTCCTTGTGATTCACCTTGCTGTTGAGCAGCTCGATGCAGATGGTGACGCCATTGTCCTCGGCCACACCCTTCACGCGATTGAGCGCGGTCACACAGTTGCCGATCGCCTCCCTGTCGCTTCGCCCCTGTCGATTGCCGAAGAACGTGATCACACTCGGCACGCTGGCTTTCGCCGCCTGCGGGATGCCGGCTCGCAAACTGTCGACGATGGTGTTGTGATTGGCGGGATCGTTGAGGCCGCGCTCGATGGGACCACCGAGCCCGGACCCCATCGAGCAGGTCAGCCCGAACTCCCGGGCCACCGGCCATTCATCCGGCGTGAGCAGATCGATAGCTGTCAGGCCGATCTTCGCGACCGCCTGACAGAACTCGCGAAGCGGAATGCTGGCGTAGCACCACCGGCAGACCGACTGTTGGAATCGCGGACGCGCACCGGTGACCGCGGGGCTCTGCTCCGCACCCGCATCGTCATGAAGGACGCCGGCCAGGGCGAACGTTGACGCACCCGCGATGAGTTGCCGGCGGCTCAGACCGTGACGCCTCTGCATGCACTCGCGCGCTCCTGTGCGCAGCGCGAGTGTAGTCCGATTTCCGCCGGAGATCGACCTGCACCTGCCAGCCTACTTGCAGGAGGCCGCGAGTCGATTGAGCTTGACGACGGTATACCGAGGGCGCGGAGACTCGGCCGGCTTCTCGGCCACATTCGAGGACGCCGGGCGTGGTGGCGCGGGCAGCGCCGCCTCGATTGGCCGAATCGTGATCTCGACCTGCGCGCCGACTTCAGGCTGAAGCTTCTCGCTGTTCAGTCCCTGCTCCGAAACGCTCGACGTGGCTTGCAGCTCGTACACATCCTCGCCCTTGGTTGGCGTCGATGACGCCGATGTGCCCGCCCGCACGGGCGCCTGTCCGACGGCGGAGGCGCGCGTCAGCTTGAAGGCCGTGGGCGCATCGCCCTCGTTCCAGGCACCCGGTCAGCATGAAGACATTGTGCGCGGGCTGATTCGTCGGCTCGGGCGTCCGCTGTGCAGCTGGTGCGGCAATCCAGCACATCAACACAAGGCTCGCCGCGAAGGTCGTCTGCGTCATATCGTCACCTCGACTGGTGCGATATGAGTCCACAACCCGTGCCGTTGCGAGACGGGTCCGGCTAAAGCCGGACACTACAGGCGAACGGTCCGGCTAAAGCCGGACACTACGGGCCTTAGCCGCGACGGATCTTCGAGGCTTCGAAGGTGACCTGGATACGGTAGACGGCGTTCGAGCGGAACTTGATTTCGCCGGTCTTCAGGTCCACACGTTCAGGGACCTGCTGGATGGTCTTGTCGACCACCGCGTGGTAGCCGCGTTCCGAGAAGATGTCGATCAGCATCGGGATCGCCAACGGCTCATTGAAGACCGGGTCCTCCGAGTTCACCGTGGCCCGGCCCGACAGCGCATGCCGCGTGATGATCGGCATGAACTTGCTGCTGACGAGCTCGACGACCAGCCGCAGCAGCTCGGTGTGCTCGAACTCGTAGCTGTCGAGCCGTTTCACCAGCTCCTGCCGGCCGTGCACCACCAGCTCCTCGGCGAGCGGCAGGGCGCGCAGCCGCTCGAACGTACGCGGGTCGAGCTCGAGCGAGCTCTGGTACTTCAGCTCCTTCAGAATGTTCGCCTGCACTTCGGCGATCGGACCTTCGGCGTTGATGAAGTGGTAGTGATAGAGCTGGCGCAGTGAGGTCAGCGCCGTCCACGTCTGCTCCTTGAATACCTGGTAGCGTCGCCGCACGAGCTCGTCGGAGAGATCCGTCGAGCGCAGCTCGATTGACGTGCCGATGCCGGTCTCTGCCACCTTGCGGTTGTGCTCGGCGATCTCACGGCCGCGTCCGAGCTGACGCGAGACGCTCGTGCTCTCGCTGACGAACAGCACCATCGCGTGAATCGTCGGGCGACGGAAGTGGATCGCCAGTGGCGTGTGGGCAAAGTCGTCGTGCAATGCGCTGATCTTGTCCACGAGCAGCTTCAGAAACTCGACTTGGACTGGCGTACGCGGAAAGCCGTCGAGGATGACGCCGTCGCGGTAGGTCTCGTCGAGCAGCTTGCGCAGCAGGAGGCTCAGCACCTCCTTGTCGCCGACCATGCCGCCCTGCGCCTTGATCTTCTCCATCTCCGGTGTCGTGAGCAGCTCGCTGATCACGATCGGCGGACAGGTCAGGCCGCGGGCGTCGCTGATGAACTGCGTCTGCGTTCCCTTGCCGGCGCCGGGCGCGCCGCCGAGCAGGATGATCTCCTTCGGAAAGCGCAGTTGCTCCCGGCCGACCTCCTCCTGGAGGCCGTCCCAGATCGGCGCGAAGATGATGCGGGCGTCCTTGACTTCGAGGTCGACGATCTTCGACCCGGGGCGATCGGCGGCAGGTGACGACATGTGGCGGTTGCGTATTCCTCTACTTGCCGGTTTGCTTCGCAGCGGCGTCCATCAGCCCCTGCGTCTCGATACCCGAGCAGTTGAGCGACAGGATCCGATCGAAGGGCGCCAGCACCAGCGTCTGTTTCGGCGCGGTCCATGGGTCCGGTGAGCACTTCCGGATCCTCGACCGTGGCCTCGATCTCGAGCGTGTTCGCGTCCACTCGACGATAGCGCTCGACGATGTGCAGCTGGTCGGAGTGGTGCGAGACGCGCCCTTCCGCCGACATCCAGGTGTTGTCGGTGAAGTTCTTCGTATCGACAACGAACACGTCGCCGTCCCAGCGGCCGACCGAATCACCGCGATACGCCGGCGGCTGATCGTCGCGATGCGGGCGTCCGTCGGTCGGGATAAGACGGTAGCCGTGATAGGTCTCGGTCAGCATGACGACCATCTTCGGCGTCGCGACAATCTGCCCGACCGCGCCGACGTCCCAGAGGCTGACGTTCAGCGTCCCGAACGCAGTGGGCACGCAGCGCAGTGTCGGGTCGTCCTTGTCGCCGAGCGTCTTCGCCTTCGCCGCGCCGCCTCGGGCTTGTAGAGACTCATGAAGGTGGGCGGCGGTGTTCCGCCACGCGCACCGCCGCGCCCGCCACCGCGCGCACCGCGTCCGCGCGCCGCGCCGATGTCGCTGCCGCCCCACCACACGCCGGAGAGATCGGGATGGCCAT
The DNA here is from genome assembly GCA_963728305.1 of uncultured Acidobacteriota bacterium. Taxonomy (GTDB): domain Bacteria; phylum Acidobacteriota; class Vicinamibacteria; order Vicinamibacterales; family UBA2999; genus Gp6-AA40. The sequence continues at coordinate 81,902 of CAVSKE010000046.1, forward strand.
CGGCCATGCGTGGCACGGGCCCCGCCTTCGCTCGGCTCCGGCGAGGCAGGCTGAGTCTGCGTGCGAGCAACCGGCGCGAACCACGCGAGCGCGAGGGTGAGTGCGGCGACGACAACCGTGCCGAGGAGTCGCGGCTTCATTGCGCGCTCGGTCCCTGCTGTGATCCGAACATGCCGTAGACCGTCCCGTCGGCCATGATCAATTCGCGCAGCATGCCGACGTTCTGCGTCGGGTCCTTGGCGTGGAAGCCCTTGATGGTGACCTCGACGCCCTTCTTGATGATGGCCCGGCTTGAAGCCGTTGCGCACCATGCCACTCGGCGTGCCGGCCTCGAACGCCCAGCGCTCGACCTTGCCGCTGGCGTCCTTCACATCGAGGAAGAACCACGAGTGCGGGTTCTCGAGACGGACCTGGACGATCGTCCCCTGCACCGTGACCGGCTTGTTCATGTCGAACGCCGCGGCAAACGAGTGATGCGCCCACGACGGCTGCCGTCGCGGCGAACGACACGACACTCCACATCAGAGTCGTGCGGTTGCTCGTCTCATACCAGTCCCTCCCGGGCGTGATTGTGTCACAGAGGTCGGCGTTGGAGGCCGGCTACGCCGGAGGTCACGGCTAAAGCCGGACACTACACGATCGCGAAGTCGATAAATCCCCTCGGTCGATCCACGCGGGTCAGCCGTTGACCCGTACCACGATCGCCCACCTCCACTGAGTTGCCCCCTCTCGAGCCTGCCTTCGACGATCGGCCGCCGCACCCGGACCCACGTGCCTTTGGGCGACACGCCGGTCACCACCGCGTCGAACACCTCGCCAATCCGGCGCTGCAGCATCATCGCCGCGGCCGCCTTCCGCACCTGGCGCTCGACACGGTTGGCGGCGTCCTCGCGTTCCATACAGCGCGCGGCGATGGGCGCCAGCTCGTCGTGGGTGTACGGCGGGTCGCGGCGCATCAAGGCCGCCTTGATCAGCCGTTGCGTGACCAGATCTGCGAATCGTCGATTGGGCGCGGTCGAGTGGCCGTAGTCGTCTACCGCCAAGCCGAAGTGATCCGGCGTCGGCTCGTTCGGCCGCTCGACGACGTACTCACCGCGGCCGAGCAGCTTGACGACGCTCAGCGAGAGATCGGTAAACCGATCCGGATCGCTGCGGCGCTGTGCGAGCAGCCACTGCTCCAGCGCGCGGCCATCGGGTGCGGGCGGCAGCTGAGTGCCGGTTTCTGCGGCCAGCGTCACGATGCGCAGCCATCGTTCCGGCATGCGGACGATGCGACGGAGAGAAGAGAACCCGCGTGACTCGAGGAACTGCGCCGTGCAGGTGTTGACGGCGATCATGAAGTCTTCGATCAACTCGGACGCGCGCGTACGGCTGGTGGCGGTCACATCGCGCCACGGTCGCCCTCGAAGACGGGCCGGCCTTCCATGGTGTCGAGGGTCAGCGCGCCACGCCGATGCCGCGACTCCTTCGTGCCCGCGCCGCCGCATCCTGCATGCGCAGATTGTCTTCGAGCCCCTGTACCGCCCTCAGCTTCGGCGGCGGCGGCGCGCCGCCGTCGAGCCAGGCGCCGAGCGACGGATACGCAAGCTTGGCGTGATTGCGCACCGTGGCGAGATAGAGCTCCGCGGTCCGAATCTGACCGCCATCGCCCATCGTCATCTCGACGACCACGGCGCGGACGATCCTCACCTTCGTTGAGCGACGTCAGATCCGTGGACAACCGCTCGGGCAGCATCGGAAAGACTTCGTGCCGGCGTGTAGACGGACGTGGTGTTGGCCTGGGCATGGCGATCGACCGGGGAATCGCACGGCACCAGCGAGTCCACGTCGGCGATCGCCACGAGGATCGCCGTCTCGTTGCCGCGGACTTCGGCGACCGACAGCTGATCGAGGTCCCGGGAGTCGTCGTTGTCGATGGAGCACCAGAGCAAATGACGCAAGTCACGCCTGTGGCGAGTCGAAGGACCTGCCCTGAGCCCAGTCGACGGGTCCTTCCAATGCACGTCGTCGGATAGCTGCTGGACCTGCGTTGCCGCTGCCGGAGGAAATTCCGGCTCGAACCCGCGCTCGATCATCGCGCGCCGCGCGACTCTCGCAGCGCCGCGCGAGGAGTGGACATGGGCTAAGCGTATGCAAGATGTGACGCTTTCGCTACTGGATCGCTCTGTAGCCGAGCTGCCATCGCCTCGTTTCGTCATGCGCGCGCCACTCTTGTGAGCGATACTACGCGTCCCCATGACATCGGCAGGAGGACGGATGACATCGCTACGGGTTCTTTCGACCACAGCTCTCGCGTTGGCACTCACGGCTGCCGGTGATCAGTGGGTCGGCGCGACA
>CAVSKE010000047.1:0-25797 GCA_963728305.1 uncultured Acidobacteriota bacterium
GTCTACCTTCGCGACGAGGCGACGTCGGATGAACGCGGGGCCATCGAAACCGCCATCGACCAGAGCGGGCTTGCCGAAGGCCGCGAGTACGTGTCGAAGGCCGAGGCGCTCACGCGCTTCCGGCGTGAGTTTGCCGAGCTCTCGGAGTTGACGAGCGGCTTCGACGACAACCCGTTCCCCGCGTCCATCGAAGTACGGGTGCGGCCGGGCGCGGAGCACGAGACCGCGGAGGCTCTGGTGAAACGTCTGACCGCGCTACCTGGCGTTGCCGATGCTCGCTACGATCGCGACTGGCTGACGCGGATCGGCGCCGGTCTCGGGACCATACGCGCCGCCGGATTCGGGCTGGCCCTGTTGATGGCCGTCGCCGCGGCCGTGACGGTAGCCACGGTCGTCCGCCTCGGGCTGCGCGCTCGGCGCCAGGAGCTCGAAATCATGGAGCTGGTCGGAGCGCCGCTGGCCTTCATTCGCGGGCCGTTTGTCGCCGAAGGCTTCCTCCAGGGCGGGATCGGGGCGCTGCTCGCCATTGCCGCCCTGTGGTTTGGCTTTCTGGTGGCCATGGCCTGGTGGGGGACCGACCTCAACAGCATGCTGGGTGGCGGATCCGTGCAATTCTTGCCAATTCACCTCTGTTTGTACCTGATTCTGGGCGGAATGCTGGTGGGCAGCGCCGGCGGCCTGGTCGCCGCGCGGGACGCGGTGTGACACATCGTTGACAGATTATTAACGCCCTGTTTAGACTTGAGTCTCATCCAGGTTATGCCCGCTTTGCGGAAGCGCCTGTCTCGCTACCTGACGGATTCACGCCTGCCCGAGCCGGCTATTCACAACGTACAGGATTTCTACCGCGAAGAATTCATCAAGTGCCAGCGGTGTCTCGACCAGCAGCGTGAGTTCTACTCGGAGCACGCTATTCGAGACGTCGAACAGGCCCTGGTGAAAGTGATGTCCCAGCTCGATCGCCTGTGCGCCGAGGCCGACGCCGACGAAGTTGTCAGCCGGCTCCTGCGGCAATTCGACGTCGTCACGGGACTCTCGGCGTGGGCCGATCCCCGGCAAGTGCACTGACCTCCTCCGCCGCTTCACACCTTCGGCACGATCTCGTCACAGTTCTGCGTTCAGCGATTGATGCGGTCAATGCCGGTTTGCTCGTACGCCGTGCGCTCGAGGGCACCGAGACGGGTGAGGCGATGCAGCGCGCGGCTGCCATCGACGTGATCGCCGCGGGCAAGGCTGCCGCGGCGATGCTCGAGGCGTGCGCGGCCGCGTCAGCCATGCCGCTGAGAACGCTGCTCGCGATTGGCCCTCGCCGCACCTTCGCACCTTCGACCACGCTTCCTCCATCGACTATCTGGTATGACGCCGGCCATCCGCTCCCGGACGGCGGCAGCGTGGCCGGGGCGCAGCGGGCGCTCGACGTGGCGCGCTCGTCCGGTGAACGCGACCTGCTGCTCGTGTTGATCTCGGGCGGAGGGTCGTCGCTGATGGCGCTGCCGGCACCCGGGATTCCGCTCGACGCCAAGCAGCGCACGGCTCGTATCCTGATGGAGCAGGGAGCGGACATCTACGAGCTGAACACCGTGCGCAAACACCTTTCAGCGATCAAGGGCGGACAGCTCGCGCTTGCGGCGACGGGATCGGTGCTCACGCTTGCGGTGTCCGACGTGGTCGGCGACGATTTGTCGGTCATCGCCTCGGGCCCCACGGTCGCCGACAACAGCACGTTTGCCGGCGCGCTCGACGTGCTCGACAAGCGCGGTGGCCGCGCAATCTACCCCGAACCTGTCATCCATCGTCTCGTGCGGGGTGCGACGGGCGACGTGCCGGAAACGCCGACGAGTGGCGACTCCCGGCTGTCGCGTGCGGTGGCGAGGGTGATCGGTCCGCAACGCGGCGCCATCGAGGGTGCGCGGCGTGCCGCCGAGGCCCTCGGCTATCACGTTCATGTCGTTCCAGAACCAGTGACTGGCGAAGCGCGCGACGCCGCTCGTCAGCACATCGCCCGCACGGCGTCCGCGGTTGCGATGCTGCCGCGGCCGGTGTGCGTGATAGCGTCCGGTGAAACGACGGTGACCGTCAGGGGAACCGGGAAGGGCGGCCGCAATCAGGAATTTGCGTTCGCCATGGCGCAGTCGCTTTCCGCGCTGGGCGGCCATGTCGCCGCCGCGAGCGTTGGCACTGACGGCATCGACGGCCCGACCGATGCTGCGGGCGCCATCGTCGATCCCACAACGTTCGAGCGGGCACTTGCGGCGGGGCTCGCCGCACCAGAGGATTATCTGAATAACAACAACACCTACGAATTCTTCAACCGGATCGGCGATTTGATTCGCACCGGTCCTACCAACACTAACGTCGGCGATCTGCAGGTCATTCTCGTTGCGTAGCACAGAGGATCTTCTTCAACGCATTCGCGAGGCGGTCCATCATCCCGCCACGGCCCGCGAGCTGATGCAGACGCTGCGCGTGCCACGCGAGGAGCGCGCCGCGTTCAAACGTCAGCTCAAGACCATGGTGGCGTCAGGCGAACTCCTGCAGATTCGCGGCAACCGGTTCGGTCTGCCCGAGAAGATGGACCTCATCGTCGGGCGCCTCAGCACCAACCCGGGTGGCTTCGGCTTCGTCGTGCCCGAGCACGGCGATCCCGTCGACCCTTCGAGAGCCTCAGGGTCGCCCCGAGCGTCGTCGAAAGGCGACGGAGCCCAGGGCAAGGCCGGCGACATCTACATTGCCGCGGCGAACCTCACTGAGGCGATGCACGGCGACCGCGTGGTGGCGCGCATTGAGCGTCGCACCGAAAAGGGCGCTGAAGGGCGCATCATCAAGATTCTCGAACGCAGCCAGTCGAGTATCGTCGGACGTTTCGAAGTAGACGAGGCCGGCCTGGGGTTCGTCGCGCCGTTCGATCGGCGGGTGCTCACCGACGTGCATGTGCCCACCGGGCAGTGGTCGTCGGCCGAACCCGGCGACATGGTCGTCGTCGAGATCACGCGCTGGCCGAGCGCCACCCGCGGGCCGGTCGGGCGCGTCAACGAAGTGCTCGGTGGCATCGACGAGCCGGGTGTCGACACGCGGATCATCATCCGCAAATTCGACATCCCTGACGTGCACGGTGAGGACGCCGTCGCCGAGGCGACGCGGCTCGGGCTGGCCGTCAAGGAGCGCGACGTCAAGGGCCGTACCGATTTTCGCGGTGTGACCACCGTGACAATCGATGGCGAGCACGCGCGCGATTTCGACGATGCGATCACGATCGAGCGGCTGGCCAACGGCCACTACTGGCTCGGTGTGCACATCGCAGACGTCGCGCATTACGTGAAAGAAGGCAGCGCGCTGGACGAGGAGGCCTACGAGCGCGGCACGTCCGTGTACTTCACCGAGCGGGCCGTTCACATGTTTCCGGCGGAGCTGGCCACTGGACTCTGCAGTTTGAATCCGCGCGTGGATCGATTAGTGCAGTCATGTCTGATGGAAGTCGATCGGCGCGGTCATGTTGTCCGCTACGAGCTGCATGACGGCGTGATCCATAGCGACGCGCGAATGACCTACACAGCAGTCAATGCCATTCTGACCGAGCAGGACGAGGCGGCAATGCATGAATACGCGCCGCTGGTGCCGATGTTCGAGCAGATGCACGAACTCTTCGCGATCCTCCATGACCGCCGCCGCCGTCGAGGTTCGATTGATTTCGATCTGCCCGAAGCGGAGGTCATCCTCTCCGAGCTGGGGCAGATCGAAGACATCGTCGCGTCGGAACGCAATGTGGCGCATCGGCTGATTGAAGAGTTCATGCTGTTGGCGAACGAAACCGTCGCTGCGCATCTCGACGCCAACAACGTGCCGGCACTTCACCGCGTGCACGAAGCGCCGGACGTCAAGAAGGTCGAGGACTTCGAGGAGTTCATTACGACGCTTGGCTACAGCCTGGGGACCACCGGGCGTACCGTGACACCGAAGCAGTTCCAGAAGTTGATCGACCGCATTCGTGGCACCCCGGAAGAGCGGCCGATTGCGGCGCTGATGCTGCGGACGATGCAGAAGGCGCGGTACGACGCCGCCAGCCTCGGACATTTCGGACTGGCGACCGAGCACTACACGCACTTCACATCGCCGATCCGGCGCTATCCGGATCTGCTGGTGCACCGTGTGCTGCGCGAATCGCGGCACGGCGGGATGACTGCGGCGCGCGAGGAGGAGCTGGTCGAGGACCTCCCGGAGATCGCAAAGCACACGTCTGAGATGGAACGTCGTGCCGACGAAGCCGAGCGCGAGCTGTTGCAGTGGAAGAAAGTGCGCTTCATGGCCGACAAGGTCGGCGATGAGTACGACGGCTTCATTACCGGCGTTGTGCCGTTCGGCCTGTTCATCGAGCTCAGTGAGCACTACGTCGAAGGCCTCGTCCACATCTCGAGCATGGCCGACGACTATTACCGCTTCATCGAGCAGCAGCACATTCTCAAAGGCGAGAACACCAGAAAGGTCTACCGGCTCGGCGACAAGGTTCGTGTGCAGGTCGTCAGAGTTGATATGGAGCGGCGGCAGATCGATCTTGGACTGGCCGATGTCCTGGAGCGGGTGCGGAGAGATGAACGGGCACGCGGACCGCACCGCAGCGGCGTGCGGGCCAAGAAATCGACAACGGGACTCGGGTCAGGGGAACGGCGGAAAGGGCAGCGCCCGGGCAAGCGCGAGCGCCAGGTACGGAAGGGCCGCGGCCCGGGCCGCGGCGGGCGTCGCTAGGACTTCTCGGTTGTCTGCGATGTCGGCGAGCCGTCCTTGGCGGTCGCGTCCTTGAAATTCCGGATGCCCCTGCCGATGCCCCGGCCGATCTCGGGAAGCCGGTTGGCGCCGAAGATCAGGATGACGATCGCCAGGATGATGATTAGCTCAGGAACGCCAAGGTTCATATGTCACCTTCCGTGTGGATCTGTACCACGCATGATCAGGGGAATTATTGGTATCGCGGGGCTGGTCGTCCTCGCCGCCGGATGGGCAAATACGGGCCTGTTTGCACAGTTTTCCTCAGGCGTTCAGCTCATTGAGGTCTACGCCACGGTCACCGACGCGAAGGGTGAGCTCGTCACCGGCCTGCGCCAGTCCGACTTTCAGGTCTTCGAAAACGACCGCCCTCAGGAGATATCGGCATTTGCCGCCGGCGAGTTTCCGCTGACCGTGGCGCTGGGCGTCGATCGCAGTTTCAGCATGGCCGGAGAACCGTTGCGCGTCGCCAAGCTGGCGTCGCGAACGTTCCTGCGCCAGTTGAAGCCCACCGACCGCTCCATGGTCGTCGCCATCGGGAACAACGCTGAGGTGATCGCTCCGTTGTCGAGCGACCACGCCGCCCAGGCGGACGCGGTCGCCGCGCTCGATGCGTGGAGCACGACATCGCTGTACGACGCGGTCATTGTCGCGCTCGATCGCCTCGAGCCGGAGAAGGGACGTCAGGCGCTCGTCGTCTTTTCCGATGGCGCCGATCGCTACAGTCAGGCGACCAGTGGTGAGGTTCTCACACGGGCGCGGCGCAGCCAGGCGCTCATCTACCGAATCACGATCGGCAAGGCGCGCGTACCAGCGGCAGTCGAACTGGCCACGCTCACTGGTGGCCGCTCGTTCCTCTTACGTGATCTGAAGGAGCTCGAACGAACGTTGACGACGATCGCCCGCGAACTGCGCTATCAATACCTGATTGGATATGTGCCAAGCGCTCCGCCCAAACCCGGGATGCAGGAGTGGCGGTCCATTCGCGTTACGCTGAAACCCCCCGTGAATGGCCTGCGCGTCCGTGCCAGGGATGGGTACACAGCCGGATGAGTGAGAGGCCGAAATCAAGGACGGTGGAGTCTAACGGTACGGGGCGACGTGTATCTGGGGCGAGCGAGCCAGGGGTACCGGTTTTGCACCTTGCGGCGCCTGAGCCCAGTCAGGGACAATAAGGAATCTTCGGGGTAAGCGGTCAATGTCGACAACGACCCAGCGCGAGCAGCTTGCGGGGCCAGCACCACCTGAGTCCTCCCATCTGACTGTCCGTCCGGAGACGGACGGCCCGCGCGAAGTTCGGTTCATGTTCGATCAACCGGACGGCCAGCGCATTGGGCGTTCGCTCGGCGCAGGCCTGCTGACAGAGCTCGTCGTTGTCGGTCTGGTTTTGGCAGTGATGAGCCTGATGCCGAAAAGGGTCTATCAGGCAGTCCTGCCCGATCGCCTCGCGGAAGACATCGTCTGGCTGTCGCAGCCGGGTCCGGGTGGTGGTGGCGGTGGCGGCAACAAGATGCCCGACCCGCCCAAGAAGGCCGAACTCAAGGGCGAACAGAAGATCTCGGTGCCGACTCCGCCAAAGCCGACGCCCGAGCCCCCGAAGGAAGAGCCTCCGGTCGAACAGCTGAACATCCCGGCCCAGACCCTCGCTGCGGCTCCGGTGGTCTCTCCAGGCGCGTTGACACCGAACCCGAACGATACGCTGTCCACCGGCTCTGGTTCGGGCACCGGCGCTGGTTCCGGCCAGGGATCGGGGCTCGGCCCTGGCTTTGGCGGCGGCACTGGCGGTGGCGCCTATCGGCCGGGCAATGGTGTGAACCTGCCGCAGCCGCTGAAGGAAGTGAAGCCGCAATACACGGCCGACGCGATGCGCGCCAAGGTTCAGGGCACGGTGCTGCTGGAATGCGTGGTGCTGCCTGACGGCAGCGTCGGCAATGTCGAGGTTGTCCGGTCGCTCGATTCGGCGTTCGGCCTCGATCAAGAAGCGATCAAGGCCGCGAAGCAGTGGCGGTTCCGGCCCGGAACCCGCTTCGGTGAGCCGGTCGCAGTGCTCGTCACAATCGAACTCACCTTCACGCTCCGTTAAGTCTTTTCCTCCGCACGAACGTCGGGTTCGGCGCGCTCTTGCGTATACTCCGGTCTCCGCTCAGAACACGTCATGTCTGCCACTCCCTCGACGATGCTGGCGCTGGGAACGCCGTTGCCCGCGTTTCGACTGCCTGATCTCGACGGCCGCCTGGTGTCGCCAGACGAGGTCCGAGACGCGCCGGCGCTGCTCATCGCGTTCATCTGTCATCACTGTCCGTTCGTACGCCACATCAGGCGTGAGTTCGCACGCCTGACACGCGAATACCAAGCCCGAGGTCTCGCCGTCATCGCCATCAATTCCAACGACATCGACGAGTTTCCGGAAGACGGTCCTGAGGGCATGCGACTGGAAGCGCGGCAGGCGGGCTACACCTTTCCGTATCTCTTCGACGAAAGCCAGGAGGTCGCCAAGGCCTTTCGTGCGGCGTGCACTCCGGACCTCTTTCTCTTCGATGCTGGCCGCATGCTCGTCTATCGTGGCCAATTCGATGGCAGCCGGCCGCGCAATACCGTGGCAGTGACGGGCAGCGATCTCAGCGCCGCGTGCGACGCGCTGCTCGACGGACGGCCGGTGCCGGCCGCGCAGACACCAAGCATCGGCTGCAACATCAAGTGGAAGCCCGGCAACGAGCCCGACTACGGATCCACGCCTCTCACGATTCATCGATGACACACGCGCCCGCCGCGGCGCCCGCCGGCGGTGGAACCTGGATGTGGTGTTGGTGTCGAAAGAAATAAGCCCGCCGGCGAGGCTTCCATCTCAAGGAGGCCTATGCGGACCAGGACGCTCGCAGTTTCCGTTATTGCTCATGCCGCGGTCGTGGCGGCCATTCTCGTCGCGCCGATTTTCGCGACCGCGGATCTTCCCGACCCTCGTCGTCCGCTGACGTTCGAGGCGATCACGCCGATCGTGACGCCTTCCATACCGGTCGCGGCCCGACCGCAGCGGGTGCAAACCGCTGCTGCGACGCAGTCAATCCCTCTCATCGAACCGAAGGAGTTGTCACCTGATTCCCCGGCCGCGGTTCCTGATATTCCTCCAGACCTCGTCGCGTCAGCGGGCGCCGGTGTTCCAACTAACGCGTTTGGCCCGCTCGGAGATCCGGTGCTCGCGCCGCCACCAGCGCAGGCCCGCAAGGACCTTGTTCGAGTGGGTGGAGTGATTCGCCCGCCGACGCGCGTCGTCTACGTTGCGCCGCTCTATCCGTCAATGGCGCTGGCAGCGCGCAAGGAGGGAACGGTCATTCTGCAGGCCGTGATCGACGAGCAGGGCAGTGTGCGCGAGCTGCGGTCCTGCGCGGTCACCCGCTACTCGACGATGCGGCGATGCAGGCGGTCGAGCAAGTGGCAGTTCACGCCGACGCTGTTGAATGGAACGACGGTGCCTGTCGTGATGACGGTGACGGTGACTTTTGCACTGACAAAATAACGGTCAGGTCAAAAGGCAAAGGTCAAAGGGCAAAGGCGAGGTCAAAAGGCCAGGTCAAAAGGTGAGGTCAAAAGGCGAGGTCAAAAGGCGAGGTCAAGGTGTAGGTGCAGATAACGGCATCCCAAAAAGAAAGGGCCGCCCGAGAGCGGCCCTTCCTCGTCCCTGGCACCTGGACCTGATACCTAAGTGCCTGACTTTTGACCTTTGACCTTTGACCCTTGACCTTGTCAGTACATGCCGCCCATGCCGGGACCACCATGCGAGTGGCCACCGCCGGCCGCTTCCTTCTTCTCCTCGGGGATCTCGGAGACCAGCGCTTCGGTCGTCAGCAGCAGCGAGGCGATCGACGAGGCGTTCTGCAGCGCGCTGCGAACGACCTTCGCCGGATCGATCACGCCGGCCTTGACGAGATCCTCGTAGGTCTCGGTCGCCGCGTTGAAGCCCTCGTCGGCGTTCTTCTGCTCCTTGACCTTCGAGACGATGATCGAGCCTTCCTGCCCGGCGTTCTGGGCAATCCAGCGCATCGGCTCTTCGATCGCGCGCCTGATGATCTGCAGGCCGACGGCCTGATCGCCTTCGAGCTTCAGCTTGTCGAGCGCCTTGCCGCCGCGGAGCAGCGCGACGCCGCCGCCGGGCACGATGCCCTCTTCGACGGCCGCCTTGGTGGCGTGCATGGCGTCCTCGACGCGCGCCTTCTTCTCTTTCATCTCGGTCTCGGTGGCCGCACCGACCTTGATCACCGCGACGCCGCCGACCAGCTTCGCCAGCCGCTCCTGCAGCTTCTCGCGGTCGTAGTCAGACGTCGTGTCCTCGACCTGCGCGCGGATCTGCTTCACGCGGCCTTCGATGCGCGCTCGCCGTGCCGCCGCCCTCGACGATCGTGGTGTTGTCCTTGTCGATGGTGACCTTCTTCGCCTTGCCGAGATCCTCGAGCTTGATGCTCTCGAGCTTGATCCCGAGGTCCTCGGTGATCGCCCGGCCGCCGGTGAGGATCGCGATGTCCTCGAGCATCGCCTTGCGGCGATCGCCGAAGCCCGGGCGCCTTCACGGCCGCGGCCTGCAGCGTGCCGCGCAGCTTGTTGACGACCAGCGTCGCCAGCGCCTCGCCCTCGATGTCCTCGGCGATGATCAGCAGCGGACGACCGAGCCGCGCCACCTGCTCGAGCACCGGCAGCAGGTCCTTCATCGACGAGATCTTCTTCTCGTGAATGAGGATGACCGGGTTCTCGAGCACCACTTCCATGCGCTCCGGGTCGGTCACGAAATAGGCTGACAGATAGCCGCGGTCGAACTGCATGCCCTCGACGACGTCCAGCGAGGTCTCGAGCGTGCGCGACTCCTCGACGGTGATGACGCCGTCCTTGCCGACCTTGTCCATCGCCTCGGCGATGATCTTGCCGATGGTCGCGTCGCTGTTCGCCGAGATCGTGCCGACCTGGGCGACCATGTTGCCCGAGACCGGTCGTGCCATCTTCTTGATTTCTTCGACGACGGCTTCGACGGCCTTCTCGATGCCGCGCTTCAATTCCATCGGGTTGGCGCCGGCCACGACGTTGCGCGCGCCTTCGCGGTAGATCGCCTGTGCCAGCACGGTTGCCGTCGTCGTGCCGTCGCCGGCGGTGTCCGACGTCTTGCTCGCCACCTCGCGCACCATCTGCGCGCCCATGTTTTCGAGGGGATCCTTGAGGTCGATTTCCTTGGCCACCGTCACACCGTCCTTGGTGATGGTGGGGGAGCCGAACTTCTTGTCGAGGACGACGTTGCGCCCCTTCGGACCGAGCGTGACCTTGACTGCGTCGGCAAGCTGATTGACGCCGCGCAGGATGGCCTGCCGCGACTGCTCGCCGTAAATGATCTGCTTCGCCATTTCTGTGAACTCCTAACCCCTGCCTTACTTGGAGGCGAGAATCGCGAGCACTTCCTCTTCACGCATGATGAGGTAATCCTCGCCGTCAATCTTGATTTCCTGGCCCGAGTACTTGCCAAAGAGGATCGTGTCGCCATCCTGCACGTCGAGCGGCTGACGCTTTCCGTCGTCCTTGACCTTGCCCTGGCCTACGGCAATCACCTTGCCCTGCTGCGGCTTTTCCTTGGCCGAGTCGGGGATGATGATTCCGCCGATCTTCTGCTCGCCTTCCTCGATGCGCTGAACGATGATGCGGTCGTGTAGCGGTCTGACTTTCATGTCTCTTCCACTCCAGCGTGTCTGGTAGCTCGGGGCCCGGCTTCGGTTGAAGCAGCCCCGCGGTTTTCCTTAGGGAATCTCTGCGCTACGCTCTGAGTGCTAGCACTCAAGCTGCGCAACTGCCAATTGTAATGAAGCGAGAAAATCTGGTCAAGGGCCCTGACCTACCTGGTCAAGCCTGTGGCCTACGCGGTGTGGCGGCGGAGGCGGTACTCGGTAATCTTCCGGCTCAGGGTGTTGCGGTGCATCCCGAGCAGATCGGCCGCCTGGCACATGTTGCCGTCGGCTTTGCTGAGGATGTGGCTGATGAACTTCTTTTCGAACTCGCGATGCGCGTCTTCGTAGCGGACGCCCCGCGTGACCATTTCATCGACGAGGCGCTCGAGCTGCTCCTTGAGTCCTAGCACCCGGCGCCTCCGGTGACGATCGCGGTCATTACGGCAGCTCGTGTCCGGTGATGCGGCGATACGCCTCGAGATACTTCTCGCGCGTCTTGAGGACCACGGAGTCGGGCAGCGACGGGACAGGCGGCTGCTTGTTCCAGCGGATCTCTTCGAGGTAGTCGCGGACGAACTGCTTGTCGAAGCTCGGTTGAGCGCCACCCGGTGCGTACTGATCGCGCGGCCAGTATCGTGATGAATCCGGCGTCAGCACTTCGTCGATGAGGATGATCTCGCCGCTGTCAGTCAGCCCGAACTCGAACTTCGTGTCCGCGAGGATGATGCCCTTGGATTCGGCATGTGCCGCGCCGTGCGCGTACAGCGCCAGCGTGAGATCGCGCAGGCGGCGAATCAGATCGGCGCCAACCAGTCGTCCGGCTTCCTCTTCGCTGATGTTGATGTCGTGGCCGCTTTCTTCCTTCGTGGCCGGCGTGAAGATCGGCGTGGGGAGCCGATCCGACTCACGCAGCCCAGTCGGCAGAGAGACGCCGCAGACCGATCCGGAGGTCTTGTATTCCTTCCACCCCGATCCCGAGAGATACCCTCGAGCCACGCACTCGACCGGAACCGGTCTGGTCTTGCGCACCAGCATCGACCGCCCGCTCAGAACATCGGCATGCCGGCCGAGGCCGTCGGGATAGTTCTCGGCATCCATGCTGAGCAGGTGGTTCGGCACGATGGATTCCGTCCGCCCGAACCAGAACGCCGAGAGCTGGGTCAGAACCTTGCCCTTGTCGGGAATACCGGACCCCAGCACGTAGTCGAAGGCCGAGATTCGGTCAGTGGCGACCAGGAGCAGCGTGTCGCCGAGGTCGAAGATGTCGCGCACCTTGCCGTGACGCTGGGGCGCGACCCCGTTCAAACGCGTTTCGAGTAGGGGAGCTGCGAGTGGCACGTGATGATCCTAAGAGGAAGCGAAATCTTACCGGTGTTACAAAGTGACCGCAACCGTACGCAATAGTCCGCGCTGTTCTCGTCAACGAGCCTGATATATTGTGGCTTTCCCATTAATGAATCTGCGTACCGCTTTCGTTTCGCTTCTTGCGCTCGCGCTGGTCGCCTGGTTTCTGCGACATGCGGACATCGCCGACGTCTGGACCCAGGTGCGTCATGCGCGCGTGGACCTGCTCATCCTCGGCTTCGTCTTCGTCATGGCCACCTATTGGGCCCGTGCGATCCGCTGGCAACACCTGCTCGCGCCCGTTGGCCGCACATCGTTCCGCACGGTCTTCCGGACCACAGTGATCGGATTCGCCGCCCTGGCGATTCTGCCCGCGCGGGTGGGCGATGTGCTGCGTCCGTACCTGCTCGCGCGCCGGGAAGGTCTCGCCACCACGGCGACGATTGCGACGGTGGTCATGGAACGGGTCCTCGACCTGATTGCCGTGCTGTCGCTGCTGGCGGTCTATGTCTGGGGCTTCACTGGCGACAGCCCGCTGCCGGATCGGCTGCTGAATCCCGTCAAGGTGTCGGCCACGCTCGCCGCGGCCGCATCGGTCTTGCTCTTGGTGGTGATGTGGGTGCTTGCCACCCATCCCGAGCGCATTGGCAAGCTCGCGGCGGCAGCGGCCCGCATCCTCCCTGGCCGCCTGTCGGAACGAGTCGGGCATCTGGCCAGTACGTTCAGCGGCGGCTTCGCGGCCACCCGGAATCCCCGTGCGCTCGTCCTCGCAATCTTCTGGTCGTTTCCGCTGTGGCTGGCGATTGCGGCCGAAGCCTGGGCGGTCACCGTCGCGTTCGGCATCGACATGCCATTCGCCGGGACGTTCCTGCTGCAGGCGCTGCTCGTGATCGGCGTCGCCGTGCCCACCCCGGGCGGGGTCGGCAGCTTTCACGAAGCCTATCGCATCGGCGTGACGACGTTCTTTGGTGCGCCTAACGACCGCGCGATCGCGGCGGCCATCGTCACCCACGCCATCTCCTTCGTTCCGGTGGTCCTCCTCGGCGTCATCTTCATGGCGCAGGATGGGCTGAGCGTCAGCGGCCTGAAAGACCTGGCCGGCGCGGCGCGCCAGAAGGACGAAAAGGAAGGGGCTCACACCGATGAAGTGCCCGTTCTGCGGCCATCTGGGCGATAAGGTCGTCGACTCGCGCGAGAGCAAGGAAGGCGAGGTCATTCGCCGGCGCCGCGAGTGTCTCGACTGCGGCCGCCGCTTCACCAGCTACGAGCGAATCGACGAGATCCCGTACATGGTGATCAAGAAGGACGGCACCCGCGAGCGATTCGAGCGGCAGAAGCTGATTGCCGGTCTGCTCAAGGCGTGCGAGAAGCGGCCGGTGAGCATCGCGGCGATCGAAGCCGTTGCCGACAAGGTCGAGGCGACGCTGCAGGAGCGGCCCGAAAAGGAAATGGCCACGCAGGAAGTCGGCGCGCTCGTGATGGACGAGTTGAAGCGGCTCGACAAGGTGGCGTACGTCCGGTTCGCCTCCGTCTATCGCCACTTCCGCGACATCGGCGAGTTCATGAGCGAGTTGAAGGACCTGCTCAACGCGAAAGATTGATCGTAGGGCTGGTCCTTTCGGACCGGCCGGAGATATGGCACTCACGCTTCGACATCCTCCGGCGCCGGCCAAACCTCCGACGACGCCAGCCACGGCGAAGCTCCGCACCGCAGGGTCGCAAGTCGTTCTTCGACAACACGCCGGTACTGCTCGCGGGCATCCTGGCGTTGATGCTCGCGCTGGCCGGACTGCTGACGCTCGGCAGCCGCTCGTCGGCGCTGGCCCCCGACTTCCTCGCCGACGTCGTGCTCTACGCGCTGTCGGTGACGAACCTCACGATCCTCGTCGCGCTCACGTTCGTCCTCGCCCGCAACATCGTCAAGCTCGTCGTGGAGCGGCGACAGGCGCTGCCGTTCGCGCGCTTCCGCTTCAAGCTGGTGACGGTGCTGCTCGGGATGACGCTGATTCCGGCGGTGCTGGTGCTGGTCATCGGCAGCGAGTTGATTCGCAACAACGTGGACCGCTGGTTCAACGCCGATCTCGACGAGGTGCTGTCGTCGGCGAATGGCATTGCCGGCGACTACTACGCGCAGCAGCAGCGGCTCGTCGCGGCGCAGGCGCAGCGCTTTGCGCGTTCGCTGAGCAGCGTCGATCTGGCCGCGGCCAATTCTTCCTGGATCCGCGATCTCGTTGCGCCGGATGTGCTGCAGGAGCGCATCGATCTCGTCGAGGTCTATCGCGTGAGCACCTCGTCTGAGGCGCGGCCGCCGCTCGTGCCGGTGCTCGACGTCGCCGCGCCGTCGATTCCGCGTGAGTATTCGCGCGCCTCGGCAGACCGCCTGGCCGAGCGGGCGGCCGGCAGCGGGACCGAGGCGCGGACGGTCGAGCAGCTGTCAGGCGGGGGTGGCGATCTCATTCGCACGGCGGTGCCAATCCGCTCGTCCCCATCGGGTCCGGTGCGCGGCGTCGTCGTCGCCAGCGAGTACCTCACCGACCAGTTCGCCACGCGCGCCCGCGGGATGACGGCGGCCTACGAGTCCTACCAGCAGCTGCGTGTGCTGAAGCAGCCGCTCGCCGGTGTCTATCTGTCGTTCTTCCTGATGCTGACGCTGATGATTCTCGTCGGCTCGACGTGGATGGGCCTCTATCTCGCGAAGCGCATCACCCGGCCGGTGCAGATGCTCGCCACCGCGGCGGACGAGATCGGCGCCGGACGTCTGGACCATCGCGTCACGGTGGAGACCGGCGACGAGTTCGGATCGCTGATCGAGGCATTCAATCGCATGGCCGGCGACCTGGCCGCCAATCGCCGCCGGCTCGAGCACTCGTCGGTCGAGCTGGAGCGCAAGCACCATGACGTCGAAAGCCGCCGCCGCTACGTCGAGACCGTGCTCGACCGGCTCGCGACCGGCGTGGTGTCGATTGATGCGACCGGCAGCATCCGGACGTGGAACGCCGCGGCGTCGCGTCTGCTCGGGATGGATGCACGGGTGGCGGGGCTGCCCGGCGTCAGCCGTGTTCGGCACACGCGAGCTCAAGCCGCTGGCCATCGCCATCGACGAAGCGTCCCGCAATCGTGACGACGTGCGGCCGCAGGACGTCTCGGTCACGCTCGAAGGGCGCGAGGTGCACCTGGCGGTCATGACTACGCCGCTGCGCCGCGACGACGGTACGACCGACGGTATGGTGGTGGTGTTCGACGATGTGTCGCCGCTGGTGCGCGCGCAGAAGGCGGCCGCGTGGCGCGAGGTTGCGCGACGGCTGGCCCACGAGATCAAGAATCCGCTGACGCCGATTCAGCTCTGCGCGGAGCGGCTGCGCCGGCACTTCACGCAGGCGCCGGACCCGACGCGTGCGCTGGTCGATGAGTGCACGACCACGATCGTCGGCGAGGTCGAGTCGCTCAAGGGGCTGGTCGACGAGTTCTCGCAGTTCGCGCGCATGCCGGCACCACGCACGGTGCCGACCGATCTGCACGCGCTCCTCGACGATGCCCTCGCGCTGTATCAGGGCCTCTTTACCGAGGTGGAGTTCCGGCGGAATTTCGCCGCGAGGTTGCCCAAGGTCGGCGTCGATCAGGAGCAGCTACGCCGTGTGGTGATCAATCTGGTCGACAATGCCATCGAAGCGATGGGTCGCCATGGCGCCATCGACATCGAAACCGAGCACGACCGGACCAACAGCGTCGTGCGCGTCACCGTCGCCGACAACGGTCCGGGAATTCCGGCGGCTGAGCGCGAGAAGCTCTTTCTGCCCTACTACTCGACGAAGCAGCGTGGCAGCGGCCTCGGCCTGGCGATCGTCCGCCGCATCGTCGCCGAGCACGGCGGCAGCATCGCCGTGAGCGACAACACCCCGCGAGGCACGCGGTTCGCGATTGAGTTGCCAGCCTGATGCCCTCGATTCTGATCGTGGACGATGAACCCGGCGTCCGCACCGCGTTGAGCGGTGTGCTGCGCGATGAAGGCTATGACGTCGATGCCGCGGAGAGCGGCGAGGCGTGCCTCGACCGGCTGGCGCGGCAGGCCTATGACGTCGTCGTTCTCGACATCTGGCTGCCCGGCATGGACGGACTGGCGACGTTGACGCGGATGCGCGAACGGCAGATCGACTCGCAGGTGGTGATCATCTCCGGCCACGGCAACGTCGAGTCGGCGGTGCGCGCCATCAAGATGGGCGCGTTTGATTTCGTCGAGAAGCCGCTGTCGCTCGAGAAGACCGTCCTGGTGGTCCGCAACGCGCTGCGGCAGCGCAACCTCGAGGCCGAGAACCTGGCGCTGCGCGCCAAGGTGGACGCGCAGCACCAGATGATCGGTGAGAGCTATGCGATGGCGAAGCTGCGCGAGCAGGTCGCCATGGCGGCGCCGACCAATGGGCGCGTGCTCATCATCGGTGAGAACGGCACCGGCAAGGAGCTGGTGGCGCGCAACATCCACGGCATGAGCCGGCGCCGCTCGGCGCCGTTTGTCGAGGTGAACTGCGCCGCGATCCCCGAAGAGCTGATCGAGAGCGAGCTGTTCGGCCACGTGCGCGGCGCCTTCACCGGCGCGGTCGCCGATCGCCGCGGGAAATTCGAGGCTGCACACGGCGGCACGATCTTCCTCGACGAGATCGGCGACATGAGCCTGAAGACGCAGGCCAAGGTCCTGCGCGTGCTGCAGGAGCAGGTGATGGAGCCGGTCGGCGGCTCGACGCGGATCCGCGTCGATGCGCGGGTGCTGGCGGCGACCAACAAGGATCTGCCGACCGAAATTCGCGCTGGCCGCTTCCGCGAAGATCTCTATTTCCGGCTGAACGTCGTGCCGATCTTCGTGCCGCCGCTGCGCGAGCGCAGCGAGGACGTGGCGCTGCTCGCCGACCATTTCATGGCCATGCTGGCGCGCGAGTACGGGCGGCGGCCGAAGACCTTCGATGCCGATGCGGTGGCGGCCCTGCAGCGGTATCCGTGGCCGGGAAACGTCCGCGAGCTGCGCAATCTGGTCGAGCGCCTGATGATCATGGTGCCGGGCGATCGCGTGTCGTCGCGAGATCTGACCTTCCTCGAGCACGGCATCGTGGCCACGCCGCAGGCGACGGCGATGTCGTCGGCAACGATCACGCCGCTCCACGACGCGCGCGACGAGTTCGAGAAGCAGTACATCCTGCGCGCGCTGGCCGCCCAGCAGGGCAACATGTCGCGCACCGCGGAAGTGCTGGGTGTCGAGCGCAGCAATCTGTATCGGAAGATGCGGGCCTTCGGGATCTTGCCGGCGCGCAGAGGCGAGGATGAGGAGCCGGTCTAGCATTCACGAGATTCCGACGCCGGCGCTGATCGTCGACGTCGCCGCACTCGATCGCAACATCGCCCGCATGGCGGCGTTCTTTGCGAGCGGTGCCTGCCGGCTCCGGCCGCACTTCAAGGCGCACAAGACCCCGGCCATCGCGCGCCGCCAGCTGGCAGCCGGGTCCTGTGTCGGGATCACCTGCGCCACGGTGTCCGAAGCGGAAGTGGCGAAAGACCTGTGTGACGATCTGTTGATCGCCAACGAGATCGTCAGCCCCGACAAGTGCACGCGTGTCGCCACGCTCGCGCGCGAGCGTACAGTGACGGTCGCCGTCGATTCGATCGCTGGTATCGAGGCCATGGCGGCGGCGTCGCGTCTGGCGGGCGTGACGATTGGCGTGCTGGTCGATGTGAATGTCGGTCAGGGACGCTGTGGTGTCGAGCCAGGTGATGCCGCGGCGGAACTGGCCAGGCGGGTCGCGGCAACCACCGGCCTGCGCATGCGCGGTGTGATGGGCTACGAAGGGCACCTGCAGCCACTGCGCGAGCGTGCCGAGCGCGACGCCCGTGCGCGCAGGGCGATGCACGAACTGGTTGAGACGGCGCGGCGCATCCGCACCGACGGTATCCCGTGCGAGGTCGTCTCTGCTGGAGGCACTGGCACCTACGACATCAGCGGCCGCGTGGACGGCGTCACCGAGATTCAGGCTGGCTCCTACGCGTTGATGGACACCGACTACGGAAGCGTGGGTGTCCCCTTCGAGCAGGCCTTCTTCGTGCTCGGGACGATCGTCAGCCGCCCGTCACCCGAACGCTGCATCGCCGATTGCGGGCACAAGTCGATGACGAAGGATCACGGTCATCCGTCGGTCAAAGGCGTGGACGGGGCGACGGTGACCGCCCTGAACGACGAACATGCCGTCGTTGCCATACCCGCATCCTCCACGCTGGCGATTGGCGAACGCATCCAACTCATTCCGTCGCACACGGATCCCACGGTGAACCTGCACGACGTCTTCTACGCCGTCCAGGGAGAACGCGTGGTTGAGGTGTGGCCCATCGCCAGAGGATACGCCGAGCATCAGCGGTAAAATTCATAGGGCAGTGGACCCCACGACCCTCGCCGACCGGCGCACCATCGAGGATCAGCTCAGGGCGGCTGAGGCGCGGCTGCGCATGCTGGTGGACCACGCCGCCGACGGGATTTTCATTGCTGATGCCAACGGGCGCTACCTGGACGTGAATCCGGCCGGATGCAGCTACCTCGGCTACACCCTCGACGAGATGCTCTGCCTGTCGATTCCCGACATCCTGGCGCCGGAAGAGCGAGAGCGTCTGGGCGATGAGCTCGCACGTCTGCTGGGTGGCACACCGATCAGGAGCGAATGGAGTTTTCGCCGCAAGGACGGGTCGACATTCTTCGGTGAGGTCAACGCGCGGCGTCTGCCGGATTCGCGGTTCATCGGCGTGCTCCGCGACATCTCCGATCGCAAGCGCGTCGAGGAGCAGCTTCGCCAAAGCGAAGCGCGCTACCGGCTGATCGTCGAGAATCAGACCGAGTTCATCGTCAAGTGGCGGCCCGACGGGACGCGAACCTTCGTCAACGAACACTACTGTCGGTTGTTCGGGCTTACCGAAGAGGAGTGTATTGGCACGAGTTTCTTTCCGCTGGTGGCCCCGGAACATCGCGACGGGATTCGCGAACGGATTGTGTCGCTCACTCCGGACGCCGCGGAATTCACCGAAGAGCACGTCTCCTACTCGGTGTCGGGACCCCGTTGGCAGCAGTGGACCAGCCGCGCCATCTTCGACGACAACCACCGGGTCGTCGAGATGCTCTCGACCGGCCGTGACATCACCGAACGGAAGGCCGCCGAAGCCAAATTGCTCCAGAGTCAGACCCACCTGCTGGCCTCACAGCGCATCGCCAGCATCGGCAGCTGGGAGATGGACGTGGTGTCGATGGACGATACGACCCGAAATCCGATTCGATGGTCGGCTGAGTGTCATCGCCTGCTTGGTTACGGGCCCGACGATCTGGAGATATCGGTTGAAGCGTTCTATCGCCGCGTGCATCCCGAGGACCGGAGTAAAGTGCGCGAAGCCTTCAGCCGCGCCTTCTACGACGGGATCCCGTACTCCATCGATCACCGAATCGTGCTGGCAGATGGGACGGAGCGCATCCTGCACGAGCAGGCCGAGCGGGTGCTCGATGCCGCGAGCGGTATCCCGGCGAAGTTCGTCGGCACGATACAGGACATCACCGATCGGGTGCGGCTCGAGGAGCAGCTGCGCCAATCGCAGAAGATGCAGGCGATTGGCCAGCTCGCCGGCGGCGTGGCGCACGACTTCAACAACCTGCTCACCGTGATCAATGGCTACAGCGAGATGCTGCTGATGGATCGGGCCGAGACTGATCCGACACGCTACGAGCTCGGGGCGATCCGTGAGGCCGGTGAACGCGCGGCGCAGCTGACTCGGCAGCTGCTGGCTGTTCAGCCGCAAGGCAGTGTTCGAGCCGCGGGATCTCGACCTCAACGATCTCGTGCGACGCGTCGGCGTGATGCTGAGGCGATTGATCGCCGAAGACATCGAGCTGCAGTTGACGCTGGCGCCATCACTGCCCGCGATCAAAGCCGACCCGAGTCAACTCGAGCAGGTCGTGATGAATCTGGCATTGAATAGCCGCGACGCAATGGAGCAGGGTGGGCGGCTATCAATCGGCACCGGCGTTGCCGTGTTCGACGACGCGTTCTGCCGTGCCCATCCCGAGTACCAGGCCAGGCCGGTTCGTGCGGGTGACGGTCGAAGACACCGGGTGCGGCATGGCGCCGCAGACCAAGGCGCATCTGTTCGAGCCGTTCTTCACGACCAAGAGGCCGGGGAAGGGGACCGGGCTCGGCCTCGCCAGCGTCTACGGCATCGTGCAGGAAAGCAGCGGTTTCATCACCCTAGTGAGCGAGGTGGGCGCCGGTACGACGATGAACGTGTTTCTGCCCTGGCTCGATACGCCGGCGCTGCGCCGGCCCGCTCCGACTGCCGAGACTGAGGTCCCCAGAGGCAACGAGACGGTGCTGCTCGTCGAGGATCAGGACGCAGTGAGAAGCGTCGCCACGCTCGTCCTTGACCATGCACGGCTATAAGGTGATGGCGGCCGGAAGTGGCCCGGCCGCGCTGCACCTGCTGGCGCTCGCGCACGACCCGGTTGACCTGCTCGTGACCGACGTCGTGATGCCGGAAATGAGCGGTGGTCAGCTCGCTGAAGCCATACGAACGCGTTTTCCGTCCTGCCGCGTTCTGTTCATGAGCGGCTACAACGAAGATGTGGCGGTCCGCCACGGTCAGCTCGGGCGGAACGACGCCTTCCTGCAGAAGCCATTCACGCCGCTGAGCCTGGCTCGGAAAGTCCGGGAAGTCCTCGACCAGTCCCGCTGATTTGCTGGCGGCTGATCGTTTACACAACAGTGCCCTCAACGGTTGTACAGTCCGCGACTGGGAGGATTCAGATGAGGGCTGTATTCGTTCGGTCGGCGGCAATTGGTGCGATGTGCATCCTGACGGCAGCCGTCATCGCGTCGGCGAGACAGGCAGCGACGACCACCGCCTCGGCAGGGCGCCCGGTGACGCTGGCGCAGTACGAGCAGTGGAAAAAGGATCTGTCGAATTGGGGCCGCTGGGGCCAGGACGATCAGATCGGTGCCCTCAACCTGATCACGCCGGCCAAACGGCGGCAAGCGGCGGCGCTGGTCAAGGACGGCATCTCCGTGTCGCTGGCGGCGGATGCCGACACGATGAAGGCCGTCGACAATCCGTCGCCGTATGACGTGACGATGCAGGGCATCGGTTCCGATCGGATCGCGGTGAGCTATCACGGCATCGCGCATACACACCTCGACTCGCTCGCGCACATTCACGAGAACGGCGTCTTCTACAACGGCTACACGCCCAACGCCGACGCGGTGGCGAAGCAGGGCCATCAGCAGAACTCGATTCACAACGTCAAGAACGGCATCGTGACGCGGGGCATCCTCATCGACATCCCGCGGCTCAAGGGCGTGCCGTATCTCGAGCCCGGGACACCGATCTACGTGCAGGACCTCGAGGCCTGGGAGAAGCAAGCCGGCGTACGGGTGTCGTCCGGCGACGCGCTCTTCATTCGCACCGGCGTGTGGGCACGACGCGCTGCACTCGGGCCGTGGCTGAGAGGGCGCGCCGAGGGCGGCCGATCGGCGGGTCTGGATCCGTCGGTGATTCCCTGGCTCAAGCAGCGCGACATCGCGTTGCTCGGGAGCGATCACCCGCAGTACGTCTCGCCGGGTGAGTCGGGTCCGCCACGCGGCGCCGTCCACGATTTCGCGCTCGTTCACCTGGGCGTGCATCTGTTCGACAACTGCGACCTCGAGGCGCTGGCGGCTGCGGCGGCGTCGCGCAAGCGTTGGGAGTTCATGCTCACCGCGGCGCCGCTGCCGATTCGCGGCGGTACCGGTTCGCCGCTCAATCCGATCGCGACGTTTTGACGGGATGCTGACCTCACCGAACGAGCAGACGCTCGAGAAGCTGCGCCGGCTGTGCCTCGCGCTGCCGGAGACGAGTGAGACGGCTTCGTTTGGACATCCCAATTTCAAGGTGGGCAAGAAGACGTTCGTCGCCTTCGAGCGCGTCAAGGGGCGCGCATCGATTGCGTTCCGTCTGGAGCCGAACGAGGTGGAGCGGCTGCTGCAGCGGAAACCGTACTTCGCCACACCGTACGGCCGCGGGCTGTGGGTGAGCCTGTGGGCCGATGGTCCCGTCGACTGGGGTGCGGTGGAGACTCTCGTGGAGCGCAGCTATCGCGTGTCACATCAGGTCAACAGGCAAAGGGTAAAGGCAAAGTAAGGTCATAGGAGGATTTGACGTGCGGTATATGCAGCTGTCGGGCGCGGACCAAGCGACACTGCTCCAGCATCTGAGCGCGATGCCGGTCTTTCTCGATGCGGCGTTTGGTGGGTTGTCCGCTGCGCAGGCGCGGGTGGCGGGCGCTGACGGGTTCTCACCGGTAGAGCAGTGCTGGCATCTTGCCGATCTCGAGCGTGATGGCTATGCCGTGCGCATTCGACGGTTGCTGAACGAGGTCGAGCCCGCGCTGCCCGATTTCGACGGCGAGCGTGTCGCCCGGGAACGCAATTACAGCTCGCTGTCACTCGCCGACGGCATCGAAGCGTTCCGCCGTGCACGGTCCGAGAACCTGGCCGCGCTTCGCGCCCTCACGACCTCCGAATGGGACCGCCGCGGGACGCAGGAGGGCGTCGGCCGCGTCGGACTGTGCGATATCCCGTTGATGATGGCCGAGCACGATGCCGCGCACCGTGCAGAGATCGAGGCATGGCGCGAAAATCAAAAGGCAAGGGGCAAAAGGCAAAGGTAAGGACCAAGGTGTAGGGTAGCCCGTCGCCCTCGACTCATACTCCGAACCCTCGCCTACATCCAAGACCGAGACCTGAGACCTACACCTCGCCCTGAGTACCTGACCTTTGCCTTTTGACCTTTGCCCTTTGACCTGACTCGCTACAGAAAGATGTAACAACCAATCGCGCCGACGATGGTCATCGACAAGCCCCAGGCGAGGAGCTTGTTGTAGGTGGGCCTGACTTGCGCCGGATCGGAAATTCCCGCGAGGCACATCGCGCCCGTCGTGGAGAGCGGCGACATGTCGACGAGGTGTGCGCCGACGTTCATCGACGAGGCCACCCCGAACGGGTCGCCGCCGAGGCGGGCGACGAGCCCGGGCACAGTTGGCAGAAACGCCGGGAGCACCACCGCCGACGTGCTGCTGTAGACCGAGATCAGTCCCGTCACGAATGCGATGACACCGGTCAGCGAGCCAGGTGAGGCAAGCCTGGCGAGCAGATCAGTGAAGAGCTCGAGCCCGCCGGTCTTGTCGAGCAGCGCGACGAGCACGCTGACGCCGCTCAGCATCAGGATCGGGTTCCACGGCATCTTCCGGATCGCTTGATCGTGATCGGCAACGCGCAGCGCGGCGAGTACCGCCGCGGCGGTGAACGCCGCCATGCCGATGTTGGCCTCGAGGAATTGCACCGCCAGCAGCACGCACAGGATCGTCGCGATCGTCACCCAGTGCACCCTGGAGAAACGGGTATTCGCCGCCTGCTCGGCAGGGTCGCCCTCAAAAGTCTGTTTGAACAAACGCAAGCCGCCGAACAGCGCGTAGCCGGCGAAGGCCACCATGGCATGGCCGGCGAGGTTCATCGCGTAGGTCTGCCACTCGTGACCGCCGAGCCCGATCTTCTCCATGAGCGGCGTGACGATGACGCCGGTCGGCGCGAGCGGAGAGAGCGCGCCGGACTGCGCACCGTTGCCGACCATGATCGCCATGAGAAAAGGCGGAATCGAGGCCCGCGTGCCGACGCCCATCGCCATCGGCGCCAGCATCGCCGCGGTCGCGACGTTGCCCGGGCCAAGCGTCGCGATGATGGCGGCGAGCACGAAGAACATCACTGGCACGAGTCCGGTGTTGCCGCGACAGATGCGCACCGACGCGTGCGCAACGCGCTCGAGTGTGCCGTTCAGCTGTGCCTGGGTGAAGAGCAGCGTGACGCCGACCAGCATCAGAAAGGTCTGCGTCGGAAAGCCGCTCATGACGTCGGCCAGTCTCATGTCAGCGAAATAGACGCCGAGGATCCACGCCAGCGCCAGGCCGAGCACACCGACGTTCAGCTGGCTGAAGCAGCTGATGATCATGGCGGCGACCAGCGCCAGAAGAGAAAGCCAGGCCAGACTCATTGGGTTCGCTCAATCAGTTGGGCGAGAAGCACGGCCGGATGCATGGCGGACTCGCCGGTGAAGTCTGCAATTTGATGACGACAACTCGTACCGCCGGCGACGACGACCGCGCCGGCCGGCTTGTTGCGCACCGCGGGGAAGAGCTTGCGTTCGCCGATCGCGCGCGACACGTCGTAGTGCTCGCGGGCGTAGCCAAACGATCCGGCCATGCCGCAGCAGCCGGCGTCGAGATCGATGACCGTCGTGTCGGGAATCGCGGAGAGCAGTGCCTTTGCCGGCGCGACCAGCGACATCGATTTCTGATGACAATGCCCGTGCAGCAGAATCGTCCTGGGACCGGTCCTGAAGCGCAGCTCGGGCATGCGAGCCGCGAGAAATTCTTCGAACAGCAGGCTGCTCTTCGCCACGACGTCCGCGCGCCGCCGGGCCTCGCCGCGCAACAGCGCCGGCACGTCCTCGCGAATCGCTGAGAGGCAGCTTGGCTCGCAAAAGATCAACGGCCGGCCGGCACTGGCATCGGCGAACAGCAGGTCGGTATTCCGCGACGCCATGGCGCGCGCATCGTCGAGCAGCCCTTTCGAAATCTGCGGGCGTCCGCAGCAGCGGTTCGGGGCGAGCGCCGCTCGGAGGCCGGCCGCCGACAGCACGTCGAGCGCGGCCAGCCCGATCTCGGGATCGTAGTGATTGGTAAAGGTGTCGTTGAAGAGGAGAACGTCTGGTGTTGTGGTCGATCGAGCAGGAGCGGTCTTGGCGAGCGTGCGTCGCTTGAATTCGGGTAGCGCCCGCCGACTGTCGATGCCGAGCACGTACTCGTTGAGGCGACGGCCCAGGCCGCTGTTGACGATCCAGTTCGAGAGCGGCGCCAGCCGGCTGCCCCATTCGGCGGCGCGCCGCGCCTGACCCAGCGCGCGCGCATGAAGCGGCGTGCCGTGGCGCTGCCAGTAGTCGGCAAGGAACTCGCTCTTGAATCGCGCCACGTCCACGCCCACCGGACACTCCGCCTTGCACGCCCGGCACTCGAGACACAAATCGAGCGTCTTGTACACGCCATCGTCGCCCAGGCCGGCTTCGCCAAGGCGGCCGGAGATCGTCAGACGAAGGACATTGGCGCGGCCGCGCGTCGCGTGCTGCTCGTCACGCGTGGCCATGTATGACGGGCACATCGTGCCCTCGAGCGTCTTGCGGCAGGCGCCGAGGCCGCTGCACATCTCGACCGCGCCGCCGAAGCTGCCTTCGGGGTAGTCGAAATAGGTGGGCACCGAGCGGGCGACGTACGACGGGCCGAAGCGCAGATTCGCGGTGAGCGGCGGCGCATCGACGATCTTGCCGGGATTGAAGATGCCATTCGGATCGAAAGTGCGCTTGATGGTGCGAAAGGCGTCGTAGATCTCCGGCCCGAACATCTTCTCCATGAACGGGCTGCGCACCAGGCCGTCGCCGTGCTCGCCAGACAGCGCGCCGCCGAATTCGAGAACGAGATCGGACACGTCGTTGGCGATCGACTCGAAGCGTCGCACACCATCTTCGGTCTTCATGTTGATCACTGGCCGGACATGGAGACACCCGACCGAGGCGTGCGCATACACGCCCGCCGTCGTGCCATGCCGCTGGACGATGGCGAGGAAGCGTTCGATGTAGTCGCGCAGGCGCTCGGGTGCGACGGCCGTGTCCTCGACAAACGACAGCGACTTGGCATCCTCCTTCATGGCCATCGAGAGGCCGAGTCCGGCTTCGCGAAGGCTCCAGATGCGCGCTTGTGCGGTCAGGTCGAGGGCGTGGTGATAGGCGTCGCCGAACTGGTGGTCGCGCAGGTCGCGTTCGAGCGCGGCGAGACGCGGTGGCAGGTCGTCAGCGCGATCGGCGTAGAACTCGACGCAGAGCAGCGCAGCGGGGTCGCCCACAATGAAGCTTTGGC
>CAVSKE010000048.1:0-125598 GCA_963728305.1 uncultured Acidobacteriota bacterium
GAGAGCCCTAAGTCTTGTCCCCGCCACGTTTGCTGTGTGACCTGATCTGCCGCGACATGGCGACGAGTTTGCTGTCGGAAATGGGATGCCCACGCAATCTCCCGCGCGCGACTACGTGACGCGCGCGTACACCGTCAGCGTCACCGGCTCCGCCGAGAGCGGCAAGACGACGCTGCTCCTCGCGTTGTGCCGCTTGCTTCGGGACAACTACAGCATCGCGGTTGTGACGAGGAAGCCGGCCCCAGACCGGGACGGCAGCCGCGAGTTCCTCATCCGACACAAGGCGCTCGCGCCGTCGCGCATCGTTGCCGTGGACGAGGACGGCGATGCCGATCTGGCGTTTGAATGGCTGATGATGGAATGTCGTCCCGAGCTGATCTTCGTCGCCGCCGACGCTGGCGGCTACCAGGTGGACGCGCTGCCAGACTTCACCATTCACGTCGTCAATGGATCCGGGCAGGGGATTGCGCCGGACGACGTCATCGGTGCGGCACAGTCGGATCTGCTCGTCCTCAACAAGACACACCTCGGCCCGCCGCTGGACGTCGAGCGGAACGGCTCCGCGCGTGATTCCGTACGGGTTCGCGGTGATGCGCCATACGTCCTCGCGCATCTCAGGTACGGGATCGGCACGCTCGAGATCGCGCGGCAGGTCCTCGGCAGCTGGAGGCAGACGAGCGCGCCGGCGGCGTGGGCCGTGCCACTCGACGGACATGTCCTCCTTGCGCCGGCGTAGCACGACCCCGGCGGTATAATCGGCCGCCGATGCTTCCCATGTCCCGCTCGCTCGCGATAGCGCTCCCGTTCGCGGTGGCCTCGTGCCTCGTTCTGCTCGCGCAGAGCGGAGCGCACGAAGCACGCGCGAAGGAGATCTTCAAGCAACTCGTCGAGATCAACACGACGCAATCGGTCGGCAACACCACGCAGGCCGCCGAGGCCATGGCCGCGCGCTTCAAGGCCGCCGGCTTCGCGGATGCCGACGTGCGCGTGCTCGGGCCGTCGGCCAAGAAGGGCAACCTCGTGGTGCGCTATCGCGGCACGGGCGCGAAGCGGCCGATGATCCTGATGGCCCACCTCGACGTCGTCGAAGCCCGTCGCGAGGACTGGTCGTTCGATCCGTTCGTGCTGACCGAGAAGGACGGCTACTACTACGGCCGCGGCACCGCTGACGACAAGACGATGGCCGCGGTGTTTGTCGCCAATCTGCTGCGTCTCAAGGCGGAGGGATTTTCGCCGTCGCGCGACATCATTCTCCTGCTCACGGCCGACGAAGAAGGTGGACCCGAGAACGGCATCAAATGGCTCCTCGCCAACCACCGGCCGCTCATCGACGCCGAGTTCGCCATCAACGAGGGCGGCGGCGGAGTAATGCGGAAGGGCAAGTACCTCACCAATGAGGTGCAGGCGGCGGAAAAGGTCTATCAGGACCTGCGCCTCGAGGTTCGCAACAGCGGCGGCCACAGTTCGATGCCGTCGAAAGACAATGCGATCAACCGGCTTGCCGCGGGTCTGTCGCGAATCGCCGCCTACGATTTCCCCGTGCAGCTGAACGACATCACCCGCGCCTACTTCACGCGGGCGGCGCCGGTGCAGCTCGATGCGCAGACGAGGGCCGACATGGTCGCCGTCGCGAAAGAGCCGATCGACAACGCCGCCGCGGCACGTCTCTCCGCGCAGTCGCCGTATTTCAACTCGCTGCTGCGTACCACCTGCGTGGCGACGCAACTCGACGGTGGTCACGCACCCAACGCGCTGCCGCAGCTGGCGACCGCGAATGTGAACTGCCGGATTCTGCCCGGCGTGTCCATCAGCTCGGTGGTCGCTGAACTGACGAAGGTCCTCGCCGATCCGGCGATTCAGGTCTCGCTGGTGGATGAGGCCACGCCCAGCAAGCCGGCGGTGCTCAGGGAAGACGTGATGAAGGCCACCGAGACGATCGTGGCTTCGATGTTCCCTGGTGTGCCGGTCGTCCCCGTGATGAGCACGGGCGCGACCGACGGTCTGTTCATGCGCAACGCCGGCATCCCGACGCTCGGTGTGGACGGGCTGTTCGACGACATCGACGACGTCCGCGCGCACGGCCGCGACGAGCGGGTGGGCGTGAAGCAGTTCAACGAGGATCTGGAGTTCCAGTACCGCCTGATCACCGCATTATCCAAGTAGTGTCCGGCTTTAGCCGGACCCAGGTGCGGTGAAAAACCCTTGCGGGCGCGTCCCCGGACGCCTAAGGTATGGAACGTTGGAGGCCTGATGGCTTCGCGCTGGCTGCTCTGTCTGACCGCGTGCTGCGCCCTGCTGGTGGCATCGGCCGTTCTTCGCGCCGGAGAACCGCCAGCAATCGTCCCCTGCGGCTCCCACTGCATCCACCGATCGCGCGACGCTCGATCGCTACTGCGTTACCTGTCACAACAGCAGAACTCGGACCGGAGGCCTCGCACTCGACACGCTGGACGTCACGCGCGTTGCGGCCGACGCCGAGACGTGGGAGAAAGTCGTCCGAAAGATTCGCGGCCGCATGATGCCGCCTCCTGGATTGCCTCGCCCGGATGACGCCACGTACGACGCGCTCTCCGCACATCTCGAAGAGGCGCTCGACCGCGCGGTCGCGGCTCGTCCAAATCCTGGACGCACCGACACGTTCCGTCGTCTGAGTCGCGTCGAGTATCAGAACGCCATCCGCGACATCCTCGCGCTCGACGTCGACGTCTCGGCGCTTCTGCCCAAGGACGATGCGAGCCATGGGTTCGACAACGTGAGCAACGGCGAGCTGTCGCCGACGCTGCTCGAGCGGTATCTGGCGGCGGCGCAGAAGGTGAGCCGGGCCGCGATCGGAAGTGCGCTGCCGTCGCCGGCGAGTCACGTCGTCGTGCTGCCGGCTGATCTCACGCAGGAGGATCACCTCGAGGGATTGCCGTTCGGGACCCGCGGCGGCGCGACGTTCAGATACACGTTCCCGCTGCACGCCGTCTACGAGTTCCAGCTCCGTCTGGCTCGCGACCGGAACGAGAACGTCGAAGGGCTCACCGAGCCACAGCAGATCGAACTCAGTATCGATGGGAGCGTGGCGCAGACGTTTCTGGTCAAGCCCAACCGGAATCAGTCCGGCGCCTACTACGCGGACGAGGCCGTCGACAATCACCTCAAGCTTCGCATCGGGGTGGGTGCGGGTCCTCACGATGTGAGCGTGACCTTCCCGCGCAAGACCTTCGCGCTCGAGGAGACCGAGCGCCAGCCGAGCCTCGCGCACTTCAACATGGATCGGCATCCGCGCGTGCAGATCGCGCTCTACTCGGTGTCGATCACCGGACCATTCGAGCTCGGCGACGTGATGGAGACGCCGAGCCGGCAGCCGGCTGTTCGTCTGCCGGCCATCGCGAGCCACTGCCGCGGCCGAAGAGGCCTGTGCGAAGCGGATCGTCTCGACGATCGCGCGACGGGCGTTTCGCCGCGCGGTGACCGACGCGGACCTCGAGGCTCCGCTGCGGTTCTACAAGGAGGCGCGCGCGACCGGTGACTTCGAGACCGGCATCGAGATGGCCGTCCGTGCCGTGCTCGCCAGCACCGAATTCCTGTTCCGCATCGAGCGCGATCCAAAGAACGCTGCGCCGCGCACGGCGTATCGCGTCAGCGACGTCGAGCTGGCCTCACGCCTCTCGTTCTTCCTGTGGAGCAGCGTCCCGGACGAGGAGCTGCTCGACCTGGCGATCGCAGGGAGACTCAGTCAGCCGGCGACGCTCGAGCGTCAGGTCAAGCGGATGCTGGCCGATCCGCGATCCGAGGCTCTGGTCACCAACTTCGCGAGCCAGTGGCTGTATCTGCGCAACCTCGCCGCGGCGAGTCCCGACGCGCGTCAGTTCCCCGATTTCGACGACAACCTGCGTCAGGCGTTTCGCCGCGAGACCGAGTTGTTCTTCGAGAGCATCGTCAGGGAAGACCGCAGCGCGCTCGATCTGCTGCGCGCGAACTACACGTTCGTCAACGAGCGTCTCGCCAAACACTACGGCATCCCGAACGTGTACGGCAGCCGCTTCCGTCGCGTCTCGCTCGACGAGAACAGCGTGCGCGGCGGTCTGCTCGGCCAGGGCAGCATCCTGACCGTGACGTCGTACGCCAATCGCACGTCGCCGGTGCTTCGCGGCAAGTGGATCCTCGAGAACATCGTCGGCACGCCGCCGCCGCCACCGCCCGCGAACGTGCCGTTGCTGCAGGAGACCGATGCGCAGGGCAAGGTGCTCTCCATGCGCGAGCGCATGGTGCAGCACCGCTCGCGTCCGGAGTGCGCGAGCTGTCACCGCCTGATGGATCCGGCGGGTCTGTCGATGGAGAACTTCGATGCGATCGGCCGATGGCGCACGCGCACCGAGTCGGGGAGCGAGGTCGATGCGTCGGGCGGGCTTCCCGACGGGTCCGAGTTCACCGGCGCGAGCGGTCTGCGCTCGGCGCTGCTGCGCCGGCCGGAGCTGTTCGTGGGGACGCTCACCGAGAAGCTCATGACCTACGGTCTTGGCCGGGGCCTGGAGTTCCACGATGCGCCCGCGGTCCGCACGGTCGTTCGCAGCGCGCAGGCGCAGGACTATCGATTCTCGTCGCTCGTCCTCGGCATCGTCCGGAGCGCTCCATTTCTGATGAGGATGTCGCAATGATTCTCACCAAGGGAGCACTGCCACGGCGCACGTTTCTGCGTGGGATGGGCGCGACGCTCGCGCTGCCGCTGCTCGACGCGATGGTGCCGGCCGCCTCGATGCGTGCGCAGACCATCGCCAGCTCGGTCCGGCGTCTGGGCTACGTCTACATCCCGATGGGGATGAATGCAGCGGCATGGACACCGCCGACGCAGGGAAGGCTGACCGAGCTGTCGCCGTCGCTGCTCGCGCTGACGCCGGTGCTCGATCACATCACCGTCGTCTCGAACCTCGAGCTGCGCAATGCGTACACGACCGGCAACCATGCCTCGTCGAACTGCGCGTTCCTGAGCTGCTCGCGGGCCAAGCGAACCGAGGGCAGTGACTACGAGCTGGGCACGACGGTCGATCAGATCGCCGCGAAGGCGATCGGCCGCGACACGCAGATTCCCTCGCTCGAGATCGGCACCGATCTGATCGCGCAAGTGGGCAACTGTGACAACGGCTACGCGTGCGCGTATCAGAACAACCTGTCGTGGTCGTCGCCGACGACGCCGCTGCCGACCGAGGCCGATCCGCGTGTCGTGTTCGAGCGGTTGTTCGGCGACGGCGGAAGTCCCGAGCGCCGGCGCGCCGAGCTCAAGAAGAGCGGCAGCATTCTCGACTGGATGACCGCCGACATGGCGCGGCTGCAGCGCGAGCTGGGCGCCGGCGATCGCATCAAAGTGGGTCAGTATCTGGATTCGGTCCGTGAGGTCGAGCGTCGCATTCAGCGTGCGGAGCAGAGCGACGCGTCGGCGCTGCCGGATCTCGATCGGCCGGCCAGCGTTCCCGCGGTCTGGGAAGACCACGTCAAGCTGATGTTCGACCTGCAGGTGCTGGCGCTGCAGGCTGACGTCACTCGCGTCGTCACGTTCCAGCTGGCGCGCGAAACGAGCACGCGGACGTATCCGCACATCGGCGTGCCCGAGCCGCATCATCCGGTGTCGCACCACACCAACGATCCCGAGAAGCTGGTCAAGCTCGCCAAGATCAACGCGCACCATGTGTCGCTGTTCGCGTATCTGATCGAGAAGCTGCAGGCGACGCCTGATGGCGACGGATCGCTGCTCGATCACTCGCTCTATCTGCTCGGCAGCGGCATGGGGAATCCCGACATCCACAATCACACGAACCTGCCGATCGTGGTGGCGGGTGGGCGAGGCACGCGGTTCAAGGGCGGCCGTCACATCGCTACGAGAACCCGACGCCGCTGGCGAACCTCCACCTGACGCTGCTCGACAAGGTCGGCGTGCATCTGGACACGTTCGTCGACAGCACCGGCCGCGTGTCTGATCTCGAGCCGCTGAGCGTGTAGCGATGTCGTTCACGCTTCTGGCGTCGCGGTTCGCGTGCGCTTCGGCCTGCGTAGGTTACGCGGTGGCAGGTTCGCGCTACGCGCGCGGCGATGGGCGTGCTACTCGTGTTGCGCCGTGGCCAGCGTGGCTGGCGCGCAGAGTCCGCTCGTGGACGCGATCAAGGCCGGCGACACCGCTGCGCGTTCGCGCGCTGCTCGACACGCGTGTCGATGTGAACGCCACGCAGGCACGATGGCACGACGGCGCTGCACTGGGCCGTCGATCGCGATCGGCCCGACATCGTGCAGATGCTCATTCGCGCCGGCGCCAACGTGAAGGCGGCCAACCGCTATGGCGCGACGCCGCTGTGGCTCGCCTCGGTCAACGGTAACGCGAAGACGATCGCGATGCTGCTCGAGGGCGGAGCGGACGCCGGGTCAGCGAACGCTGACGGCGAGACGGCGCTGATGGTCGCCGCTCGAACCGGAAAGACCGATGCCGTGAATCTGCTGCTGGCACGCGGCGCAGATCCCAACGCCAAGGAAGGCTGGCGCGGGCAGACGGCGCTGATGTGGGCGGCCGCGGAAGGCCATGCCACGGTGATCGATCTGCTCGTCGCGCGCGGCGCGGACCTGAAGACGCGATCGAATGCCGGGTTCACGGCGCTGCTGTTCGCCGCGCGTGAAGGGCGCATTGCCGCCGTCGAGGCGCTGCTGAAGGCCGGCGCGGACATGAACGACTCGCTGCCGGTGAGGACGGCGAGGATCCGCAGGCAGCGAGGCCAGCGACGCCCGGCCCTGCCAACGAAGTCGGGCTCAACGCGTTTCTGCTCGCCGCCGCCAACGCGCACTACGAGCTCGCCGCCCGCCTCCTCGATCGCGGCGCCGATCCGAACGCCGCGCCGCAGGGCTATACCGCCCTGCATCAGGTGTCGTGGGTCCGCAAGGCCGGCATCGCCGGCAGTAACAACCCGGCGCCGCAGGGCTCAGGCAACATGGACAGTCTCACGTTCGTGCGCACGCTGGTGGCGAAGGGCGCGCAGCTCAACGCCCGCGCCACCAAGCGGCCGAGCATGGGTGTCACGACACTCAATTCGATCGGCGCGACACCGTTCCTGCTCGCCGCACGGACGGCTGATGCCCCGCTCATGAAACTGCTGGCCGAACTGGGCGCCGATCCGATGTTGACCAACGAAGACGGATCGACGCCGCTCATCGTCGCGGCCGGCCTGGGCACCAACGCACCCGGCGAGGATCCGGGCACCGAGCCCGAGGTGCTCGAGGCGGTGAAAGTCGCGCTCGATCTCGGCAACGATCTCAACGCCGTCGATAGGAACGGCGAGACCGCGATGCACGGCGCCGCCTATAAGCACGTGCCGTCGGTCGTGCGTTACCTCGCCGAGAAGGGCGCCAAGATCGAGGTGTGGAATCGCCCGAACAGCAAGGGATGGACGCCGCTCACGATCACCGAAGGCATCCAGCGCGGCATGAACATCGTCAGCTCGCCGCCGACTGCAGCAGTCATCCGTGAGGTCATGAAGTAGTGTCCGGCTTCAGCCGGACCTTCAGCCGAACTGGTCCGCCTGAAGGCAGACACTACAAGCCGCTGGTCAGCTTCAGATCGAGCGTTATCTTCTCGCCGTCGCGGATGGTGAACGACACCGAGGCGCGCCGAAGTTGTTGCTGGAACTCAGGATCGTACTGGCGACCCTGGTCAACCGAGGTGATCGCGGTCGCCACGTATCGCCCTGGACGCATGCCGCCCGTCTGAAACGCGCCGCTCGAGTCGCAGCGTGCGACCCGCATGAAGCGCGACGCCACCAGGGGCTCGCGGAGCTCGGCCGACTGGAACACCACCGCGCATTCACGAGTCCGCTGGCCTCGACTGTCGCTGACGTGGCCAGAGACCTGCGTCACCTTGTCAGTCAGGCGAATCTCTAGTCCGCTGACTGAGGGTCGGCCGGTGAGATCGATCGGTTCATCGGTCACGTCCTCGCCGTCGAGGCTGATCGACTTGATGGTCCACCCCGTACCAGCGAAGGCGAAGAGCATGCGACCTGACACTCCGGCCAGTCGGAAGTTCCCGTTCTCATCGACCGTGCCGTTGGTCCGCGGATCAAGGAAGGTCGAGCCGGCGATGAACGGCATCGACGGATCGGCCGGCGTTGCGACGATGCGGAATGGTGCGGCTGATCCGGCGGTTGGCTTCGGCGCGGCCCCTTCGAAGATCACGCGGCCGCTGACCGTCGCACCCTTGCCGGTGACAACGCGTACTCCGATGATCTCGGTGCCGGCGACGGTGACCGGGGTCGAGCCGAACTCGATGTCCTGGGCCACTCCCGGGCGCAACTGCGTTCGCGCTTCGAGTGAGTACTCGCCCGGCGGAATGGCATTCAAGGTGAAGGTACCGTCCGGCGCAACCCCGCTGCCGCCCACGCTCGACATGCCGTTGCCTTGCCTGATCACGAGTTGTACGAACGAGCTCACGACCGGTTGTCCGAGCGAATCCACGACGGTTCCACTGACGCGCGCGAGACGCGCCAGTGACATTGCGAATGCGATCGAGGTCTCCTCGCCGAGTGACACCGTGACGGTTTGCGCGTCCGCCGGGTTGAGCGTGCCCGGGTAGTAGGTCACCGCAAAGCCATCGTTGTTCGCCGGATCCGGAATGGACTGGATGAGCGAGCCGCGCACCATGGCGCTCACCACGTAGTCGCCGGGCTGCAGGCCAAACATTCGCACTTCACCGCGATCGTCGGTGGAGGCATAGCCGATGCCGCCAAGCGTATACACGCTGATCAAACGCCGCTGACCATCGGGACTGTATTGGTACCGCTGGACCGAAACCTGCGCCCCGGGGACCGGGTCGCCGAAATCGTCGGTCACGTGCACCGCGATCACGCCGCCTCTCGGCAGTGCCATGTCGATGCCGTCCCGCCGCTCGCCGTCGGCGAGCACGATGAACTCGGTGACGTCGGTCGGGCTGCGCTGGCCATACTGCAGCGTGACGAATCCAGTCTTGCTGGCGACGACGGCGTAGCGTCCGGCTGGAAGTTGAGTGAACTCGAACCGCCCGTCGCTGTCAGTGATGCTCGATCGTCCCTGCGATGCCGGAAAGCCGAGCGTGATGAGCGCCCGACGAATCGGCGCGCCGGTCTGCGCGGCAACGATCCGGCCGCGGATGCGTGCCGTTCCGTTCTGCAGCCGTGGGGGCGGATACG
Source organism: uncultured Acidobacteriota bacterium (assembly GCA_963728305.1). Lineage (GTDB taxonomy): Bacteria > Acidobacteriota > Vicinamibacteria > Vicinamibacterales > UBA2999 > Gp6-AA40. The sequence continues at coordinate 9,180 of CAVSKE010000048.1, forward strand.
CCGTGCCCGGCAGTTGCGCAGTGCCCGGCGGTTGCGCCGTGCCCGGCGGTTGCGCCGTGCCCGGCGGTTGCGCGCTCGTCGTCGAGCCGGGTTGAACTGGTGCAGTTCCGCTCGTCTGGCTGAAGGCGAGAGAGCAGAAGAGGAGCGAGATGGTTGCCGCCAGCGACAGGGAGAGACGGCTCATGTGAATGCTCACTGTAGTGTCCGGCTTCAGCCGGACCGGTCCGCCTCAAGGCGGACACTACACGTTCAGGATCGCGAAGCACTCCTCGAGGCTCTTGACCGCATCCCGGCCCGGCCCTGGCCTGTGCTCGTGGGCGACGAAGCCGTGTACCCGGACTCGGCGATGGCGTTGGCGATGAAGCGGTAGTTGAGTTCCTGCGTGCCGTCGATCTCCTGCCGGCTGGGTACACCGGCGGTGTGAATGTGGCAGATGTAGTCGAGGTTCTCGCGGAGATTGCGGACGATGTCGCCGTCCATGATCTGCACGTGATAGATGTCGTAGACGATCTTCACGCGCGGTGAATCCCACCTTGCGGCAGACCTCCCAGCCCCAGTCGAGATGGTTGAACGTCTGGTCGGTGCGCTGATCGGCAACGACCTTGGAGTTGGTGATCTCCATGCACAGCGTCACGTTCTTCTGCTCGGCGTAGCCCTTGACCCGATTGAGGATCGCGACGGTGTTGGCGACGGTTTCATCGCGCGACATGCCGCGCTTCTCGCCGGGCATGGCGATGAGGTTCGGACAGCCGACTGACGCACACGTGTCGATGCCGGTGCGGAACGCCGCCTCGAACTTGTCGTGCAGCTCCTTGCGGATCAGGCCGTCCTGGAACGTGGTGCCGGCGCCAGTCATCATCGCCGGCGCCAGCCCGTACTTCTTCATGATCGGCACCTGCTCCGCGGTGGGCAGATCGACGCCCTTGAAGCCGATCTTCGCCAGGATCTGACAGCGGTCTTCGAACGAGAGCTTCGAAGTTCCCCACACCGACGCCATCACGCTCTGCCGGATCGGATTGCGCTTGGGAGCGGCAGCGACTCTGCGCCGCGATTGCGTGCTCCGGGCGGACAGCGGCGGCCAGTGGCGCGGCCGCGATGCCGGCCAGGAATTCTCTTCTGTGCATGCCGGCACTATACTGCGCCACAGTCGATTTGTGGTCCGCGAAATCAGTGTAGTCCGGCTTCAGCCGGACCCATCGTAGTGTCCGGCTTTAGCCGGACACGTCGCCGAGGTGAGGTATGACTCTTCGACTCACCGTGTCAGCCGTCGCATCCATCCTGGCCCTTGGCATCTTCACCATCACGGTGGCCGGTCAATCTGCGAGGTCGTACTCGGCGCGTACTGCCTGGGGCGATCCGGATCTGCAGGGCGTGTGGTCGTACAACGACGATGTCAACACGCCTCTCGAGCGGCCGGGCGGTCTGGGAAGCAAGGTCGAGTTCGGCGATGAAGAACTGGCGGCAGTGCTTGCCGAACGCGCCAAGCGCAACGTCGAGCGCGCGCCAACCATCGGCGGCGAAACCGGCGCCGGGCCGACGCACTGGTACGAGTTCTGGAACGCGCGTTCGGTTCGCACGTCGAAGATCATCGACCCGCCAGACGGCCGCGTTCCGGCACTGACCGAGGACGCGCGCAGGCGCGAAGCGGCTCGGGCCGCAGCGCTCAAGGGACGAGGTCCCGCCGATTCCTGGACCGATCGCAGCCTCGGCGATCGGTGCATCGTCTCGCGCGGCGGCTGGCCCCAGGTCATGGTCAACGCCGGCAGCTACGGCAACATCATTCGCATCATCCAGAGTCCGGGCTTCGTTGTGCTGACGCACGAGATGATTCACGAGACGCGCGTGATCCCGGTGGACGGACGGCCGCACATCGGCTCAGGGATCCGGCAGTATCTCGGCGACCCCCGCGGGCACTGGGAAGGCAACACGCTGGTCGTCGAGGTGACCAACTTTTCCGACCAGACGGACTTGCGGGGATCACGAGCGACGCTCCGTCTCGTGGAACGGTTCACGCGCATGGATGCCGGCACCATCGACTACACCGTCACCATCGACGATCCGACGACGTTCACGAGGAAGTGGACGATTGGCGTGCCGCTCAAGCAGGACAAGGAGCAGACGGAGATCTTCGAGTACACGTGCCACGAGGGAAACTACGCGATGCGCAACATCCTCAGCGGAGCGCGTGCCGACGAGCGGCACGGACCGTCGTAGTGTCCGGCTTTAGCCGGACGATTCGTGGGGCGTTCAGGCGGCCCTCATTGCGTCAACACGCGGATCGTGCCGTCGCCTTTGTTCAGCAGGAACACCTGATTGTCCGGGCCCGAGGCCGAGGCGCAGGTCGGAACGCGTCGCCGGCGTCTTGCCCTGCGCCTTGTTCTTCTCCTGAATCACCTGCAGCATCGTCTTCGCCGATCCGTTCGAGTTCAGCAGGATGCGTCGAATCGCATCCTGTCCTCCGCCTGGCAGCTTGTCGGCGCTGACGTAGAAGATCTCGCCGCTCGGCATGTCGGTGAAGATCACCAGGTTCGACAGCTGCGGAATCTGCGTGCCGCGATACACGACGAGACCGCTGGCCGCGGAGTTGCGGCTGCAGCAGCGGATCGAGCTGGCCCCATTCGACGATCGGATAGGTGACCTTCGGATCGCTGCGCGGCTTCTCCGCGACTCACTGCCTGACGGCTCGATGAAGCGGTAGCTGCCTTCCCAGACGTTCCAACCGAGATTGGCGCCGGCAGTGACGAGACTGATTTCCTCGACGATGTTCTGACCGATGTCGGCGAGGAACAGGGTGCCGTTCCGGCTGTCCCATGCGAAACGCTGCGGGTTGCGAACGCCGTAGGCGTAGATCTCGGGCAGCGCACCGCTGCGTCTTCACGAACGGATTGCTCGGCGGGAATGCCGTACTTCTTGTTGGCGCTGTCGTGCCGAGCGGATCGATGCGGAGGATCTTGCCGAACGCCGAGCCCAGGTTCTGCGACAGATCGCATCGGATCGCCGCCGCTGCCGCCATCGGCCACGCCGATGTAGAGCCAGCCGGACTCGGGACTGCCTGGCGCCGCGAGCGGATTGAAGGCCATGTGCCCGGCGTTGTGGTTGGCGAACGGCTGCCGAAGGCGGAACAGCTCGCGCGGCGGGCCGCCGTCGTAGGTGGCGGCGGCTGGCGTCTTCGCCGTCCACTCGAGCATCACGGTGTCGTGGTGTTGACGCCGGATTGGTCGTCGTGAAGTCCGGCGCCGGCGTCTGATTGGTCGTGTCGGTGTAGGTGTAGAACTTGCCGAAGCCCGGCGTGCCCGGCTGCCCGAACTGCGGATGGAAGGCAAAGCTCTGGAAGCCGCGCTCGCGCCCCATCGACTGCACGCTGACGCCCCAGGCCGGAGCGTTGATATCGACATACAGCGTCACGGCTTTGCCGTCGTAGCTGACGCTATAGAGCGGACCGCGCATGTCGTTGACGAACAGACGACGGGTGCCTGGCTCGTTGACCAGGTTCATCATCCGCGCCGCGACACCATCGATGTCGGGCACCGATGCGAACTCGCGAACGCCAACCGTGATCACGCCTTCGGTGGCGGCAATCGGGGCAGGAAACGGATCGGTCGTCTGGCCCGGCGGCAATGGCTCGGGTGGCCCGCCCCGTTGAGCGAGCGCGGAGGTGGTGGCGAGCAGCACGGCCACAACGAGCCGAGCGATATGAACAGTCATGGCGTTGTCACTCATCAAATCAGATCACATCGAACTATTCAACAATCACTAGTCATCGAATGCTCTTGAGCGCGTATCGGTAGTACCGCTGTCCGTTGTTCACTTCTCCGAGGAACAGATTGCCCTTCGAGTCCACCGCGGCGCTGTGGATGTGGAAGAACTCGCGCGCGTTGTGTCCGGCGTGGCCGCCGATGTTGCCGATGATCTCCAGCGTCTGCCGATTCAGCACGCGTACGGCCTTGTTCGAGCCATCGACGACATAGAGGAACTGCTGCGCCTTGTCGGGTGAGAAGGCGAAGTGATGCACCGTGCCTTCGGCCTGCAGCGTGTTCCGCGCAATGAAGACCTCTTTGACGAACGTGCCGTCGAGCCTGAACACCTGAAGGCGGTTGTTCGTGCGGTCGCCGACGTAGACGAGATCGTCGTTCGAGACGACGACGGCGTGGACCGGATTGTGGAACTGCGGCGCCGGCGGCTGCCTTCAGGAGCTCGGCACGCGCCGGGAACTTGTAGGTGTCGTCGGGCGGCTTGCCGTACGCGCCCCAGTGGCGTTTGTAGGCGCCCGACTGTCGCATCGAAGACGATGACGCGGTGGTTGAAGTAGCCGTCGGCGACGAACAGCTCGTTGGTCTTCGGATACACGAAGAGGCCGGCGGGGCCACCGAGGTTCTCGGTGTCGTTGCTGCCCTTGTTCTTGCCGGAGTGGCCGATCTGCAGGACGAACTTCCCGGTGCTCGTGAACTTCAGGATCTGGTTGTCTTCCTTCGCGTTGCCGCTCAGCCAGACGTTGTCCTGCGCGTCGACGAAGATGCCGTGCTCGCTGGTGAACCACTCGTAGCCCTGACCGGGACCGCCCCAGGCGCGAAGGAACTTGCCGCTCGGGTCGAACTGCAGCACCGGCGGCGCCGGAATGCAGCACTCGGCCTGCGGAGGATTGAGCGACGCGGCCTTCTCGCCGTCGGGAATCGTTCCCGGGCGATGGAAGACCCAGACGTTGTCGTGTGAATCGACGGCGACGCCGCCGACCTGTCCGGTGACCCACTTGTTCGGCAGTGTCTCGGACCACAGCGGATCCGGCTCGAACTGCGGGACCTGCTGACGCGTGGTTTGCGCGCTGGAGACGATGATCGCCAGTCCCAGCGCCAAGGCTCGAAGCTTCATTCGCTGCTCCCGCGCGGCTGAAGCCGCGCTCTACTTCAGCGGCGCAAGCCGCCGTAGTTCTTCGAACCAGTTCTGAACGACGACGAACTGCCTGGGGGCATCGTCGCCGCCTGGTGCGCCGGTCTTTACCATCAGCAGGCGGCCGTCGCGCCCCGCGTCGAAATGGGTCGGCCCGGTGTCGAACAGATACGGCCCTCGAACAGCATCGTCGGCTTCGGCCATTTCGACGGATCGTCACCGGTGACGGTCACTGCCATCATCGTCTGCCCGCGACGGTAGAACAGCGTCTTGCCGTCGGGAGCCCAGGTCGGGTTCAATGCCGCCGTCGGTGGAAATGCGCCAGCGCCCACGCGAGACATCTGGAAACGGCAGCACGTAGATTTCGTTCGTCCCGGTGGTCGAGCCGGCTACAGCGATCCAGCGCTCGTTCGGAGCAATTCGACCGCCGGCTTCCCTTGAGCAGCATTCGCGGCGTGTGGTCACCCTCGATGTCAACTGCCATCAGTGCAGACACGGTGGCGACAGAGATGCCACGGTCGCCGAAGTCGGCGTATGCCAGCCACTTTCCGTCGGCCGACCAGTACGATGGCTAGGTGCGTTCCTGTCGTGAGCCGGGTCAGGTTGCCGGTCCCGTCGGCGCGACGGATGAAGATGCCAGGCCCACCAGGCTGTCCGGCGGATAGATAGGCGATGCGGGTGCCGTCGGGTGACCAGATCGGTTCGCTGTCACGGCCGGGATCGGGGTCAGCCTTTCCACGGTTCCCCGTTCGAGGTCCAGGACCCATACGTCGTATTCGCCACCGGCGCGGTCGTGAAACGCGAGGCGCCGGCCGTCGGGCGAGAGCCGCGGCACCATAAACTGGTGATCGCTCGGTGCTTTGATCGCCTCCTCGCCACCCTTGCGATCGACCCACACCGGGAGGCGCGATGTCGCGCTTCCGGGCACGTACACGAGCGTGCCGTTCGACGCGACGTCCAGCACCGTATTCATGCCGCCGATCATGGCGAATTCCTGGAGCACCGGCACGGGCCGGCCGTTGATCGTTTACGCGCTTCCAGATCGAACGGCACGGCCTGCAGGACTCCGTCGGCCGCGTAGAGCGAGGTGACCGCTATCGACGTACCGAGCGTGGCTGCCTCGCATGAGGATCTTTCGTTCGCCTGAGGCGAGGTCCAGGAGGGCAATTTGCGGCGGCCCGCCGAGATTGGACGTGATCGTGAACAGCACGGCGCGTCCGTCGGGCAGGCTGATCGGCAACACATGGTCGCCGTCTCCCTGCTTCGGGTCGGGTCTCGTCAGGACAGTCACCTCGCCGCCACTTGCCGCAGACACGTTGCAGTCCAGTCGTCCCGTTGGCCGTCCCAAAGACGATGGTGTCGTCAGTCATCCACGTGGCGCCGCGCAACGCTGCATCGACGCGCGCAACGGAGATCGCCGGGCCGCCAGCCAGCGCGACTCTCATCAGCGTGTTGCTGGCATCGACGTACCCGACCGATTGACCGTCCGGAGACGCAAACACTCCTCTCAGGCTGTTGCCATTGGCGAGCGGTCTGGGTTCGAGGTCCTCGAGCGCCCGCACCAGAAGCTGCGTCTGGCTGTTGTTGACGTACGCGATGCGAGTGCCATCCGGAGTGATGGCGACGTCGGTCGTGGGTCCTGCGCTGCCAGCGACAACGATGGACGTGCGGACGACGCGCGGTGTCTCGGGTCGCAGGGCCCACCAGGTCGCACCTCCCGCGACGGCGGCAGCGATGACCATGGCCAGCGGCACCACGACTCGCCGCCAGGGTCCAGGCTTCTGCGTCGATGCCGGTGACGGAAGGGCGGCTGGCGCAAGGTGCGCCGATTCCTCGAGCAGGATCAACGCCGCAGCCATGTCGCCGCAGCGCTGTCGCGAGTCCTTCGCGAGACATCGCCGCAGGAGCACTCTGATGGCGGGCGGCAGCGCCGATGGCAACCGGCTCCAGTCGGGCTCGGCCTTCAGCACGTTGGCCAGCGTGTCGGCGATATCGTCGCCCTCGAAGGCGCGCTTGCCGGTGAGCATCTCGTAGAGCACGCAGCCGAACGCCCACACATCCGATCGTTTGTCGGCCGGCTTGCCTTTCGCCTGCTCGGGCGCCATGTAAGCAGCGGTACCGAGCAGCGCTCCGACGCCGGTCATGAGCGCCGGACTGGTGATCGTCGGGAGAAAGCGATGCGGCCGTGATCGGACGCTCGCCGCCGTCGCCCAGCTTGGCCAGTCCGAAGTCGAGCACCTTCACGTCGCCCGTTGCGGTGAAGGCGACGTTCGACGGTTTCAGGTCGCGATGGACGACGCCTTTGTCATGGGCCGCCTGAAGCGCGAGCGCGATCTGACGTGCGATCTCAGTCGCCTCGTCGAGCGGTATCGGACCGCGCGTGACGCGATCGGCCAGCGTGCCGCCTTCGAGCAACTCGAGGACGAGAAAGCGGCCCGACGGCGATTGCTCGAGCCCGTAGATGGCGCCGATGTGCGGGTGATTGAGCGACGCCAGCAGCTGCGCCTCGCGCTGGAAACGCGCCACGCGCTCGGGATCATCGGCCAGCGCCGCGGGCAGCAGCTTCAGCGCGACGTCGCGGCCCAGCGTGGTATCGCGGGCGCGATAGACCTCGCCCATGCCGCCGGCACCGAGCAGCGAGATGATTTCGTACGAGCCGAGGACAGTGCCTGGCACCATCGGAATCGGCCGGTCCGAAAGGACCGGCCCTACGGATCGTAGGGCACGTCCTGTGGACGTGCCGTCAGTTCAACGCGAAGACGAACAGGTAGCTCGAGTTCTGCAGCTTGTCCCAGTTCACCGGATGCAGGTGCCGGCCGCCGGCCTGCACGGCAAGATACTGCTTCGGTCCGATCGAATAGGTGACCGGCGCACCCTTGAGCGGCGTGCCGACGTTGAAGCGCCACAGCTCCTCGAGCGTCTCGTCGTTGTAGGCGACGATCCAGCCGTCCTGCAGCGCCGTGAACACCAGGCCGCCGGCGGTCGCCAGCGCGCCCGATCGAATCTCGATCTCGGTCACCGCCTTGGCCAGCACCTTGTGATTCACCGCGTCGAACGCGGTCAGCGAGCCGTAATAGAGATCGCTGCTGTACTGCCGCTGCTGGCTGGCCTTGTTGTCCACGCCGCCATCCTTGGACAGCACGCCGACCGCGGCGCCGTTCTGCGAGAAGCAGCCCTCGGTGCCGACGCCGTAGGCGATCTTCTTCACCGGGTTGTAGGCCATCGGCTGATGCGCGACGCCGCCGTGCCAGGTCGGGCAGGTGCGCTTCTTGCGGATCGCCGCGCAGCGACCGTGCCTCGGGGTTGTAGATCTGCACGTCGAGCTTCGGGCTGTACTCGACGGGCTTGCCGGTTTCCGGGTCGATGCCCTTGGTCCAGTTCAGATCGTTGACGTACTTCTCGGCGGCGATGAATCGTCCGTTGGTCCGATCCACCGAGTAGAAGAATCCGTTGCGCGCGTAGTGACCGACGACTTTGCGCATCCGGCCGTTGATCGTCGTGTCGTAGAGCATGAACACGCCGGCCTCGTCGTAATCCCACGAGTCGTTGGGCGTGTACTGGAAGTACCACGCCATCTTGCCGGTCGCCACGTTCAGCGCGACGACGGAGTTCGTGTAGAGGTTGTCGCCGGGACGGAACTGCGGATCGTAGATGGGGAAGGGGTTGCCGGTGCCGAAGATGTAGAGATTCTGCGCCGCATCGTACGAGCCGGTCTGCCAGATCCCGCCGCCGCCGGTCTTCCAGGCGTTGTGATCGTCCTTCCACGTTTCGCTGCCCGGGTCACCGGGCTTCGGCACGGTGTACCAGCGCCACAGCTCGTTGCCGGTGTTCACGTCGAGCGCCGCGACCCAGCCGCGGGTGCCGCCGTCGCCGGCGCCGTTCTGGACCAGCACCTTGCCGTCGGCGACGAGCGGCGCGGTGAGGAAGCGCTCCTGGTTGCCGAACTCGTTCTTGGTGGTGATCTTCTTGTCCCAGATGATCTCGCCGTTCTCGCGGTTGATGGCGATGACGCGGCCGTCGGGCAGGTTGGCCAGCACCTTGTCTTCCCACAGCGCGATGCCGCGCGTGCGTGTCGTGTTGCCCTCGTGCGGCACGCCCGGGTCGGCGACCCACGCGAACTTGCCGCGGTTCGGGTCGCGCGCGTCGATCTTGTAGATCGTGCCCCACCCGTCGCTCGTGTACATGAAGCCGTTGTCGATGAGCGGGTTGATCTCGTTCTCGGGACCGTTCTGTCCGACGTCCTGCATCCCGCCGAGCGCCATCGCCCAGACCATGCGCAGGTTCTTCACGTTCTCGCGGTTGATCTGCGTCAGCTTCGAGTAGCGCAGCGATCCGTAGTCGCCGTTCATGAGCAGCCAGTTCTGCGGCTCGTTGGCGGCGTTGATCAGCCGGTCCTTGTTGACGGTGAGCGAGTACTGCGCGGTGAGCGTCGCGGCGGCGGCGAGGCGACGACGGCGGCGGCTACAGCGAGCGGGAATCAGACTCCTGAAGCTGCTATCTGATGAGTGGTCGAACCTCGTAACGCAGGCACATATCCGTACAGCACGGAGCCGGTGGGATGGTCGTGGGCCACTACGAATGCCCGGGCTCCAACCACGACCCAGTGAACTCTCGGTCCTCACCGCTGAGAGGGAGTAGGAACGGTGCGTTGGAATCGGGCACGAGATCGTGCGGCACCACGCGAAATCGAGGTTCTCGGTGATCCGCGTGCCGTCCTTCGCGAACGCATCCGCCAGCAGCCGAATCCGCCGCTTCGCCTCGTCGAGGTCCGAGTTGTTCAGATTGATGTTCAGCAGGTCGATGTACCACGGCAGCTTCACGTCGTCCATGACGTAGGTCTGCGCGATCTCGCGCGCGATGGGCAGCGTCGTGCGCTTCGAGACGTCGTGCACGTCGCGGTTGCCGGCCTTCTGCAGCTTGTCGTACTCCTGCTCGAGCAGTTTCTCGAACAGCTCACGGGTGAACGTGTCGCCGGCCTTGACGCCGATCTCCGCGTCGTCGGCGGTCAGCGACGCGCCCTTGTGCAGCCATTCCCACAGGATGCTCAGGCGGATTTCGCCCGTGGCCATGTCTTCCATCAGATACAGCACATCGTCGTTGCCGAAGAAGTCGGCGGGCTTGAGCGCGGCGGCCTGCAGTCCCTGCAGGAACGCGTTGCCGTACTGCAGCGCGACGCTGAGCAGATCGCGCGCGCCGCGGATCGTGCGCGGCGCGTTCTCGAGCATGACCAGTCCGTCCGCGTCGGCGCTGGTGTAGGTGAGCGGCGGGAACTTCCGTCCGAGCTGATTGGCGTCGCCACACCTTCTCCCACACCGGCCGGACGATGTGAACCATTTTCCAGTGGGCGACCCACTTGCCACTCGCGCCTTCGCGCTGCTCGCGCTCGCCGCCGGCGACGGCGCGCTTCATCGCGTTGGTGACGCCCGCTTCCGAGCCGACCGGAATGTTCGGCTCCATGCCGCCCTGCCACAGCGCGTACTGACCCCTCGCGTCCGGCGTGTTGACGGCGCGGCGCACGCGGTCCTCGTAGACTCCGCATGTAGCCGTAGGTCATCGTGATCGCGTCGATGTTCGGGTTGACGAAATCCGCATCCCAGGCCATCGCGTCCGACACGCTGTTGATGTAGTCCCAGCGGCCGGTGTTGAAGCCGACGAAGTGCGGCCCGAGCGCGGCGCGGATTTCCATCAACTGGAAGCACGCTTCGATCTGCTCGACGAGCACGTAGACCTTGATCGTCCCGACGGTCAGATCGAGATGACGCTCGAGCGCCGACAGCATGTCGTTCCACAGCGCGGCTTCTTCGGCGGTCTGAATCTTCGGCAGATAGAGCGACGACCGACGCACCGGAGAGGAGCAGGCGCCGCTGGTTGTTGGCGACATACAGCACGAGATCGACGATCGACGCCGAGAAGCTCTCGCCGCCGGCGTGGCGGACGTGGCGATCGTCGAGGTGCAGTCCGCGGGCGCGGAAGATCTTGGTGGTGAAATCGAGCTGCTTCTGCCAGTCGGCGATCGTCTCGCGTCCGAAGAAGCCCTTCGCCCAGGTGTTCATCTCGCCGGCCACGCTGCTCGGCGACCTTGAGGAACACCGGGTCGCGGTGGATGGCCAGCTTCAGATTGCGCTGGTTGTCGAGCGACATCGTCGAGACCTGGCCGAGCGCGTCCTCGCCGTCGAACATCCAGCCGTCGGCGCCGGAGAGCAGCGCGTAGGCGATGTTGCGCAGGCCGATCTCCACCGTCGCACCGGGCCTGGCCGCCGGGCCGGTGCCCTGAATCCACTGACGCTCGAAGGTCGTTGGGGATCTCGCTGCCGATGAACTTGCCGTCCCGGGCGTCCTGCACGTTGATGCTGCGTGCGCGGGATGACCGACTGCGGATCGAGGAACGCGATGCGCCGCCGATCGCGCACCCGCGCGGCGCGACGGGCGATGCGCGCCTTCATGATCGCCTTGCGGTCGGCGTCGAGCGGGGCCAGCGCGGTGAGCGCGGCGAGCGCTTCGGGGGTGAAGACGTCGGGATAGCTGGACTCGAGGTTTCCTCTGATCTCGAATGGTCGCGATGGCATAGCTATCGATAATGTCACAAGGCGTGCGACGATTCGAGCCTCGTGGTAAGTCCTGTCGCCGGTCTCAACCGGCCGCTCCGTTGTCGCGGCCGATAATTCGCCGTTGGAAGCTAGTTGTGCTCATAACCTCCTCAGGATCTACGGACCACTAAGTGCTCAGCCTTCTGTTCCCGGCAGTGCTCTTCGGACTGGTCTACTTTCCCACGCTGAAGTACCTGTCTGTCAGGCTCGTCACGCCATACGCCAAGGTTGACGTCTGGAAGCGGTTGCTCGCCGCGTGGGTGGACGGGATGCCGGCCATCGCTGCGTGGTTCCTCTATCGCAGCACCGGTTCCCTGTGGGGACGCCGCGGTTGCCGTGCTCTACCTGCTGCTGCGCGACAGCATCGGCGGGCAGAGTCTTGGCAAACTGCTGGCGGGAGTGGTCGTCGTCAACGTCCAGACCGGCCGCCTGTGCACGTGGAAGGAGTCGGTGCTGCGCAACGTATTCGTTCTCATTCCGGGCGCCAACGTCGTCGCGGTGTTCCTCGAGTCGATCACCATCATCCGGGACCCGCAGGGACAGCGGCTCGGCGATCGACTGGCGCAGACCCAGGTCATCGAAGGGCTCGGCGCCAAAGACCTGGCGACGTCGTTCCAGGAGTGGTGGATGAGCGTGTTCGGGAATCTCGAGCGCGACGCGCGGAGGCGACGGAGGCAGCCGGCGGAGCGCTGAGAACAAGGACAGGCGGCCAGGACTCGGGACTCGAGTCCTGCGACAGCCCTGAACTCCTGACTCCCGGTTCCTGATTCCTGTCGATCGGGCATGCCGGTCGTTCGTCGAGGAGATAGAGGGGGACACACGACATGAAATTCATCATGACTGCACGGCCGGGAGAGAACAGCAAGGCGCCGGATCCGAACGCGCCGCTCGACGAGAAGCTCTTCTCGGACTACATGCGATTCAACGAAGAGCTGCACAAGGCGGGCGTGCTCGTTGCCGCGGAGGGTCTGAATCCGGCCGGCAAGGGCGCGCGCGTCGAGGTGAAGAAAGGGCAAGCGCGCGGTCGTGGATGGACCGTTCACCGAGTCGAAGGAGCTGGTCGGCGGCTTCTACATTCTCGACGTGCCGTCGCTCGAGGTCGCCATCGAATGGGCGCTGCGCGCCCCGAGTGGCCTTGGCTTCGACGATGTGCTCGAGATTCGTCAGCTGACAGGTGAGGAGGATATTCCGCCGCAGCTGCTCGAGCTCGTGAAGAAGGCCGCTCCGACGTGGAGCGCGACGTTTACGAAATCGCGCTGAGGCGCTGATAGTAGCGCGGTCCGATGAGGGCCGCTTCGAATCTCCGGTCTGCGACGTGAATCGACCGCATGCTCGACTGGATGCGTGCGCCGGCTCTGATGACCGTCGCGCCTGAAGAAGGAACGATCGCGGGCTCGAGGAACCAGATGGTTCCGGCGAGGATGCACGCGCCGCCCACCACTGCGACGACGGCCAGAGGACGCGACGGCGTCGGTGCATGCCCATCTCAGAGAGTCCTTGCATCAGCAACGTCACACCCGTCATCGCATCGACCAGCTTCGATGCTCGCTCGGACCTCGTTGATCTCACCGGCCCTCCTCGACGACCGCATCGGCTTCGAACTCGATCAGCCAGTCGGGATCGATGAAGCGCGTCACCTGCATGATGGTGTTGGCGGGCCGGATCGCGCCGAAGTATTCACCGTGCACGGTGGCCACGGCCTGCCAGTCGTCGATCCTCGTGAGCAGCGTGCGCGTGCGGACGACCTGATCGAGCGACGCGCCCGCGCGCTCGAGCGCCTCCTTGATGATGTCGAGGCATCGTCTTGCCTGCGCGGCGGGATCGCCCTTGCCGACGGTCTTGCCGTCGAGCAGCGGCGCCGTTCCTGACACGGCGATGATTGACCCGACACGAACCGCGCGGGAGATGCCGACCTTGGGCTCGTAGGGACTGCCGCTCGAAATCAGTTGTCTCATGCCTGGACGAGTGTACGGCGAGCTGCGCTCCGCTTACTCGCCACGATGCCACCGGTGATGCCGCCAACCACTTTGAGGCCGTGGGCGACCCAATACAGCGGGTGCTGGGCCACCGATTCGCTGAGAACGACGATCAGCGCCGTGAAGAGCAAGGCACCGGTCAGCCCGATCAGTGCGCCGTGCACGACAAATCCCGAGTCGATGCGCCTGCCGACCCACAGCGTGAGCAGAAACATCATCAGGAAGCCGGACACCATCGCGTTGATCAAGTCGAAGGTGCTCTCCGGCTGCGCCAGTTCTGGAACGCCGGCCAGCGCCGCGGCGGCAAGGAAGAGAAGAAACGACACCATCAAGCCGACTTCCGCGAGGAACCCGCCGAGGAGCACCAGCCCCCAATGGATGCGACGATCGCTATTCATTGATCACCTCAGGCCTTTCGTCCAGCATCCATTGGCGCCCGATGCGGAGCCGCCGACTCCGTGCGTCTCCGCGTCCTCCGTGTTGGAGCCGTCACTGTGGCGATGCGCTCGAACTATACGTGCAGCGTCAGCGGTGGGAGATCGATGCCCTCGACGGAGGCAATCCACGTCGCGCCCGGCTGGATGAGCGTGGACTCGGTGAGCGTGCCCGAGCTGACCAGATCACCTGCGGCGAGCGGCTCGGCTCCGTCCTGCTTCGCCATTGCAGTCGCGAGCTCGGCGAGACACAGCGCGGGACTGCGAAGCGAGTTGCGGCCCGACCCTTCTGCGACAATCTCGCCGTTCTTCGCCAGTCGGACCTTGAACGTCGGGAGCTGCTCGACGAGTTCAGGAATGTTCGCCGTCGTCACCGGACACGGCTCGCCAACGACGAGCGCGGCGTGCAGGCCGTACGCGGCGACGAAGTCCGCCGGCTGATATTTCCAGTCGGCGTACGGGCAGTCGATGATTTCGAACCCCAGCGCCAGCCATTCGACGGCCTCGAGCGCGGCGGCCGCGTCGGTGACGCCGGCAGCGAGCGGCGACCTCATCTTGAAGACGATCTCCGGCTCGATCTTCGGCGAGATCATCGCGCGCCAGCGACAGCGTGGCCTCGTTGCCGTCGGCGTACCGCACGGTGTCGTCGTACATGTGCGCCCACACGAGCGTGTCGAGCTTGAGCACGCGCCACATCGCCTTGTTGGCGTAGCCGACTTTGACGCCGACGGTCGTGTGGCCGCCGGCCCGTCGCATCCGTACGAGCTCGCGCTCGACGGCGTAGGCCGTGCGCGAGATCGAAGCTCGTCGCGAGTCGAGGGCGGCGCGACGAGCGGCCGACGTTCGGCGTACGCGCGCGACCAGCTCCAGCGCGAGCGCGTGAATGTCGATCACGCCGGTACCGGGAATCTTCGCGGCCTTGGCTTTGGCCGTGGCCTGCGACGCGCGCAGCCCGTAGGCGAGGACGGCGGCGATCAGCGCCATCACCGCGCTGCCATAGAAGCCCATCGCCCAGCTGCCGGACTGCTCGTAGAGAACGCGCCGCGGCGTAGCCGCCGATGATCGAGGCGACACCCTTCGCCGTGTAGAGCACGGCGTAGTTCGAGGTGGCGTTCTTCGTGCCGAAGTAGTCGCCCGACATGGACGGGAACAGCGAGTAGATCTGACCCCACGTGAAGTAGACGGCCACGAGCGTGGCCACGAACCACGCGCCGGAGATCTGCCCGAGCGTGGCCACCGACACCAGGCAGAGCGCCTGCAGCACGAACGTGAAGATCATCGTGTTCTCGCGTCCGAGGCGATCCGAGGCCCAGCCCCAGAAGACGCGCGCCGCGCCGTTGGCGAGCGGACTCAGCGTCGCCGCCAGCGTCAGCACGCCGGCGAATCCCCACGTTCTTGCCATCGGGCCGGCGTTCGCCGTCACCAGCAGGCCGCCAGTCGCCATCAGCACGAAGGCGATGTACATCACGTAGAACTGCGGGGTCCGCAGCACCTCGGGCGTCGTGAACTGCTTCTTCTCAACGGCCGCCTTGCTCGTTGCCTGGCCAGCCGCCGGGGCCGGCGCGGCAGCCGGGTGTCGCAGGAACTGGGCAACCACGGCGATGACGACGCCCTGGAAGATGCCGGTCACGAGGAACGTCTGCTGATAGCCACTGTCCCTCAGCATCGACTGGATCACGGGGATGAACAGCGCGGTGCCGCCGCCGAAGCCCGCCGCCATGATTCCCGAGGCGAGACCGCGCTTCTCCTTGAACCACTTGAGCGCCGATCCAATCGAGCCGCTGTAGACGAACGCCGCGCCGGTGCCCGCCAGGCAGTAGAGGAAGTAGAGCATCGGCAGGGAGGTGGCGTATCCCATGCCCGCCCACCCGAGGCCGCACAGCACGCCCGCGGCGGTGATGAATCCGCGCGGGCCGAGCCGATCGATCAGCCAGCCGTCGAGCGGCTGCACCCATGTCTGACAGAGGATGAACAGCGTGAAGGCGACCTGGATCTCGGAGAGCTTCCAGCCGGTGCCGACCTGCAGCGGATTCACGAACAGCGTCCACGCGTACTGCAGGTTCGCGATCATGATCATCGCGATCAACGACGCGACAAGCTGGAACCACCGGTTGTTGATGCTCATCTCATCCCTCGTCTCGGAGGGTCCGGCTGAAGCCGGACACTACGCACACGCTTCTTTCGGTCCAACATCTTCGCGCAGGCATAGACCGCGCGCGTCGCGGGCATCGGAACGCCCAGCCGATCGCCCAGCTCGACGACGGCGCCGACGACGGCCTCGAGCTCGAGCGGCCGGCCGGCCTCGAGATCCTGCAGCATCGACGTCTTGTGCGCACCGACTTTCTCTGCACCAGCCATGCGCTGATCGATCGAGATCGGCATCTCGATGCCGAGCTTGCCGGCGACGGTCTCGGTCTCGGTCATGATCTCGCGCACGACCTTCGAGGTGTCGGGATGCCGCGCCAGCTCCTCGAGCGTGCCGCCGGTCAGTGCGCTGATCGGGTTGAACGCCACGTTGCCGAGCAGCTTCACCCAGATCTCGTGACGGAAACGCGCGGTCACCGGACAGCGGAAGCCGGCCGCGATCAACGCTTCCGCGATCGCCTTGGCCCGCTCCGACTTGCTGCCGTCGGGCTCGCCGAACGAGATGCGATTGCCTTCGGTGTGATGAATCACGCCGGGCTCGGCGATGTCGGTCGCGAAGTAGGCCAGCGATCCGACGACGCGCCGCGGCTCGATCGACGTCGGCGATGACGCCGCCCGGATCGACGCGCTCGAGGCGAAGGCCGTCGAGCTCACCGCTGTGACTCTGGAAGTACCACCATGGGATCCCGTTCTGCGTGCTGACGACGACGGTGTCCGGCCCGAAGAGTGGCCGCAGCGCCGGCGCGAGCGCCGTGAGGCCATGCGCCTTGACGCCGAGGAAGACGACGTCGGCGGTGCCGATCGACGCCAGGTCGCCGGTGACCTGCGGCCGGACTTCGAAGTCGCCCTCGGCGCCCGTCACCCGCAGCCCGCGCGTCTGCATCGCCTGCAGGTGCGGACCGCGTGCGAACAGCACGACATCAGCGCCGGCTCGTGCGAGCTTGGCGCCGATGTAGCCGCCTATCGCGCCCGCCCCGGCAATGACAATCCTCATGCCGTCTGCGGCACTCACGTCGTCTGCGGCGCGAAGGCCTGTGCGACGACGCGGCGCTGGATCTTGCCGGTCGCGGTGCGCGGGATGGCGGTGGTGATGTGAATCTGTTTCGGCCGCTTGAAGTCGGCCAGCCGCTCCTTGCAGTAGGCGAGCAGTTCGGCTTCGGTCGCCTCGCCGTTCAGCGTGACCGCGGCAGCGACCTCTTCGCCCCATGCCTGGTGCGGCACGCCGAAGGCGACCGCTTCGGCCACTTTCGGATGCGCGAGCAGGACCTCGTCGATCTCGCGTGGAGAGATCTTCTCGCCGCCGCGATTGATCATCTCTTTCAGGCGTCCGGTCAACGTGAGATAGCCGTTCTCGTCGAGCACGCCCTGGTCGCCGGTCCGGAACCATCCATCGACGAATGACGAGGCGTTGGCTTCGGGATTGTTCTCGTAGCCGCGGACGACGTTCGGGCCTTTGATGACGACTTCGCCGCGCTCGCCTACCTGGAGATGCTTGCCTTCAGCATCCATGATGCTGATCTGCACGTCAGTTCCGCGTCCGACCGAGCCGGGAATGCGCTGCGACGGCGGCAGGGGATTCGACGACATCTGGTGGGCGGCCTCGGTCATGCCGTAGGCCTCGAGCACCGGAGCACCGAAAGCCGCTTCGAGGTCGTGCATGACCTGCGGCGGCAGCGATGCGCTGCACGAGCGGATGAAGCGAAGGTTCTCAGCGCCGGCGGGCCGCGGTGAGTCCTTCTTCACCCGCGCGAGAAGCAGCTGGTGAATGGTTGGTACGGCCGAGTACCACGTCGCGCCATGTTCTTTTGCGGTCTGCCAGAACGACAGCGGGCTGAACTTCGTCGGCACGACCACGGTGCCACCGGTCGAGAGCGTGGCCAGCGTAGACGCGACGAGGCCGTGCACGTGGAAGAGCGGCATGACGCACAGCGCCACGTCGCTCGATGAGAGCGCATAGCTGCGGGCGACGTTGCCGGCGGAGATCGCCAGATTCGCGTGGCTCAATGGCACGCGCTTCGGCCGTCCGGTGCTCCCGCTCGTGTGCAGGATCAGCGCGACGTCGTCTGAATCCGGCGCCGCTACCGGTTTGCGCCCGGTGACGCCGCGCAGGCTCACGTTGCCTGCGGCATCCATCTGCACGGTCAGGATCGGGACGTTGCCGCGCCGCGGCCCGCGCGTCGTCGAGGCCGTCAGGCGGCAACAGCAACACCTTCGCGTTGGTGTCCTCGAGATAGAAGCGGAACTCGTCTTCCTTGTAAGCCGGATTGAGCGGTGCCGCCGTTCCCGCGAGCGATGCCGCGAGAAACGTGACGATGTTGGGCAGGCCGTTGGGCAGCGCGATGCCGATGCGATCGCCACGATTCACGCCCGACGCGGCGAGCGCTTCCGCCACCGCCTGGACCTGCTTGCGCAAGCCGGCGTAGGTGAGCCGGATGTTTTGTTCGGGTGCAATGACGGCCGTCTGATCGGCGGGAATCGCCTGGATCAAGCCGAGCAGCGTTTTCGAGGCGATGGAAGCGCCGTCAGAGGGTGTCATAGATGGTCTCCTTGAGCTCGGGCCGGCTGAAGCGGCCCCCTGCGTTCGGTGGAGGCGAGGAACTCGGCCTGCTTGGCCAACGGCAGCTGAACCGAGAAGAAGCGATAGAGCAGCCACGTGTCGAGCAGGCCGACGCCGATGAGCACGAGATATGCGGCGTTGCTCTCGACCAGATTGAAGGTCCTTGAGCAGAGTGGACAAACCAAACCCGACAATCCACGCATCGAAGCTCATACAGACCCGGCGGAACGTCTCCGGACGAATACGCTGAATCAGGACCGCTCCGATCGGCACTCCGATCACGATGCTTGGCAGGATGTAGGGGATGAGCCCCAGGCTCTCGAGCGAATACAGGCCGGCGTAGTAGTACGCGACCGCCGTGAAGGACGATTCAGCCAGACGGATGAAGCCGAGCGCGGCCCGGAAGTCCTGCTTGGTCAGGCCCTGATTGCTCAGCATCACCGCGAGCGGCGGACCCGAGATCGTTGTCACCGAGTACAGCAGACCGACACCGCCGCCGAAGACGAATCCGATCGATCGCTCGGACCGGATGGGCCGCCGGTAGCCCGCGGCCTGAACGAGGATCAGCGGCAGAAGAACGATGAAAGTGCCGAACTTCAGCCAACCGGGATTGACCCGCGACACGAGCGCGGTGCCGAGCAGCACACCGGGCGCGAGGCCGATGACGATGGGGAGGACGCGGCGCCAGACGCCGGGGAGCGAGGCCCGGTTGACCCAGAGGACGTAGGCGTTCAGCACGACCTCGATGGGCACCAGCGCCGGGTTCAGCACCCGGTTGGTCAGGAACAGGAGCGCCAGCGGAACGGTGATCGACGAAAACCCGTACCCCAACGCGCCGTTGACGATAGCGGCACCGAAGGTGATGGCGACGAGGGCGATCTGGTACGAGTCCATGGGGCGCCGAAACGGAAATTCTTATGTCTGGGCCTTCTTAAATCAACTCCCAATTCCCAAGGAAGGTGAAGGTGCTGAGAACGATTGGGCGTTGGACGTGGGGCGTTGAGTTCAGTTTGTCGGATTAAAGGATTCAACGGTACGGATTAACGCCGTGCCCCGGGGCTCGAGAGCGCCAAGAACGCGCCTGTTTCTTCGAATTTGACCGACCGCAGGACGAGGCACGCGTCGTGCTCATAGACGAGCAACCGCCGACACCGTGCTCTGACAAGTTTGGTGAAAGCGGACGTTGCCTTCGGTGAGGCGGACCACGCTAGTTCGTCTCTGGTATCCCTGTAGGGGCGGCGCGTGCGGCCGCCCCTGCTTTTTGTACAGCGATGCCCGACGACGATGCGTCGCCAATAGCGGCTGCTCAACGGAAGTGCTTCGTTGACTGCTCGTTCTCCAGGCAGATGAACTCGATCAGCTCGGTGTCGAGCATGATCTGCTGATTGACCGTCACGCTCCACGGCCGCGTGTACGCCTTGGGATCGTCCACGGTGATCTCGATCGCCAGGTTTCCGTAGTTCACACGCGTAAAGCGCTCGGTGACTATCGCCGCATCGGTCAGTGGGCTGCCATTGACGTCGAGCCATCCACCATCCCGGAATCCGCTCGATCGCACCACCAGCGTGTCGCCTTCCCAGCGGCCGGTCGAGTAGCCAAACCACCAGGGCTGCGGATCGTTGGCGGGGAGGGGCCGGCCGTCGGTGAAGAGCTGCCTGATGCCACCGTTGCCCTCGTAAAGGATCACGATGACATCCGCGCGTCTGAACGATCTTTCGCGGCTGCGGATGGTTGTGCAGCTGCATGTTGCCCATCGGCAGGCAATGAGCGTCAGGGTTGTCTTTCATGTTGTCGGCCATGCGCTGCTTCTTGATCGCGGCCGCTGAGGGCTGAAACGGGAGACCGCCGGGCACACCGGATCCGATGTCGAAGAAGAGTCCGGGTCCTCGCGGCAGCACTGCCGGCGTCCCCGGCGAGCCGCCGGTCCCGCTGACGCCGTTACCGAGATTCCGCCAGCCCGGGTTCTCCCACATGCCGGAGAGATCGGGCTTGCCCTCGCGGGTGCGCGGCGCGGGACGCGAGCAGATTCGGTTTGCCGTCCGCGGTCTTTGGGACGTTCGGCGTTGGAAATGCCGGCCACTGCGCGGACAGCGATACCCGAGGACCGCCACGAGGGCGATTCCGATGCACCATGAGCGGCATGCAGTCATTGAGAACCTCTAATACCTACTGAGCCTCACGCGCATCGGACCGGGCGTCGTCGTCTTCGATCGCGCCATGACGAACAGCTCGCTGCCTCGGGCCAGTCGCCGCGGTGTCTTGAGCAAATAGGGCGTCGGCCAATCGGGTGAAGGATCGGTCAGGGCCAGCAAGATATCGGTTCCACCGTCCGATCGTCTCACCGACACCTCGAGCGACGAAAGACCAGCCACGATCTCCGGTTGAATGGCCCAGACGGTCGTGTCCGCAGTGATGCGCATGCGCCTCGCCCGCGCATCGATCACCAGATCCGTCGCCGTCTCGCGCACGGGCGACTTCGCGAAGAACACGCCGAGCGTCCCGCGATCGACGACACGTTCGCTCGCGCCTCGATAGTGGATGTCGGCGACGATGCGGGTCCCGGCGGGTAGGCGGTAGGCAACGTTGTCCGGCAGGTTCACGAAACCGTGCCAGGGCGTCCAGCTTCCGAGCCACTGTCCCGTCCGCTCGACGCTGAAGGTGGCGGCCCGCACGACGCGTCGATCGCCGGGCATGAATTCCAATGCACGCACCTGGCGCGTCGAAGACAGCCCCAGGTCGATGACGGTCCTCTTCACGACGTCCCGTTCGTTCGCAGCGATAGTGAGTGGCGGCAGTTGCCGCGCCAGGTCCGGTTCGCCCAGACGCCAGTGATCCGAGTGCGTCGTGGCGCGAATGTCTGCAGGCGCTCCGGCCTTGGGATCGACGACGTTGAGAAACACCTTGCCCGCGTTGCGTGGTCCAAGTCCCTCGACCCACGACACGAGAAACTGCGTCTCCCTCATCGTCAGACGGTTGTCGTTCAGGAAGTCCCCGTAGCCGGCAACCGCCGGCCACGGCGGCATGTGACGACGCAGCACGGACGACCGCATCGAACGCCCTTGAAGCCAGGTCTGCTCGTAGGTGACGAGCGGAAACGACAGGCTGTTGTCCGCGTGGCACATCACACAGCGTTCGTTCAGGATCCGCACGATCTCCCGATCGAACAGCACGGTGGTCGTCGACGAGCCATGCGACATCACCGCGCGCGGCCAGACGACGACGCCCGCGATGACCAAAGCGACGAGCGCAGAGCCGAGAGCCGCCTTCACCGGTCTCGTACCTCGAAGGTCGTCGTGAACGTGTGAATGCGATCGTGACGACGGAACTGTGTCCAGGCGCGATAGCGTCCAGGTTTGGGCAGGAGGCCGTCGAAGATCACGGTCGGGCCGCCGCGCAGCTTCTCGAGATCCGCTCCTGGCGGAATCAGCAGCTGCGGCATGTCGTCCTCGTCGTCGCGACCGGCAAGGATGTCGAGGGAATGCGAGTGGACGTACTCGTTCAGGTCTTCGCTCATGACGAGTGTGTGCCCGAACGCGCCGAGGTACGTCTGCAGATCGGTGACCGGCTGACCCGTCGCGGTGTCGGTCAGGGCGAACTGCAGATGACCGTAGAGCCCGGCAACGAAGGGCGCGGGGTCGTAGCTGACCGTCGCGGTGAGGTCGTCGACCGTCTGTCGTGAATTTGTGTCGGGTGTGAGCCGCGCGGCATCACCGGCGAGACTGCCCGCATAGCCAGCCGTCACGATCGGGCGCGCGATGAGCTGCGAGGCTCCTCCAGCGGGAAGAAAGTCCGACAGCACCTTGTAGTAGCCCGCCTTCGGCAGCGTGACATCGATGACCCAGGTGCCATCCGGCTGCAGCTCCGGGTGGATGTGTTGAAACTGGGTCATGTCGTGACTGATCACGAAGAGGTGATACTGCCGCTCGTGGACGGTCTCGAACTTGAGGATGCGTTCACCCGTGCCTGGATGGGAGACGCGGAAGCGCCAGCGGGCCGGCTGGCCAGCACGCACGACGGCCGGCTCGGTCGTGAGCTCGAGCCCGTAGTCGCGGACGTCGAAGGGCGCGCCGCGCACGAGTGCCATGCCGCATCGCGGACAGGAGCCGGCGATGTCGAGCGTGTAGTCGGGGTGCATCGGGCAGACGAACGCCGTCGCGAGATCCGCAGATGATGGTGAGCTGCCTTGCTGCGCACGGACGAAGAGCCCGACGAGCAGGCACAGGCCCAGGGCGAGAAGAATCGCGGTCCGATGACTACCGGTGCGGACTCGTGGCATTGCCCTCATACGTTCCTGTGCCGGGGCCAGGCAGTTCGTCCGCACGGGGCCCGGTGTAGCGCGCCACGTGAAGACCCGTGTCGTTGTCCACCCAGTAGATCAGGCCGTCCTTGAAGATCGGATACGTGCGGGCGACTCCCTGCGGCACGGTCAACGCATGGCCAACCTCGCGCGGTGTGAACGGGTTGGAAATGTCGATCACGCGCAGGCCGTGGGCGTACCACGTCGTGAACACCAGGTTCTTGAAGATCGTCGGGTTGTGATTCTGTTGCGGTATGCGGCGACGCGGTTGACCGTTCGGCTCGGTCGTCGCTTGCGTGAGGCACTCCTCGACCTGGTTGTCGGGAATCGCAAAGGCGCCGACCATGATCGGCGTCATCTCGGATTCGACCGAGACCATCCGCGCGTAGTTGAGCGGGCACCCGCCGTTCTCGTCGCTCAACCACACATAGGCTGGACGTCCTTTCGTGTTGCCGCGGACGCGCGCCGGCCGATTCGGAACGAACACCGCGCTGTGCGTGCCCGTCGGTGAGGCGTTCACCGGGGGATAGACGTCGAAGCGCGAGCGCGTCAGCAGCACGAGGTAGCGCGCAGCCTTGGCTTCGGGCGACGCGTTCGACGCCAGAAACGCTTTGAGCCCGGGTCGTTGTTGACGACCATGTGCAGGCAGTCGTTGGCAATGAGCGGAAGCTTCGCCGCATCGATGACGCCGTTGACCGACGCGATCGTCGATCGCTGATTGCATCCCGCCTGACCGGCAGCAAGCTGCGAGTTGCGGCCGCGCGCAACGGCCTCTGAATCGACGACGTAAAAGCCGGCCGTCGTTCCGGCCACGTACACGCGCTCGCCATCGTCGGTGACCGACACCGAGTGGAGCCGGTTCTGCTCGCGGTTCTGGAAGTTGCCGGCCTGGCCGAGCGCGTTCTTCGAGTCGCTGAAGTCGAGAAAGCGTCCGTCGGAGAAGAGTCCCGTGGCGTCTGGCCGCTCGTCGATCGGTGGTCCACCCACTTCCTGCAGCGTGAAGCCGGCGAGCATCCTGGGCTTCGTCAGGATCTCGCCCGTGTCTTCATCGGTGACGGCCATGACGATGAGATCCGGAACCTTCAGGCCCGGGCTCGTCGGATCCGGTACGCCGCCGGTCCAGTTCGTCATGTAGACGAGCACCCGGTTGGTGTTGGCCGGATCGTGCCAGAGGAAGAACTCGTGTGACTGCGAGTAGAAGTCCGTCACCTCGCTCTTCATCGCCGGCAGGCACGTGTTCATGTCGATCCGGAACGTCTCCATCCGGCCGAGGGTGTTCGTGCCGGCGTTGCGAACGAGGAGATAGCGGTCCTCTCCGCGCGAGGTCTTGTAGATGAGCGAGCGCAGCTCGCGGTCGTCGAAGCCTTCGTTGCCTTCGACCATCGCCGGGATCTCACCGACGATGACGGGTGGCTGCGTCGCCGGGTTGGGCTGAATCTTGAGGATGTTGATCGCGCGCCTGACACCGGCGCCGTTGGCGTGTCCGACGAAGATGCAGTTGCCGGCGATGCCGAGGCCGCGACCGTCGCCGGCGCCGTCGAGATCGCCTCCACGCCAGGCGCCCGTCGCCGGATCGCGTTGAGAGGGGATGACCGGGACCCAGTGAAGATGTTCGAAGTTGCGGAACAGGTGCAGCCGCTTCTCGAGCTCGAAGGCGCCCGCCTTGGCGTCCGCTTCAGAGGAGGTCGGATCGATCTGTCCCTGCCGGTTCACGCGCACCGATGGCATCTGCGCCATTGGCGTGTCGAAGGTGCTCGGCTGGCAGCCGGCTGGATCCTTTGAGTGATCGACGCATTGTTGAGCGGCGAAGACGGTCGGCTGAAGCCGGACACTACGGGTGCGAGGGTGCGAAGGTGCGAGGGTGCGAAGGTGCGAAGGTGCGAGGGTGCGACGAGCGCGACCAGCGAACAGACGACAATCCGCATTGACAGGCGCGTCATGCGCGCCAGTATAGCCATCCCGGGCATATAATCCGCCAGCTTTCCTGAGGAGGGGCCATGCGAATCCGCTCGTCGGCGTTCGTCCACTCTCTGGCCTGGGCCTTGTTCGCGTTCTCGTCCGGCGACCGCCGCCGCCGATGACGGACCGACGCTCTACAAACAACTCTGCGCCTCGTGTCATGAGGCCGGGACCGATCGCGCGCCGAATCGCGACGCGTTGCGGGCGATGACGCCCGAGCGCGTGCTCACCGCGATGGAAGGCGGGCCGATGCTGTCGATGGCCGCCGGCCGCACGGGCGTCGAGCGACGTGCGATCGCCGAGTACGTGACCGGCAAGCCGTTCGCGCAGGCATTCAGCACGACGCCGTCGCCGCAGGCGATGTGCAGAGCGGGAGGCGAGTTCAATCCGCTGAGCGGCCCGCGCTGGAACGCGTGGGGCGTGAACGCGTCGAACACGCGCTATCAGGATGCGGCGATGGCCGGGCTGAGCGCCGCCGATGTTCCGAGCTGCGCGTGAAGTGGGCGTTTGGTTTTCCCGGCGAGCTGAGCGTGGACTCGCAGCCGACCGTGGCCGGCGGCCGCGTATTCGCCGGCACGCAGAGCGGCGTCGTCTATGCGCTCGAATGCCGCAACGGGGTGCGTGCACTGGACGTTCCAGGCGGCGGCCGCCGTGCGCGCCGCGGTCAGCGTCGGCCAGATCCAGACGCGATCCGGATCACGAGTGGCGGCGTTCATCGGCGATCGATCGGCCAACGTCTACGCCGTCGATGCCGCATCCGGTGAGCTGCTGTGGAAGACGAAGGTCGATGACTTTCCGTTTGCCAGGGTGACCGGCTCGCCGACGTTCCACAACGGTCGGCTCTATGTGGGCGTCGCGTCCGGCGAGGAGACGGCGGGCGCGGTCGCCGACTACGAGTGCTGCAAGTTCCGCGGCAGCCTACTCGCGCTCGATGCGGCCACCGGTACGCAGGTGTGGAAGACGTACACGATCGAAGAGCCCAAGCGAACGACGAAGAACAAGGTGGGCACGCAGTTGTGGGGGCCGTCGGGCGCGCCGATCTGGAGCAGCCCGGCCATCGACACCGAGCGCAACGCGGTGTACGTGACGACCGGCAACAACTACAGCGGCCCGGCCACGCGCAACAGCGACGCCTTCATGGCCTTCGACATGAGCTCGGGCCGTCTGCTGTGGTCGAAACAGATGACGGCGGCCGACGACTGGAACACGTCGTGTCGCCTGCCCGATCAGATCAACTGCACCAACGCGAGGCGCCCGATCACGACTTCGCCTCGCCGCCGATCATCGTCCGGCTCCCGAACGGACGCCGGGCGATCGTCTCCGGACAGAAGTCAGGCGTCGTTCACGCGCTGGATCCCGATCGCAACGGCGAGTTGATCTGGCAGGAGCGCGTCGGCAAGGGCGGCATCAACGGCGGCGTGCAGTGGGGCTCGGCGGCGGATCAGTCCACGATGTACGTGGCGCTGTCGGACCTCGGCCGCATTCCGGTTCCCAACAGCCAGGCCACCGTGCCCGATCCGAACACTGGCGGCGGGATGTTCGCGCTGCGGCTCGACTCGGGTCAGCGCGTGTGGCACACGACGCCGCCGGCCGCCTGCAAGGGGCGCGATCGCTGCAGCCCGGCGCAGTCGGCGGCGGTCAGCGCGATTCCCGGCATCGCGTTTTCCGGTTCGGTCGACGGACACATCCGCGCGTTCTCGGCGACGAACGGCGAGATCGTCTGGGACTTCGATACGGTGAAGACCTACGAGACGGTCAACGGCGTTCCCGGTCGCGGCGGATCGCTGAACGTCGGCGGCCCGGCGATCAGCGGCGGCATGCTGTTCGTCAACTCGGGCTACGTGCAGAACGGCACGCCCGGGCAACGTGCTGCTCGCGTTCTCGGTGGACGGGAAATAGCGTCCTCGAGGTTGATGACTTAGACGTAGTGTCCGGCTTGAGCCGGACGATGCGCTACAAGCTGATCGTGATCATCGTGGCTTCGTGACTTCACGGGTCGCACGTGACTTCGCTGGATGCTTGCCGCGGAGTCGGCGTCCCCGGCGGTAGGCCCACAGGCGACTCGCTGGTTGGTCCGGCTAAAGCCGGACACTACATCCGTGGTCCGGCTAAAGCCGGACACTACTTCTTGTCCGTGACGCCGGGTTTCGCGCCTTTCGAGATCAGATAGGCGGCGACGGTTTCCCACTTGAGCGCCTTCGCCGCGTCGAGCGCGGTGCGGCCATCGGTGTTTGCGGCATTGACGTCGATGCCCAGCTCGATCGCGAGCGTGACGGTCTCGAGCGCGAGCGCCTCTCGCTGACTCCGTTCCGGCGGAACCCACGCCGGGCCGCCGCCGCCCATGCCGACGGCCGCCATCAGCGCGGTCGTTGCGTCGTAGCGATGCTCGTAGGCTTTCCCGCCGCGCCCGTCCACGACCTTGTCGCTGCGGTGCACGAACGAGCGGATTGGCGCCGCGCTCGACGAGCAGGCGCATCACGCCCGGGTGCGTGTAACGGGCGGCCAGCCAGAACGGCGTCGCGCCCACGAGCTCCGGCTCGAAATGGAAGTCGCTCGACTGGCGTCGCGTCGGCGTCCACGCCTGCAGAGGAAGCGTGAGGACTCGCGCCATGGGCGAGCAGGGTCCGCACCAGCGCCTCGTCACGCCGCATGATCGCTTCATGAAGCGCCGTGAAGCCGGCCTTGGATGCGTTCGGGTCTGCGCCCTTGTCGAGCAGGAATGTGACGACGTCTCCAAAGCCGGAATGCGCGGCCAGGACCAGAACGCTGACGCCCCAGGCGTCTTCATCGTTCACGTTGGCACCGGCGGCGACGAGCAGCTTGCGCCGAGGCGAGATCGCCCACCCGCGCCGCGAACATCAACGGCGTGTTGCTGCCATACGGGATGGCGCGGTTGTAGTCGGGGTGACCGTGCGGCGACACGGCCTCGACCTGGCTCCACGTGTCCGAGCGTGCCCGGACATCGGCACCGGACTCCAGCAGCACCTTGACGACGTCGGGATGCTTCTGCGCCACCGCCCACATCAGCGCCGTCTGGCCTCGTGCGCGCGCGTGCATGCACGTTGCCGCCGCGAACGAGCAGTTGCCGAACCACGTCCGGGTTCCCGGAGCGGGCCGCGGCCATCACCGGCGTTTCGCCGAGCAGCAGCTTGGCATTCGGATCGGCGCCGGCGGCCAACAGCCGTCGGACCATTGCGGCGCTGCCGTTCACGCTCGCCGTCCACAGTGGTGTCGCGCCCAGATCGTTCGCGGCGTTCACTCTGGCGCCGGCTCGAATCAGCAGGTCCGCACTTTCGCCATCATCCCGGTAGCTGGCCCAGTGAAGCGCCGTCGTCCCGTCCGGCTCGGACGCGTTGACATCAACCTTCCCCTGCAGCAGGCGGCGGACCGCTTCAGGGTCGGCATTCCTCGCCGCGTCGATGAGCGGGAGGTTGGCTGCCGCAGCGGCAGTGAACAGGACGGAGAGCCCAACGCCGTAGAGCGCACGCTGAGTCACGGGACGACCTCATTCACAGATCACACTCCGCTCAGCGTTTCGATCGAGCAGCTTGCCGGTGCTGCCGCCAATCTTTTCGACCGGGACATCGAGCTTGTCCATCAGCGTGACGAGCAGGTTCGCAATCGATGGCTTGTCCGTGTACGTCAGATGCCGGCCGCCATCGAGCCGGCCGGATCCGCCCCCCACCAGCAGCAACGGCAGGTTCTGGCCCGAGTGGCGCGTGCTGTTCGAGATGCCGGAGCCGTACATGATCGTCATGTGGTCGAGCAGTGACCCCTCGCCGTCCGGCGTCGCGCGCAGCCTGGCGAGGTAGCTTCGAGAACAGCTCCATGTGATACCGGTTGATCTTCGACATGTGCTCGACGAGCTCCGGCACATCGTTGTGGTGCGACAGCGGATGGTGCGCTTCCGGCACACCGATCTGCGGATAGGGGCGGGCGCTTTGTTCCTTCCCGATCATGAAGGTGATGACGCGTGTCAGGTCGGATTGAAACGCCAGGAGCTGCAAGTCGAGCATCAGCGTGAGGTGATCCTCGAACACCGGCGGCACGCCCTGTGGCTGATCGAGCGCGGGCAGCTCGAGGTCGCGCTGTTCCTCGGCCTTCTGGATCCGGCGTTCGACGTCACGAACCGCTTCTGTGTACTGCTCCACCTTCGACTGGTCCTGCACGCCCAACTCTCGCTTCAGCCTGGCCAGCGAGTCGGTCACCGAGTCGAGCAGGCTCTTCTGCTCCAGACGCCTGGCCTCGCGCGCGGCCCTTCCCGTGCTGCCGCTGTCGCCAAACAGCCGCTCGAAGACCGCGCGCGGGTTGTACTCCATGGGCAACGGCTGCGTCGGGCTGCGCCAGGCGATCGTGTGCGTGTACGCACAGCTCAGGATCCCCGTACACGCACCGGCGTTGGCAGGAGGATCCATGGCGAGCTCGAGAGACGCCAGCTGCGTCTCGCTTGGCGAAGTGCCTGGCCAGCAACTGGTCCATCGACACGTCCGCCAGGATCTCGACTTCGTTTCTCCCGCCGCGAGTCGTGCCGGTCAGGAACGACCCGGAGGCGCCGGCATGGATGTAGTTCCAGCTGGCATTGATGCCCGACAGCACCAGCATCTGATTCTTGAACGGTGCCAGCGGCTGCAGAATCGGCGACAGCTCGAAGGCGCGTCCGTTGCCCTTGGGCGTCCAGTACTCCATCGCCATCCCGTTCGGCACGTAGAAGGCCAGGAAGCGGTGGGCGGGACGCCCGGCAGCGCTCGCACGCCGCGAAGACGAGGGACGCATCGCCTCCAGCAGTGGCAGCGCGACGGTGGCTCCCAGACCGCGGAGGACCGTTCGGCGTGGCAACGACCGTCCGTTGAGGAATGTCATCTGACGTCTCCTTCGACCGCGCCCCGCATCAGGAACGGAGGACTCTTCACGATGCCCACGATGAGCGACGACCAGCTGTAGTTGCTGTGCCGCGGCATCGCGGACGATCGTCCGCACCGCGGGGCGATCGTAGTACTCGAGCCGGCGGCCAAGCGCATAGGCGAGCAGCTTCTCGGTGACGGTGCGCGGAAACTGCTCCGGTTCCTCGAGCAGCCGCGCGCGCAGCCCGGCAAGACCTTCCAGCGTCGTACCCGTCCAGCGTCGTGCTGCGCGCATCGACGGGCCTGCCCGATTCGTCAACCGTCCGCCACGCGCCGATGGCATCGAACTGTTCGAGCGCGAACCCGAGCGGATCGATCACCGAGTGACAGCTGGCGCAGCTCGGGTTCGTGCGGTGCTGCGCCAACCGCTCTCGTATCGTGAGCGGTGGGGCGTCGGGCTTGGTTTCCGCCAGGTTCGTATCCACGCCAGGAGGCGGGGGAGGCGCCGGCAGACCGAGGATGTTGTTCAACAGAAACTTGCCGCGCAAGACCGGCGACGTGCGATCCGGATACGACGTCGTCGCCAGCACCGATCCGTGCGCGAGCACCCCGCCGCGCTGATCGCGATCGGGGAGCGTGACGCGCCGGAACCGGCTGCCATACACGCCCGGGATCCCGTAGTGGCGAGCCAGCCGTTCGTTGACGAACGTGTAGTTGGCGTTCAGGAGCTCGGCGACGCTGCGATCCTCGCGGATCGTGCTGCCAACCAGCAGTTCGGTCTCACGCTGGAACGCCTGCAGCAGGCTCTCGTCGTAGGTCGGATATCGATCGGGATCGACGACGACCTCGCGAAGACGACGCAGGTTCAGCCACTGGGCCGCGAATCCATCGACCAGCGCCGTCGTGGCCCGCGGATCGGCCAGCATCCGGCGCACCTCGCGTTCGAGGATCGACGGCGTGGCCAGCTGCTTGCGTTCGGCCAGGTCGAGCAGGCGCTCATCCGGGATGCTGCTCCACAGGAAGAACGACAGTCGCGAGGCGACCTCGAGGTCGCTCAGACGACGCGCGCGCGCCGCGCTCGTGGACGACGGACTGTCTCGGTAGACGCGCAACAGGAAGGCTGGATCGACGAGCACTCGCTCGAGCGCGAGCTCAATCCCGGCATCGAAGCTTCGACCGTCTCGTCGCCCGCGGTTGAAGAAGGTGAGGAGTGTCTGCAGCTCCGCGCTGGGTCACCGGTCGTCGATAGGCGCGCCTGGCGATCCGCGAAAGGATGGTGGAGGCGCAGCCACGTCTCTTCGGATCTGGACGTCGGGCTGGCAGACGAAGATCGCGCGACGGCTTGGCGTGTCCTTCGCGGGTCCGGTCGCCTTGTAGGGCCCGCCGATCTGGACCGAGCCCACGTTCGCGTATCCCATGTAGACGTTGTCGTTGGCGATCGTCCGTCCACGCTGCGGCGGATGCGGAAGGCCTTCCGGCTCCCACAATTCCCTGACGAACGAGGCACTCACCACGCGCGGTCCCGCACCGACCGGGATGCGGACTTCGAGTCCCGCGTCGCCGGTGAGCTGCATGTACTTTTCCCATTCGGGATCGCCGGCAAACCCCGGCTCACCGTCGCCGGCGTAGCTGAGTGCGGCCGGACGTCCCTTGGCGCTGCCGCCAACGGTGAAGCGCTTGACCAGCTTTCCGTCCAGACGGATGTCGAGTTGCTGCGGCCACCCCATGCCTTTCAAGTAGTCCTGATACTGACGCTGCAGCCGAACCTGGATGGTGTACTCGCCATCGACGGGGAAGTTGTACGGAATCGCGATGCCACCGCGCGATCCGAACGGGAGACTCTCGTCCTGCCGATCGTCCTGAATCACGTGGAGCGGGATCTCGAAGGTCTCGACGCGCGGACTGGTGGGCGGCAGTCCGGTGGCCAGACGACTGATCTGGCGAGCCACCGACAGATATCGCTCGAGGTGCGCCGTCGAAATCGACAGCGCATCGGCGAGGTTGTCGAAGCTGCCGTCCGCGGTCTCGTCGCCGGGCAGGAGCGGCCTCGCGTCGAACTCGAGCGCGAACAGATCGCGCACGGCGTTGGTGTACTCCGTGCGATTGAGCCGATGCACGGCGCCGATTCGACCGGGGTTCGGGGATGCCGCCCAGGCCCGGTCGATGTCGTGCTCGAGCGCGGTTGCCACGGCACGATACGTGGCCGCATCGGGTCTCGGTCTCCCGGAAGGCGGCATCGAGCGCGCACGAAGTTTGCCGATCACGCGCTCCCAGATGTCGGCATTGGCGCCCGGCCGGGACGCGTCGAGCGTGTCGAGCGCGAGTCCGGCGGTGCGGAGTCTCTGGTTGTGGCAGGCGATGCAGTA
Organism: uncultured Acidobacteriota bacterium; assembly: GCA_963728305.1. Lineage (GTDB taxonomy): Bacteria > Acidobacteriota > Vicinamibacteria > Vicinamibacterales > UBA2999 > Gp6-AA40. The sequence continues at coordinate 41,226 of CAVSKE010000048.1, forward strand.
CTCGATCGAGGAGGCCTTGCGGACTCGGGGAGACTGCGGCCCGCGGCTGAGTCTGTTCAGCCGAGGTCTGAACGACGGTGAGGGTTGCGCTCCACGCGACGAGCAGGAGCGCGAAGATCGTGGCGCGTCGCATCCGTCCTCCGGAAGGAAACTCCCGCCGACGCGACATTGTGGCCCAATTGCTAGGCCCGCAACAACGCCACCAGGTCGCGAATGTCCGGCAAATTGCCCAGTGTTGTGACGCGTTCGATGATCGCGGCCGTGCGGCGCGCGCCGATCACGGGCTCCATCAGGCTTTTCGCCTTCGCGTTGACGCCGGCTGTGTCGAGCGGATTCTCCTTGGTGCCCGGCGCATGCCGGGTGAATCGGTTCACCGTCCGCCCATCACGCAGCCGCACCTCGATACGTGCACTCCGCGGCGCCGCCGGATCCATCAACGCACGGTCAGCGACCAGTTCCACGCGGCGCTTCACCTCGAGCACCTGCGGGATCCTTCATCCGCTCGTAGGAGTGGCTCGCATCGAACGACACGGTGCCGTCGACCAGCGCCACGGCGATCAGATATTGCAGGTTCACGTCCGGCATCGATCGGTTGTCGACGATGCGCGCGCCGTCCTCGGGCAGCGTCGCGACGATGCGGTCGACGGTGTCCGGCGTGAGCGAATGCTCGCGCCGCAGCGAGAGGAACGCATCGAGCGCCGCCTGAATCGGATAGCCAACCGAGAACGTCTTGATCGCCGTCTCGGTGACGAAGTACCGCGTGCCCAGATCGCGCGCCATCTCCTCGGGCTTCGGCTCGCGCGAGTGCGCCTCGAGCGCGTTGTGCTCGCCCTCGAGCACGTCCTCGACGCCGGTGAAGCCAAGCTGCACCATCAGCGCGGCGGTGACGCCGTTGCGCGCGCCCATGCCGGCGAAGTCGAAGGCCTTTTCGACGTGCTCGACATCGCGCTCCCAGCTCCACACGCCCGACACTTGTTGAATCGCGTACGACAGCGCGTAGCGCATGCCCTTCTCATCGAGCCGCGCCATCGACGCCGCCGCAGCGGCCGCACCCATCGTCGCGCTCACGCCTTCCGCGCTGCGATGCGTGGCGCGCACGTGAGCCGGGCCGAGCGCCATGAGCCAGCGGCAGCACAGGTCGTAGCCGAGCGCGACGGCGCGAATCAGATCCTGGCCCGATCCCTTCGTCCGTTCGCCCATCGCCAGCGCCGCAGGCACGACCGCGCAGCCGGGGTGAGCCTTGGTGACCGGCTCGAAGTCGTCGGTCTCATCCGCATGCGCGAACATGCCGTTGACCAGCGCCGCATTCACCGCCGACGTTCTGATCGCGGTCGTCAGCACCGAGGCTTCCGAGACGCCGCCCTGCGCACGTGCGAATCGAATCGCCGCTTCGCCCGGCTTGAGCCGTGCGCCGGAGACCATCGCAGCAATCGTGTCGAGGATGCGATGCCGCGTTTCGCGCGCGACCTCCGGCGGCAGCGCGCGCTCACGCGCCGACGCCATGTAGCGTGCGACTCGGACTGTGAGATCAGTTGAGGCGGCGCGGGACTCCTGAGCCGCGACGGTTGAGTGTCCGGAAGCGGGAAGACTCGCCGCAGCGATCACGCCTCCGGCAGTTTGCAGAACGCGGCGACGCGAGATTACCTGTTTGGGTGTACTGCGCATGGCGCAGCATTGTAGAGCGCACGCGTCCGCGTGCGCGTGAACAGGTGGGTCTGCAGGCACCCCCAGTTTGGGAGGCAGGAGTGCCTGCAGGACCACACCCCGCGACTGGGCTTGCTCGATGCGAGGAAAGCAAGTGGACCAGTCACATCGGATGCTTTGTGAGTCTTAGACGTTGGCCGTGGAAAAAAGGCTCACTCGTTCCCTCAAAAAGTGATCAAAAGGAATCGGAGGTCGGATCGTGCTCAGCGCCACGCGATCGGTCGTCCGTCGCGGTGCCACGGCGGGCGACCGCTGGCGCTGTTCGACAGCGTGCGGCCCGGGTTGGCCGCAAGTCGCAACAGAATCCGCACATAGCGGTTCGTGATGCGTTCCTCGGCCCACTGCACGACGTAGCGATCGAGGGCATCTTCAGCCACGATCAGCCCGAACGCGCCGAGGGGCGTGACGACGTGATCGACCCAACCCGTAGTTTCAGGGCGCATCCCGACGTTGCCGATTGACGCTTCGCTGAGCAGCCCGATCTCGAACTGCAGGCTATACGCGGCGCTCCACGCCATCGCGCGGGCACGCGACGTCCAGTAGCGGCGATTGCGACTGATCGTCGACGGCGCCCCCCGCTCGTGATCGATCCAGATGTAGCCTGCGGCGGCGCCGTGGATGGGATGGCCGATGTAATTGACTTTCCACGAGTCCGTGTCGTTCCACTGACGCGGAATGCGGACCGATCGCTGGTAGTCGATCCAGAAACGTCCGCCCAGCTCACGCTGCGTTTTCTCCTGAAACACGATACGCGAGCCGTGCTCGATCATCAGCAATTTGAGCGAATCGGCAAACGCGCCGAGCACGTCGGCGCCATCGACATCGCTTTGCGATCCAACCGTCAGCGTGTCCTGCGCAGCCGCCGTGCCGGCAGTGAGTGGCGTGAGCAGGAGTGCAGCAAGGAGGAACCCAGCCCCGAGAGCACCGGCCCTGCTAGAACGTCTTGTTTTTCGTGGGCTGGCCGCTGCGGAATTCGTGGGACAGGTTGTAGTAACCAGCCGAGCTGAGCGTGACCGTGATTGGTTGATCCGTGGTGTTTTCCCAGTACCAGCCATGGATGCCAGGAAACGGTGCAGTCAGCGTGCCAGCTGCTGTGGTCTGGCGATCGGCCTTCTCATACGTCTGCGCGTACCCGCGAGGAGCACCGTCTGGTTCCGCGTGGAACTCGACGTTTACTGGGCCGGTTGCCTGCCATGAATAGAGCAGCGCCTCGCCTTGGTCGAGCCGGTACTTGTATTCCATGCCCTGACGCGGTGCGATGGCGAACTCCACGGTCTCGGACTTGAAGGGGGTCTCCTGTCCGACGAGGATCGTGGCTTGTGCCGTGTTCGGGGCCGAGGCCTCGAGCGATTCGATCTGCTTGCCGGTCGCACCGAGGTCGGTGAGTCCGGTCCACGCGCCGGTGCCGAGCGGGTCCACGCCGTATTCGGCCGGCAGCACGAACATCACCAGAATCAACCCGGCGCCGAGCAGCGCCGCTCCGGCCGCGACGCCGAGCCGCTGTTTCGCGTTCACGTTCTGCTCGACGTCCGAGGTCATCGTCATGAGAGGAAATACCCCGAGAGCTGAAAGCCGACGAGCAGGAAGCCGCACGCCATCACCAGCGCGTTGGTGGCGAAGGCGTGATCGAAGAACGCGCGGTGGGAACGCCACCAGGTCAAGGCGATCAGGATCCCGGTCAGCGCCAGGCCCTGCCCGATCTCGACGCCGACATTGAAGCTGACGATGTTGGCCACGAGACCGTTGGGCGACAGCTCGAACTCCTGCAGCTTGGTCGCCAGTCCGAAGCCGTGAAACAGCCCGAAGAGAAGGACGGCAACGCGTGTGTTCGGCTGGAAACCGAGGAAGCGCTTGAAGCCGTCCATGTTCTCGAACGCCTTGTAGACGACCGAGAAGCCGATGACCGCGTCGATGAGATACGGATTGGCGCGGATGCCGCCGAGTACGCCGGCGAGCAGTGTCACGCTGTGGCCGATGGTGAACAGGCTCACATACAGGACGACGTCTTTCAGGCGGTAGAGAAAGAAGATGACGCCGACGAGAAAGAGCAGATGGTCGTACCCGGTGACCATGTGCTTCGCGCCGAGATACATCAGCGGTCCGACGGCGCGTCCCTGCAGGCCCTGCAGGTACACCGCGTCCTTGCCCGACACGCCATGCGCATCGAGCGACGCCGACAGCAGCGCCACGAGCGACGCCAGCGCTAGCGCTGATACTTTTGGTGACAGTTGTCGCATGACATGTTGATCGCTTCGCCTGCCTCGAGGATCCCTTCAGCGCTCTTCGCCTCTGCCGCCTTGAGCGCGATCTGTCCCGCGTCAGCCATCGCCTTCGTCATCGTCACCCAGTCGCCCTGATCGACGGCTCGATTGCCGATGAGGAGCATGTTGGCCGACTCGATCAGTACGGCGGCATTGGCGCCCACCAGCGCCCATTCTTCCTCGGTCCTCGGCTGGTTCTCTTGGATGCCTTTGGCATCGACGATTGTCGACACCGAATCGAACACGACGTAGGCGGCCGGCATGACGATGCCGGCCATGATCTGCTTGACGCTGGCGACGGGAGGCAGCGCGGCCGTGGCTGGTGGCGCGGCCGCCTCGACCTGAGTCGTCCGCGCGCTGGCGATGATAAAGCCGATGCCCGAGATGAAGAGGGCGACGCTCACGAGAAACAGCCAGTGCACCGTTCGCATGTCTCTCGATGTTAGCGCGGGAAGGGCCGGTCCGACAGGACCGGCCCCTCGAAATCAACGGAATCGAATGCGAACCGTGCCCAGGACGTTGATCGGTTCTCCCGGATACATCTGCGTGTCATACAGAACTGACGCGAAATACTCCGTATCCGTCAGATTGTTTACGTTGAGCGCATACTCGACCGCCCCGCGGCGGTAGCGGGCGGCGAGGTTGAGGACGCCGTAGCCGTCGAACGTGAGCAGGTTGTTGCGATCGATGAACACCTTGCTCTGCGCGCGCGCGCCGACGTTGATGCCGAAACCGTTGGCCCAGTCGTAGGCCGTCCACACCGAGAAGGTGTGCTTCGGCGCCATGATCGACGTGTTGCCGCTCAGGTTCGTCGTGGCGTTCACCAGGTAGTCGCCGAACTTGATGTTGGTGTAGGCGTAGCCGCCGTTGATCCGCCAGTTCGATACCGGCGAGGTCAGGATGTCGGCTTCGAACCCGTTTGATGTCACTTCGCTCGCCTGATCGAAGATTCCACCCGGCCGCGAGAACGCGACGTTCTCGCGCACGATATTGAAGATGGCGGTGTTCAACTGCACGCGTCCACCGGCCATGTGGAAGCGCTGCCCGAACTCGAGCTGCCGGCCCTTCTCGGGCTCCAGCGTTGTGCCGTCCGGCTGCGCCTGTGTCAGCGGGCGGAACGACGTCGCGTAGGACCCGTAGAGATCGACGGCGGGAACCGGCTGTACGACGAGGCCGACGCGGCCGGTGAACGACTCGGCCTCACGCCGGATCAACGGACCCTCGGTCTCGACACCGTTGTTCACCGGGTTGTTGTGGCTGGTGCGGCGGAAGACGTCGTAGCGGCCGCCGAGCATCGCCTTCACCTTTGGTCCGAGCGTCAGGTTGTCCTGTGCGTAGAAGGCATTGGTGTTCTGGGTGGAGTAGGCGATGCGCGTGAGGGGCTCGTTGACTGGCCCCTGTGTCTCGACCGGCGCGAACAGATCAATCGGTTCGGCGAAGACGACCCCGATGTCGCCGACGGTGTCCGACTCTCTGTTGTAGTGCTGTCCCTCCCAGCCGAAAACAAGGTTCTGCTCGATGCCGCTGCCGATCCGCGCGGTCACTTCGGCCAGGTTGGTGAGCGGGTGCTGGTGGTGGTTGAACTGGAGGAACTCGCGGTACACCGTCCGCCCGTCGTCTTCGACGAACATGTACTCGGCGAGGAAGTAGTCGTCGTTCACCGGGCGATACGAGAGAGTGTTGCGGAAGCCCCAGGAGCTGTTGAGCTGACGGGCAAAGGCCACCTGGATGCTGTTGTCGGTCGCCGTGGCGTTGTCGATCGGCGTGCGGAAGTTGCGATCGCGCGGGATATCGGGGAAGAAGTCCTCGGCCCGCCCCTCGTCCGGCGCCACCAGCGGGACGCCGGAGTCGCCGCCGAACTTGTCGCGCGTGAACGTGTAGTAGACGTTGAACTGGTTGTTGCCGCCGAGCCGCCACGCCAGCGACGGCGTGACCTGCACCCGCCGCGCCTCGTTGTGACGATAGCCTTCCTTCGTCTCGGCGCCGAAGTCAAAGCGATAGAGCGTCGCGTCCGATCCCAGACGTCCGGTGGCACCGAATTGCGCGCGTCCGGTGCTCCAGCTTCCGCCCGCAGAACGGCGGCGTCATACGCGGGCTGCGCTGACGGCTTCTTGCGGATCAAGTTGACCGTCGCACCGATCGCGCCGCCGCCATACAACGCCGACGAGGGACCCTTGAGCACTTCGACGCGCTCGATGTTGGTCAGCTGCGTGTTGATGCGATTGCCCTCGTGGCGCACGCCGTCGAGCAGCTGATTGGCCAGCGACGGAAACAGATCGAGGAAGCCGCGGAAGGTATAGCCCTCGTAGATGCCGTAGTTGGTGAAGGCGTAGACGCCCGGCACGTTCTGCAGCGCGGCGACGAGATCGTTGGCGCCCTGTTCCTGGATGACCTGTTCGGGCACGGTGTTGATCGTCATCGGCATGTCGCGCACGGGCAGGTTGGTCTTGCCCGTCGCTGCGGTGCCGAGCAGCGCGCCCTGGACGGTGACGTCTTCGACGACGCCGGCGATCTTCAGCGTGACGGTGAGGTTCGTGGCCGCGCCGACTGACACCGACTGTGTGGACTCGGTGAAGCCGGGTGCGCGCACGAGCAGCGTGTATTCACCGGGCGCGACGCTGTCGATCGAGAAGGAGCCGTCGGCGCTCGAGCGGGCCGCTGCGCGTGCGCTGGCCGCCGGCACTCGGTACGAGCGAGACTTCGGCGTTGGCGACGCTCGCGCCTTGTGGATCGACGACGCGCCCGGTCACCGGGGAGGCCTGCGCAAAGAGCGTCGAGTGAACGAGGACGATGACGGTGAAGGCCGCGAGGAGTGAACGGAGTTTGAGCATCCGCAGCACTCTAAAGGACGAGCCTCGCTCCCTACTCTGAAGACTTTCTGAATTCTTCGCGGACGTTCGCTTCAGGAACTGTTCAGGATGGTCGTTATCGGAACCGCGGACCGCGCGATCGCCGCCGCGGTCAAGGTCGTCGTGACCTGTATATCAGTTCGCCATATCGCAGGTACATCACCGGCACGACCACCATGTTGAGCAGCGTGGATGTCACCAGCCCGCAGAGGATCACGATGGCCATCGGCGTCTGAATCTCGCTGCCGGACTTGCCGCCGCCCGAGCGCCAGCGGGATCAGCGCCAGGCCCGCCGCCATCGCGGTCATCAGAATCGGGCACGAGGCGCTCGCGCGCGCCGCGTTCAACGGCCTCGCGCAAGTCGGTGACGCCTTCCACCTCCATCAGGTAGCGGATGTGCGAGACCAGCATGATGCCGTTGCGCGTCGCGATGCCGAACAGCGTGATGAAGCCGATCATCGACGCGACGCTCAGCACGCCGCCGGCCAGGAACACGCCGAGCACGCCGCCGATCAGCGCGAGCGGCAGGTTGACCATGATCAGCACCGCGTCGCGCGGCCGGCCGAACGCCAGCACGAGCAGCGTGAAGAGCGCCGACGATCACGCCGATGCCCCAGAACAGCAGCCGCTCGCGTCGCGCTCCTGCCGCTCTCGAACTGTCCGCCGAACTCGACGCGATAGCCCTGCGGCATCGGCACCTGCTGCGCGACCGCCGTCCGCATGTCCTCGACGACGCTGCCGAGATCGCGCCCGGCGACGTTGCTCGAGATCACGATCCGGCGCTGCACGTTCTCCCGCAGGATCATGTTCGGTCCCTCTTCGCGCCGCACGTCGGCGAGCAGCCGAATCGGCACCGGACCGCCGTTCGGCGTGTCGATCGGCAGATCGCCGAGCCGATCGAAGTCGGCCTGCGATGACGGATCGAACTTCACGACGAGGTCGAACGCGGCGGCGCGATCGAAGATGCGGCCCGACGGTCGTGCCGGCGAAGCTCGTCTCCACCGCCTCCGCGACATCGTCGGCGCGCAGGCCGTAGCGGGCGATCGCCGGACGATTCAGCACGAAGCGCACGAACGGCACTTCCATCTGCTGCTCGAGCGACACGTCCACCGCGCCCGGAATGCCGGCCACCACGTCGCGCACGCGCTCGCCGAGACGGCGCAGCGTCGGCAGATCGTCGCCGAACACCTTCACGGCGATGTTGGCGCGCGTGCCCGACAGCATGTGATCGATGCGGTGCGAGATCGGTTGTCCGATCGTGACGTTCGTGCCCGGCAGCGTCGCGAATCCGCGCCGCAGCTCGGCGAGCAGCTCGTCGCGCGGCCGATCCGGTGTCGCGCAGTCCGACGTCGATCTCGGCCGCCTCGACGCCCTGCACGTGCTCGTCGAACTCGGCGCGGCCGGTACGGCGCGCGGTGGCCACGACTTCGGGCTGCGCGAGCAGGATCTGCTCGACGCGCCGTCCGATCTCGTCGGACTTCGCCAGCGAGGTGCCCGGCAGCGTATTCGCCTGCACCGTCAGCGATCCTTCGTGAAACTCTGGAAGGAAGGCCGTGCCCATCTGCGACACGCCGACGACAGCCACGACGAGGAGCACGGTCGACGTTGCCATGACCAGACGCGGACGGTCGAGCGCGCGCGGCAGGTCTTTGGCAAAGCGATGCGTGATGACACGCGCCAGCCAGCCGTCATGTCCGCTGGTGATCGACGACGCACCGGGGAGAAACGCGTAGCACAGCGCGGGTGTGACGACGATCGCCACGACCAGCGAGGCGAGCAGGGCGACGATGTACGCCGAGGCCAGCGGCGCCAGCAGCCGGCCTTCGACACCGGTCAAGCCGAACACCGGCAGAAACACCAGGACGATGATGATCGTCGCGAAGACGATCGAGGTGCGGATCTCGAGCGTGGCGTCGCGGACCACGGTGGCCGCGGGCACCTGCTCCCCGGCCGGCCGCCTGGCGTTCTCGCGCAGCCGTCGCACCACGTTCTCCACGTCGATGATCGCGTCGTCGACGAGCGCGCCGATCGCGATCGCCAGGCCGCCCAGCGTCATCGTGTTGATCGTGGCGTCGAAGGCGCGCAGCACCAGCACCGCGGCCGCGATCGACAGCGGCATCGCCGTGAGGGTGATCGCAGCGGCGCGGACGTTGGCCAGGAAGAGGAACACGATCGCGACGACGAGAAGCGCACCGTCGCGCAGCGCGTTGCGAACGTTGCCGACGGCGACCTCGATGAAGTCGGCCTGACGGAAGATTCGGCGATCGATGGTCATGCCGCGCGGCAGCTCGCGCTGCAGCGCGTCGAGCTCGCGATCGAGCCGGGCGGTGAGTTCGACGGTGTTGGCGCCCGGCTGTTTCTGGACGCCGACGATGACCGCCGGCTTGCCGTTGCGCGAGCCCTCACCGCGTTTGAGCGCGGCGCCTTCGCGCACGTCGGCGATGTCGCGGATCAACACCGATCGGTCGCCGCGCAGCGCGATCACGCTGTCGCCGATCTCCTCTGCGGTGCGGACGCGCCCGATGGTCTGGAGCACGAACTCCTGCGGGCCCTCGACATACACGCCCGCCGACGTGTTCTGGCTGGCGCCGCGCACCGCATCGAGCAGCTCGTTGACGCGAATGTTGTTGGCGCGAAGTTGATCTGGATGCGCGACGACCTGAAACTGACGCTCGGCGCCGCCGATCGGCGTCACCTGCGAGACGCCGGCAACGGCGAGCAGACGGCGGCGGACGACGGTGTCGGCGACAGTACGCAGCGTCAGCGGGTCGTCGACATCAGAGGAGATCGCGAAGAAGAGGATCTCGCCCATGATCGACGATACCGGCGCAAGGATCGGACGCTCGACTTGCGGCGGCAGGCTGCCGCTCGCCAGGGCGAGCTTCTCGGCGACGACCTGGCGCGCCTGAAAGATGTCGGTGCCCCAGTCGAACTCGACCCAGACGACGGCGATGCCGACTGCGGTCGCCGAACGGACGCGCCGGACGCCCGATGCGCCGTTCATCGACGCCTCGATCGGAAACGTCACCAGCGTTTCGAGCTCGTCGGGCGCCATGCCGTGGCCTTCGGTCAGGATGGTCACCGTTGGCGCGGTCAGATCAGGAAAGACGTCAACCGGCATGTCGCGCGCGGTCCAGAGCCCGGCGGCCGCGAGCAGCACCGACAGCGCCAGCACCAGGCGGTGATGCGCGATTGACCATTGAATGAGTCGTTTCATAGTAGTGTCCGGCTTCAGCCGGACCTCAATGCACGTGTCCTTCGGCCGGCAGTCCCTTGGCCGCTGACGCCAGCTGCACTTCGTATGCGCCGCGCGTCACGACCCGCTCGCCCGGCTTCACGCCGCTCTTGATGCCGACCCGCTCGCCTTCGCGCGACGCGATGACGACGAAACGGCGGGTGAATCGCTCGCCGCCTTCCTGCACGAACACGTATGGCCGGCCGGCTTCCGTCAGCACCGCCTCGCCGGGTACCGCAGGAAGGCGCTGCCGCTCACGTGTGAACAACACCGCAGTGGCGACCTGACCGATCAGCAGCTTCTCCCCTGGATTGGCGATCTCCATCTGCAGCCCCAGCGCGCGCGTCGTCGCATCGATGACGCCCGAATCGTGTACATGATGCGGATCGAGCGCGATGGGTGCTGGTGACCCGGGCAATTCGAGCGCGAGGTCGGCGGTCTGTCGCGCGGTGGCGACGTCAGCGGCCGGCACCTGCACTTCCAGCTCGACGCGATCGGTGCGGACGATGCGGAAGAGCGCGGCGCCTTCGTCGTAGGAGGCGCCGAGCGTGGCGCTGACGTCGGCCAGCCGGCCGCCGATCGGCGCCCGCAACGCGAATGCATTGCCGGCGGCCGCGCCTCCGCCGGCGCGCAACGTCTCGTCGCGCTGTGCGAGGCGGGCTTCGGCTGCACGCAGGCGCGCCTCGGCAATCACCGTCGCGCGGCGAGCATCTTCGGCACGACGGGCAGGCACGGCGCGTTCGGCCAGCAGTCGTTCGGCGCGACGTCTGTTCGAGCCGTGCGCCCTCGAGCGCGGCACGGGCTTCGGCGACCTCGGCGTCGAGCGTGGCGCGATCGGGACCGGAGGCGAGACGCGGTTCGAGCCGGCCCAGCAGCTGACCGGCCTTGACACGATCGCCGATCGACAGCAGTTCCGCGGCGGTGAACCGTCCCGCCGCCGGCGCGGCGACAATGGCCTCACCGCCCGGTAGCGGATGAATCGTGGCCGGCGCGCGAACCGACGTGCGAAATTCCGATTCCTGCACCTGCGCCGTGGCGAACGGGTTCGTCCATTGCTGTTCCTTCAGATACGCAATAGCCGCGGGATCACCCTTGGGGGCGTTCGACTCGGTGTCGGCTATCGCTGCCTGCTCGTCGGCAAACACCGTGATCGTGCCGAGGTCATGTCGATCCGAGAGGGCAGGCGACTCGAGCACCAGCGCCCAGCGATAGCGACCTGCAGCCGGCGCGGCCTCCTCGACGCGGAACGCGCCGGGCCGTGATGGCGGCGGACCAGTGAGCGATGTCGGCTGGCCTCCGGATTCGGGCGTGAACTCGACGCGCGCCCGCCCGTCGGTGATCGGGGTGAAGTCCGCCAGCTTGGTGAGATGCACGGCGAACAGCGACGTCCGTCCGCCGACGAGGACCGGGTATTCCATGAACAGCTCGGTCTTGTCGGTCCAGTGGGTCACGTCGAGCGTTGGCAGCTCGTGCCCCGCATCGGATGCGGGCGTTCCTCGTCTGCAGCCACTCAGCGCGATGGACAACACCACACTCACACAGAGCAGTCGTCGCGCGCGTCGTGCGCTCATCGCTCCTCCCATCCGGTGGCAAATCCGAGTTCGATTTCCGCGTGACGCACGGCAAGATCGAGTGCGGCTTGCCGCGTGCGCGCCGATGCGCCAAGCCGATAGGCGTCGAGCAGCTCGAGGATGCTGCGCTCGCCGGCGTCGTAGCTGACCTGGGCGATGCGCTCGATCTGTGCGGCGCTGTCGAGCGCCTGCGCGCGGTAGCGGGCCGCCGCGTCGCGCCGATCGATGACCGCTGCCCTGAGCGCGGTGACCTCGCCGCGCAAGACGGTCACAAACGAGTCGGCGCGTGCCCCGGCCTGGGCTGCCCGCGCTTCGGCGAGGGCGCGTTCCGGCCGCGCGCGATCGAAGAGTGGAATCGAGGCGTGCACGGACAGCACGCTGCCGATGTCGCCCCCGCCAATCGAAGACGATTTCGTGCCGGCGACGATCTCCGGCTCGGGGACACGGCTGCGCTCGGCGGCGCGGAGGGCAAAGCGGGCGGCCTCGACGTCCTGCCGATAGGCGCGCAGCTCGCCGCGAGTGGACTCGGCCTGAGTCAGCAGCGCATCGAGCGGAGGCACCGCTGCCACTGATGGCGAACCGGCGGTTGCGGTGACCTGCGACGCGTCGACAATCCCGGCCATATAGCTCGCGAGGATCGCCTGCGCACGCGAACGGTCGGCTGCGGCGATCGTCAGGTCGGCGTCGAGGTCCAGGACTTCACGTTCGGCGCGAAGCCGATCGAATCCGGCGGCGTCTCCTGCTGCCTCGCGTCGGGCGAGGACCTCGGCCAGCTTCGCGCAGCCGGTCGCGGCTGGCGGTCAGCTCCCGCTCCCGCGTCTGGGCGCCGACGAGATCGGCGAAGGCGAGCCGGAGCATCAGCGCGCAGAGCGGCGCACGTCTTCGTCGGCGCGGCTCGCGCTGGCCGAGGCCGACGCCGTCGCCGCCTGCACCGCCAGGCCTCGACGGCCGGTGATCGGCAGCGGCTGCGCGACCATCGTCAGATACTCGGTGACGCCGGCGACCGACTCGCGATCGACGTCAGCCTCGGGTTCGGCCACCGGCCGGCGGCGAGCACATCAACGCGCGCGACCTCGACGCCGGCGCGAATGGCCCGTACGCGCGGGCTGTCGGGCGAGATTCTCGCCAACGCCTCAGACTCGGTCAGTGACAACGACTGTGCGCCCGCGGCCGCCGGCATGAGAGCCATGGCGATCGCGGCGCGCACGATACACGTGCGCATGAGGAACCTCGAAATTGGTCTACGGGCTAGAGGGCTACGGTCTACGGTTCACGGGTGTCCTAAACACTCGGACACACCTCCGCAGGCCCGTGAGATCACGACAGGAAGGTGAGGGGTGGAGGGCGGGAGTCGAGTGCGTGGACGCGCGGCGGATCGTGTCCGTGCGTGACGAGGACGAACGTCCGCGGCGCGCGTTCGATCACCGGGACGGGTGCGAACACAGCGCGGGGGAGTGCTGGCGACTGGAAGACCGAGGCTTCGACCGCGACGAAGACCTGCAGATAAATCGCGTGATCGCGCTCGGTCTCCTCGATCTCGACGTCGTCGTGCGGCGACGTGCGCGGGCGCATGCGACGAGAAGTGCGCATGTACCGATGTCGAGTGGTGGTCGTCGTGATCCGCGTCCACGTGCGCGTGAAGGAACGGCGCGCATACGGCGCCGCCCTGAACGGCAAGCGCCAGCCCGAGTGCGAGCATGCGGCGGATCACGCGGCTATTGTCCATCAGAATCGGATTAGCGTTTTCTGAAGAGTTCCTGAATAGACGCCTGCCCTGAGCGAGCGGGAGCGAGTCGAAGGGTCAGACTGCCCGGGATTTCACCTGCTGTGGCCACCGCGCCAACCATCCGTGCACCTGCAGGTAGAAGGTCGGCAGCACCAGCAGCGTGAACAGCGTGGAGGTGACGAGCCCGCCGATCATGACGATCGCCAGCGGCCGCTCGATCTCGGTGCCGTGCAGCCGCAGGACCAGCAGCGGCAGCAGTCCGAGCGTGGCCGTGCCGGCCGTCATCAGCTTCGGCCGGACGCGGCCGATGCTCGCTTCCCGAACGGCCTCGCGCAGCGTGCGGCCGTCGGCCAGCAGGCCGCGGGTCTGCGTGACCAGCACCAGGCTGTTCTGCACGGCGATCCCGAACAGTCCGATGAGGCCGACGAGCGACGAGACATTCCAGGTCTCGCCGGCGATGAGCAGCGCGAGGATGCCGCCGACGAACGCGATCGGGACGGTGCCGAGGATCAAACCGGCCTCGACGGCCGAACCCAGCGCGATCAGGAGCAGCACGAAGACGCCGAACAGCGCCGCGCCGATCGCCAGCGTCAGCGCGCGCGAGGCGCGGGCCTGGCTTTCGACGCGCCCGCCGAGATCGAAGAAGTAGCCGGCCGGCAGCTGCAGCCGGTCCGACACCGCCTGCCTGACCTCGGCGGCGGTGCTCCCGAGATCGCGACCGCTGACCGAGGCCTCGACCGCGATCCGGCGCGTGCCGGCTTCGCGGCGGATCGCCGCCGGACCGAACGTCTGCGTCATCTCGGCCAGTTGTCCGAGCGGAATCTTGCGCCCGTCGTGACCGTCGATCAGCAGCGTCCGGATCGCGTCGAAGCTGTCACGCCGATCGTCGCGCAGCCTGACGACCAGGTCGTAGCGGCGCTGACCGAGCCAGATCTGCGATTCTTCTTCGCCGACGAGTCCGACTCGGACGGCGCGGATCACGTCGCCGGGCGCCAGCCCGACTCGCGCCGTCGCCTCGCGGTTGACCGCGATCTGCAGCTGCGGCAGTCCGGTGAGCTGCTCGGCCCGCAGATCGGCGATGCCTCTGATCTCCCGCATCACGCCTTCCGCCTGCTCGGCGAGCCGCGACAGCTCGTCGAGATCGGGCCCGAAGATGCGCACCGAGAGATCGGCCGGCGTGCCGCCGAGCCCTTCGTCGATGCGCATGCCGAGCGGCGTGGTGAACAGCACGGCGACCCCGGGCACGTGTTCGAGCCGCTCGCGCATGTCGTTCTCGATCTCCTCGAGCGACCGTGAGCGATCGCTCTTGAGCACGACGAGCACGTCCGACAGCGTGTGCGGCATCGGATCTTCGGTCCGCTCGGCGCGGCCGGTGCGCCGCACCACGTCCTCGACTTCGGGCACCTCGCGCAGCACGTCCTCGACGCGATGGTTCAGGCGATCGACTTCGTCGAGCGCGGCTTCGGCCGGCAGCACGGTCTGCAGCAGGAACGCGCCCTCGTCCAGCTGCGGCATGAAGTCGCTGCCGATGCGCAGCCCGAGCACGATCACCGGAATCGCGATGAGCGCGGTGCCGATCGCCACCGCCAGCGGGTGCCGCAGACACCGATCGAGCACCGGCGCGTACCAGCGCTTGATCACCGCGCAGCAGCGCCACGTCCTCGTCGACCCCGGCGCGCGCCGGCCTCAGCAGCAGCGCCGCCGCAATCGGGACGAGCGTCAGCGACGAGCACCAGCGCCGCGGCCATCGCCGCGATCACCGCGGCGGCCAGCGGCTGATACATGCGTCCCTCGATGCCGGTCATGCCGAACAGCGGCAGGAAGACGACGATGACGATGAGCGTCGCGAAGGCGATCGGCCGCGCCACTTCGCGCGCGGCAGTCAGGGCGCGCTCGCGGCGCTCCTGCGCTGTCGTGCCGCCGCTGAGGCGATGCAGGATGTTCTCGACCATGATGATCGCCGCGTCGACGAGCAGGCCGACCGCAATCGCCAGTCCGCCGAGCGTCATCGTGTTCAGGCCGATGCCGAGCGGCTTCAGCAGCAGTCCGGCCAGCGCGATCGACAGCGGAATCGTGAACGTCACGATCAGCGCGGCCCGCACGTTGCCGAGCAACACCAGGATGACCAGGACGACGAACACGCCGCCGAGCATCACCGCGCGGCCGACGCCGCCGAGCGCCGACGACACGAGCTCCGACTGGTCGTAGACGACGCGCAGCTGCACGCCCTTCGGCAGCGTGCGGCGGATGTCCTCGACGGCGGCGCGAATGCCGGCCGCGACCGTCACCGTGTCGGCGCCGAACTGCTTGATGATGCGGGCGCTGACGACTTCGCCCTTCAGCCGGTGCGCGACGCCGCGCCGCACCGCCGCCGCCTCGCGCACGTCGGCGACGTCGCCGAGCAGCACCGGCACGTCGCCGCGCGTCGTGACGACGGTGCGGCGGAGATCGTCCACGGTCTGCGCGCGGCCGATCGCGCGCACCGTCCACTCGATGGACCCCTGCGCGACGATCCCGCCCGAGGCGTTCAGGTTCGACTCCTCGACCGCGTGCATCACCTCGTCGAGCGAGACGACCCGCGCCGACATCCGTTCCGGATCGAGCTGAACCTGGAACTGGCGGAGATAGCCGCCGAGCCGCTCGACCGCGGCGACGCCCGGCACGGCGAGCAGCCGGTTGTTGACCTCGAACTCCGCGAGATCGCGCAGCGTCATCAGGTCGGCGGCGCCGGGGTCGGCTTCGAGCGTGAACTCGAAGATCTCGTTCAGACGGCCGGTGAGGCTCGAGATGAGCGGCGGGTCGGTGCCGGGCGGGAGCTGGCCCGCGACCTGCGCGACGCGCTCGGCGACGAACTGTCGCGAGCGGTAGTAGTCGGCGCCGGGATCGAACTCGATCGTGACCTGCGCGACGCCGAGCTGTGACGTCGAGCGCACGCGCCGCACGTCCGGCAGTCCGGCGAGCGCGACCTCGAGCGGAATCGCGATCGCCGTCTCGAGCTCCTCGGCGCCCATCGCCGGGTTCTGCGTGATGACGTTGAAGACCGGCGCGGAGAGATCGGGAAACACGTCGCGCCGCAGATCCTGCATCCAGAACGCGCCGATCGTCGTGCCCGCGGCGACGAGCAGCACCGTCAGCAGCGGCGCGCGAAACGACTCGCCAATCAGTCGGCTAATCATGGCGTCCCAGTGCTCCTGCCAGGCTGGGCTCAGGGCTCAGCCAGGGCTCGGCTCAGTGCTCATCGTGACCGCCCTCGCCCTTCTCGGCCTGGGCCTTGAGCAGGAACGCGCCGTCGACGACGATCTGCTCGCCGGCCTCGAGGCCCGACAGCACTTCGACCTCGCCGCCGAGATCGCGGCCGCGTCCGATGCGGCGAATCTCGAAGTGGCTGGCGTCCTTGGGCAGGAACACGCACCACTCGTTGCGCACGCGCTGAACCGCCGCGACGGGAACGGTGAGGATCGGCGCGCCGGTCGCGCCGACCGGCACCGCGGCGCTCGCCGACATGCCCGGACGAAGGCGACTGCCGGTGTTCTTCACGTCGATTCGCACCGGCACCGTGCGCGATTCCGATTCGACCTGCCGTCCGATCGATGCGACGGTTCCCTGGAAGTCCTGTCCGGGGAGCGCCGGGAAAGAGACGCGCGCCACCACGCCCGGCTCGATGCGGACGGCATCCCGCTCGAAGGCATGGACCGTCAGCCACAGCGTCGCGAGATTGCCGATGCGGAAGGCCGGTGATGCCGGGTCCAGCATCTGACCGACCACCGCACTCCGCTCGATCACCGATCCGCTGACCGGCGCGACCAGCACGAAGTGTGACGCGGTCGACTCGTCGTTTTCATCGGCGGGAGGCTCGACGCCGAACGCCGCAATCGCGGCGCGCGCCGCGCGGACAGCCGCCCGCCCCTCACCGACGGTCGATTCGGCTTCCTGCACTTCGCGGAGCGGCGCGATCTTCTCGGCGGCGAGACCGCGCTTGCGTTCGAGCGCCGCCTCGGCCAGCGTCAGACGGGCGCGGGCCGACAGATACTCAGCGCGCTGTCTCGCCAGGTCCGGACTGGTCAGATCGGCCAGGACCTGACCGCGGGCGACAGTGTCGCCGGCATTGACGTGCAGGCGCGTGACCCGCGCCGCTACCGGCGTTCCGACTTCTGCGTAGGCGCTCTGATCGACGGCCAGCGATCCGAGGAGGACGACGCGCTCGCCGCCTGGCCGCGACTCGACGCCGCTCGTCGTGATCCGCAGATCGCGCAGCATGCCCTCGTCCACTTCGAGCGTGTTGGCCTCGTCGGTGTGGGCTTGGCGTGCGTCGGTTGCCTGGGGTGCGTCCGACGGGGCTCCGTCCTCGCGGCCGCGGCCGCAGGCGCACAGCGCAACACAGGTGGTGACGACAACGAACGACTTGATGCTCATCGCAGCAACGCCGCGCTGGCGTCCAGATCGATCCGGGCGAGCGCGGCCTCCAGAAGCGCGTCGAGGTACTGCGCGCGGGTGTCGAGAATTTCACGACGAATCAACAGCAGATCGGCCAGATCGATCTGACCGACTTCGAAACTGCGCGTCGTCAGCTGTTCGTTTTCATCGAGGCCTGAGACCGCGTCGGTCTCGAGCAGGCGAAGTGCAGCGAGTCGGCGCGAGTAGGCATCGAAGGTGGTGCGGACCTCGAGTTGCACGCGCGTCCGTGCCGCGTCGAGTTCGGCGCGCAACCGGGCCGCGCGGGCCGCACCGGTGGCGCGCTGTTCCTGTCCCTTCGAGAACATCGGTAATGTCACTTTCATGCCGCCGAGGACGATCTGGTCGCCTTCTTCGCGGGAGTAGGTGAAGCCGACGCCGTACTCGGGCCGCGAGAAGCTCGAGCCGAGCCGTAATTCGGCTTCCGCTTCCCGGATGCCTGCTTCGAGCACACCGAGCTCCGGCCGCTGACCCGCGCCCTGCAGGGCGGCGGTCAAGTCGGCCTGGTCCAGCCGCGGCAGCGACCCTTCGACAATCACCTCACCGTCGATGCGCAGCAGCCGGCGCAGATCACCGGTGGCCAGCACACGCTCCGCTTCGGCGGCCTCGCGTTCCGCGCCGACGCGAGCCCGCGACGCGCGTGCGATGTTCACCTCGAGCACGGCAATGTCCCCGGCGCGAAATCGGCGATCCGCCGCGGTGTAGACGCTCGACGCCACGTCGTAGGCGCCGCGTAGCAGGCGGATGCGTTCGGTTGCGTGCAGGGCGCGGTAATACGCCGACGCCGCGAGGCGGAGCACCGATCGTGTGACCTCCTGGATGTTGGCGGCGCTTTGCGCCAGCGCAGCGTTTGCGCCATCGAGGCGCGCTGAACGCCTGCGACCCAGGCTCGAACATCTGCGCGACGCCGAACTCGTAGTCGGTGAAGCGCGCGTCGGTCGCGCGTCTCGGGCCGATCGCCGCGTCCAGGTCCGGATTCGACTGAAAGCGAACTGACGCGCCGGCCAGACGGCCTCGTGCCTCTTCGAGCGCCAACCGCGCGCTGACGATCTCAGGCGCCTGTTCGCGGGCACGCGACAGCACGTCGGCGAGCGACGCGATCCTCACTTGCGCGGCCGCGGCGGTGGCGTGCAGACACACCATCGCGCAGACCGCGAGCGTTCTCCTACCCATGCGAATTCCCTTACCGGCTGACGCCGGTCACTGATGTGAGCGGAACTGGAACGTGCTACGCGGAGCGCAGCTTGGGAACGTGCAGGATGTCGCGTGGATCGGTTTCTGTGAAAGGCGGAAGAACAGCGGCGAATTGCGGGACCGGAGTGCCAGGAGAGTTAGTGACGACGATCGCGTTTGGCTCGGCCGCCTGGGCGCAGCACCCGCAGGTCACGCAGGTCGGCGGGCAATTGTTATCGTCTTCGGCCGACAGCGTGAAATCCAGGCATGGTTCGCCAATGATCAGCCCGGCCACACCGGTGGCGCTGAAGGACAGCAGGCCGACGATAAGGGCGAGTGCCAGACGCCGCACGGAGAGATTCTAGCAGGACGGCAAGACCCGCACACTACTCGATTCGGATGGTGCCTTTCAGCGTGTCGTTGGTCTGGTTCAGATGGTCGTGAAAACCGCAGACCCCGCCAATCAGCGTCAGTGTCTGGCGCGTCGCGCCGGGTGGCAGGTAGCCGACGTTATTGATGGCCGGACACAGCGTGTGCTCGTTCACCGGGTCCGAGACGATGTTGTGCGGTTGTGTATCGTTGTTGACGAAGACGACCTGATTCCAGGCTTCGAGGCGCACTTCACGAGGCGACAGACCGGCGGCCGTGATCGTGATGGTCGCATCATTGGTCGGCCCGGTCGCAGAATCCCCGCACCCGCTCGCGAGCCATGTCGCCACCGTGAGCCCGATGAATCCCTTCACCCCTCGCACAGCAGCAAGCGTAGCGGAAGACCCGCGCTACGCGCACTGGCGTTCGACGATCTGCTGTCGTTTGGCCTTGAAGGCCTCGACCCAGTCGGCGTCGGTGGCAAACCCCGAGTCGACCTTGCCGGGGGAGCGGAGCCGCAGCCGCACACGTGCGACCTCGAAGAGATCGAAGAGCTGGCGATCTGACAGCTGCATCATCAGATCGGCGAGGAAGCGGCGGCCGGCCTCGCTGATCGCCGGCTCGCCCAGCGTGCCGGTAAAGGACTTCGGGAGATTGCCGATGCACGTGGCCCCGTCCTTCCAGACCGGCGTCGCTTTCCAGGCGGCGAGGTTGACGCCGGACGGCGCGTTGTCGTTGCTGAACGTCGCCCGGCCGAATGTCAGGCCGACGTCGCTGACCATGAGGAACGGATCGGCACACGTCGAGGCATCGGGCCATGTCGCCCTGGACCGGCACGTGATGCGCTGCTGTTGGGGCTTGCTGTCGGTGTGCTGCAGGAAGACGGCGAGCAGCTTGAGCGCGTCGCGGTGCGCACGCGGTGCGCCGCGTTCACCGTCGATCTGATCCAGCTCATGTCCACGACCAGCCTTTGTCGCCCCATTCGTCGCCGTCGATCTTTCGCTCGATCACGGCGGGATCGAAGCGGCTCTCGTCGTTCGGCCGCACGATGCCGAGATACTCCGCCGGACAGCCCTTGCAGATCACGTTGACGGGATACATGCGATCGGCGGGGAAGCCAAGCGCCCAGAGCAGTCGCGTGGCGAGAACTTCTCCATAGACCTCGCCGTTGGTTCCACCGAACTTCACCTTGACCTCGTCGCTCTCACCGATCAGGCAGGCAAACTTCGGCGACCTGCCACTCAGCTTCTTATCGAGATAGGTGCAGGTGACGGTCTCGTGGAATGCAAATGCGCCCGGTCCGCTCGCTCCAGCCTTGAGATCCTGGCTGGCGATGTCGGTCGGAAACCAGACCCGCGATCGTTCGATCACCGTCTGCCGAGGGTCGGCTTTTGCAGCCGCGGCATGTGTGCCGGTGCTTGTACCCACGCTTGCGGCGCCGATCATGAGAAGGACCAGGACTCGTCCGTAGGCGTTAGTGGTCACATTCCGTGAGAATGCAACAACCCTACCGTTGAGGCCTGTAGGACCTCAGCTGTAGCGAAGCGGCGGCTCTTCAGACCCGCCTCTACGACGGAAACGAAGTCGCGCGCTAGAACGACACGCGCAACGCCACGCGAGCCGACCGCGGAATCGCGGCGTGGAAGTGAATGTCTTCAACCGGCGCCAGCTCGTTTTGCAGACGCGACTCGAAGAAGTAGTCGATATCCGACACTTCGGCGTTGAAGATGTTGTAGCCCTCGAGCGTCACACGCACCTTCTCGGAGAACTTGTATCCGAGCTCACCATTGACGATCGACGTCGACTGCGACTCGACGCTGTTGTCCTCGATCAGCGGACGGGGACCGAAGTGCCGCAGCCGAACACCGCCAAACGGACCGTGGCTGACGCCGGCCGGCGGATTCACAGCGATGCCGGCCGAGATGACGCGGTTGAGCGAGCCCGGCACGAAGTCCTCGCCTTCGGGAACGTCCACGAATCGCGCTTTCGAGAACGACACGTCGAGGTCGAGGTTCACCCACTTGTGCGGGTAGATGTAGTTGGTGATCTCGATGCCGGTGCGGCGGCTGGCCGGACCCTCCTCAGTGCTGCCCGAGTCGCCCACGTAAATCAGCTCGGAATCGAAGCCCAGATACCAGACGGTCGCCGTGGTCTGAAGACCCTTGACCGCCACGGTGCGGACGCCAAACTCGGCGCCGTTGGCGCGAGCAAACGCGGGAGATGAGGTGACCGGGTCGCCGGTCACTGGATCCACCTGCAAGACGATGCCGAGACCGGAGTTCGAATGAAAACCGAGCCCCCAGTTCGCGTAGAACTCGGTGCTCCGCCACGGTCCGAAGGCCGCGGAGACTTTCGGGCTCAGGATGCCGGAGGTGTCGTTGCCGGAGTTGAGGGGGTTGTTCGATGTCACGTTCCAGTGATAGACGTCACCGCGAAGGCCGAACGTGGTGCGCACCTTGCGGCTCAATTCGATCTCCGAGTCGACGAACACTCCCACCGATTGCTGATCGACATCGTCGGCGCGGACTGTTTCGAGGCGCTCGGTCTGCGCGGTGTGATAGAGCCCGAGCGGTCCGCCGATGGAGTCGTTGCGGAAGTCCACGCCGAATGCCGTTTCGGTCGATTTGCCGCCGAGGCGAGCCAGGTGGCGTTGCGTGACCTTCGCTCCGCTCGTCCAGCGCTTCTCGAACTGTTCGAACTGATCGCCGTTGTTCGGGTCGTTCAGGAAGTAGGTGAAGTTGTGAAAGAGCTGCACGCCGTAGCGCTGCACGTAGCCGGTGACGCGGGTCGAGTCGTTGGCATCCGATGTCTGCCAGTCGAAGATGCCGGCGTAGCGGTACGTCTCGCCGCCGTCGGTCTCCTCGATGAATCCGAAGCGGTCGATCACGCCCTCATCGACGGCGCGTTGCGGAATCTGGTCGGTGGAATGCCAGTGGTTGTTGAAGCCGAGGAACGTCAGCGACAGACCATTGCGGGCGTTCCCCTGGCTGTAGCGAACCACGCCGTTGAACTTGTCTTTGTTGTTCGGGCTGACCCAGGGGCCGTTGTCGCGTTCCCATTCGAAGGCCGTCAGCAGGTTGCCCTTGCCCACCTGCGGTGAGGCTGCGGCCAGGAAGCGTCCGTAGTCGAAGGACCCGCCGGTCAGCGTCACGATCGGGCGTTCCAGGACGTTGAAGTAATTGATGTTTGCGGAACCCGCCGAGGAGAAGTCGCCGTTCTCGGCGTAGTACGGACCCTTGCGAAACTGCACGCCGCTGACCAGCTCGGGGATCAAGAAGTTCGAATCGGCGTAGCCCTGGGCGTGCGCATGCGTCGGCATGTTGACCGGGATGCCGGCGATCGTCTGCGCGAAATCGAAGCCGTGATCGAGGTTGAAGCCGCGCAGGTAGTACTGGTTGGCTTTGCCCTCGCCACTATGCTGGCTGATGACCATGCCGGGCACCGTCTCGAGGACCTCGGTCGCCCGGTTCACCGGACGCACAGCCAGCTGCTCGGCCGTGATCGCGCCTTCGCTGCCAGCAGAAGCGACGCCGACCAGGTTCTCGGCAGGGTTCTCGATCTCGGCGAGGTTGCGGAATGTCTTCGGCGCAGTGACGACGATGTCGGCGCTCGTTGCGACAACCATGGCGACGTCGGCCTTTGCGGCGCCACCCGCGGTCACATTGACGTTGCGGCGAACGGTACTGAAGTTGATCAGGCGGATGGTGAGCTCCGCGTTTCCCGTCGGCACACCCTCGAAGCCAAAGACGCCGTTGCCATCGGTGACCGTCTCGAGCGGGGACTGTGCTCCGGAAGGGAGGAGTTGGACGGTGACACCTGGCAGGACGCCGCCGGTTTCATCGGAAACCGTGCCGGTGACGGCGCCGGTGCTCTGCGCCCAGGCGTCCTGATATGACAGTGAAAGAAGGATGACGAGACACCACGAGCCAACGGATTTCAACATGGTCGAATGCTATGTGGTGTATGGTGCAAAGGCACCTGAAGAGTTTCTGAACCCTGTAGTCAGACGACCGTCAGACATCCGTCGTACACCCCATAACATCTATAATTCCCGCCGACGACGCCACGCATACGGTCTGCCGCCCGTTGAAGGTGACACCTGATGAACGCGAGATGTGTCGTGATGAGCCTGGCTGTCGCATTCGTACTCGCCGGAGCAGGCGTGAGTGATGCAGCGGCGCAGTCACGGATTGCCGGCGCCAAAACACTGCGCTGCTCGTTTCCGCGCAACGCGACCGGGACATGGGGGAAGGACGGCGCGCCCGAGGCGACCGTGCGATCGACGGCGCTCGTGCTGCGCTTCGATTCCATCGATCCCGACAGCGGTACGGCGCAGCTGCGGAATGGAACGATGGGTTCTGAGGTGACCGTGCGTCTGGCCGAAGGCTATCTGCACTTCATGCAGGCGTTCCGAACCGGTCCGTTGTATACGACAACGGTCTTCGACGCGGGTGAGAAGAGCGGCAAGTTGAAGGCGGTGCACTCGCGTCATGAGTACTTCGCAGTGCCGCTGCCCGATGCAACGTCGAGTCCGGAGCAGTACTACGGAGAGTGCGAAATCGTCCCGTGACAGGCGGGTCCAGAGACCCGCCTTTACTGATCGCCGAATTTCTCGATATACCCTTTCGCGCGCTCGATGTTGCGCCGATTCTGCGGCGCGTCCGGGGCGAGTCGCAGATACTCGCGGAACTGCTTGGCCGATTCGTCGTACTTGCCTTCGAGCCGAAACAGCTCACCGAGATTGAAGCGGGCGTTGTAGTGGTTGGGATTGATCCGCACCACTTCGCGGAGCGCCGCCGCGGACTCGACATCCCGATCGAGATCCGCCAGCGCGTAGGCCAGGTTGTAGTAGCCGATCGCTGAATCGGAATCGACGCGGATGATCTCGCGGAACTCCGCAACCGCCTCGTTCAGCTTTCCTTGGTTTGCGAGTACAACGGCGAGCCCATTGTGCGCGTCGATCAAGTCGGGATCGAGACGGATCGCCTCCTGATACGCAGCGGTGGACTCGACAAGGTTGCGCTCGGCTCTCAGCGCCAGCCCCAGACCGCTGTAAGCTCGTGCCGAGCGCGGGTCGAGTTTGATCGCTTCGCGAAGTTCCGCGATCGCGTCGGCAAAGTCTCCCTGCAGGCGGATGGCTTCGGCGAGCTTGGTGCGCAGCGAAGCGGAGTTCTCGCCGAGCATCGCCTTCCTGAATTCGCTTTCCGCGGCCTCAGGGTCCGACGCGTCGATCAGCAGGTCGCCCATGACCTCGTGTGCGTCCGGAGAGTCCGGTGCCATCGCCAGCGCGGCGTCGGCAAGCTGTTTGGCGCGCTCTCGTCCTTCCCGCGACGGAGCGCGTCCGCCGACTGCGCTTTCTTCGGTGCGGGCGAGGGCGGCCGAGGCCTGCACGGCGAGATGCTTCGCCTGCAGTGCGGTAAGGAGCCGGGCTCGTTCGGGGGCGGCAGCACGGGAGAGTTGCTCATGCACCTGCTGCATTCCGCATCCACGTATCGACGACGTCGTAGCTGGCGTCCTGGTCCCTGTGCAGCCTGGCCATCCGACGCGCTACGTCAGCGAGATCGGTGCGCGCACCCGGCGCGCCTGTTGGCGATGTAGTGTCCGGCTTCAGCCGGACATCGAGGAGGGCCGCCGCGTAAGCTTCCACTTCCACCGGCTTCAGCCTCATCGCCTTCACATCGTCGCGGCCGAGCAGCTGCGTCACCGCCGTGCGCCACGCCTTGAACTGCGCCTCGATGAGAGCCAACTGCGTCGCGTCCGCGGCAGCGGGAGCTTGCGCGCGTGCCGCGCTCGCGAGGGTCAGGATGAGGAAGCACGTAAGAAGCCTGGTAATCATTGGCGATCGAGGATCCTACATTGAAGGACGGCTGCTGAATCCTGAATGAATAGTCAGGAATTCGTCAGGGATAACGGGCTTCGTCCCATCCTGTCTCCTCTGCGTGCGACAGCATCTATAATTTCGTCGCCATACCAGGAGAACACCTGTGCCGACATCGAAGAAGCTCGCCGTCAACCGTCGTGGCTTTCTGAAGGGTGCGGCCACCGCGGCCGCCGGCGCTGCAGCCATCGCCACTCACGTCCCTGAGAGTGTTGATGCGCAAACGCAGCCTGCCGGTCGCCGGGCGCTCCAACACACCAGCGCCGCCGCCGACGACCGCGCAGCTCGAGCGCGACGCGGGCGCCGTGCGTCCGCCGTCGGTCGGGAGCGCGCGCGCGGCTGTGCGGCCTGGATCGGATTTGATGGTGCAGGTGCTGAGAGACCTCGGCATCGAATACGTCGCCGCCAATCCCGGTTCGAGCTTCGAGGGCATTCAGGAATCGATCATCAATTACGGCAAGCCGCCCAACGTCATGCCGGAGTTCATCACCGCGTTGCACGAGGAATCGTCGGTGACGATGGCGCATGGCTACGGGAAGGCGACTGGCAAGCCGATGTGTGCGCTGCTGCACGGGACGATCGGCATTCAGCACGCGGCGATGTCGATCTACCAGGCGTACTACGACAAGACGCCGGCGCTGCTGATTGCCGGGCGCGATCTCGGGTTCATTGCCGCGCACAGCGCCAACGACATGGCGGGGATGGTTCGCAGCTATACCAAGTGGGACGCGACGCCGAAGACGATCGAGGAATCGCTCGTCGCGATTCAGCGTGCCTACAACGAAGCGATCACGCCGCCCTGCGGTCCGAGCGATGGTGGTGATCGATATCGACCTGCAGAAGGAAGAGGCCGGAAGCATGAAGGTGCCGGCGTATCAGCCGCCGCGGATCTCCGGGCGTCGATCCCGGTCAGGCGCGGGAGATCGCGAAGAGCCTGCTCGACGCGCAGAACCCGCGCATCGCGGTCGGCCGCCTGCGGACGCCGGACGGCGTGCGTCTCGCGGTGCAGCTCGCCGAGCTGGTCGGCGCGTCAACATCCACCACCGCGACGCAGGGCCCAATGAGCTTCCCGCAGCGTCATCCGCTGTGCGGTCCCGGCGCGAACACGTCGTATGACTTCACGCTCGGCCTGGAACAGCCCGGCACCGTCGCTCTCATCGGTCCGTCGCTCGCCACGCTGCTTTCACGCGACTCGGCCAACATCGGCTTCGGCGGCATCGCGCCGGGTGTGGCGCGCGGCGGTGGCGCAGGGCGTGGCGGACGCGGCGGTGGCGCACCGGCGGGCCGGACGATGGACATCGACGCCGAAGGCAGTCTGCCCGCCATCATCGACGAAGTGCGCCGGCAGATGAGCCCCGACAAGCAGCGCGTCATTCAGGAGCGCAGTGCGAAGCATGCGACCGCAAATCAGACGGCACGCATCGAGGCGCTCACGCGCGCGCTCGAGCAGCGGCGCGCCGGATGGGACGCCAGCCCGATCAGCACCGCGCGCGTCTACGCCGAGTTGTGGCCGCTGATCGTGGACGAAGACTGGATCCTGTCGTCGCCCAGCAACTTCTCCGGCGCGCACAACGCGCAGCTCTGGGATCACAACAAGCCGTACAGCTACCTCGGTGGACAGGGCGCCGCCGGCATGGGCTACGGCGCGCCCGCCTCGGTCGGCGCCGCGCTCGCCGCGAAGAGCCGCAAGCAGATCGTCATCAACGTGCAGACCGACGGCGATCTCAACTACGCGCCCGGCGTGCTGTGGACCGCGCAGCATCATCAGCTGCCCATGCTCACCGTCATGCACAACAACCGCGCCTGGCATCAGGAGCTGATGTTCGTCGAGTACATGTGCGGCGTGCGCGGACGCGGCACCGAGCGCGGACACATCGGCACCACGCTGCGCGATCCCTTCATCGACTACCGGATGATGGCCGCGTGCGTACGGCATGGCGGGGGAGGGACCGATCACCGATCCGGTGAAGCTCGGTCCGGCGTTGAAGCGCGGCCTCGCCTCGGTGAAGAAGGGGATGCCGTACATGATCGACGTGATCACGCAGCCGCGGTAAACCATGACCACCAAGTCTTCGGTGCTGATGTTCGTCGCCGCGGTGGGGCTCGCGGTCGCATCGCCATCGGCGCAGCAGGGCGCGACGCCTGCGCGGCCGCAGCTGGCGCGCCCGGCTGCGCCAACCGCCAAGCCGGTCACGGCGCTGACGAGTCCTGTGACGGGGAATGCGGTCACCGGCAAGAAGCTGTACTACGACCACGCCTGCTACTCGTGCCACGGGTTCAACGGCGAGACCGGAGCGCGTCCGTTCGTGCCCAACTGGCCGGCGAACCTGGCGACCGAGCGCAGCTTCACCGCGTTCCTGCGCGGCCGCGCCAACCTGGCGCCGGTGCAGCCGTCGACGGCGATGCCGAACTATCCCGTCGAGTCGATGAGCGACGCGCAGGCCCGGGACATCTACGCCTACATCAGGAGCTTCAAGAGCGCCCCGCCGCCGGTCGAAAAGATCCCGGTGATGAATCAGATTCTGGCCGCTGCGGCGAAGAAGTAGTCCGGTCGTAGCATAGACCTAGTACGGACTGGGTGCTCAGACACCGACCGCGAGCGGCAGCGAGACGCGAAACTGAGCGCCGCGTCCGGCCCCGTCGCTCCGTGCCTCAATCGTCCCACCGTGCAGTTCGACCAGCCGCCGCGTCGCGGCGAGGCCGACCCCGAAGCCGCGAACGTCGGGCGCGGCGCGGGCAAACAGCATCGAAAATCCTGGGGATCGCCGACGCTTCGATGCCGCGTCCTGTGTCGGTCACGGTGATGTTCGCGAACGTCTCGTCCGCGGACAGACTCAGCGTGATGCGGCCTCCCGGCTCGGTGTACTTGGCAGCGTTGGACAGCAGGTTGGAGAAGACCTGCTCGAGACGCGCGCTGTCGGCCTGTACGAACACCGGCTCTTCCGGCAGTGACAGCGTGAGCTCGTGTTGTCGCTCGGCCATCAGCGCGCGCACCGAATCGCCGGCGCGTTCGATGGCGGTTCGCACGTCGAACACCGCGAGCGTCAACTGCACGTGGCCGCGCACGATGCGCGCCGCATCGAGCAGATCCTCGACCAGACGCGTCATCTGCGTCAGCTGCCGTTCGATCACCGAGCGGGCGTGCTCGATGGAATCACCGCTCCGCGCCGCCATCACCCGCAATGCCGCGAGGCTGGCGTGCAGCGGCTGACGCAGCTCGTGCGCCACCATCGTCAGGAATTCGTCCTTGCTGGCAATCGCTGCCTCGGCGGCGAGGCGGGCGTCCTTCTCGCGGCTCAGCGCCAGCGACAGCTCCTCGTACAGCTGGACGTTGCGCAGCGCCAGGGCGATGCTGTCGGCGAGCAGCGTCATCGCGCCGAGCTCGTCTTCCGTCGCCTCATGTTCGAGTGGCCCAATAGGCGCCGATTGCGGCAATCGGCTCGGGCGCCCGCACCGGGACGATCGCCAGGCTCCTGACGAACGTCGGCCGATACACGTCGTGCGGCACGCGCGGATCGGAGTAGATGTCGGGGATGACGACCGCCAGGTCATGGGTCATCACCCAGCCCGAGACGCAGGCATCGAGCGGAAACCGGCGGCCTTTCCAGAGCGGAGCGATGGCGTCTTCGTCGGCGTAATAGCACTCGCCGCCAGACCGCAGCACGATCGACACGCCATCGGCGCCGGTCAGTGCCCGGGCAGCAGTGCGTGCCGTGACGACGACGGTTTCAAGGTCGCGTGCGAAGGAGAGATCGTGGGCCACCCGCAGCAAACCTGCGGCAGCGGGCGGAAGCTTCGCCAGAAACTGGCGTTCGGGCACAGTGGTCCCCTTGGGTGCGGTGGTCCGACGATCTGTTCATGGAACGAGCGGACTCTACGGTACGGTGCGTGCGCCGGCTCGTCAATTTTGTGTATCCACAATTCGGCGTACGCTGAATTGCGACAGGGAATGCCGCTGCACACTTCTACCGTCCCGCTTCTTACGCGTCAGAACCTCATCGCTCAAAAGCCAGGTTTCGGTGCGTTAAGGCGATAACATTCTTGGCAGTTCATTTGCTCAGGAACCCGGCCGTATGGCGGAGAACAACGTAGCTGCAACGAATCGAAAACGAGGACGGCCGCGTGGCGGAGTGCGCCCTGGCGAGCGTTTGCGCGACTACCCGGTATTGACAGTACGAGTCCCCCCGGACACGCGCGCCATGTTCGCGGAGTTGTGTACGCGACGCCGAGTGCCGCGATGGCTGATGATGCGACATCTCATCGTGTGTTTTGTGCGGAATCTGCCGGCCAACGAACGGCGGCGCATCGTCCAGCGAAGCAAGGCCGCCGCGTAGCGTGGCACGCTTCGTATGCACCATGTCCAGAGGAACCCGTCATGTCCGATGACCAGCTCCTGAGCAGGCGGGCATTCACGGTGGAGTCGGCGCTCGCAATTCTCGCCGCGGCGACGATCACCATCACCGGCTGCGATGGCAATGAAGTCGGACCGTCACCTCCGCCCGGCGCTCGTGAAGGTGTGGTGAGTGCCAATCACGGACATCGCGCCGTCGTCCAGGCGGCGGAGCTGAGCTCGAACAGCTCGATCACGATCGATATGCGCTATCAAGCCACCCATAACCACACGCTGACCTTGACCACGCCGGAGCTCGCGGCGATCTCGGAGAACGGACGAGTTGCAAAGACCTCGTCCACCACCGACGACCATAGCCACACAGTGACGTTCAATTGACGGGGACGTCGAACAGTCGAGATGTAAGTCTCTCCTGCGATTCGTAAGCCGGAATACTCGACCGGAGGCCGCTCTTCAGACAGGGGCGCCATTTTCAATGGCACGCTTCGTGGTGCCCTCCCTGCCGCGGGGGGAGGGAAGAGCTATGTCTGACGAACATCTCCTGACCAGGCGCGAGTTCACGCTCGAGTGGGCGCTGGCCATTCTCGCCGGCGCGACGATCACGATCACCGGCTGTGGTGACGACGATGACGACAACGGCACTGGTCCTTCGGGTCAGGGTGAGGTCGGCACGATCAGCGCGAACCACGGGCACTCGGTGACGATCTCAACCGCGCAGATCACCGCAGGCGGCGCGCTGACGGCGACGTTGAGCACGGGCAACGGGCACACGCACACGATCGATCTCACAGCGGCACAGGTGGCCGCCATCGGGCAGAACCAGCAGGTGTCGGTCACCTCGACAACGACCGAGGCCCACAACCACACGGTGACGTTTAATTAACAGGTAGGGCCGGTCCTCTTTGGACCGGCCGGTTTAAAGGGTAAGGCCGGTCCTTTGACCGGCCGGCAGCGGTTATTTCGACGACGGTGTCCGCCGTCGGTGGCACGTCGCTCGGGAAATCGGGGATCTTCTCGTTCGGATACCAGTAGGCGCGATGGCAGTTCTCGCACGCCTTGTCGAGATCCTCGCCGATCTCGAAGAGCGCCTGCGCGTCCTTCTTTTCGACGATGTCGAGCACCTTGAGGCTGATGTTGTGCAGGTCAAGGGCGCGGCGATTCCATCCTTCACGATCCTTGTTGACGAGGACTTCCATCTCGGCGGGCTCGAGCTCGACGCCCGGTGCCACTGACTTCTCGCCGGGTCTGGCCATCGCGCGCCCGGGAACCATCAGCAGATTGCTCGCCTCAATCAGCGTGATGACGCCGGTGCGAACCTTGAACCAGTCCTCGTCGGTCTTCGGCGCCGTCTCGTGCAGGCCCTGCTTGTCGATCACCGACGCCACCGCGTCCCACACCATGTCACCGGCGGGATCGACGACGTGCAGCATGATGTCCTTGATCGTCGCCGAGGTCGTGTACGACGGCTGCGGGGCGGCCGGCGCCGCCGGCTCGGCCTGTTTCGACTGACAAGACGCGGCGATCACCGCCGCACAGACGACGAGTACCACGGACCATGTTCGCATTCAGGCATCCCTCTCTTGAAGTGGTGTGGTCGCGTCCGCGTTGCGCGACGGCACGAGCCGTCTGACGCCGCGCGCCACGCGCGAGAATCCAAGTCCCAGTCCAATCGAGCTGCTCGCCAGACCACCGAGGAGCAGCACAATCATCGCGATGTCCCACAGCGGGCGCATGTCGTAGAAGCCCGGGAAGTCGAAGCTGTGCAGCCCGTTGTACAGCCAGCGCTCGAGACGGCTCAAGCGAGTCACTTGCGAGAGCATCGCGCTGTTCGACGGATCGATGTAGAACCACGTCTCGCCGGGATCGGCGAACTTCACCCGCAGCACAGGCAGCGGGGTCAGATACTGACGCGAGTAGTAGTACGCGTCGTATTCGGTGAGCATCTGCTGTTCGACGATCGGGACGTCAGGCACCGCCGCACGCAGACGAGCCACGAGCGACTCCGCGCTGAACGTGTCCCGCCGTACCTGCAACGTGTCGGCACGCACCAGCAGACGATCAGTTTCGGCGCGCCCGGTGATGTAGTACGGCTGATGCAGTCGTTCGGGCCGCTTGTCGGCTTCGGGATCGTGCGCGAGGCGAACGACGTAGTAGTGGTCGTCGTGAATGCGGGCGAGCTCGATCTCCTTGATGCCGCGGCCGTCGACCGATGTGATCCCACTCGGCCGGGCTTCAGGCCGCGAATTGACGAGATCGATTGCTCCGCCGGTGAAGACGTCGCGGCGCACCTCGAGCGGCTCTGAGTTGGTCCACTCGAACGGTTCCATCGACAGCAGCCCGCTGAACGCCCACGTCGCGGTGAACACGCCGAATACCAGACCGGTGACGTAGTGCCATCGCATGGCGCCGGCGTACTTCTGTTGCGCCACGATTGCACGACACCCAGGACGAGCCCGAGCACCGGCCAAGCGCGCACACCAGACCAGACGACCAGACGACGAACTGATACCAGACTGGCTGGTTCTCACGCAGCGCGGCGAAGTAGAGGAAATGCGGAATGGTGCTGACCCACGCCAGCGCGCGTCCGCGCCGCGTGGTGACCATCGTCACCTCGCCGGTGCGTGGCGAGACGTAGAGTTCGGTGCCGCGCTCGTCGTTGACGCGGAACTTGTGGAGCGGCAGTTGACGGCTTTGTACCAGCGTCCACTGATCGACCCGGTTCAGCGTCGCGAGCGTGATTAACTGGTCCTCGGTGACACCCGCAAAGCGGCTGGCGATCGTCCGCGCCTGTCGCGAGCGTGGCGCCTTCCATGACGTCACCGGTGTCGGCGAACACGGTCGTCGTCTCGCCCGCACCGAAGCGATACGCCGGCCGGCCCATCACGGACAGCAGCACCGTGCGGCCCGGGCTCTCAACCAGCCCGGTCTCGGCGGCCTCAGCCGGCGTCAGGCGAACGCGCGCGAGGTCGAGGTTCGGCAGCTTTTCGAGCCGCATTTCCGGCGTCAGCCGGGGCATGCCGCCCACGTACATCATGGTGATGCCGGTGGCGAACCAGAGGACGACGAACAGGCTCAGCACGATGCCGGCGTAGCGGTGCGAGAGGATGAGCCATTTGCGAAGCAGCTTCATCATGTCTGTGGCACGATACCGTGACCCAGTCTGGTTATATCCTGAATTTTTGTTCAGGCTTTCGAGACGACCGTCTTATCACGGAGCGCCGATATGCGCGTGCAACAGGTTGGCTTTCTTGTAGTTGTGGCGCTCGCGTCCGCCTGTTCCGGTCCCGAGCAGCCGTCCCCCAGTTCCGGTAATGCCCCGGCGCCGGCGGCGGCGCCGACGACTGCGGCCGTTCCCGCCGCCCGTCGCCGGACGGGTGTTCGTCACCAACGAGAACGGCGGCGACATCAGCGTCATTGACGTCGCGACGCAGAAGGTCGTGGCCACCATTCCCGTCGGCAAGCGGCCGCGCGGTATCCGTCTGAGCCACGACAGATCGCACGTGTTCGTCGCTCTCAGCGGCTCACCGATCGCGCCGCCAGGCGTGGACGAGGACACGCTGCCTCCAGCTGACAAGAAGGCGGACGGCATCGGCATCGTGAGCGTGAAGGACCTGAAGCTCGAGCGCATCATTCGCGCCGGATCGGATCCGGAGCAGCTGGCGGTGAGCGCCGACGGCACGCACCTGTTCGTCGCCAACGAGGACGTCGGCGAGGCGAGTGTCGTCTCCGTGGAGGACGGCAGCGTGCTGGCCACCTTCAAGGTTGGCGGCGAGCCGGAAGGCGTCGAGCTGCGTCCGGATGGTCAGGTGGTCTACGTCACGTCGGAAGAAGACAGTCAGGTGGCCGTCATCGACGCCGTGAACCGGAAGCTGCTGAAGACATTCAAGGTGGGCGCGCGTCCACGCTCGACGACGTTCCTGCCCGACGGCTCGCGCGCGTTCGTCACCTCGGAGAATGGCGGAACGGTGTCGTACATCGACGCGCAGAAGCACGTGGTGCTGAAGACGATTCCGATTACCGGACCGATGTTCCGTCCGATGGGCGCCGTGGCCGCGCCGGACGGGAAGCACGTGTTCATCTCGACGGGCCGCGGCAAGAACGTCGTCATCATCGACACCGCGACGCAGCAGACGGTCGCGGCGATCGAAGTGGGTGAGCGCCCGTGGGGGATCGACATCTCCGCCGACGGCAAGACGATCTTCACCGCGAACGGGCCATCCAACGATGTGTCGATCGTGGACGTCGAAAGCCGCATGGTGAAAGCCAAGGTCACGGTTGGCGATCGACCGTGGGGCCTGGTCTTCGTTCCGTAGGGCCGGTCCTTTTTGGACCGGCTGATCGACCGTAGGACCGGTCCTTTTGGACCGCCCGATCCGCACGCCTGACAACGAGTTCAGAAACTCTTCACGCACATTCACGCAGTCGCTCACTGAGCGTCTGGCTGGCTGGGCTGCTCCCATCTTCGCGCGAGGTGAGCGGCCACCTGCCGGTGGTAGACTCGAACACGCTAGATGAGGTGCGCGGCCCGGCGGCTCACGGCTCTTGCGGCGATATCGATGTGGCTGTCGGCGTGTGCGTCACAACCGCCACGCACACACTGACGCCGAGGTCGCGTCGGTCCTCGAGTCCTTCTACGCCGCGATCAAGAAGGGCGACCCGCAGGCGGCGATGAGCGTGATCGCTCCGGATGCGATGTTCATCGAGTCAGGCAGGCTGGAGACTCGAGCCGAATATGAAATGAATCACCTGCCGCTGGACATCGACTTCGAAAAGGAGGTCGACGGCAAACGGGATCCGTTGCGGATCACGTTCGCGGGTGATACGGCCTGGGTGATCGCCACGACGACCTACGACGGCAAGTTCGAAGGCTCTCCGGTCAGCTTCGTCAGCGCGCAACTCATGGTGTTGACGAAGGACGCAGGCGTCTGGAAGATTCGCTCCATACACTGGTCCTCGCGTCCGCTCGAACCACGATGATCCGAGTTCTCACAGTCCTGGTCGTGCTCGCGGCCAGCGTGGCGGCTGCCCAGATCAACACCGGAGAGATCAGCGGTGTGGTGCGCGACAGCGTTGGCGGCGTGTTGCCCGGCGCGGCGATCGTCGCGACACACACGGCGACCCGGATCGTGATCGAGCGGACGACGGACAGCGAAGGCCGTTTCTTTCTGCCCGCGTTGCGACTCGGTCAGTGGACCATTGAAGCGCGTCTCAGTGGCCTGCAGCCGCAGACCCTCACCATCGTCGTCGAGGTCGGACGCACGCTGACGGTCGATTTCTCGCTCAGCGTGCAGGGGTTGACCGAACAGGTCTCGGTGCAGCGCACGTTCCCGTTGTTGCAGCTCGACGACGGCGGAGATCAGCGACGTCATCGAGAACCGCGAGGTGGTGCAGCTCCCGCTGAACGGCCGCAACTTCCTCGCGCTCGCGCAGTTGAGCGACGCCGTCGTGATTCCGCCCGGCGGGACGCGCGGCGAGGCGCTGCAGCAGGCCGGCCCGCTGCCGAATGTCGGCGGCCAGCGATCCGGGCACAACATCTATCTGCTCGACGGCACCAAGGTCACCGACGAGTTGTTCAACAACCTCGTGATCAATCCGTCGGTGGACTCGATCGAGGAGTTCAAGATCCAGAAGTCGATGTATCCCGCTGAATTCGGCGGCAAGGCGTCGGCGCTCATCAACGTGGTCACGCGCGCCGGCGCGAACAGCTTCCGGGGCAGCGCGTTCGAGTTCCATCGCGACGACGCGTTCGATGCGCCGAACTACTTCAGGCCGGTCGGCGCAGCCGGTTCCGCCGCTGCGTCAGAACCAGTTCGGCGGCACGCTCGGCGGTCCGCTGCGCCGCAACGGTTCGTTCTTCTTCGGCAGCTTCGAAGGGCTGCGGATGAAGCGGTCGCTGACGCGCACGTTTTCGGTGCCTGGCGCCGCCGTTCGCAACGGCGACTTCGCCGGCCTGGGGACGATCTGCGATCCGCTGACGATTCCCACGACCGGCACCTGCGCTCCCTTCGCCGACAATCGCATTCCCGCCGGACGCATCGATCCGATTGCCGCGGCGCTGCTGCAGCAACGTCCCGCTGGCCGACGTCCGGTGGACAGACGCAGAACCTCACGGCGATCGAGGAGCAGGACCGCGACCTGAATCAGTTCAGCGTGCGCGTGGATCATCAGCTGACGGCGTCGGATCAGATCTTCGCTCGCTTCAGCACCTTCGATGCCGATGAGACAGCAGCCGTTCGGCACGAGCGCGCTGCAGGAGGCGCTGGTCCCCGGGTTCGGGCGTTCACTGACGACGCACACGCGAAACCTCGCCGCCAGCCACACGCATATGTTCGGCACGTCAGTGTTGAACGAGCTGCGCGTCGGATGGATGACGGTGTCAGGCGGCCAACACAGTCGTGAATCGCGGCAACACGTTCGCCGCAGGACGTCGGGCTGCTCGGCGTGACCAGCGATCCGCGCGACATGGGATTCCCGCAGATCTCGACCGGCAGGGCTCTACAGCACCTTCGGCGACCCGACGGTTTTCACGACTCGCGACAACCAGCACTTCGAGTTGTTCGACAACGTCACGCTCGATCGCGGCGCGCACCGGCTGAAGTTCGGCGCCTACTACTATCCATCTGCAGCTGCGGCCGGAGCAGCCTGACAACGCGCGCGGCGCGTTCACTTACACCGGGCAGTTCACCGGCAATGCCTTCGCCGACTTCCTGCTCGGCTATCCGACGTCGGCGACGTCGGGGATCGGACGCGGCGACGAGAACGGCCGCACCAACTGGCTGCACCTCTACGCGCAGGACGACTGGCAGGCGCGCGACAACCTGACGTTCAACCTTGGACTGCGCTACGAGTTCAACCAGCACATGTACGACACCGACAACCGGCTGTCGTCGATCGATCTCGATGCCGGACGCTTCGTCATCGCCAGCGATGAAGACGGCGCGATCGATCCGAGTGCGGCAGGCGCTGCTCGGTCAGATCCCGATTCCGTACGTGACGTCGGCGTCCGCCGGCTGGGGACGAGGCCTGCTCGATCCGAGCGCGGTGCGGCTGGCGCCGCGGGTCGGCTTTGCGCTCGCGTTGAACGATTCGCGCGCCGTCATCCGCGGCGGCTACGGCATCTTCCTGAATCAGTGGGCCTACAGCGTGCAGACGGCGTTCGCGCGGAATCTGCCGTTCTTCTTCACCAAGCAGATCGATGTGCCGTCCGACGTGCGGGTCCCGATCATTGCGGACGCGCGACATCCTGACCAGCAACGCCACCGGCACCGTCGGCGGCAGCATCATGGACTACGACTACAGCGTCGAGTACAGCCAGACGTGGAGCGGCGGACTGCAGTATCAGCTTCGGCCGGCGACGATGGCCGAAGTGTCGTACATGGGCACGTGGACGCTCGGCGCCGACAACGCGACGGTCCGCAACGTGCCGGAGCCGGGCCCCGGCCCGATCCAGGCGCGGCGGCCGATTCCGCAATTGAGCCGCATCAACGCGATTCGCTTCGACGGCAAGTCGATCTATCACGCGATGACGCTGAAGGCTGGAACGGCGACTCGCCGATCAGCGTCGCCTACAACGTCAGCTACACGCTGTCGCAGTCGAAGGACGACGCCTCGAGCCCGGGCGCGACGGAGTCGGAGGCCAACGTGCCGCAGAACGTGCGCAACGTCTTCGACGAGACCGGCGAGTGGGCGCGATCGAGCTTCGACCACACGGCACCAGTTCATCGCCAGCGGCGTCTATCAGTTGCCATTCTTCGCCGACGGGCAGGGGTCTGGCCGCACGCGATCCTCGGCGGCTGGCGCGCCAACGCCATCGTTCATCGCGCAGTCGGGCGCGCCGTTCACGGTCAATCTCAGCGTCGATCGCGCCAACATCGGCGCCGGTCCGGCGCAGCGTCCCGATCAACTGCGCGACCCGAATCTGCCGGGTGGCGAGCGAACCCCCGAACGCTGGTTCGACACGTCGGCGTTCGCGCTTGCAGGCGCCGTTCACATTCGGGAGTGCGCCGCGCAACAGCGTCATCGGGCCCGGCTACGCCAACGTCGATTTCGCGCTGGCC
This sequence comes from uncultured Acidobacteriota bacterium, assembly GCA_963728305.1. Lineage (GTDB taxonomy): Bacteria > Acidobacteriota > Vicinamibacteria > Vicinamibacterales > UBA2999 > Gp6-AA40. The sequence continues at coordinate 78,852 of CAVSKE010000048.1, forward strand.
AAGACATGGTCGGCTGGGGGGCCGGGCCGTCAGCTCGAGTTCAGGTGGGAGATCTTCAATCTCTTCAACCGCGCCAACTTCGATCTGCCAAACCGCATCGTTCGGCAATCGCCAACTTCGGCCGCATCTTCAGCGCCAAGAGCCCGCGCGAGATGCAGTTCGGCCTGCGCTTCGCGTTCTGACAGCGGCGTCAGAGAGTCTTCAGGATCCGTGACCGGTTTCAGCGATACACTGCCCGGGCCTCAAAGGCTCGCGTGCCCATGAACCTCCTGACCCGATGCCTGCATCAGCCGCAGCGCGTGTGGCTGCGCCGCGCACTTTTTCAGATTCATCTCTGGACGGGCCTGGCGCTTGGCCTGTACGTCGTCGTGCTGAGCATCACCGGCAGCGCGCTGGTCTACCGAGCCGAGCTCGAACGATGGCTGGCCACCCCGCGAGCGACGCTGGACGAAGGTGCAACGCCGATGACGGCCGACCAGCTCCGTGCAGGCGGCGGCGCGTGCCTACCCCGGTTGGACTGTGAAAGAGGTTTTCGAGGGACGCTACCGCGCTCGTGGCGGCGGGGCCGCCCCGTCGGGGGCTTCTGGAGTCACGGGAGCACCCGGCGGACCTGGCGCGCCTGCCGGTCGTCCACGACGCCCGCCGGATCCAACCGCGACGATCGTCTTCGAGCGCGCAGGGGAGACGCAGGAGCGTCTCTTCAATCCGTATACCGGTACAGACCTCGGTGATGCCACCACGCAAGGCCAGTGGTTTCTCTTGTGGGTGACCCGCCTCCACGACGACCTGCTGCTCGAGCGACCCGACGGTCCGTGGTGGAACGGATTGCTCAGTCTGATCTTCACGCTCTCGGTGATCACCGGTGCCGTGGTGTGGTGGCCCGGGGTGTCGCGCTGGAAGCGGAGCATGGGCGTAAAGGTGAGTGCCGGATGGAGGCGCTTCAACTGGGATCTGCACAGCGCGCTCGGCTTCTGGCTGTTCTTCTTCATGGTGATGTGGGGCATCTCCGGGTGGTATCTGGGCATGCCGGAGCCGCTCACGAATCTTGTCGAGCGCATCTCGGATCCCGATGGACCGTATGGCGAGCGTGCCGGCGATATCTTCCTGGAGTGGCTGCCTCGTCTTCATTTCGGGCGCTGGCGCGATCCGACGTGGGGACCGTGGCTGAAGGCGGTGTGGGCGGCCGTCGGCCTTGTGCCCGCCGTCATGTTCGTCACGGGCGCGATCATGTGGTGGAACAGGGTCGTGCGCCGGCGGCTGGCGACGCGCGAAGTCGCCGTCGAGCCGACTCCGGGCACCGGGTTGGTCGCCGGCACGGTAGAGTAGAGCGCACAGGAAAGGGAGCCATGCAACGGATCGCGATGTCGATGTGCGCGTTTGTGATTGCGGCGACGGTTGTGGCGCTGTCGGGCCAGCAGCCTCCCGCCGCGCCAGGCGGGCAGCCTCAGGGCCAGGCCGGAGGCCGCGGTGCACCGCCGCCGATGTCGTTCTTCATCACCAGCGCGGGGCTCGGTCGAGGCGGAGATCTGGGCGGGCTGGCTGGCGCCGATGCGCACTGTCAGGCGCTGGCGACGGCCGTTGGCCGCGGCGCTGCGACGTGGCACGCGTATCTCAGTACGCAAGGCGCCAACGCAGTGAATGCCCGCGACCGCGTCGGCAATGGACCGTGGTACAGCGCCACCGGCAACATGATCGCTCGTGATCCTGAGTCATCTCCATGGCGACACGCTCGAGCAGGCGCGAATGGGCAATGGCCTCAACGCCCTGCACGCCGTGACCGAGAAAGGCCAGTTGCTGCAGGGCCGAATCGGCGGGACACCGGCCAACCCCACGGTGCACGACATCCTGACCGGCACGATGCCTGACGGACGCGCCTACACTGACGGTGTCGATCACACCTGCTCGAACTGGACGAGCAGCGCCGAGGGTGTGGGCGGCGCGCAGGTCGGTCACCACGACCGCGCGGGGTTCGACAACAACTCGTGGAATTCGTCGCACGGCGCACGCGGATGCAGCCAGGCCAATGTGAGCCGCGGCGGAGGCGCCGGGACTCTTCTACTGTTTCGCCGCGAACTGACGCCTGCTAGGATGCGCAGAATGAAATCGGTCCTGATGAAAGTCGCACTCGTATTCGTCGTGTTCTCGTTGGCCACTGTCGTGGCGTTGCGGGCGCAGTCGCCGCAGGCTCCCAACGGCGTGCAAGTGGCCGTGCCGCAGGGATCCTCGCAGGATCAGGCGGCGGCCGCTGCCCGGCAGCAGCAACAACAGCGCGAGCGCGCCAAGCTGGCCAATGCGCCGCCGCCGCGCACCGCCGACGGACGCATCGTGCTCGGCAACACGGCGACGATGAAGGGCGTCTGGGTCGGCGGCAATCTCGGTTTCTGCAACGCCAACACGGTAGCCGGCGCCGGCATCGCTGAATCCGGGCGCGACGGGGCGGACCGGGCGGCGCAGGACCGGGCGGTCGCGGCGCGGCCGGGCGGGCGGACGCGGTGCCGCAGGGCCGTGCACGCCTGTTCCCTACATGCCGTGGACGCTCGCGGTGTCAGACGATCGCCGCCGGAACGAGCTCGAGCCGCACACGCGCTGCAAGCCGTCGGGCGGCCCGCGCCAGTGGTTGACGCCGTATGGCGCCGAGTTCCTCGAGCTGCCGGAAGCAGAAGGTCGCCTACATCTTCGACATCGGCGGCCCGCATACCTACCGCACCATCTACATGGACGGCCGCACGCACCCGACGAACCTGTCGCCGAGCTTCTATGGCCACTCAATCGGCTGGTGGGACGGTGACACGTTCGTCGTGGACACGATCGGCTTCAACGAGGGCTTCTGGATCGATCGCGGGCAGATCCCGCATACCAACCAACTGCATCTGATCGAGAAGTACACGCGAACGTCGATCGGGTCGATGCGATACGAGCTGACGGTCGACGATCCCGGTGCCTACACGGCTCCGTTCACCGGCACGTCGAACCTGCGCTGGGAGGATGGCACGGAGCTCTTCGAATACATCTGCCAGCAGGCGAACTACGCCGACTCGTTGATGGTCGGCACCAACACGTCAGTCGACCGGAGCACGACGATCGTTCCGTGACGTCTGGGTCCGTCATCAGCGATCGTCATCGGTCGCCTACTTATCCTGCGTGACAGAGAACCCTTCGATCTGCACGTCGAGGCCGTGGCCGATGCGTAATCCGGACATGCCGACGACGTCGATCGCCTTCGCGGGTGGGTGGCCACCGTCTGGCCGTTCGCCCGGAACACGACCGTGTCGCTGCCGACCTGGATCGCCAGCTCATTCGTCTGGCTGCCCTTGGCGTCGGGCTTGCGAATGGCCGCGTGATCCGCCCAGTCGCCAGCCACGTTCGTCGTGGTCGAGCCGGTGCGCTTCACGATCAGATACTTGCCATCCTGTCGAATCACGAAATAGGTGTAGCGCTGTTTGTCGGTGTCGAGGTCCTGACCTCCGACGAACAAGCCGTACGCAACCTGATGACTGGCAGGCTGCGTCATCGTCAGCGTGGCCTTCGTTGTGTACGGACCTTCCCAGTCTTCCATGGGGTCGAACAGAATCACCGTCGGACCCGTTGTCGCGTGAAGGCCGGTGCCCATCGTGACGAACTTGAGTCCGGTTCGTGGTTCCTTGGGGTCGTCGAGGCGGGCAAACCAGCCACCGACGTCGATACCTTGGCCGGCCGCTGGACGAGGAGGAGGCGCGCCGCGTCCACCCTGTGCGATCACGGGTAGGGACAGCGCAAGGACAAGAACTGCCGAAAGCCACTTATGCATGAATAATCGCGTCTCCCGACCAGGAAAAGCCCCGCGCCCCCCTGTCGAGCTCATGGCGAGCGCGCGCCGCAGATCCTACCTCAATCGGGAGGAACACCGGTTCTGATCCGCACGGCGACGCCGCAACGAAGGCTCAGCGGGAGCGCCGCAGGAGCGGTAAGATGTTTGGCGAGCGGACCGCGATCGGCGGCCGCAAGTGAGGTCACCAGGAGCAGGTCATGATGCGGCGATTGTCTGACGTCTTCCGGTTGTGCAGCAATGGTTGCCGTCCTGTCCACCTGTCGCTGTCGAGCCAGGGCACGAGTCAGAGCAACGTACGAGCACAGCGCCACCGTTGGTGATTACCGCGTTCAACGGCGCACCCCAGCCCGCAAACTGGACTTCACCCAAGACCCCGTGGGGCGAGCCCGACCTTCAGGGCGTGTGGAGCAGTGACGACGCGACATTCGGCGTGTCGCGCGGCGGCGGCCGCGGCGGCGGCGCGGCGCCGACCGGCCTGTACCTCAACGACGAACAGTGGGCGGCGCGGCAGAAGCAGATCCAGCAGGGAGTCACCACCGGCGAGAACGCGGTCGGCTCATTCCGCGGTGACTTCGCCCGTCGCGCATTCCGGCAGACCTCGCTACATCGTCGATCCACCAGACGGCATCCAGCCACAGCCGCTTCCGTCGGCGCTCAAACGAGCGCGCGTCGGCGACCGCGGCACGTTCGGCGACGGTCCCGTTCGACACCTTCGACGACTTCACCAACTACGACCGCTGCATCACGCGCGGCATCTGGGGTTCGGTCGTGCGCGTCATCTACGGCAACGGCAACCGCATCGTGCAGGCGCCGGGCATGGTGGCGATCAGCTACGAGATGATTCACGATACGCGCGTCATCTACACCGACGGACGTCCGCACATCGGTAACGGCATCCGCCAGTACCTCGGCGACTCGCGCGGTCGGTGGGACGGCGACACGCTGGTTGTCGAGACGACCAATCTGACCGGCCAGACCAGTATCGGTGCGAACGGCAACGGCCTGCGGCACAGCGACAAGATGACGATGGTCGAGCGCATCCGGCGCGTCGCTGACAACATCGTGCAGTACCAGTTGACGGTGATCGACCCGGAGACCTATCCGCAGCCGTTCACCATCTCGATTCCGCTGACACCACTCGACGGCGGTGTCCTCCTGCCGTACGAGTGCCACGAAGGAAATGGCGCGGTAAAAAATTCGTTCACCGGCGAGCGGGCCGAAGAACGGGCGCTTGCGGCGGATCTCGAACGCGGCATCATCCGTCCGCGCCGCGGGCCGCAGGACGAGGGTCTCGGCGCTGGCGCGTTTGGCGGTCAGCCTCGCCCCCGTCGCGGCAGCCCACAGGCCGCGCGTGGAGGCGGTCCCGGCGGCCGCGGTGGCGCTCCGGCGGGGGGCGATCAGGAGCGATAGCGAGCGCTCAACGCTGACTCGACGGCGGAACAACGCCGTTCATTCGCGCGTACACGACCATCTGGCCGTAATGGTTGTAGCTGTGGTACACCATGCCGGCCGCGACCTCGGTCCTCGGCTGGGAGCCGAAGAACGTTTTCAACGGGTCGAGGTGGTTGGCCTCCGACAGCGAGGCCATCGCCTTTCTCGCGTAGTCGAGTGATCCCTTCAGATACTCGAGAATGCGGTCCTTCCCGCGGACGTCATCCGGACCGTTGTCGCCTTGCCCGGGGCCGTACGGCGATCGCTCCCCGAGGACGATGGCTGCGGTCATGTAGATCATCGTGGCGAGATGCTTCACCTGCTCGCCAAATGTGCGCACGCCTTCGAAGGTGGGTCCCGCAGGACGGAAATCGTACTTGTCAGCCGGCATCGCCTGCGCCAGGGCCACGACGTCGTGTTCGACGAGATCCAGCTGGCGCTGATGCAGGTCCGCGACACGATCCGCGGCCAGTACCGGCGCAACCAGCACCGGAGCCACCAACACCAGGAACATCATCAGCAATCGTCCGCTCACGCTAGCGCCTCCATCCAACCTGAACGCAAATTTCAGACAAACTATGCTCTCGTTGATGTGACCGTGGCAGAGCAGATTCTGAATTCATGATCTGGCTGCTGTCGGTAATCGTTCCGTCGGCCGACGTCGTATCGCTGTTTGTGACGGCTTCCTTCCAACCATGACCAGGCCACGGACTTCCGTAAAACGCGTCGCGCAGTTACGGGCGCTGCTCGAAGACAAACGCCGCGAGCTGACGATGGCCCTCGCCGATCTGATTCGCGACGTGCGCGCACGTAGCGAGAGCACTCGCGTGAGCGACGGCCAGGACGGTGTGGACGCCGAGCATCGCGACGATCTCGATCTGGCCCTGTTGCAGATGAGAGGCGAAACGCTGGCGCGAATCGACGCGGCGCTGCGCAGGCTCGAGGCCGGTACCTACGGGATCTGCGGCGACTGCGATCAGCCGATCGCCAGCGAGCGGCTGCGGGCCCTCCCCTTCGCCGCGCGATGCCGGCCCTGTGAAGAGGCTCGCGAGGCGGCGGCGACGCCGCGACGGTCGGCGCCGACGAAATCCTACACATACCAAGCGATCGAGTGAGATCGTGCGAGCGCTCGTCGAGCGTCACCGCACCGTTTGCGCGTCTGGCTCGACGGCGCGGAGCCACCGTGAGCGCACGACCCGTGTCCACCACATGATGAAGCCCGTCACGAACAGCAGTGGCGGAGCCAGACCAAGGACCAGCCAGGCGAGTCGTATACCGATGCCGCCGAAGTTGCCGACGTGCAGCGGCGCCACCCACGCCATGACGACGTCGCCAAACGAGCGCGTGGCCGACGCCGCCTCAGACAGCCTCGCGCCCGAGTACTGATCGAGATAGACGGACGCCAGATCGGCACCCAGTGGCGTTGGTCTCACCGGCGAGAACTGCACGAGAAACGCCGCCTTCTCCGTCGAGGGCACGACGACGCGCGCCACGTGCTGATCCGGGGAGTGACGCTGCGCGTTGTCGATGAGCGCGCGCCACGGAAGCGGGTCTCGTCCGTCCCGCGCGCTCGACTGCGGTATCTGCGCCTTCGTCAGTGGAGAGAACCGGTCGACCGTCGAGCGGAATGCCGATGGAAACGCGAAGTACACGCCGGTCACCGCCCACATCAGGACAAAGGCAAGTGTCCAGAAGCCGACCGCGCTGTGCAGATCCCAGTTGATGCGCTTCCAGTTTCGACCCCAATCGATGAGGAGACTTCGTCTCCAGTGGCTGCGTCCGGGCCACCAGATGACCAGACCGGTCACACACATGAGCGCCAGCGCCGCCGCGCCGATGCCGTTGATGAGGCGGCCCGCCCTGCCACCCAGCAGGTCGAAGTGAAGATCCTGGAGGGTTCGCACGAACGACGTCCGGGGGATCTCGCCGAGCAGCGATGCAGTCACGGGATCCAGCAGCAACGCGCGAAACTCGCCGCCGCTGCTCGTGTAGGCGAGATATGTCGGCCTCTCAATGGTCGGCGCATCAATGCCTGACAGCGTCTCGCGTGGATAGGCCCTCGTGACGCTTTCCATGATCGCCAATGGATCGGCCTCAGGTCCTGCTGCGCTCGGCGTGAACAGCTCCGGGTGCAGCGATCGCTGCATCTCGATGCGGAAGACCAACGCCGCGCCTGTGGCGCAGACGACAAAGATGTACAGACCGGTGATCACCCCGAGGCAGAGATGTACCTGGAAGAGCGCCCGCCGCGCGAGGACCAACTGTGGACGATCGATGAAGGACAAGACCGGCCAAGTCTAGCCACTCAGTACGCGGTCGATTCTGAAGATTGTCTGAACGATCTGTCAGACTCGAGAGACAGGAATTCTTCAGGTGTGTTCATCTTGGGGCTCGCTAGACTCGGCGCAATGAAAGTGCTGGTCGTCGAGGACGAACCGAAAGTGGCCGACGCGCTGCGCGAAGGCCTCCAGGCGGAGCAGTACGACGTGGCCATCGAGCGAACCGGCGAGGGCGCGTTCTTTCGAACGGCGACTGAGGCGTTCGACCTGGTGCTGCTGGATCTTTCGCTGCCGACTCGCGACGGCCTCGATGTGCTGGCCGCCATTCGCGCGCAAAGCATCCGAGTACCAGTCATCGTGCTGACGGCCCGCGATCGCATCGAGGATCGCGTGAACGGCCTTGATGCCGGCGCCGACGACTACGTCGTCAAGCCGTTCGCCTTCGCCGAGCTCCTGGCCAGGATGCGCTCGTTGCTTCGACGCGGACGTGTATCGGAGTCCGAGCTGACGATCGCCAGCAGCCTGACGGTTGACGTCATCGGCCGTCGCACCCGTCGCGCGGGTACACCGATCGAGCTGACGTCTAAAGAGTTTGAGCTGCTCGAATACCTGGCCAGGCACGAAGGTGAAGTCGTGTCGCGCGAAACGCTGGTTCGTGAGGTCTGGAAGGAGTCGAACCGCTCGGGCCCGCTCGACAACGTGATCGACGTTTACGTGGGCCGCCTGCGGCGGAAAATCGAGGTCGAGGGTCTGCCGCCGATCATCCACACCGTGCGCGGCGTTGGCTATACGCTCCGCGAGGGCGAGAGCTGACCCGTCAGACTCGCAGGCCGATGTAGTAGCCGCTGAACACCAGCGCAAGACCGAGTACGAGCTGACCGACGAGATTGAACCCTGCTTTCAGGTGCACGCCTGTGTGCACCAGCGTCAGGCTGTCGAGCATGAAGCTCGAAAACGTCGTGAAGCCGCCGAGAACGCCGACGAAAACGAACGTGCGCGCGAAGGGTGACATCGACAGGCGGTCTGCAGCCAGCGCGCCGGCGAGTATGCCGATCATCAGCGAGCCAATCATGTTCACGGCCGCCGTCGCCCACGGCACCGGCGTGCTCATCAGCCGTGTTGTCGCGAGGTTGACGGCGTGACGCGCCGCCGTTCCCACCGCACCGCCAAGGACGACCGCCACCCATGTCATGTGATCCCCTACGCGAGAAACCGCATCAGTTCTGACAGCGTTTCGTTGGGCACCTCCTCCGGCAGGAAGTGTCCAGCCGGAAGCGCCTTGCCGGTGACGTTGGTGGCGTGCTCGCGCCAGATCTTCATGACGTCGTAGAGACGCCCGACCGTCCCGCGTTCGCCCCACAGCACGAGCAGCGGACAGGTCACCTTCTTCGCGCCATCGGCGCCGGAGTGCTCGAGATCGATCGATGCACCGGCGCGATAGTCCTCGCAGGTGGCGTGAATCGTCGCCGGATCCTTGAAGCAGCGCAGGTACTCGGCGAACGCCTCGTCGGTGATGGCGCCGGTGCCGCCGGTCGGCCGCTGAAAGCGGGATCGCAGGTAGTACTCGGCGCTATTGCCAATCAGCGTCTCGGGAAACGGCGCCGGCTGGATCAGGAAGAACCAGTGGAAGTACTGCGTCGCGAACTCGCGCGTGACCATCGAGTAGGGCAGCGGCACGATGTCGAGGATCGCCGCGCGGGTCACGCGTTCGGGATGCTCGACGCACATGCGCCAGGTCACGCGTCCGCCGCGATCGTGACCGACGACCGCGAAGCGCTCGTGCCCCAGCGCACGCATCACTTCGACCTGATCGAGCGCCATCGCACGCTTCGAGTAGTTGGCGTGGTTGTCGCCGTCAGGTGGCTTGCTGCTGTCGCCATATCCGCGCAGATCGGTCATGACAACGGTGAAGCGCTGCGCGAGCGCCGACGCAATCTTGTGCCACTCGACGTGCGTCTGCGGATAGCCGTGGATGAGGAGCAGCGGCGGTCCGCTGCCGCCGACGAGTGTGTGAATCGTCGCACCGGAGGTCTGGATGCGCCGCGCGGTGAAGCCGGGGAACAGCCGCCCCGACTGCGCACTGACTTGTGCGTCGGCCGCCGCCGCGTCGGCGGCCGCCATCGACGCCACGACGGTGGTCTTCAGGAAGTCACGGCGATCGAGCATGGGCGGCGGTGCGTCACGCGAGGTTCTCGGTGGCCGGGGATTCCCCACGGTTCGAGGGTCGCGGAACAATCGCCGAATTGTACGCCTGGTTGATCAACACCGTTCATATAGTGAGACCGCCGCAGACGGCCGAGGCCGAGTGGGAGACTACTGGGTGACGCTCGCCTTCCATACCGTGACTCCCTGACGCGTCGACAAATGTGACGCAAAGTTAATCAAGTCTTCAGACGCTGCTCATCGGCTGCCCGGCTAGGATTCAAATACGTGTGTTCCTGAAGTAAACTCTTCCGGCTTTGAGGTGGCATTTATGCGCGTCTTGACCGTCCTGTCATTGCTCGTGTTCGTTGCGGCCTGCAGCAGTCCCGCTCCTACCGCGCCGGCCGCTCCAGCCGCATCCGCGCCACAGGTGAAGGGCAACCTGAACCAGGTGATGCGCGGAATCCTGTTCCCGAACTCGAACATCATCTTCGACGCGCAGGACAAAGACCCCGGTGCACCTGTGGACGCCGCCGATCCCTCCGCATCTGCAAGCCCGTACGCCGGTACCTATGGCGGATGGGAAGCCGTGGAGAACGCCTCGATGGCCCTGGCCGAAGCCGCCAACCTCGTGGCGCTGCCCGGCCGCAACTGCGCGAACGGCAAGCCCGTGCCGCTGAACGACCCGACATTCCAGAAGGGACTGGCGGCGCTGCGGGAAGTGTCGATGGCGTCGTACAAGGCCGCGCAAGAGAAGAAGCTCGATGCGTTCCTCGACATCTCCGACAAGGTGACGATGGCCTGCGCCACTTGTCACGACGTCTATCGAGACACCATCGTCGACGGCAAGCCCGTTGGCATCGAGGGTCGATGCAATCCCAACCCCGCGCCCGCGAAGTAGTCGAACTGCGTTTGCGTGGACACGGGACGCGGCGTGGCTGAGTTTTTCCTGCCGGCGTTCCAGTGGATGGAGGTCAACCTCCCGGGCGGTACCTACCTCCGGGAGTCGACCTTCGGCTTTTCCTTCCTCCTCACCGCGCACGTCGTCGCGATGTGCTGGTTCTTTGGCCTGATCCTCATGATGGATCTGCGCCTGGTCGGGGTCGCCAACCTGCGGACCCGGGTCTCGGAGATCTCGCCGCGTCTGCTGCCGTGGCAGATGATCGGCTTCGTCCTGATGGCCATCACCGGCATCGCCCTGTTCTGGGCGCAGCCGCTGCGCTACTTTGGCAAGACGTTCTTCTGGTGGAAGATGGGGCTGATGGTGCTGGCCGGCATCAATGCCGGCATCATTCACCTCATCACGCACAAGTCTGAGGCGGCCTGGGACAGCAGGGCCGCCAAGATCGCCGGCGCGACGTCGATTGTCTTGTGGGTCGCCGTCCTGGCGCTGGGCCGCCTCGTGGCCTACGACTGGATGACGACCGAGTATTTCGTCGAGTAGAGAGCGTAGGGCCGGTCCTTCGGACCGGCCGTCCGCCCTGGAGAGCACCGTGCTATTGCCCTTCTTCGAGTGGATGGAAAGCCTGGCGATCTACGGCCCCTCGATTTACCTGGGCCCTGCCGTCAACATCGTTCACCTCACGGCGATGGTGACCTTTCTCGGCGCGCTCCTCATCGTCGACCTGCGCCTGCTGGGTGCGGGCCTGACCCAGCAGCCGACCGCGTCCGTGGCGCGCGACGCGCAGCCGTGGCTGTTCGCCGGGCTCGTCGTGCTGATCCTCACCGGTGTTCCAGCGGTGATGGCCACGGCCACGCTGCAGTACGCCAATTCGATCTTCTGGGTGAAGATGTATCTGCTGGCGATTGCGCTGATCTACACCTTCACCGTGCGGCGGAAGGTCGCGTTTGCCGACGAAGGCCGCTTTGGCTCGGGGACGTTGAAGGCGGTGGGCCTGCTGTCGATCGTGATGTGGCTGTCGGTGGCAGCGCTGGCGCGATTGATTATGATGATCCCGGCCAATACGTTCGAATTTCTGGTCGGCTAGCCAGGCGGCCTCAGGCCGGCACAGCCAGGCGGGTCTAAAGACCCGCCTCTACGGAATCGTATTAAAGCTTTTACGGAGAGACCTGGGACATGCGTGGTGTCTGGACGCTGCTCGTCGTCGGTTGTGCCGTGCTGTGTCTGTCGGAGACGGTTGCCGCGCAGAAGAAGGGCGGCGATCCCAAGCTGGCGGCCTTGAAGAACCCGGTGCCGGCCAATGCCGCGTCGATCAAGGCGGGCCAGGCGCTGTATGCCAAGAACTGCCGGCATTGCCACGGGCTGCGCGGCAAGGGGGACGGCCCGCTTGCCCCGAAAAACCCCCGGCCGGAGGACCTGACCGATGCCAAGTGGGTGTATGGGTCGGCTGACGGCGAAATCTATACCCTGATTCTCAATGGCGCGCCGGCGCCGATGACCGAGATGAAGGGCATGAAGGGGACCTTGTCACCGACGCAGATCTGGCAGGTCGTCAACTACATCCGCAGCATCGGCCTTGCCGCGGCCGCGAACACCGCGAAGAAATAACCGAGAGGACAGTGGGAGGCTGTTCCTTTATCACCCGAATCATCCTCGTCGGTGTCCTGGCGTTCGCCGGAGGTGTCGGCTGTCAGCTCTACGAGCGCAACGTGCCGGCGGCGTCCACTCTCCCGGTGCTGCCTGGGCAGAGCACTGCCGTCTTCACGACCGCGCGTCCATCGTTCGGCGCGGCGCTGAATGACTTCATGGACCGACGGCCCGATCCGGTCCAGCCGATCGAGTTCCCGCACAACATCCACGTCGGCAAGCAGATCGCCTGCACGGAGTACTGCCACGAAAGCGTCACGACCGGACCGGTTGCGGGGCTGCCGAGCGTCAGGACCTGCATGATCTGCCACAACGCGATCGCCACCGACCGGCCGCGTATCCAGCAGATCACGGCCATGCGCGAGAAGGGGATCGATCTCGCCTGGCAGCGGGTCTTTGGCTACCCGGCGCAGGCGCACGTCAAGTTCAACCACGCACCGCATATTCGCGCGAAGGTCGAGTGCTCGACCTGCCATGGCAACATCGCGCAGCAGACGGTTGCGCAGCGGAACGTCGATCTCACGATGGGCTTCTGTGTCACGTGTCATCGTGAGACCAAGGCGCCTACGGATTGCCTGACATGCCACTTCTAAGGCACGTGTAATTCAAAATGCAAAATTCGAGATGCAAAACGCCGAGTCGTAACGGAACGCGCCGCGCGTCTCTGTTTGCATTTTGCCTTTCGCATTTTGCATTACAGGGTTCTGCACGCTGATGGACCGACGCTCCTTCATCAAACTGACGGCGATTTCCGGGACGAGCGCGGCGCTGGCGAGCTGCGGCAGTCCTGAGAACACGCTGATCCGCTTCGTCCCTGACGAGGACATCGTTCCCGGCCAGGCGGTGTGGAAGCCGAGTGTGTGTCCCTCGTGCGCCTCTGGCTGTGGGCTGACGGTGCGCGTGATGGACGCCGAAGCCGACGTCGTACGCGGGGGACAGGCGGGCATTGTCCAGATTCTGGCGGCGAAGAAGCTCGAAGGCAGCCCGATGTATCCCGTCAACCGCGGCGCGTTGTGCGCACGCGGACAGGCGTCAATCCAGGTCACCTACCACCCTGATCGCATCACGCAGCCGCTCAAGCGCGACGGCGATCGCGGCAGCGGGCGATATGCGGCGATTTCGTGGGATGAGGCGATCAAGGAACTCGTCTCGCGGCTCGACGCGTTGACCACTGCCGGCACGCAGAAGACGCTGGCATGCCTGACCAGCAGCCGCGGTCATCGCGCCGCGCTGCTCGACATGTTCCTGTCGCGCTTTGGAGCGCCGGGCGCTGTGCACTACGAGCTGTTTGGCGACGAGGTGCTGCGCCGCGCGAACGCGCTCAGCTTCGGGCGCGACCAGCTGCCCACCTACGACCTCGGGAACGCGCGCCACGTGATCGCGTTCGGCGCCGACTTCCTCGGGACCTGGAATTCGCCGGTCGCCAATGCGCAGGCCTACGGTCACATGCGTCAGGGCCGCAGCGGGATACGTGGCTCCTTTGTCCAGGTCGAGTCGCGCATGTCGCAGACCGGCGCCAACGCAGACGAGTGGGTACCGGCTCGTCCCGGCACCGAAGGCGTGCTGGCGCTCGGCCTTGCGCACGTGATGATCGCCGAGAAGCTGCGGCTGGCCAGCGGCGGTGGCCGTGCCGGAGCGCTGATCGCCGGCTGGAGCGAGGGCCTCACCGACTACTCTCCCGAGCAGGTCGAGAAGATCACCGGCGTCGCGGCGCGTCGAGTGGAACGTCTGGCGCGCGAGTTTGCCGAGCGGCGCCCGGCTGTCGCGATCATCGGCGGCCCACCGCTGGCGCATACCAACGGGCTGTTCAGCGCACTGGCCGTCAATGCGCTCAACGCGCTTGCCGGCAACGTCGGAGAGCCGGGCGGCATTGCCTTCACGCCGCAGCTCGAGATCGCTCGTCCGCGTGCGGCGGGATTCCGGCTTGCCCCAGAGGGTGACGGCCCGTATATCGGCGACGCGCAGGCGCTGCTGATCGACGGCGCGAATCCTGTCTACAGCGGGCTGCCGGTCTGGAAGCTGGGCGAAACGCTCGCAAGGCTACCGTTCATCGTCAGTCTCGGCAGCTTCCTCGATGAAACGAGCATCCTGTCGGACCTGATCCTTCCCGATCACTCGTTCCTCGAATCGTTCGTGGAAGCTGTGCCGGAATCGGGATCCATGGTGGCCGTGCTCGGTGTGGCACCACCGGTCATGAAACCGCTGCACGACACGCGCGCGACGCCGGACGTCTTGCTCGACGTGTCACGCCAGCTGGCCACGCCGCTGGAGCTGCCGTGGCAGACCTTCGAGGAGATGCTGGCCGCGACGGTGATGAAGACTGCCGGCCTCGTCGCCGGACTCCGATGCCTGGACCGAGGCGCAGGAGAAAGGTGGCTGGTGGGCGACACCGACCGCGGCGCTCGCGGCGGCGCAGACGCCGATTGCCCCGTCGCCGAGCTCACTCGCCTGGGCCGAACCGACGTTCGACGGCGACGCGCAGGAGTATCCGATGCATCTGCTGCCGTACGTCTCGTCGGCATTCCTTGACGGCTCGCTGGCGCATCTGCCATGGCTGCAGGAGATGCCGGATCCGATGACCTCGGCGATGTGGAGCAGCTGGGTCGAGATCAACCCGTCGACGGCGATGAAGCTCGGAATCGGCGACGGGGACATCGTCGACGTCGTGTCCACGCGCGGATCGGTGCGGCTGGCGGCGGTGATCACGCCCGGGATTGCGCCCGACATCGTCGCCATTCCGGCCGGTCAGGGGCACCGCACGTTCACGCGGTTTGCGAGCGGCCGCGGTGCCTCCCCGGTGGACGTGATCTCGCCGATGACCGTCGATCGCGTTGGCTCGATCGCCTGGGCGGCCACGCGCGTCAAGATCGCGCGCGTGAGCGGACCGGATGGACGACTCGTGTTGTTCGCCGGTGGCTCCCGTGAGGAATGGAACACGGACGATGATTGACTCAACTCCCAAGGGCCAACGCCCAATGCCAGACTCCCAACTCCCTGTCAATGGAATCAGTTCGACGTTGGCAGTGGACCTTGCGTAACTGGTTGTCAGTTGGCCATTGGGATTGACTTGGCACTTGGCCGTTGATCGTTGGGAGTTGACTGGAGCTCTAATGCCGAACTGGGGAATGGCGGCGGATCTCGACAAGTGCACCGGCTGCGCGGCGTGCGTGACTGCCTGCCACGCCGAAAACAACATCTCGACCGTCGGCGCCGACCAGGCATCGCGCGGCCGCGCCAAGCACTGGATCCGCGTCGAGCGCTACTGGGAGGGCGAATTCCCCGACGTCCGCCTCAAGTTCCGCCCGGTGATGTGCCAGCACTGCGAGAACGCGCCGTGCGAGCCGGTGTGTCCGACCTATGCCAGCCACCACACCGAGGACGGTCTCAACGCGCAGGTCTACAACCGCTGCATCGGCACGCGCTACTGCGCCAACGCCTGCCCGTACAACGTCCGCTTCTTCGACTTCTTCAACCCCTCGTGGCAGAAGCCGCTGCACCTGCAGCTCAACCCCGACGTCTCGCTCCGCGAAGTCGGCGTGATGGAGAAGTGCACGTTCTGCGTGCAGCGCATCAAGGCGACGACGATCCAGGCCAGGGCCGACGGGCGCGAGCTGAAGGACGGCGACATCAATACCGCCTGCGCGCAAGCGTGTCCGGCGCGGGCACTGGTGTTCGGCGATCTCGACGATCCCGAGAGTGAGGTGTCGCGGCTGTCGCGGTCGCCGCGCGGCAGCAAGCTGCTGGAGGATGTCGGTACGAAGCCGAAGGTGACGTATCTGAGCCGCCAATGAGCCATCCCTCTCACGCGCGCATCAATAGCGACCTGCTGCGGCCGCTGTTCCAGACGTCGTGGCGGTTCTACCTGCTCGTCGCGTTCTTCGGCGCCATTGTCATCACGGCTCTGTTCGCGTGGCTGTCGCAGGCCTACTTCGGATTCGGGATCTCGGGCATCAGCTGGCCGGTCTACTGGGGCTTCTACGTCACCAACTTCGTGTTCTGGATCGGTATCAGCCATGCGGGCACGCTGATCTCGGCGATCCTCCGGCTGGTGAACGCCGGGTGGCGCCGTCCGGTCACGCGCTGCGCCGAGGTGATCACCGTGTTCGCGCTGATGATCGGGGCGCTGTTTCCGATCATTCACCTCGGCCGCCCGTGGCTGGCGTTCTGGCTGATTCCCTACCCGAGCGAGAGGCTGATCTGGCCCAACTTCCGCTCGCCGCTGGTCTGGGACTTCTTTGCCATCAACACCTATCTCACCGGCAGCCTGCTCTTTCTTCTACTGCCGATCATTCCGGATTTCGCGGTTGTCCGCGACAAGTCGACGGGCCTGAGAAAGAAGATCTACGGTCTGCTGGCGCTCGGGTGGCGAGGTACGCCGCGGCAGTGGCACCGGCTGGAGACGGCGATGCAGATCATGGCCATCGGCATCATCCCGGTCGCCGTCTCGGTCCACACCATTGTCTCCTTCGATTTTTCGATGGCCCCGGTGCCGATGTGGCAGACGACGATCTTCGGTCCGTACTTCGTCGCCGGCGCCATCTTCAGCGGGATTGCCGCCCTGCTGATCGCAATGGCGATCCTGCGGCGATTCCTCCACCTGCAGGACTATCTGCACCCGGTGCACTTTCAGAACCTCGGCAAGCTGCTGCTGGTGATGGCGCTGCTGTGGGGCTACTTCGTCTTCAACGAGCGCCTGGTCACCTACTACGGCAACGAGCCGAGCGAAATGGCGGTGTTCTGGCGGACGCAGCGAGAATCCTTCGCGCCGCTCTACTGGACGATGGTGGTCTGCAATTTCGTGCTGCCGCTGGTGCTGATGGGAGTCCGCTACTTCCGCACCATCACCGGCTGTGTGATTGCGTCGCTGGGTGTGGTTGTCGGCATGTGGCTCGAGCGCTTTCTCATCATCGTGCCGTCGCTGGGACACAAGTATCTGCCGTACAGCTACGGCACGTATCGACCGCAGCCGGTCGAGATCGTCATTCTGATCGCGACGTTCGCGGCGATGACGCTGCTCTACGTGCTGTTCGCCAAGGTCGTCCCGATCATTTCGATCTGGGAGCTGAAGGCCGGCGATCACGCCCCGCGTGAAATCCGGCCGCCAGGCTCGGAAGAGCACGCCCTCGGGGAGCTGAAGCTGTGAAGGCGATTTACGGCCTTTATCCGTCGGGGCCGTCGGCCCAGCAGGCAGTGAACCGTCTCAAAGCCGCGGGGGTACACGAGCGCGAGATCGTCGTCATGTCGGCGCAGCCGATGGAGGACTTCGAGTTTGGCCGTGCCGACAGCACGACCTGGATGTGGTGGATTGCCTGCGGCGGTGGCCTGGTGGGCATGGCAACCGCCTTTGGACTCGCCTGGATCACCGAGATGTCGTGGCCGATCAATGTCGGGGGGCTGCCGACATTTGCGTGGTGGCCGAACCTGATCATCATCTTCGAATTGACGATGCTCGGGGCGCTGCTGGCGACGGTCGTCACCCTCGTCGTGAGCGCGGGTCTTGGCCGCCGTCCCGGGTTGTACGATCCTGCGGTTTCGGACGGAAAGATCCTGGTCGGGGTCGCCAATCCCGCCGATGGAGCAGCGGCGGAGCTGGAAGCGGCGCTCTCCGCGCAGCACGGCGCGGAGGTCAAGAAGATCTAACGACTGCGAATTGGCGAGCCGGTCGACGTCGTAGAACAGTCATGAGCGGAAATTCCGAACGGGGAGGGGTCATCGCCGCTGGGCGGACCGAATCGCTGGCCGATCTCGTACAGGTGCAGCCACACGCGATTGCCAGCCGGGTCATCGCCCGTTCGGGCGGTGGCAATGTCACCCTCTTCGCCTTTGACGAGGGCGAAGGATTGAGTGAGCACGCCACCATTCGAGGCGCTGGCTGTCGTGCTCGAAGGCGGCTCCGTATTCAGGTGGCCGATGCGGTCATGACGGCGTCAGCAGGTCAGATCGTCCGCATGCCGGCGAACGTGCCGCACGCCCTTCACGCTGAGGAACCGTCGCGGATGATGCTGGTGATGCTGAAGTGATGGTTCGGCACGTCCACAAGGACGTGCCCTACGGTAGGGCCGGTCCTTTTGGACCGGCCGTGCTTAAGGTTCCAGCTTGCTGGCGTGGCGATCGATGATGAACCCGATCACGCCGACGACGAGCATCACGCAGATCACGACGAGACCGACAGTAGTGGCAAGACTCATGTCCGTTCCTCTCTAGAAGGCGTTGCCGAGGAACGGCAACATGCGCCCGAAGTACATCACGAACAACCACGAGGCGATCGCCGAGAAGGCGATGGCCTTGTTCCCGAGCGAGGCGTCCTGATTGGCGCCGACCTGCCACGGCTCGTCGAATGCCGTGACGTAGAGCAGGTTGAGACCGGCCAGCAGCAGGAAGCCGATCTTCCAGAAGAACGACACGTTCGTCATGTACTGCTCGGGAGTGGCGATGACCCACATCATCCCGCTCACGAGGTTGATGCCGAGGCCAAGCACAGCCCACGGCAGCATGCGGTGGAGCGCCGAGAACGGTACGGCTTTCATCATCCCCAGCATGCGCAGGTTCACCAGCAGGACGACGCCGAAGAGCAGCCACAGGCCGATGAAGTGCAGCGCTTCGAGCGACGGCCACAGCCAGGTGTGATCGGTGACCAGCGACTGCACGTAAGCGGCGCTGATCCAGGTCGGCCCGGCGGTGGGCGCTGAGCCTTCCGGCATCATTTCCGGGTGGCGAATCTCGCCGCCCATCGTCGCGGTCCCGGCCATCGTCGTCAGCGTCAGCAGCGCCAGGACGAGGACGATGCCGAGGTTGATACCGGAGGGACGCGACACCCGGCGCCATTGCCACAGGCCGAGCCACGAGGCGAGCCCGGTGAGCAGCATCAACGCGAAAGCGACAAGCGCGCCATCATGGTGCTTCTTGATGGCGTCGACCGAGACATCCGGCATCGTTTCCAGCTGCATGCCGGTCGCGACTCCGCTCAGATATGCCGGAAGGGTGACGAGCGCGATGACGAAGAACACTTCGAGGCTCACGCGGGTCAGCGCTTCCTGACGGCGGAGCAGGCCGAGGAGCAGCAGGCCGAGCGCGATGGCGCTGCCGATCGTCGGGACGTGATTCAGGATGAGGTGAAGATGTGGTGCGTTCATGATTGTCCCCGTGTGCGCACGCTGACGCGTGCGCGCTACTGCAAACCTCCGCCGACAGGTCCGATGTAGGCCATGAGCCGACCGGCGGTCGTTGCGGCGACCCACAGGAGCAGCGACGACAGCGCCAGCATCTGTGCCTGACCGGACACCGGATGGGCGTCCACCTCGGGATCAGCAAAGACGCGCTTCTTCAACAACTGTAGGTTGACCAGCGCCAGAATGATGAACACCAATTTAATGTAGAAGACCGGGCTCCTCAGCTTGGTCTCGGCGTCGGCGATGAGCAGCGTGACGCCCGACAGTGCGGTCACGGCGAATGCGGCCCAGATGAACGGGAAGAAGCGCTTCAATGGCGCCAGGGGAATCCGTGACGCTACGCCCAGCAGCCGCAGATCGATGACGCCGTTGAGGCCGGCAACGGTGGCCAGTCCAAGCGTGTGCAGGAAGAGGATGGTCGGATATCCCAGCAGCGACCCGCTCTCCCGAACCCAGTCCATGACCGCGCTTTGCTGGAGCTGAATGATGAAGTCCATGCTGGAAGTCGTGTCCCTTCGACAGGCCTTGCGGCAAGCCACGTAATCATTGGTGTTGGTGTGAACCGACCGTAGAGTCTCTCACAGGTCGGGCGGCGGTAGTAATATTCCCGCCCATGAAGGCCACACTCGTCGGTGTCGCCGTCGCGGGATTTTTCGCGATCGTCGGCGTGCGGTCGGCATCGGCGCAAGTGGACGTTGAGCGGTAGGGCACGTCCTTTTTGGACGTGCTTCAAGGAGACGGAATGAGACGAGGGATTCTGGTTGCGGCGGTCAGTTGCACTCTCGGTGAGTCTGGCTCCGGGTCTTCTCGCGCAGCGTGGGCAAGGTGCGCCGGCCGGGCCGCCACCGACTCCGCAAGCCGCGGCGCCGATCGATGTGACCGGCTACTGGGTGTCGATCGTGAACGAGGACTGGCGCTGGCGCATGGTGACGCCGCCCAAGGGCGACGTCGCCAGCGTGCCGCTCAACCCCGAGGGCACCAAAGTCGCCAACGCATGGGACCCGGCGACGGACGGTTCCTGCCTCGCCTACGGTGCCGCGGGCTTGATGCGGATACCGACGCGCCTGCACATCACGTGGGAGAACGAGCGGACGATCAAGGTCGAGACGGATGCCGGGCAGCAGACCCGTCGGCTGCTATTCGACAAGAGCCAGCAGCCGCCCGCGCAGCGAACGCTGCAGGGGTTTTCCATCGCCGAATGGGAAGTGGCCGGCGCCGGACGCGGTGCGGCACAGGCTCCACGGACCGGCAATCTGAAAGTGGCGACCACGATGATGAGCGGCGGCTGGCTGCGGAAGAACGGCGTGCCCTATAGCGAGAACGCCACGCTGACCGAGTATTTCGATCGGTTCGCCGCGCCCAATGGCGACGAATGGCTGGTGGTGACGACGATCGTGTCCGATGCGAAGTATCTGAATCAGGACTTCGTCACCAGCACGCATTTCAAGAAGGAGCCGAACGGCACCAAGTGGGCGCCGTCACCGTGTAAGGGCTAGTCGTTCGGATCGTTCTGTCACTCGTCCCGAGGCGCTCGAACTGGGCCGCTGCCGTCTTTTTCGAACGTCCACGCCGATTCCTCGGGCAGGCCGCTGCCGTTACTTTCGAACGTCCACTCCCATTCCTCGGCCCGCGCGCGCTTCATGTTGCGATGAGCAGGGTCGTATATCAAACCGGAACTGACGCACGCCGTGACCGAAATCAGCAATTGACCTGTCGCACCGGAGTTGCGGGCGCGCATCCCAGCGTATCGACTCTGTGCACTGGTCCGCGTCCGGCGAGTGTCCGCTTCAGCTGACGACGCGCCTCGAACAGTCGACCCTTTGATGTGCCCTCTGGGATTTCGAGAATGCCGGCAACCTCGCGGTGTGTGTACCCCTCGACCTCGCAGAGCAGAAACACGTCACGATAGATCGGCGCCAGGCCGTCGACGGCGCGCTCCAGCGTCAATCGCATCGGGTTGTCGCCGGCCGGGCACGGCACATCCGCCGCGACGACGGCGTCGACCATGTGGTTGTCGCGTCGCGCCGCACGGCCCCGACCGATGTCGTGGCAGGTGTTCAGCAGGATGCGATAGACCCACGTCCACAGCGCTGCGTCACTTCGGAACGACTGCCGGTTCTTGTACGCGCGCAGAAACGCTTCCTGAACCGCGTCCTCGGCGTCCGAGCGATTCCCCAGCACGTTGAGCGCAAGGCTCTTCATCCGGGCCCCGTGCGACTCGTAGAGTGCCTCGAACGCGGTCAGAGCGTTCGGCACGCCGCTTCTCGCGGTTCGTGCGGCGGGGATGCGACACGAGGTCAGGGCCGACGGTTTGGTGGCGGTCACGGTAGAGAAATGAGCCTCAGGCATGGCGTGACTGTTCGAAGTGAGACAGAGTGCATCCCACGGCCGGACACGTCGGGCCCCCGAGCATCGCGGTACGAGGATTAGCGGGCATTCGATATGTCAATGAAACGTTGAAGCCTTCCGCGTGGTTAACACTCTGTGCTTCGGACTCCTGCAGTCGGGAAGGGCATACGCTGTGCCAGGAAGGTCACCTGAGGTGGCGGATCGCGCTCTGACATTTCAGCGCGCGGGGACTGCGCTTCGAGTAGCGACGTCCGCTGCGCATGTCACGACGAAACGCGTGAGACTGGCGGAGACGCGGAGATGCCCGTGCAGCCAGGCTGACAGGGCCGTTGCACAGTATGGCCGTCACGATTGACAGTCCCAGGCGAATTGCCCGATGCTTGCCCGTCGCCATCCTTCGACGCGCCTTCATCGCTGGAGCGGGCCGTATGACCTCAGAGAACAACCGGAAAGATTGAGCGAGATCTGCGAGCGCTTTACGAGGACTACACGAGCGGTGCGATCGATCGGCGCGGCTTCATGCGCCGCGCCGTCGCGCTGGGCGTTGCCGGCGCCGCGGCCGCCGCGCTGGGGCCGCTGGCGTCGCCTGCGCGCCGCTCTCGCGCAGCAGGCCGGCCGGCGCCGCTACCAGGATCCCGCTCGACGTCGCCGAATGGAGCTACATGTGGGTCAACGTGAAGCGCGCCGAGACCGCGCGCGGCGCGTTCGTCGGCGGGCAGCAGATGTACGTCGAGTACATGATTCCCGCGCGTCGTCCGACATCCGTTTCCGGTCGTGCTCGTGCACGGCGGCGGTGGTCAGGGCACCGACTGGATGGGCACGCCTGACGGCCGTCCCGGCTGGTTCCAGTATCTGGTTCAGGAAGGCTTCAAGGTCTACGTCGTCGATCGACCGGGACACGGGCGGTCGCCGCTGCATCCCGAGCTGCACGGCGGCTTCGCCGGCGCAGGCAGCCGTGCTCGAGAACATCGCCGGACGATTCACGCCGCCGAGCGCGAATCCTGCGCAGACGCCGAACGAGTATCAGAAGAATCACAACCAGTGGCCCGGCGCGGGCAATGTCGGATCGCCCGACCTCGATCAACTCGTCGCCGGGCAAGGCGGCAGCTACGTGCAGCAGACGCCGCCCGGTGGAGGTCAGGGAGGCGGTGCGGGACGGCAAGGTGGTGCGCCAGGCGGAGTAGCCGCCGGTGCCGGACGAGGCGCGACGCCACCGGTCGCGGCGAACACCGTGCAGCCGCCGCCGGCGCTCAACGTGCAGCATGCGGCGTGGCGTCAGGCTGGTGCCGACCTGCTCGACAGGATCGGTCCGGCGATCATCATGACGCACTCGGCCGGCGGTCCCTTCGGACTGCTCGTCGCCGAGGCGAGACCGAATCTCGTGAAGGCGACGGTGATCATCGAGGGCGCCGGATCGGGATTCGCCGGTGGCAACCGCTGGGGCATGTCGAGCATTCCGGTCACCTACGATCCGCCGGTCAGCGATCCCGCGGAGATCAAGACGCAATGGGTCGCCACGCCCGAGCCTGGCGTGGCCGGCTACTTCCTGCAGACCGAGCCTGCGCGGCGGTTGCCCAAGCTGCGGAACACGCGAGTCGTCTTCGTCACCGCCGATTCGTCGTTCGCGTCACCGGGCAATCCGGGCGGCGCTGGCGTTTCTGAAGCAGGCTGGCGTGCAGGCCGAGGAGCTGCGACTGGGCACGCTCGGCATCAAGGGCAACGGCCACATGATGATGGTCGAGAAGAACAGCCGTCAGGTGCTGCAGCCGATCGTCGACTGGATCACGAAGAACGTGACCGGCAGCAACAGCCAGTCACCGGCGCCGCGCCGCGGATCGGGCGACTCGCTCGCGTTGAAGCTGGCCGACACCGGCATCTTCTGGGTGGGCACCGGCAACAAGAAGAAGATGCCCTACGGCACGATTCACGTCGGGCAGATGTTCGTGCAGTACTTCGAGCCGGCCGAGCAGCGCCATCCGCTGCCGGTGATCCTCGTGCACGGCGGCGGCGGACAGATGGTGCACTACATGGGGCTCGGCGGCATGTCGGGCTGGGCGCACCACTTCGTTCAGTCCGGCTACAAGGTCTACCTCGTCGATCGACCCGGGTCACGGCCGCTCGCCGTATCACCCGGATGCGCTCGGCGAGATTGGTCCGCTGGTCACCTACGATCTGCTCACGCGCGACACGGTCACGTCCGCGCGGACGCCGAACAAGCAGTGGCCGGGCACGAGCGGCGACGTCGGCGATCCGCTGGTCGATCAGCTCGTCGCGGCCGCCAACTCGGCGCCGCGCGACGCGCAGCTGGCGCAGTCGCTGTGGAAGATGAGCGGCGGCGAGCTCGTCGAGCGCGTCGGCCCCTGCATCCTGATGACACACTCGGCCGGCGGTCCCTTCGGATGGCTGGTCGCGAACGAGAAGCCGAATCTGGTCAAGGCCGTGGTGTCGTTCGAAGGCGCAACCGCGCCGCTCGTCGGTCCAGGGTGGCGCCGCGGGAACGCCGCTGCCGAATCTCAAGGGCATGCCGATCATGTATCTGCTGTCCGAACGCGGCGGCCGTCCGGGCAAGCCCATTCTCGATGCGCTGCTGCAGTCGGGCGCGCGCGCCGAGCTGATCGATCTCAAGGAGCGCGGCATCCTCGGCAACAGCCACTTCGCGATGTTCGAGAACAACCGTCGTCAGGTCTTCGACGTGATCAAAGGCTGGATCGAGCAGCGCATACCCGCGGGAGCATCCTCGTCCACCGCGCGGCTCTGACGCCCGCGCGCCGAGCAACGGAGGACGCGTGACTGTGCGTGTGTCGCTCGCGATCTCGCTGAGTATCGTCTGCTTGGTTGCCGGGGCCTGTGCCTCGTCTCGCGCGGCGGAGACCGACGCGAAAGTCGATCCGTTGTTCGCGACGTGGAATCGACCGGACTCACCGGGATGCGGTGTCGGGGTCAGCCGGAACGGCGCGGTGGTCTTCGAACGCGGCTACGGATCGGCGAGCCTCGAGCGGCGCGTTCCGATCACAGCCTCCACGGTCTTTCACCTGGCGTCGATCACGAAGGCGTTCACGGCGATGAGCGTCTTGATTGCCGCCGAACGCGGTGTGCTGTCGCTCGATGACGAGGTGTCGAAGTACATCACGGACTGGTCCGTTCGCGATCAGCGCGTTACGGTCCGGCACCTGCTCACGCACACAAGCGGGCTCCGTGATGCGTTTGTGCTGCAGGGCTGGGCGCCGAACAACGGCAACTCGAACGACGCGTTCCTGAAGATCCTCGCGCGTCAGCGCGGCCTGAACTTCGCGCCGGGTGCCGAATACCAATACAACAACGGCGGCTATCTGCTGCTCGGCAACATTCTGGCGCGCGCCAGCGGCCAGTCACTCGGCGCCTTCGCCGACGCGAACATCTTCAAGCCGCTCGGCATGACAGGCGCCTACTTTAACGGCGATCCGGTCAGGACTGCGCCGGATCATGCGTCAGGCTATTCGCCTCAAGCGACCGGCTGGCGTCTCGTGCCGGAAGGCTCGGGCTACGGCGGCAATGCGGGGATGATGTCGAGCGTCCGGGATCTCCTGCTGTGGGCGAACAACTTTGCCGACGCGCGAGTCGGCACACCGAAGCTCTTCGCGAGCATGCAGACGGCCGGTGTGCTGACGAGCGGTCAGACCACGCAGAGCGGGATGGGGTTCGGCATCGGCACGTATCGCGGTGCGCGGACGATGCGCACGTCCGGAGGGGACGCCGGCGTTGCCACGGAGCTCGTCATCTATCCCGATCAGAAGGCCGCCGTCGCGGTGCTGTGCAACATGGATTCGGTGGTCATGGGCGGGTTGGCCACGGTGAACCCCGACGACCTGACGAATGGCGTCGCCGATATCTTCCTGGACGATGTCCTCGAGCCACGCGCGGTGCCAGGTGCCAGCGCGCCTGCACCAGCTTCAGCGACGGCTGCCGTTCCCGCTTCAGTGAGCCCGTCGGCGGAAGACCTGGCCAGCAAGACCGGCCTTTATCGCCTCGGCCCGGACGAGAACCACATCGTGTCGATGTCGATCCGCGATGGCCGCTTCGGCGTCTGGGATTTCTACGGCGACAACTATCACCTGCTGATGACCCCGATCGGCGCCAACCGGTTCACGCTTTCTGGCGTCACGCTCGAGTTCTCGCCGGCCGAAGCCGGGCGGCCTCGCGTGTGGCACATCGTCGACGGCGGGGGACAGCGGTTGATGGAGCTGGCGCTGGTGACGTTCGATGTGTCGAAGGCTTATCTCGACGCATTCGCTGGCGCGTACCGAAGCGAAGAACTGGACGTGACCTATACAGTTGCGAAGCGTGACTCTGGCCTCGTCCTGGAATCGTCCACGCTGCTACCCGTCTCCAGGGACGCTTTCGTGGGCGACTACATGGGGACGGTCCGGTTCTTCCGCGATCCACGAGGCGGCGTCGCCGGGTTCACGCTCAACCGGCAGGCCGCGCGGGGCGTGCGGTTCGAACGCATACAGTAGGGCGACGCATGCGTCGCCCTATACCCAGCCAGCCATTCTGCAACTCCCAACGCCCAACTCCCGAATCCCAACCACTCCAAACTCCCAACGCCCAATAAGAGTCATCGAAAGTTGGCAGTTGGGAATTGAGAGTGCTTGGGAGTCGGGCGTTGGGACTTGGGCATTGCCGGCTCGGATTGACGCGCGAGCCCTATTAGTATCACTATGTATGAATAATGCTGCTGGGCGAGTTCGAGTATTTGATGCTGACCGCCGCCGCGCGTCTGGGCGACGAGGCCTATGGTGCGGCGATCCGGCAGGAGATCGAGGACGCCACGGGCTCCGCGTGCTCGATCGGTGCGCTCTACACGACGCTCGATCGCCTTGAAGGCAAGGGGCTCATCAAGACCTGGATGGGCGACCCCACGCCGGAGCGGGGCGGCCGGCCGAAGCGCATGGTCCGCGTGACACCGAAAGGCGTTGATGCGGCCACGTCGTTCTACAACGCTGTCCGCCGCGTGAGCCGCGGCGTCGCCTGGGCGAAATCATGACGCGCATCGGTTGGACACTTGCCGACCTGGCCGCACGGCTTCTCGAGCCGCACGAGCGTGAGGCAGTGCGCGGCGATCTCGCTGAATGCGGCGCCAGCGAGTGGCGGACGTTCCGAGAAGTGCTCGGCCTCGTGGTCCGTCGACAAGCAGCATTGTGGAAGGCGTGGCGGCCTTGGTTCGCGCTGGTGGGCGTTGTGCTGCCGCTTGGCATCCTGCTGAGTCACGCCTCGCGCTGGTGGGCCGTCAGCAGCGCGCACGATATCTCTCTCTACGTTCGAGTCTGGGACTGGTCCTACCTGGGTTATCCGGGGTGGCGTCGCGAGTTTTTCGCGAGCGTCTGGTCAGCTGCCCTCAGCGCCGCAGCGCTGAGCGTGTGGTCCTGGACGTGCGGCTATATGCTGGCATCGGTCTCGCGGCGCACGGTCTGGGTCGCGGCTACTGCGTTTGCCGTGGTGGTGTTCCTCTGCCACTCTTGGAATACCCACACTGGCTCGCTTCAGCCAGGACACGTTTGCCGGGCACTTCTACGGCGTCGTGCTGCCTCGATTGTTCAGAACCGCCTTCGTGATGGCGCCTCTGTTGTGGGGCATCCGCAGCCGCTGCAAGAGCGTCGTTCGGCCGGCAAGGTTGTTCGCCGTCGCTACCGTGGTGATGACACTCACCGTGCTGAGGTCACACGGGCTCGAGAACTCGCTCGCCTTGGGGCGAGGCCTCTACCGCAACGCGGGCCCTGACCGGACATACGGCACGAGTGATGATCCGCGACCATTGTGGCCGGTTGCGCTGGTCATGCTCTGGCCGACCGCCTACATCCTCGCCACGACGATGCCGAATCGTCCGCGGCGTCTCGATGCGTAAGGCGCTGCTCGCGTGCATCGTCGGTTGTGCGACCGTCACGATCCAGGCGCAGCGTCTATCACGCGACTACGTCCAGTGGCGAGGTCAGCAGCGCGATGGCTCCGCGTCGGTGTTCGTCGAGCCGAGGCAGTGGCCTGACACGCTGACGCGGCGATGGAAGGTTGATGTCGGCGAGGGATACGGCACGCCGCTGATCGTCGGTGACATCGTGTACGTGTTCACGCGTGTGGACGGGCAGGAAGGGATCACGGCGCTCGACGCGGCAACCGGCCGGTACCGATGGCGTACAAGCTACGCTGCGCCGTACACGCCATCAAAGCCCGCGGCCGCGCATGGCGCCGGTCCCAAAGCGACGCCGCTGTCTCACAATGGCCGTCTGTTCACGCTCGGCATCAGCGGCATTGTGACGGCGTTCGACGCGCGGAGCGGCAAGCAGCTCTGGCAAACAGCTCAGCCGAAAGGAGCCGCCGTTCTACGGAGCGGCGGTGTCGCCGCTGGGGATCAACGATCTCGTGATCGTGCACCCGGGCGACTACGGGCCGCTCACCGCGTTCGACGCGCGCTCCGGCACCGTGAAATGGACGGCCGGATCAGGCGGCTTCTTCGCGTCGCCAGTCCTGGTGTCGCTCGAGGGAACGATGCAGGTCGTGTCGGCGACACAGGACTTCGTGATCGGCGTCTCGCTCGACGGCCGCATCCTCTGGCGCTTTCCCTATGATGGCAAGAACGGATCGGTGACGCCGGTCCTCGACAACGGCGCGATCATCGTCAACTCACCGGAGCGGGTCATCAGCTTCAGGCCGCGGCTGAGAGATGGCGCGTGGTTCGTCGAGACGCATATGGGAGACGAAGGACGTCAGCAACCTACCTGAGCACTCCGGTCGTCGTAGACGGCGTGCTCTACGGCCTCTCCACGAAACAGCGTGGGCAGTTCTACGCGATCGATGCGAAGACGGGGCAGGTGCTGTGGCTCGGATCGCCGCGCGAAGCCGACAACACCGCGGTGGTCGAAAGCCGGGCAGCTGCTCTTCCTGCTTGAATGACGATGCCGAGCTGATCGTCGCGAGAGCGAACCGCAAAGCCTTCGATCCGATCGCGCGGTATACGGTCGCCGACAGTGCCACGTGGGCCCAGCCGGTCATCTCCGGGGAGCGAATGTTCATCAAGGACGTTGGATCGTTGACCTTGTGGACGGTTCGCTGATCGGCACGTCCAAAGGACGTGCCCTACGCGGAGGGCATTACGGCGCGCTGAGGATCTTCATCACATCCACGTTCGCCGCGCGGCGTGCCGGGACGATGCAGGCGAGGGTGGCGACGGCGGCCAGCGCGACAGTCATCAGCAGCATCACCCACGGGTTCGTCGGCGTGATTCCATAGAGCTGCGACGCAACCAGCCGGCCGAGGATCAGTGCGCCGATGACGCCAACCACCGCGCCGCCGAGCGCCAGACCCAGCCCCTCGCGCAGGACCAGCGCGATGATCGCCCGCGGCTCGCTGCCAACGGCGAGCCGGACTCCGATCTCGCGCGAGCGCTGTGTGACGAGATAGGCCAGCACGCCGTACAGGCCGATCGCCGACAGAAACACCGCCACGGCGGCGAACAGCGTGGCCAGCTGCATTGTGCTGGTCCGCGAGACCAGTGCCAGTTCCGAGCGCTCTGACATCGTCCTGATGTCGAAGAGCGGAAGCTCGCGGTCGATCTGCGCGAGCGCCGATCGGATCTCGCCGACGAGAGCCGTGGGATCGCCGGTCGTACGAATGACGTAGCCGAAGTCGCGCGGCGCGGTGACCGCATACGGCTG
This sequence comes from uncultured Acidobacteriota bacterium, assembly GCA_963728305.1. Lineage (GTDB taxonomy): Bacteria > Acidobacteriota > Vicinamibacteria > Vicinamibacterales > UBA2999 > Gp6-AA40. The sequence continues at coordinate 108,263 of CAVSKE010000048.1, forward strand.
GTAGAACGTTCCGTTGGTTCCGTAGTCCGTGACAAGTGGACCACGGAGCTGCGCGTCACGCACGACGCCGACGACCGTCAGCCATGCCGTGTCCGGGCCGATGGACTCGAGCTCTTTCGCATTCGACGGCCGGAAGACGCGCCGGCCGATGGGATCCTCATCGCGCCAGAATCGCCGCGCCAGGCTTTCGTCGATGACAACCGACCTGGTGCTCTCGGCGGTGTCGCGATCGTCGAAGTACCGGCCGCGCACGAGGGCCGTCCCAGCGGCTTCGAAGTAGCCCGGCGTGACCAGCGCGCGCACGGCTGCCACCGCTGGTTCTCCCGGCTTCGGCACATAGCCCTCGGCGATGATGATGCCGCTTTGGTAGAAACCTCGGAGCGGCACGACGGTTGTGGCTCCGGCGGCGACGACGCCGGGCAGTCTCCGGATCGAGTCGAGCGAACGATTGACGAGAGACCTGGCGTCGTCGTCCGCTGCGTAGCGTGGCTGTGGCAGGTTGACGCCGCCGGTGATGACGTTGCTCGATCGCGAAGCCGTAATTCACATTCAAGAGATTCCGGACGCTGACCCACAGCAGTCCCGCCCCGACGAGGAGCAGGAACGAGCAGGCCATCTGCGCGACGACGAGCGTGCGCCGTGTGGCACGGACGGCGCGTCCTCCAGTCCGGCTGCGCGTGCCGGTGTGCAGTATCGTGCCGAGTCTCATCGTGAACAACGGAGACGCGGAGACGAGACCGACGATCACTCCGGCACCGACGCCGAGGGCGATCGTGATGGCCACCACGGTGGGATCGATCTGGACTGCCGGATTCGTGATCAGCTCGCGCTGACGCAACGTGGAGAGGATGCCCACGCCAACAGCGAGCGCGGCTCCCGCGCCGGCGCCGCCGATGAGCAGACCTTCAACGAGTTGTTGACGCATGACGTCGAGCCGACCGGCGCCAATGGCCAGCCGCGTCCCGAGCTCGCTGAGTCGCGTTCGTGAACGTGCGAAAGCCAGGTTGCCCAGGTTTCCCAGACCGATCACGAGCACGACGATCGACGCGCCCCAGAGCATGGAGAGCGGTCCCTGCACGTCGCGCACGACGATATTCTGCCAGGGGCTCGACGGAGGTATAGAAGCCGGTGTTGATGAGGATCGGTTTGAGCTTCGGACTCGTGCGCTCCAGGTTCACCGCATCGAGCGCTTTCAGCTGGGCGTGCACCTGATCGATCGTCGCTCCGGGCTTCAAACGTCCGATGCTGAGCCATCCGTTGCTGTGACGAGCTTCGTCCGAGCGCTGCCGCTCGGTCAGCGCCAGGGGCGTCCAGAAGCGAACGTCAGGGCCACCAAACGTGAAGTCACGAGGTAGCACGCCGACGATCGTGAGCTCGCGCCCTGACAGCCGCAGCGTGCGGCCCACCGCAGCGGGATCGCTGTTGTACATCTCACGGAACAGCCGATCGCTCAGGATGATGGTCTGGTCGTTCCCTGGCGTGGACTCACTGTCGACAAACAGACGCCCGTGCGCTGGACGCGCGCGAAGCAGGCGGAGGAGCGAGGGCGTTCCCACGATGCCGAGGGCGCGAGTTGGCACGCCACCGATCTCTATCGTCATCCCGGAATAGTTGTAGAGCGCTTGCTCCTCGATGACCGTGACGTGCCGCAGTCGATCGTCGTAGTCCGGCGTGCTGCTGACAGTGCCCCACCGTTTCTCGACGGCCGGGTACTGATTGGCCATCAGGAGCACGCGATCGGCTTCAGGAACCGGCAGTGGATGGAAGAGCAGCCCGTTCACGCCGGCGAGAATCGCGGCGTGGCCACCAAGGCAAATGGTGAGGGTGGTGACGGCCGTTACCGTAAAGCCGCGGTCCTTTCGCAGGACCCTGAGGGCGAGCTTCAGATCGTGCAGCCAGCGATCGATGCCGAGCGCTGCGCGCAGCCGCGACGGCCGCGGCTCGCGCGGCGGCGGCGCGCCGGTTGCCGCGGCGAGGTCATGTGCGAATGACGACCAGGACGGGATCTGGGCGACTGCCGCCTTCCACGCATCCTCGTCGCTCGACCCGCGTTCGACCAGCGTCGTGTATCTCGACTCGAGCTCGGCGGCGAGCTCTTCGACGATCTCGTCGAAGCGGTCTTCAGGCAGATCGCGCCTCGAGAGATGCTGGCGCACGTGGGCGACAAAGTGACGGTCACGCATACTCGAGCCCGGCGGCGCGCTGGACGGCGGCCATGAAGACGCTCCATGTCTCGCGCTGCTGCGTCAGCTTCTTGCGTCCCGCCGCGGTGAGCTTGTAGAAGCGGCGCCGCCGCTGGCCGGCGCGCTCAACCCACCAGCCGGAAATGCTGCCCTGTGCTTCGAGGCGATAGAGGATCGGATACAGGGAGGCGACGTTGAACACGACCGCGCCGTTCGAGCGCTGCTCGATGCGCGTGGCGATGTCGTAGCCATGCCGCGGCTCATCCTCGAGCTGCGCGAGGACCAGCAGTTCCGCGGTACCTTTCTTCAGCGAGTGTTCGTCGGTCGGTGTGCTCATATATCGTAGTCATACATATATGAGTTCGATTGGAAATGTCAAACTTCGGACGGACTGCAAACACAAGAGGCTCCGTGCCTCCGCGCCTCCGTGTTGATCGTGGCACGTGCAGAGAGTGAACGGCGTCCGCAGAAGAGCGATGATCGTGATTCATGAATGCGGCGACCGAGCAGTTGCTCCGCGATCTCGCGCCGCAGGTGCTGGGCGCCACGATGCGGCGCTACGGCGATTTCGCTGCCGCCGAGGATGCCGTGCAGGAGGCGCTCATCGCTGCGGCGACGCAGTGGCCTCGCGAGGGACTGCCCGACAATCCGCGCGGCTGGCTGATTCAGGTCGCCTCGCGGCGGATGACCGATCACATCCGCAGCGAGAGCGCCCGGCGTCGGCGCGAGAACGATGTGGCACAGCCGATCGACGCAGACTGGTCCCGGCCATCGAACACGACGCGGAGCAGGACGACACGCTCATCCTGCTGTTCATGTGCTGTCACGAGGCACTGACGTCCTCGTCGGCCATCGCGCTGACGCTGCGCGCGGTCGGCGGTCTGACGACGGCGGAGATTGCGCGGGCGTATTTCGTGCCCGAAGCGACGATGGCCCAGCGCATCAGCCGGGCCAAGAGCACAATCAAGGCGTCCGGGATTCCGTTTCGTCTGCCCTCGAACGGTGAGCAGCAGGCGCGCCTCCGGTCGGTGCTGCATGTGCTGTATCTGATCTTCAACGAGGGCTACACGAGCAGCGACGGCGCGCAGTTGCAGCGCAGCGATCTGGCCCGCGAAGCGATTCGGCTGACCCGCGCCGTGCATCGACAGCCTCCCGGACGAGGGCGAAGTCAAGGGACTGCTCGCGCTCATGCTGCTGACCGACGCGCGCCGCGACGCGCGCACGGGTCCTGACGGCGAGATTGATTCCGCTCGACAAGCAGGATCGCACGCGCTGGGATCGCGCGCAGATCGCGGAGGGCGTCGCCCTCGTCACCGACGCGCTCTCGTCAGGCTCGGTCGGGCTGTACCAGGTGCAGGCCGCTATCGCCGCCGTACACGACGAAGCGCGCGCGAGCGGAGGACACCGACTGGCCGCAGATCCTCGCGCTCTACACGCGTGCTGAAAGGTGCTGTCTGACAACCCGATGATCGCGCTCAATCACGCGGTCGCGACGGCGATGGTCGAGGGTCCGGCCGCGGGTCTGCGAGCTGCTGCGTGACCTCGATGCGGATGGACGCATGAAGAACCACCATCGCCTGCACGCCGTGCGCGCGCACCTGCTGGAGATGGCTGGCGACCGCGAGGGGGCGATCGCGCACTATCGATCAGCGGCCGGCGAACCACCAGCATTCCCGAACGGAACTACCTGATGGCACAGGCCGGCCGCCTGACCCAGGCTTAGAACGCCATTCGGACCCCGAACTGCACCGTCGTCGGAACGGCGCCGGCGCGCAGGGCCGTCAGGTTGAGAAAGTCGGGCAGCCGTCGATCACCAATCGGGATCTCGAAGTTCGCCCGGTTGGTGACGTTGAACACGTCGATGAACAGATCGAGGCTGCGATTCTGACCGGGCTGCAACCGGTAGCCGAAGCGAATGTCGGCCTGGAACAGTCCGGGGCCTCTTGCACCGTTGCGTTCGCTCTCGAAGTCCACGGTCCACGGATTCCGGTTGGTACCGGGCGTGCCCGTGTAGCTGCCGGCTGGCAGCGGCTCAGTGAACTGTCCGTTCAGATCAGGATCGGTCGTCGAGTCGAACAGCGTAAAGGGCGCGCCACTCAATGCGCGCACAACCCAGGCGAACGTGAGACCGTGCGTCTTTGGCACGAGCGCCTGACCGCTGATCACGAGGTTGTGACGGCGATCGACGTTGGTCGGTCCCTCGTTGAGGTCGAGGTTCAGATCGTTCAGTAGCTGGAAGCCGCTCAGCGGGATGGCCGCACCGCTCGTGTTGCCGCGCGAGTAGCCGAGCGTGTACGACACCCGGAACGAGTAGTCGGAGGCGAAGCGCTTGACCAGGGCCACCTGCAGCGCGTCGTAGTCGATCGCGCCAGCGTTGACCGGCTGGCTGACCTGTGCGACGTACGCCGGGTTCGTGCGCACGACCGGCGCTGTCCGCGCCGGCGACGTCCGCACTCCCGGGATTGAGATCCTGAATCATCAGCTGATCGCGGGCGCGCGCGTGGACGTAGTCCGCGCTCACCGACATGGTCGAGAAGCAGCTGCCGCTCGTAACCGGCGGTGAACTGGTCGGTGTACGGAATCACGCGATCGGGGTTGTCGAGCTTGACGGTGCCGGTGTTCCTGATCGCGGCTGCCGGGCGGATACGCCGCGGCCAGGAGCGCGCGGTTGACCGTGGGGCCGCCCACGAGCATCGGGTCGGTGGGCAGGTTGCCAGCCGCCGGACCGGGGTCGAAGTTGTTGGCCGGGAACAGCGCGATGAACGAATCCGAGAACGCTCCTGCGGTCAGGATCGTTCGAGATCAGCTCGAAGTGCGTCTTGTCGTAGAACCGGCCGTAGCCGCCACGGACGACGCTCTGGCCATCGCCTGCGAGGTCGTAGGTGAGGCCGAGCCGTGCCCCGATGTTGTTCTTGTCCACGGGATACGCCGATGGATCGGAGAACGCGGGGTTGTCGACTTCCCGAATCGGCTGGACTCTCGAGGTCGTAGCGCAGCCCGAGGCTGATCGTCGCGCGATGTCAGCCGCCACTTGTCCTGCACGAACGCCGCGACGAAGTGCGCCTTCTGATAGCGATTCAGCGCGCCGGGCACGCGAATCTGCAGCCGGTCGGGATAGGTCCGCGGATCGGCGGCGTTGAAGTTCTGGTCGCTCCTGAAGAAGAAGGTGCCGTTCAAGTTGTCCTGAGCCGTCGATCGCGCGCCGACATACTCGTACTGCGCGCCGAACTTCAGGTCGTGGCTGCCGCCGCGGCCGCTGATGAACCACGACATCGTGTCGTCGATCTGGTAGGCGTCGTTGACGCGCGCCTGTGCGACGTTGCTCTGCTGATCGACGAAGCTGGTGAAGACGAGCGTCGGCAACAGCGCCGCCTGGTCCTGGCCGTTGCCGTTGAAATTCGGGTTGGCGAACGCCACGTCCTCCTGCGTGAAGTTCACGCGGAACGTGTTGAGGCGATTGTTCCCCATCACCGAGTTGAGCGTGGCGACGACGGTCTGATCGACGTCGTTCTCCTCGCGTGATGCGTTCTGCGTCACCGGAAACGTGCCGGTGACCGGAGCCGACGAACACGACCGGAATGATCTGATTGAGCTGCGGCGACGACTCGCGCAGCCAGCGGACCGCCCAGGTGTTGTTGGCGTTCAACTGGTGGTCGAACCGCAGCCAGCGTGTTCCACACGCGATCCTGCGTCACCGGCGAGGCGTTGAATTCCGGACGGGCGGGGATGGTGATCGTGGTCGCGCGGTCGACCATCACCCGCTCGACGTTGAAGAAGAAGTGGGCCTTGTCGCGGACGATCGGTCCGCCGAGGTTGGCGCGATACGTCTGCAGCTGCGTGTCGGGCTTGGTCAGCCCGTTCTGCTTCACGAAGTAGTCTTCCTTCGTCAGGCCCGCGTCCTGCCACAGACCCGCGCCGACGCCATGAAACGCGTTGCGTGCCGGACTTGCTGATCGCGTTGATGATCGCGCCGGTCGTGCGGCCGAACTCGGCATCGTCCTGATTGGTGATGACCTGGAACTCGGCGACGGCCTCGACCGGCGTTCGCGCCTGCGAGCCGGCCCGCTGCCCGATCACGTCGTCGTTGTTGTTGGCGCCGTCGAGCATGAAGTTGTTGTTGCGGGAATCCAGCCCGTTGGCGCTGATCGCGTCCGAGCCGAACGACTCGGTGCTGACGTTGGAGATGACGCCCGGCAGCAGCGCCACCATGCCGATGAAGTTGCCGTTCACCGACGGCAGCATCGTCACCTCGCGGTTGGTCACGTTGCCGCCGATCTCCTTCGACGTCACATCGACGAGCGGCGTCTCGGCCGTGACGGTGATCGTCTCGGTGACGGCGCCTGGACTGAGCTGCATCTCCAGGGTCGCGGTCCGGCCCAGATCGAGGCGGACGCCTTTGCGGCTGTACTTCGAGAAGCCTGACAGCTCCGCTTCGAGCGTGTAGATCGCCGGGCGTGACGGCCGTGATGAAATACGAGCCGTCGGCAGTGCTGACGCTCTGACGATAGACGCCGGTCGCCTCATTCGTGATGAGGATGGTGACGCCAGGAATGCCGGCATCCTGGCTGTCCACGACGCGCCCGCGAAGTTCGGCGGTGTTCTCCTGCGCGAGTGTCCGGGTGTCCAGGCTGAAACAGCAAGCGAGGACGAGTAGCCCGATGAGTCGTGATCGCATCGATGCCTCCTCGACGCGAGTGGGATCTCGCGTCAGCATCCCCGCGAGAGGCCGTGTAGTGTACGGCGACGCGGAGAGATTGAGCAGTATCCTATATACTGGAGACGATATCCACCATGATAGAGACGGTCAGCGGGGCTCCGTCCGACCTGCATGAACGCATTGCCGCGCGTGTCCGTGAGTTGCGCGCCGCTCGCGGATACTCGCTCGACGAGCTCGCCACGAGAAGCGGCGTGAGCCGCTCGATGATTTCGCTGATCGAGCGGGAGAGAGTAGCCCCACTGCCGTCGTCCTGGACCGCATCGCCTCCGGCCTGGGGGTGATGTTGCCGTCGCTGTTCGATGGGACGGATGGCGTGCGGGCGGTGCCGAAAGGGCCTCTAGCGCGCCGCGAGGACCAGCCAGAATGGGAGGACCCCGGATCAGGCTATCGGCGTCGCATCATCTCGCCGACGGGCATGCCTCAACCGGTGCAGATCATTGAAGTCGAGTTCCCACCCGGCCAGCGCGTTGCGTTCGAGAACGGCGCGCGGAGCATCCATGTGCACCAGCAGATTTGGGTGCTGGAAGGCGCGATGGAAGTGACGTTCGGCGATGAGCGCCACCGGCTTCGCACCGGCGACTGTCTGGCCACGCAACTGGATCGTCCGATTGTCTTCCACAACCCGACGCGACGACGAGCGCGATATGCGGTGGTGATCGCCTCCGAGCCGCCAGCGAGCAGATGAACACGCCGCCACGCCCTCAGCGCGCAGGCGCGGCCATCTTCTGGATCTGATCGGCCGTTACGTCTCGCCCCAGGATCTGTCGCAGTCCCTCTTCGATCACTTCGTCGCGGCCGGCGCGGATGCCGGCGATCGTCGGGCGGACTTCGACATCGGGCACGATGCCGACACGCTGCGTCGGACGCTTGTCCGGATAGAAGACGCCGATGCCGCTGATCGCGGTGCGCAGTCCGCCGGGCAGCGCGATCTGGCGACACGTTGCCGTCGGCTCCCGCCGTGGTGCTGCCGACCACGATCGCCTGCGGCGCGGCGCGAAACGCCATCGCCGTGTACTCAGCCTGGCTCAATGAGGTTTCGTCAACCAGCACGACGACCTTCCCCGCATAGTGAGGCTGCAGTGGCGGCAGTGTCGTCTGTGCCGACCATGTGAACGCCCCGGGATTACCAAGATCGCCAGCTGTAAACCTCGCGAATGGGGTCGGCTGCTGCACGAGCAGGGAGCCCAGTGCGAACACGACGAACTCCGACGGGTAATTGCGGATGTCGATGATCAATCCGCGCGTGCCTTTGGAGCGATCCACGTAGCTGCCAGCGTCCGTGACTTTCACCGATGACAGCTTCAGATACGCCACCTGATCGGACAGCAGACGAAACGTGTCGCCTGGCAGGTCGTGGGTGTTGCCGGCCTGGCGGTCTACGCTGGCGAGGGGCTGCCGTTGTGCCGTGATCTCGAGTGCGCCGGCTGGGCGAGCAACGGCGAGGCGCGCCGTGGCGCAGGCCCCGCGGGTCATCACGCGCGCCATGTCGCGCAGCCGTGTCGGTTGGTTCGACGCGGGAAAGTACGGCGCCCAACGCGTGACGAGATCCGCGACCAGCGTGCCGTCGAGCGATTCGATGACGTCGCCGATCTGCAATCCCGTTGCGGGGCCAGTCGTGGCATTGGAGTATCCCGTGACTACGGCCTGGCCCTCGACGAACCGGGTGATGACGGGAAGCTGGCAGCTGCCTGCAGGCGGCCGAAGCTCCGGCGGAGCGCTGAACAGGTTCGCGTGCGTGTCTGTGACTCGGGCGATGAGCGCGAGCGTCTCGAGCTGATACGCGTCCTTGTCTTTCACCGCCGCAATCCGCGGAATGAACTCGACGAGCACTTCGTCCCAGTCCTCGTCGAGCTGATCGCGATAGGGGAACCAGTACTCGATGATGTTCCAGAATCGATAGAGGCCGAGGAGTTGATAGCCGGAATCCGGGAAGGTGAGCGCGGCGTACGGCAGGTCGCGGTCAAATTGCGGATTGCCGACGTTGACGGCCTGCGACACGTAGAACTGCCGTCCCTGCGATCGGCCGCGATGGACGGCGCGAAGCCATTCGGCGAGCGCCGGCGCGACGCCGCTGTCGATCCATCCCAGATCGGGCAAAAGATGTGTCTCATCACTCTTGGGCGCAGCGCATCGATCGCAGACCGGTGGCGTGCCTAGTTGCTGTGCCCACTCGTAGATCACCTGATCACTGGCCTGGCGATTCGTGGATGTCAGCACCTTCGGAAGCACGCGGAACAGCTCGTAGTCCCAGTGGCGCGTGCCACTGGTGACGGCGGGGTGGTGGTACTTGAGGAAGCCCCACACCTTGCCGAGCGTCGCAAGGTTCGCGATCTGCGTGCCCGACAACTGGCTGATGCTGATGCCCGAGCCGGCGTCGTACTGGTGATCGAGCTCGAGCGGTGTCTTCGGACGTTCCGCTTTCGGGGCGTCCCACACCGGCTTGCCATCGACCAGCAGCCGCAAGTCGTCGGCCCAGACTTTTCCGGTGCCGCCGAGCAGCACACCGAAGAAGAGCTGTCGCCCGTCGGGATGGAGTGGGAACGTGATCGAGTAACTCCCTCCACTCGGTCGTGCCTCTGATTTGCTGCGGCTGCATCGTGGCGAATGCGAGGTTCGGGGCGTCGCCGTCCTGACGCATCCACAGCGCCCATGAATTCGCTGACGTTCTCGCTGCGCAGGAACCCTCGCCACTCGATCGTCGTTCCGGACGAAGTCGATCGGGATTGACCGGGTCAGCGCCGAAAACGGCTGCCCGGTGGCGTCCGCTGGCGCTCGAGCCGCGCCGCCCACTGTACCGGAGTGCACCGTCTCGCCATCGACGAAGATGGTGGACGGGGGGCCGCCGCCCCAGCCCGACGGCATGGTGCCCGTGTGTGTCGTTTCGAAGGTGAGCGTGGACTCGAGCTCACGTCCGGGAGCGGCGTTCTGCGCCTCACCAGGAGCGATTGCCGCCGCGCATAGCAGGGTCGCCAATAGCAGGTGTCTCATGGCGCGCGCTTTCTCGCAGAAAGTCTGCCACAGCTACGGCCGGCCCGCCGTAGCTCAAAGAGCGAAGGCGGGTCGGACCGGCCGAGGACGAAGCGGCTATTCGCTGCGCAGGGCTTCGAGCGGATCGATGCGGGCGGCGCGGCGAGTCGGGATCCAGCAGGCCAGCAGCGCGACGGTCGCGAACAGCAGTCCGACGCCGATGAGCGTCGCGGCGTCGGTCGGCTCGACTTCGAACAGGAACGACGTCAGGCCGCGCGACAGCACGACGGCGGCGACGATGCCCGCCACCACACCGCCGGCAATCAGCCGGAACGCGTCCGCGAAGACCAGGTTGTGGATGTCGCGTCGCTGTGCGCCGACGGCGCTGCGGACAGCGATCTCGCGACGCCGTGACGCGACCGACAGCGACAGCACTCCGTACACGCCGACCAATGTGAGCACGCTGGCGACGATCGAGAAGCCGACGAGGAGTTGCATCGCGAATCGCGCGTGGCGCACCGAATTGTCACGGACCTGTTCGAGCGTTCGGACGTTCTCGATCGAGACCGTGGGATCGACCGATCGCAGCTGGTTCTGGATGGCCGTCATGAGCAGCACGCGGATCGGTCGTGGTACGCACGATGAGGTCTTTCGAGAATGCTCCCGCCTGCCACAGCGAGAGATACAGCTCCGGTTGCGGCGCCTGGGTCAGGTCGTCCGTGCGGCCGTTGGCCACGACGCCGACGATCTCGGACGGCGGCTGTTGACGTCCGCTGCCCTGCCAGAGCTTCTTGCCGATCGCACTCGTGCCCGGAAAGTACCGATCGGCGAAGGCGCGATTGACGATCGCGACGCGTGTGGCCTTGGCGGCATCGCTGTCGCGGAAATCGCGACCGTCGTTGATCGGAATCCCCAGGATGTCGAAGTAGCCCGGTGTAACCGAGCGTACTGGAAGCGCCACGAGGTCGGCGGGTGTGGTGATCGGCGGCTGACCCTCGATCTCGATGCGGCCCGGCCAGTTGTTGCCGGTCAGTGGTACTCCCCACGCGAACGCAGCACGCTGCACACCCGCGAGCGCCGAGACGCGTTCAAGGGCGACGGTATGGAAGTTGTTCCAATCACCCTGCACCGCGGTCACCGTCATCGTCAGGACCCGATCGACGTTGTAGCCGGATGAGACGTTCGACAGATTGCTCGTGGTGCGAATGAGCAGGCCGGCGCCGACGAGCAGGGCAAGCGTGAGGGCGGTTTGCCCCATGGTGACGGCACGCAGCAACCGCCGGTCGCTGCGACCGGCGCTGCTTTTCGGACCGGCGCTCTTGATGACCTGCATCGCGTCGAGACGTGATGCGCGAAACGCTGGGAGAAAGCCCGCGATCAACGCTCCGGCGATCGCCAGACCGAGCCCGGACACGAGGACCGGCCATACGGCGGTGACCGCGTCGAGGCGGGGAATGGCTGGTGCGCCAATCAGCTTGAAGAGCCGGATGATTGCGAACGCGAGTGCCGCTCCCAGCGCGCTGCCGAGCACCGCGATCAGCAGGCTTTCGATCGACACCTGTCGGAAGAGGATCAGCCGCCTGACGCCGAGCGCGGTGCGAATCGCATACTCGTCTTGCCGCTGGAGCCCGCGGACGAGTAACAGCGCGGCGACGTTGCCGCAGGCGATCAGCAGCACGAGCGCTGCAGCGCCAAACAGCGGAAGCAGGATGCGTCTGGCGTCGCGATTGAAGGTGTCGGTCACGGCTTGCACCTGTGCGGTGAACCCGTCGAAATCCTTGTCGGCCTGCGCCTGTCTCGAGGTCAGCACGCGCAACTCCGCGCCGCCCTCATCGAGTGTCGCGGTGGGCCGCAATCGCCCGACCACTTCCCATGCTGGCGCCTTCAGGCGCTCCGGGCTGAGCGGGGAGGGCGCCCAGAAATCCACCTGCGCGTCGACGTTGTAGTTCGGCTCCTGCGCCATGGTTGGTGAGGGCAGGAACCGGATCCCGGGCGGCATGACGCCGATAACCGTCGGTGGTGTCTGCCTGCGGCTGATGCGCACCTGCGTCCCGACGATGTTCGGGTCGCCTTTGAATTTCCGCTGCCACAGGTCGTACCCGAGGATGATGACGTCGGCCGGAGGGAAAACCATCTCCGTGTCCTGGAATGTCCGGCCAAGCAGCGGCTTCAATCCGAGAACCTTGAAGAAGTCCTTGCTGACGAACATCCCCTCGAGCGACTCGCTGCCCTCGTCGGAGACGATGAAGTTGAACGACCAAAGGTAGCCGGCCATCGACTCGAACGACTTCGAGTCGCGCTGCCATTCCGTCCATTGCGCCGCCGGCCAGCGTTGCGGCGGACCGGGCTGCGCATCCGTTCGCGCACGCTGAACGAGCACGAGACGCTCGGGATCGCATAGGGGGCGGCGTCAGCAACACGCCCTGAACGAGGCGAACACCGCCGACGTCGCACCGATGCCGAGCGCGAGCGTCAGCACCGCGATCGCGGTAAAGGACGGTTCCTGCCGAAGCTTTCGCCAGCCAAAGCGCACATCGTCAAGCATGACCCTGCCCCCCCCTGAGTTGCGTGCCCCCTGAGTTGCGTGACGCAACCGACGGTTAGACGGTCGCCGATGCTTCCTGGTTGTGCCTTATTCAATCCGCAACGCGGCAATCGGATCGACACGCGGTGCGCGACGGGCAGGGAGGTACGCAGCGAACAGCGCCACGGTGATCACGACCGCGCACGCGGCCGCGAGCGTCACGCCATCCCCGGGCTCGACGCCGAACAGATAGCGACGCATCGCCGCGGCGGCGGCGAGCGACAGTGGCAGGCCGGCCGCGATGCCGAGGCCGACGTAGAGCACCGTATCTCTCAGCACCGCGCTCGTGATGCGCCAGTGCGGCGCGCCAAGAGCGACCCGGATCGCGATCTCCTTCATCCGCTGCGTCATGCGGTAGCCGACGACGCCATAGACACCGAAGGCCGCGAGCAGCAGCGCGCTTGCCGCGAATACGCCGATCACTTCGGTGAGCAGCCGTCGCGGCCGAAGTGTCCGACCGATGTAGCTCTCGAGTAGTACCGGCGTGCCGAGTGCCTGGTTGCGATCGATCGACCAGATCGCATCGCGGACCGCGGGCACGAGTGCGATCGGATCGACGGCGCGGACGACGGAGGTCGTACGACTGGAAGAAGGTGGGCGCCTGGCCCATGGGGATGTAGGCCTCGCGGGTCGCATCGGCATCCAGACTGCGATGTTTGACATCGCTGACTATGGCCACCACCTCACGAACGTTCCCGAGCACGAGCATGCGGGTTCGCATCGGATCGCCACCCTCGGCGCGGATCAGCGTCGCGAACGACTCGTTGATGGCCATCACCAAGGGGTTAGGCCTGACGTCGCGCGAATCGAAGTCGCGTCCCTCGAGCAACCGGATGCCGACGGTTCTGAAGTAGCCGGCGCTGACGATTCGTCCCGCCGCATTGTCAGTGACCGGGTTGTACGCTCGCGTCCCTGCGGAATCGCATCCCATCCCATGCTGGGACGGTCGCCCATCGGCACGTGGATGGTGAGTGCCGCTGACTGCACACCGGGCACGGCAGCAATCCGCTCGCGGATCTGATCGAAGAACGGCAGACGGTCCGGGCCGCGCAGCCGCCCCGCTGGATCGACGCGAATCGCCATTGCCCCGCGTGGATCGAATCCCGGGTCAACGTTGAGTAGTGCCGACAGACTGCGCAGCAGCAGTCCTCCAGTCGCAACGAGGACGATGACGAGCGCGACTTGTGTGACGAGTGCCAGACGCTGGGCATAGACCGCGCGCGGCTCGGTCGTGATTCCGGCATGCGGGCGCAGCCCAGCCAGCACATCGCGACGCCGGAGGTGAAGCAGCGCGACGAGGCCGAAGATAAACGTGATGGCGGCACAGGCGGTGGCCGCAAAGGCGATCGCGGGCCATCCGACCTGCAGGTCGCCAATGCGCGCCAGCGACACGGACGTTACACGCGGCAGCACGTCGAGTGCAGCGAGTGCGAACACGACTCCGACCATTCCACCGATCGCGACGAGCACAGCGCTCTCGGCTGTCGTCTGACGAAGCATCTGGCTGAACGATGCGCCAAGTGCGGCGCGCAGCTGCATTTCACGGCGTCGGCCGCTGGCGCGGACGAGCACGAGATTGGCGAGATTGCGCACGCCATCAGCAGCACGCATCCGACGCCGGCAAGCAGCAGCAGCACCGGTGTCCGCGCCTCCCTCGTGACGATGACCGAGAGCGGCGTCACCTGCTGACTCAGCGCGGTCATCCACGCAAATTTGCCGACCGACAGCGCCCTTTGCCGGCTTGTCAACTCCGCTTGCGCCTGTTCCGTCATCACACCGGCCCGCAACCGGCCGACCACGGCCATGAACCCGCCGATGTCTTCGTTCCGGTCGATGGTCAGCGGGAGGTACATATCGATCGGCTCGCCGGCGAACACGCTGCCTGAGAGTGGAAAGTCTGGCGAGAGCACGCCGACAACGAAGTGAGGAACGTTCTCGGATCGTGAGCGTCTGACCGACGATGTCCGTGCGGCCGGCGAAGCGGCGCTGCCAGTAGCCGTGCGACAGGACCACGGTCTGCGAGGCGCGAGGGACATCATCTCCCTGGCGGAAGAGCCTGCCGGCTGCCGGAAAGCCACCGAGCATTGGCAGCAGCTGACGCGTCACTCGCAGTCCGCTGACGCGCTCCGGCGCTTCAGTGCCGGTGACAGTGAACACATCAGGCGCGCTGCCGGACCACGCGCCGATCTGTTCGAAGGACGTCAGGTGCTGTTGCCAGTCAGCAAACTGTGGCAGGCGGTTCGACCCGATGATCGGCGTACGGTCGGCCTTCGTGCGGGTGTCGTATGTCGTGATCCACACCAGCCTGTCGGCGTCTGGGAACGGGAATCGCTGCACGAGAGTCGAGTAGGCGATCGTGACCGCCGTTGTCGTGGCGCCGATGCCGAGCGCCAGCGTGCCCACGATCACCGCCGCGAGTGCGGGAGTGCGCCGCCAGGTTCGCGCGGCAATGCGCAGTGTGTGCCACAGGCTCATGGCGCGACCATATCAAGCGTCATGCCGGGTTGCGTTTCCACAGCGGCAAGGACTTACGACGCGACGGCGTCCGCGGGCGGGATGCATCGTCCCACGGACGGACAGGTGCCGCGCGCGGGACGGGTCATTTGCCGACCAGATGCGGCGGCGCGAGGTTGTTTTCGTTACAGGCGTATCGATCAGCTCGCCGTCTGCCAGCAGCTGGAACGCCTGCGTGACCGTCCACGGCTTCGCATAGGTCTTCGGATCGTCGATCGTGATCTCGACGAACAGCTGGCCGAAGTCAGGGCCGGCGAAGCGTTTCGGTCACCTTCATCTGTTCAGAATGCGGGTGGCCCGCATCGTCCAGCCACGTCTTGTCGTTGAATCCCGTTGTCTCGACGATGAGCGTATCGCCGTCCCATCGGCCCCTGGAGTAGCCCATCCAGGTCGGCTGCGGATCGCTGGTGAGGGTGTGGTTGCTGTCGAGAAAGATCTGCCGGAACGTCGTTCGGGTTTCGTAGAGGATGACGATCGAAGTCGCGGTGTGAAAGATCTTCTGCGGGAAGGGCACGCCGTTCACACGCGCGGGAATCCCGGCGGCATGCAGAAGCCTTCCGGATCGTCCTTGCCGTTGTTGTCCCTGACGTTCAGCAAACAGCGCCTGCGCCCACGGCAGCATCACGATGTCGCCTGGCTTCAGGTCAGCGCCGAGGTTGAAGTTGTACTTCACGTCGGTCTGCCAGATGCCTGAGAGGTCCACGGTGCCCGAGGCGGTGCGAGGCGTCGGCGCTTTCACATCGACCGTGCCGTCCGGCAGCCGCGGTGCGGTGGGATCGCGGAGCGCCACTGCGCGCCCACCGTGCAAGTGAGCGCGAACACGATGATAGCCGTCGAGTTCGCATCGGGACCTTCGGGAAGATGCCGCGAATTTGCCGCGGTCGGGCGTGAGTGCAGCGCGGTTGTCCGCGTCGTGCGCGTCAACCGATGCGTTCGTCGGCCAGAGGATATCTATCGCCGAGAGCGGGAGGACTCGCGTCGCCACCGTTCCCGCGATTGGCTGGCCCGCGGCTGAGCAGCCTGGGCCCGCGGCCGTTGTAAGCCTGACCGCGGTAGTAGGTCCTACCGCCTCGATAGTAGTACGGCGCTACGCCGCGATAGTGCGGCGCGCCTCGATAGTACGGCGCGCCGCGGTAGTAGCCCGGTACGCGCGATAGGAGCACACGCCCGGACGGCCTGGTGTACGGGTAGTTATACGGCGCGTACTAACCGGGTACGGAACGGGGTAGGGCGCGTAGGGGTAGTACGGATACACGCCGTACGCCGGCGCTCCGACGACGACGCTGGCGCCAACGTGCGGTGTGCCCACGCCGACCGCGACGCTGACCTGAGCCTCCGCAGGTGCCGCATAGATCGCGAGCACCAGCGCGATCTGAACAATCCAAATACTGTTGCGTCCCATGGTCACTCCCAGACGCTGGCACTCATAGAGTAAACCCGCCCCGGGGGACCGAACAACGCCGCAGGCGAGACAAGCTGAAGCATGGCAGGCAGCCACCGGACTGCGGTCAGATTGCCCACGGCGCGAGCGCTCCCCAGACGCCGAGCAGAATACCGAAGGCGGCGAAGATCGCGACCGCGGCGGTATAGCGGGCCTTGCGCCACATCGACCACCCTGGCAATCCCGGTGCGCCGTGCCACACGGTCGGTAGCAGCAGCGCGCAGAACAGCGTCGACACGCTTGCCGCAAGCGCCCCAGACGAGGCGGTCGCGAGCAGTGGCCCAGGCCAGTCACGGAACACGCCCGTGAGGTCCCCTATCAAGCCGGTGATCGATCGCGAATGTTGCGAGGCACACCAACCACAGCGTGGCTGCGGTAAGTTGCGCGCGTCTCGCGAGTATCTGGCGGCTGCTCTCAGCGAGCGGGCGCCGGACGCGCAGAGAAAAAAGCCGACCACGACCGCCGCAGCCGTGAACAGCGCAGAGCCGGCTGCGAGCGCCATGGTCATCGGTCGGTGGAACGGTCCCGCGCGCTGAACGCGACCGGCATCTGGACGACGCGCTCGACGCGATTGCCGTTGTGCTCGAACCGTAACCATCCGCCCGCCCCGTCGGGGCCGCCGGCGGGACGAAACAGGCCGGGCTCCCCCTGCAGGCACGTAGCGCGCGGGTGGGCCGACGCCGCCGGATACGAGCAGGTAGCCATCGCTCGTCACGCTGACTGACATCACATTCGCGATGCGCGTCAGAAAACCTTCGAGGCCGCTAAACCGGCGCCGCGTCGACACGTAATCGCCTGCATACATGGTGGCCGATCCAACGAGCCGCAACCGGTCCCGCGGGCACGGGCCGCGGCGGCGCGTAGAAGTGTTCGATGATCCTCTGGCTGGCAACGCGTTGCTGACGCGGCCGCCGCTTTCGGTGTTCGTCG